>WGMK01000042.1 GCA_016125095.1 Candidatus Hydrogenedens sp. | reverse complement strand
GGAGTGCGGGAGCAAGCTCCCGCTTTGCTTAGGGAGCGAACAGCTCCCGTCGCTCGCACGGAGATCGCGGTCGCCCCGACGACGCCGGGAGCAAGCTCCCTCCACGAAAGCGCAAGCAAGTCTTGCGCACTCCAAGGCAGCAAGCTGCACGAAGATGCTTGCAAGGTAGGGCGAGCGTACCCGCGAGCCTTCTCGACGCGAAGACGCCTCCGCGCCAAGAGCCGCTCTGGAGAGCAGCGCTTCCGGCGGGGCGATGGCTCCGCGTCGGTGGGCCGAATGTCCCATGATCCGAGGACGCCGGCCCGTCATTGAGATTCCGCTTCGGCCGCCATGCTTTCCCCACCGCCTGCGGCGCAGCCGCCTTGGAGTGCGGGAGCAAGCTCCCGCTTCGCTTAGGGAGCGTGTCGCTCCCGTCGTCGTGTGGCCGGCTGCAATCTCCGAGCAAACGCCGGGAGCAAGCTCCCTCCACGAAAGCGCAAGCAAGTCTTGCGCACTCCAAAGCAGCAAGCTGCAAGGAGATGGCTGCACGGTGGGGCGAGACTCTGTCGAGCCATCTTGAGGCAACCTCTTTGACGCGCGGGTGTGGTGCCGGAGCTTAACCCTGACGGCGGACCAACGTCCTCGCCTCATGGCGACATTCGCTTCATTGTGTTCGTGTCCCACCGTTCTTCGCCCTCGCTGCTGGCGTGGTGCGTTCTTGCCGCGTTAGACTGGTTGCGGAGGTCTTATCATGCTGCCGTATTTCGAACGCGCCCGGGCTTTGCTGGACGAGGTGGCGCGGAGCCAGGACGTCGCCATCATGGACGCGGTGGAGCGTATCGCCGCGTCGCTGCTGGCGGGCGGGGTGCTGCATGTCTTCGGAACCGGGCATTCGCATATCGCGGGGGAGGAGATGCTCTACCGCGCGGGGGGGCTGGTGCCGGTGAATGCCATCCTGTACCCCTCGCTGATGCAGCACGAGGGGCCGGTGGCGAGCACGCAGCTGGAACGTCTGCCGGGACTGGCGCGCATCATCTTCCAGCAGCAGGATATCCGCCCCGGCGAGGTGCTGATTATCGTGTCCAACAGCGGCAAAAACGCGGTGCCGCTCGAGTTCGCGCGGCTTGCCCGCGACCATGGCGTGCAGACGGTCGCGCTCACCTGCGTCGCGCAATCCGATGCCGCCGCCCTGCCCGAGGGCGAACCCCAGCGCCTCTATGAACTTTGCGACGTGGTGATCGACAACTGCGGCGAACCGGGCGATGCCATCCTCGAAGTGCCCGGCACGAGCCTGCGCGCCTCGGGCACCTCGACCCTGGTGAACACGGCCATCGTGCAGGAGATTACCTATCAGGTCAGCTGCCGCATTGCCGCGCAGGGGCAGGAGCCGCCCGTGTTCAAGAGCGCCAACCTGCCGGGGGGCGACGCCTGGAACGCGCAGCTGCTGGCGCGGTATCAGGAACGGCTGCATTTCCGATGAGCGATTCGCCCGCCGCGCGCGCCGAGGCCGTAAAGCAGCACGCCCGCGAGCTGGGCTTCGACCTGTGCGGCATCGCGGCGGCGGGGCCCATCGACCCAGAGGACCGGCTGGGCGCGTGGCTTGCGTCGGGCTATCACGCCGAGATGGACTGGATGGCCCGCACGAAGGACATCCGGCAAGACGTTTCCCTGCGGCTGCCGGGCGTCCGGTCGGTGGTGGTGGTGGCCCGGAATTACTACCACGAGGGCCGCGATCCGGCCCCGGGGCAGGGCAAGGTGGCGCGTTATGCCTGGGGACGCGACTACCACAAGGTGCTCAAGAAGCCCTTGCACGGACTGGGCGAATTCATCAAAACGATGGAAACCGGCGCGCAATGCGATTACAGCATCGACGCCCAGCCCTACCTCGAACGCGCCTGGGCCGCCAAGGCGGGCGTGGGGTGGATAGGCAAGAACAGCCTCGTCCTGAATCAGGATATTGGTTCCTATTTCTTTCTGGCGGTCGTAGCCACCACCGTTGAATTACAGCCCGACAAGCCGGTTATCGG
Organism: Candidatus Hydrogenedens sp.; assembly: GCA_016125095.1. Lineage (GTDB taxonomy): Bacteria > Hydrogenedentota > Hydrogenedentia > Hydrogenedentales > JAEUWI01 > WGMK01. The sequence continues at coordinate 34,302 of WGMK01000042.1, read as the reverse complement.
ACGCTGTGGAACCTGCCGTGCCTGTATCGAGGTCTGTCCGACGCAGGCGATCGTTGCGGATGGAGTGATGGATTCGAATCGATGTATATCGTTTCAAACCATCGAAAACAGACGAGAAATACCAATAGCTGTGTCTGATAATCTGGAGGGTTGGGTGTTCGGCTGCGACCTCTGTCAAGAGGTCTGTCCGTGGAATCGGTTCTCGACAGAAACCGACGATCCGGGTTTCGCCGAGCGGGAAGGGGCCGCCTATCCCGACCTGCGCGAGCTCAGCGAGATGGACGAGGCTGCTTTCGACGAGCGCTTTGCCGGGTCCGCCATCCGCCGCGCCAAGCACGCCGGCATGCAGCGCAACGCACGCCTGCTGCTGGGCGAGGAGTGACCATTTCATTTAACCAACTCCCCTCGTTACCACCGCTCTGCGGTGTAACGCACCCTCCGCCGCTCTGCGGCGCGAGCCTCCCGGGGCGCAGAGCGCCCGAAGACCCGTTACACCGCAGAGCAGTGTAACGAGGTGAGGCGGTGTAACGAGGGAGCGGAGGGAGCTGGGCCCTGTTTTACAGGCTTTGGCCGGGTTTAGTACCATTCCGACTGGCAGGGAGCGTCCCGAAAGCGACGCTGCCGGCCGTTAAACTGGCACAATTGATATGAGCCCGCCTCGGGGCGGGCGTCGTTATTTCTGGAGGCAGATGCAATGAAGCGAATGAAGTGGCTGGCAGCGTGCGCCCTGAGTGCGACGGTGGCGTTTTCGGCGTCGGCGGAGCGCGTGGTGATTCTGGGATTCGACGGCGGCGATCCACATCTGGCGAAGGAGATGATGGACGCGGGCGACCTGCCCAACCTGGCCAAGCTGCGCGATCAGGGCAGCTTTCAGCCGCTCGGCTCGACCAATCCGCCGCAGTCGCCCACCGCGTGGTCCAGCTTCAACACCTGCCGCACTCCGCTGAACCACGGCATCTACGATTTCCTCCGCCGCACACCGGCCACGCACATGCCGGGCGTGGGCTTCGGCAGCACCACCAAGGCCAAGCTCGGTCCCGACGGCGCGCTCCTCAGTGCGCCCGAATACGTGAGCAACCGCAAGGGCGACAACTTCTGGAAGATCGCCAGCGACCAGGGCAAGAAGGTGACTGCGCTGGTCGTGCCCTTCGCCTTCCCGGCGGACGATTTGGGGCAGGAATGCTACCAGCTCTGCGGCCTCGACGTGCCGGATATCCGCGGCACCTCAAGCACCTATTTCGCGCTGTCGGAAGAATTCGACGCCGAGACCCCGGTGGCGGGCGGTGTGCGTCTGCCGCTGAAGTTCACGGACGGGAAGGCCTCGGTGCAGGTGCCCGGTCTGGCCGACCCGCGCGAGCGCGGCAAGTATGTCACCGCGCCGCTGGGCGTAGCGGTCGACCGTGCCGCCAAGACCGTGACCATCATCCCGCAGATCGGCGAGCCGTCCACGGTGGCCGAGGGCGACTGGTCGGCCTGGCAGGAGTGGTCGTTCGAAGTGACCGACAAGTACAAGGTGGCGGCCATCAGCCGGTTCCATGTGATGAGCGCGGGCGACAGCGTGCGGCTCTATATGACCTGCCTGCAGTTCGACCCCGCCGACCCGATGATTCCGATTACCGCGCCGGCCGACTATGGCAAGAAGATTAAGTCGACGTACGGCAACTTCAAGACCATCGGCTGGGAGTACGACACGAAGGCCCTGCAGCAGGACGACATGACCGAGGAGATGTTCATCCAGGACGTCTACCAGACGCTCGACTGGCAGGAGCAGTTCTGGCTGGACGAGTTCGACCGCGGCGGCTTCGACCTGTTCCTCGCGGCGACCACCGGCACGGACCGGCTCTCGCACATGTTCTGGGCCTACCGCGATCCCAAGCATCCGCTGTACACCCCCGAGAAGGCCGCCAAGTACGGCAAGGTGGTGAACGACATCTACAAGCGCATGGACGAGATCGTCGGGCAATTCATGAGCCGCCTGAAGGAAGACGACCTGCTGATGGTCATGTCCGACCACGGCTTCCACAGCTTCCGCACCGAATTCGATGTGAACAAGTGGCTCATCGACAACGGCTACCTGGCAGTGAAGGGCGGCGGCACGACCACCGACGCGCGCTTCCTGCAGGGCTTCGACTGGTCGAAGACCCAGGCCTACGGACTCGGTCTCGGCATGATCTTCATCAACATGAAGGGCCGCGAAGGGCAGGGCATTGTCGATCCGGCGGATGCCCCGGCGCTTATCGAGGAAATCCGCGGCAAGCTGCTCGAGGTGACCAATCCCGAAAACGGCGAGAAGGTCTTCCGGGCGGTCTATCCCTATATCAATCCGCAGGGCGAGGCGACTGAGGACACGCCGGATATCCAGCTGGGCTACGACGAGGGTTACCAGACCGCGAAGACCTCGGCGGCGGGCGGCACTTCGGGCACGCTGTTCTCGCCCAACATGGACAAGTGGAGCGGCGAGCACGCCAGCAGCGACATCGCCTTTACCCAAGGCATCTTTTTCGCGAGCAAGCCCGTCAACGACGGGGCCGACCTGATCGACCTCGGGGTGACGGCCTTCGACTATCTCGGGCTCGAAAAGCCGGCCGTATTCGAGGGCGAAAGCCTGCTCAAGAAGTAAGCCGCGTCAACAGGCCAGGGCGTTGCGCGCCTCGACCACGCGGTCGTAGAGCATCTCGTACTGCGAGACGATGGTATCGCGGCTGAAGTTCGCCAGGGCGAACTCGCGGCCGGCGGCGCCCATCGCCTTGGCCTTGGCGGGGTCGGTGAGGATGTCGATGGCGCAGGCGGCCATGGCCTCGATGTCGCCCACCTCGGTGAGGTAGCCGTGGACGCCGTGGTGGATGACCTCGCGCACGCCGCCGCTGTCCGTGGCCAGCACGGGCACGCCGCAGGCCATCGCCTCGAGCGCCACCAGACCGAAGCTCTCGTGCTCGCTCGGCTGAAACACCAAATCGGCGCACGGCAGGATGGCCTCGATATCCTCGTGCACGCCGATGTAGCGCACGCGGTCGTCGATGCCCAGCTGCTTCGCCGTGCGGAGCGACGCCATGCGCTCGGGGCCTTCGCCCACCATCACCAGCTTCGCATCGACATGGTCGAGAATCTTTTTGAACGCGCGCACCACGTCGGTTACGCGCTTGACCGGCCGGAAGTTCGAGATGTGCATCACGATCTTTTCGCCTTCCGAGGCGAACTGGCAGCGGCGCATCGACTTGCCGTTGAACTGTTCCGGGTCGATGAAGTTGTGAATGACCTGGATCGGCTTGTCGATGTTGAATTCCTGATAGGTCTCGTCCGCCAGCCACTGCGAGACCGCCGTCACCACGCAGCTTTTCTGCATGGAGTACTTGGTGATCCGGTAGAAGCTCGGGTCGCTGCCCACCAGCGTGATATCCGTACCGTGCAGCGTCGTGACGAGTGCGAAGTCCTTGCCCGCGGGCATCATGTCGCGGGCCAGCAGCGCGGCCACGGCATTGGGGATGGCATAGTGGGCGTGAAAGATGTCGATGTCGTGCTCGATGGCGACCTCGGCGATCTTGTTGGCCAGGGCCAGCGTGTAGGGCGGCGTGCGGAACAGGGGATACGACATCGCATCGACGCTGTGGCTGTACAGGTTCTCGTGAAACGAGCGCAGCCGGAAGGGCATCTCGTCGCTCACGATGTGCACCTGATGACCTCGCCCGGCAAGCGCGATGCCCAGCTCCGTCGCCAGCACGCCGCTACCGCCTGCCGTCGCGTGGCAGCTGATTCCGATCTTCATGTCGCCTCCCGTTCTACAGGCCTTCGAGGCCCAGGGGTAATTCGAGTCCTACCGGTCCGAAATGATAGAGGGGCTCGCCGTAGCGCACCCCGATGCGCGCGCCCCAGAATAGCGCGCGCGTGGCGATGTCTTCCCAGAATTCCTCGGTCGAGACGAAAGTCTGCGGCTCGTCGCGTTCCGGGTTGAACAATTGCGAACGGTAGGCGCGCAAGGCGCTGAGTTTCTGATCGAAGTGCCCGCTCACGTCCACCACAAACGCGGGCGGCGCATCGCCCGTGAAGTAGGCGTAGTAGAAATAGAGCGCCGGCGCGCGGTAGGGCGGTTGCCCCGTATCCACTTTCGCCAGGCCGGAATAGAAATTGGCCGAGCGTATCAGGTCGTGCGCGGCCTCGTGATCGGGATGGCGATCGGGTTTCATGGGCGCCAGGATCGTACGCGGCCTGTGTTCGCGGATGATGCGGATGACGGCCTCGCGTTGCTCCGGAGAATCGGCCAGTCCGGCATCGGGCAGGCCCGCATTGATTCGCGCTGACACCCCGAGCAATTCCGCCGCCTGGGCCGCTTCCACGGCGCGCTCTTCGGGCGTGCCGCGCGTGCCCATTTCGCCGCGGGTCAAATCGGCGATGACCACCCGGAAGCCGCGCTTGGCGGCTTTGTGCAGCTGTCCGCCCACGCCGAGTTCCGCGTCGTCCGGGTGCGCGCCAAAGGCCAGGATATCGCAGTGGCTCATAGTTCTATCTCGCGCATGCCGGGGTCCTCCGCGTCCATAGCCGACAGCAGCCGGGGAATGAGCCCCCAGCCGTGTTCGAATAGAAACGCCGCGAGCGAGTAAAAACGTTCCTGCGACTTGCGCTCGGGGTAGAGCGTATGGACCAGCCGCCGCACCTGCGCCCGCACCGCATCGGCCTGGGCGGCGTCCGCCTGGGCGATGCTCTGCTCGAGCTTGTCCAGCTGGGCCAGGGTCTGCGCGCCGAACTGCTCCGCGCGTTCGCCGATGGTCTTGTCCTTGCCGCCTTTCGCCGCCACGTCGTTCGCCAGGGAATTGAGCAGTGCGGACAATTCGGGCCGGCGCTTGCGCAGGGCTTCCAGTGCCGGATGCTGAACCACCCGCATCACCGCCGCGTCCTCGAGATCCGTCAGCGGCCTGTCGAGTGCGTCGTGGCGCAGGTCGAGTTTTTTGCAGAGCTTACTCACCTTGGCCGTGGTGAGCACCGCGCCCGCGCGGGGATAGACCACCGGCATCGGCTGGCCGAAGTGCTCGAATACCTGCCGCAACTGCGCCCAATAGGCCAACTCGCCCGGGCCGCCCACATAAGCCAGCGTGGGGAGGAGCGCCTGCTGCACGACCGGCCGCGTGATGACATTCGCCGTGAAGCGGTCGGGTTCTGCGGCCAGCATGGCCAGCATTTCGTCTTGTGTAGCGCTTGTGTTCTCGTCGGGCAGCACAAAGCGGCCGCCGCGCCAGAGCACCTTGCGCCGGCGTCCGCCCAGGTCGATGAAGAAATTGCACTCCTCCGCGCCCTTGGTCACCTGTGCGCCGTAGCCCAGTGCGGCCAATCGCGCGCCGGCCTCGTTGGCCAGCCGCGTCGATTCCAGCGGATGCTCGATCTCGTGGCGGAACACGGGCTCGGCGCCCAGGCGCGCCGCGCCCAGATGCGGCACGAAAATGCGCAGTGGGGTGTCGCGAAACAGTCGCGCCATAATCAGCGAGAACCAGTGCCCGAGCGATTGCCCTTCGTCGATGGTCTCGTGGAGGAAGGCCAGAATCTCGTCGCTGAATTCCGAGCCCGGACAGAGGCGCGCGGCCTCGTCGGCCAGCGTATGCAGCGATTTCTCGACCGGCACCTTGTACAGCGGGTGCTGGTCGATCGCCGCCTCGGGCGCATAGGTCAGCGCGTAGGGTTCGTGCTGCTTGGTCAGCACGTAGGCCGTGCGCACCTCGTCGAAGTCGTGGTCATCGCTGCCCACCCAATACACGGGAATGACCGGCCGTCCCAGTTCGCGCTCGTAGCGGGCCGCCAGCTGAATCGCCGTGATGGCCTTGTATACGGAGTACAGCGGGCCGGTGAAGAGGCCCGGCTGTTGGCCCGTGACCACGCAGAGCGGCTCGCCTTCAATGGGCTTCGGAGCGTGCAAGGCTTCCTGGTACGCGGTCATCGCTTCGGCCAGCCCGGGTGCCCACGCGGCATTGGCAGGCACGGCAGGCGTGGCGCACATGGACTGTGCGAAAAACGGCGACAGCGCTTCTGTACCGGCGCGGTAATCCTCCATCAGCGATGCCATGCCCTCAGCTCCTTTGCCCGACCAGAATCATCCTCGGATGCTCCGGCCCGAATGCCACGGCCGAATAGTCGCCGTAGACCCCTTCCACCAGCAGCCCGGCATCGGCTGTCAACGAGCGCATTTCGTCCAGCGAATACAGCCGCACCGACTCCGAGGCCGTCGACCGCAGCGTATCGCCTTCGTACACGCGCGTAGTCTTGTTTACCCGGAGACGCTCGGAATCAATCCAGCGCTTTTCCCGGATACATAAACCCTCGTGTTCGCGCTCGGATTCCGGCACCAGCGAATTCTTCAGGTGGTCCGGATTCAGGTAATCCATGAAGAACCGCCCGCCGGGCTTGAGCGCGCGCGCGAGGGATTCGAGGACCGCGCGGTTCTCGGACTCATCCTGGAAGTAGCCGAAGCTGGTGAAAAAATTCGCGACCGCATCAAAGGCCCCGACAAAGGGCAGGGCCCGCATGTCGCCGCGTACCAGCTGCACGCGTCCGGGTAGGTGTTCCCGGGCTATGGACAACAGGTCTGCCGAATAGTCCAGCCCGATCAATTCATGGCAGCTTTCGGCCAGGTGCAGCAGATGCCGACCGCCGCCGCAGCAGAGATCAAGCACCACGCCGCGCTCATCCAGCCGGAGTTGTTCGATCGCGAAGGCGGCTTCCTGCCGGGCGGATTCCACACTCCGGTGTGCGTAGAGGATGGGGTAGAGGGTGTCGAAGGCCGAGGCGTACCAGTCCGCCTGCACGGCATCGCCCGGAGCGGGGCTGTCGGGCGGCGGCGCGCTCACGCCTGCGCCGGGCTTTCAATCGTGTGCAGCTTGAGCAGGTTGGTCTTGCCGCCCTTTACGAAGGGCGTACCCGCCACGAAGATGACCGTGTCGCCGGGTTCTGCCAGGCCCTTCGAGAGCAGCACTTCCTCGGCGCGCTTCATCATCACCTCGATGTCGTCAAAGTGCTCGATGACCATCGCGTTCACGCCCCAGAGCAGGGCGCAGCGGCGCTGCGTTTCGACGCTGTTGGTAAAGGCCGAAATACGGACCGGGGGGCGGTAGCGCGCGATGGCCGCGGCCGTGTAACCGGTCGTGGTGAAGCAGATGATGCGTCGCGCGTCGAGCGAGGTCGCCATGCGGCAGACGGCCTGGCCGATGGCATCGGCATGCACGTTCTGCTGGGGCGCGTAGCTCGGGCGCTGCCGTGCGCTGCGGTACAGGTCCGACGTGCGCAGGCGCATCATGCGCTCCGCCGGCGGGGCTTCGGACAGTGCCTCGTCCGTACGGTAGGCGATGCGCGCCATCACGGCGCAGGCATCGATCGGGTGCGCACCGGCCGCGGTCTCGGCCGAGAGCATTACGGCGTCGGTACCATCGAGGCATGCGCTGCTCACGTCGCTCACTTCGGCGCGCGTGGGCCGGGCGTGGTCCACCATAGATTCCAGCATCTGGGTCGCGGTAATCACCGGCACGCCGAGTTCGTTGCAAGCGCCAATCAGGCGTTTCTGAATGAAAGGCACTTCCGCGTAGTCGACCTCGACGCCCAGGTCGCCGCGCGCCACCATGACCGCGTCGCAGTGGGGGAGGATCTCGTCGAAGCGTTCGAGGGCCTCGGGCCGCTCGATCTTGGCGACCACGCCCGCGTGCGAACCGGCCTGCTGAATCAGCTGGCGCAGCTCGATGACTTCTTCCGGCGCACGGACGAAGGAGAGCGCCACGAAATCTACGCCCAGCTTCAGGCCGAACGCGAGGTCCTCGCGGTCCTTGCCGGTCAGGCTGGGCTCGGCGATCTTCACGCCCGGCAGGTTGATGCCCTTGTGCTCGCCCAGCATGCCGCCGCGCACGATTTCGCAGACGACATCGGGCGGCGACACCTTGCATACGCGCAACTCCAGCGTGCCGTCGGCCAGCAGGATGCTGTCGTTCACCGCCACGTCATACGGCAGATTCTTGTACGAGGTCGAGATCTTTCTCGCACTGCCGACAATCTCGTCCGTCGTGATGGTCAGTTCCTCGCCATCCTCGAGCAGCACATGCGCGCCGTCCTGCAGCTTGCCGGTACGGATCTTCGGTCCCTGCAGATCCTGCAGAATGGCGAGGTTCACGCCCTGCCGCTCGGCCGCCGCGCGAAGGTTGTGGTAGTTGCGCTCGTGCATTTCGTAGGCGCCGTGCGAAAAATTCAGGCGCGCGACGTTCATGCCGGCGCGCAGCAGCAGGTCCATCCGCTCCGGCGTGTTGCTCGCCGGGCCGATGGTGCACACAATCTTCGTGCGGCGCCGCATGGGGGTTATACCGTCCAGTCCGAAAAGGCGCCGTAGATGGCGCGCACGGCGCGGGGCAGGTCTTCCGCCTCGACGCCGATAATGATGTTCATTTCCGAGGACCCCTGGTCGATGAGCCGGATGTTCACGCTTTCCTTGGCGAGGCTGGTGAAGAGCCGCGCCGCGACGCCGATATGGTGATTCATGCCCTGGCCCACGGTGGCGATGATCGCGAGGCCGGGGGTGAGGCTGACCTCGTCGGGCGTGCAGCGGATTTGGATCGCCTCGACGATCGCCTTGCCATGCGGCCCGAGTGCTTCGTCTTTCACGATGAGCGAGATGGTGTCGATGCCGGTGGGCATGTGTTCCCACGACACGCCGAATTCCTCGAGCACGCTCATGACGCGCAGCCCGAAGCCGCGCTCCTTGTTCATGAACGCCTTCTCGATGTTGATCATCGTGAAGCCATCGCGACCGGCGATACCGCACACGGGCGCCGATGAGTCACGTTCCGCGACGATGCGCGTGCCCGGGTGCTCGGGGGCCCAGGTGTTGCGGATATTGATCGGAATCTTCACTTGGCGCACGGGGTGGATGGCCTCGTCGTGCAGCACCGTCGCGCCCATGTAGGAAAGCTCGCGCAGTTCCTTGTAGGTAATCTCGGCGATGTTGCGCGGATCGTCCACGATGCGCGGGTCGGCCATGAGGAAGCCGGACACGTCCGTCCAGTTCTCGTAGAGATCGGCGTCGGCCGCGCGCGCGACGATGGCGCCGGTAATGTCGCTGCCGCCCCGCGAGAAGGTGCGGATATTGCCTTCCGGGTCGCTGCCGAAGAAGCCGGGAATCACGAAGCGTCCCGGTCCCTGCAGCCGCGCGCCGAGTGTTTCGTAGGTGGTCTCGGAAAGGCGGCCCTCGTCGTCGAAGAAAATGCACTCGGCCGGGTCGACGAAGGTGGCGCCCATGACGGCGGCCATCAGGCGGCCGTTGAGGTACTCTCCGCGCGAGGCCATGTAATCCGGCTCGGCGTACTTCGAGGCCTCGGCATCGATTTCTTCCAGCAAGGCCTCGATATCGAGGTCGGCGCCCAGTTCGGCGGCCAGCCCCACGAAGCGATCGCGGATGATGCCGCGCGGCTCGGCGGGACTCAGCCCCTGCTGCGCGATGTTGTGCCAGGCGTAAAGCAGGTCCGTCACCTTGCGGTCGTCCTTGGTGCGCTTGCCGGGTGCCGACGGCACCACGAAACGGCGGCGCGGATCGGCCTCCACGATGGCGATGGCGCGGCGGATGCCGCTGGCTTCGGCGAGCGAGGTGCCGCCGAATTTACACACGATGTCTCCCACGGTTCCTCCCGGTTCGGAAATCAGGCGCACGCGCCTGGGGTTTGCGGATAGATTACGGCAAGTAACTGGACACGATGCGTCCGACGTCGTTCCACGTGACGTAGAGCATCAGGCCGAGCAGCAGCACGACGCCCACCTGCTGCAGGCGTTCCTGAAACTCGATGCTCAGCGGCTTGCGGCGGATGGCCTCGATGCTGTTCAGGACAATCTGGCCGCCATCGAGCACGGGCAGCGGCAGCAGGTTGAGGATGAAGAGGTTGAGGCTGATAAACGCGGTCGTACGGAAGAGCCGTTCCCAACCTTGCTCGGCCGCTTCGGCCGTTACCATGCCGATTGTCAGCGGACCGCCCAGTTCCTTGGGGCTCAGCTTGCCCGAGAAGAGCGCCCGGAGCGTGCCGGTCACCACGCCGACCTGCTGCTGACACTCCTGCCATGCGCGCGGCAGGATTTCCGCCGGTTCCGCGCGGTCGAACACGGTCGGGGTCGTCAGCGAAACGCCGATGGCCCGGACGGACTCGATGGGAATCTCCGTCTCAATCGTCTCGGCCTTGGCCACCAGACCGAAGAGCACGGCCGGGCGTTCAATCTTGACCTTCATGGCCGCGCCGGGATTGTTCTTTTCCGTTTCGTAGAGCAGCTTGGCCGTCGCGGGTTGGCCGTTGATTTCCGCCAGCCGGTCGAAGCGCTGCACGCCGTAGGCCTCGCCGAATTCCTTGCCCACCCACTCAATCACGGGCTGCGCGTCGGCGTTCTCCCCATTCGCGGGACTGTAGCCGGGCGTCAGCAGCGCCTCCGTCAGACGGCCGACTGTGCGCGGCGTCAGCTGCACCGTCAGAGCCTCGTCCCCGCGCTCTACGGTCAGGTCCAGCGCCTCGCCCTCGGGCGTCTTTTCCACCTGCTGCACGAAGGTGGCGCGGTCTACCCAGGCCCCGTTCACGGCGCGGATGATGTCGCCCTGCTGCAATCCCGAATCCGCAGCCGCGTAGCCGGCCATCACGTCGCCCACCTGCGCGCCGCTGTAGGGCGCCACGCCAATGAGCGGATAATCGTGTTCTTCGGGGTCGAGCAGCTTCGGGGCCACTTCGGAGTAATAGCGCTGCACCGAGCCGTCGGGCGATGTACGCTCGAGCACGAAGCGGTGGGCCGTTCCTTCACCGCCAAGAATCAGGTTCATGGCGAGTTCATTGACATTTTTCAGGGATGCGCCGTCCATCGAGACGACCAGGTCGTTGGTTTTCCAGCCGCGGGTGTCGGGCTCGGCCGAGGTATCCGCCTTGGAGTCATCGCTGGCGATGGCCCAGAGCGGGGCGTCTGCCGCCGGGGCATCGTCGCGCACCAGGCCCACGCGCGCCTCGACCTCCGACAATGGCACCTGTGCGCCCGCCGCCGCGATGTACAAGTAAATCACGAAGGCCAGCAGCAGATTCATGAGGGGCCCGGCGATCAACACGACAATCCGCTGCCATACGGGCTTGGCATTGAAGAAGCGATGCGGCGGCACATGGCCGTAGTCGCGCTCGCGTTCTTCGTCGCTCAGCGGCGCGTCTTCCTGGCCGGCCATTTTCACATAACCGCCGAAGGGCAGCGCACTGATGCAGTAGTCGGTTTCGCCCACGCGGAAGCCCAGCACGCGCGGCGGCATGCCGATGCTGAAGCGGTCGACGTAGATGTCGCACCACTTCGCCGCGAGGAAGTGCCCAAGTTCGTGGATGAAAATCAGCAGGCTCAGGACGAGCAGGAAAACGATAATGCCGGTCATGCCAAACTTCCTATCTGTTCAATCACGCCGCGGGCGGTCTCGCGCGCCCGCGCGTCGGCATCCATCACGGACGCCAGGCTGTAATCCTGCGATGCGCGGCAGGCGTCCAGGGTCGCGCCGACGACATCGCTGATGGAGAGAAACGGAATGTGGTGCTTGCGGAACGCCGCCACGGCGGTTTCGTTCGCCGCGTTCAAAATCGCCGTCGCCGTGCCGCCCTCGGCCGCCGCCCGCCGGGCCAGCGCCAGGCAGGGGAACTCCGCGAAGTCGGGTTCGGCAAAGGTCAGCACGTTCATGCGGGTCAAGTCCAGGCGCTCCATGGGGGTATCGACACGTTCCGGCCACGTGAGCGCGAAAAGAATCGGAAACCTCATGTCGGTAACGCCCATCTGCGCCAGAATATTGCCGTCGCGGTATTCCACCATGCTGTGAACGATGCTCTGCGGATGAATGACGACATTGATCTGGCTTTCGGGCAGCCCGAAGAGCCACATCGCCTCCACGATTTCCAGGCCCTTGTTCATCAGGGTCGCGCTGTCCACGCTGATCTTCTCGCCCATGTTCCACGTCGGGTGGCGCACCGCCTGCTCGGGCGTCACGGCCGCAAGCGTCTCGCGCGGCTTGCCGTAAAACGGACCGCCCGAGGCCGTCAGGTGGATGCACTGCACGTCGCTCTTCTCGTAGCCATGCAGACATTGGAAGATGGCGTTGTGCTCGCTGTCCACCGGCAACACCGCCACGCCGTGCTTCGCGGCCTCCTCCATCACCAGCTTGCCGGCCATTACGAAAGGTTCTTTGTTGGCCACGGCCACGCGGTTGCCCGCCCCGATGGCGCTTAGCAGCGGGTGCAGACCCGCGGCCCCCACCACGGCGCAGAGCACGGTGTCCACCGGCACCTTGGCCGCTTCGTTCAGGCCCTCGTCGCCCTTCAGAATCTCGACGCCGAGGTTTTCCTCCGCCAGCTTTTCCGCAGCATAGGGATCCACCACGGCGGCGTACTTCGGCTTGAATTCGCGAATCTGCTCGGCCAGCACGTCCCACTGCGTGTTCGCGCCCAGCGCCACCACCTCGAACCATTCCGGATAGTGGCGCACCACGGCGAGCGCGCTCTGGCCGATGGACCCGGTTGAGGTCAGTATTGAAATGCGTCGCTTACGGGGCGGGGGCTGCATGCCGGTCCTCCATCGCGAACGGGGCATCGGAATCGGCGTCTTCCGCAAGCAGCCGGTCGGCCCGTTCTTTGGCCTCCGCCTCGATGTCTTCGGGCAGGGCGGTTTCCAGCGCGCGCGCAGCCAGGGCGCGGGCGTCTTTCAGCGTCGTGCGGCTAATCAGGGTGCGCACGCGCGGCAGGGCGAAGGCCGACATGCTCAGCCCACGCACGCCCAGGCCGAGCAACAGCTCGGTGTACCGGGCCGCGCTGGCCATTTCGCCGCAGACCTCGCAGGGAATGTCCGCGCGCTCGGCGGCCGCAGCGGCATCGCGGATCATCCGCAGCACCGCGGGGTGCGCCGGCTGATACAGGTTCGCCACGTCCTCGTTGCCGCGGTCCACCGCGAGCGTGTATTGAATCAGGTCGTTCGTGCCGATGCTGAAGAAGTCGCACTCGCGCGCCAGCATGTCGGCAATCGCCACGGCCGAGGGGATCTCGATCATGATGCCGACCGGCATGTCGCGATCGTAGGGCGCACCCTTGCGGTCGAACTCCGCGCGCACCTCGTCGAGCACGGCCCGGGCTTCGCGCAGTTCGCTTAACCCGCTCACCATGGGGAACATCATCCGGACGGGACCGTGGCTCGAAGCCCGCAGTACGGCGCGCAATTGGGTCTTGAAGATCTCCGGGCGCGCCAGGCAGAAGCGCAGCGCGCGCCAGCCCAACTGCGGGTTTTCCTCGCGAGGACGTCCCAGCGCGGTGATAAACTTGTCGCCGCCGATGTCCATCGTCCGGATGGTCACCGGCATGCCGTCCATCGCCTCCACCGCCTGGCGGTAGGCTTCGTATTGTTCCTCTTCGCTGGGCAGCGTACCCCGGTTCAGAAACAGGAATTCCGTGCGGTAGAGGCCGATGCCCTCGGCCACGTGGCGCAGGTCCGGGGTCACTTCGATGGGCAAGGCCACGTTCGCCATGGCTTCGATGGGCACGCCGTCGCGCGTCTTGCAGGGGCCCTCGCCGCAGGTGCGCCGGAAGCGGCGCCGGTCGGATTCCTGCGCCTCGCGGATACTCCGGTAGCGTGCAATCGTCGCGGCATCCGGCTCGGCAATCACCAGGCCCGCGCCGCCATCCACGATTAGGGTCACGCCCTCGGCCACATGATTGCCGAGTTCTTCCAGCCCCATCACCGCGGGCACACCCAGCGCGCGTGCGAGCAGCGCCGTGTGCGAAGTCGCGCCGCCGTGGTCGAGTGCGAGCCCGAGCACGGACTTAAGGTTCACCGATACCATTTCGGACGGCGGAATGGACGAACCCACCACGACGACCGGATCCTCGAGGTCGCGCAGGGCCGCGCGCTCGTCGTTCATCAGGTGCCGGATGATTCGGTCGGAAACGTCAAGAATGTCGTCGCGGCGCTCGCGCAGCATGGGATCCTCGGATCCTTCCAGCAGCTCGACGTTCTCGCGCGTGAGTTCCATGACCAGCGCTTCGCTGTTGCGGCGCTTCGTGCGGACGCGCTTTTCGAGTTCCTCGACTATGGTCACGTCGTCGAGCAGCATCAGGTGCGCGTTGAGAATTTCGGCGTGCTGGCGGCCCAGTTCAGCCTCGGTGCGGCGGTACAGCCGCTCGAGATCCGCGCGGGTCGCATCGCGCGCCACGCCGAGCCGGTGCAGCTCCGCCTCCGGATCGGCGATCTCGTATTCCGGCACTTCCTCTCGCAACCCGCCCGCAATGTACGCAGAGCCGATGGCGATGCCTGGAGAGACGCCGATGCCTTTGAACTCCCGCTGCACCTAGTCCTCCCCGAACCCGGAGGCGAACAAGGCCTTGATCGCCGCCATCGCGGCTTCCGAGTCGTCGCCCTCGCAGACGACCGTCAATTCTGTGCCGCAGGTCGCGGCCAGGGTCAGCAGTCCCATGATGCTCTTGGCGTTCACCCGGCTGCCCGCGTGCAGGATATGCACCTCGGACTGGAACTTGAGCACCGTCTGCACGATGGCCGCCGCCGGCCGGGCATGTACTCCCAGCCGGTTCACCACGCACATGGATTCTTCGAGACGCATATAACTCTCCGTGGTCACCGCCCTGCGGCGGTCCCTAATCGAGCGATTCTACGGATGCCATCACCTGGAACCCGGCGCGTTCGCCGGGCTGCAGCGCCACCGGCCAGCTCGGCACGATGATGCTGCCCTGATACACCCGCTCCTGCCCGCCCTCCGATTGGCTAACAGTTTCGATTGGGAATCGGTAAACCCGGGCCGGCTCGGATAACTGCAACGCGAAGCGCAGCCGCAGATACTCGTCCACAAGCGCAAGGTGAGTCAGCGCCTCATCTTGCGCCCGCACGCCCAGGGTCTGTTTGTTCAATTCCGCGTCGTTCGACACATAATACCGGTCGGGCGCCGAACCTGTCAGCAGGTTGATGGCCCAGTCCATCCCAAAGTAGCCTGCAACGGGGCCATCCGAAATATTCGTCACAGTATAAAGCACCAGCAGGTGCGATGCACCCGCAGCAAGCGACAACCGCTTCTCCACGCGCAGGCCTGCGCCCGGCCGATCATGCAGCGTGCCTTCGCCCGTCAGCGTAACTCCTTCCGGCGCAAGGGTTGCCGCGTATCGAGCCCCCGGCAGCGTGCTCAGTTCGGTGTACCGCTCGCCCCACAATTGCTCCACCGTGGTCGTTTCCGGGAAGAAGCGATCGCGCAGGCAGGAGCGCCGGTGCTGGTCGTAGGCGAGATAGGCCGCCAGCCCCTCTTCCTTCATGTGCACGATATCGTGGATGCTGTGCGTGCCGTCGCTGCCATCCGCTCCCGCTTTCGATTCGGCATTCAACAGGTGCTCGTGATACGCCTCCTCGCGGCGCGCCAAGGTATTGGTCAGGTTGAAGGGCCGCGGCTTGTAGTCCCATTCAAAGAGTGTGCCGCCATCGGCCGGGGCGAGAAACAGGGTGTTGGACGGACTATCCATGACGACCTCGTCGTTGCCGTCGCAATCCATGTCGTACGATGTGATCTCGACCTCGCTCCGCTCGGTGCCCTCGGCCACGTCGAGCGCGAGGTCGGCCTGAATCGAACATTCGAACAAGGCCGTGCGCAGGTGGTTCAGGTACAGCCCGCCGAACACGCCATGCCAATACGCGCAGTTGCACTGCGCCTGGTGCAGGAGCGTTTCGGCATTGGCCAGGGCCTCGCCCGGCACGCCGCGCCCGCGGAGTTCCTCGAGGCGGCGGCTTACGCGCAGCATCCGCTTCTGCATCGTGTTGGATTCCGGATACTTCGCCAGAAAGTTGCGCCAGAACCCGCCGCGAATGAAGGGACCGTAGCGCGCCTTCTTCTCGGGGTCTGCAGCGATCTCCTGCTCCACTGAATGCAGCTGCCGCTGCGGCACGGCGGGCAGCGCCCACTCCATCATTTCCGAATAGCTGGCACAGGTGAGGTACGTGCGGCCTACGGGCGGCGCGGTACGAAGGTATTCTTCGTAGGTCACGCACTTGATCCAGTCGCTGTTTTCGGTCAGCGCCTCGAACAGCCGCTCGAGCCAGCCTTCTTCGTACACGCTGTGGTAGGTACCCGGCCATACGCCGAACTTCTCGCCGTCGTCGTGGAACACCGCGCAGCGGCTGCCATCCTCGGTGGCCTTCTCGCGCAGGAACTCGATGGTTTCCTCGACCGGGCGGAAGGGAATCGTGTAGCGCAGCTTCTCGATGATGGGAAACACGCGGACGGTGTAGCCCTCGTCGTCGGTGTGGTAGTAGCCGAAGCACTCCTCGCGCGGAATGCCCGAAACCGCGAAGTGGCTGTCGTCCAGCGCGGTATAGGCCACGCCGGCCTTCGCCAGAATCTTCGGCATGTGCGGTTCCCACACGCGCTCGGTAAGCCACATGCCCGTGGGACGCTTGCCGAAATGCTCGGCGCAAAAGCGCTGCATCCGGCCGATCTGGGCGATGGCGTCCCGCTCGGGAATTGCGCACAGCAGCGGCTCGTAGTAGGCACCGCCCATGATTTCCACCTGCCCCGACTGGGCCAGACGGGCGAGCCGCTCGAGGTACTCCGGCCGGTTCGCCGCGAACCAGTCGAACAGCGGGCCGGTGTAGTGCAGCACCACCTTCACCTTGGGGAAGCGCTCGAGCACGTCCAGAAAGGGCTTGTAGGACTTATCGTAGGCCTCTTCGAAAACGAAACCGAAGTTGCCGACGGGCTGGTGCGAGTGGCACCCGAAGACGAGTTGGATGGTTTTCATGGGCGGGTACTTCTGGGTTGAAGAGGGAACGGGGCGCAGCGGGTTACTTGCCGCCGGGATTCATGATGTTCAGGATGCGGTCGTTGAGCTCCTGGGCGGTGTTGGTGCCGAGTTCCTTGAGGCGGTGATTGAGCGCCGCCACCTCGATGATGATGGCGATGTTGCGGCCGGGCCGTACGGGAATCCGGATATAGGGGATGCGCGCCCCCAGGATTTCCACGTGTTCCTCCTGCAGGCCGGTGCGGTCGTATTGCGCCTCGGGATTCCATTCCTCGAGTTCGACCATCAGGCCGATGCGCTTCACATTGCGCACGCAGCCCACGCCGAAAATCGCCTTCACGTCGATAATGCCGACGCCGCGGATCTCCATCCGGTGCTCGATGACCGGGTTGGTCTCCGCGTAGAGCTGGTCTTCGCGCAGCCGCTTGAGCAGCACCACGTCGTCCGCCACCAGCCGGTGTCCGCGCTCGATCAGTTCCAGCGCCGTCTCGCTCTTGCCCACGCCCGGCGCGCCGAGAATGAGACAGCCCACGCCATAGCACTCGAGCGCGGTGCCGTGGATGGTCGTCTCGGGCGAGAACTCTTCCGACAGGTACAGGATGACCCGGGAGATCACTTCGTCGGTGCTGCGGGTCGAGCGCAGCACCGGCACCCCGCGGCGGTTGCAGATGTCGAGAAACGAGGGGAGCGGCTCGAGATTGCGCGAGAGCACAAAGGCCGGCACCTCGAAGGAGAACATATCGTTCAGCCGCTGATTCAGCTTTGCCGTGGTCAGCGTTTCCATGAAATGGATTTCGGTGTTGCCCAGCAGCTGGATGCGGTCGTTGGCGAAGTACTCGAGGTAGCCGCTCAGCGCCAGGCCCGGCCGGTTGATATCCGCCGAGAACACCGGGCGGCTCAGCCCCTGGTACCCCGCCAGCACCTCGAAATCCAGCTCGTCGCGCATGCGGTCGATGATGCGCGCCACGGGTATCGAGGCCTTCCGGTTGTACGGCAGGTCCTTGGTCTTCATGCAGGAGTCTCCGCAGTGGCTCCACACGGGGGGGCGCCCCCGTTTCGCGGCGTAAACATAACACGAGCGCCTGGCGAAGCGCCAGACGCCCGGTAAAACACAATGGTCGAGAGGCCTAGAATTGCGGCTCGATCAGGCCGAAGCTGCCGTCGTGGCTCTTGTAAATCACATTGACCTGGCTCGTCTCGGCGTTGGAGAACACGAGAAAGAGATCCTCGGTCAGCTCCAGTTGCAGCACGGCCTCGTCCACCGACATCGGCTTCATCGAGAGGGTCTTGCGTTCAATCTCGCGGTGGGCCGGAAGGTCTTCGTGGTGATCGTGGCCGTTGCCCGACACCGGGGTAATCGACACATGGTTGTACTGCGCGAGCTCCTTCGCGCTGCGCGGCTGATGCCGGTTGATGCGCGCCTTGTACTTCAGGCACTGCTTCTCCAGCTTGTGCAATACGGCGTCCATCGACGCGTACATGTCGAGGCTCGATTCCTTGCTGTGGATACGAATGCCGTTGGCATGCAGGTTTACTTCCGCGATATGCCGGTGCTTCTCCACGTCGAGCACCACTTCCGCGTCGATGACCTTGTCGAAGTGGCTGGCCAGTTTGCCCAGGCCCGCCTCCATGTGGTCGCGCAACGCAGGGGTGACTTCAATGTGACGTCCGCTGATTCTCAGGTTCATGGTCTCTCGCCTCCAGATATTATCCCCGGCTTGGCCGCCGGGGCGATCCTGCCCGTTAGACCGCGAATGCTATCATTCGGTGAACGGGACTGTCAATGCGCTGAATTTCGTTAATGCATTGGCGTCATTGCAGTTAGAGGGGGACTGCGCGCGCAGTGAGGGTGGGGATTCCCCAGAGAGAGCAGTACGGCCGGGACGGCCGTCTCGAGTCTTTCAGCATACCCTGCGAAGTTGGCTGCGGCTACGCTCCTGAACCGGGCCATTGCGGCTCCGGATGTTCTCGCCTATACTGACCTTGTTCCTGACCGTATTGTAGCACGACAGGCTCAAACCGGAAAGAGGAATTTTATGGCGCGGACCAGCCGGCTGAAACAGGAGCGGGTGGTGGAAGCCGTCCGTCTCGGACTCGAGGGGGACGAGGCGCTGTCCTTCATTCATCAGTCCGGATTCGCGCTGACCGGCGCCGGCGTGGCCCGGCACCTGAAGGCGCTCGGGGGCCGCGGCAAGGTGCTGGCCGCCATCGCCGAGGGGCTGACCAACCGGGAAATTCTGGAGCGGGTGTTTCCGGGCGACGACCTCGACGAAGTGCCCGTGCACGAGCCGGAACAGCCGGAACTGTTCAAGGCCGAGAAGCGGGATGACGAGGACGGCCTGGCCGACCCGCCGGGCGGGGGCTTCGAGCATACAAAGCTGACGCTGACCCTGCCGACCGATCTGTATCAGGCGATATCCCTGGCGGCGCGGGCCGAGAAGAAGTCGCGCGCCGACCTCATTATTGAGGTGCTCACTGCACAGCTTTCCCTGCTGCCGATGTACCCGGGGGAGGAGTCGTAACTCCGCATTCGGATCCGAGAATCTTTGCGGCCTTCGTATCGTTTCTCCATCCAGCGGCCGGTATACACTCCATCGCCGCTTGAACTTCGACAAATCAACACCCGCCTTTTGCGCGAGAAGGAGTACCCCATGATTCCGTTCGATCCCTCCGGAAAGATTGCCCTGGTGACCGGCGCCAACCGCGGCATCGGCGAGGCCATTACCGAGTCGTTGCTGGCGGCCGGGGCAGCGAAGGTCTACGCCGCCGTCCGGAATCCCGATTCCGCGGCGCATCTTGTGGAGAAACACGGCGACAAGGTGGTGCCGATTGCCTATGATCTTCAAAACGCGGAGTCGATCGCACAGGCTGCCGCCACCGCTTCCGATGTGGAGATCGTCATCAACAACGGCGGGGTGCTGAAGAGCGCCACGCCGCTGTCTTCCGGCGCGCTTGAGGCCCTGTCGTTCGAACTGGACACCAACGTGTACGGGCTCATTCGTACGGCGCAGGCCTTCGCGCCGGTGCTCAAGGCCAATGGCGGCGGGGCGTTTGTGCAGATCAACTCCGTGGTGTCGATGAAGTGCTTCCCGGCGTTTTCAACGTACTGCGCCTCGAAGGCGGCTGCCTATTCGATTACCCAGGCCCTGAAGGCGCAGCTGGCGGATCAGGGCACCGAGGTCTTCAGCGTGCATCCGGGGCCTATCGCCACGCAGATGGGCGACGATGCCGGACTATCGGCCATTGCCGAACCGGCGTCGCTCGTGGGCGATGCAATCATCGAGGCCTTCCGCACGGGCGCGTTCCATGTATTTCCGGACACGATGGCCAAGCAGCTTGGCGGCGCCTATGCAAGCTTCGCCAAGAACGTAATCGAGTCGGAAGCGGGCGAAGGCTGAGCGGGATCGCTACTGCGCTTCACGGACGACACTGGTGCGTACGACCAGCAGGTAAGTGAACACGCGCATGGCGCACAGCAGAAAGAGTGCGATACGCAGGCCGTACGCGTCGAGATAGCTCGACAGCGCGATGAGTGCGCCGAGCATGATGACGCGCCCCAGCGCCAGCGGCGCCTCCCACGCGCACAGGTATTCGATGCGCTGCCAGGGGTATTGCACGCTCTTGGCGATAATCTCGTAGCGGATGCTCTGGTGCGGGATGGTGAAAAGCGGCATGGCCGCGCTCCGCAGCGCGCCGAACAGCACCAGGATCCAAAGATCGAAGCGCCAGAGAATCAAGCTTCCGGCGGCGAGCAGTGCGAGCACGGCTATCCGCATGGAGCGCTTGCGTGTGCGCGGCACGATATAGGAACCTGCGAGGTACGATACAACAATGGAAACCAGGGCCTGGAAGGCGCCATAGCCACCCGTCAGCGTTTCGCTGTCGGTACTCATGAACATGATGAGTCCGAGCAGGAACGGGAAGATGCTGAACGAGCCGGCCAGGGTAATGGACGCCAGCATGATCAGCCGCCAGTCGCGCTGGTCAGGGCCCGGAAACAGCGCCCGGCGGATGTGGAAAGGCCGGGATTCGCTGTCGGCATGCACGCGGAAACTCAAGGCGAACGCGGCGAGGTACACCACCAGCGCCAATCCGAACAGCAGCAGATAGCCCAGCAGCTTCCCCGGCGCCAGCCCGATAATGACCGGAGCCAGCAGCGGCGCCGCCAGCCGCGCGGCATTGGTCGTCGCGGTCAGCCATCCGAAGTAATAATCGCGGTCGCCGTGCGAGGCGACGTCGAAGGAGAAAGTGTTGTTGCCCGCCCAGAAGATGCCCGCCGCGATACCCAGCAGCAGCCCCAGTGGAATGGCATAGTCGGGCGCGCGGTCTTGGAGCACCAGAAAGCAGGCGTAGTACACCGCGTGCAGCAGCAGCCCGGCCCGGAATACGTGCGTGCGATCGAAGCGCTGCGAATACCACCCGGCCGCGATAAACACGAAGGGAGCCGAGCCATAGAGGATCAGATAGTGCCACATGATCAGCTCGAAATCGTGCGAGAGCCGGTAGAGAAACGCCCCGACAAAGACCGAACACAGGGCATCGGCCACGTGGAACAGGGCGTTCAACGCGATGGCGAGCGGGGCTTGAGGATGCAGGCGGGCGCGGTTCATGCGGCGCGTACGGTAGCGCGGCGCGCCGTCCGCTGGCAAGGTGACCTACGGGTTCGGAGGCGAGTCCTGGTGCTGTACGCGCATTTTCGGATACTTCTGTCTAAATGCCGCGTTCCTCTCCTGCCAAAAACGCAGAACCTCATCCCGGCTCATGTTCTTGGTCGCCTCGTGAAGTCTGAGCGCAGCCGCACGCTTCAATGCAATGCAGTCGAAGTCTTTCTTAATCTTCTCCATCAGCAACAAACTCCGCTGGGCTATGAATCGCGATTAGCTTATAGCCCCGTTCCAAGTTAACTTCATTATACAACGGAATCCGACGAAAATTGACGATATGCTTAAAGTTCCAGCTTACGATGGCGTTACACGAATTTACCGAGGCGATAGCGACATGAAGCGCGTCAATTTCCCATTTCGGGCTAACAACCCCTGCATTCAGGTAAGCCTGCTGCAAATCATAGGCGCTGGCATCGATTTCCAAAGGACTAACGAAATCCGCGAGATTGTCAAAATAGGACCGAATCTGCTGCGGAGCGCCATCCAGTTCGTCCATCGAAAGCGGCGAAACGGCGATTCTGAGCGAACCGCTAACGGCCTGCTCGAAAAATGCCCTTGAAGCCTCAGCGAATTCATCGTCGAAAACGCCGCCGAAAACGGAGGTATCTACGTAGACCCATGGTGGATTCTTCATGCACGGAGACTACGTTTTGTCTTGACCGAGCGTCAATTCTTTGCCAGTTGCTGGCGTATCGGCGTCCGCCCTGCTATATTCGCTTGACCACCCAAATCGGAGCCACTGCATGCGCCTGGCAGAACTGCTGGAAAAGCGACTGGGACTCGAAGGCCTGAGCGCTCCAGAGAACCGTGCCGTGGTGCGCTGGGGCTTCGGGCTCGCGGTGCTGGCGATGGTGCTCCGCGTTGTGTTCTGGGTGGTCACGCAGCGCTATTGGGAAGACGCGCTGATCACCTGCCTGCATGCGGAAAACTTCGCGCAGGGCTTCGGGCTTACGCACGTGCGTCCGGGAGAGCCGCCGCTCCACGGTTTTACCAGTCCCCTCAGCGTGCTCGTGCCGCTCCTGGGCGATCTGATGCACGTCGGCTTTGGCGTCGATTTCATCAAGCTGGTCTCCATCCCCGCCGCCGCGCTTACCGTGATCTATGTGCTCGCCATCGCGGTGCATCCTTCCGTCCGGCTGGCCGGCCCGCTGGCGGTGCTGGCGATGGGCTACGTCGCCATTGAGCACCAGCAGATTCTCTGGGGCATGGCCGGCATGGAAACCCAGCTCGCCACACTCATTCTGCTCATGTCGATTTACTACGCCATCGCCTGGCGACCGGCGGCCCTCGGGCTGAGCCTCGGCCTGTGCATGCTGGCCCGCCCTGATTATGCTTTCTGGACCGCGATCGCCGGGGTGTACGGACTCTTCCGGTCGCCGCGCGATCTGCCCAAGGTGGTCGGCATCGCATTGGCGGTCTACTTGCCGTGGATTGCCTTCTGCTTCTGGGAATACGGCTCGCCGCTGCCCAACACTATCGTCGCCAAGGGGCTTGGCTATCCGCAGTGGTGGGAGAAGGCCGATACCATCGACTTCTTCACCATCAAGCGCCACACCTGGATGATGATGGCCGAGCAGATTCACCTCCTGCTCGGGCCCACGTTCGCGGGGCACGGTGCCGGGCTGCATATCTTTTTCAGCAATACCCCCGAAAGTCCGATAGCGAATTTCATGTTTGCCTTTGCGGTGCTGGGTACGCTCGCCATCGTGCTCGGACGCAAGTGGACCCTGTGGCCGCTGGCGGCCTGCGTGGTGGCGTACAGCCTCTATTACGTCTACCTCGTCCCGGTCGTCTTCGGCTGGTACAAGGTGCCCTACATCGCCACCCTGTTGCTGCTCAGTGTGTGGGGACTCCACACTGCCGCGCGCCTGATACCGGGGGCCACCTTCCGTAATGGTCTGCTCGCGGCGTTTGCGGCGGCCTACCTGGGCGTATTCGCGGCCGTGCTGCCGGTTACCTTCTGGACCGAGCGCCAGATACAGCAATACGTGGAGAACGATGTGCGGAAGCCTGCGGGTCTATGGCTGCGCGAACACATGAAGGAAGACGAGGCGGTCGGCTGCGAGCCGCTGGGTTATATCTCCTATTACTCGCGCGGCAATGTCTACGACTGGCCCGGTCTCGCCAGCCGCACCGTCGTGGCCTGGAGCAAAGAACATCCCGAGGACCGCAACCTGGAAGGCATGCTCAAGGGCCTGCAGCCGGAGTATCTCTTCCTGCGCGACATGGAAATCCTGTTCTGGTTTCAGGACCCCGAATGGTTCCGCGAACACTACCACGTCGAGGCGGTGTTTCAAGTGGACCCGGAGAAAGCGAAAGAGATCCGCTGGCTCGACCGGAATATCGACACGCGGTTCCGCATCTACAAGAAGAACCACGAGGGCGACGCGCCCTACGACGATTCACTCTGGCCGACGGTCGAATCTTTCGCGGGCCGGGCCATGGGCAAGCCCGCCACCGGCACGCCGTAGTACTGCAGGCCGAGCAGCGCGCCCGGCACGAACAACACGATCTGCGGCACGAAGAACAGCCGGGTCTCGGGCGCATGCGCCAGCGAGAAGTGCAGCGGAAACCAGATCGGCGCGATGGCGAAGAAGAAACCCAGCAGTTCCGGCGGCCAGCGCTTCCACGAAGCGACCGCCATCAGGGGCAGCAGCCCGAGCGTCGCGAACAAGAACACCCACGTACGCCACCAGGTCAGATTGAACAACAGCAGCGGCAGGATCGGCTTCACCCCGGCCGTCGGCACGATATAGGGCAAGATGCCGTAAACCAGCCGGAGCCCGCCTACGATCGATATCCACATCGCCAGCGTGACCGCGAAGATCACCCAGGTATCTCGGTCCACGCGCCATGTGCGGTGCCGGGCCATCTCGGCGAACAGCAGCATGAAGGGGATACAGCCGCTGGTCTCGCGGTTAAACGGGGCAATCAGCATGAGCAGCAGCAGCCATCGCGGCCGCCGCGCGAGTATCAGCAGCCCCGCGGTCAGAAACAGGCTAATGTCGGTGTAGGTGTTGAACGTGAAGTCGCCGTCGTACAGGCCGTGGCACATGCCCCACGCGATAAACGCGGCGCCCAGCAGCGCCTGTTCGAGTGTCAGGCCCAGCCGTCGGTAGAAGAGCGTCGCCAGCGAAAACGCGACCGTGTTCTGCACGAGACGAATGGTCAGAAAGGCCATGCCCACGGGCCGGGACAGTCCGAGCCACTCGAACAGACGCACGGTGCCGTACACGCAGCTTTCGGTGAACAGACGGTATTGCCAGGGGGTGCCGCTCTCGCCGCGCATGACCCGCAGCGTGCGTTCCCACTGCACCTGCTCATACCACTCCAGCCCCATCAGCTTCACCTGATACCACACGGTGAACAAGGTCAGAAACACCGCGCACCCCAAGGTGATGAAGAAAATCTCCCGACCACTCCGGTAGGGCGAGCGTACCCGCGAGCCACACTCTAGGCTTGGCTGCGTCATGCCGTCTCCGCCTCTGGCATGCGCTGCACGGCCAGCATCGCCAGCGGCAGCACGACCACCACCAGCGGCACGAGAAACAGCCGGGTCTCCGCCACGGCGCTGAACAGCAGGTGCACCGGTATCCACACAGGCAGCACGACGAGGGTAAAGGCCTTGAGCGCCGAAGGGGCACCGCGCCAACCGAAGACCGCCAGCAGCGGCAGTAGCGAAAACGTACCGGCGAGATGCCCCCAGCTCCGGTCGAAAGTCAGGTTGTAGCGCAGCAGCGCCCAGCCCTGCACCGCGCCCGAAGGGTGCACTTCCCAGCCGCGCGAGCCGAACCAGAGCCGCAGCCCGCAAAAGACGACGCCATAGGCCGCAAGCGCCGCCGCGCCGATGCGCAAGCCTGCCACCCGCTCGCGTGGGTCCGTCCAGCCATAAGCCGACGCCAGCAGCATGAGCGGAATCAATCCCGAAGTTTCCCGGTTCAGCGCCGCAATCACGGTCATCGGCAGGATGGGCCACGACCAGCGCAGCAGCACGCACCAGCCGGCCGCAAGATACAGCACGATCTCGGTATAGGTGTTGACGGCCAGGTCGCTGTTATAGTTCGTCAGCGTCATGATCCACGCCAGCGCCATCATGCCCAACAGTGCCGCATAGGCCGACACGCCCGCCGCGCTCAGGTAGCCGAAGAGCAGCAAGAACAGCGCGATGTTCTGGGCGATGCGGATGGCCACCATCGTCACGCCTGCCGCGCGTTGCACCCCTGCAGCTTCGGCCGCGTGGATGGCCGCCAGCGTCAGGCCGTCCGAAAGCACGCGGTACTGCCAGGGGCTGCCCGCTTCGCCCGCCGCCACCGCCTCGAGCCGCGCCGTGTAGTGCTCTTCCTGCCAGCTCAGCCCCATTGCCTTCACCTGATTGAACCCGGAGATCAGGCTCAACAGCACCGCCGCGGCGAGCGCGGCGGCCCACCAGGCGCGCGGAGTCGTGGAGTTGGCCGTATGCATGGCGCGCATGGTAGCAGACCCGCCCCGTCCGCGCGCATACTGGCGGCCGCGGCAACCTGGCAGGAAAGAGCGATGTCCCGATTCGGCGTAACCGACAAGAAAGAAGCGGAGCTGTTCGAGCGCATGGCGGCATGCGGCCTGGCCGAGTCCGACTGCGACGAGTCCTTCGTGCGTGGAGGCGGACCCGGCGGCCAGAAGGTGAACAAGACGGCCTCATGCGTCTACCTCAAGCACCGGCCCACCGGCCTCGAGGTGAAAATGCAGCAGGCCCGTTCGCAGAGTCTCAACCGTTTTTATGCCCGCCGGCGCCTGTGCGAACTGTTGGAGGCCAAAGACGCGAAGACCTCCGGCGCGCTCACCCCGGAGCAGTTGAAGGCCGAAAAAATCCGCAAGCAGAAACAGCGCCGCAAGCGCCGCGCGAACGCGCCCACGGAGCAAGAGATGCACCACAGAGGCACGGAGGACACAGAGTAAATACGAAAGGCCGAACTTTTACTCCGTGCTTCCGTACAGTTTTTCTTGTCGTTTTGGTCTTCTCTCCGTGCTCTCTGTGCCTCTGTGGTGAATCCGCTATACTGCCCCGGGGCACAGGAGGCGTCATCCATGGACAAGGCATTCGTTACCGGCGGGTCGGGCTTCGTCGGGCGTAATCTCATTGCGGAACTGAAGCGGCAGGGCGTTGCGGTTGCGGCGCTTGCGCGGTCGGATAGTGCTGCACAGGCGGTGCGCGACGCCGGGGCAGACGAAGCCGTGCGCGCGGGACTGGGGGATACTGCGCTCATGGCCGCGGGCATGCGCGGCTGCGACGTCGTGTTTCACGCGGCGGCCTACGTGAATCTCTGGGGGCCCGCCAAGGATTTCCACGAGGTCAACGTGCAGGGCACACAGAACGTCATCGACGCCGCGAAGCAGGCAGGTGTGCCGAGGCTGGTGCATGTGAGTACGGAAGCCGTGCTGGCAGGCGGGCCGCCTATTGTCCATGCCGACGAGACCTGGCCCTATCCCGAGCACCCCGCCGGGCTGTATCCGCTCACCAAGGGACTCGCCGAGCAGCGCGTTATCGCCGCGAACGGCCCGGACCTGACCACCGTCGCGGTGCGGCCGCCGCTCATCTGGGGCAAGGGCGATACCTCCGTGCTGCCGCAAATCGCCACCGCCGTGAAATCGGGCCAGTGGTACTGGTTCGGCGGTGGAAACTATCTGCACACCACGACCCATGTCGCCAACGTGGTCGAGGGCCTTTTGCTCGCGGCCGAGAAAGGGCGCGGGGGAGAGATTTATTTTGTCACTGACGGTCCGCCGGTCATCTTCAAGGGCTTCATCACCGCGCAGCTGGCCGCCATCGGCGTCAAGCCGGGCAACCGCAGCATGCCGCTTTGGCTCGCCGCGCTGATTGCCAACACCACGGAGCCGCTCTGGACCCTGCTCGGCCTGACTTCGCAGCCGCCATTGCCGCGTACCGCCATCCATGTCCTCGCGCAGGAACTCATCTGCGACGACTCCAAAGCGCGCCGCGAACTCGGCTATCAAGGGAAGATGTCGGTCGAGGCGGGGCTGGCGGAATTGCCCTGAATCACACCTCGGCCAAGGACGACAATACCCGTCGCGCGAAACCCTCGAAGTCAAAGAGTTCCTCGCCCTGCGTCAGTCCGAGGCGGACGATAACCGCGTCGTGCGACGGCGCCACATAAACCCGCTGTCCCTCGAAGCCGCTGGCGAAATACAGATCCGGCGGCAGCGTCGGCATTGGCCGATCCTCTGGGTGCTCCGGCGTTCCGGCATTCAGCCACCATTGCGCGCCATAGCCGCCCTTTGGTGCCGGCGGTGTCGGGGTGGTCGAATACGCCACCCATGCCTCGGGCAGGATCCGCTCGCCTTCCCAGACGCCGTCCTGCAGGAACAGCTGACCGAAGCGCGCCCAGTCGCGCGCCGTGGCCCAGCCGAACGAGGACCCCACCAGCGTGCCGCTCGGGTCGGGCTCGATCAGCGCGGAGTACATTCCGATCTTCTCGAACAACTCCCTGCGCGGGAAATCCCAGTAATCCGCGTCGCCCACGGTCTGCCGCACGATGCGCGAGAGGATATTCGTGGTGCCGCTGGAATACGACCACACCTTATCGGGCTCGTGGGCCAGCGGCTGCGCAGCGGCCACGGCTGCGGCGTCCGGCTGGATAAACAACATCTGCGTGGCGTCAGAAAAAGGATTGAAGTATTCTTCGGCGAAGGCCAGGCCGCTGCTCATGCGCAAGAGTTGATCCGTCGTGATCGCATGGCGCAGGTCCGCGGCGTCCGCCCATTCGGGTACGGGCGCGGGCGCATGGATGTCCAACTGGCCCTGCCGCACCAGAATGCCGGTCAGGGCATTGATGATGCTCTTGGTCATGGACCAGCCCGCCAGCCGCGTCTCGACCGAGAAGCCGTCCGCATAGCGTTCTGCCAATAGCCGTCCGTGCTGCACCACCACCACGGCCCGGGTACGCCACGGCTCCGGCCCCGGCTCCGAAAAGGCGTAATCGATTGCCGCCGTCAAGGCCGCTGCATCGATGCCCCAATCCTCCGGCAGCGGTTCTGTGGCGGCGCCCAGCGGCCACGGCCGCGCGCCCCATCCAGCCGGAAACACTGGCTCGACTGGCGCAGTGTGGGGGAGTTCGACCCTGCCATGATCCAGCGTCACGCCGATGCCCGGACGGAACACGGCATGCTCCCGGGCAAGTCCGAAGACGCTGGTCACCACGCCGTCGTTCTGAATATCTGTGTGCACGAAGTTGAGGAAGCCGGTTTCCTGGCCGAACACCGTATCGGGTGATCGCCGGCCCACGAACAGTGCGCTCCCGTTTACCTTCGCGGTATAGCTGGTCGCCACGTGCAATGCGGGCAGCCCCGCGAGATAGAACACGGCGGCAGTCGTGGCGCCGAGCGCGCCCGCCGCGATACCCCCAATGCGGATCCAAGTTCTCCCCGCCATGGCCGTTCCCCCCTCTGCTCTCTAACGAGGAGGCTAGCGGATTCTCCCTCGCCATTTACAGCACGCGGCCACGCCGCCCCCAAGGCAAAACGAAAAACCGGTCAGGGCGTGCTGGCCCTGACCGGTTGATTCGTAAATGGCGGAGACGACGAGACTTGAACTCGCGACCTCCGGCGTGACAGGCCGGCGTTCTAACCGACTGAACTACGCCTCCGCTCGAATGGACCGAAAGCTTATCAAGTGGAGAGGGGGCGTGTCAACTTCCCAACGCCCCGCCGATTTTCCGCGTTTACCGGTCGCAGCTTGGCCGTCGTCTGGAATCCGGACGGCCATGTCTGCTACAAAGCGGCCGGACCTAGCACACTGCCGAGGAGTAGCGTTGCGACGCAAGGACGCAGAAAAACGGTTCCGGCAGGCGGACGACTTGTTCCGCGCCGGAGAAAACTTCGCCGCGCTGCGATTGCTGCGCGAAGTCGATGATGCTTTTCCGGGCCAGCCGCGTATTCTCTTTCCCATCGCCCTCTGCCTCGAGCGGCTCGAGGAATACGACGAGGCCATCAAGGTTTTCGAACGACTCGCCGACCAGCATTTTTATGACAAGGCGCGCCGCGCTGCCGATCGTGTACGCCGCAAGCGCGCTGAGCCTGCCAATCCGACACCTGTGCTCCTGCTTTCCGAAAACGGCGACTCGTTCAATTCCTTCAATTCGTCCGGAGGCTCGCACAACAGCGCGCTCGACAGCGTGTTGCGTGCGCCCGCAGCCGAGGAAGAGGGGGAAGAGCCCCATGAATTCCCCTTGGTGGCCTCAGTATTGACCACGATGGTGTGTGCCGCGGCAGCGCTCCTGACCCTTCTTGGCTATCTTGGCGGCGCTACCGGGGCCATCATCGTCGTGGCGACCGGCGGCTACCTCGCCCTGCTGCTCGTGCCCGCGCTGGTGCACAGCCGGCTCGAAGTCGCCCCCCTGCAAGCCAAAGGGCGCGCGCTCGCCGGCGCGTCGGCCCAGGTCAAAGGCGTCATGCCGGCGCCTCCCCCCTCGGATACCCTGCGGCGCGAGCCCGGCGGGGGCAATGCATTCCAGGATTGGAAAGCGGTCGAGGCGCGGGTCAAGGTCCGCGGCTGGCAATTCTATTTCGTTGACGTGGTCGTGAGTCCGCCCGCACGCGGCGGCAGCCCCGAACCCTGGTTGCCGTCGGCGGTCCGGCTTATCCGCGCTGGACAACGCCTGCGCAGCCGCGCTGACATCGACGCGGCGTTCCCGGTCTATAGCGTGCGCCTCTTCAAAGACGGGCAATGGCTGGAGCAGCCGGACGCCCTGTGCACGGGCGCCATGCACCTGCGCCTGCACGTGGCCATCGATCCGAGTCTCGATGACCTCGCATTCTCGTACTATCTCGAGACCTTCGGGCCGTTCCGGCGCTCGGGGCGCTCCAAGCCAGCAGGCTGATTACGCGTGAAACCCAATACCCCCCGAGGCGAGTCTAAAACCCTGAATAAAGAACAGCGTACGTTATTGACAGGCCTAGTGATTCGTGTTAGCGTACGTGCGCGAAAACACTTGTGGAGGGTACAGACGTGGCGCGATGGGTATGGTTAGCATTGCTGGCAGGTATGGCGGCGTCCGGCTCCGCCTGGAGTGTGGAACCCGGCGACAAGGTCGAAGTCCCGACCTTCAAGGACATGCGCTATCTGCCGCGTACAATTGCGGATTTCGGGGCGAAGAAGTTCTACGTGCTGTACTTCTTCTCGAACACCTGCCCGGTCGCCCAGCGGTACATGGGGGCCATGGCCGAACTCGACAATACCTACCGCGACAATGACATCCAGTTCGTCGGGGTCAACGTGAGCCCGGCCGACAACATCATCGACGTGGCCCAGTTCGCCCTTGAGTACCAGGTGTTCTTCCCCATGGTCAATGACGACACGGGGGCCTGCGCCAAGGCCCTCGGCATCACCCGGACGCCGGAGGTGGCCGTGCTGGACGGCGACATGGTGCTGCGATACCGCGGCCGTGTGGACGACCAGTTCCGCCTTGGCGGAGTGCGGCCCGAGCCCACGCGCCAAGACCTCAAAGTAACGCTGGACCAGTTGCTCGCGGGCGAGGCGGTGGAGACCCCCACCACCGTGGCGGAAGGCTGCCTGATTACCTATCCCGCGCTGCCCGAACCGGCCGAGCCCGTGACCTTCTCGGAGGACATCGCGCCGATCCTGAACCAGCACTGCCTGCAGTGCCACAGCCAGAACGGCAATGCGCCGTTCTCGCTGGACAACTACGCCAAGGCCTCCCGCCGGGCTGACATGATCGCCGAGGTCGTGCGCGACGAGCGGATGCCCCCGTGGTACGCGCATCCGGAATACGGGACGTTCACCGACGACCGCAGCATGCCGGATTCCGACAAGCTGCTCATCGAGCAATGGGTAGCCGGGGGGGCGCCCGAGGGCGATCCGTCCAAACTACCGCCGCTTCCGGAATTCCCCGCCGCCGACGAGTGGTCGATTAACCCCGACGTGATCGTCAAGGCCGCCATGCCCAGCGCGCTGCCCAAGACGGGTTTCATTCCCTACCGCTATGTGCTGCTACCCTACGAGTTTGAACACGATACCTACGTTGAGGGCATCGAGATCAAGTCCACCAATCCGAAGGTGATACACCACGCGAACCTGTTCTACGCGAGCAACTCCTTCGAGTTCACCAAGAGCCAGAACTTCATCACCGGCACGGTGCCCGGCGGCATGCCAACCGAGGTGGCCCCGGGCGTTGCCATTGTGATTCCCAAGGGCAGCATGATGGGCTTGCAGATTCACTACGTCACCACCGGCAAAGTTGAACTCGACACGCCCATGGTTGGGCTCCGCTTCTCCAAGAACCCGGTGAAGCAGCGCACGTACTACAACATCCTCGACGCGCGCCCGCTCAAGATTCCGCCCTTCGAGCGCGCCCACGAAACCGTCGAAACGGCCACCATCCAGGACGACGTCACGCTGCTGGCGCTCTTCTCGCACATGCACGTGCGCGGGCGCGACATGGCCTTCTACGCCAATTACCCCGACGGCACCCGCGAGACGCTCTTGTCGCTGCCGAACTACAACTTCGACTGGCAGTTGACCTACTACGTAAATCCTGGCGACAAGCTCCTGCCGAAGGGCACGGAAGTGGAATGCGTGGCGCATTTCGACAACAGTCCCTTCAATCCCTACAACCCGGATCCGACGAAGGAAGTGCGCTACGGACCGCAAACCGTGGACGAAATGAGCCAGGGTTTCATCTTCTACGTGAAGAACGACGAGAACCTGAACCTGAAGGTCGATCCGAATACGGGTTACGCGCTCGACGAGGTGGCATCGGCGAACTAGTCCGACTCCAGAAGCCAGAGGCCGGCAAGCGGAAGGACCGCGCACTTGGACGGGGGGAGCCGAGGTGCTACAATTCCGCTCGCTAAACCCTTGCACACGGAGGATGACCAGTGACTGTCGAAGTCAACGACGCCAGCCATTGGCGTGAATTTGAGAACAATCCGCTTTCGCACTCGATGGCGCACTACCTGATGGCTATCGACAGCCTTCGGAACGACTTGGGGTACGCGCGCTCGACCGACGTGGCTGAAATGCTTGAGGTTTCGCGCGGCGCCGCCTCGATGGCGCTTTCGCAGCTTAAGAAGCGCGGCTGGGTGGCTGAGGACCCGAACCGGTTCTTGCTGCTTACCGAGGAAGGCCAGAAGATCGCCCGTTCCGTGGAGCATAACTTCGTCATCCTGTCGCATTTCTTCACCGATATGCTCGGTGTCGAGGATGAAACGGCCCGTGGCGATGCCTGCAAAATGGAGCATCTGATGAGCCGGGACACGGGAAAGCGCCTGCTCTGGCTGCTGAATCAGGTGCTTGGCGACGACAAGCTCAGCAAGCAGATCGCCAAAATCATGGATGCCTACGAGCCCAAGTGGAATCCGGAGGAATCCCTGGCGTCGCTGTCGCCGGTCGAGGAAAAGAAGGTCTGACGGCTCAGGCGGTTTCGCTGTCGCCCAGGGCCTCCCTCACCTTTGCAGCGAGGCCCTTAAGCGTGAACGGCTTCTGCAGGAAATGCACGCCCTCTTCCAGCACGCCCTGGTGGGCAATGACCTCGGCGGTGTAGCCCGACATGAACAGGCATCGTATGCCGGGGCGCTTTTCCGCCACCTTAATCCAGACATCGCGGCCGTTCATCTCCGGCATGATTACGTCGGTCAGCAGAAGGTCGATCCGCCCATCGTAGCTCGTGGCCAATACAAGCGCCTCGTCGGCCGATGAGGCAGGAAGCACCGTGTAGCCGAGTCTCTCAAGCATGCGCTGCGCGAGTTCCATGAGCGACCGCTCGTCCTCGACCAGCAATACGGTTTCAGAACCTCTCAATGTCGTGCTCTCTCCCGATGGTGCGCTGGCTTGGGGGGTTCCATCCGCCTGCGTTGGTAGATAAATCTTGAAAATGGCACCATGGCCAGGCTCGCTATATACTTTTATATAGCCATTGTTTTGTGAAACAATACCATAGACGGTCGCGAGACCCAAACCCGTACCTTCTCCTTGCGCCTTGGTGGTGAAGAAGGGTTCGAAGATGCGCTGCTGTGTTGCCGCGTCCATGCCGCAGCCGGTGTCGGATACTGAAATGACGGTGTAGCACCCGGCGACGAGGTCGTCTTCGTTCGGCAGGCTATCCTTATCCAGCGTCGCCGAGCCCGTTTCGAGCACGATGGTGCCGATGCCCCGAATGGCGTCCCGCGCATTGATGGTCAGGTTTGCGAGCATTTGGTCGATTTGAGCAGGATCGATCAATACCTTACCGGCGTCCGCACCCGGCTTCCAGACCAGGCGGATGTCCTCGCCCAAGAGCCTTCCCAGCATTTTCAAGGTATGGCTGATACTGTCGTTGATATCCAGCACGCGCGGCTCTACGGCTTGCCGGCGCGCAAACGCCAGCAATTGGCGCGTCAGGTCGGCCGAGCGCTGGCCCGCGCGCATCAGCTGCACCATGCTTTCGTGCCGATCGTCGTCCGCGTCGAACGTGCCCAACACATACTCCGCGTTGCCGAGAATGACTGTCAACATGTTGTTGAAGTCGTGCGCGACGCCGCCTGCAAGGCGGCCGATGGCCTCCAGTTTCTGCGATTGCAAGAGCTGAGACGCCAGCGATTCGCGTTCCTGCTCCGCCTTGCGGCGGGCGGCGCGCTCCAAAGCGAGCGAAACCAGGTTGGCCATGGCCATCGCGAAGGCCTTTTCGTCCTCGTGCCATTCGCGTTCAGGACCGACATGCTCGTGGCATATGGCAGATTCAAACACTAAGTGCAACAGGCGGTCCTGTGCTTCGGTTCAGGTCTTGATGGTGTAGAGGACACCGCGGGGCCTTGCGGTAAGATGAGGTTTCTTGAGTACTTCAACTTACGCAGGAGACCCCGCGATGCCT
>WGMK01000013.1 GCA_016125095.1 Candidatus Hydrogenedens sp. | reverse complement strand
GGAGTGCGGGAGCAAGCTCCCGCTTTGCTTAGGGAGCGAACAGCTCCCGTCGCTCGCACGGAGATCGCGGTCGCCCCGACGACGCCGGGAGCAAGCTCCCTCCACGAAAGCGCAAGCAAGTCTTGCGCACTCCAAGGCAGCGAAGCTGCAAGAAGATGGCTGCGCAGTCGGGCAAGACTCCGTCGAGCCCTCTTGAAACAATCGCGTCAAAGAGGTTGCCGCGCTTCGCTCGCAATGACGGAGGTGGGCTATCTTCGGTCCGAATTTCGCGGCCGGTAAGGCAAGCGTACCGCGAGCCATCTTGGCGCGAAGATGGTGGCGCCGGAGTACAGTCCCGTGGGCGAACCGCCAACCTCGGCTCATGGGGACATTCGCCCCATCCGTGCGGAACACAGAATTTGTCTTGACAATGGTTGTTAAAACATGTAATATGAAGCCATGAAGAACACATTGCAAGAGCGTCTGCACCAGACGAAGCCCTTCGAGAGCCTGGAGACCGAGGCCGTGTTGAGTCTTGTGGTACTCGCGCAGGATCTGAGCGATGAGTCGATGCCGCTGCTGAAAGAGGCCGACCTTTCGGGACCCCAATACAACGTGCTCCGCATTCTGCGGGGCGCGGGCAAGGACGGTCTGATGTGCAGCGATATCAGCAAGCGCATGGTGCATCGGGTACCCGACGTGACCCGCCTGCTCGATCGGCTCGAGGCGCGCGGCTATGTGGAGCGCGAACGCGATGCGGCCGACCGGCGCGTGGTGGTGGCGCGTATCACACCATCCGGATTACACGCCATTGCCCCGCTGGACAACGCCCTGAAGGATCTGCACCACAAGCAATTGGCGCATCTCGGCGAGAAGCGCTTGCGCCAGCTCATTTCCCTGCTGGATGCCGCGCGGAACCGCCCGGCCGGCTAGAAATTTTTTTGCGCTATTACTTGTTTCAACAACCATCTGCGGCGAGCGCCGCAGGCAACGAGGAGAGGATTGAGCCATGAGCAACGTTTTGGTGGTCTACGCGACGGATTACGGCAGCACGAAGAAGATGGCCGAGGTGATTGCGGCAGGCGCGCAGGACGAAGGCGCGGTGGTCGTGGTCAAGGCGGCGGAAGAAGCGACGGCCGAGGATTTCCTGGCGGCGGATGCGGTGGTCTTCGGTTCTCCCGTGCATATGGGCGGCCCGGACTGGCGAATCAAAAAACTGATCGACACCGTCACCTCGGGCCTCTGGATGAAAGACGCACTGAGTGGCCGGGTGGGCGCGATCTTCGCGACGGGCTCGAACTTCGGCGGCGCGGGCGGTGGTGCTGAACTCACCATGCTTTCGATGATGAACAACCTGGCGGAACTCGGCATGGTGCTGGTGCCCTTCCCCAAGCACACGCCCGGCTACCGCGACGGCGGCCTGCAGTGGGGCGCTTATGCCCAGACACACGACAAGGACATGCAGCCGCAAGGCGCGAATGAGGCGCAGCTGGCGGCGGCACGCCACCACGGCGCAAACATCGCGAAGGTGGCGGCGCTCACGGCGGGCAAACTGAGCTTCGCGAAGTAAGCCCCGTTCAGAACACATCACAACCCACAGGAGAATTATCCCCATGGAAAAGACACTCGAAACCTATGTGCCCGTCGTCGGCCGGATTCTACTCGGCACGATCTTCCTGCTGAGCGCGTTTAATAAGATCTTCAACTTCTCCGGCGTCGCGGCCTACATGGCCTCGGCGGGGATGACGACGGCGACGCCGGTGTTTCTGGCGGGGGCCATCGTGTTCCTGCTGGCCGGTAGCGCGTCGCTCTTCCTGGGCTACAAGGCCCGCATCGGCGCGCTGCTGCTGATCGTGTTTCTCATTCCCGCCACGCTCATCTTCCACAATTTCTGGGCGCTGGAAGGCGAGGCTGCGCAGATGCAGCAGATTCAGTTCATGAAGAACCTGTCGATATTCGGCGGACTGCTTCTGGTGCTCGGACGCGGCGCGGGCGCGATTAGTATCGACGCCCGCACCGCGGAAGCGGAATAGTTACAGGACCGAAAGCATGACTTCGTGGATGGCGGTGTCGTGGATGTACTGGCCGTGCTTGGGATCCTGTCCCTCGATGTACTTCGAGAACTGGCCGGAGCCCACGCCCTTGGTGTACATCGGCACGAGCTGGTTGGTGTGGCCGCCGCTGTGGAACTCGAAGCCCGGCATGACGCCCTGGCCCTTGTTCTCGATCGGGTTCAAGGCGGGCTCGCTGCCCGGCCCGAGCACATAGCCGCATTCGTGGTCGGCCGTGATGACGAGCAGCGTCTCGTCCCACGAGCTGTGCTCCTCCACCCACTTGCACACGGCCGCGATGGTCTTGTTGTAGTCGATCTGCTCCTCGACGAGGCGGCCGGCCACGTTCGCGTGGCTGGCCCAGTCGATGGCGCCGCCCTCAATCATCACCATAAAACCGTCGGGGTCCTGGTTCAGCACATTCAGCGCGCCCACCGCCATGGTCTCCAGCTTGGGCACGGTGTCCAGGAAAGGGTCGGTGAACGGAGCCGCATCGCGGTCGCCCGCGCGCTCCACCTGCAGGGTCGTGCCCGTGCGCGCCAGGCCAAACACCCGCTTCGGCGTCTCGCCCGCAGCAAGCTTGGCGAAGTCTTCGGGACTCTCCACGAGCGTCCACGGGTCCGCCTCGCCATCGCCGTCGAAATCATTCCCGAGCGTGCCTTCGGTCAGCTGCTTCCAGATGTCGGCGCCGCCGACCCGGCTGAAGGGATCGTCTTCCTTCTTCTCCCACGGCGCGCCGTCGGGGGCCTTGGCCTCGGTCGGCTTGCCTTCCTTGTCGAACAGCGGATGGCCGCCGCCCATGATGACGCGGGCGTTGCTATTGAGCATCTGCACGGCGATGTCGTGATATTCGGTGCGGCCCGGCACATGCGCGACGAAGGCCGCCGGCGTGGCGTGGTTGAACATGACGGAAGTGACAACGCCCATCGCCTTGCCTGCCTCATAGGCGGACTCGGTAATCAGCTTCACGGGTTCCTTTTCCGGATTCACGCCGATGGCGCCTGGGTAGGTCTTCACCCCGGAAGCCATCTGCGTGGCTGTCGCGGCCGAATCGTTCGCGCGCTTTTTCAGGTAGTCGAAGTCGCCCGACTTGTCCGGCTCGTAGCCTCCGCCCACGCCATAGGTGGCCACGCCGTAGGAATCGAACGACTCGTAGGGCTCCTTGCCCGTCTCGCCGTATTCATACAAGCTGCCGATATCAACATGGTTGAAGCCCATGCCATCGCCAATCATGACGATGATGTTCTTCGCCTTCGGCGCGTCATCGGCATAGACCGCGCCCGCAAGCAGCACCGTGGCTGCACATACTCCCAGAAACTTCTGCATGTTTCGTGACTCCGGTCCGTAGCGTTGGACTTGGTGAATCGCCTTCCGGCTCCCGCTCCCTCGAGCTGCCGACAGGCCTGAATGAAAGACACCACGGCGTGCCGCCGCGATTCAAAATCGAAAACGCGGATCCTAGCACACAGTGGCTGGAATTTCATGGGGATACGTCGCAACCGCATCGAAACGTTGACGCGCTATGACGCCAGTCACCTCGTGCCTCGCATCAAGTCATCACAACCCATTGCAATGGAATGATTTACGCAATCCAGCCAATATCAGCATGACTGCAGTCATACCCCCTCCCATCCGGACAAAACGCATAACCTGTTGCCATCGCGCCACTTAACGACTTGGCATGACCGCTGCGATACCTCATAGCGCCGAATGGACGGCGAATATGGAGGATTCAATCGTGGCTACGGACAAGACCAAGCGCTGGAACAAGCTCAGCCTCAAAAACATCAGACTGAAACCAAAGATGGTCGGGTTGTTCCTGGGCGTCGGCCTCATCCCCCTGCTGATTCTGGGATTCTTCGCGACCTGGACCGCCGAAGAATCCTTGATGGAAAAGTCGTTCGCGCAGTTGGAGGCAGTCTCCGAACTCAAACAGGCCCAGGTCACGGCGTACTTCGACGCCCTGAAGTCTCAGCTGACTACCTTCTCGGAGAACCTGATGGTGGTGTCCGCGACCCGCAGCCTCACCGATAACTTCGCGACGTATGCAACCGACGCGAACATCGACGCGGCAACCCTGGCGACGATGCGAAGCGAACTCAGGCGCTACTACGCCGATGAGTTCGCGACGCGCTACACCGAGGAAAACGCCGGCGAGACCGCGCCCGTGGATTCCGTCTTCGCGAAACTCGACGACGAGTCCGTCGCCCTGCAGTATGCCTACATCGCGGCGAACCGTCATCCGCTGGGCGCCAAGAACAAGCTCGACCGCGCCAATGATGCCGCGCCGTATAATGATGAGCACGCGCTGGTGCACCCGGTGCTGCGCAGCTACCTCGATGAATTCGGCCTGTACGACATCTTCCTTGTCGGCCTCGACGGACGCGTGGTCTACACGCAATACAAGGAACTCGACTTCGCGACCTCGCTCGAGAAGGGCCCGTGGTCCGACACCGGGCTGGCGGACGCGTATCGCGCCGCGAAAAATGCCGATGCGGCAGCCGTAAGCTTCGTTGACTACGCGCGGTATCTTCCGTCCTACGACGCGCCCGCCGGCTTCATTTCGGCACCGGTGTTCGACCAGGGCGAACGGATCGGCGTAGCGATTTTCCAGATGCCCATCGACCGGCTGAACGCCGTGATGGGGATGCGCGCCGGCATGGGCGAATCGGGCGAAAGTTACCTGGTTGGTCCCGATCACCTCATGCGCTCCGACTCGTACCTGAACCCGGAAGATCACAGCGTGATTGCCTCCTTCGCGCACCCGGACACCGGCGGCGTGGATACGGAAGCGGCCGACGCCGCGCTGGCGGGCGAATCGGGCACGCGGATTATCGACGACTACAACGGCAACCCTGTGCTCTCGGCCTTCGCCCCGATGCAGGTGGGTGATGCGACCTGGGCGGTGATTTCGGAAATCGACCTGAAAGAGGTGCAGGCCCCCGTCACGGTGCTGGTGCGCCGCACGCTGATGATTGGCGCGGTCATCTGCGGGATTATCACCGTGGTGGCGCTGCTGGTCGCCATCATGCTGGCGAACCCGATTGCCAAGGGCGTCGCCTTCGCCCAGGCCGTCGCGCGCGGCGACCTGACCGGCACGCTGCAGATCGACCAGGAAGACGAAGTGGGCATGCTGGCGCGCAGCCTCAACGGCATGGCCGCCAACCTGCGCGACATTGTCGGCGAAATCGTGTCCAATGCGGGTGTGCTCACCGATTCCTCCGGCAAGATGTCGCTAACTTCGACCGGGGTGTCGAACGACATGGACTCGATGACACAGCGGGCCGCGAACGCGGCGGCCGCCACCGAACAGGCATCGTCCAACCTGCGCACCGTGGCCGCGGCCATCGAGGAGATCAGCTCGAGTTCGGCCAACGCCGCGAGTAACGCCAACGAGGCCTCGCAGAACCTGAACACCGTCGGCGTCGCCGTCGAGGAACTCACGGTCAACATGAATACCATTGCCGCGGCCGTCGAGGAAACCTCAGTCGCCGTGAACACCGTCGCTGCCGCGACCGAGGAGATGTCGGTATCGCTGCGCGAGGTTTCGGGCAATACGCAGGAAGCCGCGGGCCTGGCGCGGGAAGCATCGGCGAGCGCCGATACCGCCTCCGAGACCATCCATCATCTCGGTGCTTCGGCCAAGGAAGTGGGCCGCGTGGTCGAGCTCATCACCGACATCGCCACGCGCACCAACCTGCTCGCGCTGAACGCCACCATCGAGGCTGCATCGGCGGGCGAGGCCGGCAAGGGCTTTGCCGTGGTCGCCAACGAGGTGAAGGAACTCGCGCGGCAGACCGCCAAGGCCACCGACGAAATCCGCGAGCAGATTGAAGGCATGCAGCAGGCTTCCGGCAGCGCGGTATCCGCCATCGGCGGCATCGTCGGGGTCATCGAAAAGGTGAACGGCGCGTTCTCCACCATCGCCGCGGCCGTCGAACAGCAGACCGCGACCATCGACGAGATTTCGCGCAACGTGGGCGAGGCCGCACGCGGCGGCGACGAGGTGTCGCGCAATGTGCAGGAAGCGGCCCAGGGCGCCAATGAAGTCTCGGCGAACGTGCAGCAGGCGATTGCCCGCGTGCGGGAAATTTCGCAAAGCGTGACCGAACTCGCCGAGGGCGCCAACGAAATCGCACGCAACGCCGCCGAGGCATCGCAAGGCATGAACGCACTCGCGGCCACCGTGACGGAAGTCGACCGCGCCGCCACCGTAACGCGCGGCAGCGCCGAGGAACTCAATCAATCCTCGAGCCACCTGACGCAGCTCGCCAACGGCCTGCACCAGCTGGTGGGCCAGTTCTCCGTGTAAATCCGCCCCTCTTCAACCGCTGCCCCAAGCGGTTTCCTCCCCAGCGGCGTGGCCATTCCCCAGGGCCACGCCGCGCTTCTTTTTCGGTCGTGTCACTGCGGCGGCCGTGTGCTAAACTCGATTTCATCGCACCCCAAAGGAAAGAGTATGACTATGCGCTGGATCGCCTTTGCAGCAATTATCTTCGCGGCCTACGCCCAGGCCGCGCCCCTGATGCAGTCACCCTCGGGCGAGCGCTATACCGAGCGCAACCCCGGCGGCGAGACCGTGCTGCCGAATGGCCGCCTGATTACGCCGGCGGGTCCGATGGTGCAGGTGCGCCCCCATCCCTTCGGACTTGCGCTGAGCCTGGACGGCCGCTACGCCGTGGCCGTCAGCAACGATGGCGCGCAGCTCAGCATTCTCGACCTGACCGATCCGGACGCGCCGACGGTGCGGTTTTTCCCGGACGACGTGACCAACGACGACGGGGTGCTGGATGCGGCGTTCATGGGGCTGGCGATTTCGCCCGACAGCAAGACGGTGTACGTGGCGGGCGGCAGCGATTGGAGCCTGATGGCGGTCGATTTGGCCACGGCGACGCAGACCTTTCGGCTGGACTGCAAGCACCGCACGGCGGACGCCTATGTGCGCGCGGGCTACCTGGGCGATTTGCGCCTGTCCCCCGATGGCAAGACGATCTACGCGGTCGACCAGTCGAACTTCCGGATGTTGGTGATTGATGTCGAGAAGCAGGAAGTGCTCACGTCCATCGAGGTGGGCCGCTATCCCTTCGGCATCGCGCTTTCGCCCGACGGCACGCGCGCGTTCGTGGCAAACGTCGGAATGTTCGAGTACTCGACCATCCGGACGAAGGACGACAAGCCCACGCGCCTGCACTTTCCGCCCTTCGGCGTGCCTTCCGACGAGGCCGAGGAGGGCGTCGAGATCGAGGATGCCGTGGTCCCAGGGCTGGGATCGCCGAACGACATCCTCGGCATGTCGGTGTGGACCGTCGACCTGACCGAGCGCGGGAACGAGCGCGTGATTCACAAGACCAAGACCGGGCATCTCGTCGGCGAGACACTGGAAGACTTTCCGGCCGTGGGCGGCAGCAGTCCGAATTCGATCGTGTGTACCGAAGACTTCGCGTACGTATCCAACGGTAGCAACGACAGCATCACGGTAATCGACGCGCACACGGGCGACCGGGTGCAGGACATCGATCTTCACCTGGCCCCCGAGGCGGCTCACCTCCGCGGCGTCATTCCGTTCGGCCTCGCGCTTTCGCCGGACAAGACGCGCCTGTATGTGGCGGAGGCGGGCATCAATGCCGTGGGCGTCATCCGGATTCCAGAGCACGAATTTATGGGGCACATACCCACGGCGTGGTTTCCGGCCAAACTCGCAGCGCTGGCGGACGGCAAGCGCCTCGTGGTCGCCTGCGCCAAGGGCATCGGCTCGGGTCCGAATGCCGGGCCCAACCATGCACCCGGCGACCCGACCGGCATCGGGGCGCTCATGCGCGGCTATGTGAACATCATCACGCTGCCGGAGGACGTTGACGCGCAGGCCGCCGCGACGGCGCAGGTCGTTCGCAACAATGTGCGCTTTGTCGAACCCGATGCAGACCCGCGCCCGGAGGGATTCCCCGTGCCGCCGCAGCGCGCGGGCGCGTGGGCCAGCCCGATCAAGCACGTGATCTATGTGACGAAAGAAAACCGCACGTACGACGAGGTGTTCGGCGCGCTGCCCGGCGGCCGGGGCTCGGAAGAGAACTGCCGCCTCGGCAAGCCGGTGGATGTCTTCAGCGGCGACGGGAGCCGCTCGGTGAAGGACGTCGTGCTCATGCCGAACCACATCGCGCTCGCCCGGCGCTTCGCCATCAGCGACAACTACTACTGCGATTCCGACCACAGTTCCGATGGCCACCGCTGGCTGGTGGGCACCTATCCCAACGAGTTCATGGAGGCCCGCCAGAACGAGCATGCGCGCGGACGCGGCCCGGGCAACTTCCTGTTCACCGGTTCCTCCGGCGCGATTTATCCCGAGGACTACAACGAGGCGGGGAGCATCTGGGAGCATTTCGAGCGGAGCGAGGTCCGCTTCTTCAATTTCGGGCTGGGCTTCGAGTTCGCCCCGGGCGACGAAGAAGCCGACTACACCGACTCGGGCATCCGCCTGCCGGTGAATTACCCGATGCCGCAGGCGTTGTTCGAGAACACCGCGCGCGATTACGCCACCTACAACACGGACATCCCCGACCAGTTCCGCATGGACCGATTCGAGGAGCGCTTCCACCGCGATTGGGCCAGCGGCAACGAGCCCTTTCCCAGCGTGATTACCATCATGCTGCCCAACGACCACGGCGCCGGCGAGCGCATCGATGCGGGCTACCCCTTCTGGGGCTCCTTCATGTCCGACAACGACCTCGCGCTGGGCCGCCTGGTCGAACTGATCAGCCACAGCGAATGGTGGCACGAGACCGCCATCTTCGTGACCGAGGACGACGCGCAGGGCTACACCGACACCGTCGACGCGCATCGCTCCATCTGCATGGTCATCAGCCCCTACGCCAAGCGCGACTACATATCGCACACGCACGCCAGCATGGGCAGCATCCTGAAGACGATGTTCAGCATCCTCGGCATGCCCGCGCTCAACCAATACGACGGCTGCGCCAGCGACCTCGCCGACCTGTTCACGGTCGACGCCGCCAACGCCGAACCCTACGCCGCGCTGCCGGTCCATCCGGAGGTATTCGATCCGCAGAAAGCGCTGGACCCCTACGACAAGGAGTTCAAATGGCGCCCCGCCTCCGAACGCCCCCCGCTCGACGGACAGGAATACCTCGACTCCGACGAATACGGCCACAGCGGCAAAGCCGGCCTGGGACCACGGGAACCGGCAGCGGAATAAGGGGGAAGAAACAAGATGGCGGAGGAGACAGGACTCGAACCTGCAAGCCCGTAGGCGGTAGTTTT
Source organism: Candidatus Hydrogenedens sp. (assembly GCA_016125095.1). Taxonomy (GTDB): domain Bacteria; phylum Hydrogenedentota; class Hydrogenedentia; order Hydrogenedentales; family JAEUWI01; genus WGMK01. Next base: position 374,838 of record WGMK01000013.1, on the reverse strand, counting down.
CAAGATCGTACAGTAGTACAGTGTTCAGGGAGTGTTCCCCAAGAACGTTCTTGGACAATGCCCCGCGCTCGTCGTCGAAATGGCCGAGCGACGGTCCAAAGGCGGGGCAAAAATTTCAAATGGCGGAGGAGACAGGACTCGAACCTAACCCTTTGCCGTTAATGGACTTGTACAACTCGGGACAATCACCGGACACAACCGGACAAATGCCCCTGAATGACGGACACGATTACGATACCGCACCCCGCCCGCCCGAGTCGAACCGGACAGGCGGCGGACAGGTCGAACACCATCACCGGAAAACGGCGGAACACAATATTTGCACAACGGCTTTAGGCGCGGTGGAAAGCGGCTTACACGATCACGACGGCACCTTGGCGCAGTTGCACGAATTGTGGCCGACTCTCACCCCGGAAGCCCGGCGGCTGATCGTACAGGTGGCCGAATCCATGAAGTAGGCGGCGACTTGCCTTGGCGTGTCGGTCGGGCTAAGATCACGTTTTGTAACAACCGGAGGAATCCGTAAATAGGTTTGATTATCTGACATAGCTGTTTTTCAGCGTCTGAACTATGGGTGGTTCCCTTACAAACTTCCACACGCGCCATTGGCGCAAACCCAAGAACCACGCAAGTACGGGCGCTCCCATCTGGGAGCGCCGTCTTGCGTTGCGTTCTTGGGTGGGGCGTGGAAGCCCCGTAAGGGAGCGCGGGCGGATGGCGTTCCCTCTTTTTTGCGTCGCCATCACCGCGAGAACTAACTCCGCAACGCAAGGTATGAAACGATGGCAACGCAATCGAACGGCAACAACCCTTTTCTTATTGTGGCGACGGTGCTGCTAACGGCCGTAGTTGTAGCGTATATCACGAGGAACGCTCCCCCGGATTTGTTTGCGGAACTCGCAGCCCTATTTCCTCCAGCAAACGATTCCCCGCCCTCGAATCAGGCAGTTTCCCAAAAGCCGATTACTCAGAGCGCGGTTCCGAAGCGCGCCCCAGCAATCAAGGCCCAACAGGAATCACACCCGCAACCAGTTTTCCAACAACAGGATTGGCCGGAAGACTATTACGATCAGGATTATGCAAAACAAGAGGCAACACACCGGGACTTTGAAGTGCAACAAGGAGAATGGGAAGCACAGCAACAGGAACTAGAGGCGCAGATTCAAGAAGCTGCCCGGCAGTCTCTGGAACGTGACTTAGTGGAGCTATCGAGAAAGGCCATATTACGGCAGATTTCGGTATCGCGAATTCACGGCGCACCCGGCAGACCGATGGACTATGCCATAACTGGCTATCAATGGCGGAGCAATGATGCCTCGAATCCAACGGTTTTTTGGGTCGAGATATACGGCGCGTATCGAGCCAACCTAGCAATTAATTATGGCTTGGAAATCCACCTAAATGGGAGAAACTTGGAGGTGGTCTACTGCGAATTGATGAAATGAGACACTTCCTGTTCATTACAAAGGCGAGCCGAACTGGAGCGATTGCTCCGGCTCATGGAGATTCGGGAGCCAAGCGATGCCAGTGACGATCATTCGTCAGATTATGGAAGATCATAGAAATGCTCGCTTTCTCGACTATCCTTACGAAGTAAGAATTCGCCTATCTTTTCCGCTTTTCATGTGCTCTGCCACTGAACCAATTCAACTTATAGCACTTATAAAAGAAGCAAACTATGAGTATGAGGATTGGACGTTCCACGGGGGCCGCTCATCTTACCCCATGCGCACACAAACCAAAAAGAAGAAAAGCCCGATCTTCATCGAGAAGGGAATCTCACTTCGGGAATGGGTCTATAAGGAATTCGGCAAACCGCCGGATACAGAATCCAAAGATTTTGATGATATATGGATTTACCAGCGTTATTTAGTACTCATGCGAGATTCCGGCGCAATTGATTGCGATAAAGCAAAGCTCCTAGTTCGGGAAGCTGTCTGGAAACACGAGAAGCGATTCAACAAACTCCAACAGTTGGCCGACGTTGAAGCTTCACTTCGGAAAGCTGACCGTCGCGCGGTCATTCCTGAAGAAATCAAGATGTTCGTGTGGCGTCGGGACGAGGGCAAGTGCGTCGAGTGCGGATCGAAAACGGCACTTGAGTTTGACCATATCATTCCCGTCTCCAAAGGTGGCGGTAACACCGCAAGAAACCTTCAAATCCTTTGCGAATCCTGCAACCGCAAGAAGAGCAATCGGATTTAACTCCCCTGCTCGGGCATATTGGCTGCTCTGGATAGCTTGCAAGCCGCCGGATTCGCGTGCATTAAGATTAGCAATGTGAAGCCATCAGCCCATAGATTTTCTTCGGCGGCTCCATACAAGATCAGTGTTCCTGCCAAGCGGCTTGGACTCTTTGCACAAGATCAGAACCCTTGCCAAACGGCTGATAATCCAGCCGTGCAAGATCAGGGTGGGGGCCGGGTAGCCGACAATGATCTTGATAGTGGCGTTTGATAGTAATTATCAAAACCCTGCCTTTTGATTTGATAACGCCCTGAACCCGGTTCATTCCGTCCCGCATTGCGGAAATTCTGAACGGCGTTCATCGCCCCCTGTATAGTCACCCAAGCCCGGAACGGCGGGCTTCGTGTGTGGCATCCGAGGCTTGCCCCAAAAAGAGAAGAATTTCTCGATTCCGCGCTTAACTTTGGGCAAAAAATGTGCTATTAATAGATCGGATTTCATCCCGATCAATTCGACTTCAACAGAGGCCCAAGATCAGGATCAGTGTGGCCCGCATCCAAGTGAAATTCGACTACGCGAGATCAGGCTATTTCAGAGCACATTGAAAAAGTAGAAAGTGTAACTTGCTTTTGTCAAATCGGCTCAAATTCTACTACATTGCCGAGACTATTCTTTTTCTATTTTTTATTTTATAAATAAATAAATTTAAGAAAGATACGGTCTTGGGATTGTAGTAGAAAGCGTCGGGAAACGGGATGATTTTACAAAAACAAGTGACAGAACGTGTTTCTTTTCAATTCACCAAAGGATTCGTCTTGAATTCGAGCGTCTTGCAGCTTCATTGGCTTGCTGGGGGATTCCCCCCTGCGCCGTCCTTGAACACCGGGCTTTTGCTATATCTTAGTGTACGAGTACGAAATTATTTTGTGTGTCGCCTTTACTGACGGAAATAACCCCCACCGGGGGAGAAGGGAGTACCGATGACAGAATACACCGTCACTGAACTTTATCTAGCTGAACGCCCTGCGCCTAAGCCAATCGTGCTTACTTGGGACGGCTACACGGAGTCCATTCCCGACAATCGCCATATCATTGACGGGCTTGGGCGAATGAATGCCGACACATGGCTAGACCAGATGGCACTTGCCCGGACGCTGGGCGTTACTACGCGCACTGTGAGGCGGCTTGTAGGGCGCAATGAAGTTCCACCGGGTGTGAAGATGGGGGCGCGGCGTTTGTGGCGTGTAGGGGCAATTCTGGCGCATGTGCAAGCTCGTGCGGAAGAAGCTGCAAGCAAGGCGGCACGGGAGCAAAGGAGGCTTGACAAATGGCCTGATTTATGAGAGTCTTATAAACAAGATACAAGACTCTTTTAAGGATATGCCAATGAGTGTCGAGGAAACCGGAAAACAGCGGGGGCGTCCGCCCATGTCTCCGCGAGCAAAGAAGTCGGACCAAGTAACCATACGGCTGCGGGCGGGCGAGTCTGAAATAGTCAAGCGCATAAGAGACCAGTTTCAGTACGAGACACGGACAGAAGCCATATACAAGGCCATCGAGCTGGCTAACAAACACTTGTATTCCGTCGCGGAAAAGAAAGCGGAAGCCGCAAAGCGTGCTACCCCTTCGCCCGTGGAAAATCCTGATTCAGCAATCACGACACAACTGGAAATCATTGAAACTGCCGTTGCGTGGATCAAGGAACTCCGCAAGTCGGCACCATCCGGCACGAAAGCTGAATAAGGGAACGCAATCCAATGGCCTACATTTTCCAGACGAGAAACAAGAGCGGCGTGGTTCACCCCAAATGGCGGTATCAGATCGTGAACCGCTACGGCAAGCGTCAGACTTGCACGGGCATGACGAGCAAACGCGACACCAAGATCATGGCGGAAGCACACGAGGCACGCGAGCGAGCGATACGGAGCGGGCAGATTGCAGTCCCGCCCGCCAGTGCCAAAGCCAAGAAGCGCAAGCTATCCGAAGTCGTTACCGAGTATCTATCGTGGGGCGAATCACAAGGCGGCTTGCGTGGCCGCCCTTGGGACACAAAACACGCGCTCTTCATCCGCAAGAGTTTGACATGGTGGCAGACCGTGCTAAAGGCAGAGACACTCGGCGACTGCGATCATTGTCTGCCCGTGGTGGAACAGGCATTGCATGAGAAGTTGCGCGGCGGGCTTGCAGGCAAGACGGTAAGCAATGAAGCGGAGTACCTACGATCATTCTTCGGGTGGTGTGTGAAGCGGGAATTCATGGATGCCAATCCCTTGCGCAACCTGGGTCGCTTTGATCGTACTCCGAAACGCACGCGGCGCAGTGTAACGCAACAGGAAATTATCCGCCTGCTGGAAGCCGCTCCACCGGAGCGTAGCTTGCTCTACCGCGTGGCATTCCTAAGCGGGCTGCGGGCCAAGGAACTGCGTTTGCTCGAACCGCGAGATTTGGACGTAGTGCGCGGCGGGCTGAATCTCCGGCCCGAGATCACAAAGAACCGCAAAGCGGCTTTCCAGCCGCTTACCGAGTCCCTTGTTGCTGAACTGCAAGCGGGTATCGAGAGCGGGGCGGCGGCAAGCAAGTACGCGGCAAGCTATGCCCGCAAGTCTGATCGTAGTCAGATGCCGGGGAACCCGTTGCTTTACGTCCCGCGCAATCCGTCCCGCACGATGGACGATGATCTTACTGCGGCAAGAATCGAGAAGGAAACGCGGGAAGGGGTAGTCAATTTCCATGCCTTACGGGTGGCTTACGTCAGTCACCTTGTCGCGCAGGGGGCGAACCCCAAGGAAGTCATGCAGCTTGCCCGCCATTCCGATGTGAACCTGTCCATGAACGTCTACGCCAAGGCGCAAGAGCAGGCATTAGGCAGTCTGATAGTCGGCATGGAAAAGGGGATTCAGGCAAACGCGAGCACAACATTTGCACAACGGCGGGCGCGGGAACGCAAAACCCCTGTAAATAAAGGCGGAAAAATGGCGGAGGAGACAGGACTCGAACCTGTAAGCCCGTGGGCGGTAGTTTTCAAGACTACTGCATTACCAATTATGCTACTCCTCCGAAGGTCCCTGATTCTATCACGTCCCCACGAAAAGCTCCAAGAGACGGTGCCGCGCAAGAAGTCATCACTACTTCTTGCGCGCTTCACTCAGTGGTCGCTGCGAGACGCGTGGCGATACACCGGTTCGATAAACTGTGGGCCTTAGTCTCGCATCCTTCGAAGGCGGAACTGCGTGGAGGTACACATGTCACACACCGAGAAGTCGAGTATCGCTATGGTGATCCTTGCTACATGGTCTCCGGCGCGTCAAAACGCCACTTGACATCTTCTTGGGGCGAGTAGGACGGTTTCTCCCCATGCAGCCCATGCAAAGACTCCCTGAAGTGCGCCCCGATTTTCGGTGCCTTCTTTTCCATCGCCTCGATCGCTCTGACAATCGTCGCGCCCAGTTTGCGGTTCTGGAGTTGCTTTCGGCCAAGTTCAAGCTTTGGTCGGCCCTGGTAAGTTTTGTTCGTAAGATACCTAGCGATGGACTTCTCTTCTTCATCTAGCTCATCGTGGCGCACTTCGTAGTCGTCCGCGTCGCGATCGAGCCCGTTCTTCTGTGCTCGGATCCGTTTCAAGTTCCTGACAAGTCTACTATACTCATCGGGCTCGATGAGGGGCACCCGGGCCTCGCCGCTGTCATAAACTGGCTTATAGCCTGCAAACTCGACCGCCAGTGTTTCGCTTGGCAAGCTGTGCAACGGCTCCTTCAAGAGTGCTTTGATGCACTGGAACCCAGCGCGCGCGTTCTCTCTGCGCTGAGTCTTGAAAACCTCGCCTTGGAACTCAACTACAACGTAGCCATCGTCAGCGACATAGAATCGGTCTTTGAGCGCTTCAATCGTAGGGACAACCATTGGCGACGCTACGAGCTTCCTGAACCGCTCTGCGCGGTTGGCCAACTCTGTGGCTTCGGTGACCGAATGCCACGCCAAGGCCTCGGGTCGGCCGCGAATCAGCAAGGATTCCGCATCCTGCACGCAGTGCGCGGCGATTACCGCGAGAAACCCGGCCAGGTCGCCTTTGTCTAAACTCCTATCGCCCCACCCATAGGCTTGCACGCTTCCGGATTCCTTGCGGATGCTGTCTTCAACGTGCTCTAGCCAGGTGCTTGCGGTAAGAACTTGAGTGCCGGTATCCGTCGGGACGCCGATCACATCCCATTCATCGCTACATTCCTCGTCTTCGTCGAGGTGGCTGTCGGAGAACGCGCGCGTGTCCGGATCCACCAGCAGATTGTGGCCCTCCGGTTGCCGCGCGTACCAGCCGTGAGGTGAGTTCCCGTAGCGCCACGTGGCCGCCTCCGAATCCACGAGGTCGTCCCAATAACGCTGGTAAACCATCTGCTTTAGGACTGTCAGCTTGGCGGGGAGGAGATCCGAAATTCTTCGCTTCAACCAGCGGATATGCGCCGCTATAGGCGGGAGCGCCTCCCAAGGAGCAACCCTCGGGCTCGGATCGAAATCGTCTAGCCTGAACCTGTGCGAGCGGTTCGTATCCATATTCTGTATCTCCATCTTCCATAGTGCCATGGACTTCGCGAGCGCTTCACCCCGAGCGCCTTCTCACCCCCGGAAAGTGCCTTCTTCTTCGCGTGAACTTTCAGTTACCCCTATAGGGGTAGAGGGCTGTGAGCTGCCGAACTCGCGAAAGCGTCAGCCGGACGTGCGTAGCCCAGCGCATTGGGGCTCGGGTGTTCCGAGTCGTGAAATGGCATGGCAGCAAAAAAAAGAAAACAATAAGGAGATTAGAGAAATGAAGACGATTTTGCCGACGGAGTTGGAGCGCCAAAAGGCGGAAGAGGAACTTGAGGTACTGGTGGAGTTTCTGCTTCCCGGATATTCGGTCGTAGATGACGCTATGAATCGGCTGCAGGAATCCGACCCCAAGGGCTACACACTCGGCAAGTACTTCGACGATGCTTATGACTGCGCCGCGCATCTGATGCCGTTGCACTTAATGTCCCGGCAACATCGACCATGATTGTGCCTTGACAGATCTCGAGCAATCAGACACACTAGTGCTAGAGAATAACCATCAAGACAAGTAATTCTGAGCTGGTTTGCCGTTACGGCAGTGGCGGCAAATACAAAGTCTGAGGAGGTTCCGATGAGTGAAAAAGACCGCTATGACGATGCTCACAGAAAGGAAATGGGTAAGATCAACAAGGCCGGTGACGAGGGAATCAGCAACATTCCGGAGCAATTCGTCCGAGGTGTTCTTGGCTTCCCGAAGACCGTCGTCAATGAGTTTACCAAGACAGATGCTGAAGAGAGAGCAGAACGGGATGCAAGAAGTGGTCGGTATGATCCGCCGGAAGACAAAGGGGGCTGCTTCATTACGACTGCATGCGTTGACTACGCTGGACTTCCGGACGACTGTTACGAAATGCAGACAATACGGCGTTTTCGCGACGAGCACTTGCGGCGGATGGAAGGCGGTCCCGAAATGTTGGAAGAGTACTACAGCACTGCACCAGACGTTGTTCGGAACATCAAGAATTATCCCTCCGAATTGGAGGCCTTGCTCGGCACGATCAGATGCTTGGTTCGACTAATCGAAGGAGCTCAGTACGCTGAGGCCGTGAATCTTTGGCAAGAAGAATTCTCAAGACTCCGAAAAAGTTACACTTGACGCTACGAGCCGCCCCGTCGTGCAGACTCGTGTGCTAACCTGACGCAGTTTGATTGTTCAAATGATCCCTGTTAGCCTGTTGGAAGCGATTAACAAGAAGTGTAATCTTAACGTATGAAAGGAAAGCTGCATGATAAGGAATCAGTCGACGCGCACCGATGTTGCCTCCGGGGATCGGATTGACGAAGCAATTAGGCGGGTCTCCGACCAGTTGCCATGCAATTCTTTTTCAGCGAAGGTTCTTGCCGCGAGCTCGGTGGCAACCGGTTGTGAGGAATTCAATATCTGGCACGCAAATGGTGACAAGGCACCTGATCATCTACCGTGGGGAGAATTGAAGGGGCTTCATCGGGTCGATTGCCGCAAGGCTTGATGGCTGCGTCGCCGGAGGTAATGGATGAGAATATTTACCGTCATTCACCCTACGCCGTTTTGTAACCTTGACTGCACCTACTGCTGGGCACCTGACAGGAGCAACACTTCCAAAATATCCTTGGAAACACTCGATACCACCCTCTCGCAGGTGTATGGTGGCTCGGCCCTGACGGGTATGGACATGTTGTGGTTGACGGGTGAGCCTTTGGTCATGGGCTTGCAACATTTCCGAGACACTGTTGACTTGTGCCGCAAAAGAAATCGCCTGGATGTTCAACCACAGTTTGTCATTCAAACGAACGGTACGCTAATTGATGAAGCATGGTGCGAGTTTTTTGCTGAGAACGATTTCAAAGTTGGGGTCAGCGTAGACGGCCCGGCTCAAATTCATGATCACCAGCGACGTACCAAAGCGGGAAGACCAACGTTCGAAAAGGTCGAACGTGCGATCGACCTTTTGACCGAGTATAAGATTCGGGGTGGCGCAATCTGTGTAATCACCTCTGCTACTCTTGACCAGTCTCCGGACGATCTCTTTCATTTCTTTTACGATCGAAGAATAACTTGGACCTATCTTATCGAGTCGGCAATTGGTGAGCACGAGCATTCCACCCTATCATCGCAAGACCATCCACCTACCCGACTACCAGCGTTCATCAGCCGGTTGCTTGACTTGTGGGCTGAGTACCCTGATTCATACATCCGAGATTTCGATCAAGCTACACGTCGCGTTTTCGGGGGCAGCCGTCCGGCTGTAAACGATGATAATCTCGGATGCCTTGACATTTTAAACGTGTCCGCTGACGGCTCATTCTATTGGGGTAATCCAGAGCTCATGAGTGCAATTCACGGCCCGCTGAGCCACCTGAAGTTCAACTTAAGCTCCGACGATGTTTGGAAATGTCGTGCAACACCGGCTTTTAGACATTATCAAGACGAGGTTCATCGGGGGGTGGAGCGCTGCCGCGAAGAGTGCCAGTTTTTTGCTGGTTGCCAGGGAGGAAATCCTGCTCACAAGTATTACGAGTTCGAATCGTTCGACGTTGCTCAGCACACCACCTGTCAACTCAATGATCAGACAATTCAAACCCTGATGGCGGAAAAAATTCTCTCTACATCGGAGGCTCAAGTCACCCTATCATCTTAACGAATCGCGCCCGCAGACTCACATTCTAGTTGACCACCGGACGCAAGCGCACTGCGAATCGCAAACCGTTGCACAGCGCCATGTTGTGATGCACGCGCAACATCACCCTCAGACTCCAGCGGTCCAAACGCGGTCCACGAGCGGAATGTCATCCGAATCGGGGAGCGAAGAGGCGACGGCGTTCCCGGCTGCGACTCTGGGAGCGGGGGTAGCGAAGCAGCGGGAATGAGGCGTCCGAGCGAAGGGTCAAAACCCCAAGTCGTGCGACCGGGAACGGGGGCAGGACGCCACGAACGCTCTGCACCCTCGGCAACGCACATCCCAAAAGTGGCCGAAATCGGCCCTTCTTTCAAGACTACTGCATTACCAATTATGCTACTCCTCCGGCGCTCGGGATTGTAGCGGAAAGCGGCCTGCGGGCGCTAGCCGGGGTCAGGCTTCGGCGTAGGCGGCGCTGCGGTTGCGGCGGCGGGCGAGTTCGCTGGCGTAGCGGCGTCCGAGGGTATCGCCGTGCTCGCGCGCCCAATCGCTGAGGCGCGTCGTGCCCGCCGGGGGCGCATCGACGTAGAGCAGATCGTCCATCAATCCCCGAATTTCCTCGCGGGTGATGAACACGTCGTTCTGCCATCGGCTGATGATCTGCCCCGTGGCCAGCCCCAGCCAGGGCGGCACAGAGACTATCGGCCGAGAGACTCCGATGCTGTCGGCAATGGTCTCCACCAGCGCGCGGTAGGTGTAGGTCTCGGGGCCGATGGCCTCGACGATGCGATTGCCGGAGTCCTCCCCGCCCTCCACTGCCAGCTGCGCGAAGTCATCAACATGGATGGGCTGGATGCGGTAGTCTCCGCGCCCGAAAACTCCGAACACGGGCAGCCGCCGGAGCGCCCACGCGATGTTGTTGATGAGGATATCGTCGCCGCCGAAGAGCACGGCGGGCCGGAGGATGGTGTGGGCGATGCCGGATTCGCGCAGTGCCCGCTCGAGCCGCGCCTTGCCGTGGAAATATTCGAGCGGAGATTCTTCGGTGGGATTCGTGATGCTTACATGCACGACTCGCCGCACGCCCGCGCGCTTCGCAGCGTCGAACAGGGCCAGGGTGTTGTTCACCGCGTCGGCGTGCTGGAACAGCGCATGGTTAAACCGTACCCAATAGGTGTTGTACAGCACCTCGACGTCCCGCAGCGATTCGGCCAAGGCGTTTACATCGTCGAAGCGCAAGGGGTATGCCGCTACGTCCCCCGCGAAGGCGTTCGGACGCGCGGGCGAATTGGTGAGCGTGATGACCCGGTGCCCGCGTGCCAGCAGCTTCTCGGCGATGTAGCGGCCGGAGTATCCATAGGCCCCCGTAACGCAATGATATCCGGATGCATTCATGACGGGATCTCCTTTTGCTGGGGTTCGAGGCACGCCTCGGCCACCCCGATGACCTGCACGCCCGCTTTCACGATGCCGCCCATGAACGGCATCGACGAGGACTTGAGCAGCGGTACCACCACCGCGAGCGAACGTTCGATGAGATCGCGCGTGCGGACCTGACCGGCCGAGCGGTCGTTAGCCCAATACAGGACGATGCCGAGCTGCAGCATCCAAAGCAGTTTGCCCAGGTGCGGCCGCAGCGCCGACGCCGGTTTCAGGTTGCTGCCCTGCACGGCGGCATCCATGAGGTCTATCGCCTCTTCTCGGATGCCCCGGGTGGCCGCGCCGAAGGGCGACAACGGATTGCCCAGGTCGACCGCCTGCCGCGCCAGCACGCCCACCAGATTCCGATAGGGCGCGAGTTGTACCAGCCTCGCCTCGAGCACAGCCCGGAGCCGCGCCTTGAAATCGCGCGTCTCGGCATAGGCGCGCGCCGCGGCATCACGCGCCTCGTCTGCCCCCCGTTCGTAGAACGCCAGAACCAACGCGTCCTTGTTCTGGAAGTGGTAATAGGCCGCCCCCAGCGACAACCCGCAGGTATCGGCAATCATCCGCATCGTCGTGCCCTCGTAGCCCTTCTTCTGAAACAGCGCCAGCGCCCGATCCAAAATCAGTTCCCGCGTCCGGTCCCGCTTGCTGATGGTGGTGTTGCTTTCCATGTCGCCTCCCAACTTTTTGAACACATTCATTTTAAGCAAGCACGATTGCTTGGTTCAAATTTTTTGAACGTGTTCATTTTAATAGACCAAAAAATTGCAGTCACTCGTGGTTCCCAATTCGGGAACTTTATGGTATGATTGCATCAGGATGATTTGTCGGTGCGGATAATCGCGGTAAGAACCCTGCGGGAATTCTGGATGCAGTATCCGGAATCCGAGCAGCCGCTGAAGGCGTGGTGCGCAGAAGCGCGCGCTGCGGCTTGGACTGCACCTTCGGACATCAAGACGAGGTATCGCAGCGCAAGCGTCCTGAATAGTGAACGCGTGGTGTTCAATATCGGCGGCAACAAGTACCGGTTGATCGTGAGTGTGAACTACAGCGTTGGCGTGGTCTTCATCAAGTTCATCGGTACACATGCCGCGTACGACCAGATTGATGCGAGGACGGTGGAATGGAACCCAAGATCCTGAAGAATGAAACCGAGTACGAGGCGGCGCTGGAACAAGCGGCCGCGCTCATGTCGGCGCGTGCTGGCACACCGGAAGCCGACGCGCTCGATCTGTGGTCGTTCCTGATTGAGGACTATGAGTCCCGTCATCACCCGGTTGGCCTGCCCGAACCCATCGAGGCGATTCGATTCCGCATGGATCAACAAGGACTGCGGCCGCGGGACCTCGAGGCCTACCTCGGCAGCAAGAGCAAGGTTTCGGAAGTGCTGAACCGCAAGCGTCCGCTCAGTCTGGCCATGATTCGCAGGCTGCACGCGGGCCTGGGCATTCCCGCTGAAGTGCTGCTCCAGGCAGCGCCCCGTCCTGCGCTTCACGAAAGCTAACCCGTCCGCGCTACAATCCGTCCTTCAACCGGGAGAGCCTTGTAGCGATGGATACCAACTTCGACAACGACGTGGACTTTCTGCAGCGCCACGGCGACACCCTCGTGCTGGGCGACGATTCGCTCGGGCGGGTGGCCGTGGCGCCGGGCTATCAGGGGCGGGTGATGACCAGCACCTGCGGCAGCGAGGGCCGCAGCTTCGGCTGGATCAACCGGGCGCTCATCGCGTCGGGCGAAACGCGTCCGCAGTTCAATCCCTATGGCGGCGAAGACCGGTTCTGGCTGGGACCGGAGGGCGGCCCCTTCGCGCTGTATTTCGCGCCGGGCGCGCCCTTCGAATTCGAGCACTGGCAAACGCCGCCGCTGCTGGACACGGAGCCGTTTGTCCTTACATCCAGCACCGGATGCGAGGCCTGCTTCGAGCGCGAGGCCGCCTTGGTCAATCATGCCGGCACCCGCTTCGAATTCGGTATCGACCGGATCGTGCGCGTGTTGAAACGCCGGCAACTCGGCTTCGCCGTGCCGGACTCCTTGGACTGCGTCGCCTACGAAAGCGCGAACACGCTGTCGAACACCGGCGCGAATCTCTGGCGCAAGGAAACCGGCCTGCTTTCCATCTGGATGCTGGGCATGTTTCAGCCCTCGACCGCGACGACCATCGTGGCGCCGTATCGTCCCGGCCCGGAAGACGAGCGCGGTCCGGTTGTGAACGACGCCTATTTCGGCGCGGTGCCGCCGGACCGGTTGCGTACGGGCGAGCGGGCGGTTTACTTCCGCGGCGACGGCCTCCAGCGCGGCAAGATAGGCCTGAGCGCGCAGCGCGCCTTGCCCCGCCTGGGCAGCTACGATGCCGACGCAGGCGTGCTGACGATCGTGGAATACACGCTGCCGGAGGGCGCGTCCGACTATGTGGATTCGACCTGGGGCGAACAGGCGCATCCCTTCGCGGGCGATGTGGTGAACGCGTATAACGACGGCCCCACGGGACCCGGCCAGCCGCCGCTGGGCCCGTTCTACGAACTCGAAACCTCCTCCCCCGCGCTGGCGCTCGCGCCGGGCGAAGCGTATACCCACACCCACCGCACGCTGCACGTCACGGGCGCGCGCGCAGCGCTGGATGCGCTCGCACGCGAGACGCTCGGGGTATCGCTGGAGGAAATCGGCGCGGCCTTCGCCTGATCCCCCGTCAATCGGGATAGTGCAGAAAGGGTACGCGCTTCCAGTCGTCCGCGCGGAACGCGGTCAGCTTGCGCGTGTAGCCGATGGCCGAATACATAGGACTCAGCGGCAGCCCGCAGCCCGACCCGACAAAGCCCGGCGCATCGCAAGCCAGCTGCTCCCGCCACCAGGCGTCGTCGAAAAACACTTTGACCACCGCGAGGTCACCCGCGTCGTCGCTGTAAAGATAGGCCCCCTCCACCATCCGCGGCCAGAGCGCGCGCAGGCACTCCTGCATCGACGATTCGAGATCGACATCCACGAATCCGAACACGACCGCGCCATCGAGCTGCGCCAGCGATTCGTTGAAATAGCCCTCGATGAAATCGCACGCGCCGAGTTCGCCGTACTGCCGCAGGTTCGCTTCCACCTCGGCCCGCGCGCCCGCGAACATGCCCGCCTCGTAATACCCATAAACTTGCGTGTGCAGACCGGTGTGCAGCTTGCCGCCATCGTCGGGCAGGCCCTCGAACGAATCGCACACTTTCAGCCGGCGGCCGGTCATGCCGCACACGCGCGACAACGTGCAGGCGCTCGCGCCCTTCCACACGCCGCACTCGACCGCATCGCCCTGTGCATCCGCGGGCACGCTCAGCAACGCCTCCGCCAGCAACACATGCACCGCGAACGGCGTGCCCGATTGTACGTTTGCCAGCGTCTCCTGAATCGCCTCGAGCAGCCGCTCCCGGTCGCGGCGCGTCACGCCATAGGCCGCGCCGGCGTCCCCCTCCAGAAAACGCGCCACCAGATGCGCCGTCCAGTCCCGCGCACCCAGCCGCGCCGCCTCGCGCGCCACCAGATGCCGCACGCCGGGCGCCCCCGCCACCGCCCGATACACCGGACGCAGCAGCGACCGCCACAGCGGCCCCGTATGTTTCTCGTCAGCCATGCGCCATTGTGCCGCGAATCAGCGCCCGCAATGCAATCCTTTCGCTTGCTGTGGCGGGGTCTCCCGACCCCGCCACCTGCGCGACCGAATGGTCTCCCCCCTGCCCCACACCCCGGCCTTGCTGTGGCCGGGTCTCCCGACCCCGCCACCCGCGCGACCGTTAGGTCTCCCCCTTCCCCCATCCCCCCAACACCCCGGCTGCACATCCCGCTAACCGCGTGTTATTCTGCGGCGAACCATGGCAGGAGGGATCTTTCCATGCTTCGATGGATAGCCGCATGGGCGATGCTGCTACCGCTGGCCGCGGGGGCGCAAGACGCGGACTGGCGCGCGTATGGCCGCGCGCCGGGCGGCGGGCGCTTTGTGCCGGCGGACCAGATAAACCGGGACAACGTCGCGCGCCTGGAACCGGTGTGGACCTGGCACCATGGCGATATGAACGAGAAGCGGAACGTGTTCGAGTGCACGCCGCTGGTCGTGCATGGGGTGATGTACGCGATCACGCCGTTCTCGAATGCCTGCGCGATTGATGCGGCGACGGGCGAGGAACTCTGGCGATTCGACGCGGGCGAGAAGATCGGCTTCTTCGGCGGACCCAGCGCGACGCGCGGCGTGGCGTATTGGGAAGACGGCGACGACCGCCGCATCTATGTGCCCACGCGCGAGGGCAAGCTGCACGCGCTGCGCGCGGACACGGGCGTGCCGATCGAAACCTTCGGCAACGGCGGCACGCTGGATATCCGCACGATAGCGGCGGACGGCTCTGGCCAGTTGTTCATCTCGTCGCCGCCGGTCGTTTGCGGCGACACCCTCGTGCAGGGCTACGGCATGGAAGACGGCACCTTCAACCAGACCCCCACGCCGCTGGTCGCGTTCGACGCGCGCACCGGCGCCGAACGCTGGCGCTTCAACACGATTCCGCAGGCGGGCGAATTCGGCGCGGATACCTGGGAAGACGATTCGAACACGCGGCACGGCGGCGCGAACGTGTGGTCCATCATGAGCTGCGATCCCGCGCTCGGGTTGATCTATCTGCCGGTGTCCTGCGCCTCCTTCGATTTCTACGGCGGCGAGCGCCCCGGACAGAATCTCTTCGCCAACAGCCTCGTCGCGCTGGATGCGAAGACCGGCGAGCGCCGCTGGCACTATCAGCTGGTGCACCACGATATCTGGGACTACGACCTGCCGGCCCAGCCGATTCTCGTGGACCTGACGGTAGACGGCGAGGCCATCCCCGCCGTCGCGCAAATCACCAAGCAGGGCTTCGTGTTTCTCTTCAACCGCGCGACGGGCGAGCCGGTGTTTCCGATTGAAGAACGGCCGATGCCCGCCAGCACCCTGCCCGGCGAGACCGCCTGGCCCACGCAGCCCGTGCCTACGAAGCCGCCCGCATTCACCAAGCAGGGCCTCACCATCGACGAGTTGAGCAACATCAGCCCCGAGACCAACGCCGCCCTGCGCGAGCGCTTTTCGCGCTACCGCTCCGAGGGCCTCTTCACCCCACCCAGCGAACAGGGCAGCATCGTCATGCCCGGCTTCCACGGCGGCGGCAACTGGTCCGGCGGCACGGTGGACCCCGCCAGCCAGCGGCTCTACATCAACACCACCGAAGTGGCCTGCATCGCCGAGATGAAGCCCAACGAGAAATTCGCCCTACCCTTCGCCCCGCTCGGCTGGACCCGATTCCGCGACGACGAAGGCTACCCCGCCAACGCGCCGCCCTGGGGCAAGCTCGTGTGCATCGATCTGGCGGGCGGGGAAATCGCCTGGGAAGTCCCCCTCGGCGAACACGAAGAACTGACCGCATGCGGGATTCCGCAGACCGGCCAGGAAAACATCGGCGGCGCCACCGTCACCGCAGGAGGCCTCGTCTTCATCGCCTCCACGCCTGATAGCTACCTCCGCGCCTTCGACGCCGCCGACGGCCGCGAGCTCTGGAAACACAAACTCCCCGCCCCCGGCTACGCCGCCCCCATCAGCTACACCCTCGCCGGCAAACAATATGTCGCCATCGCCGCCGGCGGCGGCCACAAAAACGGCCTCCTCCAACCCAACAGCGACACGATCATCGCCTTCGCGATGCCTAGGTAGGTTGGGGTTCTACCCCGGCAAACTCCGAAGCACACGTGCCAAGATGCCGGGATAGAATCCCGACCTACCCACCGTTCAATCCGCTGTGGGCGGGTTTCCTGACCCGCCCACTCCGTTGACCGAAGGTCTCCAATCTTAACGCAATGAATAGACGAACAATACGAAAGTCCTGCAGGTCAGAAGAACTAGAAAAAGATATTTCTAGCGAACGCGCGGGGACGAGGCTATCCTAGCCAGCGTTGATAGAATATCCACATCTTCTTATTGAAGTTCATACTCGCGGGCAATATAACCACCTTACCGCCGTATAGCTCCACCTGCTTGACATCTCCTCGATATAGATTCCGCTGAGTACTGCCATATTCCGACGCCTCCGCAGTGCTGCCATCGAACCTCGCTCGAATTTGCCACCCAGCACCAACCGGGAATTCTATTCCAGAGACGACAACCGTAGGCGGCCACCAATCCGTGGAAACGTAGTCCCGCTCTCCGGGTTCCAATTCGATTCGCGTTCGGAAGCGATATTGGTTTTGCCCACTGTATGATGCAACCTCAACTTCGCTGTATGAAAAAACCTCTACCGTCGTGGTCACCTTGGTGCAATTAATCAACACGATTCCATGCGGTGCAATTATCGTGGGCGTGGCGCAGACAATCAGAAAAGCCGGGACACATAGCCACAGCAGCTTTTCCCTCTTGGGAACCAGGGAAAACTCTCGATAACTTCTCATCGTCGACCCACCCCTCAATTACGATCCCCGTACGGGCAACAAACTAACTTCTCCGCTGTGGCACGACCTCCTAACCCTGTCCCCGCGCAGGCGGAGAGCGTCACCACACTGACCGTCAGGTCTCCAATCTTACCGTAACAACTTGTCGCGCGGTACTTGCGAAAGTAGGTCGGGGTTCTACCCCGGCAAACTCCGCAGCACACGCGCCAAGATGCCGGAATAGAATCCTGACCTACCCAATCGGCGCGCCGTCGACCCACGCCGCAGTTCCATGTGGGAAGTATAGCAAGGTGTAGCGCCGTTGGGAAGAGGCAGACCCGCCGGTCAGAAGCGTGGGCGCGTCACGAAACCCGGCCATAGCAAAGGTGCCTTCGGCATTGCGCGTCCCCTCCTACCTCCTACCCCAGCTCGAACCGCAGCGTGTGCCGGAAGGGCGTATACCCGGTGATATAGACACTCGGCCCGGAGAGTTTGCCTTCGGCGCCGCGGAGCTGCACCCAGGCGTGTTCGGTCTTGCCGGGGCCGAAACCGATGCGGTCGCTGCCGAGGGTGTATTCGGCCATGCCCGACGGCAGCAGGAAGGCATCGCCCACGCGCGGCGCCGGGATGACGCCGGCGAGTTCGCCCCCTTCGCGCAGGTTAATCTCGACGGCCAGCGGCACCTTGTCGGTGCCCGCGGCGGAGATGTCGAACTCGAAGCCCTCGGGCGTCTCGCGAATGCGGGCCTCGTAGTCCATGGTGCATATTTGCGTCTGTTCGCGCTTCAGCACCAGCCGCGACCAGTTTTCGGGGGTCACGGGCAGCAGGTCCGGGTCGGTAATCGGCTGCAGGTAGCGTCCCTGCAGTTGCTGCGTGAAGACGAACCCGTCGTCCGTGCGCTCGAAATAGCGCGGCACGAATTGCCCCTTGCCGAAGAAGGCGCTCGCGAAGCGCACGTCATTCACCACGGCGCCGCCATTCCGCATGGTTATCCAACGGCTGTTGCCCGTGTGCAGAATCGTCGTGCTGCGCGCGCCGCGGCGGATGCGCGTGATGCCCGCCAGCGGGAGTGCGCGCTCGTAGTCGTCGGGGATGGGCGCCGGCGCGGGCAGGGCGCCCAGCAACTCGGGATACTCCATCAGCGCGGGCAGCGCCCGGTTGGCCGGCTCGAGCGGTGCGAGCATGGACGCATACAGCCCGTTTTGATCGCGCACGGCCAGATAGCGCAGCACGAACCAATAGCCCGCCATGGTGGCGCGCGTGTTCAAATCTTGACGCGACGAAATCTCGGTGACCACTTCGCCGTTGGGATGCAGCAGGTACACCATTGCATCCAGGTTTTTGCGGACGGCGTCGAGCAATTCGGGTCGGTCCAGCTTGTGCGCCGTCGTCACCAGGGCATTGTTCACCACCACGTTGTAGCCGCCCGAACTGCGCTCGGTGTATTGGCCCTCCGCGTCGATATCGATGCCCTCGCCCAGCCACTGCTCGATGCGCGCCAGGTAGGCGGGGTCCGGAAACAGGTCGTGTATCTGCGCCAGCGCCGCGCTCACCACCCAGCGATGGTTCGGCGTATGAATGCCGCCCACACACAGGCCTGCGCCCGCCCGCTGGAGAAAATCCCCATACAGGTCCAGCACCGCGTCGTCCGCGTGCAGCTGCGCCAGCTTCGCTGCCGATGCCACGCCATGCACCACAAAGCCCGTGTCCGGTGCCGACTCGAAATTCGTCGAATAAAGGTCGACGAGGCCAAGGTCATTTTGCGCGCGCGTGAGAAACCCCAGCGCCAGCCGCATGCGCTCCACGATTTCGGCATCGCCGCTATACAAGGACGCCGGGTGGTAATACGCCGCGGCAATATCCTTCAGCATGCTCGCCGGGGCCGTGCAATAATGAATGTCATACTCGTCCGGCAGGCTGCCGCGCCACGGGCTCGAGGCATCCACAATCTGCCGCTCGAGCAGCCGCTTCACCTTGGCGTCATGCTCACGGACCAGCGATTCCTCGATGTCCGGCGCATCCGCATTCGCCCGACCCGGCAAAGACAACGCGGCCAGCGAAGCGGCCCCCAGCTTCATCGCCTCCCGGCGCGTCCATTCCTGCGGCATGATCCGGTCCTCCCATCCGTGCAAACCCCGGCGCAGCCCACAAACGAAGGCGCACCCGCCCAAAAACCGCACGATACCCCGGAAAGAGCCACGGCATCCAACCACAGCGAGCAGGAAGTAGGAATGAGGAGGGGAAAAGGAGATGGTACCTGGGAAGGGGGTCGAACCCTTGACCTCTGGATCCACAATCCAGCGCTCTAACCGACTGAGCTACCCAGGCACGGACCGGGGGGGCGCGAATGCGTGGCCCTCCCGGACAGCGGAGAAGTATAGCGTTCGGCGGGCGTCGGACGCAACCGTTTGCGTGGCGTTCCGCCTGCCGATGACCGTGCGGCGCGGCGTCGCTAGTCTACGGGTACGTTGCGCACTTCCCAGGGGTCGGTCTCGGTGGAAATGGTGGTATACCAGGCGCGGCCGTCGCGCATCAGGTCTCCGGGGCATACGAAGAGGGCGCCGTCTATCCAGCGGTGGAAGGGCTCGGGGTGGCCGCCGCATATCAAAATGTCGGGGGTGCCGTGTTCGCGGTGGCGCTGCAGCCGCATGGCGGGGGTTTCGGGGGTAATCACCTCGGCCGTGCTGGCGGGCGAACCGTGGCAGGCGATGATGCGGATGCCGTCTATCTCGAGTTTCACCTGTTTGTGCAGCCCGCGCGCGTATTCAAACGTGGCGCTGCGCATGCGGGCGTGGGCGGCCTCCACCCGCGCGAAGGCCTCGGGCTCCATCCGTTTGCGCAGGGTGGCCTGCTTCTGCTGAAACCGCAGCAGCATGCGCTCCTCCTCGCCCTCGGCCACCAGCAGGCCGAATTCGCGGGCGGTTTCGGCGGCGGCATCGGGGTCGTCGGCACCGGCCAAGAAATGCCCGGTTTGCACCACGGTGACGATTCCCTGGGCCTCAATCGCCTCCAAAGTTGCGCGGAGCGTGCAGACTTCGCCCCGAAAATCGCCGATTGCGGCCAGTATCATGCGGTTTTTCTCCCGGCGCCTTGCCGCGTTTTCGGGGGGCGCGCCTCGTTATCCCCGTAAGGATGTAAAGCATCTATAACATGCTGGAATAAAAAGCCTTAGCACTCTACCACATCCTGCCTCGGGGATACGATTCGGCTATCACCCCTGTAAACACAGGGCGATCCAGCGGCAAAAAAACAAACGCCCCTGAAAATAGGGCTTGACAAAACGCTCGTTGAACGTTAGCTAAAGGGTACCTCAGCGCCATAGCAAGAGATGGCGCGGGGCGGTCGGGCGGGGAGCCGTCTCGAACGTAAAGCCAGTAGATCGCCGATGGGCGGCGGTCGATGCATCGAAGAAGAGGAGCTATGGGACATGGCGATTAAGAAAGCAAAAGCGACCGACAAGCCGCTGACCAAGGCGAAGATCGTGGAAGCGCTTGCCGAGGAAACCGGCCTGAGCAAGAAGGATGTGGGCGCGGTGCTGGCGGCTCAGCAGGAACTGGCCTACGCCCAGGCGCTGGTCGGCATCACGATTCCGGGCATCGGCAAGCTCATCGTGCAGAACCGCAAGGCGCGCGTGGGCCGCAACCCCGCCACCGGGCAGGAAATCAAGATCCCGGCCAAGAAGGTGCTGAAGTTCCGCATCGCCAAGGCCGCCAAGGATGTCTGCACGCCCGCGCCGGTCAAAAAGTAGCCACTCCCCCTGACGGCCTTTTCGGAGACCGTCGACATGAATACGGCCCCTGACCTGTTATGTCTCGGGCCGTATTCTTTTTTTTGCGCCGCCGCTTCCGCGCGTTATAGTAGCCGCTTGGCCGCGCGCGGAGCGGCGGCGCGACCTATTGGGAGCAATGGACCATGGAACACCTGAAGAAGTACGGCGGATACGCCCTGATCACGGGCGCCTCGGCGGGCATCGGGCGCGAATTCGCGCGGCTCTTGGCGGCCGCCGGGGTGGATTGCTTTCTCGTGGCGCGCCGAGAGGCCCGCCTGCAGGAACTGCAACAGGAACTGGAGAGCAAACATCAGGTGCGGGTGAAGTACGCGGCGGTGGATCTCGCGGCGGAGGACGCCATTGCGCAGGTGCAGGCCGCGGCCGCAGGCGATACCATCGGCATCCTGATCAACAATGCCGGCTTCGGCGATGGCGGCGAATTTCAAACGCGCGCGCCCGAGCGCATGGAAGAGATGATCCGCCTGAACTGCCTCGCGCCCGTGCTGCTTTCGCGCGCCTTCATGCCCGCCATGATCGAGCGCAAGCGCGGCGCGATGATCATGGTGTCGTCCGCGCTGGGCATCGCGCCCTGCCCCTTCGAAGCCGTCTACGGCGCCACCAAGGCCTTCGACCTGTCGTTCGGCGGCGCGCTCTGGGGCGAACTCGAAGGCACCGGGGTCGATGTCACCACCATCTGCCCGGCGCTTACCGAAACCGAATTCATGGTGTCCGAGGGCTTCACGGAATCCCAGGCGAAGCAGGCCTATCGGCGCTCGGACAGCGCGGAGCTGATCGCGCGCATCACGCTCGAGGGCCTCGGCAAGCAGCCCTTTGTCTATGCGAAGGATTCCAAGAAAATGGCGATGGCCCGGCGCGTCATGCCGCTGCCGGGCGTGACCCGGATGGTGCGCGGATTCATGAAGCGCGCCAAGACCGCGCGGCGCGAGGCCGAGGCCGCCGGTTAGCGCCGCATCGAGGCCAGCACACGCCCGAAGTCGCGCACGCGGAACAGCAGGCAGAGCCCGCAGAAGACGGCGATAGAGGCCGCCACCGCGGGCAGTGTGGCCCCTGCCTGCGCATAGAAGGCGTCCGCCCCCAGTGCCGTGGCCAGTGCGGCATGGACACCCCAGGCCGCGCCGCCCGCAGCCACGCTGGCCACGAGGGTCTTGCCCATTTCCAGCATCGATGCGGCGTCGAAGGGATTGCCGAAACGGCGGCCGAGCACGGCCAGCAGCATCAGCGCGTTCGCGCCGAAGGAAATCGACGTGGCCAGCGCGAGGCCCTCGTAGCCCATGGGCCGCACGAGCGCGAAATTCAGCGCGATGTTCAGCAGCATGCAGGCCGCGGCGATCGCCACCGGCGTCGTCGTGTCCTGCCGGGCGTAGAAGGCCTGCGCCGCCACCTTGATCCACGTGAACGCCACCAGGCCGAGCGCGTAGTAATAGAGCGCCCGCGCGGTCATGTCCGTGGTCGAGGCGGTGAACTCGCCGCGTTCGAACAACAGCTGCACCAGCGGTCCGCCCAGCGCCAGCAGCCCCGCCAGCGCCGGGGCGGTGAGCAGAAACGAGAACCGCAGCCCGAAGGCCAGGGTGTCGCGCGCGCGGTCGTGCTCGTCGCGCACCACGGCGGCCGACAGCGAGGGCAGCACGGCGGCGGAGACCGCCACGCCGAACATGGCCAGCGGCAGCTGCACCAGCCTGTTCGAGTAATAGAGCGCCGTCACCACGTCGGTCTGCAGGGCGTAGGCGAAGAACTTGTCGACGAGCTTGTTAATCTCGCCGGCCGTCTGTCCGAGAATCACGGGCCCCAGCAGCAGGAACACGCGCGCCACGTCGGGGTGTCCGGGATGTAGGCGCGGCAGCCAGATGCCGGCCACGCGCCGCAGCGCCCAGAACATGACCGCCATCTGCGCGATGCCGCCCGCCCACACGCCCGCCACCAGCGCCCACACCGGCGAAGGAAACCAGCTGCGGAGGGTCCAGCAGGAAAGAATCAGCGCCACGTTGAGCAGCACCGGCGACCACGAGGGCGTGCTGTAGTGCCGCAGAATGAACAGCGGCGCGGTGGCGAAGGCGGTCAGGCCGATGAAAAAGAGATACGGAAAGGTCCACCGCATGAGCGCAACGGTGTCGGGCCAGTTGTCGTCGGCGCGGCCGTGCCCCCCGCTCCACTGCCGCAGCAGTTCCACGGCCGAGGGCACCAAGGGCATGAGCACCACGCCTAGGATCGTAATCCACGCGAACATGATGAGGAACATGCCCAGCACGGCGCGCACGCTGCCGCGGAAGGCCTCGTCGCCATCCTGCTCGCGCCGGCGTGTGAACACCGGAACAAGGGCCGCATTGGCCGCTCCCTCGCCCAGCATGTCGCGCAGCATGTTCGGCAGCTGAAACGCCATGAAGAACGCGTCGCGTCCGGCGGCCGGCACCAGCGCGCCGAGCACCATGTCGCGCACGAGCCCCAGCACGCGGCTGAGCATGGTTCCGCTGGCGAAGATACCCGCATAGCGGGCCAGCTGCGCCCGTCCTTCAGCGCTCACGCAGCGGTCCTCATATCGAAAAGTCGTCCCGCGCGGGCGGGTCGAAGGGCGCGGCGCCCGCCGGGGGCGCAGGCAGCGGCGGCTCGGGCGCGCCGGTGCCGCCGTCCGCCGCAGGCCGCACCCGCGGCGCAATGATGCACCATACGAACAGGACCAGCGCCAGCGCGATAAACACATAAGGCGCGACCGGCGGTCCGAAGGACAGGATACGGACCGCAGGCGCCGGCAGATCGAAGGCGCCGACCATGCGTTGACGCATCGTCTGCGCGGGAGATTCGAGGCGGGTCCATTCGATGAGCCGGCCGCGCGCGCCAATGCTCATGTCGGCGCACTGGAAGCGGCCGTAGGGATCGAACACCCCGGAGATGCCGGTGTTCGCGCTGTGGATGAGCGGCAGACGGGTCTCGATAGCGCGGAAACGCGCTATCTCGAGCTCCTGCGGTATCGCGCTGCTGGTGCCGAACCAGCTGAGGTTCGTGCCTACCGTCAGCACCTGCGCGCCCATCGATCGCAGTTCCTCGGCCATCGGCGCGTAGAGCACCTCGAAGCAGATGAGCGGTCCAATCTTCAGCCCGTCGGATTCGAGCACATGCTGTTCGCGGCCCATGGCGGCGTTGGAGGGCACAATCTGCTCGAGGAAACCCAGGATCTCCTTGAACGGGATGTATTCGCCGAAGGGCACCAGGTGCACCTTGTCGTAGTACCCGCCGACCTGACCGTCCTTGCCGACCAGCACCACCGAGTTGTAGGACTCGTTGTGGTCGTAGCGCACCGTGCCCGAGACGAGAACGGTTTCGCGGCTGGTGGTGTAGTCGGCCAGCGGCGTGAGGACTTCCGGATAATTGAAGTCGGCCATGAGGGTCGCCTCGGGCCAGACCATCAGATCCACCGGCTTGTAATCTTCCAGCGAGGACGAATGGTGCACGGCCCGCGCGACCATGTCGAGCGTATACTCCGCGTCCCACTTCAATTCGTTGGTGAAGTTCGGCTGAAACACCCCCACCTTGCGGGCGGGCTCCGCAGGCGGGGCTGCTTCGATGAGCATGCTGCCGGCCAAGTGCGACACGATGAGGACCGATGCCGCCGTGGCGAGGTGGAGCCAGCGAAGTTCGCGGCGCGCGGCGGCGAGCCCGGCGGCGGCGTTCACATAGGCCAGGAAGAACCCGATGAGCAGCGTGCCGCCCACGCTCGCCCACTGCGCGAAGGCGAGGTCGGGGCCCTGGCTGTAGGCGAGCGCTCCCCAGCCGAAGCCGCTGAAAAGCGTGGCCTGCAGGTATTCCATCACCGCCCAGAGCACGGCAAAGCTGAGCGCCGCCAGGCGCGGCTCGCGTTTCGACATCCACGCCCACACATACCCCGCCAGCGCCCAATAGAGTGCCAGCGGGAGCACGAGCACCTGGTAGCCGATGAAGGCCCAGCCGCCGGCCCAGTACACGTTGCTCATGAGCCATTGCAGCAGAATCGTGTGAAACGCCCAACCGGCCGCGAACCACTGCGCGGCGGCGCCGGCCGCATCGGCCTCGCGCGAAGAGGCCCACACGACGGGCGCCAGCAGGATCCAGGCGAGAAAATAGAGGTGGTAACCGGGAAACGCGAGCGCGAGCACTGCGCCGCAGCACAGCGCTATTCCGTAGCGGTTCACGAATGGCGGGATGAAACGGGTCATGACGCGGCGCGGTTTCCGGTTGATTGGCGCCCGAAGCATGGCATATCGGCCGGCGCATGCGCCAGCGCGGAGGACATTAGAGCTCGCTGTCCATCAGGTCGATCTCCTGCTGGATGCGGTCGCCGTGCTCCCACCGGTCGCCGCTCGAGCGCCAGAACTCGAGCGCGCTGCGCTCTTTGCGGCTGATTTCGCGGATATCGACAATGGTCGGCGACACGAACACCAGCAAGTGCGTGATGTTGGCCTCCGAGCGGCGGCTGCGGAAGGGCACCCCGATCACCGGCAGTTTGCCCAGCAAAGGCACCTGGCGATCGCTGCGCCGCACGACGCGGCTCGACAGCCCGCCGATCACCAGCGTCTGCTGATCCGGCACGAGTACCACACCGGTCTGCGAACGCTTGGAGAACACGGGCAGATCGACGCCGCGGATATTCTCGACCCGATCGATATCGGTCACATCCAGTTCCGAGAGGGTCAGACGGACAAAATTATTCGGCATGATCTGCGGCGTGAGCGACAAGTTCACGCCCACGTCCTGCCACTCCACCTGCAGCTGCGGATTGCCCACGGTGTCGTACTTCACCGTCTGGTAGGGCACGTTGCCGCCCGCTTTGATGGAGGCGGTGCCGCCATTCACCACGAGCATCTCCGGCTTGGAAATGAGATCCACGTCGCCGTTGCGCTCCACACTGCGGAACACCATGTCGATGGTGCCGTGATCGCCGATCAGGCTCCCGGTGAACCCGGCGCCGCTGCGCGTCTGGATGCCGGGCGAGGGGCTTTCGTCGGAGCCGTCGCGGAGCGTCGTGTTAAAGCTCGAGCGCGCGGCGGCCGCATCGGCCGGCGGCAGCTGCGCCAACTGATCTTCCGGCGCCTCCGGACGCGGCAGGGTGACCGGATCGAAAGTGCTGCGCGTGTCGAACAGGTTGGTGGACACCTGCTTGAGCGAGCCGGTCGGCTGCTCGACGCCGTCGATGAACCGCGTGAAGTTCAGGTTCGCGCCGACATTGCGCAGGCCCTGCTCGTTCGTCTCGCTGATCCACACCTGAATCTGCACCTGCCGGATATCGGTGAGTCCCTCGGCGGGCGGCGGCGCGGGCGCCGCTTCGGGCGCGGGCGCGGCCTCGGGCGCCGGCGCGGGGTCTTGCGCGGCCGCAGCGAAGGCGGTCAGGGCGGCCACCAGGCCGATACACCAGCGGCGCATCATGGCTCGGACCCCAGCCGGTTCACGGCCTTGTCGTCGTCGGGCGAGCCGGACAGCTCGCCCGCCACGCCCTTGGGAATGTTCGATATGCCGCGCAGCACGTCGGTGATGACATCCGTCGGGCTGCTGCCTTTTTCTTCCGACACATCTTCCTCTTCGTCGTCGAAAAAGCCGAACTCGTCGGCCACCGTATGCGAGGGCAGCCACCGTTCCGCGCGCACCAGGAACACGAGCTCGCGCCGGTTCTCCGATTGCGTGCGGTTGCCGATGGACGCGCTGACCGGAAGATCCGGCGAGGTAAACGGGGTGAGCCGCTCGACCGTCGCGTTCACGAAGTCCTCGGTCTGTTTCAGCAGCGGCACGCTCTCGATGTCGCGGCTGCTCGAATTGCGGTAAAGCCCGCCCAGGATGAGCACCTGACCATGGGTGACCCAGACGTCGGTGATGATTTCGCGCGACACGAACTCCGGCACGCTGATGGCGTTCGAGGGCGAATTGAAGATGCTGCCGCTGTCGGTGAGGATGTCGTCGAGCGCGACGACGAAACGCTGGCCCTCTTCGTTCACGCGCGCGGTCAGCTTCAGGTGGATATACGTATCGTCCTTGGTGCGGCTGTCGCCGTCGTCGTCGATGATCTCGACCGCCTGCACGCTGAGATACACGCCCGCGTCGCGGAAACTGGTGATTTGCTTCGCCGTGGCGCCGAATACCTTGGTGTCTTCGTAGGGAATCTTGCGCACGGTCTCGATCACCGTGGGGGTCGCCTCGCCCACGGGCACCATCGCCCGCGGACGCGAGAGGATGAACGCCCGGTTCTGATCCTGCAGCGCCTGCAGCACCAGTTCCAGATTGCCGTAGGCGTTGGAGATGCGGTCGAGGAACACGGTAATACCCGAGGTCGAGCTGCTCGGAAAGGTCAAGTCGGCCACGGAAATCGAGCCGTTCTTGTTGATAGCCGTGCCATAGGCGTTCGTGAGGCCTTCCTTAAAGTAGGCGCTCAATCCCGTCTCGAGGGACTCCCGGGTCTGGAACTCGATGACCTTGACGGCCACGCTGATTTGTTCCTGGTCCTGGGCGCGCGCGCCTGCCGCTGCCAGTAGCAGCGCGGCGGCCGCGTATCGGTACAGTTTCTTCAAGATGTTCTGCCTGGTTCCTGTTCTATTCGCTGAAGGTCGTTTGGCATTCGAAGCGCTGAATGTTGTCCACATTGTCGAACTGGTCGAACCGCACGCTGAACGCGCGGTGGTCGCCGGGACGCATGGTACCAAGTGCGAAGGACTTCGTGTCGAATATCTTGCTGCCGAATCCGTAAATCGTCACCAGCACCTGCGCGCCTTGCACGACGTGTTCGCTCTGGTTCACCACGTTGCCGCTTACGGTGTAGTAGTCTTTCTCGTAATACCTCAAGTCGCCCCGAAGCTCCGCCGATTCGTAGGACTGCGCGCCGTAAATCATCAGCGGCTCCTTTTCGGCCGCCCGATGCAGCAGTTCATCGGGCGTTAGCACGACAAAGGACCCGTCGGACTGAGGCTCAATTCGCTGCTGCACGATGGTGTCCTGCATCAACTGTGGCTGCCGTCTCACCAGGCCCTCGTAAAGCTTGCCCGATTCCGGATACTTGCCCTGCTTCCACAACAGGTCGGCCAGCAACAGCTGCTGGGCGATATCGCCCTCGTTCTGCGCCAGCTTCGCCGCCGCGTCCTCGGTCATCGCGTCCAGCTGTTCCGGGGTCATGTACGAAGCGTCCAGCGTGGACTCGAGCGCGGCTTTCTCTTCCCGTGCGGCAGCGGCATAGGGTCCCTCGGGCGCCGCCGCGAGGTAGGTATCAAAGGCCTTGAGCGCATCCGGATATCCGCCGATACGCGCGTAGGCCACGCCGATATAATAATGCGCGGCCGCCGCCTCGGGGTTGTCGGGATAGCGCGACGCCACATTGAGCAGGCGCGGCAGCACTTGCGAGTACCGCCCTTCCTCGATGTAGCGCTGCGCCGCGGCGATTTCGTGCTTCACCGCGCTATTCGAGGTGCGCGCCTGCGGGTTCTGCCGCGGATTCGCCCCCGTGGGGGCGGCATAGCCCCCGCCCCCCGTCGCGCAGCCCCCGGCGAAAAGCGCCAGGGCGCAAAGCAAGCACCCCCGGGGTATCACCCGGGATCGGTAATTTCGTCTTTTAGGCGCGTCCGCTTCAGGGACCCGCTGAAAACCATGCGTCATTCAACCCGCCGTGCCCGAGGCCGCTACTTTTCGATGCTCTTGAGCACGCCCTCGGTAATGTCGTTCGCTTCAATCGGCGGTTCAAGTGCAGCCATGAAGCCGCGATCCACCACCAAGTCGAATTCTGATTCCTTCGCCACCGCAGCGATGACCCGAAGCGCGCGCTCGCTGGCGCTGTTCAGTAGTATCCAATACTTGGCGGTGCCCTTTTCCACTTTTTTCTTCTTCATTTCCTGGTACTCGGGCGTCGCCACCACCACCGCCTTGTAATCCACCTCCGCCGGCTTGTCGAAATTGTCCGTGTTGCCCCAGTACACCCGCTGCTCGTCCACCTGACTCGGCGGTATCGAGAGCGCCAGAGAACTTTGCGAGATTAACACCGCTGCCACGCATGCGATTAAGCTGGTCATTGGTTTCATTTCGCCCCATGCTACCGGATCCCCGCGTGCGGCTTGCCCAGCCCATCTCGCTGGCGGCCATGCACCCCGTGGATTCCGAATCCTGTGTGTCGTCTTCCTTCCGAGTCCGCATCCACTCCCCGCAGACTCCAACAAACCCAATCTCAGGCTGTCAGTCCCGCTTCTCCGGGGGACTCCACCTCCCTTACCTACTCTGGTCTATGCGGAACCTTACGAAAAAGTTTCTGTCAATTTCCATTGTCAACAATTAACTTGTGTCTAAGCCTAGACTTGCGAGCCGGTTAAAAAATTCACGCCCCCGATAAATTGGTTCCATTATGGAGCCCTTGGTGTTCCAGCGCCTGAATGGGCGCAGGTCATCCCGGATTGCCATTGGCGGCGTTGGCTTCATTGAATGGCCCGGCATCGCACCCTTACAATGCCGTTCGTCGAATTGGCATCTTGAAATACGGTTCGGAGCGGTACGCCGTACCGTGTCCGATGGACTTTTGGAAGGAAGATACGGAATGCATGGCATCCGCTGTTCCCTGGCGTTGATGTTCCTGACGGCGGCCGCCCTGAGCGCTCACGCTGCCCCCCTGGACGGAATATGGCTGCATCCGGTAGCGCCGGAAATCCTGCCGGATGTCCGCCTCTCGTTGAGCTTTCCCGAGTCCTCGGATGCCCAGGAAACCGTGCGCATCTGGTGCGATGTAAACGCCCTGCAGGACCTTGGTCCATGCCCGATGTCGCTAACGATTGCCGATGCCTCGGGCACGGCGGTGCGCGGCGCCGACCAGGTGGTCGAGCTGTACCAGGGCCCCAACCGCTGCTCCTTCGATCTGCTCCCGGCGGACCTTGCGATGGGCTGGTATACCGCCACGATTTCGCTCGATTACCGCGCCGAAACGCCCCCGATCAAGGTTCGTTTCGACCTGCACCGGGTCTCGGATGCCTACCTGAATGGCCGCATTGCCGCAGCAGAGGACAAGCTCGCGCAGCTGGAGGCGGCCGCGGCGGCCGATGCCAAGATGACCGACAAGAGCGATGTGCGGCTCCGCGTGGTGCGGGAAGTGCTGGCGCTGGCGCGCGACGATGCCGGCGCGGAAGACTGGCATGCCTGCGCCGTGAAGCTGGAACGCCTCGAGCGCGGGCTCGACGCCGTGGCAGCAGGCATGGTGTTTGCTGAGATTACCCCGCCAGAGTTGAGCGCCGCTCAGGTTCCGCAGGGCAGGCTTTCGATTTCTGGGCACCGGCTGGCCCGGTCCGACGAAACGCTGTTTCCCTTCGGGTTGAAGCTCGAAGAGCCGGACGTGGCCGGACTCGAACGTGCCAGCCGACTCGGCATGACCTGGGTATCGGTGCCGCTCGGCCCCGCAGACAGCCTGAACGCTGACGGGACGCCACGCAATATCGACGCAACCTACGGCTCCGTATTCGAGGCCGCAGCCCGGCTGAACCTCGCCGTGCTGGTGCGACTGCAGGCGGATCGACTCAGCGGCGACATGCTGGCGCGCCACCCGGGAATCGAGGCGAACGGCTTTGTCGATGTGGCCCATCCGGACGCGCGCATGCTGTTCGAGAAGCACTGCGCCGCCGCACTGCCGTACATCGAGCATCAGCCCACGGTATTCGCGGCGGAAATCGTAAACACCCCGCGCTTTCATTTCTTCGACGAGCGCCACCGCCAGATGTTCATCGAGTACATCGAGAACCGGTATCCGGATCGCATCGACCTGAACCGCTCTTGGCGCTCGCACCTGGGCGATTATTCGGACATCACGCTGGTGAGCGACACGGACTACGGCTATCAGACCCGGCAGACGTTCCAATACGACTTCCAGCATTTCCACCGCCAGTTGGGCGTGCAATACTGCAATTGGGCGTACGACACGGCGCGCCGCTACCTCGGCGTCATGCCGCTGTTGGCCACCTTCGGTGACGATGCCTTCAAAAAAGGCGAGGCGCGCCACGGCACGAACGTGGAGGACGCCTTCCAGTCGTTCGACCTGGCGGGATGCAGCATGACGCTGCGCCAGAACCACTCGCTCTATGGCATGGATTATCCCTCGCCCTCCGCCGTGACGACGCTCATGAGCGACATGGCGCCGGGCAAGCCGCTGCTGGTGACGGGTGACGCGGTGATTCTGGATGCGGAAACGACCCCGCAAGCGGTGCGCGGCTTTGTTCGCACCTCCATGTGGGAAGCCTTGATGACCGGCGCCTCGGCGATAGCGCTCTCGGAGGATTCTTCCGTGTTCCGCAATGCCGACGCGCTTGACGCCTACGTCTCCACCGCGCACGATGCATTGCGCCTCGCCGAGGTCATCGCGGCGTTTCAGGATGCTCCGCGGCACGTGGGGGTTCTCTACAGCGACAGTTCCAAGCTGCTCAACGACGGCGACCCGCATTTGGAGTCGGCCTGGTATGGCTACGAGGGCGCTTCGTTCGGCGGTTTCCGGCTGGATTATGTGACCGAGCGACAGATTGAAGGCGGCGCCCTTTCGAACCTGCAGGCGATGATTGTGCCCGAGACCCCCGCGCTTTCCGAGGCGGCCTTCCAGCGGCTCGATAGTTTCGTGAATGAGGGCGGCGCGGTGGCGCGGATCGGCACGCCGATTCCCTACAACGAAGACGGCCGTTCCCGTACCGACGTAGTGCGCAATACCGGCGAAACCGTGCTGGTGCGCGGCATGAACCTGCCCACGGAATTCCTGCACGCGATGGATGCGCTTATTCATCGCGATGCGCTGCCCGTGCAGCCCCATGCAATCAACGCCTTCGGCTTTCCGCTGGAGGGCGTGAAGACCCTCTACCTCGAAAAGGACGGCGAGATTTATCTCTACGTCGTCAACCTCCGCAAGACGACCGTTACGGTGCACCTGAGCGGCAACCTGCGCTCGGGACGCGATCTCATTGACGGCACGCCCGTGGAGTTCCCGTTGAACCTCGAGTCGTGCCACCCGATGCTGGTGCATATGGACAAGCACGTGTACGAGGCCGAGGTGGCCGTGCTTGCGGCGCCGGTGTCGTCCAACTAGAACTGGAAGTAGAGAAAGGCTTCCTGCCGGAGCACGCCGAACAGGAAGATAATCCAGAGGGCGACGCTGTACGCGGTCCAGCGTGCCGCAGCGGGCCACGCCGCAAAGCGCGCCGCGCTGAATCCGCGAGCGGCCAGCCCATCGCCCCCGAGCACCGTGGCGATTCCGGCGGCACAGACGCCGAAGGCGTAGGGGTCGAGCCCGATCTGCGCGGGTAGGCCTACCTCCGCGAGGCTCCCCCATCCCCGCCCCAGTCCGGCGAATACGGCGGCGGCATCGGCCAGCGTGTGGGCACGGAAAAATACCCAGGCCGCGCACACCACGACAAAAGTCGCAGCGATCTTCAGGGGTCTTGGCAGCATGACCTTTGGTGCAAGCGACCGCTCGGCCAGCATCCCCGCGCCATGCAGCGCCCCCCACACGACGAAAGTCCAGCGCGCGCCGTGCCACAGCCCGCTGACCAGAAATACCACCAGCACGGCCATCGCCCAGCGCACCGCCGTGCCGCGGCTGCCGCCCAGCGGAATATACACGTAGTCGCGGAACCACGTGGACAGCGAGATGTGCCAGCGCCCCCAGAACTCGCGCAGCGAAGCCGCGAAGTACGGCTGCCGGAAATTCTCCATGAGCTGCACGCCGAATATTTGCGCCAACCCGAGCGCGATGTCCGTGTAGCCGGAGAAGTCGCAATAGATCTGGAAGGCGAAGAACACCGTGGCTACGGCCAGCGCCGGACCCGTATGCGCGCCGGGATCGCCGTACACCACATCGACTGCGATGGCCAGGTTGTCGGCGATGACGACTTTCTTCAGGAAGCCCCACAGCATGCGCCGAAGTCCATTCACGACGCGGTCGTAATCGAAGCCCGCGAACGCGCCCATTTGCGGCAACAGCGTCTGCGGTCGCTCGATGGGACCGGCCACGAGTTGCGGAAAGAATGCAACATAGAGGGCGAAGCGGCCGAGGTGCCGCTCTGCGGCCTGGCGCCCCGCGTAGACCTCGAGCGTATAGCTCAGGGTCTGGAAGGTGTAGAACGAGATGCCCACCGGCAGCAGCCAAGGCGAGCGCGGCAGGGGCAGGGGCAAGTTCGCCAGCGCCAGCAGCGCCTCGGCGGAATCGCGGAAGAAGTCGTAGTACTTGAAGAAGAACAGCAGCCCGAGATTGCACGCGAGACTCGCCGCCAGCCACCGCCGCCGCCGCGCCACCGAATCCGCCGCCGCAATCCGCAGGCCCGCCACATAGTCCACCAGCGTCGAGGCCCACAGCAGCACGACATACCCCGGCTCCCACGCCATGTAGAACGCGTAGCTCGCCGCAAGCATCCACGCCCAGCGCCACCGCGCGGGCAGCAGGAAATACCCCGCCGCCACGCACGGAAAAAACACCGCGAACTGAAACGAGTTGAACAGCATGCCGCGGATTGTAGCCGGGACGATGGTGCCGATTCTTTTTTTGACAGGATTTACAGGATTAACAGGATGGAGAAAAGAAGGAAGAATGCGTTGCCAAGACGACCCACACGGCGCTCTGAGGTGCTAATGCTAAAAGCAGTCCTCATCCCCACCGGCCCTGCTTCGACACATGGTGGTGTCATGGGGTAGCGCCAGCGCTGCAGAAATACGCTGGCATAGGCCCATGTCGCTCACAGCACACCCTTGGGGCTCCACCCGCACCATCCGCACGGGCAGAATTCTTCATCCTCCCGCTCTTCCCCAATCCTGTAAATCCTGTCAAGAACCTCTTCCAACCTCCCACGTCACCTTTGCGCCGCGCTTCAGTCGGCGCTCGAACACCACCATCCCGTCTTCCAACGCCACGTCTACCGCATCGCCGTTCAGGGTCACGCGCAACGCTCCCGCCTCGACGCCTGCGGGCGGACGAATCGTGAAGGGAAACACGCCGTCGTTGGGCGCGAGGTAATACCCGCTGCACGAGGTCTCGGCGTAGGTGCAGCCCAGGAGCGGAAACGCGAGGGAGAACGCCACCATCGGCATGCGGGGGGCGACGACGATGCGGCCGCCGCGCGCGCCGAAGCCAGCGAACTTGAGGATATCGAGCAGCGGACCGGCGTGGCGGTTCATGTTCATCACGGGGTACAACGCCATCGGCGTGGCGTTGTGGTTGAAGGTCTCACCGGGCTTTTTGTGGTAGTGTGCGTTGTACGAATCCGGCCCCGACCAGACGCTGTACCACACATCGGGATACGCCGCCGTTCGCGCGGCCATCGTGGTATGCAGAAAGAAGCGCCACGCCGACTCGGGATCATGCTCTGCCCACGCCCAGGCCGTCCAGGCATCCACCGCCGCCCAAGTGCCGCCATTGGTGTCGGACCCAGGCACGAGCAGCGGCCCCTTCATGGGTGGATACAGCGCCAGCGCGCCCGCGGGCTGCGGGTCGACACAGATGCGCTGGATGTTGGCGAACAAAGTCTCGCGCTGCGCGTCGTCCCACACGCCGCCGAGAACGCCCCAGGCCTGCGTGTCGAGAAAGATGCGGTCCTCTCCCAGCCGCTTGCCGAAATAGCCCAGATAGCCGCGCGCCACCCATTCACCGGTCCAGAGATTCCGCAGCGCCGCGCCCTGCTCCGCCGCCATCGTCCGCATATCGCGCGCCAGATCGGCGTCCGCGTGTTCGATAGCCTCGGCAATGGCCGGCAGCGCAAGCGTCGCCAGCCCCGCGTTCAGGCTCGATTCGCCTCGCCAGATGGTGACCGGCGGCATCCGCGAATAGGCAAGCAGCACATCGTTCCAGTCGCCCGTGCCCGCGCGGATCATGCCGTTCGGACCGGTGCCGATCTTCTCGCGCAGATGCCGCCACGAGGCGCGCAGGTGATCCAGCACCGTGGCCGACACGCCATCCGACTTGGGGCTGTACAGGTTCTCCTCTTCGAGGAAGGCGTAGTCCCGCGTGACGTTCAGGTATTCCGCCAGCGCCAGCACGACAAAGAGATCCAGGTCGCTGCTGAGGCTGTGCACCCCGCCGCCCGAGGCCTTGCCGTAGCCGAAGAAGGCATAGGGAAAACCACCGTCCTTGTGCCGCTGCGCGCGGAACAGGAAGCGCAGCATGTCCTTTGCCAGCGCAGGCCGCAGGTACACCAGCGGCAGAATGAACAACGCGAAATCGCGCGGCGCGCCGGAGCCGCCCTGCAGATAGCCGTAGGCCGACCCCTGATCCACGAAATGCGCGTCATGGTAATCGCTGTAAAGGCAGCCTGCCTGCAGATAGTACGCATGCCACTCGAGTTCCCGCGCAAGCGCTTCGTGGCCGGGCGCGGTGAAGGTGGGGGTTGGGTAGGAATCGATGAATCCGTCCGAGCCTGGTTCTATTTGAAACGGCAAACTGCGCGGCACGTCCACGGTCCGGTCCCAATGGGAATGGTGGAAACTGCTGTCGAACCATTTGCTGCTTCCCCCTTCTATCGTGAAGTAGTGCATGACTCCCAATGCCGGTCCGGTGGGGAAGGCGCGTTGGCTGTACGCTTCTTGTGCCGCTATAGGAAACGAATTAATGTCTATCGGTCCTGCGATAATTTCCGACGCACCGTCGGCAAACGTTTTGAATTCCGAGAAAAACGAGAGACTCTTACCGTAGTCGGCAAATGACGGCGCCGCGGGATCGTATTTTCCGGGGCGGTGGTACTCACCATAGGCTTCAACATGCCATCCGCATTTCGGCTTGATCTGATACTTCAGTTTTCGATTCAGGCGCGAGCGCAGGTATTCAACTGGCCGGTCAAGTCCATTCGTCATGACCGGCGCGACGACGAGCTGGTGCTGGTTGAGCTGCCAGATATCGGCATAACGGATTTCCACCGGCTCGGCGCGTTCATTGGTGATGTGGATGTTGCTGTGGACGTGCGCGCCGTAGCCGCCAATCACGACCTGGATCTTCTCTTCCACCACCACGCCGCGGAACCGCGTAGTCTTCTTAAAATATCCTTGGCCGAACACGCGCTCCATCGTCGCGCCCTCCGGCAGCCAGGCTTTCAGCGTGGGAAAGGTGATGCCGTCGATGCAGAGCAGCTTGAAGCCGCCCGCGTAGTTGCCGGTCTCGGGATGCCAGCGGTTGAGAATCTTCGGCCCGCGCGTCCAGTCGTAAATCTGTACATAGCCGCCGTTGTGGCAGGTGACGTTCATGTGGTCGTTGCCGATGAGGTGCCAGTGGTCCTCGTGCGGCGCGTCTTTCTCTGGCGGCGGATCGTAATGGAAGCACACGCGCCCGTTGGCATCGCGGTCCCACGCGCCGAACACGCCGCCGTCCTGATCGAAATTCGAATCCGCCACTATCCTGCTCCCCACGTTCGCCATCTTCCGCGGCGCAGCCGCTTTGGAGTGCGGCGGACTTGCCGCCGCTTTACCAAGGAAGCTTGCTTCCGGCGCTTGCACGATGTATCCACGCCTGCTGCGCGGCGACGGGAGCAAGCTCCCTTCGGGTAAGCGCAATCGAGTCTTGCGCAGTCCAAAGCGGCTGTACCGCCGTTACGGCCCCGCCCGCGCTACTTCTTGGTTTCCCGCGCGCGCAGGGGCTACACTGTACGGGTGCGGGGAGCACGGCGCAACGCGCCGACAAGCAAGAACCATGAACACCATGAAACACCACAGCCATGCCCTTCCGGTGCAAACCGCCGGGGCTTATATCGAAAAGCAGGCGGCCAGGATACGCAAGGAAGCGGGGCGCGTGCGGCGCGGCGACGCCGACGGCATCCACGACATGCGCGTGGCCAGCCGCCGTCTGCGCGTGGCCCTGCGCGCCGTGAGGCCGGCCATCGGCGATGCCGGTAAACCGCTGGTCGAGCAGGTGGCCACCATCACCAAGGCGCTCGGCCATGCCCGCGAGCTGGACGTGATGCTGATCATGATGCGGTCGTACCGGCAGGAATCGAGCGGACTCTGGCAGCGCTCCGCCGCGCATGCCATCGGTGAACTCGAGCAAGTGCGCGAGGAGGCGGCCGCAGGCTGCGTCGAGGCGCTCGGCGTGCTCGCCGGCTCGGCCTTCGCAGACGGCCTCGCGGCGGTGACCATTGCGCTCAAGGCGCACGACGCGGACTACCTGCCGCCCATCGGCGCGGAACTGGAGAAGCGCTTCCGGAAGGCGCGCACGGTGTACCGCGACTGGCGCGAGCTGGACCGAGCGGAGGACCTGCACCGCTGCCGCATCGCGCTGAAGAAGCTGCGTTATGCCACCGAGTTCTTCGCGCCCGCCTACGACAAGCGGATGACGAGGTACGCGGAGACCATCAAGGAAGCACAGGACCTGCTGGGCGACTGGCACGACGCCGAGGTGCTGATCGACGCGCTGCGTCGAATCGCAGTGTACGCCCCGTATTCCGAAGTGCAGGGCTTTCCGTTGATCATCGAGTCGTTCCAGCACTGGGGCGGCGCCAAGGCGGAAGCGTTCCACGCCTGGGCCAAGGAATTTTTCGCAGAGGCGAGCCGCAAGGCCTTCCTCGCCTATTGCACCGAAGGAGAGTAGGCCCGCGAGACGGGCCGCGGAGACGACCATGCCGAACAAAATTTCCGCCGTAGGGGTGCTGACCTCGGGTGGCGACTGCCCCGGACTCAACGCGGTTATCCGCGCCATCACCAAAACCCTCGAGCCGGAAGACGTCGAGGTCTTCGGGTTCACCGCCGGGTTCACCGGGCTGATTGAAAACCGCTACGTGAAGCTCGACGACAAGATGACGAGCGGACTGCTCACGGTGGGCGGCACGATTCTGCGCACCAGCCGCAACAAGCCGCACAAGATGCCCACGGCCGACGGCGGCACGCGCGACATGACGGGCGCGGCCATCGAGAACTACCACCGGCTCGGGCTCGACGCGCTCATCTGCCTCGGCGGCGGCGGCACGCAGAAGAACGCCCACCGCCTGATGAAGGAAGGCGGCATCAACGTCATCACCTGCCCCAAGACCATCGACAACGACGTGTGGGGCACCGATGTGACCTTCGGCTTCGATACCGGCATGAGCATCGCTACCGAGGCCATCGACCGCTTGCACACCACGGCTTCGAGCCACCACCGCGTGATGGTGGTCGATATCATGGGCCACAACTCCGGCTGGCTCGCGCTGGGCGCGGGGCTGGCCGGCGGCGCCGACGTCATCCTCATCCCCGAAATCCCCTACGACCTCGACGTGGTGGGCCGCTCGCTGCTGGCGCGCATGAAGCGCGGCAAGATGTTCAGCATCGTGGCCGTGGCCGAGGGCGCGCACTCCATCGACGAGGCGCGCCGCATCGCCGAGGAGGCCGCGGGCGAGAAGAAGAAAGAGAAGGCGCTGAAGAAGGAACTCCAGCACACCAAGGAGCCGGTGAGCGCCATCCTGGCGGAGCACTTGGAAGAAGTCACTGGCCTCGAAACGCGCGTCACCTCGCTCGGCTACCTCCAGCGCGGCGGCGTGCCCACACCCTTCGACCGCATGCTCTGCACCAACTACGGCGTCCGCGCCGCCAAGTTCGCGCTCGATGGCGTCTACGGCGTCATGGTGGGCAAGCACGGCGAGGACTACCTCCCGATTCCGCTGGACGACGTCGTGACCAAGAAGCGGCTGGTGCCGCTGGACCATCCTTGGGTACTATCAGCGCGTGCAGTCGCCACGTGCCTGGGCGACGAGATACCGCACGGGTACAAGGGCTGAGGGAAACACTGCCTTGAGCGAGAACGCCGCACCGGTCGAGCCGCGCACGCCCCATTGGGGTCCGCGCATGTATTGGGGACTCACGGCCGTGTGCTGGGCGGGCATGCTCTGGTGGAGCTACATCGGTCTTTCGCAGGAGACCGTCGAGCAATACTACAGCCGCGGCCTCTACCGCGTGTTCAACGGCATCCTGCCGCCCATCACCTCGCTCGTGCCCTTCTCCATTGCGCTCATTATCGTGTGCTGCATCCTGCTCGGCTTCCCCACGCTGTGGATCGGCCGCTGGATCTGGCTGCGGGTTTCCAAGCGCGGGTCGCACTGGGACGGACTCCGCTGGGGACTCAAGGGTTTGCTGCTGCTGTGCCCGCTCATCGTGTGCTGGTTTCTGTTGCTATGGGGCGCGGGCTATGGCCGGGTGCCCGCCGAGAAGCGCCTGGCGCTGCCAAACGAAGAAATCACCGACGCCGAATCCGCCGAATTCCGCACGGCGCTGCTGAAGATCGTAAACGACAACGCGATCCCCGTGGAGGAGCGCGACGCCGACGCCGCCGTGGCGGCCATCGCGGTCGAGATGCGCGAGGTCATCAAGGCCTGGGACGGCCGCGATGTGTGGGTGCCGCGCGGCGTGAAGCGCACCCCGCCCGGGCTGCTGCTGGCCAATGGCACGGCGGGCATGGCGGTGCCCCTCACGCTCGAGCCGCACGTGGACGGCGGCCTGCCCGACACCACCTTCGTCTATGTGGCCGCGCACGAACTGGGCCATGTGGCGGGCATGAACGCCGAGGACGAGGCCACGCTGGCCGGATTCGCGGCGGGCATGAAAGCCAAGAACGCCTATGCCCAATACGCCGTCGCGCTGGACATGTACCTCGACCTAGCGCGCCAGCTTCCTTCCGAGGACTACAAGGCCGCGCTGGCGCTGCTGCCGCAAATCGCCAAAGACGATCTCGAGGCCTCGCGCCAGGCCCGCGCGAAGTACCACATCGACTGGTTCGACAGGGTCAGCTGGCGCGCTTACGACAGCTACCTGAAGGCGCAGGGCGTAAAGGAAGGCCGCAAGAGCTACAGCAAGGGCATTTCGCTGTTTGTGTTTGCCTGGCGCAAGGGCCTGGCCACCGTGCCGGGGCTGCCTTCGCCCGCCGAGACGGCCGAGGCGAGCGCGGCATGATCTCCTTTTATTGCCCCAAATGCGGCAAGCACATCGAGGTGGCGGACGCCTATGCGGGGAAATCGGGCGGCTGCGAGGGCTGCGGCGAGCGCCTGACCGTACCCGACACGAGCCAGCCCCCGCCCTATACTGGTCTCGACGACCTGCACAACTTACCCGACCAAACGGTGGCGCCGGAACGCATCGGCGCCTACGGCAAGGCGGCCGACAAGAATTGGGTGGATCCAGCGGCAACGGAAGAGGAACGGAAGCGCCGGGCGGCCGAAGCCGAAGTGCCGCTGCCGGAGGTGCCCGACGAAATCCTCGCCATTGTCCGGGCGCGACGCCGCCGCAACCTGAACTACGTGATACTCGCCATCTTCGCCGCCCTGGTGATTGGTTTCTTTCTACTGCCCGTGCTCTTGCAGCCGGTTACGCCGGACAAGACGAAGGAGTACAAGGGACCCGCGACCCCGGTGGAGCGGCCCGGTGCGCCGGACTTCAGCCGCGAGGGCGAGCCCCCCGTATCCTGACCGTGAATCGACGTCTCGCCGCCTCAGGCGGAGAATGCAAATCTGCAACGAATCTGCTACGCTGCGATCCGGAAGTGGCGGAAATCTCTACGAAGGGAAATGAACCCCGATGAAACGATGGCATTGGCGCACGTTATCACTCGTGTTGGGCATTGGGGCACTCGCTGCTACGGCACCCCTGGAACTCCAGGCGCAAGTGGTTGTCACGCTGGAAGATAGCCTTGTTGACGACCAGAATAGCGACACCATTGCCGACGAAGGCGATACCCTGCGGTATACCGTGACCATCACCAACACGGGGACCGAGGAAGTCGGGCTGGGCGAGTTGATTCTGACGCTCGACCCCGAGCTCGCCCCGCTCACGGATACGCTCGACTCTGACCCCCTCGCCTCGCACGCTGAGGTCGCCGTGGATGAAGACAATGCCATCTCCTTCGAACTGCGCGTAGCCGAGCTCGATGGGGACACCGTGAACCTAACTATCGACACCGCGCCTGCCCACGGCGAAGCGTCCATCGTCCGCCGCACCCCGGGCGGAGGCTTCCAGCTTCGTTACGTGCCCGTCGAAAACTTCAATGGCGCCGATCGGTTCGAGGCCCTGGTCGCAGACCCGGATGGCAACGAGAGCGCGGCCACGGTCGACATCGATGTACGCCCGGTCAACGATGCGCCCGAATCGTCCGACGCCAGCGCCGAGACGGCCGAGGATGCCGCGGTGGCGGTAATGCTGCACGGCTCGGATATCGATGGCGATACGCTGACGTTCGAAATCATCGACGCGCCCGGTTCCGGCACCCTCAGCGCGCCGGTGAATTCCGGGGCGGATTCCGCCCGCGTGAACTACACGCCCGACGCCAACTTCAACGGCATCGATACCTTTACCTTTCGGGTGAGCGACGGCCAGACTGCAAGCGGCCTCTCCACGGCGGAAATCACCGTAACGCCGGTGAACGACCCGCCGGTTGCACAGAACGCCATTATGACCGTGCAGGAAGATCGCCCGGGAACGGTGACCGTCACTGCGACGGATATCGACAACGCCGGCGTGACATTTTCCGAGTTGACCGCGCCGGAGCACGGACAACTCACCATCACGGCGAACGGCGCCAAGACGGCCAGCGTGCGCTATACACCCGAGGCCGACTACTTCGGCCCGGATTCCGCCGTCTTGCTCGCCACCGACGATTCCGGCGGCACCGACACGGCCACCCTCACAATCAATGTCGTCGAGGTGAACGACGTACCGGTCGCCATCGCGAAGCTCGTGACCACCGATGAGGACACCGCCGTCGAAATCATGCTCGAGGCGCTGCAGCCAGAGGCGGGCGAACTCGTGTTTACCGCCGATACGACGGGCACCGCCGGCAGCCTCTCGTCGATTCTTCAGATTTCCAGCGATGTCGCACGGCTGGTCTACACGCCTGCGAAGGACTTCGAAGGGACGGACACCTTTACATTCCGCGCAACGGATGCCACGGGCGCAAGCGGGACGGCCACGGTCGAAGTCACCGTGGTGCCGGTACCCGATCCCGTGGTAGCGGCGGACGATACGATCACCATTCCGGAAGACGCCGCTTCGGTGCTCGAACTCTTCACGAACGATTACAACCCGGATGAGGGCGATCGCCTCGCGCTGGTCTCCTTCGATGCGCCGACCCGGGGCATCGCCGAACCCGTGGCCGATCGCGGCCTGCGCTATACGCCTTTCCCCGATTTCAACGGCTCGGAAACCCTGAAATACACCGTGCGCGATCGCGATGGCTTCACGTCCACGGCTTCCGTGCTTGTGACCGTGGCGCCCGCCAAGGACAACCCGGTCGCGATACAGGACGTCTTCTACGTGCCCAGCAGCCGCACGACCAATCTCCGCGTGCTGGCGAACGATCGCGACCCCGACGGCACCGCGCTCCAGGTGGTCTCGGTCGAGGACACGCTGGCGCACGACGCCGTTATCAATGGCGACGGAACCATCGCCTACACGCCCGACCCCCGCGTGCTGTCGGGCGAAGACTCGTTCACCTATGTCATCGAAAATGCCGCACGCTCGCGGGCCACGGGTTCTATCCGGGTGGTCATCACGCCGTCGCCCACGACGCAGGTGAGCAATGACCTGTTCGACTCCGCCGTGCGTAACAACACCACGCTGCTGCCGGTGCTGTCGAACGACAGCGCCAAGACGCTCGGCGACCTCTGGATTGTCGGGGTTACCCAGCCGCCGAACGGCGTCGTATCGCTGACGACGGACGCCACCACCGGCCAACCGGCATTGTTGTATCAGGCCGTGCGCCGCACGAGCGACAACGATATATTCAGCTACACGATTACGGACGGCACGCTGACGGCGGTCGGCGAGGCGCGCGTCCGGGTGCAACGGTTTAACCAGACGCCTCGCCCCCTGCCGGACGCATACGCGGCGGCCGCCGGTGTGCCACTCTCGTTCCAGCCGCTCTTGAATGATCTCGAGCCCGACGGCGACACGCTTTCCATCGCAGACGTATCGTCGCCGCTGCACGGCACGCTCGAGATCATCGATCAAACGACGCTGCGGTACACGCCCGATGCGGATTACTCCGGCGTCGAGGAACTGTGGTATTCCGCGAGCGACGGCAAGGGCGCCGGCGCCATCGCGATGGTCACGTTCCAAGTCGCGCCCGCCGGACCGGCTTTCCGCTATGCCATCGACTATGCCGCGTGCAACGAGGGCGGCTCGGTCGCGGTGACGCCGCTGCGCAACGACTTCAACCCCTCGCCCGTGCCCGTGCCGCTGGGCGCCGTGACGCAGCCCCGACACGGCACCATCGAAGTGCGCATCGACCAGACCGTGCTGTACACGCCGGAGCCCGGCTATACCGGCTCGGATTCATTCACCTATCGCTGGTCCGGCGATACGAGCAACGCGCCTGCGGGCCAGGTATCGCTGACCGTCTTGCAGCTGCCGGCCTCGCCCGCGCTGGGCGTGCTGACCTACGCCGCGGACGAAGACGAAGCCATCGCCATCGACCCGGCGGATGGCGTGGAAGACCCGCTGACGGGCGATCCCGTGACGCTCGTCGCGGTCGGTCCCGGCATCAATGGTGCCACCGCGCTCACGGGCGATCCCCTGATCAACTACACGCCGGCGCTGAACTACTTCGGCGCAGACCAGTTCCTCTACACCATCGAGACGCCCGCCGGCCTCAAGGTGAGCGGAACCGCCGAGGTCGAGGTGGCCTCCGTGAATGATCCCCCCTCCTTCTCCGGGCCCACGCAGCTGGCGCTCTTCGAGGACAAGGGCACCCAGGTCATTCCCAATTACTACTTCAACATCCTGCCCGGACCGGCGAACGAATCCGAGCAGACCACGGCCTTCTCGTTCGAGGTCAGCGGCACGCCGCTACTGAACGGGTTGCCGACGGTTTCCCCGAATGGCACCTTGACCGTCGTCACCGCTCCGGACGCGTTCGGCAGTGCAACGATCACGGTTACCCTGACGGACTCCGGAACGCCGCCGCTGTCGGCCGTCTCGACTATCGCCCTGAGCATCACGCCCATCAACGACCCGCCCAGCTTCACGGCCGGCCCGAACGTGTCGGTCGCGAAGAATTCGGCCCCCTTCACCGCGCCGAACTGGGCCTTCAACGCCTCGCCTGGGCCGCGCAATGAATCCGGCCAGACCCTGCGCTATGTCGTCGAGGTGGAGGATGACTCCTTGTTCTTCGCTCAGCCGATGGTAAGCCCGATCGGCACGCTGAGCTTTACCCCGCGCGCCGGCGCGGAAGGCACCACCAACATCTTCGTTACCTTGTACGACAGTGGAGGACGGGAAAACGGCGGAAGGGATTATTCGCCACCAATAACCCGAACCATCACCGTCG
Source organism: Candidatus Hydrogenedens sp. (assembly GCA_016125095.1). Taxonomy (GTDB): domain Bacteria; phylum Hydrogenedentota; class Hydrogenedentia; order Hydrogenedentales; family JAEUWI01; genus WGMK01. Next base: position 330,641 of record WGMK01000013.1, on the reverse strand, counting down.
GTAATCCGCCCGCCAAGGAAGGAACACGCTAATGATGCCGCGCAATACAGCCTATCGATTCGCGGCGCTGGCCCTCCTGCTTACCCAAGGCGCCTGGGGCGAAACGCTCACCTACGACTATGAGGGCGGCCTCCTCCAGCCGGGAGACTCGATCAGCGTGTCCATCGATGCGCGGATCGCGGACCCGCTCCCCACGGGCTACGAGGCGGTGGAATCCTCCGCCGTCGTGGAGACCACGGAGGGCCCCGTCGAATCCCCCGCCGCGCGCACGCCCGTGGGGCCCGATGTGCAAGCACCGACGCTCGAGCTGCTGGGGAACGCCGAGGTGGTGATTGAATGCGGCAGCGCGTTCAACGATCCCGGCGCGACCGCGCAAGACGATCGCGATGGCGACATTTCCGGCAGCATCGCGGCCTCGGAACCGGCCGATACCGGGACGCCGGGCGAATACACCATTACCTACACGGCGGCGGATGCGGCCGGAAACACCGCATCGCGCAGCCGCCTGGTCCTCGTACGCGATACCGTGCCGCCGGTGCTGACCATCGATGGCGGCAACAGCGTCTCCATCTGCGCCGGCAACGCCTTTACGGCGCCCGCAGCCACGGCCACCGACATCTGCGCAGGCGACCTAACGGAGTCCATCGAGCAGACGGGCACGGTCGATATTTACACCACCGGCTTTTACACGCTGACCTACGCCGTATCCGACGGGACCAACACCACCCAGGCGGTCCTGCAGGTCTCCGTCGTCAGCGGCGGCGATTGCCCGCAGCAGTGCGAAGTTCGTCGTGTGGACCTGATTACCGATGCGGACACCTTCGTGTTCCCGCCCACGGCCGCCAGCCGCCCCGTCGTGCTTTCGGCGCGCGTAAAGCTCTTGCCCGAAAACCTCTGCGTGGGCGCATCGCCGGAAGTCTGGTTCGATGTCGACGGCACCCGTTTCGACGCCGAGTTCGACGCCGAGACCGGCCTCTATACGGTCGAGCTCGACTTCGATCCGGGCGCATACCCCGTGGCCGCGCTCGCCAGCCTCGACAACTTCCCGGCCGTGTCCTCCGAGGCACGGACGATTACGGTCGAGAACGCCCAGCCCTCCGGCGCCGCGGGACTTCCGGCCAGTCCGGCCGGGGCCTTGGCCCTGCCCGGGGATCGCTGGCAGTCCGACGAGAGCTCGGCGGGATGTCCGCGCGCAACGGCCGGCGTGCACCTGACCTCGGACAATGTGCGTACGGCACCGCCGCTGGTGCTGGAACTGCCGCCGCCCTTCGACGGCACCATCACGGTTACATGGCCTGCGTCGATCGTGAAGCCCGGTGAATCGTTCTGGTTGTACGCCTCTGCGGCCTGTTCGCCCGAGGCGCTTTTCTTCCCGTCGTCCGCCGGCGCCGCCGCCACGGCGCTGCCCGATGCGCTCGACGGCACCTGGCCCTTCGTGCTGCTTCAGGCCGTTGCGATGAACGGCGACGCCCTCGACATCGACGCGGGCGACCGCTTCGCGCAGAGCCCGCCAACCGTCGTGCTCGAGGGCTTCGGCACCCAGACGACCAAGCGGGAAGCCCGAGGCTTCGGCGCGGACTGGGCGGATAGCGGCAGCGCGCTCCGCGTCACCCCCGGCACGGGTCCCTGGAACGTGCTCTATGCGAGTCCGGCCGTCGCGCCGCTCGGCGCCCTGGCCTACAGCGTGCGGGTGCCCGGCGTGTTCGCCATCTTCGAAAGCATCGACCTGGCCGAACTTACGGTGACCCCGGGCGGCAGCGAGGCGCTGTATGGTGTCGTGCCGCTGGGCGAATCGAAGGAAATCGCGTTCGAGCTGTCGAACACGGGCGGTCAGGCCCTGGCCGGCCGCGCGTTCCTCGATGACGCCACGGGTGCCTTCACTCTGCTCGACACGGCCACCTACACGCTGCAGCCCGCGGGGCAGACCACGGTGCGGGTGCGCTTTACCGCGATCGGTACCGACGAGTTCTCGGCCAAGCTACGGCTGACGGGCGCTCCCTCCGGCACGCGGGAAATCACGCTGCGCGCGAACGTCAGCGTTCCCGACGACAAGCCGAATCGCATTCTCGGCTGCGGCGCGGGCGATGGCCTGCCCGGGGGCCGCGGCGGCGATCTGGCCGTTGTCGGTGTTGCATTGATTCTGCTGCTGGGCCTGCGGGCCCGGCAGCGGGGACAGCGGGATTAATCGGCGGACTTCGCGGCGCGGCGGTTTTTTGCTATACTCCGACGCCGCAGCAGCAGGAAACCGACGAGGACACCCCGCTTGGGTCCGATAGCCAGAATCCGTACGCGCATCACCAAGCGCCGCAAAACCGAACGCAACCCCGTGGTCATGTTCGATTTCGACGGCGTGATCGCCGACTCGTTCGAGATCTTCTACACCGAATTCACGGGTGCCGTGCGCGAACTCGGCTACGACAAGCTGGACTCCAAGGAGGCCCTGCTCAAACTGTTCGAAGGCAACGCCTTCAAGAGCCTCGTGAAAATGGGCTTTCCGGTGTGGAAGCTCCGTCAGCTGGGCGAGCAGTTCAAGCCGCGCATCGAGGCCGCCAACGAGCGCATCGAGCCCTTCGAGGGCATGATAGAGCTCCTGGGCGACCTGGCCGCCGCGCACCCCACCTACGTCATCACCTCGAACCAGACGGCCGCCGTCGAGTCCTTCCTCGAGCGGTACGCGGTGCAGAACATCATCGAGGTGCTGGGCTCGGACAAGGAACCCAGCAAGGTGAAAAAGATCCGGCAGGTGCGCAAGCGCCACCCGGAGCACAACGCCTGGTACATTGGCGACACCAAGGGCGACATGATCGAGGCCAACACCGCCGGGGCCACCTCGGTGGCCGCGGGCTGGGGCTGGCACCCGGTCGAGACCCTGCGCGAAGGCAAGCCCGACCACGTCGTCATGCACCACAGCGACCTCCGCATTTTGCTGCTTCCCGCCGAGCGCGCGTAGCGTTTACCCTCGCCTCCCGGATGGTCTATACTCCCGGCCTGTCCTTTGCGGAGGGAGTCATGCAGCTAAGCCCGGATCAGGAGCGGTTCATCGCCGTATACCTGCGCGACGTCGCGCTACACATCGATCGCGAGGTGGAGGATTCCCGGGCGCAGCGGGGACTCGAACTGCTTGAGCGCCGCATCCGCGCGGAAATCGCCCAGCGCACCTCGGAAAAAATCATGGACAGCGACGTCGTGCGCGTGCTCGACGAACTGGGCGCTCCGGAAGATCAGGCGCGCGGCATGCAGGCGGGCGGCTCAGCGGCCAAGCCCAAGCGCGACGACGGTCCCCGCCCCGTGTGGCTGGGCGTGTGCGCATTCTGGGCCGACCAGCTCGGCATTCCCGTGGCCGGGCTCCGCGCCTTGTGCTTCGTGGCCGGGCTGATCACCGGGCCCCTCGCGGTATCCATCTATATCGCGGCGTACGGCGTGCGATGGTGGGGCTTTCCCAAGGATGCCCGCCCGATTATCGACTGGGTGCGCATGGGGTGGAATGTGGCCACGGCCATCATCATCGCCATCCTGCTGGCGCGCGCGGGTTCGCTGTTCCTCTGGGCGGTGGACTGGGGCTACGAGCGCGTCTTCGACGAGGCCGTGCCCGCGCTGGGGCAATGGGGCTGGATCAAGGGCGAGGCCCCCGGCTACTACAGCATGGCTGTGTTCTGCGCGGTGCCGCTGGCGGTGCTGAGCGGACTGCCGCTGGCCAATGGCTGGGACTACAGCGTAAAGCGGCTCTATCTCGCCATCCTCACGCTCTACGGTGTGATGCTCTCCTACGGCGCGGCCTCCTATCTGGTCGGCATCGCGCTCCAGCTCTCCGAGCAATCCGGCGGCTTCAACTTCTTTCAGGAGTTCCTGTCGGATCTTCCAAAGAATCTAGGATCATAAGGGTCCGCGGGGGCACCGCAAGCGGCTGCTCTGTGACAGCTTCCCAACCGAACGCCCCCGTCGGCTCGAAGTCCATTTCCAAATCCGTGCGCACGCGGATGCGCCAGGTCCGCTCGGGCAGCCGGAACGCCACGGTCGTGTGGGTATTATTGAAGGCGAAATACAGGTGGCACCCGGCGTTCTCGCGCGCATGAATCCAGCAGGCCATCGGCGTCCGCGGCGATCCCCAGTCGAGCGATTTCCCTCGGGGCGATAGCCAGCGGATATCCTCGTAGGCCTCCCCTTCCGGGGTATGTGCCGTGCCCCGGAAAAAGGTCTCCCGCTCGAACACCGGGTTGTCCCGGCGGAACTGGATCATCGCGCGGGTGAAGCGCAACAGCCCTGCGTACTCTTCCGCCATGCCCCAGTCGAACCAGGAAATCTCGTTGTCCTGGCAGTAGGCGTTGTTGTTGCCCTGCTGTGTGCGGCTGAACTCGTCGCCGCCCAGCAGCATGGGCACGCCCAGCGAAATGAACAACGTGGCGATGAAGTTCTTCTGCAGCCGCAGCCGCAGCGCGACAATCTCGGGGTCGTTGGACTCGCCCTCCACGCCGCAATTGAAGCTGAAGTTGTGGTCGCCGCCGTCGCGATTGCCCTCACCGTTGCGCCAGTTGTGCTTGTGCTCGTACGACACCAGATCGCGCAGGGTAAAGCCGTCGTGGCAGGTGACGAAATTCACACCGTGGTGCGGCGTGCGGCCGTTGTGCTGATACAGGTCCGCGCTGCCCGAGAGCCGCGTGGCGAAGTCGGCGCGCGTTCCCGGGTCGCCGCGCCAGTAGCGGCGCACGTCGTCGCGGTAGCGGCCATTCCATTCCGCCCAGCGGTGCACGCCGAACGAACCCACTTGGTAGGCGCCCCCAGCGTCCCACGCCTCGGCAATCAGCTTCGTGTCGCGCAGCACGGGATCTTCCGCGATGCGCCGGATAAGCGGCGGATCGTGCATGAGCCGCCCTTCCTCGTCGCGGCTGAGAATCGAGGCTAGGTCGAAGCGGAATCCGTCCACGCGCATCACGCTCACCCAGTAGCGCAGGCAATCGAGAATAAAGTCGCGGACCAGCGGATGATTGCAGTTCACCGTATTGCCGCAACCCGAATAGTTCATGTAGTTGCCTTCGGCATCGAGCAGGTAATAGATCGCATTATCGATGCCGCGGAAGCAGAGCGTCGGACCGAGGTGATTGCCCTCGGAGGTGTGGTTGAACACCACATCGAGGATAACCTCGATACCCGCGTCGTGGAGCGCGTCGACCATTTCGCGGAATTCCTCCACGTGGTCCCAGCCCTCGCCCGACGCGGCATAACGCGCCATGGGCGCGAAAAAGCCGATGCTGCTGTAGCCCCAGAAGTTCGTGAGCTCGGCGCCGCCGTCGATGCTGCAACGCCCGAGGCGATCCTCACCCATTTCCTGCACGGGCAGCAGTTCGACCGCCGTAACGCCGAGGTCTTTCAGGTACTGCGCCCGTTCGGCGAGCGCCTTATAGGTGCCCGGATGTTCCGCGCCGCTGCTCTCGTGGCGCGTGAATCCCCGCACATGGACCTCGTAGATCACGCTCTTTCCCATGGGAATGCGGGGGGCAGGGACGCCGTGCCGATCGAGGTCGATGGGCACCGTCACGGACTTCAACGTGCCGTCGTGCACATCCCCCGCGAATGCGCGCGCATGGGGATCGAGCAGATAGGCCTGGTGCTGGAACCAATGCCCCTTGTCCGGCGCGAAGGGACCGTCCATGCGGTACATGTAGCAGGTGCCCGGCGGCACATGCTCGACCAGAATCGACCAGACATCCCCAAGCTTGTGCTCGACGGGATCATATTCGAATTCCCACAGCGGGTGGCTGTCCTTGGCTTCGGCGAAGAGACACAGCCAGACGCGCGTGGCATGGCGGCTCACCACGCAGAACCGGGTGCCATCGATGCTGACGACGCAGCCGGGCGGATACGGTCGGCCGCGCCGGACCGTGAGTTTCTCGGTATCGATCATCGACATGTACGCTTTCCCCGAATCGGCGCGAGTATACCGCAACCAACGCGCGTGCGCACTGCCTCAGCGCTGCGTGACGATGAAGTCCTCGATGGCCAGCACATCGAGCCGCGAAGTCTTGAAGGCTTGCACCGCTTCCTCGGGTGTCCGAACGATCGGCTCTTCGTGAATATTGAAACTCGTGTTCAAGAGCACGCCATGCCCCGAGCGCTCCTTGTAGGCGGAAAGGAGCGCGTGAAACGCCGGATTGCCGTCCGCGGTGACCCATTGCGCTCGGGCGGTGCCATCGGTATGGACGACTGCCGGGAACCCTGACTTCATCGCGGGCGAACACCGGAAGCACACGGTCATGAACTCCGCAGCATGGGTCGCCGCGTGCCAGTCCTCGAGCAGTGCGGGCGCATCGCCGTCCAGCATGGCGGGCGCGAAGGGCATGAAGTCGTTGCGCCGCAGCAGTCCGTTCAGGCGCGAGACCACCGCAGTATCGGAGGCGTCCGCGAGAATCGAGCGGTTGCCCAGCGCGCGCGGGCCCCACTCCATGCGGCCGCGGAAACGCGCCACCAGTTTGCCCTGCGCCAGCAATTCGGCTATCCGGGCGTGAACCTCCGCCTCGCGGGTATACGGCAAACCGGAACCCTTAAGCACGCCCTCGATATAGGCCGGGGTAAAATCTTCCCCGAAAAACACATCGCGCAGCCGCTCGGGCGTCAATCCGAAGGTCTGGTGAATCGCGCCGATACCCAGCCCGCCGTCGCCCATGTTCGGACAGATGAAAATAGACTCGATGGTCTCCAGCTCGTGCAGGTGCTGGTTAAGTTTCACATTCGCGAAGATCCCGCCCGCCAGCACCAGCCGGGTCTCGCCGGTGTCCCGCAGCCAGTGCCGCACGACCTCGAGCACGGTCTGCTCAAGAATATGCTGCGCCCACGCCGACAGGTCCTCGCGCGAATCGCCCTGCTGCATGCGCTCGCGAAAGTGCGCGATCGCCGCGCGGCCGTGCAGGCCGTTATACCGCAGCACGCCCCCCTCGAAGCGGAAGGGATTCGGAATACCAATGCGGCCAGGCACGCCGTTGGCGGCGAGGCCCGTGAGCTTGCCCTCGTCGCGCGAGGGCGTGAATCCCATGGACTCGGTGAGCGCCTCGAAAAACAGCCCGAGGGAACTCGACGCCGGGGCGGACCATAGCCGTTCGATACGCCGCTCGGGCGTACAGCGCGACACCGTGAACGACAGGCCGTCGCCCATGCCGTCCGCCGTGACGCACAGGGCCCGCTCAAAGCCGGATAGCCCCCACGCCGCTGCCGCGTGGCAGGTGTGGTGCTCGACATGGTGAATCGCCGCCTCGCGCATGGCCGCCGGCAGCATCCGGCGCAACGCCCACGGCAGCAGCGGCCGGGTGGCGCGGCGGAGCGCGGAATCCTCGGTGGTGTGCGACACCGGCGTCGCGAACACTGCCGCGTCCAGCAGCCGCTTGCCCAGGGTATCGCCCTTGGTCCGCTTGATGTTGAACACGACATCGTGCAGCGGCGGCACCAGGCGCGCCGCGAAGGGCGGCGTGGCATGGCCGGCCACGCACACGGCCTGAATGTCGCCCGGCGCGATTCCGGTATAGTCGAACAATGCCTGCAGCGCGTGGCGGGGAAAGCCGCCCTCGTTCTTCCGGCGGGTATAGCGCTCCTCGTTCGAGGCGAACATCACCGTCCCGGAATCGCAAAGCGTCACCCCGGAGTCGAACAGGTCTTCGTTGATGCCCAATGCCAGCACGCGCTTTTCCCCACAGCGTAACAACACAAGGCGCGGATGATAGGACAAAGCGAGGGGCGATGTCATGCCGTGCCCGATACCGCATCTTGATACCGGAAGTCTGTGCACCAAGCGGCGCTTTGCGCCCCGTTTCCTACCATCTGGTACCGGCACTAAACGCCTTTAAATCGGCTACCTCGCGGTAGGATGGACACGCAAAAACTACCATTCTGTAGGCGCGTTTGGCGTCTTCGGCATCCTCCACGAGCCCGAGCAGAACTCTTCAAAAGCTAAGTACTTGTAAACATTAATGTTGACATTTTCCACAGGTCGGCTTGACAAGGTTGGCACGCTAACTGCGAAGATGGGGGTTCAATCCCAAACAGCCGGGGCAATGGCTAAAACGTTATGGAGAACCAATAACTATGAGCGGGAATGAGGCGCGCCAAGCGGCCATCCAACAAATCGTCAACCGCGGATCGGTCGAAAACTCGATCAACTACGAGAAACTACCGACCAGCAAGATCTACGGCTCTAGTGTATTCAGCCTGCAGGTCATGGAACAGCGCCTGCCGCGTAAGGTCTTCAAGTCGCTTCGCAAGACCATCGAGAACGGCACCAAGCTCGACCCGGAGACAGCCGATGCCGTGGCGTCGGAGATGCGCTCGTGGGCCATGGAAAAAGGCGCGACGCACTATGCGCACGTCTTTTATCCGCTGACCGGCCTGACGGCGGAGAAGCACGACTCCTTCTTCAACCCCGACGGCAAGGGCGGTACGCTCGCGGAGTTTGAAGGCAAGACGCTGATTCAGGGCGAGCCCGACGGTTCGTCGTTCCCGTCCGGCGGCATCCGTGCCACCTTCGAAGCGCGCGGATATACCATCTGGGACGTGACCAGCCCGGCCTATATCCTCGAGAATCCCAACGGCACGACACTGTGTATCCCGACGGCCTTTGTGTCGTGGACCGGTGAAGCCCTCGACAAGAAGACCCCGGTGCTGCGCTCGATGCAGGTGCTGAACGTGCATGCCCAGCGCGTGCTGAAGTTCTTCGGCACCGACGGGGCGTTCGTGTCGAGCACGGCAGGCGCCGAGCAGGAATACTTCCTGATCGACCGCAACCTGTTCTACGCGCGCCCGGACCTCCTCATCTCCAGCCGCACCCTCTTCGGTGCTCCGCCGCCCAAGGGCCAGGAATTCGAAGATCACTACTTCGGCGCGATTCCCGAGCGCGTGCTCGCCTGCATGTTCGAAGTCGAGCGCGAGTGCTTCAAACTGGGTATCCCGGTGAAGACCCGCCACAACGAAGTGGCCCCGAGCCAGTACGAAATCGCGCCGGTGTTCGAGTTCGGCAACGTAGCCACCGACCACCAGCAGCTGATTATGGTGACCCTGCGCCGCGTGGCCCAGAAGTACGGCATGGAGTGCATCCTGCACGAAAAGCCGTTCGCGGGCGTGAACGGCTCCGGTAAGCACCTCAACTACTCGATGGGCTCGGCTAACGCCGGCAACCTCTTCGATCCCGGCGACACGCCCGCGGAGAACGCCCAGTTCCTGGTGTTCTGCATGGCGATGATCCGCGCCGTATACAAGTGGGCCCCGCTGCTGCGCGCCGTGGTGGCGAGCGCTTCGAACGACCACCGTCTGGGCGCCAACGAAGCCCCGCCGGCCATCCTCTCCATTTTCCTGGGCGACGAGCTCACGGAAGTGATCGAGGCGCTGTCGGAAGGCAAGCCGGTGCAGTCGAAGAAGAGCGTGATGACGGTGGGCGTCGACGTGCTGCCCCCCATCCCCAAGCACTCCGGCGACCGCAACCGCACCAGCCCGATGGCCTTCACCGGCAACCGCTTCGAGTTCCGCGCCGTGGGCTCGAGCCAGTCGATCGCGGGTCCGCTCGTGGCGCTCAACTCGATCATGGCCGAATCGCTCGACTACTGCGCCTCGTTCCTCGAGGGTGCCGACACCTCCACGCCCGAGAAGCTGGGCAAGGTAGTGGCCGAACTCGTCAAGACCGTGTACGCCGAGTGCAAGGCGGTCATCTTCAACGGCGACGGCTACTCGGAAGCGTGGCATGAAGAAGCGGCCAAGCGCGGCCTGCCGAACCTGAAGACCACCGCCGACGCCCTGCCGGCCATCAAGAGCCAGGACGTGGTGGACCTGTTCGAGAAGTACAACGTGCTCTCGGCCCGCGAAACGCACAGCCGCTACGAGGTGTACGCCGAGCAGTACGTGAAGTCGATCAACGTCGAGTCGAACCTCATGCTCGAGATCGCCCGCACGATGATATTCCCGGCCGCCATCCGCTACCAGGGCGAGCTGGCCACCAGCCTCGCGCAGCTCAAGGCCGTCGGCATCAACACCGACGCCGACACGCTGACCTACATCACCGGCCTGATCGCGACCCTGCAGGGCGCCATCAAGGCGCTGTCCGAGAAGAAGGAAGGCGCCGAGCACGGCGACCCGGAAAACGCGTGCCTCTACTGCAAGAACGAGATCATCCCGGCGATGGCCTCGCTTCGCGCCGTGGTCGACGAACTGGAAACGGTGGTGGCCGACGACCAGTGGCCCCTGCCGACCTACCAGGAAATGCTGTTCATCAAGTAACGCCCCGGCCGGTATCCGGCTCAATCTGGCGCTGACACTTTCGGGCGCCTGCGGAAACGCAGGCGCCCGTTTTGTTTCGCGCGACCTTGGCGGCCCTGGCGCCGCCTCTGGCATACTTGCCCGCCTACGCTTGGCGGGGAGAAGGACAAGCCGGTGAAACGACACGCGCGCAAGATTGCCCTGGCGGTGCTGGCCGCGGTCACCGTGTGGTTCTTCTTCCAGTTCCTCCGCGACGACTGGCGCCCCGCAGTGGCCGCCTGGCAGGGACGCATCGGCCTGGTGCTGCTCGCGATGCTCGTTAACTTCGCGGGCATCGCCGTGGACTTTACGGCCTGGAGCGCCACGTATGCCCAGTTCGGCATGCGCGTCCGCGACCGGCTCGGCTTCGGCATTTACCTCACGGTATTCGCCGCACAACTTATTCCGCTGCAACTCGGCCGGCTTGTGCGCCCCGATGCCGTCGCGCGTGCCGGACGCGGAAGCGTTCCCGAGGCCGTCAAGGCCGAGGCCGTGCTCTTCTACCTCGACCTCTCCGCGCTGCTCTCGCTCATCGGCGCACTGACCGTGTGGCTGGCATTGCCCTATCTCCCGTTCATCGGTATCGCGTCGGCGCCGATTGGGCTCGTTTTGTCCGGCCTGGCCTACCTTGTGCTCGCGGCCGCGGCGCTTGCGGTGGCCAATGGCGTCGCGTCCCTGATTGCGCACACGCCGCTGGCGCTTCCTGCGGGCTTCTGGTTCCGCCCGCGCACCGTCCTCATCCTGAGCATGCGCCTGTTCGACTGGCTCTGCGCCGGACTTGTGCTCTACCTGCTGGTGAATCAGCTCCCCGGCGGCATCACCTTCGCGCGCGCCGCCTTCTTCGCCACGGTGTCCACGCTCGTCGGGTCGGGCTCGGGGCTGCCCGGCGGCATGGGCGCCACCGAGGGCGTGCTGGGCTGGTTCCTCAACATGGCCCTGCTGCCCGCCGCCCACCTCGCCATCGCGGTCGGCCTCTACCGCTTCATCACCTTCTGGCTGCAGGTCCCCTTCGGCTGGGCCGCCATGATTCTCGTTAACCGCCGCCTGCGCTGACGGGGACCGGCCGCGCCGGCCCCCGTCGGCAGGGGTCAATTGTGGTTGTGGTCGTGGCCGCCTTCCCCCGCCTCGTGCAGGATGATGCCGGCCTGGTTCACCGGGAACGGATTCGTCTCCGCCTGGCCCGGCACCCAGCGCAGGAATTCCACGTGCCCGTCCATGAACAATACGTTCGCGCCGCCGGGAATGTGGTTGAAGTGCGCCGGCTCTTCGGACACCGCGTCGTGCATCACCACAATCTGCGACTGGGCCTGCGTGCTCGCGCCCGGGTTGTTGATGTCGGTGACGAAAAAGCGCTCGATGCCCTCGCGCAGGCGATACACCGACCCCGTCTGGCCGTTCGCCAGCGGCACGGGCGTGCCCTCGTCCTCCAGCGTCCAGTCCGCGTCCGCGAATTGTGCTGCCGCGCTCGTGCCGCCCGCGTCGAACGCTTCCTGCAGGCCTTCGCCCCAGCCTGCCGTGGCCAGTTCGAAACTGTCGAAGTCCGCCGTGCCGGTAAAAAGCGGATCGGCCAGCGCGTAGCCGTAGTAATAGTAAGGCTCGACCGTCACTTCGCAAGGCTGCACCCGGCCGTCGTCCGAACCCTCGCCCGTCGCGAGGTTCTCCCACTCCTCCCAGAGCGGCGACGTCGTCTGGCCCTGATCGTAATACTCGAGCGCGTCGCCGCCGCCGGAAGCGCTCGGACAGATCAGCACGTTGAAGTCGGAGAGATACTCCGGATACACCGTCTCCGCCTCGAAAATGGCGTTCCACGGCTGTAGTTCGTCGAGACAATTGACCGTCTTCATGCGCGGGAAGCGCTCGCCGCGCGATTCGCTGGCGTACATCTTGAACACCAGCCCGAGCTGCTTGAGATTGTTCTGGCAGCTCGCGCGCCGTGCCGCCTCGCGCGCACGCGCCAAGGCCGGCAGCAGAATCGCCGCCAGGATGCCGATGATGGCAATCACCACCAGTAGTTCGATAAGCGTAAATCCATGACGTTTCATGGGTAGAAGTTCTCCTAGCCGGAGACACGGCTCCACAAGGTTCCGCGCCCGGACAGCATTGGCCTGAATCCAGAGAAAAGATAGAGATGCGGGATCAGGCGAGGACGGGAGGACCGCGGCGCGTGAAGGGGAGGCGCTCGGCATTAAAGCCGATAAACACGGCGTCCGCGTGGACGACGCAGGGCGCTTCGCGCCAGGAAAGCGGGCGGGTCGCCGCAGCCGGAAGCACCGGGCTGCTCGCGGCAACACAAAGGGCGCAGGCATGGGCATCGAAGTGCGCATCGCCGCAGGACGGAGCCGGGGCGACGCGTGCCCCTCCGAGCGCGGCGTGCTCCGCCTCGGTGTGCGCATGGCAGTGATCGTGCTGATGGCTTTCCGCCTCGGCACCACCGCCATGATCCGGATGCAGCACCAGATGCAGCGGCGCACCGCCGAACCACGCCAGCACGGCCGACCACGCCAGCAGCCATCCGATTCGCCTTGTGAGCGCCCGCGTCAATCGAGTTCCTCTCTTGTTGATAACGCGCTATCAAGTGTACGGACTTGCGGGCGGCGCGTCAAGCGAAAGTAAATCGGCAGAGTACGGGTGCCGCATGGACTCCCCCCGTGCGGTTTTGACACACTACCCGCTCGACACTGGAGAGCAGACCGGCTTGAGCGTCAAACTTGTGCATACCTCCGACCTGCGGCTTGATGCAGGCTACGCCGATCTGGTGCTACACCCCGAGGTGGCCCGCCGCCGGCGCGAACGCCTGCGCGAAGTATTCGCTGGCATCGTGCGCCACGCCAAGACGCAGAACGCCGCAGCGCTGCTGATCTCCGGCAATCTCTTCGTCGAGAGCCGCCTGACGCCGGATACGCTGGCCTTCATTCAGGATACCTGCGCGCAGGCGGCCCCGCTGCCCATCCTGATTGCGCCGGGATGGACCGATCCCTACAGCAGCTCGTCGGTCTACGCGCGCAATTGGCCGGGCAATGTGATCATCTTCGCCGCCCGCAGCTGGACCGCCTACGCCCTGGAAGACACGCCGCTGATCATCCACGGCTGCGGGCTGGGCACCAAGCCGCCCGCCAAGGCCGACTTCGGCGGGCTGGTGTGCCCGGCGGACGGACGCCTGCACGCGGCGATGACCTGCGCGCTCGACCGCGCGGCTGCCGCCCAGCCCGGCGCGCCCCGGTTCTCCAGCGACGAGTTGATGCTCGACGGCCTCCACTACCTCGCGCTCGGCGGACGCCACGCCACCATGTCGCTCAAAAATGTCAGCGGCGCCACGGCCTACTATAGCGGTGCGCCCGAGGGCCACAGCTTCGACGAGAGCGGACCGCATTTCTTTCTCGATGTCGCCATCAAGCCGGTGGACGACAGCGCCAACGTGGTGGTACAGCCGATACCCTCGGCCAAGACGATTTTCAGTACCTACACGGTCGATTGTTCGACGTACTTCACGCTGGACGAACTGGCCGCAGCAGTGCGTGCGCTGGCGGGCGACGGCCAGCGCGACGCCATCACGCGCGTGCGCCTGACGGGCGAGCCCGCCCCGGCCGTGCGCGGCGAACTGGAGCGTGTGCACGGCCTCGCTTACGACGCCTTCGCGCACCTCGAAATCGACCTGCCGCCCTTCGACATGCAGAGTTCGCGGAAGGTGACGGAAGAGACCACCGCCATGGGCGCCTATACGCGCCGCATGCTGGACTACCTGCGCGACGCGCCGGATGCCGCGCGGCGCGCGACCATCGAGCGGGCGCTCGAGGTAGGCGCGGCGGCCTTGCGGGAACGCGACCTGCCGGTGCGCGGCATCGAGGATGGTACGGCGTGAATTTCGAGCAGGTACATATTGACGGCTATGGCCGGTTCTCGAACGTCGATGTCCAGTTCCAGCCCGGGGTCACCATCATTGTCGGGCCGAACGAGCGCGGCAAGTCGACCCTGCGCTCCTATCTCTCCGACATGCTCTACGGCCAGAAACGTTCCGGCCAGGACGCCTATGAGGAGTCGAACCTGCTGCGCCGCCCCTGGCAGGACCACGAGCGCTATGGCGGCACACTGACGTATGCCCTGAGCGACGGGCGCCGGATTACCGTGGAGCGCTGCTTCGACCGGGACGCCGAGTTGCTGGTGGTGCGCGACGCCGCTATGGGCGAGGACATCACCCAGAGCGCGGGCGGCCTCGATTTCGCGGCGCGGCAGCTCGGCCTCGCGAAAGAGGTCTATGTGAACGCGGCCACCATCGGGCACTTCAGCCTCGAGGGACTCGGCGGGCGCGATTCGCTCAACCAGATCCGCGAGAAGCTGCAATCGCTGGCCGATACGGGCGAGGAATGGCATTCAAGCGAGAGCGCGCTGGAGCTGCTGCAGGAGCGCATCCACGGCATCGGCCAGCCCGGCGAGCGTGGCAAGCCCCTGCCCGAAACCCGCGCCCGGCTGGCTCGGCTCGAAGAAGAACGCGCCGCCGCCTACAAGCTGCGCGAGGAAGCCGCCACGCTGCGCGAAACGCTGCGCGGGCTCACCGAGCAGGCCTCGCAATTCGAGCTGGAAGAGGCCCGGCTGCGTCACGAATTGACCGCGTGGGACCGCCATGCGCGGGTGCTGCGGGCCCGGCGCGTGCGCAAGCTGCACGAGGAAATCGAGGCGCTCACCAAGCGCATGTTCGCCTTCAGCGGCGCGCGCGAATTCCCCGTGCATCACGAGGGCCAGGTGCAGCAAACCTACATGCGCAAGCAGGCCGCCGACGAGAAGCTGACCCAAAGCCGCCGCGAACTGCATCAGACCGACCGCCGCATCGATGAGGAGCGGGCCAAGCTGGCGGACGCCGGGCTGACCCTGCTCGACGCGCTGCCCGAGGATCTCGAAGCGCAGTTCTCGGATCTCAGCGCCGAGGTGCAGCGCATTGAGGGGCGCATGAGCGATATCGAGCGCGCGCTCGAGGGCACAGAGCAGCGCCTGCAGGAAAGTCAGCAGCGCCTCGCCTCGCTGCCCGACTTCAGCCGCATCGCCGCGGACCCCATCGAGTGGATCTCGCAGCTTGGCTCGTCGTTCGACGTGGCCATCCGCGCGCGCGACGAGGAACGCGAATCCCTCAAGCGCATCCAGCGCGACGTGGACGAGCGCCGCGCGGCCATCGCCGACAACCATGCGCTCTTCAAAGACCACAAGAACTTTCCGGAACTGGCCCGCGAATACGAACTCGAACGCCGGGTCAGCGCCGAGCAGGCGGTCGGGCGCGGCCACACGCTGCAAGCCAAGCGGAACCTGCACGCCGATGTGCGCGCCAGCGTGCCGGATTTCATCACCCTGTGCGGCGTGTGCGCAGTGGGTATGCTGGCGCTCGCCGGCGGCTACCTCTACACCGGCGTAGACGCCCTCGCCATCGCCGCGGGCGCCGTGCTGCTGGCCGCGCTTTATTTCGGCGGACGCCTCATCATCGACCGGCGCCGGCTGGAGCAGCTTGCCGCGGAGATCCGCGAGCTCGAACAGCAGACGGCGACGGCCAGCGATACGGACGACACGCCAAAGCCGCAGGGCGTCGTATCGGACCTGATGGATCGCGCCGGCTGCGAGACCATCCGCGAACTCGAGGCGCGGCACGACCAATACATGGCGGCCAATGCCGAGCTCATCGCGCGCGTGGACCTGTTGCGCGAGCAGGAACGGAAAACAGAGGAGGCCGAGGAACGCATCCCGAGTCTGCTCGCCCGTTTCCGCGATACCTTCGACCGCCTCGGTGTGCAGATAGAGGGCGAGTCGCAGGTAAAGCAGGCCGCAGGCGACGCCATCGGCAAGTATCAGGAATACCGCGAAGCGAAACGCGGCATCGCCGATTGCCATACGGCCTCGAACCGGCACCAGACGGACCTGAAAAAGCTCGCCGAAGAAAAGGCGAACGCGCAATCGCGCCTCGAACAGGCGGAACAGCGCATCCGCGAACTGCTCGCCGCGAAAACCGGCGGCCGTCCGGCGGAAGATGTGGCCGCGTCGCTGCGTTCGCTCCGCACCGCCATGGCCGAGCGCAAGGAGCGCGAGGCCCGCATTTCCGTACTCGAGGAACAGAGCGTTGCGCTCTCGCGCCAGGTGAAGGCCGACGAATTCGACGCCTCGCAGCGCGACCAGGAATTCAATCGCCTGCTCGCCCAAGCCGGCGTGAAATCCATCGACGAATGGCGCGCGGGACTGGACGAGGCGAAGCAGTACGCGACGCTCAAGGAACAGCGCGACGGATTCAACCGCGATCGCGATCAGGCGCTGCAGGGCGAAGACCTGAACGTCATGCTGCGGCTCGCGGACGAGAGCGCGCACATCGAGGAGCCTTCGCAATCGAAGGAGGCGCTCGAGGAAGCGGCGAAGCGCATCGAGTTCGATATCCGGCGGATACGCGACGACATGCACCGCGTGCAGCTGGACATCACCGAGCGGCTTTCCCGCGGACGTCCCCTGAACGAAATCGAAGAAGAACACGCCTGGGCCTTGCGCCGCGCCGCCGAGTTGCAGTTGGAACTCGACGCGGCCAGCTACGCCATGGCCATCATCGAGGAAGTCTCGCGCGACAAGCACGCGCGGCTGGCGCCCAAGCTCGAATCGCGCGCCTCGGCCCTGCTCGCCCAGATTACCAGCGGCGCCTACGAGTCGCTCCGCATCGGCCCGGATCTGTCGATTACCCTCGCGATGCCCGGCAAGGCCGGCGAAGAGAAGAAGCCCGACAAGACGCTCAGCAAGGGCACCGTGGACCAGGTCTACCTCGCCATCCGCATGGCGCTGGTAGAGACCCTCAGCGAAAACAGCGAGCCCGTGCCCATGCTGCTCGACGACCCCTTCGCCAACTACGACGACGAGCGCCTGCGCCGGACCATGGAACTCATGCGCGTCGTCGGCGAGCAGCGGCAAGTGCTCATCTTCACCTGCCGCGAAGACGTCGTGCGCACCGGCCAGGCCGCAGGCGTGCCGGTCCTGGAATTGTGATGAAGAGGGTTGGTCTGCGGATGGGGATGATTTTCGGGGATTAATGGCCCTGTGGGGCGACGCCATAACGACGGCCGGGAGGACGAACGATGGACAAACGCTATGTGCTGGCTTTCGACCAGGGCACCACGAGTTCACGGAGCCTGCTCTTCACGCGCGATGGCGCCATCGCCGCCGTGTCCCAGCAGGAGTTCGAGCAGATCTACCCCAGACCGGGCTGGGTTGAGCACAACCCGGTCACCATCTGGGAAACCCAAATCGCCACCGCGCGCGAGGTGATGGCGAAGGCCGGCGCGACGCCGGACGATATCGCCGCGGTCGGCATCACCAACCAGCGCGAGACGGCGGTGGTGTGGGAACGCGCGACCGGCAAGCCGATTCACAATGCCATCGTCTGGCAGTGCCGCCGCACGACGGAAATCTGCGAACAGCTCAAGGCCGACGGCCTCGAACAGGAATTCCGCGCGCGCACCGGCCTGGTCGTGGACGCGTATTTCTCGGGCACGAAGGTGAATTGGCTGCTGGACCACGTGGACGGCGCGCGCGCCCAAGCCGAGCACGGCGAGCTCTGCTTCGGCACCATCGACAGTTGGTTGCTGTTCAATCTCACGGGACGCCACATCACCGATTACTCAAACGCCTCTCGCACGCTGCTCTACAATATCTACGAGCGCCGCTGGGATCCCGTGCTGCTGGATGCCCTCGGCATTCCCGAATCGATGCTGCCCGAGGTCGTGCCGACGAGCGAGGTCTACGCCGAGACCACGGCGCTGGGCGGCAGCATCCCCGTGGCCTCGATGGTCGGCGACCAGCAGGCCGCCTTGTTCGGCCAGGCCGCCTTCAACGTGAAGGACAGCAAGAACACCTACGGCACCGGCTGCTTCCTGCTCATCAATACCGGCTCGGAGCCCGTACCCTCCGAACATGGCCTGCTCACGACCATCGGCTGGGGCATCGGCGGCGAAGTCGAATACGCCATGGAAGGCAGCGTCTTCATCGCGGGGGCCGTAGTGCAATGGCTGCGCGACGAGTTGAAGCTCATCTCGTCGGCCGCCGAGAGCGAGGCGATTGCCGCCGAGGTGCCCGATTCGAATGGCGTCTACCTGGTGCCCGCCTTCACCGGCTTGGGCGCTCCCTGGTGGGATATGCGCGCGCGCGGCACCATCACCGGCCTCACGCGCGGCTCGAATCGCGCCCACATCGTCCGCGCCGCCCTTGAATCCATCTCGTTTCAAATCGGCGACGTGGCCCGCACGATGAAAAAAGACTTCGGCGAGGACATGACCGAACTGCGGGTGGACGGCGGCGCCAGCGCCAATAACCTGCTGATGCAGCATCAGGCCGATGTGCTCGGCGTGCCGGTGGTTCGTGGCGAAACCCTTGAAACCACAGCACTTGGAGCGGCCTATCTGGCCGGGCTGGCGGTCGGGTTCTGGAGCGACAAGGACGAGATACGAAAAGTGTGGAAGGAAGACAGGCGATTCCTGCCCCAATGGTCGGAAGATCAACGCCAGCAAGCACTTGCGGGCTGGGAAGACGCCGTGCGCCGCACCCGCTCCGAGCTGGGATAGCCACTGCTACCGCCAATTTTCCTACTTGCCAAGCGGTAGTCCGCGTGGTAGAATCGGAACGGTCAGCGCCACATGTGGCGTTTCTCCTTCCGCGGAGGCCTGGTGCGGTTTCGTATCAGGCCTCTTATATTTTGCGCGCTGGCTTCCTCCCCCATTTGCACTCTGGAAATCTGTGGTATAATCCAAGTGGTCAGCGCCTCAATGGCGCTTCTCCTTCCGCGGAGGCCTGGTGCGGCAACGTATCAGGCCTCTTTTCTTTTTCCCTGGAATCGCCTGAAAAAGTGAATATCTCCGCGCGCGGTCCGTCTGGATGGACGGGTATCAACTTGGGAGATACGACAATGTTCAAGCGAATTATCATCACAGGCGCAATCGGGGCCATGGTATTGGGATTGCTGGCGCCCGCCGCCAGCGCGGACGACTTCCGGCGCGCTGCCCGCTCCAGCACGCGCGGCAAGGCGCCCGCATCCCTCGCGCGCAGCCACCGCGGCTCGACCGAGGTATTGCGCGATGCCGGGCGGATTCTGGCCAACTCGCGCTCCAGCAAAGGCTACAGCTCGAATACGCCGATTCTCGACGCCATCCGGCAGGCCAACGGCAACGGCCGCTACAACGGCTACAACGGCGACCGTCTGGGCAATGCCCTGAATGAGGCCGCCCGCATCCGCGAGCGAAAAAACTACCTGGATTACCGTAACGACCGCGAGGAGGAATACCTCAAGAACGAACGCGCAGCCATCATCTCGAATGCTGTCGTGGGCGTGGTCGGAATCCTGGCCGATTCACAGCGCGGCGGCTATGTGCAGAGCGCCCCGGTGGCGGCGTGCCCGCCTCCGCCTGCCCCGGCCGGCTATTGGCAGACCCAGCGCGTCGTCGTGCAACCCGGACGCTACGTGAACCAGCAGGTCTGGGTGCCCGACCAGCGCGATCCTTATTCGAACAGCGTAATTCTCGGCCACTACGAGACGCATCAGGTCTGGGTGCCGCCGGTGTATCAGGAAACGCAGGTCTGGGTGCAGCGCTGAATGCATGCGACCTCTGCGACCGATGCGGCCTATCGGACCTCTTTGCCGGGGTAATCCTATCGGTCTCATCCGTCCCATAGGTCCCCTAAGTCTCTTCCAGTCGGCTGTTTACACATTTTTGTTTACTCTTTCGGCGAGAACATGCTAGACTTCGGCTGTTGAAAGCCCACGGATGGGCTCAAGTTTCCGGCTCGAATGCCGATAAAAAGAGTTGGAAAGTCTCCGGGATGTACCCGAAGCTTGCACAAGGAGTGTGGAAATGGTTGGTATATCAGGACTTGGCGGGATTCCCGAGCCGAAGTCTGAAGGACCGGCCAAGGCTCGGAACGAGCGTGAATCCGCTTCAGAGGCCAGCGAGGTTTCCAGCGGTTCCGCATCGAGCGGCGACGGTGTCAAGATCAGCTCGGAGGCGCAAGCCGCCGCAGAGTTGAGCCGCATCATCGCGCAGTCGCGTATACAGCCGGAACTCAGGGCGGAGAAAGTAGCCGCCGCGCGCGAGCGCATCGAATCCGGCGCGTACAAAGACCCCGAAGTCGTGGCCAAGGTCGCCGAACGGCTCTTGAACATCCTCTAATCACGACACAGCATCGACGAGAGTGCACCGCGCTTCCCGCCTCCGGGGAGCGCGTTTTTCTTTTCGGGCGCGGATTGTGCTGGTATAGTGCGGCATAACTTGTGGGAGGCCCGCGCGTGCCGACACTGACCGTGGTCATGATTGCAAAGAATGAGGCCCATTGCCTGGGCGACTGCCTCGCGAGCGTGCAGGAAATCGCCGATGCCACCGTGGTGGGCGATACCGGATCGGCAGATGCCACCCCGCGCATCGCCCGGGCCGCCGGCGCGCGGGTCATCGACGTTCCCTGGCGGGACGACTTCGCGGCAGCGCGCAATGCCGTGCTGGCCGAGGCCCCGGGCGACTGGCTGCTGCACATGGATGCCGACGAGGTGCTGGACCCGGCGGGCGCGGCCACGCTGCGGCGGCTGGTGGACGAGGACGGCGCGGGCTGCGATGCCTTCGAGATCACGCTGGCGAATTACTGCAACGACCCGCGCGCCTGGCGCTGGACCCCCGCGCGTCCGGATGATCCCCTCGCGCGGGGCTGGTCGGGCTATCTGCCCGTGCCGCTGCTGCGCCTATTCCGAAACGGCCGCGGCTATGAATACCGCGAGCCCGTGCACGAGAACATTACGCAGAGCGTACTGGAGGCGGGCGGGCGCATCGGCGGGACGGATATCGTCATTCACCACTACGGCTACGGTGCGGGCAGTCCCGAGAAGGCCGCGCGCTACTTGGCCATCGCCCGCCGGAAGCTGGAAACACACCCGGACGACGTGAAGGCGCTGCACGATTTTGCGGAGCAGGCCATCGCGTGCGGCCTGTCCGACGACGCCGAAGCAGCCTGCCGCACAGCGCTGTCGATTGAACCGGACCACCTGGGCGCCGGCACCACGCTGGCGAATACGCTGCTGAACCGGGGAGCGCTCGGCGAAGCCCGCGGCGTACTCGAACACTTCGCAGCGCAGCCGGACCCCGCGCCGCATGTGCTGATGGCGTTGGGCGCGCTCGAATGCCGCGAGGGTGCCCTGGCGGCCGCGAAAAAGCACCTGCTGGCGAGCTTGACGCGGCAGCCGCGCTCGCCCATGGCGCGGGCGACGCTGGCGCGGGTCTTCGACCTGGAGGGCGAGGGCCTGCACGCAGAAAAGGAACTGCAGGTGGCGTGCGAAATCGCGCCCGGCATTGCTGAATTCGCCGACCGCCTGAAGGCCCACAACCTGCGTCGCGATGGCGAGCGGCTGGTGCAGGCGGGTTACAGCGAAGAAGCGCTGGAAACCTTGGTGGAGGCGCTGCGGCTGGACCCCGAGGACCCGGTGACGCACAACGATCTGGGCGTGGTGCTGCACATGATGGGCGAGAACGGCCGCGCGCGGGAGAGCATCGAGCGCGCGCTGAAGCTGGCGCCCGGCATGGCCGACGCCGCCGAGAACCTGCGGATGCTGGACGGCGTATGACGGAGGCGCGTGCGGAGGCGGCCGCGCAGACGGAGATCGCGCCGCCGGTGACCCTGGAAGGCGTGGTCGAGCGGATTGTTTTCGAGAGTCCCGAGTCCGGCTTTCTGGTGGCGCGGCTGAAGCGCGGCGGCCAGCCGGAGCTGGATACCTTCGTGGGCAACATGCTGGCCGTTTCGGCAGGCGAGACGGTGCGCCTGCGCGGGCAATGGATCGAAGACAAGAAATTCGGCCGGCAGTTGAAAGTGGAAACCTGCGAGGTGTTGGTGCCGAACACGCTCGAGGGCATCGAGAAATACCTCGGCTCGGGGCTAATCGAGGGCATCGGCCCGACCTACGCCAAGCGTCTGGTGGCGGCCTTCGGCGAAAACACCCTGCGGGTTATCGACGAAGCGCCCGCGAAATTGCGCCAGGTGCCGGGCATCGGCCGGAAGCGCGCAGAGCAAATCCGCGCGTCGTGGGAATCGCACAAGGAAGTGCAGGCCATTATGGTGTTCCTGCAGGGGCACGGCATCCGCCCGGCGCAGGCGGCCCGCATCTATCAGGTGTATGGCGACAAGGCGATTACCGTGCTGCGGCAGAATCCTTTCCGCCTCGCCGAGGATATCAGCGGCATCGGGTTTCAGGGCGCGGACGCCATGGCCCGGAGCATGGGCATCGAACAGGACGCACCGGCGCGCCTGCAGGCCGGGCTGAAGCATGTGCTGAACCAGGCGCTAACGCGTGGCCATGTGTTTCTGCCGCGCGGCGAATTGCTGGACGAGGCCACCGAGCTGCTGGGCGTGCCGCGCAATCGCGTGGAGCCGCAGCTGGCGGAGGCGCTGGCGATGAAGGGGCTGGCGAGCGACGGCGAGGCCATCTATCTGCCGCAGTTCCGCGAGGCGGAATCGGAATGCGCGCGGCTATTGAAGCAGCTGCTGAGCGCCCCGCACGACGCCCCGGACATCAAGATGGACAACGCGCTGAAGTGGGTGGAGCGCGAGAACAACATCGCGCTGAGCGACGAGCAGCGCGACGCCATCCGCCGCGGCTGCGAGGAGAAAGTGCTGGTCATCACCGGCGGCCCCGGCACCGGCAAGACCACCGTCATCAACAGCCTGCTGGCGATTCTGGAGAAGAAGGGCGTGTCGTTTCTGCTGGCCGCGCCCACGGGCCGCGCGGCCAAGCGCATGGAAGAAGCCACCGGACGCGAAGCCCAGACCCTGCACCGCTTGCTGGAGTTCAGCCCGAAGTCTGGCGGATTCGTGCGCAATGAATCCGACCCGCTGGTGACGGACCTGCTCGTGGTGGACGAGACCAGCATGGTGGACGAACTGCTGATGCATGCCGTGCTGCGTGCGCTGCCCTTCTTCGCGCGGCTCGTGCTGGTCGGCGACGTGGATCAGCTGCCTTCCGTGGGCGCGGGCAATGTGCTCTTCGACATCATCGCCAGCGGCACGCTGCCCGTGGTGCGGCTACAGAAAATCTTCCGGCAGGCGGAGGAAAGCGCCATCGTCCGCAATGCCCACCGCATCAACCAGGGCGACCTGCCCGAGTTCAACACCGAAGACTTCCTGTTTATCGAACGCCCCGAGCCCGCGCAGGCGCTCGACACCGTGGTGGAACTGCTGTCGCGCCGGATACCGCAGGGGCTCGGACTCGACCCCTTGCGCGATGTGCAGGTGCTCTCCCCCATGCGCCGCGGCGAAGCCGGCACCGTGCGGCTGAATGAGGCCTTGCAGGAAGCGCTCAACCCCCACGGCGCGCCCGTGGCCGGACGGACGCTGCGCCACGGCGACAAGGTCATCCAGCTCAAGAACAACTACGACCTCGAGGTCTACAACGGCGACGTCGGCATCATCCGGCTCGACGCGCCCGGCGCCGAGGAAATCGAAGTGGAATTTGAAGACGGCCGCCGCGTCCTCTATCCCTACGCCGCCCTCGACCAGCTCGGCCTCGCCTACGCCATGACCATCCACAAATCGCAAGGCAGCGAATACCACACCGTCGTCATCCCCCTCCTCGGCCAGCACTACATGATGCTCCAGCGCAACGTGCTCTACACCGCCGTCACCCGGGGCAAACAGCGCGTGATACTGGTCGGAGAAAAGAAAGCCATCGCCATGGCCGTGAAAAACAACCGCCAGGCGCGGCGGAACACGCTGCTGTCGGAGCGGTTGCGGAACGTGGTGTGAGATCGGAGTAAACGCAGCGCCGTCGACTTGAGGGCCAACGGCCCGCCCGATACCAGCCTGGGCTGCAGGCCCAGGAAGTCAGCGATGAACCGGAAGGGCTGAAGGCCCGCGCTATGGATAATGGTCCGCGCCTTCAGCGCTTTTCATGACGCATACCGAGACCTGGCCCTTCGGGCCAGGCTGGTATCGGGCGGGCCGTTGGCCCTTGGGAACCAAGTGGTCGGCGCGCAAAATCTCAGCCTCGATGTGACACTCGACCTCCCCCGTGTTACCCTCGCGTGATGAGTACACCTCCGGCGATTCTGGTCTTGGGCGCGTATGGGCTGGCGGGCTGGGCGATTGTGGCGCGGCTGGCCGCACGCACGCCTTATGCGATTCTGGCGGCCGGTCGGGATGCGGCGAAGCTGCGGGCCTTGGCCGAAGCGCACGGCACAGACCGTTTGCGGACGTCCGTGTTCAGCGCGGGCGACAGCGATGGGCTGCGGCGGCTCTGCGGCGAAGCGGCGTTCGTCATCAATGCGATCGGGCCCTATCCACAGCACGGCGCGGACATCGCGCGGGTCGTGCTGGAATGCGGACTGCCCTATGTGGATTGCGCGAACGAGCAATCGCACTACCGGCAATTGGAACTGCTGGACGGTTTGGCGCGCGAACGCGGGCTGCCGCTTATCACTGCGGCGGGCCTGATCCCCGGGCTGTCCACGCTGCTGATCGCGAAATTGCTGGGTGATGGCGATGGGGACTCCGAGGTGGATTGCTACTACGGGCAACGGCGCCACGCTTACGCGGCATCGGGGCTGGCCTCGATCATGGGGGGCGTGCTCGAAGCGGCCGATACCACGCGCGCTCCGATAGGCGGACGTTTGATGCGCGTGCGGCTGGGACAAGCCACCTGCCGCGCGAGCATGCCAGCGCCCCTGGGAGACCTGCTGATGGTTGAAGCGCCGACGATCGACGCGTTGGCCTTGCACGCGCGCTTCCCGGGGCTCACCTATCGCACGTGGATACACTTGGGTGATTTACCGCCCTGGCTGCTGACGGTGATCCGCTGGCTGCGACCGCATCAATGGGCGTGGAGCTACCGCCTGATTGAACGCATCGCACGAAAGATGAACGACGACGAGACGGCGCGGGCCATCGCCGCAGGCGCCGGACCGGAGGCGGCATTGAAGATCGAGGTGTATCGCGGCGATACGATGACAGACGGTGAGTTCGTATACACCGACGGCGCATCGCCCACCGCCTGCCTCCCGGTGCATTTGGCGGATGCATGGTTACGGGGCGGCCTGCGCGCTACCGGACTGCTCACACCGCTGGACGTGGTCGCGCCCGACGACGCGGTGCTCCTGGCTGAAGACGTGACCCTGCGATTCGATTGGGGGAGCGGCGGATAGGCGGAACGCCTACCGCTCCTTGGTCCACCATTTCATGAAGAGGCGCTGCTGCTCTTCGAGGCCGCTGGAAGTGCGCGAGGGCTGGCCTTCGCCGAGCACGAGGAGGGCGGCTACGGCTTTAGGGTCCCACGGCATGCCTCGAAGTTTTTCGCGGCGCATGCGGTCGAGTTCTTCGCCGGTGGCTTTCCACTGTTGCACCAGCGCGCGCTGCTCTTCGCGGGTGGGGTGCTTCATCGGGCGACTCTCCTTCTGGCCGGAAATGCGAAGATGGCTCGCGGGTACGCTCGCCCTACCCTGTCGTCAATCACGATTTCGGTAGGGCGAGCGTACGCGCGAGCCATCTTGCGCGGACTCAACTTTATTCGCCTACGCCTGCGTCAGCTCCAGCGGCACATACGACTCCGCGTCTCGGGCGCGGAGGAGCGAGGCGCCGCCCATGAGGTGAGCGTCGATCGCGCGGGCGGCTTCGCGGCCCTCGGTGATGGCCCACACCACAAGGCTCTGGCCGCGACGCGCGTCGCCCGCCACGAAGACCTTCGGCTTGCTGGTCTGGTAGTTGGCGTCGCCCTTGATGCCGATGCCGAAGCGGTTGCGTTCGGTCTCGAGGCCGAGCTGCTCGACATAGGTGTGCGTGTCGGGCTGGGTGAAGCCCATCGCCAGCAGCGCAAGCTCGCAGGGAATGCGTTCCTGGGTGCCTTCGACCTCGCGGAACTTGCGGCGGCCGTCGGCCTCGTCGGTGTACCACTCGATCTCGACGAGGATGAGCGCAGCGAGGTTGCCCTTGCCGTCGTCCTCGAAGGCCTTGGTCAGCACGCTGTACTTACGCTCACCGCCTTCTTTGTGGCTGGACGACGTGCGGTGGATGAAGGCCCACTGCGGCCAGGGATTGTCGACGGCACGCTCGACGGGCGGCTGCGGCATGAGCTCGAGATTCAGCACAGACTTGGCGCCCTGGCGCAGGCTCGTGCCGATGCAGTCGGAGCCGGTATCGCCGCCGCCGATGACGACCACGTTCTTGCCGGTCGCGAGGATTTCTTCGCCGGGGACTTCTTTGCCGAGGACGCGGCGCGTCTGCTGCGGCAGGAATTCCATGGCGCGGTGCACGCCCTTCAGATCCCAGCCGGGCACGCCCGTGCCTTCGAAGGTGCGCGCGACGGTCGAACCCGTGGCGAAAAGCACGGCGTCGTAGGTGTCCAGCTCGGACACGGGCACGTCCACGCCGACATGCGCGTTGCAGCGAAACTCGACGCCCTCGCCGCGCAGCTGTTCGACGCGGCGAAACACCACCTGCTTGTCCAACTTGAAGTTCGGGATGCCATAGGTGAGCAGGCCGCCCGGCTCGTCGTCGCGTTCATACACCACCACCTTGTGGCCGGCGCGGCGCAGCTGCTGCGCGGCCGCCAGGCCCGCAGGCCCGGAGCCCACGATGGCGACCGACTTGCCGGTTTCCACTTCGGGCGGCTGCGGGGTAATCCAGCCTTCGGCCCAGCCGCGATCGGCGATTTCGCGCTCGATCATCTCGATGGCGACGGCCGGCTCGTTGATGCCGAGCACGCAGGAATTCTCGCAGGGCGCCGGGCAGATGCGGCCGGTGAACTCGGGGAAGTTGTTGGTGGAGTGCAGCACGCGCAGCGCCTCGCTCCATTCCTCGTCCTTCACCAGTTCGTTGAAGTCCGGAATCTGATTGCCCAGCGGACAGCCGCTGTGGCAGAAAGGAATGCCGCAGTTCATGCAGCGGTAGGCCTGCTGCTTGAGCTTGTCGGCGGGCAGCGAGTTCGAAAACTCGTTGTAGTGTTTCACGCGATCCGCGGCCGGCGCGTCCTCGGCCAGCTCGCGGGTGAATGTCATGAAGCCTTTGGCCTTATCGGGCAGCATGCGTCGTTGCCTCCTCTACCGCGATGCGGGCATGTTCTTCCATCTTCTTCAGCACCGCGGCATAGTCGCGCGGCATCACGCGCACGAAGTGCCGCAGCTCGCCCTCGAAATTGTCCAGGATGCGCTGCGCCGTGGCGCTGCCGGTGTACTTCACGTGCTTCTCCAGCATCGACTTGACCTCCGGCAGGCTCTTGGCGTGCAGGGGCTTCAGGTCGACACTGCCCTTGTTGCAATGAATCGGCAGCTGGCCCTCGGGGTCATACACGTAGGCGATACCGCCGCTCATGCCCGCCGCGAAATTGCGGCCTGTCGGCCCGAGAATCAGCGCGCGGCCGCCGGTCATGTATTCGCAGCCGTGGTCGCCCACGCCCTCGACCACCGCCCAGGCGCCGCTGTTGCGCACGCAGAAGCGCTCGCCGCCGAGGCCGTTGAAGTAGGCCTCGCCCGAGGTGGCGCCATAGAGCGCCACGTTGCCGATGATGATGTTCTGCGAGGCCTCGATCGGGCAATCTGCCGGCGGGCGCACAATAATCTTGCCGCCGCTCAGGCCCTTGCCCGTGTAGTCGTTGGTCTCGCCGGTCACGCAGAGCGTGACGCCCTGGATGGCGAAGGCGCCAAAGCTCTGGCCGCCCACGCCCTTGCAGTCGATCCACACGGTGTCTTCCGGCAGCGAGCCGGTGTACATGCCCAGGTGGTGGCGGCGCGTCAGTTCGCTCGAGAGCATTGTGCCCACCGTGCGGTGGATGTTGCGGATGTTCTGCTCGAAACGGATCGGCACCTTATTGGTGAGCGCCATGCGCGCCTTTTCCATCAGCATGTTGTCCAAGGCCTGATCGATGCCGTGGTCCTGCTTCTTGCTGTGGTAGAGCGTCGAGCCTTCCCACGGCTTGGCGACGTAGAGGATGCGCGAGAAGTCGAGGTGTCGCGCCTTCCAGTGGTCGGGCAGCGGGTCGAACTCGAGCAGGTCGGCGCGGCCGATCATGTCGCGCATGGTCTTGAAGCCGAGCTCGGCCATGATCTTGCGGCATTCCTCGGCCACGAAGAAGAAGTAGTTCACCACGTGCTCGGGCTTGCCCTCGAACTTGCGGCGCAGTTCGGGGTCCTGCGTGGCAATGCCCACGGGGCAGGTGTTCAGGTGGCACTTGCGCATCATGATGCAGCCGCTGACAATGAGCGGCGCGGTGGCGAAGCCGAATTCGTCGGCACCCAGCAGCGCGCCGATGGCGACGTCGCGGCCGGTCTTGAACTGGCCGTCCACCTGCACGCGGATGCGATCGCGCAGGTCGTTCTCCACCAGCACCTGGTGTGTCTCGGCCAGGCCGAGCTCCCAGGGCAGGCCAGCGTACTTAATCGAGGTCAGGGGGCTGGCGCCGGTGCCGCCGTCGTGGCCGCTGATGAGCACCAGGTCGGACTTGCCCTTCGACACGCCCGCCGCAATGGTGCCCACGCCCACTTCGGAGACCAGCTTCACCGAGACCGAGCCATGTACGTTGGCATTCTTCAGGTCGTGGATGAGCTGCGCCAGATCCTCGATGGAGTAAATGTCGTGGTGCGGCGGCGGAGAGATCAGCTCCACGCCCGGGGTCGAATAGCGCACCTTGGCGATGTTGTCGAAGACCTTGTGGCCGGGCAGCTGGCCGCCCTCGCCGGGCTTCGCGCCCTGCGCCATCTTGATCTGGATCTCGTCGGAGTTGACGAGGTATTCGTTCGTGACGCCGAAGCGGCCGGAGGCCACCTGCTTGATGGCACTGCGGCGCAGATCGCCGTTTGCGTCGCGCGTGAAACGGACCGGGTCTTCGCCGCCTTCGCCCGTGTTGCTGCGGCCGCCGATGCGGTTCATCGCGATGGCCAGGTTCTCGTGCGCCTCGGCGCTGATCGAACCATACGACATCGCGCCCGTGCAGAAGCGGCGCACAATCTCGGCCGCCGGCTCCACCTCGTCGATGGAAATCGGCGTGCCCGCCTTGAACTTGAGCAGGCCGCGGAGCGTGGCGAGCGTCCGGTTGCGATCGTTCACCTCGCGCGCGAACTCTTCATAGGTCTGCGCGTTATTGCTGGCGGTGGCGTGCTGCAGCTTGGCGACCGTCTCCGGGTTCCACTGGTGGAACTCGCCTCGGCGGCGCCAGCGGTACGCGCCGCCCACGTCCAGCGCGGGACGATCCGGCGTCTTCTCCGGGAAGGCGTAGCGGTGGCGCATCAGGCTCTCGATGGCCACTTCCTTGATGCCGATGCCCTCGATGCGGGTCGCGGTGCCGGAGAACGCGCGCTCCACGAGCGACGTGCTCAGGCCGACCGCCTCGAAAATCTGTGCGCAGCGGTAGCTATGCTGCGTCGAGATGCCGATCTTCGCCATCACCTTGAGCATGCCCAGCTCGATGGCCTTGATGTAGTTCTTCTGCGCCTTGCCCGGCTCGGACTCGACGACAATCTCGCGCTTGAGCATGTCCTGGATGGACTCGTAGGCGGTGTAGGGATTCACCGCATCGGCGCCGTAGCCGGTGAGCAGGCAGAAGTGCATCACCTCGCGGGCCTCGCCGGTCTCGCTGATGATGGCCGCCTCGGAGCGCTTGTGCTTGTGCACGAGGTACTGGTGTACCGCGCCCACGGCCAGCAGCGCCGGAATCGGGCAGCGCTCGGCGTTCACGCCGCGGTCGGACAGCACCAGCATGGTGAAGCCGCTGTCGACCGCCTCGGCAGCCTCGCGGCAGATCCGGTTGATCGCGGTGTCCAGCGCGCGCGGACCCTCGGCCACCGGGAAGTGGCACTCGATCACCTTGTGCTCGAAGCCCGCCCCGGTCTGTCCCTTAATCCACGCCAGCTGGGCGTTGGTCAAAATCGGGGACTTCAGGTGCAGCTGACGACAGTCCGCCTCGGTCTCGCCGAGCAGGTTGCCCTCGCGGCCGATATCGGTCTCGAGCGACATGACGATCTCTTCGCGGATCGAGTCGATGGGCGGGTTGGTCACCTGCGCGAAGAGCTGCTTGAAGTAGTTGTAGAGCAACTGCGGCCGGGGCGAAAGCACCGCCAGCGCGGCGTCGTTGCCCATCGAACCGATGGCTTCCTTGCCGTGGTCGGCCATGGGCTCAAGCAGAATCTCGATGTCTTCGCGCGTATAGCCGAACACCTGCTGGCGCTCGAGCAGCGGCGTATCTTCCGCGGCGCCCTCGGTTTCCTTCAGGTCCGCCGGCAGTTCGCGGCGGTTGGCCTTGAGCCACTCGCGCCACGGGCTGCGCTTGGCGAAGGCGTCCTTCAATTCCTCGTCGGGAATCATGCGGCCCTGTTCCATGTCGATGAGGAACATGCGGCCCGGCTCGAGCCGGCCCTTCTTCACCACCTTCTCCTGCGGAATATCGAGCACGCCCGCCTCGGAGGCCATCACCACCTGGCCGTCGTCCGTCACCCAGTAGCGCGAGGGACGCAGGCCGTTGCGGTCGAGCACCGCGCCGACGCGGATACCGTCGGAGAAGCACATCGACGCCGGGCCGTCCCACGGCTCCATCTTGCAGGCGTGGAATTCGTAGAAGGCCTTCTTGTCGTCGGACATCGTTTCGTGTCCGCTCCAGGGCTCGGGAATCATCATCGCCATGGCGTGGTCGACCGAGCGGCCGCCGCGCACCAGCAGTTCATAGGCGTTGTCGAAGTTTGCCGAGTCCGACGCGCCGGGCGACAGGATAGGCAGCAACTTCTTCACGTCGTCGCCGAAGGTCTCGGATGCGAAGTGGTGCTCGCGGCTGTCCATCATGTTCAGGTTGCCGCGCAAGGTGTTGATTTCGCCGTTGTGCGCCAGGAAGCGGAAGGGCTGCGCCAGCGACCACGCGGGCAGCGTGTTGGTGCTGTAGCGCTGGTGCACGAGCGCCATGCCGCTGGTGCAGCGCGGGTCGGCCAGGTCCAGGTAGTACTGGTCCATCGCCTCGGGCAGCATCAGGCCCTTATAGACAATCGTGCGCGCCGACATGCTGGGCACATAGTACCCGCCCTTGCCGGGATTCACCGAGTTACCCACGGCGTGCGTGGCGGCCTTACGGATAATGTACAGCTGGCGCTCGAAGGCGTCGACGTCGAGGCCCTCGGCGCGCTTGATAAACACCTGCCGGATAACCGGCTCGGTCTCGCGCGCCAGCCAGCCGATGGATTCCGAATTCCGGGGCACATCGCGCCAGCCCAGCAATTCCTGCCCCTGCTCGGCGATGGAGCGGTTCAGGATCTGCATGCAGGTGTCGCGGCTGGTACGGTCCTGGGGCAAGAACATCATGCCCACGCCGTATTCGCCCGGCGCCGGAAGCTCGAACCCGTGGGCGTCGGCCTCGGCGGCGAACAACTCGTGCGGCAGATGAATCATCATGCCGCAGCCGTCGCCGGTTTCCGGATCGCAGCCACAGGCGCCGCGGTGCGTCAAGTTCACCAGAATCTGGAAGCCCTGCCGCACGATCTCGTGCGTGCGGTGGCCATCGATGTGGCAGGTAAACCCGATGCCGCAAGCGTCGTGCTCGTACCGGCTGTCGTAGAGTCCCTGCTCGGAGATACTGCGTTTAACCAAAGTCTTACACTCCGTGTGCTAGGCGCCCCAAGCGTCCCGCGCCGCGCGCGCCATCCGACCAGAAACCCCCGTGGGGCCGGGGTGTCGGGTGGCGCGGTTCATTCCGCAGGGTATGCTACAAAACGCCGCCTTACGCTGTCAAATCGCCCGGGAATCGCGAACATTCCCAACGGGCACAGGGGTATGCGCACTCCGCTTGCAGAAGAGCCCGTCCGATGGATTTCGTCGGGATTATTTCGCAATCATACCGTTCGGTATGATTTTCGGAAATCAAAATGCGAAATGCGGCCTTCGATTCCGGTCCGCCCCAGGGAACCCGCGACCCGGAATCGCGGATGGAATACCGCATAGAAACTCGTTTTTCTTGAGGCCTGTAACGGTTTCGCGCGGCGCACGTACTGATTAACGGGACCTGCCGGGTCTCGCACTGTGAAATTGTTGACGCAACCCAGGGCCGTTGCTATACTCGGCGCACGACGCGGGTATAGGTTATTGCCCGCGACCTATCAGGAAGGACGTACGATCAATGAAACATGTGATTGCAATCTCGCAGACGCCGCAGAAGGCCAGCCAGGACATTCCGTTGAGCGCGATTATCGCCGCTATCGCCCAGATTCTCGGCGTGGTGGCGGAAGTGTTGGGCCAGAAGAATTCCTAACGCTCCGGCCGACCCGGCGGAAAGGATATCGAGATGAAGCACGTGGCCACCATCAGTCGCGCTCCGAAGCCGGCGCAGACCACCACCTTCGCGATCTGCAACGACATCGCCAATGACTTTCAGGCGCAGTTGTGCTTTGTTACCGAGCTGCTGGTGAACTTCTTCCTGCCGATTTACAACGCGAAATCTTCCACGACGGAAGGCTGAGCGGTGATGAAGTACACTGCGATCCGTACCCCGCACTTACGTGTCGTTTCGCGCCGGCCAGCGGTGGCGCAGGGCGTGCCGACGGATGTGAAGCTGGTGTTTCTGCGCGATGTTATCGACGCGGCGATACCGCTGTTCGAGAACAAGGATCCGCAGAATCCGCTGCCGCCGACCTCGACCGGCACGGACACGACGACATAATTAACGACGGGCAAGGGCGCCCGCCTCGGCGGGAACGAATGGAGTCTTGAATACAATGAAGCATGTTCGACCGATGACCGTGGCGAAAGCCGATGCCTACAGCGACTTCTTCAACGCCGTGTGGCGCGCGTGGCAGGATTTCCGCTACGCGAAGAAGAACGAGTTCGGCATCTAATTCCGCACGTTTCGAGAGCTTTGCCGCGCGTGCGTCCGGGCGGACGTACGCGCGGTTTCTGCTTCCACGGGGCGAACACGAGGACCCGGACCGCATGATTCTGCGCGAACATGCCGCAATCCGCACGACCGATGCCGACGACGCGGGCGTGCTGTACGCCATATACCGGAGCGGTCTGCCGCGCTTCAGCCTGCTCGATACCCGCCGCGAGCCGATTCTGCCCACCCGGCTCGAGATTCAGGAAATGCTCTCCGGGCAGGAACTGAACAAGAACCTGTTCTACGCGGTCGAGGATCGCGAGGGCCTGCTCCGGGGATTCTTCGTGCTGCGCGGCATGAACCAGGAATCCGGCTACTGCGAGATCACCATGATGCTGGAAGACGAGGCGGACTTCGACACCCCCTTGGCGGGCGAGGCGCTGGAGTACGTGGTGGAGCGTTCGTTTGTGCAGATGCGGCTGCGCAAGGTGCTCTCGCATGTGCTCTGCCGCGAGGCCGGCGCGCGCCGGATGCTCGAGCAGCACGGCTTCGAGCCGCTCGGCGCCCAGCGCGAGGCGGTGTACGCGCAGGGCCGCTGGCACGACATCCACGCCTACGCGCGGTATAATCCCGCCCGATAAGGACACACCGCCCGATGCCCGTAAAGATGGACGTATACCTGCGCCGCGCCGACCGCGACGACATGGAAACGGTAATCGCCTGGATGGAAGACGAGGACTTTCAGCGCTTCCTCTATGGCGATCCGGCCCGGTCGCCCAAACAGCTACGCGCGCAGATTGTCGGCATGCTCGGCCGCACCACCGGCCATACCATGCCGGGCGCCGTCTACCTCCTCATCGATTCGCCGTCGCGCGGCCCCGTGGGCATGGTGTCGCTGCAAAACATCAGCTGGCGCAACCGCAATTGCTCGGTGGACGTCTACATCGGGCAGAAGGAACTGCGGGCCGGGCTGGTGGCGGGACTCTCCACCTACCGCGCGCTCGAGTACGCCTTCGATGAACTGAACCTGCACCGAGTGTCGGCGTATATCTACAGCTTCAACCGCCCCTCGTGGCGCACCTTCGAGTTGTCGGGCGCCCAGCGGGAGATGACGTTTCCAGAGCATGTACAGCGCGACGGCGAGTACCACGACGTGTACGCCTATGGCCTGCTGCGCGAGGAGTTCCAGGCCATCCGCGGCCGCTATGCGCGCGTGGACGGCATGAGCCTGCAGGACATGATCCGGGATTTGGCGCCCAGCCATGACGCCTGAGCGGCTCGAGTCGGCGTTCCTCGTCCTCTTCGCGCTGTACTTGGCGCAGACGGTGGCGGCGCACTACCGCAACCGGAAGTCCGACCAGCCGCATCCGCCCACGCTCTTCCGAGCGCTCATGCAGTCGCCGCTGGTCATCCTGTCCTTCGTGCTCGCCTGGCATTACCATGCCCTCGACCGCGGGGTCTTCTCGCTGCCGATGATTGTGGCCGGGCTGCTCGTGGGACACGTCATCTTCGCGATCTCGGTCTACGCCACCCACCGCGACTGGGACGATGCGCTGGCGGTATTCCTAGATTGGGAAAGCCTGCGCGACTACTTCGTCAACAACCCGAATGTCAGCTTTCGAATTGTGAACCTGAGCCTGACGGAAGAGCTGATTTACCGCGTGGTGCTGCAGCACCTGACCATCACGCACCTGGGGTTCTGGCCGGGCCTGCTGCTGACCGCCCTGCTCTTCGGGCTGTCGCACGAGCACCTCTTCCGCAACCACACCCGCGAGACGGCCGAGTTCCTGGTGTTCTCGGTGCTGCTCGGGGCGGTATACTACGCGACGGGCAGCCTGGTGCTGGTGGTCGCGATTCACGCCGTGCGGAATTTCGAAATCGCGATCATCGACTTCAATGGGCGCGCGCATGACCTGGGCAGCGAGGCCGAGGCCCAGCGCGAACTGGACCGCGCCTACCGACAAACTTCTCCGGAGCCGGAATGAGCAACAACTACGTCGTAGAACTCGATAACGTGAAGAAGAAATTCGTCACGCGCCACTTCTTGCAGCTGGACGAAGAGACCCGCAAGCGCCAGTGGTACAAGAGCAATGAGGTGCAGGCGGCGAAGGGCATCTCCTTCGGCATCAAGGAAGGCGAAATCTTCGGGCTGCTGGGTCCCAACGGCGCCGGCAAGACGACCACCGTAAAGATGATCTCGACCCTCGTGCGTCCCGATGCGGGCACCGTCACCGTGGCGGGCATGAACGTGGAGAAGTACCGCCGCAAGGTGCTGCGTCAGGTGGGCGTGGTGCTCGAGGGCACGCGCACCACCATGTGGCCGCTCTCCCCTCTCGAAAACATGAGCTACTACGGCAACCTGAAGAACGTGAAGGGGAGTCTGCTGAAGGAGCGTTCCCACGAACTGCTCGATTTCATCGGCCTGAAGGAAAAGAAAAACGTCCAGGTGCGTTACCTCTCGCGCGGACAGAAGCAGAAGCTCGCCATCTGCATTGCGCTCATCGCCGACCCGAAGGTGATTCTGCTCGACGAGCCCACCACAGGACTCGACGTACAGAGCAGCCGCGGCATCAAGGACAAGCTGATCGAGATTACCCGCTCGCAAGGCAAGAGCGTGCTGGTGACCACGCACGACATGCACGTGGCGCAGGAACTCTGCGACCGCATCGGAATCATCGACAAGGGGCAGCTCATCGAGTGCAAACGCACCGAGGAATTGCTCGACGTATTCTCCGACGCGGTCTTCGTGTTCAAGCTCGATCGCGAACCGCAGCGCGCCGACCTGGACGGCCTGCACGGGCTGGAAGAAATCATCATCGCGAACGAAGGCGAAGGTCCCACGCTCGAGGTGCACCTGCCGATGGAGGAACAGGCCCGTTCCGCCGCCCTCTACGCCGTCATCCAGCGCCTCAACGAACGCGGCTACCTCCTCCGCGGCATCACCCAGCGCCAGCAGAACCTCGAATCCATCTTCCTGAAACTGACCACCAGCACCATCTAGCGCGGGGAGTTTTTTGACAGGATAACAGGATCCGGGGATTTAAGATGGAGGAGGTTCCTAGACAGGATTAACAAGATTTACAGAATTGGAACAAGGGCCACGGGGCTAAACCCGTCTTTGCATTTCCAATTCTGTTAATCCTGTAAATCCTGTCCAAAAATTCTTCCGTCCTTTCTTTCCCCGCTTAAATCCCCGGATCCTGTTATCCTGTCAAAAAAAGTCCGTCCTTGTGTTACACTCACGGCAGTTCGGAGCCAATGGACCATGGTATTCAAAGCGATTGTACATAAGGCCGAAGAAGGCGGATTCTGGGCAGAAGTGCCCGCGATTCCGGGATGCGTAACCCAAGGTGATACGCTGGACGAACTGCGTGCCAATCTCACCGAGGCCATTGCAGGGTGCCTCGATAGCTTCGTAGACGAGGCCGGTATGAGTCCTGATGATTCCGTCATCGAAATCGCGGTTTGAAGTCGGTCTCCGGGAAAGCGCTGGCGAAAGCACTAGAACGACATGGCTGGGAACTATTGCGCGTCCGAGGAAGTCATCACATCTATGGCAAGCCGGGCATGCGAGAACGCATCTCGATTCCAATGCATCCTACACAATCCCTCAAGCAGGGCCTTCTCAGCCATCTGATGAAGATTGCGGGACTTACAGAAGCCGACCTGTAGCCTCCCAACTCCCCCTCTTCGTATTCCCAATCCTGTAAATCCTGTCCAAAAATTCTTCCGTCCTCTCTTCTCCTTCTTCAATCCCAGAATCCTGTCATCCTGTCAAAACCTCTTAGTCCCCTCCCGCCCCCCGGCGGGCGTGGAAGATGGCGGCGCGTCCCCGATATACTAGCGGCGTCCTGTGAAACCGACGGAAGCGGGAGACATCATGTTGCGCTGGCCCATCCTAGCAGCGGCGGTTCTGGCCGCCGCGGCGCCGTTTGCGGCATCGGCCGATCCGGGCGATGTGTTTTATGTGGACGCGGACAACCAGTCGGGCGTGGAGAACGGCCTTTCGTGGGCTACCGCGCACCGCACGGTGGCCGCGGGCATCGAGACGGCGCGCAGAAATTTCGGCGGCGATGTCTGGGTGGCCGAGGGTGTGTATGACGAAACGCGCGACGCCACGGGCGGCTCGCTCGTGCTGGTTTCCGGCGTGAACCTCTACGGCGGCTTCGCAGGCACCGAGACCCTGCGCGCCCAGCGGAATCCCCTGACGCATCCGGCCATCATCGACGGCAGCAGCGCCAATGCAGGCGCGCCTGCGGCCCCGGTGGTCGTGGGCGTATCGGGCGCTGCGCTCGACGGCTTCACTGTTCAGGGCGGCCGCGGCGAAGTAGGCGCCGGCCTGATCCTCAACGAGATCTCCCCCACCATCGCCAATTGCGTGTTCACCGACAACGAGACCACGGGCTTCGGCGGCGCGGTCATCTGCATCGGCGCGGCCTCGCCCCGCTTTGTGAACTGCGTGTTTACCAACAACCGCTCGGCCAAGAGCGGCGGCGCGGTGACCAACACCGGCGCGACCCCAAGCTTCGAGGGCTGCCTGTTTTCGCTGAACGAGGCGGCCGAGGCCGGCGGGGCCATCTTCAATACGCCGGGCTCGGATATCCTGGTGACGGACTGCACCTTCGAGCGCAATACGGCGCAGGCAGGCGGCGGCGCGATTTTCAACGAAGGTGCTTCGCCGTCCCTGACCCGGTCGACGTTTCTGCGGAACAGCAGCGGCAGCTTCGGCGGCGCGATTTTCAACAACTTCGCCACGGACGCCGGCATCGCCTCCGACGTGCTGGCGACGAACTGCGTGTTCGCAAAGAACACGGCGGTCACGGGCGGCGGCGCCATCAGCACGCTGGGCTCGTCGTTCACGGCCGTGAATTGCACCATCGCCGACAACACGGCGCCCGAGACCGGCGGCGGCGCGTTCTTCAACAACGACGCCGACACCGAAGTGCTCAACAGCATCATCTGGTACAACAGCGACGGCTGGATCGAGAACTACCTGAGCTTCACGGAGATCCGCTGGAGCAATGTAGGCGGCGGCGACCGCGGCCCGAACAACATCGCGCGCGAGCCGCGCTTCGCCGACCGCGCGAATGACGACTACTCTTTGCTGCCCGATTCGCCCAGCATCGATGCGGGCACCGCGTCCGGCGCGCCTGCCGTGGATATCCGCGGCGTTGCGCGGCCGCAGTTCGACGGTGTGGATCAGGGCGCTTACGAAGCGCTCGAGCGCACGCTGCCCGAGGGCATGAACTGCCACGATGCGAACGGCCAAGCCACGACCGCGGACGGCCTGACCCTGCTGGCGGCCTGTATGCTGCTGGCGGGACTCCGGGCTTCCGGCGCGCGCCGCCGGTAAGCGCGGTGCGTCGGCTCCGGTATCGGCGCGCGGCCCTGCGGGCCTTCACGCTGTCCCTATCTGCCCTGCCCCTGCTCGCCGGATGCGGCGCGGCCTCGTCGAATGCCGTGGCGCTGGTCCGCGTGACCGAGCAGGTCGTGCTCGAATCGCCCCACCGGCTCGGTGTGAATATTGGTGGCTCGGCCTACTACGGCGATCAGCAGCACGTGGAAAACGCCTTCGCACACGGCGGGTTTTTCCAGGGGCGCCAGGCGCTGATGGTGCGCACGGCCAACGCGAGCGGCAATGCATTCAACGATGCGAACTTCGACCGGAACGATCCGGACCGCCACTATGTGGATTCCTTCGCTGGCGGCACCTACTGCATCGCGACGGGCGCGCGCGCAGGCGAGACGGGAAGCATCTCGGAGCACGACACCGAGACCGGCCGCTACACGCTCGAGAACTCCGGAGCGCCCCTGGACGAAAACGATCTCGTCTGGCTGCGGGGACCGTGGGTGCGCCGCGCCCAACCCGACCCGCAAGACCCGAACATCGAACGTAGCATTGGCATCGGCGACTTCCGCCCCATCGCGGGCGATGGCGTGTCGATCGACTTCGTGGACACCGACGCCGATACCCACGATCAGGCCTTGCGGATCACCTTCGCCCCCGGTAGCGGCCGGGTGGAGGGCGGCGTGAAGCACTATATCGCCGGCACGATGAACGACACTTACACCGTGGTGGTGCGTGCCCGCTGCGATACCCCCGGCGCAGAACTCGGCGTTGACCTGCGGAACTTCGGCATACCCTCCGAAGAACCCGGCGGCACCGTGCGGCTGCGCGCTCCGGAGGCCGCCCGCCTGACGCCCGAGTTTCAGGAATTCCGCTTCACGGGCGAGACCTACCCCGACGCGCGGATTTCCGAGGGCATCTCGGTCTTCGACATCGTCGTATCGGCCGAGACCCAGCCCGGCGCCGAGGTGCACGCCGACATCGATGCCATTGCGCTGGAAGACGCCGCGCTCGATACGCCCTCGGGCTTCAGCAGGCCCATGGCCGAAGCCATCGCGGAAGCGCAGTGTGGCGTGCTGCGCTTCTATGGCGTGGCCTCGCTGGCGAGTCCGGTGGAAGACATCACCGCCCGCAGCACGACCGAGGCGACCTGGACCTATGCCTCGCTGGAAAGCAACGGCCGATTTTCGGGCACGGACGCGGTGGTGGACCAGTGGATGACGCTGGCGCAGGACTCGGGCGCCCAGCCCTGGCTGACCATCGGCGGCGCGAACACCCCGGACGAGTGGTACGACCTGATTTCCTACCTCTGCGCCCCCTCCGATTTCGACGCCTACAGCGCGCGCCGCGCGGACCACGGACACGCCGCGCCGTGGAGCGATGCCTTCGACACGATGTACCTGGAGATCGGCAACGAGTGGTGGAACCCCGTGTTCCAGCCCTACTACGCCATGCCGCCGGAAAAATACGGCGAGCTGTGCAACACGATCATCCAGCGCGTGCGGTCGCACCCGCATTTCGACGACGCGAAGATTCAACTCGTCGCGGGCGGCTGGGCCGTGAACGGGCACCACTGGAACGGCGTGGTGGACCAGACGGCGAACGGCGTCGACGCGATCTCCATCGCGCCGTATCTTCTGCATGAGCTCGACAAGTACGCCGGCGACGAGGCGAAGTTCGGGGCGCTCTTCGCCGATGTGGAGGCCTACGCCCGCAATGGCGGCGCGAGCACGCTGAACGATCTCGAGGCCAACGGCAAGGGCACGAAGCTGGCGGTATACGAATTGAACACGCACACCGCCGGCGGCGGCGCGCCCGCGTCCATCGCATCCACCGTGACCGCAAGCGCGGCGGCGGGCGTGGCGGTGCTCGACCAAGCGATGGCGGTGATGAGCGGCATGCAGGCCGACCCCATCAACTACTTCACCATCCTGCAGCGCGGTTACAACGATCGCCTCGGCCTGTGGGGCACGCTCATCCGCGAGCCTTCCGGCGCGCTGCGGCCGCGGCCGGTGTGGCATGGGCTGCGTCTCGCGAACCAGTTCCTGATCGATGGTGACATGGTGACGGCATCCGTCGAGGGCGAGCCCGATTGGGATCAGCCCGAGAACGGCTCGGTGCCCGCCACGGACAATGTGCCCTACCTCGCCTCGTACGCCTTCCTGGATGACGCCGCGCCGCGCAAGCTGAATGTGCTGGTGGTGAACCGGCACCGCAAGGACGACCTCCGCGTGAGCTTCGCGCTGCCCTTCGCGGTGTCCCCCGAAGTGCACCGTGCCCGGCTCGCTCCGCACGAACTGGACGCGAACAACGAAGCGGAAGAAACGGTGAAGCTGGAGGAAACCGATCTGCATGACTTCACGCCCGAGAGCGAATTGATTGTGCCGCCCGGCAGCGCCACCGTATTCCAGTTCACGGAAGCGCCATAGGAGCCGCCGCGTGCCTGATCCGCCTGTCATCGCCTACCTCACGAATCAATACCCGAGCGTGAGCCATACCTTTATCCGGCGCGAAATCCGCGCCTTGGAAGCGCGCGGCTATACCGTCCATCGCGTGGCGATCCGGCCCGGCGGCGCGGTGGCCGACCCCGAGGACCAGGAGGAAGCCGCGCGCACGCACCAAGTGCTCGCGCAATCGAAGGCCAGCATCCTGATGGCCGCCATCGCCGAAGGGCTGCGCGCTCCGCTACGGATGGGCCGCGCCAAGCTGGCGATGTTCCAGATGGCGAAGCTGAGCGAGCGCGGCCTGCTGCGGCACATGGCCTATCTGGTCGAGGCCGCGTATCTCGTACGCTGGCTGCGCGCGCGCGGCGTGCAGCATGTGCATGTGCACTTCGGCACCAATGCGGCGGCCGTGGCACGGATGATGACGCTGCTCGGCGGACCCGGCTACAGCATGACCGTGCATGGACCTGACGAATTCGATCAGGCCATCGGA
Organism: Candidatus Hydrogenedens sp.; assembly: GCA_016125095.1. GTDB lineage: Bacteria > Hydrogenedentota > Hydrogenedentia > Hydrogenedentales > JAEUWI01 > WGMK01. The sequence continues at coordinate 289,296 of WGMK01000013.1, read as the reverse complement.
CTGAGCCTGGGCGCGAAGGTGGAAGACAGCCGGTTCACGGTGGCGATTACCGACTATTGCGGTTCGCAGCTGCGCCGCTGGGCGCGCTATCCTTATTGGGAAAAAATACAGCAGGTGCATTGCACCGTGGGACCCGAGTGGTTCGAGGAATCGCCCATCGCGGAAGACGCGCAGTCGCTCGTCTGCGTCGGGCGCCTCTCGGAGCAGAAGGGCCAGTTGCTCTTGCTCGAAGCCTTCGCGCGGGTAGCGCGCGACGATGCGCGGCGGCGGCTGGTGCTGGTGGGCGATGGCGCGATGCGCGGCGAAATCGAGCGGCTGCGCCACGAACTCGGGCTCGACGAGCAAGTCGTCATCACCGGCTGGCAGAGCGAAGAGCAGGTGCGCGGGCACCTGCGCGGTTGCCGGGCGCTCGTGCTGGGCAGCTTCGCCGAGGGCCTGCCCGTGGTGATCATGGAAGCGCTCGCGATGGGACGCCCCGTAATCGCGACGCGCATCATGGGTATTCCCGAGCTCGTGCGCGAGGGTGAGAACGGCTGGCTGGTGGCCCCGGGCAACACGGAAGAACTGGCCGAGGCCATGCGCGCCGCCTTCGCCTGCAGCGCGGACGAACTGAACGCCCGCGGCGCGCGGGGCCGCGAACGCGTGCGCGAGCGGCATTCCGCCGACACCGAAGCCGCGAAGCTGGACGCCCTCTTCCGCGAACGCGTAGGAACGCCCGATGTTTGAGCTGCTGCGCTGGCTGGCACTGATACCGCTGCTGCCCATCGCCGCCTACGCCTGCGTGGTCTGCGGCTATCTCGGACTGCTCGGCCTCGGCGCGTGGCTGTTCCGGCCGAAGAAGGGGCCGCTCACCGAGTGCCCGCGCTTCGCCCTGCTGATTCCCGCGCACAATGAATCCGGGCAGATTGCGGACATCCTGAATGCCGCGGCGGCCATGGACTACCCGGCGGACCGCAAGCAGGTGATCGTCGTGGCGGACAATTGCAGCGACGACACGGCGGACATCGCCCGGGCGCATGGAGCGCTCGTGCTGGAACGGCACGACCCGGAACATCCCGGCAAGGGCGAGGCCCTGAACTGGTGCTTGCGCTCGCAGGAAGCATTGCTGCGCGGCATGGACCACATCGCTCTCGTAGATGCCGACATGATCATCCATCCGGCGTTCCTGCGCGAACTGGCCGAAAGCCTCGCGCATCCCGATTGCCAGGTGGTGCAATCGCTCAACACCGTGTCGAACCCCGAGGAGACCTGGCGCACGGCCTTCGGCTACATGGGCTTCACCACCATCAACTTCGTGCGCCCCGCAGGCCGCGAATTTCTCGGCGGCACGGCCGAACTGAAAGGCAGCGGCATGGCCTTCCGCGCGCCGCTGCTGCTCGAATACGGCTGGCCCTGCAATTCGCTGGCCGAAGACGTCGAGTTCTCCAAGCGCCTCCTGATGGACGGCATCCTCGTGCGCTTCAATCCCGGCGCGCTCGTGACCAGTCCTATACCCGTGCAGACCGCGCAGGCCGACGTGCAGCAACGCCGCTGGGAAGGCGGCAAGGTTCACATCTTCAAGCACTACTTCGGTCCTGTGCTTTCGCGCGCCCTGCAGCGTCCCTCGCTGGCGAACTGGGACGCCGTGCTCGACATGCTCGTCCCGCCGCAATCCTTGCTCTTTCTCGTACTCGCCGCCGGGCTCGTCCTCGGTGCCATCGCCGGCCCGGGCTGGTTCGCCCTGCTCGCCGCCTGCGCCTGTGCCGCCGGATTCTGCATCGCCAGCGGCCTGATTCTGCAGCGCGCGCCCCTGCAGGTCTGGCTCTACCTCGCCGCCCTGCCCCTCTTCATCGCCTGGAAAATCCCGCTCTACCTCAAGCTGCTCGCCCAAAAGGGCGAACAAGCCTGGCAACGCACTCCCCGCGACAACGAGGTGGAGTGAAGCCCTTTTTGACAGGATAACTGGATTCTGGGATGGAAGAGGGAGACGACAAGAATTTAGACAGGATTAACAAGATTTACAGGATTGGGGAGATAAGGCGTAGGCCGTCTTCGGCCCTCTTCCAATCTTGTAAATCCTGTTAATCCTGTCAAAAAAATCTTCGTCCCTGTTCCATCCCAGAATCCAGTTATCCTGTCAAAAAGAAAATCCCGGTGCTATGCTCCCGCGCATGAAATCCTTGCTCCACCTACTGCGTCGCCGAGGGCAGCGGCTCGCCTTGCTGGGACTTGTGGTGGCGGGAGTGTGGCTGGTGTGGACTCTGCTGCTGGTGCAGGCGGGGAAGTCGGAGGCGTTGGAGGCGCCGCCGAATCTTGCGCTCCCGACGCTGGGTGGCAAGCAGCTCTGGGCGGATGAGCGGCTGTATGGGGGCTGGCGGATTCAGCGGAATGTATACACCGGGCATTGCCGCCTGCTGGATGCGGGCGATGTCCGCCGCGCGTGGGGCGGCGAGGACCAGTGCGGGCGCGTGCTGGACGCGGCGATTGAATCGGGCGCGGCAAGATTGAAAAGCCGCAAGCTGTGCGTGCTGGTGCATGGCTTTCTGCGGTCGAAGGACTCGTTCAAAACGCTGCAAGGCCGACTCGAGGCGGCGGGCTACACCGTGTACGCGGTCAACTATCCGAGCATGCACGGAACCATCGCGGAACTCGCGGAGCCGCTAAAGGGAATCCTTGAGGAGGCAGCCAACGACTTCGATTCCGTGGACCTGGTCACGCACAGTCTCGGCGGACTGATTGTCCGCGAGCTGTTGTCCGAGAGCGAGCGAACGTTCCCCGGACGCATCGTGATGCTGGCGCCGCCAAACCAGGGCACCCGAATGGCGGACGCGCTGCTGAGCTGGTGGCCGAGTGAATATGTGGCCGGGCCGGCGGGCACGGAACTCGTTACCGGCGACACCGGGGCGGGACATCGGCTTCCCGCACCGCGCTGCGAGTTCGGCGTAATTGCGGGTTCGCTGGCCGGCGGCCTCAATCCGATCATCCCCGGAGACGACGACGGCCTCGTCGGCGTGGACGAAGCCAAGCTGGACGGCATGGCGGATTACAGGATGGTGAAGGCCGCGCACACCTTCATCATGAACCACGACGAGGCCATCCGGCAGGTGCTGCATTTCCTGGCGCACGGGCGCTTCGAGCACCCGGAGGGGGGAGAAGAGTTTTGACGGGATAACTGGATCTTGGGATTGAAGAAGATATGAGTTTGGACAGGATTTACAGGATTAACATGATTGGAAGAAGGAGCCCGGTACCGTCAAACGCTCCGCCTCCTAATCCTGTAAATCTTGTAAATCCTGTCAAAAAAATCTTCGTCCCTCTTCGATCCCAGAATCCAGTTATCCTGTCAAAAGAGTCTTAGAAAAAAAAGACGAAGGCGCGGGGTGCCTCTTCCCCGCGCCCTCTTGCGCCCTGATACGGCGGCCATGACGCCCTGCAAGCGCCGGGACCGTCCAGCCCTGCGGCACGCCGTATCTAATGAGTGCGTACGGTATGAAAACCGGAATGTGCGATACGCTAGACCGTGATGTTCAGGTTCTGCCCAGTATCGACCGAGGCGGACTGAATGAGCTGCAGCGCGAGGTCGCCCTGCTGCTCCACGGCATCCAACTGCAACTTTGCGACGCGGCCCGAGTACTCCGCCTGAAAGCGGAGCGCTGCGGTCGTAGCGCCCACCGATGGTATCCCTGCCATCATCAACCCTCCTTGGTCGCGGTTATAGGAAGTATACCCCGCAGCGACTTTTTTGGCAATGGGAAACCGGCCGCAGGTACGCAGCCAAGGCAAAAACTGCGCCCAAGGCGGCAGGGTTTGCCCGAAGAATGCTGCGCGCCCGCACCCAGAAAATCATAACCCCTTCCAAAACCTATACTTACACCTTTTGGGATGTTTGGCATGGCACCTGCGATACCGGGGCGGACGAAACCGAATGGTCCGCGCCGGCCCCACCCGGCAAGGATCGAAACGGCGGAACGGGAGGTACGGGTCATGAGCATCGGCAGGCTGGACGGATTCGATACGAATCAAGTCTTGCTGAGCGCCATGAAGACGGCGGAAGCGAACCACCGCCTGATCGCGAATAACATCGCGAATGCCGACACCCCCCAATTCGCCCCTGCGGAAATGGATTTCCAGAAGACGCTGCAAGCCATGGTCGAGGGGCGGAGCCACACCGCGCTCCGCACGAGTCGCTCCCGCCACATCGACATGGCCAGCATCCACACCCGCGTCGACCGGAAATCCTTTCTCTCGAAGAACGACTTCAATCAGGTGGATCTGGACAGCGAACTGGCCAAACTGGGCGAAAACCGGGGCAATTACATCGTGTATTCGCGCTTGCTGGCCAAGAAATTCCAGATGACGGCCGACACGCTCAGCAGTCTGGCGAGGTAGCGCGATGCTTCTTCCTGCAGCCAACGTTTCGGCCCGGCAAATCGCGGTGAGCGGCCTGCGCGCGCAGCGCACGCGGCTGAACCTGATCGCCAACAATATCGCCAACGCCGAGACCACGCGCACGCCCGAGGGCGGGGCGTTCCGCCGGCAAGTCGCCTTGATGCGCGGCAACGAGATGAAGCCCGGGTATAATCCCGAGAAGCTCGGCGTACGCGTAAGTCAGGTGGTGCGCGACACCAGCCCCTTCCGGACGATTTACGATCCCAGCCACCCCGACGCCAACGCGGACGGCTATGTACAATATCCGAATGTGGATATCGCCGTGGAAATGGCGAATATGGTATCGGCCCAGCGGGCCTATGAGGCGAATATCGCCGTGCTGGCCACCGGCTCGCGCATGGGCGATGCCGCCATGGATTTGCTGGTCCGGTAAATAATACTTGACATGATCACGGGTTTCACTTACGATACCCGCACGGCAGACGCCGGAAGTAACTGCAAGGGCCTGACGGCTTTATGAACGATCCGCTGAAAATTAACGCCACGGAAATCCGCACGGGAGAACTCAATCCCGTCCGTATGCGTCCGGCGGCGGCTCCCGGCCAAGCGGGAGAAACCCGGTCGTTCGCAGAGACACTCGCCGAGACGGTCAACGAAGTGCAACGTCTTCAGAATGAAGCAGATACGACGATTAACAAGGTCGTGTCGGGCGAGATTAAAGACGTGAGCGAGGCGATGGTGCAGTTGCAAAAGGCCGACACGGCCTTCAAGACCATGATGACCGTACGCGGCAAGGTGATGGACGCGTATCAGGAAATCATGCGGATGCAGATTTAGTTCGTCACCGCCCTCCGGGGCGTGCGGAATACCGGCGAAGCGCCACTTTCGTCCAGGGCGCTGCGGCGGAACACAGTTCAATCGGAGACGCGGAACCGCTGCAAGACGGGCTCCGCGTTTCGTGCGTCTGCGGGAAGGATCCTGCGGACGCGGGCATTCCGGTTCGGGAGTGCCGCGAGCGGAGATAACACTTGAATCGGCTTAACACCGGGCAGCGCGCGTTGGGGCGCGTGCGGCGCGGTGCTAGCGCCGGGCAGGCCGTGGGCCGGCCCGGGCAACAGGTATGTCCAGCCGGTACCCTGTACAGGGAAGCCGGACGGGGCCGCGCGTCGTACGCAGGGACGCGGCGGCCGCCACGATTCCACCTGTAGGCGCGCCGCCATGCGCGGCGCCGGGCGCAAGCAGTCAGTTGAAAGCGCAATGAGGAAGCGCGTTTCACCAGGGAGGGAGAAGCGCACAGGAAGCGCATGCACGGCCGACGGGCCCTGCGGGCGTCAAGGTGGGGTTGAAACGTGGAATTTTTGCGTCAGTTGTGGATGGGCCTCGTCGAGGCCTGGTCGAAATTGTCGCTCAGCGCGCGCGTGAATATCGCGATCGCCGGGCTGGGCGTGGTCCTCGCGGTGGCGCTGGCCGCCTATTTCGGGGCCCAGCCGAGCTATGTCACCCTCGCTTCCGACCTTTCGCCGGACCAGGCGAACAAGATTATCCAAGTACTCGAGCAGCAGAACACGCCCTACCGCGTGGAGGACGCCAACAAGGTGATCCGGGTGCCTGCCGCGCAGCGCAGCCCCATGCTGCTGGCGCTGGCGGAGAACGATGTACCGCTCGGCCGCACGGAAACCCCCGGGCTCGAGCTGTTTAAAGACACCGATATCATGACCAACAAGTGGCTGCGCGACGTGAACTACATGCGCGCCATCCAGGGCGAAATCGAGAAGCAGCTGAACGCGCTGGATTTCGTCGAATACTCCATGGTGCTGATCCGCGAGGCGCGCGAGGAACTGTTCGTGAGCGAGCAGAAGCCCAGCGAGGCCAGCGTGACGTTGAAGGTATCGCGGCCGCCCACAAAGAAGAACATCAAGGGGCTGGTGAACATGGTGGCGGCGGCCGGCGGCCCCAACCTGAATGCCGGCAACATCACGATTACGACCACCGACGGCGAAGTGCTGTACATGCCGCCGTCGTCGGAATACGCCGCGCTGGCGAACAGCAAGCTGGAGCATGTGGCGGAGCTGGAGAAGCGGGCCGAACAGCGCATCATGGACAGCCTCGATCAACTCGGGGTGCAGGGCACGGTTCGGGTGTCGGCGAAAGTGAATTTCGACGAAAAGGAGATGACGGAGGAGAAGTACACCGAGGGCACGGCGCTGAGCGAGATGGAAAACACCTCGACGCTGACCAGCACGGAGAAGCTGCCCGAGGGCGCGCCGGGCGTGCTGGCCAACGTGGCCGAGGGCACGACGACGCCCGGCGGCATCGAGACGCAGGAAGAGACCTCGGAAACGATCTCGAACTACGAGCCCTCGCGGCTGACGACCAATACCAAGGTCTCGCCCGGCGAGGTACAGAAATTCACGGTGGCGCTGGTGGTGGAAGGCGACCGCGAAACTTCGACCGATGCCGACGGCAACGAGACCGAGACCTACATCGGATTGACGGAGGCGCGCTCGCAGTTCTATCGTGATCTGGTGGCGGGGGCGGTAGGCGAAGGCGCGGAATCCACGGAGATAACGGTGAACGACTTCCCGTTCGAGGTGAGCCGGATGGCGCAGCAGAGCGCCGACCAGGCCTATCAGGCCGCGCAGCTTTGGTCGATGGTCTCGGGCTGGTCGACCGCGGCGGTGCAGCTGCTCCTGATTCTCGTGGGCTTCTTCCTGGTGCGCATGTTCATCATGCGGGCCATCGAGGCGCCCCCCGCGGAGCCGGTGGTGGAGGAAGTGGAAGAAATCCCGAAGATGTCTTCCGAAGACATGCGCCGCAACGAAGTGGCGCAGAGCATCGCCGAACTGGCATCGGATTCGCCCGACGTGGTGGCCACGCTGCTGCGTTCATGGTTGAACGAAGAGGAGTCGTAGGCCACGTCTGAGAAAAAGACAGGGCAGAAATCCGCGCCCGGCCCGCAGAAGGCGGCCATCCTCATGGCCTGCCTCTCGCAGACCCAGGCGGCGGACATCATGGCCAACCTGAACGATGACGAGGTGGACAAGCTCACGCTCGAGCTGTCCGGCCTGCGTACCGTCGACACCGAGCTCAAGGCAACGGTGCTGGACGAGTTTTACCAAATGGCGGTGGCGAAGCAGTATGTGGCGCAGGGCGGACTCGATTTCGCCAAGCAGCTGCTCGAAAAATCCTTTGGCGCGGAGAAGGCCTTCGAGGTGCTGAACCGTCTGCAATCGAGCCTGCAGGAAGTGCCGTTCCAGTTTCTGAAGCGCGCCGATCCCTCGCAGATCAGCACGTTCATCCAGGACGAGCACCCGCAGACCATCGCGCTGATCATCGCCCACCTCGATCCGAACGTGGGCGCGCTGATTCTTTCCGCGCTGGCGCCCGACGTGCAGAGCGATGTCATTATGCGCATTGCGACGATGGACCGCACGGCGCCGGAAATCGTGCGCGAGGTGGAGCGCGTGCTGGAGCGCAAAATGGCGGCGGTGTTCACCGGCGGCTTCACCTTCGCGGGCGGCGTGAAGGACGTGGCGGAGATCCTCAACCGTGTCGAACGCACGGCCGAGAAATCGATCATGGCGGACCTCGAGGAACGCGATCCGGAACTGGCCGACGAAATCGCGCGGCTCATGTTCACCTTCGAGGACATCATCCACGTGGACGATGCGGGCATCCAGAAGGCGCTGCGCGAAATCGAGTCGAAGGACCTGGCGCTGGCGCTCAAGGGGTCGACCGACGACGTGAACGCCAAGGTGCTGCGGAACATGTCGTCGCGCGCGGCGGAGATGATCAAGGAAGAGATCGAGTTCATGGGCCCGGTCCGCATGAAGAACGTGGAAGAAGCGCAGCAGAAGATTGTGGCGGTGCTGCGCCGCCTGGAGGAATCGGGCGAGCTGGTGGTGTCGGGCCGCGGCGGCGGCGATGCGGACGAAATCCTTGTGTAGCCGGGGCGGCAGCCGCGCGCACGCAGGGCGGTAGCGCCGCATGGCGAGGATTCACCGCGCGGGCGGAACGCGCAAACCCATGGCCGAATTCGGGCGCGGCGAGCTGGACGAATTTCCGGATGTGCCGCGCGCCCCGCTGCCGGGCCAGGTATCCGATGCGCTGCCCGAGGAAGAAGAACTCGATCCCGAAACCATCCGCATGATGGTGTTCGAGGAGGCGAAGGAGGAGGCGGAGCGCAAGGTGCAGGAGGCCTATCAGGAGGGTCTCAAGCGCGGCAAAGAGGCTGGAGAAGCCGCGTTCCGCGAGCGCATCGAGGGCATCGCCGAGATGCTGGAATCCGCTGTACGGGAAATCGCTGCGCAACGCAGCGCCTTTATCGACTCGCTCGAGCCGGAGGTGGTCGGGCTGGTGCAGCAATTGGCGCGCACGGTTCTGGCGCGCGAATGCGAGAACGCTAGAGATGCGCTGGTGCTTGAAGCGGCGCGCCGCGGGCTGACGGCCCTAGCCGATGCGCAGGAACTGATCGTGCGCGTGCCGGAAAGCGCGCTGGAGCTGATGCGGGAACACAAGGCCGCGCTGCTGGAATCGTTTCCCGACGTGGTGAAACTCCGCATAGAGATTGATGAAACCATCGAGCCCGGCGGCTGCATCGTGGAGACGGCGGAGCAGCAGATGGATGTGCGTCCGTCGGTATTGCTCAGTCAGCTGCTCGAAGATGTATTCGGGGGCAGCGATGAGTCCGCCTAGCCTGGCCCCCTACCGCGAACGCTGTGCCAAGGCGAAGCCGCTGCGCGCGTACGGAAAGATCTGCGATGTCGTGGGGTTGACCATCCTCGCGACCGGACCCGAGATGAGCGTGGGCGACCTGTGCTACGTGAACGCGCGCGACACCGGAGAGCCCGTGCCGCTCGAGGTGGTGGGGTTTCGCGGCGACCGCTCGGTGCTGATGCCGCTGGGCGCGCTGCACGGCATTGGCCCGGGCATGCCCGTGCGGCCTACGCACCGGCCCCGCATGGTGGCCGTGGGCGATGCATTGCTCGGGCGGGTGGTGAACAGTATGGGCCGTCCGCTGGACGGCAAGCCGCTCCCCCCCGGCCTGCCGCAGGTGCCGCAAATCGCGCCGCCGCCAGGCGCCATGGACCGCGCCCGCATTCTCGAGCCGCTCGAAACGGGCGTGCGCGCGATTGACGGGCTGGTGACGGTGGGACGCGGTCAGCGCATGGCGATTCTCTCCGGCAGCGGCGTGGGCAAGAGCAAACTGATCGGCATGGTGGCGCGGAATACCGGCGCCGACGTGACTGTGGTGGCGCTGGTGGGCGAACGCGGCCGCGAGGTGCGCGAGTTCGTGGAGCGCGACCTGGGCGAGGCGGGCCTGGCGCGTTCGGTGGTGGTGGTCGCGACCTCGGACGAGCCGGCGCTCCTGCGCCTGAGCGGCGCGTATACGGCGACGGCCATCGCGGAATACTTCCGCGCGCAGGGCCTGAATGTGCTGTTGATTATGGACTCGCTCACGCGCTTCGCCATGGCCCAGCGCGAGGTGGGCCTGGCCGTAGGCGAACCACCAACCACGAAGGGCTATCCGCCTTCGGTGTATGCGCTGCTCGCCCGGCTGCTGGAACGCGCGGGCAACGACGAGCGCGGCAGTATCACTGCCTTCTACACCGTGCTGGTGGAAGCGGACGACTTGAACGATCCGATCGGCGACGCCGCGCGGAGTATCGTGGACGGCCACCTGTCTCTCACCCGCGACCTGAGCGCGCGCGGGCACTATCCGCCCGTGAGCGTGCTAGACAGCGTAAGCCGCCTGATGAACGATGTGGTGCCGCAGCGGCACCTGAACTTGGCGATGGAATTGCGGCAGCTGATCGCGACGTATCGCGACGCGGAAGACCTGATTAACATCGGGGCGTATGTGCCGGGCAGCAATCCCGCCATCGACCGTGCGGTGCGGCTGATGCCGCAGGTGAATGCGTTCTTGCGGCAGGGATTGACCGAGACCGCGCGCTTCGGGGACGTTGAAAAGGCGATGTCCTCGGTATTGACGGGATAGTCATGGCGGAACGGCGGCTGCGAATATTGGACACCCTGCTTCGTGTGCGGCGCGACGAGGAAGAGCGGCGCGCGCGCGAGGCGGCGGTGGCGCGGCAGACGCTGCAGGCGGCGGAGCGCACGCGCGCAGGCATCGACGAGGCGCGTCATTCGGCGCTCGAGGCCGCGGGCCGCATGCTGCAAGCACCGGAATTCGACACAAGCGACGTGCGGGCGCACTACCAGTACGAGCGGCACCTGTCGCGCGAACTGGACGTATGCGACGCAGACATCCGGCAACTGGGGCGGGCGCTCGAATTGCGGCAGGAAGCGCTCTTGGAGGCGGCCACCCGCCGCCGTATGATAGAACGGCTGCGCGAGCGCCGGCTGCTGGAGCGGGCCGAGCGGCTGCGCAAGCAGGAACAGCAGGCGTCGGACGAGGTCGCAATCGCGCGGGCGCGCATGGAACTGACCCGGCGGAACGCCGCGGGAGATGACCGTTAGCCATGAAATATGTACTGATCATTCTCGCCTCGCTGGTGATATTCGTCTTGGCGCTGGCCGGTGTGCTGGCGGCGACAGGCAACCTGAACCAGGATGCGATCGCGAAGCTCATGGGGCAGCCGGTGGAAGGTGAAACGAAGACCGAGGAGGCGCCGGTGGATCCGCTGGATCCCATAGCCCGGCAGCTGAAGAAAAAGGAAGACGAGCTGAAGGCGAAGGAGCGCGCGCTGACCGACCGCGAGGCCCAGGTGATGCGCCGCGAGCAGGAACTGGCCACGCTGCAGACGCAGCTGGACGCCCTGCAGAAGCAATTGCTCGACGCGGAATCGGATGCCGAGATGCAGCGCCAGGCGGAAATCGAGACCGTCGCGAACACAATATCGAACATGAAACCCGACGCCGCGGCCGAGCGGCTGCAGAACATGCCGGTCGGGGATATTGTGGATGTCCTGCGCAAGATGAAGGACAAGGATCGCGGCAAAGTGGTGGAGGCGATGGAGCCGCAGCAGGCCTCGGAAGTGCTCCGCCGCATGCAGGAACCAAGTTTTCCCTAGCGCTTATCCCACGCGGCCGACTCGCACGCGGCGCCATGCGCAAGCAGGTATTGCGCAAGGTAGTACGTGGTGTAGCCCGAGAGCGTGATCGGCAGCAGGGGCGATTCCAACAGCATGTGATTCACGGCGATATGCGCGTCGGATATCACGAAGACGACGCCCCCGGCGGCAATCCATGGCGTCGGACTGCGGTGGAACAAGCACACGGCCATGGTGGCGCCCAGCACCGCCGCATACACCAGTACCGGCGCGATAAGCCCGGTTTCCTCGGCGCGCACGAGGCGAAGCAGCGTGAGGATGGTCAACAGCGCCAGCCCTGCAATACCCGGTAAGAGCATGAGCATCCGCTTGCCCGTAACGGCCCAGTCACGGCCGAAGGCCTTCAAGTAGAAGAGGTGCCCGATCAGGAAGGCCACCAGTCCCGGCACAAACCAGGTGCGGGACTGCGAGGCGAGGCAGAAGTCTCCCACCGAACCCAGGGCCACGGCCACGGCAATGGCCATGCCGAAGCGTCCGCGGGTGAGCGGCAGCACTGCCGCAGCCAGCACGGCGGTGGGCAATGCGCGCACCAGCCCGACTCCGGGAAACAACGGAGCGAAACTGACCGCGATACTGACCAAGGCCAGCGCGGTATAGACGGCCGCAATTTTACGCTGCATCGAATGGCTCTCCCCTTCGCCGCATTACGAATCCGGTAATTCTAGGCGATAGAGACGCACGCGAACCAAGTCCCCCGTCCCCCACTCTCATTTCCTGCGGTCATCGCAGGTGAGCAATCCCACGGAAAGGAGGTGAATCATGCATGAACATATCCTTACTTGAGGTGGTCGGCGCATCGCTGGCCGCCGGACAGGCGTCGGGCAAGAAAGACGCGCCTGTCGAGGGAGGACTCTTCGCGGCGCTGCTGGCCGCGCTCAACACCGAGGCCGCCAAGGCGGCCACGGCGGCAGGCGCGGCACCAGTCGTGGCGGAGACTACTCCCGATGCGGAAGCACTCGCCGCGACGGCAGAGACTTCGGAGACTTCTGAAGCCGAAGCCGTCGTAGCCGCCGAAACGGAAACGCCGGTGGAAGAGGCTCCCGACGATGTGCCTCCGACGTTGCCGCCTGCCGCAGCCGCGGAACTCGCGGTTGAAGCGGGCGCAGCGCCGCCGGCCCCGGCCGTGGCGGTGACAGCAACGACGGCTTCGGCGGACAGCACGACCGAAACACCGGACGCTGTGGCACCCACGGCTGCGCCCGAATCGACGGAGGCTGGAACTCCGGTGCTGCGGGTTGCGGCGGCGGCCGCCGGGACAACGCCAACGGCCCCGGAGACGCCAGCAGTTGTCGAGGCGGAGTCCGCCGCACCGGTGGTGTCCGCCAAGGCACCGGACCCGGAGGCCGTTGAAACGACGCCGAAGGCGACGGCTGCCGAGGCGAAGGCTCCCGCTGCGGAGGCTACGCCCGTGACAACGCCGCCTGTACAGGAAACGGAGGCCGCCGCGCCGGAGACCATACGTTGGGTACGCGCGACACCAGAAGTGAAGCGTGAATCGAACGCGGTTCCGGCAAAGATGGAAGCGGTTGCGGCGAAGGCGGAATCGGTGGAACCCGTGCTGTCAAAGACAGTACCCGCAGAATCCCTGGATGCCAAAGCCGCGGTCCCGAAGCCTGCAGCGGCGCCGACTGTGGAACAGACGGTGCGCGTGGCGGAAACGTCGCCCGTGCCGGTGCTCCGCGCGGCGGTAGCCCTGCAGCAGCCCGTGGCCGAAGACGGCGAATCGGTAGACCTCGAAGAGACCACGGTTGCCAAGTCCGGGACGCTCTTGAGCGGCCTGGACGAAGCCGTGGAATCGACGAAGTCTGTCGAGACGCCCGAAGCCGTGAAGGCCCCGAAACGCGCACCGGAACATGCGGTGCGCGAGACGGCCGAAGCGGTACTGGCGAAAGAGAGCGTGGTACCCGACGGCCTGGCACCGCGTGCAGAACACGCGCCGGCAGCCTCGTCGCCGGATACGCCGGGCTTGGTGGCCGCGAAGGGCATCGAATCCGCGCCGCGCACGGAAGCGCTGGCGGCCCCGGCATCGACGCCGTCGCAATCACCAATGCCGGATCGCGTACCCCTGCCGGAAATCGGCCGGGCAGCTGCGAGCGGCGTGAAGCAGCTGGCAGCGGCGGGCGGCGGCACGCTGGTGATCCGCGTAGTACCGGAATCGCTGGGCGACGTACGTATCGAGGTGCGGCGCGAGGACGGCCAGATCAGCGTGAAGCTGACGGCCGCCACGCAGAGCGTGCGCGATGCGCTTGAGACCGGCGCGCACGGCCTGCGCGAGGCGCTGGCCCGCGAAGGCATCGAGCTGCGGCAGGTGCAAGTGCAGAGCAGTGCGCCCGCGAACAGCGGCCAGCCGCAGACGCACTTGCAGCAGGGGCAATCGCAACAGCAGGCGCAGCAGGAAGCGGGCGCCGGGCAGCGCGGCGCGGGAAGTTACCGGCAAGGGCCGGAGGGCGCCCCGCAGCGTGAATCGTATCCCTCGGGCCGGGATGATCGGGGCAACCGCCCCGCGCATCACGGCGCACTCAACGTATGGGCGTAGACCCAGGAGGTAAGAACCATGAACGCAATGGTGTCGTTCCGGGCGAACGCGGTGGGCAACCTGTCCGCGCGCCGGGAACAACGCGACGCCGCGAAGACGCAGATTCAATCGAATTTCGTCGCGCGGCTGAAGGGCATCCAGAAGGCCGTGCTCGGGCTGCAGGCAGCCAGCAGCACGTCCTCGGACAACTTGAAGGCGGCTGGCAGCGCTGCGAACAGCGCCAAGGCCGCCGAAGGAACGAGCGGATCGGGCAGCTCGGGCAGCACAGTGCCGTCGAAAGAACTCGACCGCGACGCCTTTCTGAGCCTGCTGATCCAGCAGATGACGAACCAGGATCCGCTGGAGCCGATGAGCAACGAGGACATGGTGGCGCAGCTGGCGCAGTTCTCGGCGCTCGAGCAGATGGAAAAGCTGAACGGGAGCTTCGAGGAACTGAGCACGGGCTTCGATTTCCTCAACGGCAACATCGATCAGCTCAACTTCATCTCGGCCCAGGGCATGCTCGGCAAGTTCGTCGAGGGCATCTCGGCGGAGGGCGAGCTGATCAGCGGCGAGGTGGAATCGGTCCACCTGAGCGGCAGCGTGGTCGTGCTCACCGTAGATGGCCAGGCGATGCCTATGTCCGGCGTAATCGGCGTGACGACGCAGCGCCCGGAGACCACGGAGGATTCCGGATCATGATCCGCCCCGTAGACCCGGGCCTGGCCGCGCAGGCATCGCGCGCCCCGACCCCGCTGGGGCTGGACACCGGCGGCACGGGCTTCGCGAGCGTGCTGCGGAGCGAACTGGAAAGCGCGCGCGAGGTGCGCTTTTCCAACCACGCGCTGCAACGCCTGCGCAGCCGGGACATCGAACTGAGCCCCGAACAGATGGCGGCCATCGGGCGCGCCGTCGACGAGGCCGCCGCGAAGGGCGGCCGCGAATCCCTGCTCCTGATGGAAGACGTGGCCTTAATCGCCAGCGTACCGAACCGCACGGTCATCACGGCCATGCCGGCGCGCGAGGCGGCGGGCAACGTCTTCACGAATATCGACAGTGCCGTGGTCGTGCCGGGTGTTCCGGCGGCGGCCGACACCCCTGGGCCGGCCCCCTTGAGGGAAAGCCCGCGCGCCGCGGATCGACTGATGCGGCGCGGAACCTTGGAAGGACTCTAGACTATGGGTACCGCACTCTTTACCGGCGTCACGGGCCTCAAGGCCCAGCAGACCAAGCTGGACGTGGTCGCCAACAACATCGCCAACGTGAATACCATCGGGTACCGCGGCTCGCGCGTGTTGTTTCAGGACCTCTTCTCGCAGACCCTGCGCGGCGGCTCGGCGCCGGTGGGCAATTTCGGCGGCGCAAACCCGCTGCAGGTGGGCCTGGGCGTGCGCCTGGCCACCATCGACGTGGACCACGGGCAGGGCTCGCTCATCACGACGGGCGTATCGACCGACCTCGCCATCCAGGGCAACGGATTCTTCGTGCTCAGCGATGGCATCGGCACGGTCTATTCGCGCGACGGGTCGTTCCTGCTGAACCCGAACGGCGTGCTGATCGACCCCGGCACGGGCCTGCGGGTACAGGGTTTCCTCGCGAACCCCGACGGCTCGATTCCGGACACGGGCACGCCGACCGACATCGAGATTCCGCTGGGCGGCGCGGGCATCGTGCAAACCACGACATCGGCCACGCTCATCGGCAACCTGAACCCGACGATTGACAGCACGGTGACCGTGCCGAAGACCGTGAACCGCAGCATCACCGTGTTCGACTCGCTGGGCTCGGAGCAAATCGTGACGCTGTCGTTCGTGAAGAGCACCACGGTGAACAACGAATGGACGATGACGGCGAGCATTGGTGGCGGCACGGATAACGTGAACATCGACGGCGCTACCGGCGGCGTGACGGTGACCTTCGACAGCAGCGGGGCCATCATCGCGCCGGCGGATGGCGAGTTCGATATCAACATTCCCGCCGCGCTGATGACGCAGAACCAGACGGCCCCGCTCGACCTGGACTTCACGCTCGACGTGTCGCAGGTGACCCAGCTGGCACAGGGCGACTCGGTCGAGAGCGACGTGACGCTGCAAAACCAGGACGGCTTCGGCCTGGGCGTGCTGGAAAGCGTGAACGTGGGCGCGAACGGTGAAATCAACGGCGTGTTCAGTAACGGCCTGACCCGCACGATCGCCAAGGTGGCGCTGGCAACCTTCGCGAACGTGGGCGGCCTCGAGCGCGATGGCGACAACAGCTTCCGCGAGAACCCGGCTTCGGGCCCCGCGCAAATCGGCACGCCGGGCACCGGTAGCCGCGGCTCGGTCACCGGCGGCGTGCTCGAGAATTCGAACGTCGACCTTGGCACGCAGTTCAGCGAGCTCATCATCACGCAGCGCGGCTTCCAGGCCAACGCGAGAACCATCAGCGCGGCCGACACCCTGCTGCAGGAAACCGTGAACCTGATCCGCTAAACGCGATAGCGCAGCGGCGTAGTTAGCCGGCATCAACGCCCCGGGCGGCACTACCGTCCGGGGCGTTTTCTTTTTGCCGCGCAGCGGCCTTGGAGTGCGGCAGCGGGCTTCCGCTTTGATGAGGAAGCTAGCTTCCGTCGCTTGGACGTCGGATTCGGTCCTGCCTCGCGACGACGGGAGCTACTCGCTCCCTGGGCATGGCGGGAGCTTGCTCCCGCACTCCAAGGCGGCAAAGCCGCATTAAGGATCTTCATATACACACGATGATATTGTGTCGTTAGAGATGACTAACACGAATCATCAAAATCATTGGCCGCATACGCCGATGCACTGCTTCGAATCCGGTGCTACGTATTTCATTACGGCTGGCACGTATCGGAAGCTGGCATTGTTCGATACAGATTCCAAACGCGATTATCTGTTGGAACGACTCATGGAAGAGGCCGCACGCTTCGAATGGCGCATGGAAGCGGGGGCTGTGATGGCGAATCACTACCACTTCATTGCACGTGCTCCGGAAGATGCCACGACGCTCGCGCGCTTCATCCGGTCGGTGCATGCGAAGTCGGCGGTATGGCTGAATAAGTCCGAAGCCAAGCCTGGGCGTAAAGTCTGGCAGCAATATTGGGATACTTGCCTGACCTATGAGCGCAGTTACTGGGCCCGGCTGGCCTATGTCCACGAAAACCCGGTGCGGCACGGCCTTGTTTCGAGAGCAGAGAACTACCGGTGGTGCTCCATGGCTTGGCTGATGCAACACGCTGACTCAGGAACGCTTCGTATAATTCGCTCCTTCAAGGCCGAAAGACTTCTTGTAGACGACAACTACTAGTACCCCTCGCCGCGCAGCGGCCTTGGAGTGCGGCAGCGGGCTGCCGCCTGAATCAGGGAGCGAACAGCTCCCGTCGTCGCAGGGTTAGACCGAATCCAGCATCCAAGCGACGGGAGCTGCTCGCTCCCTACGCAAAGCGGGAGCTTGCTCCCGCACGCCAAGGCGGCAAAGCCGCATAAGTCGGTTCTTGCGGCGGCGGAGTTTGTGCGCTATGCTGCTGGGATCACAGGCATTAGGCTGCAAGCGCCGGTGGGCGCAGGGACAGGAAAGGCGATTGACATGAGCAAGGTAGCGTTTATCACGGGGGCATCGCGGGGCATCGGGCTGAGCTGCGCGAAGCGTCTGGCGCGCGAGGGCTGGAGCATTGTGGTGGCGGCGAAGACGACCGAGCCGCACCCGAAGCTGCCGGGCACGATTTATACGGCGGCGGAGGAAATCAAGGAAGCGGGGGCGCCAGAGGCGCTGCCGGTGCAGTGCAACGTGCGCGACCTGGAGAGCGTGAACGCGGCGGCGGCGGCGGTGCTGGACAAGTTCGGACGCATCGACGCGGTCATCAACAACGCGGGCGCGCTCTGGTGGCGTACGCTGGACGAGACGCCGCTGAACAAGTTCGACCTGCTGATCGACGTGAACTGCCGCGCGGCCTATGCCTGCACGTATGCGTTCATCGAGAAGATGAAGGAGCAGAAGAGCGGCCACATCGTGAACATGTCGCCGCCGGTGGACCTAAGCATCGTGCCGGGCCACATCGCCTACATGATCGGCAAGTTCGGCATGACGATGATCGCGCAGGGCGTGGCGGAAGAGTTCAAGGAATACAACATCAAGGGCTCGGCGCTGTGGCCGAAGACCATCATCGAGTCGTCGGCGACTATCAACTACGGCATGGGCGACCCGAGCATCTGGCGCAAGGCGGATATCATCGCCGACGCCACGTATGAAATCCTGGCGCGTCCGGAGGTGTCGAACGGCCGCGCGCTGATCGACGAGGAGTTCCTGCGCGAAGTCGGCTATACCGATTTCGACCAGTACAAGTGCCTGCCGGACAGCCAGCCGATGGATCTGGATTCCGACCTGATGCGCATGGCGCGTTCGTAAGCGCGGCGCCATGAGCACAGACTGGGTCAAGACGCGCCGCGAGGGCGTGTGCCATGTGGTGACGCTGAGCCGCGCGGACAAGCGCAACGCGCTGACGATGGAATTCACGGAGGACATCGCGGCGGCCATCCGCGAAGCGGACCACGACAGCGGCATCCGCGCGGTCGTGGTCGAGGGCGAAGGCCCTATTTTCTCAGCGGGCATCGACGTAATGTCGCTGGCGCAACAGCGCATGTCCATCGGCGATGGCAATCCTTCGCGCTGGCTGCGGCGTTTCGCCGAGCGGCTGCAGCATGCCCTACACACCATCGAACTGACCGAGGTGCCGGTGATTGGGGCCATCCAGGGCAAGTGCCTGGGCATGGGGCTCGAGCTGGCGCTGGCTTTCGACTTCCGCATTGTAGAGGCCGGCGCGAAGCTGGCGCTGCCGGAGACCCGCCTCGGCCTGATTGCCGATGTGGGCGGCACCACGCGCCTGACGAAGCTCATCGGACCGAGCCGCACGAAGGACATGCTGATGACCGCGCGCGAGGTGGAGGCGGAGGAAGCGCTGGCGTGGGGCATGGCGAACCGCATCGCCGCGCCGGGCCAGGCCTTCGCCGAGGCCGTGGCGCTGGCGGAACAAATCGCGCGGAACGCGCCGCTCGCGGTGGGGCTGTCGAAGTTCGTGATCGATCAGGGCGACGGCGTGGATCGCTATACGCAGATGGCCATCGAGCGGCTCGCGCAGGGGTACCTCATCGGTACGGAAGATATCGGCGAAGCGATGGCGGCCTTCATGGAAAAGCGCCCAGCCAAGTGGAAGGGCGCGTGACCGCCGCGGCGGGCTGAGCATGGAGGCGTTCCGCGAACGCGCGCGGGCCGTCTGGCGGGCGCTGCAGGGGACTCCGCGCCATCCGCGCGATTACCGGCTGACCCGTTGGCTGTTTCTGCGCGCGCTGGCGCTGGTCTACCTCATCGCGTTTTCGTCGCTGGGCGGGCAGATTCCCGGACTCATCGGCGAGCAGGGCATACTCCCCACCGGGCGTTTTCTCGACGCAGTCCAGAACTACTATGGCGGTGCCTGGGCCTATTGGAATGTGCCGACGCTGGCGTGGTTCGCCTCGGGCACGGCCGCGCTGCAGGGCTTCTGCTTTGCGGGCTTTTTCTGTGCGCTGCTGGCCGTGGCGGGCGTGCTGCCCCGGCTCGCGTTCTTCGGCTGCTGGATCTTCTACCTGACCCTCACCCACGCGGGGCAGGATTTCCTGAGCTTCCAGTGGGATATCCTGCTGCTGGAAACCGGGCTGCTGGCGGTGTTCTTCGCGCCGGGCGGCTGGGTGGAGCGGCCGCACGCCGACAAGCCTGTGTCGCCGTGGATGCTGTGGACGCTACGCCTGCTGCTCTGGAAGAGCATGTTCTTCTCGGGCTATGTGAAGCTGGACGACCCGACGTGGACGCACCTCGACGCGCTGCGCTTTCACTACGAGACCCAGCCCCTCCCCCACGTCGGCGGCTGGTTGGCGCATCAGCTGCCGAACGGGTTCCAGCAAGCGTCGGTCGCCGTGATGTTCTTCATCGAACTGGTCGCGCCGTTCTTTCTTTTCGGCCCGCGGCGGGTGCGTATTTTCGGCGCGGGCTGCATCGTGGCGCTCATGGCGCTCATCGCGGCCACGGGCAACTACACTTTCTTCAATCTGCTGGCGGTGTCGCTGGCCGTGCTCTGGCTCGACGACGAGGCCCTGCTGTCGCGCGTGCCAACGCGATGGCGGGAAGCGTGGGACGCATGGCAAATCGAGCCCGTACGGATACGGCGGCCGCGTCCGATCACCGCATCGGTAGCGGTGGCATGGAGCGCATGCACCCTGCTTCTGACGGCGGCGATGGTATCTTCCTGGGACCGGATGCCCGCGACAGCGCGCGATCTCTATGGTCTCGTGCGGCCGTGGTATGCCTGCAACAGCTATGGCCTCTTCCGCAGCATGACCACCACGCGCCCGGAAATCGAACTGCAGGGCAGCAACGACGGCGAGACCTGGACCAGCTATCGCTTCCGCTACAAGCCCGGCGATCTGAATCGCATGCCCGCGTGGTGCCAGCCGCACCAGCCCCGGCTGGATTGGCAGATGTGGTTCGCCGCGCTGGGCAGCGCCCGCAATACGCCGTGGTTCCAACGATTCGTCGAGCAGCTGCTGCTTGGCTCGCCCGAGGTGGCCGGCCTACTGGCGGAGAATCCCTTTCCGGTCGCGCCGCCGAAATTCATCCGCGCCCTGTATTGGCGCTACGAATTCACCACCTGGGGCGGCGAGGGCTGGTGGACACGCGCCGAGCTGGGCGAATACCTGCCGCCGGTCTCGCTGCGGTGATGAACGCTCTTAACAGAAACCGCTTCACGTTTGACAAACTCCCGGGTCTGGGGTACATTTCGTATGAGGCGAAATGGGTTCAACGAGGGAGAGCTTTTCATGATTTACCCCAACCGCGTACCGCATATCCTACTGGAAAATAAGGACTTGGATGTTCTAGCACACTTTCCGGACGGTGATACGGCCGTGTTCGCGGGCATCGAAGCGGCGGTACTGCTGGCGGTAGATGGAAAGCACAGCATCGATCAATTGCTGGCCCTCGTTCGCGAACAAAGGGAACCGGCCGCTACGCGCGAGACGGTATTCGCAGCGCTAGATACGCTCGCCGACGCGGGCCTATTGGCCGAGCGCGCAGCGCCGCCGGCTGGTTCGGCGCGAAGCTCGCGTCGCCAAATCATGCGTTTGGCAGGCCTGGCGGCTGCGGGCGCGGTCATCGTGCCGGCATCGAGAGCCGCCGCTCAGGCAGACGATGTACGCGCAGCCGAGGAATACCGCAAGACCTTGGTCGCCGACAGGCGCGCGGCCGAAGAAAAGATCAAAGTCGAAGCGCGGGCTGCGGAAGAAGCGAAGAAGACCGAAGTACGCGCGGCCGAAGAGACGCAGAAGCTTGGCGTTCAGGAACAGCGTGCTGCCGAAACAAAGCAAAAGCTGGCAGCGCGAGAGGAACGCGCAGCGGAGCGAGAGAGCAAGCAGGACGGTACGCGCGCGGCGGAGGAGAAGGCGAAGCTGGCGCGCGAGGAAGCCCGCGAGGCGTTCCGGGCCGCCGAGGCGGAGCGCAAGAAACTCGATTCGGCGCAAGATCGGGCCGCTGAAGCCAAGCAAAAGCGGGATGATTTCATCGCCGGTCTCGGGGACAAGACCAATACCAGCGAAGCAGCACGCGCCCGCCGACGCCAGAGCGAAGAGCAGGCCAAGGCCAATGGGGCAGCCGAACAGGCGTCGAAGCGGCCTTAGAACAATTCCGCGAGCCGGATAGCCTTGGCGTGCAGGTGCTCGACAATCGCCCCGGCAATGTCGAAGCCGCCGGTGCGCTGCGCGTCGGCGAAGTAGCAGGGGAAATTCGCCTCGAGCACATAGTGCCTGCCGCTGCCATGCCTTAGGATATCCACGCCTCCGAACTCCACCCCGAGGGACTGGACCGCCGCGATCGCGGAGCGGAGCATTTCGTCGTCGTCGGGCAGGCGGTAATTCTCCGGATTGCCATCGTCGTAGGAGCGGAAGTCATCGGTTCGCGTCTGGTTGATGTAGGCCCCCGCGACGCCGCCCCCCACCACCACCACGCGCCAATGCTCGGCATCGGGAATGTACGTGGAGAGTAGCGGCACAAAACCGTTGTACAGCGTGTGATCGACGAACGAGTTCAGGCCCTGTATGGACTCGATGAGGACCACATTCACGCCGCCCGAGGCTCCCGGAAATTTGGCAAGCAGTGGAAAGCCGCCCACAAACTCCGCGTATCGCCGCAATCTCGCGCGGTTGGTGGTATTGCAATAGACCGTGCGGGGCGTCGGCACCCCGGCGCGCTCGAACAGCGTAAGCGCGGCGCCGGTATCGAAGAATACGCCCTCGTCGTCCGAGTAAAGTGTCGCGACGCCATCGGCGAATAGAAACTGCTCGGTCTTGATCGCTGCCCCGGAAACCGCCGCCCGATACATCATGTCGCCCGGCAGCAAGGGCGACGGTTGGGAAAAATCGAAGTCTTGCGCATCGACGGGAAGAAAGCGGATGCCGCGCGAACGGCAGGCATCGGCCATGACCTCGGTCGTTTCTGATGGCACGCCATCGTCGATGAAATACAGGCGCTTGCCGGGTGCGTGCGCCGGCGGCTCGAAGGAGCCGGAGCCCGGCGTGTGGGCAGCGGCCTCCAAGGGAGCATAGACAAACCAGGTGAGCGTAGTCTTGCTCCCGGCGTGCAGCGCGCCGCCCGCGTGCGACGACGCGGGATCGCGGCGGCCGTCTGGCAAGTGATTGGCCCATACGACGAGCCGTCCCGCGCGCGGGCCCACGGCGAGGGCGCCCTCTGCCGTAGACGGAAATAGAGTCTCGCCGCCGGACTCCGCGTCTTCAAGATGCATCAGCGCAGTGAACACGAGCGAGTGGCTGCCGATCTCGTAACAATCCAGGTGTTCCGGGTGCCCATTGCCGGGGAAATATCGGCGGAAGCGGAAGGTCTCCGGAAGGGCATTCTCGACGCCGAGTATCTCCGTAAGCCGCACGCGCAAGTCTTCGAGCAAGGGGACTCCGTCGATGGGCCACTCGAAGCTGAGGCCGGTATCGTCGCGGTGCGCGCGCAACGCGGTGGCTTCGGGACTGTCCTCGGCGGGGACCATGTCGAGCAGCGCGGACACTTCCTCTGCAGAAACGAACTGGTCGGAAACCCAGATACGCGGAGCTTCGCTGATGGCCGCCAAATGTTTCGGATCGCCCAAGGTATCCGTTCGCTGGATGGTATTCATGTATGCCCTTCACGCCGCGTCAATGACTATCGGGCAATGTAGCGGGAACGCCCGGCGATTACAATGGCGCGCCGCCCTGTTCGAGTATATCGAGTGCTGGGCGGCAGAGAGTCTCAAGCTCCTCGAGTCCCTTGTCGATCGCGTTGGGAAAATCCTGCGCGAAGAGATCGAGCAGGACAACCGCATTGATGTTGGCGTCGCCCTCGGCGAGCCCGCGCAGGCGATGCGCGAGGCTGTGGTTCACACGGCTGAGCTGCACGTAGCGCGCCTGCAACTGCTTGAGTTCGAGATCGCAGGGCTTGCCTTCCTTGTGCAGGAAATACTGCAGCAGCATGTAGGAGGAAACTGAGCGGAAGAGCGTTTCCTCGCGCGAGGCGAAAGGCAGGTGGAAGCGCGCCATCGGCTTGAGAAACGCCAGGCTCGGGCAGCCGCTTGTGGCGAGAAAAAGTCCGGCCAGCGAACTGATGACGCGCTGCATGGTGGTGCGTGTTTCGATGGTGCGCTGCTTCATCTCGACGCGCACAATGGCCTCGGAATACGAGAGCATGTGCCCGAACATGTCCACGAGATCGCAGATGGCCAACGCGGCGAGACAATGCGTCTGGCCGGCCGCCAGCGGGCAATCCGGACAGGCGTGGCGGTCGATACGCGCCCAGTCGGGTGGGGCGGATTCCGTGCCGCGCGTGCGTTCCTGGGTTGCGGGGTCGATGCGGATGGGAATGGTGTAGCGGTGTTCGCCGCCGCAATCGATGTGGTAGATGATATCTATCGGCTGCCCGCTCATAGGAGCCCCTCCGCAGAGGGATACTAGGGCGATGCCGCCCGGCGGTTCAACTGTCCTCGGCCTTGGAACTGGGCGCCGGATGCAGCCCGAGCGTGACCCACATGATACGGCCGAACACGCGCGCCGTGAGCACCGGGTTGAGCAGGTTCACGAGCGCTTCGTCGTGCTGGCGGAGATCGGGTATATAGCGCCGCGCCAGCACGGCCCCGGCCAGCGCGAGCACGCCGGCACAGGCGAAGAGCGAGCGATAACCCAGGTCGCCCCCGTATTCGATGACGTAGCCGCAGGCAATCGGGGTGAGGCCCAACGAAAGGGCGACGGTCAACATCCAGATATTGGTGTAGGCCACGCGCGCGCCGGGCTGCACATAGTCGAGGCAGGCATGCTCGCAGATGACACCGAATGCCGTGTGCAGGACCAGCCCGAGCAGCATGGCCCCAGCCACCAGCGGCACGGACCACGTGGTACCCGGCAACGCGAACAGAAACGCGGCGCATACGGCGGCATGGCCAACCAGCGACAGGACCGCGCCGAGCGAGGTGCCGTGCTGTTCGGCGAAGCGCGACCAGGATCGCACGCTGAGCAGCACGGCGATGCTGCCTGCCGTGAAGATCGCCATGATGAGATTCGCCGAAAAGTGCAGATCGTCGCGCAGGAACAGCACCGCCGTGGTACGAACCGCGGCAATCACGACATGTCCCACGCTGCTGAGCGCGAGGAAGAGCACGAAGTGACGGTCCGCCAGCACGCTGCGGTAGAGGACGATGAGATTTTCCGCGCGCTCGTGGGGCGGCGTGCGGTCGCCGCCAGGAATCCGCGCCATGAGTATCACGCTGCACAGCCCCAGCACCACGCCCGAGGCGTAGATGCCGAGATAGTGGTACAGGCCGGGATCGCCATAAAGCACGACGGCATGCACCAGGTTGAGCGAGACGATGACCACCTGGGCCACGGCGGCCTCGGCGCTGAAGAAGGCGCCACGCTGGTCTTCCTCGACCATTTCATGCAGCCAGGGAAACCATCCCCCGACGCCGAAGGCGCGGGTGACGCAGAAGGCGAGCACCGCGCCAGCCAGCACATACCAAGCCACGAAGTGCGGCAGTTTCCAGAGCACCCAGGGCAGACTGAACGCCAGGCAGGCCGCTATATTCCGCGCAAGCCAGGTGACCATCATGAGGCGGCGGGGTCCGAAACGCTCGACCAGCGGCACGGTGAAGATAATGAGGGCCATGGATACGGGCAAGAACGAGAGCATGATGCCGACCATGCTCGGGGGCATGCCGATTTCGCGCGCGAACAGCACGAGCACGGGCCCCACCAGCGAGTGCCAGGAGGCCACATTGAGCGCGGTGAACCAGAGAAAGCGCCGCGGTCCGCGGCCCAATCCCCGCCACGGCTTTGTGAGCATGCGTATCATCGGGCGTGATTATCCGCTTTACCGCGGCGAAATGCGCATCATTTCCGCTCGAGCAGCGCGACGACCTCCACGTGCCGCGTATGCGGAAAGAGATCGACGGCCTCAAGCCGGGCAAGCGCGTAGGACTCCGAAAGCACATCGAGCTCGCGCGCGAGAATCTTCGGATTGCACGACACATAAATGATATGGCGCGGCGCGAGTTCTATCAGGCGCTTGAGCGCCTTGGGATGCAGCCCGGCGCGGGGCGGGTCGGCAATAACCAGCGAATCCGCCGCGAGCCCCTCGGCCTCCACCCGGTGCTTCAGGAAATTTTTCACGTCTTCGGTGAAAAACAGGACATTGCCAATGCCATTCACTTCCGCATTGTATCGTCCGTCGACGGACGCAGCCTCAACTTCTTCGACCGACCAGATCTGCCCCACCAGGTCCGCGCAGGAAAAGGCGATACCGCCCGAGCCGCCGTAGAGATCGTAAAGGTTCGCGGGCGCGAGTTCACCGACCCAACGGCGAAGCAGGCCGTACAGCTGCTCGGCCGCAGGGGAATTGGTCTGGAAAAAACTGAAGGGTGATATTCGGAACCGCAGCGGGCGCACGGTATCCCCGTCGGGTATCCGCATTTCCGCGGTGATGCTCTCCTTGCCGTACAGCAGGCGCAGTTCGTCTGCCATCGCGACCTCGGCGGGCTTGTCGTTGATGCCCCACTGAATGCTCTGCGCGGGCCAGGTGCGCTGCACCGCCTCGACAAAGCCGGCTCCGTCCAGATCGCCGCCGCAGGTAATCAGCACCACCATGCGCTCGCCCGTGTGGGCAGCCTCGCGCACGAGCAGATGCCGCAGGAATCCGCCGCCGCGCTTGTTGTCGTAGGCGCGCAGGCCGGCGCTGCGATACCAGTCGCGCACAGAAGCCAACAGATCGCCCAATCCTGCCGGGCCGATCAGGCAGGTTTCGATGTCGAGCGGCCAGAACCAGCGCCCCTTCTTCTTGAAGCCGAGCACGGTGTCCCGCACGAAATCCTTCGGCGGGGGCGTCTCGTACTGCATCGGAGCGAAGGCGGGATCCACCTTGTTGCGGTAGTGCCAAAGCACGGGCGAAGGATGCACGACGATCGGCGCCGGCCAATGCGTACCGTAGGCCTCGGACAGCAGTCGGGCCTTTTCCTCCAACTGTTTCGGATACGACCAGTCCTGATGCTGGCAGCCGCCGCATTCCCCGAAATGCGGGCAGAGAGCGGCGGTTTCTAATGGCGCAGACGACATAAAAAGCGACCCCGATAGCGGACAAAAACGGGTAGCCTACGCGCTGAGGCGTTTGACCCGCAAGCCGGGCGTCGGTTAGGCTCACGCGATTCAGTCTGGCGAGAATAGTTGAAAGGACCGGCATCCGATGGACCCACGCAGCGTAATCCCGCAATGCACCCGACGCAATTTCCTGGCACTGGCCGGGGGGGCGGTGGCTGCGGGCGCGGCGGCGGGCCAGCAAGCAGAGGCCATCAAGGCCTGGCCGCCGCGTAAAGACGAGGCAGAGAAGCCGCCGAATGTTCTGGTTCTAATTCTGGATTCACTGCGCGCCGACCACCTCAGCGTCTTCGACTATCCCCGTTCCACGTCGCCCTTCATCGACAGCCTGGCCCGCGAGGGGTTCCGCTTTACGCGCGCCATCTCGCAGTCGTCCTACACGCGCGAATCGGTCTCGTCGATTTTCACGGGCCTGTTTCCCTCGGAGAGCGGCAGCACGGGCTGGGAAGCGAAGCCGAACTACGCCACGCTGGCGGAGCAGTTCAAGGAGGCAGGGTACCGTACTGGTCTTTTCACCGACACGGCCATGCTGATGAACGCGAATTTCCGGCGTGGTTTCGACCGGCTGAACTTCGAATCGCGGGGGGGCATGGCCAGCGGTATGGGGCCAACCCTTTCGCGCAAGGCCGCGGCTTTCGCCAACGCCGATCCCGGCAAGCCCTTCTTCGCCTACGTCCACTACATCGATCCGCATGGCCCCTACAGTCCCCCTCGCGCGATGTACATGCGCATGGCCGACAAGGTGGAGAAACAGCCGCTGCTGCTGTACAAGTACGTGCGTCCGCAGCTGGAGAATCTCAAGCAGAGCGGCTTCGGCCCCGGCGAGCACCGCTTCGAGGACATGGTATCGCGCTACGACGCCGAGATTGCGCACGTCGACTATGCGATAGGCGTGCTCTTCGATCTCCTCGATCAGGCACAGCAACTGGATAACACCATCGTAGTCGTGGCAGCCGACCATGGTGAAGAGTTTCTGGACCACGGCTTTGTGGAACATGCGTGGCGACTCTACAATGAATCCACCCATGTACCGCTGATATTCTGGGCGCCGGGAAAGATTCCGGCGGGGTCGTCGGAACAGCGCGTGGCGCTGCTGAACCTCTTTCCGACGCTGCTGTCCATGGCGGGCGTAGAAAACTCGGCGGTCGTCTCTGGGCAGCCGCTGTTCGAAAAGAAGGACGGCCAGTTCATGCCGCGGGCAATCGGCGAGCCGATCGTCTCGGAGCTGATGATTCAAAGCCGCAATCTGGTGCGCACGATTGTGAGCGGCGACTGGAAGTATACGGCGGCGGTGCAGTGGTACGCCTCCGAGAAGCTGGCGACATTGTCACGCGATTGCGGCGCACGCGAGAAACTGTTCTCCCAAGGCAAGAAGCAGCCTGCGGATATCTTCGGCCCGACGGTGTACGAGGAGCTGTTCTACCTGCCCGACGACCCGAACGAGCAGACGAACGTGGCCGATGCGGAGACATCGACGCGCGATACCTTCCGCGAAGCGCTGGAGCGGTATTACGCGCACTGCAAGTCGATGGCGCAGGAAGAGCCGAAGGAGGAAGCGGCGCCCGAGACGCCGATGAGCGAGGACGATGTCAGCGCCATGGAAGCGCTGGGCTACATCTAGGCGGCTCGCCGCGGCATGGGCGCAGCAAGCCGCATCACCAGCACCTCCAGCGCCAGCACATGGTCCACCCCCGTGCTGCGGATCATGAAGTGGGTGCGGGTGCACAGGGCCAGCACCTCGATCATCTTGGCGCGTCCCAGCTTGCGCGACAACGGTGCCACCTTGTTTTCCACGAACTTGCTCTTCACGCCTCCCGCGCGGCTTTCGGGGCACGCGCGATAGGCGTTCTCCAGCAGCCAGTTGATGGTGCCGAGTAGTTCATCGGGCGCCTTGCCGAGCGCCAGCAGCTGGTGCAGCACCTCGATGGCCTTCTTCGAGTCGGACTGGGCGATGGCATCGGTCAAGGCCCACACCGTTTCTTCCGCGACATCGGCACACGCGGTATGTACGTCGGAGGCCTTGATCGCTGTGCCTTCGCCCACGAAGTTGATGACCAGTGCCAAGGCATTGCCCACGTCGCTCAGGCGCGAGCCCGCGCGCCCGATAAGTTCATCCACCGCCCCCCGCTCGATGCTCTTGCCCTGAAGTTCCGCCTTATGCCGTATCCAGGCCGAAAGCGCGCGATCATCGAGCTGCGGGCATTCCACCAGCGCATCGGCCTCGGCCATGGCCTTGTATAGCTTCTTGCGCTTGTCCGGTCCCGGCGCCACGAACATGAGCAACGTGGCCGGATTCGGTGAGGCCAGGTAGTCGAGCAGCGGCGCGATGGGCGACTTCTTGTCGGAAGCCATGTCGAAGTAGCGATCGGCACCGCGTACCAGCATCACGCGCCGCTCCACCAGGAAGGGCAGCGTATTGGCCTCCGCGACGATCTCCGCCGGGGCCGTATCCGAGGCGTTGTAGGCGGAGTAGGCAAGATCGCGCATCGAGGGATCGACATACTCGGCCATGATCGCGGCAATGGCTTCCTCGGCGAGTGCCGGCTCAAAGGGCTCCTTGCCGAAGGCCGCTTTGCCAGGCGCAAACACGAGCACCGGCGGGAGCGGCTCGCTGCCGATCTTCCGCATCAAATCCGCGACTTGCACGGTGGATTACCAGGGCTCGATGGTGCGGTAGAAGATATCCGAGGCCAACTGCTCGAGCGCTTCGGATGCCGCGCGGTTCTCTTCTTCGCTCGCGAAACTCGTCACCGTGGGCAGATAGACCTCGGCGTTGCCTCGAAGTCGATCGGAGGACTGCCCGGCGGCGAGCGTGTAGTACGTCGTCTCGCCGGCCATCAACTCTTCTTCCCAAAGCGTGTCGCCGGTCTGCTGGTCGGTCACCCGGACACCTGCGGTAACCACCAGCAGGAACTGAGTCACCGAGTCGTCGGCGTCGTAAGTCACGCCCTTGAGGCGGTAGTTGGTGATCACGCCTTCAAGCAGCAGATCGGCCTGATCGCGCGGCACGACGGTCAGGCGCCCGTCGGTCACGAACTTGCGCGTGACAGCGTTCGTCAGCGGCGCCTGCAGCCCGTACTGATCGCTCGAGTCGTAGAACGGCGAGACATGGATGGTCTGATACTTGGCATCGAGGGAACTCTCGGCGGTATACCCGCACGCGGCGAGCATCAGCCCGCACATTCCCGCGAACGCGATTCCGGCGGCACGTCTCATAGCGTGCGGCGCGTCCGGCCTTCGTATTTCTCTTCGAGGCTGAACACGTCGGGATTCTCTGACAGCCAGGCCTCGGCCTCCGTGGCGGCCGCCGTGCCCGCGTAGTCGCGCACGATGCCCTCGTAATACACACGTGCCGCGGCGAACTTCTGGCGGCGCTCGTAATACTGGGCGTTCAGCAGGCGCTGGTCCGCAATCTTCTCGCGCATCTCGTCGCGCTTCGGCGTCAGATCCGCCGTGCGGGGATCGTCGGGGAAGCGGCGCTGGAAGCT
Source organism: Candidatus Hydrogenedens sp. (assembly GCA_016125095.1). Classification (GTDB taxonomy): domain Bacteria; phylum Hydrogenedentota; class Hydrogenedentia; order Hydrogenedentales; family JAEUWI01; genus WGMK01. The sequence goes on along the minus strand of WGMK01000013.1, from coordinate 259,157 downwards.
GTCGATGGATTCGATGGCCAGCTTGCTGGGGGACTGGTCGTATTCCGGCGGGAACGACATGTCGTAGTAGCACTGCGTGAGGCCGTAGCTGGCGTCCGCGACATACTCGGAGGTGCCGTAATCTTCCACGACGCGGCGGTATTCGAAGGCCGCCTCGAGGTAATCCTTGGCGGCGTAATGGCAAAGTCCAACCTTGTACTGGGCCTCGGCGGCCTGGGGCGTGAAGGGCTGGTTGTCGATCACCATGCCGTACACGTCGATGGCGCGCTTGAGCGGGCGCTTGCGGAACAACAGGCGCCAGCGGTCGTCGATACGCTCCAAGCCCTGCTCGTAGTAGTGGTCCGCGATTTCGTACTGCTTTTCGATGGCCTGCGAATACAGCTCGGTATCGGGGTAATTCGCGATAACCTTCTGGAATTCCTCGGCGGCGCCCTTGGCGCGGCCCATGGCCATCAGGATTTCACCGCGCAGGAACTGGTTGTCGTCGGCGAAATCGCTCTGATCGTAGAACCGAATGAACTTGTCGGTCTCGCGGAAGGCCTTGCGGGGGTTGCCCTCGAGCAGCAGCGTCCGCGCGTATTCGACCTGAAGCTCCGCCGTTTCCTTCGGCATACGGTCCAGGTTGATGAATCGGCCGGTTTGGGGCGTCCAAACCCACTGGGCGTGCGCCGGGGCGGCCGCAGCAAGTAACGCCGCGGCTCCGAGCACCAGACAGCAAAATCGCGCCAACATGTGTACCCTCCTGCATGGGAACAGCGCCCCGTGGGGCGTACTGCACGCGATTCTACCAGAGCGGATCGGGCGGTACCAAGCGAAACGTCACCCTTTCTTTACCCGCCGAGGAACGCCTATGGCCCGGCAGAGGGGATATTGGCTTGCTGCTTATTCGTATTTTGGGCTGGCGATTCCGGGCGCATTGCCTTATACTGGCAGTCAGGGGCGCGTCGCCATGCGCGGCGCACTACGGGCAGAGGCGACGAGCCTCAACGCGGAGAATGGGCAATGCGAGCTCCAATGACGGGTTTCTTGGCGCTAGTCGCGCTGGTGCTGTGTGCGGCGTTACCGGCAAGGGCTGCGCAGCCGTGTCCCCTGCCGGAGGATCCGCAGGTCATCATCGACACGGTGTGGCCGCTGCTGGATGCCAACCATGACGGCGGGCTCTCGGCGGGTGAAATCGAAGCCTTCGCGCCGGGGTACGGCAGCCTGGTGCTGCAATACGCCGACACCAATAACAATGGCAAGATCAGCAAGACGGAACTGAACGCCGTGCTGGCGCTGCTGGGCGGCGATCCGCTCGGACTGATCGATACAAACGGCGACCGCGTGATTACATTCAGCGAAGCCGCCGACCTCGGCGTGACGCAGGAGCAGTTCGCGCAGATCGACCTGAATAACGACGGGCGGGTGGATTGCGTGGACCTGGGCGAAATCGCCCCCGACGGCGAAACAACGCCCGAGGGCGAGACGCCAAAAGGCTGCCCGCTGCCCGACGATTTCCAGACGCTGATTCATTTTCTTTGGGCGGCGGCCGACGCGGACCATGACCAGACGCTCAGCCGCGCTGAAATGGATTCGATAGCGCCGCAGCTGACGGCGCGCGCGTTCGGGCCGTGGGACCTGAATGGCGATGACATCATGACCTACGAGGAAAGCCTCGCCACCATCAATTTCTTCGCGCCGCTGCTGGTGCTCGAGACCGTGGATACGAGCGGCAACGGCACGCTGGAGCCCGGCGAGACAAGCGGCTTCGCATCGCAGCAGGAATTCGCAGAGCTGGACCGCAATCGCAACGGCGTGCTGGACTGCGAAGACCTTGCGGCCGCGCCCGAGGGCGAGGGCGAACTCACCGAGTTCTGCCCGCTGCCCGACGACAATGAGCAGCTCCTGCGGCTGATTTGGCCGTTGGTGGATTCGAACCAGGATGGCGGACTCTCGATACAGGAACTCGCCGCGCTGGGTATCGACGTGCCGGAGGAATACTTCGGCTTGGTGGATTTGAACCGCGACGGCAAGGTTTCGCTGGAGGAGGCGCTTTCGCTGGCACCGGTCGTTTTGCAAACACTCATTGTGACGCCGGGCGCGGGCGACGGGCTGCTGGGACTCGTGGATACGAACGGCGACCGTGTCATTTCGTACAACGAGGTGGCGGAATACATCGATGAAGCGACCTTCATTGCGGCCGATCTGGACCGCAACGGCGTGATCGACTGCAACGACTTGCAAGGCGTGACGCCCGATGGCGAGACCGACGGCGAAGTCGTCTGGGAGGGCGAGGTGCCGCAGGAAGGCGAGCCGGCAGAACCCTGCCCGCTGCCGAACGATATCCTCGCGCTGCTCGACCTGATCTGGCCGATTGCCGACGCGGACCAGAGCGGGGGCATTTCGCTGCATGAAGTGCTGAACATCTATCCGGATTTCCCGACGGAGTACTTCCCGCTGGCGGACCAGAACAACAACGGCGAGGTGTCGATGGCCGAGCTGCAGGCGCTGCTGCCGCTGCTCGATTCGCTGCTGCCCGGAGCCGCCGACGACATCCTCAGCTATGTGGATGCGAATGCCAACGGCGTCATCGAATTCGAGGAAGTATCGGAGTACGCCAGCGCGCAGCAATTCGCGAGCGTGGACCTGAACCAGAATGGCGTGATCGATTGCGGCGACTTCGACGGGGTGTCGCCGGAGGGCGAACAGCCCGGCGAGGGCGAAGTGGTTGTCGAGGGTGAACTGCCTATCGAGGGCGAACCCAACACCTACTGTCCGCTGCCGCTGGATCCTTTTGTGCTCATTCATTTCGTGTGGCCTGCGGTGGATGTGAACAGCGACCAGGCGATTTCGCGCGATGAACTCGACGCCGTGGCGCCCGAGGTGACCGAGGACGCGTTCGACTATCTCGACGCAAACAACGACGACCGCATTACCTTCGACGAGGTGCTGGCGCTACCGGTGATTCTCGGCGGCGGCGAGGCGCAGGTGCTGCTCGCCGGGCCGATTCCGCCGGACCTGATTGCACTGGTCGATGTAAACCAAGACGGCGTGCTGAGCTATGCGGAAGTGACCGCCTACGCGGAGCCGGTGCTGTTCACGCGGCTCGACCACAACCAGAACGGCGTGCTCGATTGCGGCGACCTGGGCGGCGTGACGGAACCGGGCGAGGGCGAACTGGGTCCGCCGGAAGGCGAGGATGAACCCGAAGGCGAGCCTACCGGACCGGAGATCTGCGCCGTTGCCCCGCTGCTGCAGGACCTGTTCCCGCTGCTCGATACGAACCGGGATGGCGCTATCACGCTGGCAGAAATCCGCACGCTCGGGCCGCAGGCGAATCTGCTCCCCATCGATGACGCGAGCCTGTTCCGACAGGCCGACCTGAACAACGACGGCCGCGTGACGCTTGACGAGGTGGCCGCGGTGCTCCGTCGATGCAACGGCGATGTGCCGGGTGAAGGCGAGCCCGGTACGCCGGAAGCCGAAGTGCGCGTGCGCCGCCATACCTCGGGCAACGGCTTCTATGTGCCGGGCCGCGAACTGGTGGTCGAGACGACTATCCTCGCCGAGCCGAATCTCGGCATTGCCGCGCTGGCGCTGGTAGAAACCTTGCCCGAGCGCTGGGCGTTCACCCGCGTGCTATCGGACGGCGGCGCGGCCATCGTGCCGGAATTCGGCGACAGCGGCCGCGTGACCTTTGTGTGGACCACGGTGCCGCGGCTGCCGGTAACGGTGCGCTACACGGCGGGCACGTTCACGGCCAATGGCCCTCAGGCGATTGTGGGCCACGCCGCCTACCGCATTGGCGACCAGCTGAACGAACTGATCTCCCCGATTACCTCGACCCCGCTCGGCCTCGGCTGGAGCGAGGACCACTGCCACGCGGCGGACTACAACCACGACTGGACGCTTTCGCTGAGCGAATTGCTGCGCGTGGTGCAGTTTTTCAACCTCGGGGCGATCGGCTGTGACATCGGCACGGAAGACGGCTATGCGCCGTCGGCCGCAGACCTGCTGAGCTGCATACCCCACAGTGGCGACTACAATGCGGACTGGCTGCTGGAACTGCAGGAGTTGCTCCGCATGATCCAGATCTACAATTCGCCCAACGGCGCGTATTACGTAGCGGAGGACGCCGCCACGGACGACGGCTACGTGCCCGGCATGTTCGAGCTGAAATAGGCCCAAATTTCACAAAACGACAGAGCGGAACCCTGCAAAACAGGGTTCCGCTTTTTTGTGTATGCGCGTTTTGAACATGTTTCGCCGTGGCGCTATGATGACGCTGTACCGGGTGGCTGAGTTTTCCGAAGGGCGAGGAATTTCCGGCAATGGAAGAATTCGTAATCGGCATCGGTCGGCAGGGCAGCCTGCGCAAGGTAGTGGACGCTGTGTCGTCGCACATTACCCGCATAGAAGGAGCCGCGAAGACCATCAAGCTCCGCGGTCCGGGTATCAAGGTGACGGCGGAGCGGCCGGACTTCGACGTGGAGTTCAGCCGCTTTCAGGTGCGCGGACGCATCAGCGATGCGTATGCCCTGAAGATTCAGGCCAAGATAGACGAACTCCATTGCCCGTGCACGCTGCTGAAGGACGAGAACAGCCATGTGCTGACGTATCCGGCGGCCGGGGCGGAATCCTCTCCCGAGGGGCTGGAGTCGCTCGATCAGGTGACTGCGCTCATGGGATTTCCGGAAACCTGGCGCGCGCGCGGCGAGAATTTCCGCACCGACCCCATCAGCATCGAGATGCTGTTCCGGGCGATGATTCAGTACAAGGCGAGCGACATCCACTTGTCGCCGGGCAATCATCCCATCTTCCGCGTAGACGGCGAAATGCACCACTCGGAATTGCTCTATCCGCTCTCCGGCCACCAGATCCGCGAAGTGATCAAAGAGATCGCTTCCGAGCGGTACGTATCGGAATTCGAGTCCGCGTTTCAGACCAGCTTCGAGTTTCACCAAGTGGGCTTGGGCTTCGCGCGTGTGTCGGCCTTTATCAAGAGCGGCGCGCCCCACTGCACCATGCGCTTCCTGCCGGAAGAGATCCCTTCCTTCGAGGCGTTGAACATGCCCAAGGAAACGCTGGTGAACCTCGCCGGCCTGCACCGCGGGCTGCTGCTGATTACCGGCATGACCGGCAGCGGCAAATCGACCACGGCCGCCGCGCTCGTGGACTGGATCAACTCGCACCGCTCCTGCCATATCCTCACCATCGAAAACCCGATCGAGTATGTGCACCACAACAAGACCTCGGTGGTGTCTCAGCGGAGCCTGGGCACCGACGTGGCGACCTTCGACCAGGCCGTGACCGGCGCGCTGCGGCACGACCCGGACGTGATTCTCATCGGCGAGATGCGCGACCCGGACACTATCCGCTCGGCCATCAGCGCCGCAGCCACGGGCCACCTGGTGATCAGCACGCTGCATGCGAACACCGCAAGCGAGGTGGTGAACCGCGTGGTCAGCTTCTTCGACCCGGTGGAGCGCGACCTCGTGAAGCTGCAATTGCGCGACTGCCTGCATTGCGTTATCTGCCAGCGGCTGGTGCCGAAAATCGGCGGCGGCCGCGTGCCGGCGCTCGAGGTGTTGTTCAACGACGTGAAGGCGATTACCGACGGCATTCTGGAAGGCGATACCGACCACATCCGCATCGGCATGCAGCAGACGGTGTCGCACAGCTTCCTTTTCGAGCAGTACCTATACGGCCTCTACCGCGATAAAAAGATTACGCTGGATTTCGCACGCGAGTTCGCATCCGACGTGAGCATGTTCGACCAGATTCACATGGGTACGTATTCGGTACCGCGCCTCGAGGGTGTGCGCGGGCACTAGGCCGGGCGGCCTAGTCGAGCACGGGCGGTCCGGGGCAGAAGCCGTCTTCGGAATCGGGTGCCCCCGGGCATTCGTAATACGTACGCGCATTGTACAGCTGGATGAGCCGCAGCAACTCGACGAGACTGACGACGCGATCGCCCTCCCCCTCGTAGTCGCTGTCGTGGAATCCGCAGTCCAGCGAGCCGGTATCTCCCGCCACAAAGCCGTCCTCGGACTGCTGCGGGTTGGGCGAGCAGCTGTAGCCGCCGATGGCGTAGAACTGCAGCACGCGCAGCAATTCCGACAGGGAAATCACGAAGTTGTCGGAGGTGTCGGCGCTGTGCCGCGTGCCGGAACCCTCTCGGATGATCCGGGTGAGCACGTCTTGCGACTGCTCAGGCTGCTGGTCCACCTGGGCGAGCAGGCGCCCGGTCATTTCCTGCGTGCCCACGGTGCCTGCGGGCACATTGAGCCGGTAAGTGAACGAAAACGTCGCGGGCGGCGTGGGAAACCAGGCGAACTCGAGCAATCCGCCGTTGCCATTGGTGCCCGTGTCAGGTGCCACAATCGGCTGGATGCCGCTGACAAACCCGCCATAGGTCCAGCCTGGTGGTATGAGTTCCTCCAGACCGACCGAGCCGATCGTGCCGCTGGCGATGATCTCGGCGTCGATCGTCACGTTGATCGAGGCAGGAGGCGTGTAGGCAGCGGGCAGGGTGCGGTCGAACAGGAGGATGGCGCCGCCCGCATGGGCCGCGCCAGCGCCAACGAGAAAGAAGACCGCCAGCGCGCGGAGCAGCATGCCCCGCGCGCCAGCGGAAAGGTACAACGAACTATCGGGCATGAACCCTCCGGAAGTGGTGCGTTGCGCCGGCCAGGGCAAGCGCGAGCAGCGCGAACACGAAGGCGTCGCCAAAGCCCGTCCAGGCACTGGCGCCCTGAAGCGAGGCCGCAGTCGCGCTGGAAACCACGGCCACCTGACCGCCGTGCTGCACCTCGATGCCGATCCATGCGCGGCCACCGGCCTCAAGCGTCGCGGATTCCTGCGTAGCGAGCCAACCGGCCACCGAACGCGCGGCGTGCCACTCGCCATCAAGCAGCAGCGTCACGGCCGCATCGCCGGGTGCGATATCCGCCGGAATCGGCAGCCACACCATGCGCGGCGAGTCGAACGGACCCGCCTCGATGGAGAACACGCCGCCGCCGAGCTTGAGCACTTCGGCTTCCGCCGCGGCAGGCTGCGCGAGCACGGCGGCCTTGCCCGCCGGCGAAGCCATGGCCTCGACGGCCTGCTGCACCGGCGCGCCAGCGGCATCGGCCGCGCCCGCCTCGAACAGCAGCGCGACGCCCAACGGCCAGCTAACGGCCGGCGTGAACACGACCCAGCCATCGGCGCCGTCGGCACCCACGGGCAGCCATTCGACGGTAGCGTCCGGCGCACCGGCAACCCCGCCCCAGACCGACCCGACTTCGATACCGGCCTCGGCATAGAGCCGCAGGGCCACCGGCTGTTCCGGAGAAATGATGCCGATTCCGTCGGCATCGACCTCGCCCGGCAGTACGGCTGCGCGCACCTTCGCCTCGACGAAGGACTCCGCCTCGAGCAGGTCGCCGTCGCCGCAGGTATTGATCGCGCGGACGAAATAGGTCTCGACCCTCGGGTCGTACTCTTCGCCGTTGCAACGCGCGAACAGGCCGGTCTCCGGCGTGAACAGGATGTCGTACGACAGCCCGGACACGGTGGCAATCGGCTCGGCGTCGAGCTCGGACGAGATGAAGACCTCGTACTGCTCGGCATTCGAGGCGGCCTGCCATTCAACGCGCAGGATACCCGCGTCGGCCAGGTAATTCACGGAGGCGGAGAGGATGGCCCCCGGCAGGGTGCAGCCTTCCTGCGTGATGGTGATGGTGCGCGGGAAGCCCGTGGCCGCAGCCGCCGCGATCTGGATTTCGGCCGTACGCGTACCCGGCGCGAAGTTCGCCGCATAGGTAAGCGAAATCCGGCCGCTGTTGGCGCCCGAGGCGCCCTCCGCAATGGTCACCCAGCTGGCATCGCCCAGCACCGTGGTCTGCCACGGCACGTCGGCGTTGCCATACTTGGTGAGCAGCACGAGCAGCGAGCCGCTGTTCTGATCCACCGAGAACGACGTCTGGCTCAGCGCCAGGGTCGAGTCCGGCTCGCCTGCGTTGTAGGGATTGCCGCCGCTCTCCGTCTCGATCTGATCCGGCACGCCATCGTCATCGGAATCGGTATCGAGGAAGTTCGGCGTACCATCGCCGTCGGCGTCGCCGCCGCCCTCGACGATATCCAGCGTACCGTCGCCATCCTGGTCGAGCGTGTCGTCGAACTGTACCACGATGGCCTCGGGGTTCGTGAGATCCTCGGCGGTGGACCAACTGTCGTTCACGCTGCCGGGCTTGATGCGCGGCACGATGGTGCCGGGCGATTCGGTGCTGGCGAGCAGCTCGAAGATGCCGCCGCCCAGCGGATTCACGGTGAACACGACGTTCTGTGCGGTGCCGGCATTCTCGACATCATCGCCGGTGAAGCTCTGCACTTCCTCGGTGAAGGTGACGATGAAGCGCAGCGGCATGAGCGCGGTGAGCGAGGGCTGGGCGCCATCGAGGGTGATGGTGACCGTGAAGCCTTCGCTCTGCGGCTGCAGTTCGAATGCGCCGATATCGGCCACGCCGCGCGCGATACGCACGAAGCCCGCGCCGCGCTGGTCGTCCGCCGGAAGCGCGCCGAAGAGCGCTTCCTCGATGAAGGCGTTGTCGCCCGCATTGATGGCCGGGCTGAAGAAGCGCAGCGCGTGCGTGAGCGTCGGGCCGCCGTTGTCGGCCAGCACCGGATCGGCCACCGTGGCGGCATCGACACCGAGCACCGCGAGACGGAGATCCGAATCGCCGAAGCCCGCGCCGCCCGCGCCGGAACCGATCATGTTGTTCTGGTCGGCGTCGAATTCGCCGGAGACGTCGGGATGGACCGCGCCGCCCGCGGGCGTGTTGTCCAGGTTCGCAATCACGAGGCTGTTGCGCAGGTCGAGCGGGCGCGCGCCGGTCAGCACGAAGATGCCGCCGCCGTTGCCGCTCGAGCTGCCCGAGGTGTCGGCCGTATTGCCCAGCACGGTCGTGTTGGTCAGACGCACACGCGCCGTCGCCGTACTGTACAGGCCGCCGCCGCTCCCCGTGGCGCGGTTGCCGCTGATGGTGGTGTTAACCAGTTCGGCGCCGGAGCCGAGCGAGAGACCGCCGCCGCGGCTGGCCGCGTTGTCGGTAATCGTGCTGGAGCGGATGAACGTCTTGCCCTGGCCCAGGGTGGCCAGGAAGCCGCCCTGCTCGGCCGCGCGGTTGCCGGCGCCGGTGCTGTTCAGCAGCGTCAGGGTGCCGCTGCTATAGATGCCGCCGCCGTTGCGGGCGACACCGCCGGACACCCGGATGCCGTCGAGCGAGAGCGTTTCGGCGCTCAGAATCACGCCGCCGTTCTCGCCCTCGGGCGCACTGCCGTCGGAGAAGGTGATGCCGGAAATCGCGACCTCGGCCGAAGAGACGGCGCTGCCATCATCGACCAGCAGCACGCGCGAGGCGAAGCCGCCGCTGACCGTGAGCAGGTCGCGCCCCGGACCGATGATGGTCAGGTTCTTGTCGATGACGAGCGGGCCGTTTGCGGCCTTCAACTCGATCGCGCCGCTGAGCGCCTCGGCAAAGGTAATGATACCGTCGTCCGCAATCTCGTCGACCGCTTCGCGGAGGCTGACCTTGCCCGGCGAGAAGTCGCCGTCGGTCTGATCGCTCAGCAGATTCACGATTATGGTGGTCGGCGTGAGCAGCAGGCTAACCTCGCCGCTGTCGCCCAGGGCACCGCCGGAACCGAAGTTGCCGTTGTCGGTAAGTTCAACGGTCAGCGTATCCGGGCCGTAGTAGAGCGGATTGCCCGTGTAGGCCAGCGTGGCGAGCATGGCGTTGAGGTCCGCCAGGGAGCCCGAGGCGCTGACACTGGCCGTACCGTTGCCGCTGACCGTTGCGCCGCCCGCCTCGACCGCCAGGGTACCGTTACCGACATTGAGGGTAACGCTGGAATCGCCGCCGCCCTCGTCTTCCGCATCGAGGTCGTCCACGGAGATGCCGCCGATGGCCAGCGCCGTGTCCTGGAATCCGGCGGCACTCGCCGGCACCACGAGGACGGGCGCGTCGTTGACGGGCTTCACCGTAATCATGACGAGCGCGGTGTCGAAGCGCGCCGGGAGCGGGGTGCCGCTGTCGCCTGCGCGGTAGACGAACACGTCACTGCCGTAGAAATCGGTCTCGGGCGTGTAGGTGATGGCTCCCGTCGAGGTGTTAATCTCGACCGTGCCGTGGCCCGGTGCCGTGATGATCTCGACGCTTTCCGGCGTCGGCGTGCCATCGATGTCGGTGTCGTTCGCCAGCACGTCCACCACCACCGCCGTGTCCTCGTCGGTCGTGGCGGCATCGTCGACGGTGTCGAGCGAGTCGTTCTCGGCAAGCACGCTGATGGTGACCGTGCCGGCGGTGGTCAGGCCCGGAGCGGGGAACCCGGTATCGGTGACCGTGTAGGCAAACGTGTCGCCGCCGTTGTAATCCTGCGCGGGCGTGTAGGTAATCGCGCCGGTGGCCGGATTCACGCTCGTCGTGCCGTGCTCGGGCGCCTCGGTCACCACCACGCTGGCGGGATCGAGTTCGGCGTCGATGTCGGAATCGTTCGCCAATACATCCACCACGACCGCCGTGTCTTCCGCCGTCGAGGCGAAATCGTCGGTGGTCACGGGCGGATCGTTCACGGGGTTCACGGTTACCGACACCGATTCCGTCGTCTCGAGCGCGGGCTGCGGCGAGCCATCGTCGAAGATGCCGTACTCGAAGGCGTCGTCGCCGTAGTAGTCCGCGTTGGGCTTGTAGGTAATCGTGCCGTTCGACAGGTTCGTGGTCAGCGAACCGTGGGTCGGCTGCGTCTTCACGGACACGAACTGCGGCACCAGCTGGCCGTCCACGTCGGTGTCGTTGTCGAGCACCGCGATGACCACCTCGGTATCCTCGTCGGTCGAGGCGGTATCGGGCTGCGTGCGCGGCGCGTCGTTGACGGCGTTCACGGTAATGGTGACGGTCGTGGCCGTGCTGAGCGCAGGCAGCGGGAAGCCGTCGTCCGTCACGGTGTACTCGAAGGTCGTCTCGCCGTTGAAGTCGGCCGCGGGCGTGAAGGTGATCACCCCCGTCGAAGGCTCAACCACCGTGGTGCCGTTGGGCGATGCCTGCGATACCACGACCGAGGACGTGACCAGGTTGCCGTCGATGTCGAAATCGTTGTCGAGCACATCGACCGTCACGGCCTTGTCTTCGTCGGTGGTGGCGGTATCGGCGGTCAGGCGCGGCGCGTCGTTCACCGGCTCGACATTGAGCGATACCGTGGCCGTGGCCGACTTCGCCGGCAGCGGGAAGCCGTTGTCGAACACGCGGTACTGGAAGCTGTCGCCACCCACGTAGTCCGCCGACGGCGTGTAAGTAATCGCGCCGGTGGCCGCATTGACCGACGTGCTGCCGTTGGACGGCGGCGTGATGACGGTCACACTGCCGGGAACCAGCAGGCCGTCGACATCGCTGTCGTTCGCCAGCACATTCACCGTAATCGACTTGTCTTCCTTGAGGGTGCCGGAATCGGCCGCCACGACCGGCGTGTCGTTGATCGGCTTTACCTGCAGCGTCACCGTGGCGGTGGACGTAAGCGCCGGGAGCGGCGCGCCATCGTCGGTAACGGAGTAGGTGAAGGAGTCCATGCCATTGTAGTTCAGCGCGGGTTTGTAGGTGATGGCACCGGTGGCCGGGTCGACAACCGTGGAGCCGTGCTGCGGCGCATTGACCACCACGACCGAGGCGGGCACCAGCAGGCCGTCGACGTCGGAGTCGTTACCAAGCACGCAGATGGACAGCTGCACGTCTTCGTCGGTCGTGGCGACGTCGTCAGTCAGGCGCGGCGAGTCATTCACCGGCAGCACGGTAATGGTCACCGGCACGGACGATGTCGCTACCGGGGTCGGGCTGCCGTTGTCCGTCACGCTGTAGGTGAATCCGTCGGGGCCGTTGTAGTCCGCATTCGGCGTGTAGGTCACCACGCCGGTAGCCGGATTAACCGAAGCCTGGCCGTGCGCCGGGGCCAAGGTGATGGTGACCGAGTCGGGCACCAGGGCGCCGTCGACGTCGGTATCGTTCGCCAGCACATCGATGTCCAGCGCCGTATCCTCGTTCGTGGCCACGTCGTCGGTGGTGAGACGCGGCGCGTCGTTGACGGCGTTGACCGTGACGGTCAGCGTCGCTTCGCGCGTGATGGCCGGTAGCGGGAAGCCCGAATCGGAGACCGAGTAGGTCAGCGTATCGGTGCCGTTGAAATCCGCGTCGGGCGTGTAGGTGATTGTACCCGTCGAGAGATTGACGGTAGCGCTGCCGTCCGAGGGTTGCACCGTGATGGCGACCGTACCCGGCACCGGCACACCGTCGACATCGGAGTCGTTGGCGAGCACGGCGGCAGTGACCGCGGTGTCTTCCGCCGTCGTCGCCGTGTCGTCCACCAGAACCGGGGCGTCATTGATCGGGTTGACCGTAACGGAGATGGTGGCCGTCGAGGACTGCGCGGGGGTCGGCGAGCCGTCGTCGGTCACCGTGTACTGGAACACGTCCGTGCCGAAGAAGTTTTCCTCGGGCGTATACGTGACCAAGCCGGTATTCGCATCGACTACGGCCTCGCCGTGTGCGGGGGCAGTGCTGATGACGAGCGACGCCACCACGAGTGCGCCATCGACATCGGCGTCGTTGGACAGCACGTCGAGCACCGACACGCCATCTTCGTCGATGGTGTCGGAGTCGTTCACCAGGCGCGGAGCGTCGTTCACCGCGTTCACGGTGATATCGACCCGGGCGACGGTGGACAGTGCCGGAAGCGGAGTGCCGTCGTCAGAGACTTCGTATTCGAAGAAGTCGGGTCCGTTGTAGTCGGCGTCCGGCGTGTAGGTAGCCACGCCGGTGAAAGAATTAACCACGACATCGCCGTTGGTCGGCGGGGTCACAATGACGATGCTGTCGAGCGGCAACGAACCGTCATCGTCGGTGTCGTTCGCGAGCACCTCGATGGCAAGCGGCGTGTCTTCGTCGGTCGACACGGTGTCGTCGCCGGGCTCGGGCGCATCGTTCACGCCGGTCACGTCGATCGTGAACGTCTGCTGCACCACGATGTTCTGCGTGTCCTTCACTTCGATGACGACATTGTAGGTGTCGCCCGCGAAGTTCGGATCCAGCGTTTCGTTGGTTGGCGTGCCCTCGATGGTCGCCGTGCCGTTTCCGGTAGCGGTAAGCGTGAGCCAGAACGGAAGTGTGGGCGCCGTAATGGTCAGGACCTCTTCCTGATCCTCGTCGGTCGCGGCGATGGCGTAGGAGTAGGGCTCGTCCTCGTTCACTGCCAGCACCGGCGTCGAGGTATAGACCGGTGTGGTCGGCACGAACTCGACCGCGCCGATATCAACGACCGCGTCCGTATCGCCGTTGCCGTCGAGGATACGCTCGAAGGGCGTGGCGTCGGTACCGCGCTGATCCTGCGGCACATCGCCGAACAGCGCCATTGTTACGCCGTCGTTCGAACCCGCATCCAGCAATTGGCTCTGGGCCTTGGGCAGGTGCGTCAGCGTCGGACCGCCGTTGTCGGCCAGGGGCCCGATGCGCGGATCCTTGGGGACAGCGCCGGTGCCGGCGATGTCGCCGCTATTGCCATTGGTTACCCCGCTGGCCCCCGTGACATTGCCGAAGAAATTGTTGCCCTGCGACGACACCGGGCCGCTGATATCCGGGTGGATATTGCCGGCACCTGCATTGACGGGCGTATCGAAGTTCAGCGCCACGACGGTATTGCGCAGTGCCGCCGGCTTGCCGGTGGACGCGAACAGGCCGCCACCCTCGCCGAAGCCGTTGCCGATCGAGTCGGCCAGGTTCGCCGTCACCGTGCAGTTCGTCAGCGTAAGGGCGGTGCCGATATGGTTGATGGCGCCGCCGCTGCGATCCGCGATGTTGCCGCTGAACGTGGAGTTCACGGCCGCAACCGTGCCGAGATTGCTGATGGCGCCGCCGTCGGACACAGAGGTATTTGTATCGATGGTCGAATTGAGGATCGTCAGCGTGCCATTGGTGGCGTTATGCACGGCACCGGAGATACCCGCATGGTTGCTCGTCAGCGTCGAGCGGGTGATCGTGGTTGTGGCGGAAAGTTGGTTGTGGATCGCACCGCCCGTCGTTCCGGCTGTGTTTTCCTCGAAGAGCGAATCGGTGACCCGAAGCACGCCGCCCCAGTTGACGACGGCGCCGCCGACATTGGTGGCCTCGTTGTCGGAGAAGGTGCACCGGATCAGGTCGAGCGTACCGAAGCTGCGGATGGCACCGCCGTCGAGATCGGTCGCCGTGTTGCCAATAAATTCGCAATCCCGCAGACGGGTGATGCCGAAGTTACGGATGGCGGGACCGCCGCGGTTTATCAAGGCCGTGGAGTCGACGCAGTCTTCGAAACGGATGCCTTCGACCACCAGCTGCGCCGTGGCGGAAAGCACCAGCAGCGCCGGCGTATTGGAACCGCCGGAAATGGACAGCAGGTCGGCACCGGGTCCATAGATGCCGACGCTGTTGTTGATGGTAATGATACCGAGGTCGACACCACTGAATGTGTTGTCGAGAATGATGGTACCGTTGATGTTCGTAAGCAGCAGGTTATCGCCGGGCAGGGCCAGACCGACCGCCTCGCGGAGCGACAGATCGCCGGGGCTGTAGTTACCGTCTTCCTCGTCGGCGAGCGTGTCTACCCGGAAGAACTTCACTTCGTAGGCGCCTACGTCCGGCTGGTTCGACGGACGGGTGATGCCGCGCTGGTCCTCGGTGATGCCCACGGTGGAAAGCGATGCCGGAAGCGCGGCGTTGATGGCGGCACTGTCCGGTACGAGCGCATGCGTCAGCACGACGCCACCGTTGACGCCCAGGTCCTGCTCGACCAGTTCGGCACCGTCTATACCGACAACGTCGGTCCCGAGCCAGCCTTCGCTATCGGCGAGATCGCCGAGGATGTTGTCGCCGGCGCTCTCGAAGATGCCCGCGACATCGGGCGCTGCGCCGCTGGCCGTGTTGCCGGAAATGATCGATGCGCGCGCGAGCAGATCGCCTGCCTGCTTGCTGATGCCGCCGCCCGTGACGGCCTCGTTGAACACCAGCGTCGAAAAGTTGACGCTCGCGGTGCCGTCGTTCTGGAAGATGGCGCCGCCATCGCCGCCGGACACGTTATACGACAGCGTGCTGTTGACGACGGAGAAATCGGTGTCGGCAGCAATGCCGCCGCCTGCGCCGCCCGCAGTGTTCCCGGTGATGGTCGAGTTCTCGATGGTCAGCGGACCCGACGAGCGGATACCGCCGCCGGACGAACCCGAGCCGGTCGCCTCGCTGTTCTGCACGAGGCTGTTCGTCAGGGCGAGGCTCGCGTTCGACTCGACGCGGATCGCACCGCCGGAGTCGAGGTCGCTCAGGCCGCTTTCCAATGTGACGCCATCGATGAAGTAATCGCCGGTGCTCAAGTCGAAGATGCGCGACAGGTTGCCGCCGCTGACCGCCAATTCGTCCGCGCCCGGTCCATTCAGGGTGAATCCGCGCAGGGCCGAAAGTTCGCCCTGCGTCAGGGTAATGGTGGCGAGCGGGCCGCTGAACAGCGCCGGATCGAAGGTGATCTGGCCATTGGTGGCAATCAGCTTCACCGCTTCGCGCAGGCTGATCTGACCCGGGGTCAGGTCGCCGTCGTCGTTGTCGTCGAGCGTATCCACTTGTATCGGCGTCTGGCTGACCGCGACCACCACCGTGGCCTGCGCGCTCTTGGGCGGCAGCGGCAGACCGAAGTCTTCCACCTCGTACACAAAGGTATCGATGCCGCTGAATCCGGCATCGGCGGTGTAGGTAATCGTGCCCGTCGTCGGATCCACGACCGCCGTGTTGCCGGCGGTGGGCGGCGTCACGATGGACACCTTCGGGTCGTCGCCGGGCGGGTTCAGGTCGGTCTCCTCGTCGGAGTCGTTCGCAAGCACATCGATAACGACCGGCACGCCGGACTCCGTGAAGGCGGAGTCGTCGAGCGCGATGGGCGGATCATTTACTGCAACAACCTCGATGTACACGGTGGCCTGCGCCTGAAGCGGCGGCGAACTGCCGTCTCCCAAATCGGTGACGCGGTATACGAGTAGATCGTCGCCGGTGTAGTCCTTGTTGGGAATGTAGGTGATGAGGCCGCTGGGCTTGACGCCATAGGCGCCATGGGCCGGGGGCGTGAGCACCTGGACCGACGCCACGTTCAGGCCCTCGACGTCGGTGTCGTTAGCGAGCACATCGATATCGGTTTCCGTGTCTTCGGGAATCTGCACGCGCGTGCCCGTATTGGGGGGCGTGAATCCGGTCGGGTCCAAGTTGGCCGTCGGCGGATCGTTGATGGGCGTAATGGTAATCGCGGCGGTCTCGGTCGCCACGCTGAAGGGCGTCGTCAGTCCGTTGGTGGCGGTGTCGGCCAGGTCGCCGTTGTCCGCGGCATCCGACTGGTCCCAGGCGCGGAAGGTGATCGCGGGGTCCACGGTGCCGTTGAAGTTCGTGGCGGGAACAAAGCGGATCACCGCATCGGCCTTCAGTTGCAGGGCATTGTCTTCGGCAATGCCGCCCGGGAAGGGATCCCAGTTCGCGCCAGCGTCGGTGGAGTATTCCCAGTCGCCGTTCGCGGTGTCGGTCGCGGTAATGGCAATGCCCTCGAGCGCGCCCGCATCACCATCGGTGATGATATCGGGCAGGTCGCTCGCGAGCAGCGCGCTGACCACGTCGCCGTCGCTCGTCGTGTCGTCCTCGTCAATCGTCGTGAAGACCGGGTCGCCGGAGTCGTCGAGCACCGGGGCGTCGTTGACGCCGGTGATCGTGATCGAGAAGAAATTGACGACCGCCGGGGTGCCGTCGGTCACCGACAGGCTGATGGAGTTGGGCGAGCCGGGCAGGTCGGCGTCGTCGGGCGTACCGGTCAGCTGGGCCGATACCGAGGAGGTGCCGTTGTTGGTGATATTCAGGCTCAGCCAGCTGGGCAGCGGATTGTCCGACTGCAGCGTCATGTTGTCGTTCTCGGCATCGGAGAGCGAGAAGCTATAGAGATACGGACTGCCTTCCGTGGCGGCCGTGGGCGCCGCGGCGCTGAACACCGGCTTGTCGTTCACCGGGTTCACCGTGATACTGAAGGACTGCGTCGGCTCGGTGCCGCCGCCGCCCGTCGCCGTCAGGACGATCGAATAGGGCGAACTCGGAAGCTCGGGATCGTCGGGCGTGCCCGTCAGGGTGGCGGTCGCCGGATTGCCATCAACCACGTTGGTCAGGCTGAGCCACGACGGAAGCGGATTCACCGAGGAAATGCTGAGCGTATCCCCCGTGTCGTTGTCGCTCGCCGAAATGTTGTAGGTGTAGGTGGCCTCTTCGTTCACCGAGGTGACGGCCGTCGTATCGATAGTCGCGTTGTCGTTGACGGAATTGACCGTGATGTTGAACGACTGCGTGGGCGCGGTACCGCCGCCGCCCGTCGCCGTCAGCTGGATCGCGTAGGGCGAACCCGGCAGTTCCGCGTCGTCCGGCGTGCCGGTCAGCGTGGCCGTGCCGGGGTTGCCGGGCACGACATTCGTAAGGGAAAGCCAAGACGGCAAAGTAGTGACCGAGGATATCGTGAGTGTGTCACCCGGATCGCCGTCGGACACGGAGATGTTGTAGGTGTAGGTGGCTTCTTCGTTCACCGAGGTGACCGCCACGGAGTCGAAAACGGTTGGATCGTTTACCGGCGTGACGGTGATGCTGAACGACTGCGTGGCCGGCGCACCGCCGCCGCCGGTGGCGCGCAGCGTGATGGAATACGGAGAGCCAGGCAACTCGGCGTCGTCGGGCGTACCGGTCAGCGTGGCCGTGGCGGGGTTGCCGTCGGTTACGCTCGTGAGCGACAGCCACGAGGGCAGCGGATTCTGCGAGGAGATTGACAGCGTATCACCCACGTCCGCGTCCTGGGCGACGACATTGTAGGTATAGGTGGCTTCTTCGGCCACGGTGGTCACCGCAGTCGAGGAGATTGTCGCCAGGTCGTTCTTTGGGGACACCGTGATGTTGAACGACTGCGTGGGGGCGGTACCGCCGCCGCCGGAAACGGTCAGCTGAATGGCATAGGGCGAACCGGGCAGCTCGGGGTCGTCGGGCGTACCGGTCAGCGTCGCGGTGCCCGGATTGCCCGGCACGACACTGCTGAGCGTCAGCCAGGAGGGAAGCGGATTCACGGACGAAATGGTGAGTACGTCCACTGCGTCCGGGTCGTTAACCGAGATGTTGTAGGTATAGGTCGCCTCCTCCTGGACCGTCGTGACGGCGGAGGTGGTAAAGGTGGCGGGGCCATCATTCACGGGGTTGACCGTGATGCTGAATGGCTGGGTCACAATCGTTCCGCCGCCCGTGACGCGGAGTGTGATGGCGTAGGGAGAGCCCACCGTGTCGCCATCGTCGGGGGTACCCGTAAGCGTGGCCGTGCCGGGATTGCCCGGAGTGACGCTCGTAAGCGAAAGCCACGAGGGCAGGGCCGATTGGGAGGAGATGGTCAGCGTGTCGCCGCCGTCCGCGTCGGACACGGAGATGTTGTAGGTATACGTCGCGTCCTCGTTCACCGAGGTGACGGCGGACGTGGTAAACACCGGGTCCGCCGCGAAGGCGGTGCCGGCGAGCAGCATGGTCAGTGCTGCGGTCCAGCGCATCCAGCGTCCCCCGGACGCTCCCCTTATTGCAAGCCGCTCAGCGTTGTATCGCGTGCGAGCCATCATGTCCTCTCCCTTTCCACGGGCTGGTCAGGCCTCTTTGTTCCTTCCGCTTCGAGTATCAGATGCGCTGGGCGGCGCGGCGGCGCAGCGCGAAAGCGGCTGCGGCCAGCATGCACACGGCCATCGCGGCGATGGCCCACGGGCTCATCGGCACGGGGTTGGCATTCGGCTGAATCGGGTTCAGGTTCAGTCCGATCTCCGTGCCGTCGTCCACGCCGTCGCCGTCGGTATCGGCACTGTAGGGGTCGAGGTCTCCCCCGGGGTTTTCGCTGCCGGGCAGGTACGGGTTGAGCGTCGACGGGTCGCCGTCGTAGCCGGCCTCGAAGTCGTCGGTCAGGCCGTCGTTGTCGGAGTCGATATCGATGACGTTCGGCACGCCGTCGTAGTCGGCGTCGCTCAGGCCCTCGACGCCGTCGCCAATGCCATCGCCGTCGATGTCGCCGCTGCTGGCAAAGGCCACCAGGTTCTCGAGGTCGTTGCTCTTCACGCGGTACACGGCGGTGCCGTCCAGTTGGGCCAAGCCCTCGAGCGCATTCGTCTTGGCCGGAAACTCGACCTGATACTGCATCGTGTAGGGCATGGCGGGCAGCGGATACCAGGCGAATTCCAGATCGGAACCGGCATCCTTCGGGGTTACCAGGGGCGTGTCGGACGCACCGACGTAGGACCAGCCGGAGGGCAGGTTTTCGTTGACGCCGAGGGCGCTCAGCAGGGCCGGGGCAGCCGCAGACGCGCTAAACTCGAAGGTGAGCACGTGGCCGTCTCCCTTCTTGCCGCCGCGGATGGTGCGGGTAAGCTGCACCCCGGGATCGGCCACAGCGGCGCCGCCGAAGACGGACTTGGACTGCGGCTGAGGCGTTCCCTTGGTGAAGTTGTCCTCGGCCTCGAGGTTAAAGCTGTAGCTGTGGTCGGTGGTGCTGGTGAATAGATCGATCATGCGGATGACTTCGCGGACAGACACGGTCCAGTCGGAGCCGTCGATGTAATCGCCGGTGTGCGGATAGCCCGCGCGCGGCCCGGAGCCGACGCTGTAGCCGTCGATGGTTTTCTTGTCGATATGGTATTCATGGGTGGCGGCGGCGCTGTGCAGTTCGACGAACCGGAGGAGTTCCGCGAGCGAGAAGCGGTAGTCCCCGTTGGTATCGGCCGAGTGCTTGGTCATCACCACAGATGGACAGTCGGCGCAGACGTCGACGCGGCGCACGGAACTGATGTCTTCTGCGGAGACGAACACGTTGTGCGTCATCGACACGGCCGTACCGTCCACCGCGCCGGTACGCACGTACTCCTCGGGCGAAAGCGCCACGGGAATCGCGCCTGCCGAGGGCGAATCGGGCACCACGGCCTCGAGCGGCACCACCGTCTTGTAGGAGTACGGGCCGCCGGGTCCATCGATAAGCTCGAGCGGCGTGGTCACCACGACGGAATCACCTCCGCCCGCGGGCGTGTAGCTCCACGTCAGGGAGCCCGAGGTCAGCAATGCGCCGCCCTCGCCGATCACCTGGCCGTATTGCACGATGCCCGGTTGCGGCACGCCGGCCATGGCCGCGCCGGGTAGCAGGCCTGCCGCCAGCGCGATGGCGCCCAGTGTGTTCCGCAGCAGGTGGTTCATCCTCCGGAGAGGCCGCTGCGCGCTCGCTCGCTTCTGTTTCGCACCCATGATCTCGCTCCTTATGTTCGCGGATGTGTCTATTCCGCGTCGTCCTTTTTCTTGTCGCGGTTCAAATTGACGGCCTTGTCGGCGCCGTCGAGGTATTTGTCGATGAACTTGTCGATGTCTTCCTGCTTGAAGTCGAAGCCCTTGCTGTCCTTGAACTTCAGGCCCTCGTTGCCCTTGGCCGTCAGCTCGGAGAGCTTGGCCTCGAGGTCGATGCTCTTCAGCTGGTTCTGGAAGGCGCCGATTTGCTTGGCGATGCCTTCGTTCACCAGCGAGCCGGCCTTCGTAATCGGGCTGTCCTTCAGGTCCTTCGGGTTGAAGCCCAGCTTGCCGAATGCGGCCAGGCGGCCCTGGGAGGCATCGGCGCTCTGGTCGGGCTTCTGCGTGATGGCCTGCAGGAAGCTGTCCACGTTGAGCTTGTCGCCGGGGAACTTCGCCTTGAGCTGCTTGGCTACCTGCTCGACGCTCGAGATGAGCTCGTTCGGCGACAGCGTGGCCTTGGCCTGCAGGTCCTTGATCGCCGGCTTGGCGAACTCGGGAATGCTCGCGCCGCCGGGCAGATCTTTGCTGAACTTGAGCTCGCTGCCCTTGGCCAGCTTCAGCGCGCCGAACACGGCCGCGCGGCGCTGGGCCTTGGTATCGGTCAAGTTCCCGCTGGCCTGGTCGCTGAAGGGATTCAGCTGGCGCGCGAGCACGCTCTGCGCCTTATTCAGCGCGAACTGGCCGTCGGGGTCGCTGTAGTTGATCGGGTTGTTGCGCGCGAAGGCGTAGGCGTGCAGCAGCTGCGGATCCTCGACCGCCTCGTCGGGCAGGTCATCGATGGCCGGATCGACCCGCGTAAAGCGGCCCAGCGGCGCGGCGGAATAGCGCGCGTCGAAATAGGTCAGGCCGGTTTCGCGATCGCGCTCTTTCTGCGCGTAGCCATAGGGGTTCGGCACGGTCTCGGCGGCGGACTCGGCGGACCAGATGTTCCGCGGCTCGCCGTAGGGGTAGTAGGCCGTTTCCTCTATCGTGTTGCCTGCCGCGTCGGCCAGCACGCTGGACGAACCCAGGTGATCCTGCAGGTAATACTGCAAATCGAGCGAGGCGTCGGGCAGGCCGAAGTCGGGCGCATCGCCGTCGAAGGCGAAGAACACCGGCTGGCCGGCCTCGATGAAATCGGGCCATGCGCTGAGGAAGGCATCGTCGCCGCTCAGCTTTACCTGCCATGCCTGGGCGTCGGCATCGTGCAACCAGCCGGGCGGGGCGTTCTCCGGCACGAGGTTTACGGCGTTCAGCGCGCGGAAGGCTCCCAGCAGCAGGTAGCCGCTGGCGGGGTCCGTGGCGGCAGCGGGCAGCATGCCCGTGATTTGCGCGTTCATCGGCTCGTCGGTGTACAGCCAGAAGATGTCGCCCGCGGCCAGCGCGCCACTTTCGTCCAGCAAGTCGTTCTCGCCTGTCTCCGGGTTCCAGCGCACCAGCGCGGTGATGCGGGCATCCGGGCCGAAGCCGAGCTGCAGCACGGCGTCGTCGGCCTCGACCGCCACGGCGCCGAGGTTCCACCCCGTGGCGAAACGGAAACGCTGCGTGCGGGGCGCGGAGGGATCGAGCGTGCCCACCGCACGGGCGACACGGGTGCTGCCGTCGTAGACGTATTTCACAGGCTGGCCGGCCTCGCGGATTTCGAAATACTTCGCGGGGTACTGGGCTACCTCGGTCGGCTCCGCCAGCAGGTTGCCGTCGGCATCCTTCGCGTACACCACCTTGAGTGCGCGCTGACCCGCGTAGTCGTAGACGTATTCGGCACGCGTCGTGCTGTCTTCCGCCACGACCATGCGGCTGGCGAAGTTCCAGGTGTAGGACATGCCGTCGAGCATGGTGAGATTGCCGAGGTCGTCGTAGTTCAGGCCGCGCGCGAAGGTACCGTCGTCCATGAGGGTGAGCGCTTGCGGTCCGGGCGGATCGCCCGCCGCGCGGCCTTCGCGGCCGGACGTGCCGCCGGCGCCGCCGTAGCTCATGTCGCCGAGATTGGTGACCGAGAATCGTCCGCGCACGTCGTCGATGTCGGAGCCTTTCGCCAACATGTTGCCGATGCTGTCGTAGCGGTAGCCGATGCGGCCGTCGGCCCCGAAGCCGGAGGCCTCCGGATCGCGCGCGTAGTCGGCGCTGGTCAGGCGGTAGAGGTCGTCGTAGGCGAACTGCTGATGATTCCGCCGCGCGTCGTCGTCGGGAATCGCCTCGCCGTTGCGCTCGTCGAGGATGCTCGTGATATTCGCCATGCCGTCGTAGCTGTAGCGGTTGCGGATCAACTCGGCGGTGTCGGCGTTGATGGACTGCAGCGCCGTCAGCCGTTTGCGCACGTCGTACTGATAAAAGGATGAGACGCCGTTGCCATAGTCGATCCGTTCGCGCTGGCCGGCAGGCGAGAAGGACGTGGCTTTTACGATCAGGTTGCCGCCGTCCGCGTTGGACAGGCCGCCGCCGATGATCGTCGAAAGATTGTTCTGCTCGTCGTAGGTGTAGCCCACGCGGTCGCCGTCGGGATAGACCACTTCGGTCACGCGATCCATGGTGTCGTAGGCCATCTGCGTGCGGTAGGCCACCAGGCCGCCGGTGCGCGGATCATTCAGCCGCCGCACGGTCCAGGCCAGCCGCCCGCGTCCGTCGTAGGAGGAATAATGTTCGCCCGCGAGATCCCACACGGCCGCGACCCGGCCTCCGGTATTCTCGTTGCTGCCCGTGGTGCCATCGCCGAAGTCCACATCATCCGAGGGCGTGTCGTAGAAATACGCGATGTCGGGCCGGTTCTCGGCCGAAAGCGGCTGCTCGGGATCGTAGGCGTAGCCCGCCGAATACGACTCCGCTTCGTCCTGATAGTCCTCGGTCAGGCGCCGGTTCGCGCCGTCGTAGGTATACGATGTCACCCGACCCGCCGCATCCGTCTCGGAAAGCACGTTCGATGCTGCATCGTAGGCATAGGTGCTGAGACCACGGTTCGGATCGTTGAAGCTGGTCTTGCGGCCCAGCCCGTCGAAGCTCCACAGGCGCGCGTTCTGCTGGTGGTCGGTGATGCGCGTGCGCAAGTCGTCCGCGCGATACGCGTAGCGGGTGGTAAAGGTATTCACGACGTCCGACTGCGTGCCGTCGTCGTTGAGACGCGCAGTCTGATCTACCTGAACCAGGCGATCCAGACCGTCGCGATACAGCAGCGTGGGCGTATCCGCGTGCGGCGATGCCGAGTCGCTGTCGTTCTCGTCGAACACGCGCGTGACCAACGGCTCGTATTCGGTCGTGCGCACCGTGCCATCGGCATTCGTCACGATGGACGGCCGCAGCGCCGTGTCGTACAACGTTTCGCCCTTGGGAGCGTCGTCAATACCCAGTTCCTCGATAGCACCGTCCTGGTGGAAGATGCCGGTCCATTCGGGCAGCCGCACGTCCTCGAGCTCCAGTTGCTCGAAGAGGTCTCCGGTAAGCGTCGAGTAGAACGGATTGAGCGTATAGCGCGCCTTGCCGCGGCCGTTGAAAATGAGGGCATCGTGCGTCAGCACGCGCGGCTCGCCGGTTTCGGGGTCGGCCGCTGCCTCGTCTTTCACCATGACCGTGACGCCCAATCCGTTGACGTATTCGCGCGTGATGCGGTAGTGGTCCTCCCACTCTAGGCCCTCGGTGTCCGGCGGCGTATCAAGCCGGTAATAGTCGATCCAGTTGGTAATGCCCCCCGCCATCTCCTCGCTCAGGCCATAGCCGTAGAAGATGGACGGAAAGCCGTCTACATCGCCCGGCAGGTAGACCTCCTCGGGCGTCGCATACATGTCGTAGGTATAGGTCGTTGTGTTCCCGGCCCAATCGGTGGACTCGAGCACCACGCCGTAGCCTTCGTCGTAGGCCGCGGTCAGCACGAGCGGATCGTGGCCGCCGCCGACATGGATGGTCTCGGACACGGGATACGTCTGGAAGCGCTCGTCGTAGCCGATTTCGCGCGCGTGCCCGGCAGCGAAATCCACCACGCCCTCCGGCGCCACGCCGAGCGGGTCGAGCATCACGGCCGGATTGCCATAGGCGTCGTACTGCACACGGCTCTGCATCACGGTCTCGTCCGAGTTGGCCGGGTCGACGTACTCCAGCACCATCGTCTCGCGCCCGCGCGTCACGTCGCCGAGGTTATCCCCCGCGAAGGTCTCGTCGTCGTAGTAGAATTCCTTACGCTTGAGGACCTCGCCCGCCAGGGTCTTCGTCTCGACGGTCGCCGGATGGTGCACCACCCAGTCGTCGACGTTGAGGGCGTAGGTCGTGGTCTCGATGCGCTCGTCGTTGAACGCACCGGGATTGCCCTCCTCGACAACGCCGTAGTTGCGCTCCTCGAGCACGTTGCCCAGGTTGTCGTAATCCGTCTCGACGACCGTTGTGCGGGGCGTGCCGTTTCCTGCCTCGATAATTTCGCGGGTCTTGCGAATCGGGAACGCGGCGGAGATGTCCTCGCCGGTGATGCCTATGGCCAGCTGGCGGACCTCCCAGTCGGTGGTCTCGCGCCAGTACACGTTGCCCTCGGTGTCCTCCAGGGTTGCCTCAAGCTCGTTGCCGCGGAGTACGCGGTGCTCGCGGCCCACGTCGAAGCGATACTGCTTCACGCCCGTGGGGGCGGCATCCTCGCCGAGGTCGTTGTAGACCACGCGCCCGAAACCAGCGAAGGTCTGAAGCAGCGGATCCCAGTAGGCGTCGTAGTAGGCGTAGGTTTCGTTGTAGATGTTGCCGTAGGAGTCGAAGTTGTCGACGTTGGTCGCCACTTCCTCGACCAGCGGCACCGGGTCGGTCCAGGGCGTGCCGGCCTCGCGCGCCTCGATGGCGAACTTCGATGCGTTCGCGTAGGTGATGTTCGTCGACATACCTTGGCCGTTGTCGATGGAGGTCAGCAGGTTGGGCACCGGAACGCAGCCAATCAGCTCGCCGATATCGAACGTAACAATACGCGGATTCGAGGCGACATCGGAAAACACCAGGTCGTTGCTGCCGTTGCCGTTCATGTCGGCCCAACGGTACCCTGCCGTCGTGCCAAGGTCCGAGGGCAGGCCCGTGATGTCGCGTCGCTTCTCCAGCGTGTAGTTGCCGCGGTTGACCCAGTACCAGAAGGTACCGGCGTCGTAGACCAGCTCGGGAAGACCGTCGCCGGTGATGTCCTCCAACTCCGGTTCCTCGAGCCAGGGATCGTTGAAGGTGAACTCCGGCACCTCCACGTACCGCACGGCGCCAAACTTGCCGTAGCCCAGGCCGGGCGCCACCTCGATGCGCGTGGGCCGGATGCGGATGAAATCGTCGATGCCGTCACCGTTGAAGTCGTCGAGGCTCACCCCCTGCTGCGAGAAGAGGTAGGGGAAGGTCTGCGGCACGGCGACCGGGCGCGAGAAGGCGCCGCCGCCGAGGTTGTACCAGATGCGGAGCGTGGTCGCTCCGCCGGCATTGATCGTCTGCACGATGTCGCCGAGGTTGTCGCCGTTCATGTCGGAGCGCTCGACGTCGTCCGTGCCAAAGGGTGACGGCGGGGTCGATTCGCCCTCGAACAAGTTGAACGACACACGGTCGCCCCACTTGGGCAGGCCGTTCTCGAACTGCTGGGGGAAGTAGTAGGACTCGAAGGGGCTCGCCCGGTAGGCCAGATCGGCGAAACCGTCACCATCCATGTCGGCCAGGTCGGCCGGCGCGTTTTCGCTGACAAAATCCACGAACTGCGCCAGCGGATCGCCGCCAATGTCGATGGCATTCGTCCACTCGATAACGCGCTTGCCGTTGTCCTCGTGTTCGCCCAGGTTGAAGAAGGCCTTGTGCGGGTCGCCCACGGCCGAGGTGAGCAGCAGGTCGGGCAGGCCATCGCCGTTCAGTTCGGCCAGATCGGACGCAGGATTGTCGAAGAAATACCGCGGAGGATTCTTGACCCCGATATAGACTTCTTGTCCATTGGCGACATCCGGCGGCTCCGCGACGCGCCATCCGAAGGTAATCGGGGCGAGGACATCGATGCCGTCGGCCCCCATCTCCTCTGCAGAGCTCAAGAGGCTCCAGTACGGGTGCGTGTCGTAGGTGTAGATATACCGCCGGTCGAGGTAATCGTCCTCGCCGTCGCCGTCGAAATCGGCGATTTCGCGCACGGTCAGCTCGCTGCTGGTATGCGTGGCGATATTCACGTGCTTCACACGCTTGCCGACGCGCGTGATGAAACCGGGCTTGGCGTCCTCGAACACATCCGGACGGTCTTCATACTCGAAGGCCACAATGTGGTACTCGCTCCAAGGGGGCGCGCCGGCACCGTAGCGGGCGTAGCGCGGATACATCGTGCCGCGGTTGTCCTCGTCTTCGCCGCGCTCGTACTCGTAGGTGATCGTGTTGCCGTTCACATCCGTTTCGGTTTCGAGCAGCCAGGCGAACACGCGCGTCTCGTCGTCGGGGTCCACCTGGCGCGCCGCCAGGGTACGGCCGAATTCGAGGCGCGTGCCGTCGGGCCGGGTCGCCACCCAGTAGTCGTCCACGCGCTGATAGCGGATGAAATCGCCCTCGTAGCGCGCGAAGTAGAACTCGCCGGGCGGCATCACGAGGTTGTCGTCGTCGGAGAGGTTGTCGGAATCGACCACGTTTTCCGGGCCGCCCGCGGCATACACGCGGATCTTGTCGACCTCGTCCGGTTCGTCGATATCGCCGTCGTAGTCGTCGTCGATGCCGTTGGGGCCGTCGACGTAGCGCGGCCAGGGGCGCGCGGTGCGGCGCTCGACACGGGGCATGGTAATGCCCCAGCCGAAGCCCATGAGGCCGCTGCCCTCGCCGCTGTCGTAGCCCACGGAAATGGAGGGCGCGATGCCCCCCACGCCCTTGGGAAACGCGAACTCGAAATCGAAGCCGATGCCGCCGGTGGGCAGATCGGGATCGTAGCCGGGGCCGAATCCCTCGACGCTGCCCGGTCCGTCGGGCAGCTGCACCGCCTCGGTGCGCAGGCCGCTCTTGTCGGCCGCGCCCGCTGCGCCCGCCCACGCCACGGCGGCGGCAGCGGTCCAAGCCGCTGCCAGCCGCCACGCGTGCGCGTTATGGTACCAGTGAGCCAAGGGCGCCTTACTCCGTGTCGACCACAAGCGTCTGCGCGGCCTTGCCTTCGGGTGCCGATTTCAGGCGCGGGTAGGCATAGGTTTCGAAGAACAGCTTGATGTCGGACACGCCGTTGCCGTCGCGCGTGCCGCCCAGTTCCTGGCCGTTGATGAAGGTTTCCAGCGCCTCGTCGCGATCGCTGCTCAGCGTGCTCGCCGGGATGATCAGCATCCACTTGCGGTTCCACACCGAACGGCCGATGAGGCGGCTGTCGCGAATCGTCTCGTCGGGCGAGAACTCCCCGCTGTCGTGATACGCGCGGAAGCGGCCGTATCGGCGGATAGGCTGGAATGTGCCCGACAAGGTATCCACCGAGGGCACCCAGTACGGATTATCCAGCTCGCTCTCGCCAATCGGGAACGGCGTCGGGATGATCTGGTCGAGCACGGTGAACTCGCGCTGCTGCCCGCGGAAGCCCGTGGGCGACATCAGCACGTCGTTGCCCGCGGGCATCAGGTACACGCGCGGCGTATTGCTCAGGTTCAGGAAGTCGTAGTTGCTGAACCACACGCCCACCGACCGGATCTTGGTGGCGAACTGGGTCGCGTCGTACGAGCTGTCGAGGCCGCCCGATTCCTGGTTAAAGAAGTTGTAGCCTTCCTTAATCACCGAGGGGAACGAGATCACGATACCGGGTTCGACATCGCCGAAGCCCGCCGGCGGCACGCAGTACTGCCGGAATTCGGTGAGATCCCACAGGTTGTCGACGCGGCCGATTTCGCCGTTCTCGAAGTAGTCGCCATTGAGTAGGTTACGCCAATTCTCGTTGCCTTCCTGGCCGGGCAGAACGCGGAACTTCTCGTAGCGGAGCGAGAAACGATTCGACTCGACCTGCGGGTTGTTGAAGCCCAGTTGCGACTTCAACACCTCGAAGTTCCGTCCCATGACCGCCATGGAATTCGCGAGGCCGACCCCCGTCTGCGGCAGGCCGTCCTGCAGGGTGCCCAGCTGGCGGGCCTTGACGATGTCGGTGAGGAAGCGCGAGCCCGCCTTCGGGTCGGACGCCAGATAGGTGGTCTCGTAGTCGTAGGCCTTGGCCGCGAGATACACCGACTGCTGCGCCATGTCGAACTGGGCCCGGTACTTCTGCAGCGCGTCGTTGCGGAAGATGCGGAAGGCCATGTCGCGGTAGCGCAGGCCCTGCACGTCGGCCTGAGTCTGCTTGCGGAAGATGTCCAGGCGCTCGATGGTGCGCTGACCCTCGGCCAGCACCTTGAGGTAGTTGCCCGAGGCCTGCTGTACCGCTTCGTAGGCGTTGTGGAGCGCCAGGCGGAACGGTATCTCGTTGCGAAGCAGCGACTCAAGATCCTTAATCGCATCGAGCACCTCGAAACTCTGGTCGAGCTCCGTGGTGTCGATGTTTAGTTCATCGTCGGCCCGGGCCTCTTCCTGCTCGAGCCGGAAGGTCGCCAGTTCGGCGGCGTCGGCGAGGATCTTCAGGCCCTCGACGATGGCCAGGCCGACGCCCTTGAGACCGCCGCGCACCGCGGACAGACCGTCGATGATCACGCCGTTCGAGAAACCGACGATGATACCGGTCACGGTCGGCACGCTTTCCTGCAGCGCGTCGGCCACCTTTTCGGCGATGGTCGCACCGGTACGCAGCGCGAACTGGCCGATCTTGATGCCGAAGAGCACGTCCTGCACCGTCTTCTTGTCGTCGAAGCGATCGTTCAACAGCGTCAGTTTCGCCGCGTTCAGGTTGTAGCGGGCCTGGATAAGGTCCACCTTGCCCTGTACGTCGCCCGCGAAACTACCGTAGTCATCGACGGCTTTCATGAAGTCGCTCAACGCGAGTAGCAGCGCGCTGCGGGCAATCTGGATCTCGCCCGGCGCCCGGCGCTCGGTCCAGCCTTCGGGCTTGGCAATGCCCAGGCGGCCGCCGGTATCGCGCATGTTGTACTTCACCGTGATCGTGTCCGCCGGCAGAACGCCGGTGTTCGGGGGCGAAGTCGTGTTCGAGGAACCCGCCATGATGCTCGTCAAGTAGTTCTTGATCTGCACCTCGAAGGTGATGTTGCCGTTGTTAATCTCCACCGGGGGGCGCGTCGGCGCGGTGCCGCCGCCCTGTACCGCCGCGAAATCCGCGTTGAAGTTCAGGAGGCTCTGGTTGATCGACGGCACGTTCGTACCGCTGTCGCCGTTACTCGTCGGCCCGAAATACACTTGCTGTATCACCTCGTCGCGATCCCAGCCGGTGTCGTCGGCGTACATGTAGTGGTACAGGTCGGGACCCGCGTACCCGGTGGCGTACGTGCCGCTCGGGCCGATGTCCTCGGGATAGGGATACCCGAAGATCTCGATCAGCCGCGCGTTGAAGTCCTTCTCGGAATCGTACACGCCGCGCTGGAAGTCCTCGATGCTGTCGTTCTGCTTGTGCAGCAGCTGGGTCGAGTTGTTCGCATAGTTGAATACGGTCTCCGCATTGCCCATGGAAGAGACAGCACGCGTGTAGATCTGCTCGAAGTGCGTGAAGCCGTCGTCGATATCGCTCGGGCTGATATCGAAGGGAATCACGTTGGTGCCGAGGCCGAGCGGGTTCAGGCCGAGATCGGCCTCGTCCTGCTGCTTCTCGATCACAGCGTAGTTCGCCGCGATCTCGGGCAGCTCGCCCACGGTCGTGCGGTCGATCTTGGTGATGCCGGCCGCATCCGGATCCGGATCCTCGGCGCGCATGATGGCATTGCCAACAACCCAGTCGATGTAGGCCGCCTGGCCCGCGCGGCTCGCCCAGTCGGCGAAGCCCCATGCGCGGTCCTGATCCTCGTCGTAGTAGCCCTGCCAGATGGACTCGGGATCCTCGACGTAGGCATCGCGATAGGCGAGGTCGACGATTTCCGCGCCGGCCTGCGAGCGCGCCGCGGCCGCCTTGGCGAACTTCCGCTCGTCAATGAAGTCGACCGTGACCGGAGCGCCGCCCACGAGCACTGCTTCGCTGCGGTTGGCCCAGGTGTAGAACGGGTTGTTCAGCAGCTTGTAGTAGGTCATGAGCGAGGTGAGGTAGTGGCCCCACGCGTCGCCGTGGCCCTGCGGATACAGCCGCTTCGCGTCGGCTTCGCTGATGACGCCGTCGCCGCCTACCACCTGGTCCTTGATGTTGTAATTCAAGGCGTAGGCCACTTCGCCGCCGGTGAAGTCGGTGGTGAAGTTCCAGATCAGGCGGTTGTAAATCGGGTCGAGCTGGGTGCCCGGCGCGTACTGGCCATCGCGGCCGCGCAGAAGCGCCAACTCTTCCTCGAGCAGCGAACTGGTCTGGTTCATGAAGGCGTGGATGCTGGTGGCCTGGGCGCCATAAGTGTCGTCCGTGGTGCCGAAGGCGATGGTCGGATCCTCGGCGTCGGCGTAGGCCTCGTTGCCCAGCAGCATGTACAGGTCGCTGATGCGGCTCGCCACCAGCAGCAGCGCCGTGTTCACGTTCGGGTTGTCGATGGGCGACAGCGAATTGATGCTCAGGTCCGAACCGCGGTTCAGCACGGTCTGGTAGATCGGGATCAGGCCGAAGGCATCCAGGTTGTCGCAGTTCAGCGGCAGCGCGCCCGTGTAGCGCGGGCCCGCCTGGCTGATCATGCTCACGAGCGTGTTCGGGGCGCCCGCGCCGAAGGACGCGAAGCTGGCCTCGGCGCCGGCGATGCCGCCGCCGCTCGCGCGCTGGTTGAACGGATTGATCTCGCCAACGACGCGCTTAATCCAGCCTGGGGCCAGCTGCGGCGACGTCCAGTCGCTCCAGCGGTTGCCCCACGGTGCCGCTTCGTCGCTGCGCTTGTAGCGCGTGACGAACCAGTTGTCGGTCAGCGTCAGCAGACCCGGGCCCTGGATAACGATCTCGTTCAGGGCATTGCCCGACGCGGCCACCGGCACACCATCGCCGTCTACCAGCGGCGGCGTCAGCCAGGGATCGTTCGGGTCGTTGTCGTCCGGCTTGTCCGGAATCGTGCCGTCTTCGTCCGGCAGGTAGCGCCACTCGAAGTCGAAGTTCTCCGGATGACCGCCGAATTCGCTCTTCTGCGTAAGCGTGAGCTTTTCCTCGAACACGCACGCCGGGTTCACCACGGCGATGCCGCCGGGCTCGATATTCGCTACCACCTCGATGATGGCCAGGCTCACCGGCAGCGCGCCGCAGGACTCGGAGTTCTGGAACGCCAGGGTCACATAGCCGGTGTCCTGCGCGTCGCCGGTGGTGAGCGCGAGCACGTCGTACGGGTCGACCGTGCTGTCCTGGATGTCGTAGGTGTCGGTCGCGCCGCCGAAGGTGCGGTCGCTCGGATCCGCAGCGCCCACGAGGTCGTCGATGGCATCCTGCCACGGCGTCGCGCTGCTCAGCGAGCGGATCAGCGCCTCGTCGCTCGGATTGATCACGTTGATCAACACGTAGTCGAACCCGGTGACCGGGTCGACCAGGATACCCTTGAACTGCAGGGTCTGCGTGAGTTCGTTGTAGCTCAGGCGGAAGTTGAGCGAAGGCGGCAGGGCGTTGAACGTCTTGCTGCCGTCGGCCGCGGTCGCCGTGTCCATGCCCACGGGCAGCTCGGCCAGGAAGGCCTTGCGTCCGATGGTGGGATCGATCAGCTTCGCCCGCGGCGGGCCGCTCTGCGGATACAGGAAGTCGACGCTGCACTGGCCGTTGATCTGCGGCAGGCCGAACTTCGCCTCGATGAGCACTTCGCCCAGGTTGATCTTCGGCGTGTCCACCGGCCAGTCGGTGCGGTAGGTCACGTCGATCGGCGCCGTCGTGTTCAGGTTCTGGATGCCGCCATCGAGCCACGGCACGTCGTCGCCGCCCACGCTGAAGTTCTTGCTCGGGAACTTCGCGCGGTACGCCGCCGGGAAGTAGAAGCCTTCCTGCACCGGATAGAAGAACTTCATCACGATGTCGCCGGCCGCACGCGCCCAGTGGCGCGCGTTCTTGTCTTCCCACGCCGGACCCGACGTGTAGTCGTTCTGCACAGAGTAGCCGTAGAAGCTGATCGGGTAAGGCGCATTGATAAACGCGCCCGCCTTGCCTTCATACGGGTCCTTGCCGCCGTCGAGGTTGTTCGGCCACGGTCCGAACACGTAGAAGCTATCCGTCTTCTTGACTTCGAATGTCAGCATCTTCGGACGCGGCGTTCCGTCGAGCAGCAAGTCGTTCGGGTCGTTGTAGGTCATCAGCACGAACGGCTCGGACGTCGAGGTCGAGTTCAAGTCGTCGCGCAGCGCGAAGACCGCATCGCCCGCGCCGTAGGGCACGATGACCGCGTGTTCTTCGTTCGGGTTGAAGCCCGGCAGCGCCGGGTCGTTCTGGTAGTACACATTCAGCGTCTGGCCGAAGGTCGCCACGTCGATCTCGCGCGAACCGTCTTGACGCGCGATAACAATCTTGCGCGCGTCTGTCGGCCAGGCGAGGTTGTACTTCGTGCTCGCATGCGGCCAATTGAAGAATTGCTGCGACTGCAGCGTCTGCGGGTTCCGCACGGGGTTGCCCGTGCGCGCGTCGAGCAGCTTGGTGCCGCGCTGGTAGAACGCAAGCACGAGGTCGTCGTTGCTGGCGAACTTCTTGTTCACCGGCACAATCGAACCCGTGCGCTGCGCGCGATTGTAGTAGCCCGGATACTTCACGGAATCCGGCGCGATGGGCGCGTTCGGGAACAGCGTATACGGCGCGCCCGCGCTCTCGTCGTGGAAGGTGCCATAATGCGCCGGGTCGGTCGTCGGATCGATAATCGTACCGATGTTCCAGCTGATGCCCGGAACGCCATCCGTATCGTCCTTCAGCGACAACAGGCCATTCCATCGGATCGTCTTGACGAACTGGAAGTAGAGGCTGCCCTGCGCCGGCGATGCATCGTCGGACAGCATCAGCAGCGCGCGCGCCGTCGTGTTCGGATCGGTGCCGGTCAATTGACCAACGAACACCTTGTCCGAGGTGACAGCGTCGCCAATCGTCCTCGACGTCAAGTCGGGATTCGAAATCAGCTCCGTGTCTTTCGCCATCAAGGACGCATACTGGAAATTGATCAGCGGGCTGTCGTTCAACGGCACGCCCGGCGTGCCGGCGACATAGCTCTGGAACGCGCTCTCGTTCGACGGCCATTCGTTGAACGCGCGCACCTGGCTCACCGTGTCGCCTGTGGCGTTGCGCCATTCGATGAACACCTCGCCCGGCCCCGTGGCGTACAGCTTCTTGTCGCGCTGATGCCAATAGGTGCGGCCGGTCGGCGTCACCGTCGGGCCGTAGGCGTACACGTTGTCCGTCGTCACGCCGATGGAGGGAATGACCCGTGCCAGCTCGGTCACGAGGTCGGCCTGCACGAGCGCGTAGTAGCCGTTAAACTCTTCCTGCGGCGCATTGCCGTGATCGCGATCGACGATAAACACGCGGCGATCCGGGTCGTGCTCGTAGGGCAGCCACGACCAGGGCGAGTTCTTGGTCAGCGGCCCGGTGTTCTTCGAATAGAAGACGCCGATGCGCTCGATGTCGAGGCCTTCGATGTCTTCCGGACGGTACGAGAACTCGAGCTTCGAAGACGAGAACTGATCGCGGTCGGTCTGTACCAGCCAGTGCACGCCCGCAGGCACCCACTTGTTGTTGTCTGCAATCTTCTGCGGGTCCGTCGTGCCGGCATCGAGATCGGGGTCGAAGCTGCCGGTCGCCAGGTCGGGCGATGCATAGCGGTAGATGGTCGCCTGCTGCGTGCTGGGCTCGACCAGGGTCGCCCCCACGCCGCCGCCCGTGAACTGGATACGCACGCCCGAAGCCGGCTTCGAGCTGGTGCCGTCGCCCGTGCCGCCGACGTTGCGGACGACATCGTCGCCCAGCTCGATGCCGCCGGTGGGCAGGCCGCTGCCCAGGCTGCTTACGCCGGAGCGCATGCGGTTCATGTACTTGGCGCTGTCCAGCGTCGTGGCGCCTTCAATGGCGAACGCGCCGGATTCGTGCGCCACGATCCAGTCGGCGATACCGTCGTTGTTGAAGTCGCCGCCGGCCGAGATGCTGCTGCCAAGCGCGAAGGTCGCGCCGGGCTCGGTCGAGTAGAGGTACAGGCCGCGTTCTGCCGCCGTGTCGGGCGAGCCCAGGTCGCGCAGCGAAAGGACCCCCGTTACCGAAGCACGGCCATAGACGAGATAGACCTCGCCCGACAGGCCGCCCGGCGTGGCGCCGCCCCCGCCGATCGCGAAGTCGAACAGGCCATCGCCATTGATGTCGCCCACGCCGGCCGCATAGCTGATGCCGGGTGTGGCGGCGGCGAAGTCGCCGTTGTCGATGCCCTCGAGCGTCATGCCCTTAATCGCGCCGCCGACCTCGGCCGCGTCGAGGTCGGACTCGATGCCCTCGTCGCCGAGCGTGAGGTAGAAGCGCCCGAAGTGGGGCTCCGCACCGCCGCTGCCGTCGTATTCCGGCGCCGATACGAGGAAGTCGTCCGCGCCATCGCCGTTGGTATCGCCCAGGCCGGAGATGTCCGCGCCGAACGAACCGGTCTCGCCGGTAAGCCGCAGGCCGGGCACAAAGGCGGTATCGCCCGAGATCGCCGCCAGGTCCGGGCTCAGCGCCTCGGCCAGCCCGCCGGGCGCGGGGATAATCTTCGAGAACGCGCGCTTCGCGGGCGTGCCCGGCACCGGCCAGATCTCGTCCAGCTGATCAAGGTTGATGATGTTCGGCACTTCGGATTCGTTGCCGTAGTCCACGTGGCCGTAGATTACGTACGCAGCACCGGCGTCGGTCGACGCCGTACCCGGCGCACCCACGCCGAGGTCGTCCAGACCGTCGCCGTTTACGTCGCCCACGCCCGAAACCGAGAAGCCGAACTGCCCGGCGGCGGCCGTGTTCTCGCCGCGGAAGGTGATGCCGCGCGGGGACACCATGGCATTGAGGCCCAGCACGCCGTTCGTGCCGATGCCGAACCGCGAGCCGAAGATGATGTAGACCGCACCCGGTCCAGGCGCGCCGCTCGGACCCGCCCCCGGCGCGCCGATGGCCAGTTCGCCCAAGCCGTCGCCGTTCATGTCGCCCGCGCCGGTTAGCGCCATGCCAGCGTAATCGTTCGCGTCGAAGCCGAAAATGCGAACGCCGTGCACGGCGCCGGATTCGATTTCGGCCGTGCTGAAGGCCGGCAGGAATTCCGCGCTACCGTAAATGAGGTAGGCGCCGCCCACATTGCTGCTGCCTTGGAACCCAATCGCGAAATCGGCAATCTGGTCGCCGTTCATATCGCCCACGCCGGTGGCGCTCACGCCAAGGCGCATCCCCGCCGTCGCACCGGTAATGATGGCGCCCTCGATACCGTCGAGCAGCGTGGCGTCGAGGTCGACGGCACCGCTGGACAGCGCCGCGAGCACCGTCGACACGAAGTCCGGACCCTGCGCAGGGCTGCCGAACACGAGCCACGCGCGGCCGGCATCGGCGAGTCCGCCCACGTTGTCGTCGGGCGCGGTGAGGATAAAGTCCTCATAGGTATCGTTGTTCACGTCGCCCACGCCCGACACCTTGATGTCGGTCGCCGTCGCGTCTTCCGTTGCGGGAAGCAGACGGCCGCCGCGCGGCTCGGCCGTGGCGTAGTCCAGGTCCTGGCTCCACAGTACGCTGGTCGGCGGCGCGGTCGAGGCGATCGCGAGCGGCGTGATGACCACGTTCTCCAGCTCTGTCTGCGTGGAGAGGTTGGTCAGCGACACGCGGAAGGTCTTCCAAAGGTCGCCGCCGCCGTCTTCCACGTAGGCGTTCAGATAGAGGGCGTAGGTCGCGTCGTCGAAGTCCGCGTCCCAAAGGTTGTCGCTGGGCACATCGTTGCCCGGCGTGATGGCCAGCGGACCGAGGTCGGCAAAGCCCCACGCCCCGGGAACCAGCTCGTACAGGTTGGTGGTACCACCGATCACAACCGCGTAGATGCGTCCCGAGGTCGGGTGAACGGCCATGGCTACGATATTGAGATCCAGGTCGGTCTCGAAGTCGAACACGCCGGTATCGAGGTCAACGTTGTAAATCTCGCCGCCGGTCGTCGCCACGTAGGCGAGGCCGTTGGTGTGGTCGTAGGCGATGCTCGTCATCGTGCTGGTCAGCGTGCCGGTGCCATCGGCCGCCGTCGTCACCAGGCCGGAGACAAGATCGATCGCGTGCACCGTCGTGTCGTCGACGCCGTAGAGCACGCTGAAATCGAAGTCGCGGAAGTCGGCCGCATTGAGCGTCAGGTTCGCGCTCAGGTTGCGCGGGTCGCTCAGCGTCGTGCTGTCCAGGTTGCGGCTGCGCGCGGTATTGCCGGAAGTACCGAAGGCCGTTCCGCCGAAATCGTCGTCGGATATTGTGCCGCGTCCTCGGTTGTCGAGCACGCTCACCTGGCCGACTGGGTTGCTCAGCACCACATCGAAGGTCTCATTGCCCTCGATGGCGCGATCCGCGAGGATATCCACGTCGATGGTCGCAGTCGTGTCGCCCGCGGGAATGGTGACAACGCCGGAAACCACCTCGAAGTCGGTGCCCGCCGTGGCCGTCACGCCGCGCACTTCGTAGTTCATCTGGATCGGCCCCGCGTTGGGCGGATCGATCGATACCGTGAACGAGGCCGTATTGAGGACATCGCAAGGTTCTGCGGCCGAAATGCCGGCACAGCTGCCTTCCGCAATCGACACGTCGTCGATGGTCAGCGTGCTGCCCGCCGCAGCGGTCTCGTCGTCGACGATCGAGATCGTCGTGTCGGTAAGCGGTTCCGCATACGGGGAGTCGCTCGTCAGTCGGATGGTAAAGGTCTCGTTCGGCTTGCCCGGCGTCAACCCGTTGGGGTCTTCGTACTGGTTGTCGTTCTGGATCAGCACCGTGAACGTTCTCGACGAGCTGTTCGCCGGGAAATTGAGCGTGCCGCTCTTGGCCTCGAAGTCGAGGCCCACGCCGGACACGGCGGAACCGTCGATGGTCTCGAAGTTCACGGCGATCGGCACGCTGCGCGGCGGCACGATCTCCGCCGTGAACGTGACCAGGCCCGCGGTTTCGTTCACGAGTGTCGGCGTGAGCGTGAAGGAACTCGGTATGTCGTCGTTGGTGATCGTGCCCGTTACTTCTTCGTTCACGATGAACACGTTCGGACTGACATTGGAGAGCAGGACCTTGAAGGTTTCGTCCGGCTCGGGTTTGTCGTCGCCCACCATGAGCACATCCAACGTGGTGGATGTGGTGCCTGCGGGAATGACGACCTGCTCTATCGTCGTCAGGTAATCCTCATCGGGCGTCGCTGCGTCGGTTCCCTCGGTCGGCTCGGTGCGGAACGAGAAGGTGATCGGCGAGGCATTTGCCGGCGCGATGGTGACCGGGAACTGCAGCGGCGTGGAACTGAAGTCGCCTTCGTTCGCCGCGATGTCGCCCACGATCAGCTTGCTCACCGAGGCCGGACGCGCGGCGTAGCAAACGTTCACGTCGTCGATGTACCAGCCCTTGGCGTCCGTCTGGTTCGGATCGGCATCCTGGAAGAATCGGAAGCGCACCAGGATGGTCTCGCCGATGTAGTCGTCCAGGCTGATTTCCTCGTCGGTCCAGCCGATGGTGTACTTTTCGGGCGATACCGCCGTCGGGCCGTACTCGGCCACGGTGTCCCAGGTAATGCCGGCCGTGCGCGACACTTCGACAAAGGCGCGCGGCGGCTGCGAGCCGATGGAGTTGTACTCCAGCTCGAGGAAGTGGCTGAACTTCAGTTGCGCCGTCAGCGCATCGACACCGGGCACCGGATTGCCCGTACCCGGATCGACGCCCGGAATCGGGATGCCGCTCGTGGTGCGCGCAAAGCCCTCGACTCCCGCGGGCGTGTAATAGGTACACGCGGCGTCGTTGTTGAAGACCAGCGCATTGCCCGACGAGCGGTAGCCGTCCGCCCCGGTCACGCAGGTCGACGTCGCGGCGGGCTGCACGTGCCACAGCTGCAGGTCGTTAATCGTGCCGGGATCGGTCACCACGCCCGGCGGAATCGCGGGCGACCAGATATAACTGGATCCCGGGGTGTCGAAATTCTCCTCATAGAGGCAGATCGGGGTCTCGTCGTCGATGATGGTGCCCGTGGCCTCCGCCAGGGTAATCACCGCATTCGAAGAGGGATTCGTCAGGGTTACGCCGAAGGTCTCGTTGCCCTCGAAAAAGGTATCGCCCAGGATGGCGACGGTCAGCGTCGTCTGGGTGGTTCCCGCGGGGATCTCGACGGGGCCGCCCAGGGCCACGAAATCCAGACCGGCGAAGGCCGTGCCGTTCGAGGTCGCGCGCTCGAGCACGATGGGGGCGTCGTTGGCCGGCTGGATGTCAATCGTGAAGTTAATAAGGGTTTCTCCGCTGTCGCCTTCCTGCGAAGAGGCGTCGGAGATGGCCACGGCGCTGATACCGTCGGGCAGCTTGTCGCCCACCACCCGGAGATCGTCGATGTACCAGCCGAAGTTCGACACCGAACGGTCGGACGTGAAGCCGAAGCGGAAGCGCACGTCCTGGCCGATGAAGGGCGTCAGATCGACCTGCTCGATGTCCCAGAAGGTCTCATCCACGGAATCGCGGTAGATCTCGTAGGGCCAGGTCGCGCCGCCGTCGGTGGAAAGCTGCACGAAGTAGAAGTCGCGACCGGTTTCCGCGCCCACGAAATCCCACCATTCCAGCCGGACTTCCGGATAGATGATCGGAATCGAGACGTCGAAGTCCATGGTGGCGAAGCCGGAGCGGTTGTTGCGGTAGCCGCATTCCGAACCGTAGTCGAACACCAGCGCCGTGGACGGAGTCACGTAGCCGAGGTCATTCGGCAGACACGCGCTGTTCGTCCGGAAACGCCAATCGCCCGTGAGCGTCCAATCGTCCAGCAGATTGGCGCTCTCGAAGCTTTCCGAGTACAGATCTTCGGTGTCTTGCGCGTGTGCCGCGAGTCCGCAGGCCATCAGGCCCGACAGCATCCACGCTGCGGCCCGGCGGCGCAGCCCCGCCCATCGCTTCGCTTCGTTCATTCGCATTGCATCGATCCCTATGCGTTTGATTCGGCCGCGCAGGACGGCCGGCGAATCGCGGGCCCGCGCCCGCGGTGATTCCTTATTGACCGTCGTTCAGTTCGAGCACATCCGACACGCGGGTCAGCTTGAAGGTGCCTTCCACCACAATCGGCGTGCGGTGCACGCCCGTGATGGTTTCGCGGTAGGTGCCGCCGATAATGCTGTAGCCCCACGACGGCAGGTTCAGCGCCTCGGGATCCTGCTCGGAAAACTCGAGCCGGATGGAGCGCGTGAACGTGAACGACTCGAAGCCTTCCGGCAGCGGCGCCGTTTCAAAGCGCTCGGTCAGGTTGTCGTGGTCGGGGTGGAAGGTGTGCACGAAGGGGTTCTTCGGGTCGAGGTAGTCCATCGACACCGTCGCCACCAGCACATCGGTCTGCGGCTCGATCATGTCGAGCGGCGTGTCGAAGGCGAACACCGGCGAGGTGATCCGCCGGCCCACCACCGCGCCGTCGCGCATGGCCACGCCCTCGTACTGCGGCAACAGGCTGTCGTCCGTAATCAACACATAGCGCGAGGGCGTCGTAACGATCTGGTTGCCTTCGCCGTCGGTGCCGTACGCGGGTTGCACCTGCATCAGGGTTACATGCTGGAGCAGCTTGGCCGCCCCGCTCTCGTCCACATGCACGATCAGGCGGAAGTTGAACTCGCCCGAAGCCGGGGTCGGCACATCGGGATGCTCGGGGTTCGCGGCTTCGCTCACCATGTTCAGCGTCACGGTGCCCGCCCAGAGGCCGCCGTCGCTGTTGATCTTGTCGGCGCTCACCGGCACGCGGTACAGCGTGCCCTGGTCGTCGGCGATTTCCAGCAGGCCCGCATAGTGCGAGAGGCCCGCGGTGTCTCCGTCCATATCGGCCCGGCGCACGCCCAGTATCAGTTTCTGGGTCGAGTTCGGCGGCATCGCGAACGTGATGGGCTCTTCAAAGTCTTCCCAGAGCAGGTAGTTCTGGTAGGAAAGCTTCACCTGGCCGGCGATGCTCTGCAGATTCGCCTTGCTGTTCTTGCTCATGGGCTGGGCCGAGGGCAGCAGTTTCACGGTCACGTTCTTCACTTCGCCGGTGTCGTTCGTGAAAAGCACCGCCTGCTCGTCCACTTGCTCGGAAAACTGCAAGCCGTCGCTGATGTCGTAGGATATCGCCAGCGGTGCGGCGAATTTGCTCTCGCCTTTGCAGTACACCCAGTAGGCTTCGCCCCGGTTCAGGGTCTCCGCGGCCGGATTCTCGATGGCCTCTGCCAGGCCCTCGCGGGTGATGCGGTAAATCTGCTGTCCGGCAAGCGCCTTGTCGCCGGAAAAGAAGCTGGCGAAGGTCGGCGGCTCTTCCTCACTCACTGGGAAGCCGACGAGGTTCAGGGCATCGGGGAGCCAATCGTACTTGCGCACCAAGGCGCGGCCCACGATCTCCACATCCACCGGCTCGGAGCCGCCCAGCTGCACCAGATAGCAGTCGCCCGCAATCACCGCGTGCAGTGTGGTCAGGAAGGCCTTGGGGCTTTCGCTGGGGAACCACGTGATCCAGTCCGGCAACTCGGGCACCAGCTCGCTCGGGTTGCGCACGAACTGCTTGGGGTCAAAGCGTTTGTTCCAAAACCAAACACTTTCGACCGGCGCGTCGCCGAACACCGCGTCGCACTCGTTCGCATCGGGCTGCACTTCCAGGTAGACGGCATTCCAGCCCGGTTCCAGGCGCACCGTCTGGCGCTCCCATTCGCCCCAGGCCGGCACCGCAGATGCAAGCAGCATCGCGACTCCGCCGACAAATGTGATAAGAACTCGCCTATCCATGCATGACTCTCCTGTCAGTGAGTGGAATGAGGAGGCAGATCGGGGGCGCAGATACGCGCGTAATGAGTACCCGATGCAGCAAACTTCGCAACCCGGCTATCCCCTTGCCGTTCGTGCCGAGAGGGCTCAACCCTGGAAGACCCCCGTCAAACCCCGCCTCCCGGACACTCCCGGAGTCTACCATAATCGGGCCATCTTGTAGCACAAAAAAAAATTCTTGGTCCCGGCCTAAAAAGTGCGCATAGACCGGTGGAAGGGCGTCGAGAAGGTGCTTGCACCCCCATCGATTCTCTGTTATAGTTTCGGCAGCAAACTGCAAGGGGACTGTTTCCCCGCAGGAATGGACACGATGATCAGCAGCAATTATCACAATATGGTATGCACGTGGTGCGTATCGGCGAAAGCCGGTGCCTTCCGCCGCGTGCTGCTGCTGGCCGCACCGGCCCCTGCGGGAGAAGTTCTCGTGTAAGTAGCTTAAACAAAGCGCTTAAACGCCGCAGGGAAGGCCAGCAAGGCTCCCTGCGGCGTTTTTTTTACCCCTGAATCTCAGCCTAGACCTTTCGGCGTGGTGCCGGAAGTTTTCCAAAAAGGAACAATCCATGACCCACTTCACGAACGTATGCACGAACGCCTCCCGACTGCAGAGCTACAAATGGCGAATGAACCCGATTACGGCCGCAGTCACCCCGAACGAGGAAGTCAGCCGCTTGGGCGGCGGAGGAAGAAGCAATGACCCAATACAACCCTGATTTCTGGGAAATCCCGACGGAAATAGCCACGCTCGACCGCATATCGGCTGACAAGGCCCTGTGGTTCGAAGATGAAGTGGATCGTGAAAGGAGATACGCCATGCGCGAATTCTTTGAGGGCGTCGCGAGCGCCGTCAATGAGCTCATCGAGGAAGAACTGACCGACCGGCAGCGGGAGATCGTGAAGTTGTACTACTTCTACGGCAAGACCCAGGAGGACATCGCCGTCATCCTGAACTTGACCCAGAGCACCGTGAGCCGCCACCTGTTCGGGACCACCCGCGACGGGAAGAAGGTCGGGGGTGCCATTCCGAAGCTGCGCAAGGCCGTCGACAAGGTGCGCAAGCCCGCCATCAACGAGGCGTTGGCCGGCTTGCAGGAGCGCATGGCCGAGGCCGTGTGAGATCGAGCGTTGTTGTTTGAACCGTCGCCCGCGGGGTCCGCCCCGCGGGCTTTTTTTCTTGGCACGGGTTGCCGTTTCGTGCTAAAAAGAATACGAAAAAGAGGAAAACCCCATGAGCGACGCCCCCCACTTCCGCAAATTGGAACAGATGTACCTGTCGGCGCCGAACAACCGGTATTACGAGCCGACGATTCAGGTGACCCCGGGCAAAGCGGTGGTCTCGTTTACCATTCGGCCGGAGTTTTACCACGCGGCCGGGGCGGCACACGGCTCCATTTACTTCAAGGCGGCAGACGATGCGGCCTTCTTTGCGGTCAACTCGCTGGTGACGGAGTATTTCGTGCTGACCACCAACCTGAACCTCACGCTGCTGCGGCCGGTGAAGGAGGGCGTCATCACCGGAACAGGCACCGTGATTGCCGCGTCGAAGCGGCTGTTCCAGGCGGAATCGACCCTGGTAAATGCGGAGGGCCAGGAGGTGGCGCGGGCGATGGCCACTTTTATCCCGAGCCGGATTCCGCTGACCTCCGACATCGGCTATCGACTGCCGGGCTAAACAGGCCGTTTTTAAGGCATTTTCGGCCGCGAATGATGGTTGGATTACGACTTGGCCTGTGTTATACTGCTTGCCGCAGGAGGAAAGGGGCCTCCGCATTCAACGCCCCTTTACCGCTGCGATGAGAATTCTTGACTTCTTGATATCGCTGTGGTCTAATTCTTATGGAAGAAAACGCCCCGTAGCGTAGCGGACTACGGGTCGTGAATATTGTGCAAAGCGGAAAAAGGAGAAACATACCATGAAGAAGCTGATGGCAGTAGCGCTGGTGGCAGCGTTGGCTCTGGCCTGTGCGCCGGCCCACGCCGCCAAGATGTGGGACGACATGTCCTGGTGGGGCAACACGGGGGCTACCCCGGCTCCGGTTGCGGATTCGCAGGGTCGCTCGGGTTACTGGTGGTGGCCGACCGATCCGGCCTCGAACGTGGACGACACCGAGCTGTGGGGTAACCGCGGTATCGTGTACCACTCGCCCTGGGAACAGCCCGCTCCGCCGGAACCGGTCGCAGAGCCGGCCCCGACGCCTGCTCCCGACACCACCCGTACGGTGCCGGTGCTGAACAACATCCTGTTCGACTTCGACAAGTCGACGCTGAAGCCGGAAGGCAAGGCCATCGCGGATGAAGCTATCGCCGTGATGAAGGAATTCGGTGGCGACACGGTGCTGATCGAAGGTCACACCTGCAACATCGGTACCGACGAGTACAACATGGGTCTGGGTCAGCGTCGTGCGGACTCCGTGGCGAGCTACCTGACCTCGATGGGTATCGACGCCGGCCGCGTGAGCACGAAGAGCTTCGGCGAGTCGACCCCGGCTGTGCCGAACGACACGACCGCGAACCGTGCCCTGAACCGCCGCGCCGTGTTCCAGTTCACCCTCGGCAACTAGGCTGAATCGTTAGACACTTCGACCCCGGCGAGGCCCAGCCTCGCCGGGGTTTTTCTTTTTGGAGAGAAAGCGGGAGCGGAAGGGGAAATCCATGAGTGATCAGGAAACAGTGCTTGTAGAAGTAGAGCGCGGATTCCGCTCGCCCCCAGAACAGGTCTTCGATGCGTTTCTCGAACCGGCCCTGGCCGGGCGGTTCCTCTTTGCGACGCCCGACGGCGAGATGGTCCGCGTGGAAATCGACGGACGTGTCGGCGGACGCTTCGTGATCACCGAACGGCGCGCCGGCGAGGACGTCGAGCACATGGGCGAATATCTGGACGTCGACCGCCCGAAGCGGCTCGCGTTCAC
This sequence comes from Candidatus Hydrogenedens sp., assembly GCA_016125095.1. GTDB lineage: Bacteria > Hydrogenedentota > Hydrogenedentia > Hydrogenedentales > JAEUWI01 > WGMK01. The sequence continues at coordinate 215,013 of WGMK01000013.1, read as the reverse complement.
CTTTTCGGTGCCAAAGTACGCGGATACTGCCGACCAAGTGTCGATAGACGTGGTGCCGAATGAAGGCGGGTGCAAGGTTTCGCTCTGCCACGCCATGCCGGCGGCCTATGCCGAGTACACCGAACAGGCGCGCGAAGGCTGGGGCAAGATCCTCGATGGGCTGGCGGCGGTGCTCGGGGAGATCTGAGGTGTCTGGCTGATGGCTGGGCCGCCCCTACAGGGCTCGATTCTTGGGCGTAAGAATTCCCAGGGCTTCGCCCTGGGCTTTGGTTCGGGCGCGCCGATGGCGCTGGGGATACAGGCGGTTACATTGTGAACCTGACGGATGAATAGGTGCGGCCGTATTCTCAGCACCAAGATGTCGGGGTAGAACCCGCGACCTACGGTAAGGCATGGCTCAGTAACTACGTGGCTTGCTGCAATGTCGTATGCGTCCTATGCGTCCCATGGGTCTTATACGGTTATCGACGACTTTGCGGCATGAATGGAGACCTGACGGTCAGAAGAGTGGCACTCCCCGCTTTCGCGGGGACAGGGTTAGGAGACCGGCCACAGCACGAAGAGATTGCGGCAATATGTCGGGGTAGAACCCGCGACCTACGGGGGGCGTACGGAACCGGGTAGCCGCGCTGGGGATTAGGTGGTACAGCGGACTGATGTGGATGGGAGGCGGATGATGCGGAGACTGTGCGTATTGCTGGTGGCGCTGTGCGGCGTTGCTGCGGCGGAGGAGACTCCGGTGTGGGGACAATCGGGCGCGGTGCCTGCTCCGATAGCCGACTCGCACGGTCGCGCGGGGACTTGGTGGCATCCGAAAGCGCCTACGTCGAATGCTGAGGACCGGACGGTGTGGGGCAATCGCGGGGTGTTGTTCGGGGCGGTGCAAAGGGAACCGATACCCGAGCCTCAGGAGATACCGTATGTGGAGTCGCCCATAATCAGTTGCGGTGGGCCAGTCTTGAACAACATCCTCTTCCAATTCGATCAGGCGAACCTGAGTCCCCAAGCCGTGCTTATTACGAATGAAGTCGTCGGACTCATGAACCAATACGCGACGGACACAGTACTCGTTGAAGGCCACACCTGCGATACGGGCAGTGCGGAGTACAATCTCGCGCTAGGGCTGCGGCGGGCGCAGGCGGTGGCGGATTATCTGGTGGAGCAGGGTATCGACCGCAGCCGCGTGGGGGTGAAAAGTTATGGCGAGACCCAGCCCGCCGTGCCGAATGATACGGAGCAGAACCGCGCGCTGAACCGCCGTGCGGTGTTTCAGTTTACGCTGGGTAAGTGAGGGAGGGGCCGCCCCTACAGGGCTCGATATCTCTGGGGTGAACGATTCCCAGGGCTTCGCCCTGGGCTTTGGTTCGGACGCGCCGATGGCGCTGGGGATGTGGGCGGGAGCATTGTGACCCTAAGGGGTGATTAGGTGCGGCCGTATTCGCAGCGCCAAGATGTCGGGGTAGAACCCACGACCTACGAGTCGGGCGCGTGCCGAATTGTGCGTGTCGGATGGCGAGGTGATATGGGTCGCATAGGTCTTATTGGTCCTATACGACGCCCAGCGCCATTACGCCAAAATTGGAGACCTGACGGTCAGAAGAGTGGCGCTCCCCGCTTTCGCGAGGACAGGGTTCGGAGACCGGCTACAGCGGATCGAACGGCCACAGCGGTGCGGTTATTCGCTCTCTTGGCGCAGGCGGTAGATTTCGGTGTGTATTGCGGTTGCGCCTTGGGTGAGTTCGGGGTAGGGGGTGTCGGTGACGTCGATGAAGCCGATGTTGTAGTTCTCGCCGTCGAAGTAGCGGCCGGTGTTGGGCTCGTCGATGTATTGAAACCAGTGCGCGCCGACGACGGAGGGACATGCTGCGATGCTTCGCCAGTAGGCCTTATATGCCTCGGCGCGTTCCTGCTGGCTTTCGACGGGCACAAGGCCGCCGTGGAATAGGCCGCGGTCGAGCGCGCCGAAATGGAATTCGCCGATGACGACGGGCTTGTCGGGCGCTCCGGGCACCGCGAATCGCGCACAGTCGATCTCGTGCTCGTAGCGGTTGTAGCTAACGACGTCGGCGTATTCTGCGCAGGCGCGGATGACGGGCTCGGGGCAATTCGCAAAGCGGCAGCCGAGATAGAGCTGGTGCGGCGCGGCGCGCTTCAGGGCTTCGGCAATCGTCTTGAAGTAAACGCCCGCGAAGCGATGCAGGAAATCATCCAGGTCGCGCTGCATGGCGTCGGAAGGCGCATCGACTTCGCGAACGTTCTCCCAATCCGCATAGTCGGTCCGCCACGCCGCATTCAACGCGCCGATATCCGCGTAGGTTTCCTGCAGTCCGCGCAGCAATGCCTGGCGGGCGGGCTGTCCGGCGGGACTGCGCAGCACGCCGCGGAGCACGCCCTCCCATGCCAGTTCGTTGTCGAGAAAGTAACCGATGCAGAGGGGATTCCTGGCGTGCTCTCCCACTGCTCCCGCGACGGCGGCCTCGACGCGCTCCGGAAATATCGGGTCGTAGACGTCGAACATCGCGCTCCAGTAGCCCTCGGCGCCCTGAATGGACGGCACGCCGGAGATGCTGCCCGAGGCGACATAAGGCATGGGGCTGTTGGCGAGCACGTCGTGCTGAGACCAGTTGCCAAGGGTGTTGAACCCCCACGATTGCAGGCGGCGGTAGGAGATTTCGCGCCAGCGCGTGGGCCAATCGCTGCCGTATTTGCGCGCGAGGTTGGCGCCGTAGAACCCGAAACCAAGACCCTTCCCGCCAATGCGCTCGGCCATGCTGTGGGCGCCCGAGAGTTCATTGTAGAAGGTGGCGAAGCGCTCGTCATCGCGCGGCGGCAGCCACTCGAACCAGTCCTCGCGGCCGGTGACGAAGGTGCGCTGCCAGTGGCCGACGCAATCCATGCCGATGGACAGGAACAAGCGCCCGCCCGGCGTGACGAGCCACCACTTGCCGTCGAGCTTTTCGGTGCGGAACCAGCCGGTCGCTTCACGTTCGGGACCGGATAGCCAGCCGCCGTAGCGATCGCGGTCCTCGAAGGGCCAGATGGCCGACGGCGCATCGCCGGACCACAGGCTCGCCGCTTCCGCCTTCGCCCGCTCTGCCAGGTCGTCCTCGTCCCCCGCCTTGCCCGGCCAGTCGTCGTGTTTGTACTGACCGAAGCGATCGACAAAGGGGAACGCCAACTGCGCTTCCGGAGCGGGTTCGCCGAAGAGCCGGATGCCGGTCAGCAGAATCGACTCCGGCCGCACGGGGTGGTCGACAAAGATTTGAAACGCGGTGACCGCAGCGGGGTCGAGCGTAGCGCCATTGCCGACAGGCCCGACGCCGGGTTGTCCGCGCATGCCCCAGAGCCGCGGGTCGGCCTCGAGGTTCCAGCGGCAGCGTAGCAGCGCGGGCTTGCCGGGCGGCGCGATGACCGAGCAGGTGTTGCAGTGCTCGAAGCCGTTGGCGCCTGCGTTGTCCACGCGCACGTAGACCGGCAGGTTGCGCTCGCCCAGGTTCACCAGTTCGATTTCCAGCCCGGCGCGGCCGCTCCAGTCCCAGGGTTCCGCCGCGACGAACTCGACATGCGGCCACTCGCCGGTGGAAAAGTCGATTCGCGCGGCAGGCGCGCCGGCGAATTCTGCAGCTTTCCAGTCCGCCCGGCTCAGGACGGCGTTCTCGGGCCGGGTATCGGACGAGAAATCGACGAGCGCATCGGGGACGGTACTCAATACGAAAAGGGCAAGGGCTAACATGGCGGCGGAAATCGCTCCCGGATTGATCGCTTTGACGTTACGAAACCGCTTTGCACGGCACAACGGACCACAATATACTACAGGGGAGGAGCAACCACGGGGACTGGACATGAACACGACACGCGCTGCACTTCTGTTCGCGGCCGCCTTGCTTACGGCGATCCCTTCGTATGCGCAGGCACCGACGACGCTGCGTCTTTCCGCGGGCGAACGCACGATGGAAAGCCTGGCGGTGTGGTCCGGCGATTTTTCGCAGCGCGCGAAGCTCGACTTTCCCGAGGCTCGCGACCTGACCAAGGGCGCGACCATCGACGCCTTCAACCTCGACCTGAGCCTGCGGCCGGGCAAGTTCACGCCCACGCTCACGGTATGGTCGGGCGATAACGACGCGTCCATCTGGGAATGGACCCCCTACACCCTGCCGACGGGCATGGCGTACCTGATTCCCTTTGCGGACTTCGTGCCGCTGGACGGCTGGGGTGCGGACTTTACGAAGATCACGCGCGTGGAGTTCGATGCGGGCCTGAGCGCCGGCGGCGTACTGAAGGAACTGGCGGCGGAACTGAAGCTGGATGCGACGCTGGTGGCGGACAACCAGCTGACGATACTGCAGACCAACGCCGACGGCGCGGCCAACCCCGGCGAAAAGCTGCGCTACACGGTGACCATTTCCAATACGGGCACGGTGAATGCGACGAACGTGCTGCTGACCGACCTGCCGGACGCCAAGGTGGCGCTGCAGGCGGGAAGCGTGCAGACGACCTCGGGCACGGTGAATTCGGGCAATACCGTGGGCGATTCCGGCGTGTCGGTAAGCATTCCGCTGGTGGGCGTGGCGCCGTGCCAGCCGCAGGTGGTGCTGGTGCGCTACGAGGTGCTGATCGACAATCCGTTTTTAGATGTGGGCGGGCAGGTGTGCGACCAGGCCAGCCTGAACAGCCCCGACGCGCCCTTCGCGGTGACGAACGATCCGACCACGGTGGCCGCGAACGACCCGACCTGTGTGACGGTGGTGCTGAGCCCGGAAGCGGTGCACGCAGCCGACCAGAACGAGGACGGTGTGATCGAACTGAACGAACTGCTGCGTGTGATTCAGTTCTACAATGCATCGCTCTACGGCTGCCAGAATGAAACCGAAGACGGCTATGCCCCCGGGGTATCGAATACCTCGTGCCCGCCGCATGATTCGGACTACCTCTCGCAGGACTGGATGATCGAGCTGAGCGAGTTGCTGCGGCTGGTGCAGTTCTTCAACCTGCAGCACTACTTCTACTGCCCGAGCGCGTTACCGGCCTCGGAAGACCAGTTCTGCGGATCGGCGTGACCCCTGCCGCGCGGATGATGCTGGCGGCGCTGGCCGTCTGCGGGTGCGCCGTGTCTGCGATGGCCGAGCCGCTGCGTATCGGGTTCACGGAATGCTATCGCGATCGGCTGCCGCTGGATTTCTTCGCGGAGGCCTATCCGGAAATCGCGGTGGAGGAGCGTCCCTTCGCGCGCAATCCCTTTGGCGCGGCGGATTCGCCGCTGCCGCTGCAGGCCGCCGAACTGCCCGATGTGTTCTCCATCGTCGTCGGGCGATACAGCGACGACCTGCGGGACCTCGCGGACCGCGGGCTGATCGAACCGCTGGATGACCTGCTCGAGGCGATTGGGGTCTCGCCGGACGATTTTCTGCCGCAAACAATGGAGGCGGTGCGTTACCGGGGGCAAATCTGGGCACTGCCGCATCACCTCGTCGTCGATGCGCTGCACTACGACCAAGCGCGCTTCGAGGCGCTGGGCCTGGCGCCCGCGTTTGATTCGTGGGAAGCGCTCTTCGAGACGATGCAGCAGTACGGCCCGCCCGAAATCATGCTGCCGTTCAGTTCGAACCAGACGCTGTTCGGGCTGGCCGAGTTGATGGCGCAGACCACGGGCGGCGCGCCAATCGACTATGCCGCGGCGGAGGCCTGGCAATCGGATCGGATGGCGGCGGCGCTGGACCTCATCAGCGGGGCGCGCGACCGGCGGCTGCTGGAGTTCCGCATTGAGAACGAGCCCTTGCGCGTGAAGGCCACGGCGCTGGCGGGCACGGGTCGCGTCGAGTCGCTGTATCCAACATCGCACTATGCGGTGATGCCGTATCCGCGGCGGCTGCTGCGCGACGACCCGCCAGCGGAGTGCGCGTATTATCCGGGACTGCTCGAGGCCTTCGTCGTGCGCAGCGGCACGGAGGCGCGCGAGCAGGCCGTGGCGTTCCTGTCGTGGCTGATGCTGGAGGACACCGAGTGGGAAGTCTTTCTGCGGACCAACGCGCGGGAGGGCGACCGGCCGTTCGTCATGGACTCGGTGCATGTGCCGCTGCGGCCCTCGGTGTGGCAGACCGTGGACTTCGACTACGCCTTCAAGAAATTCCCTGAGCTGGATACGCTGCGCGGAATCGTCGAGCAGGCCTATATCGCCGCGACGCCGGCCGCGCTGGATAAGCGCGCGGTGACGCTGGCGTCCGACACGGTGATGCAGAAGCTGGGCGGCGCGGCGTCGGCCACGTGGCTGGATGCGCTCTGCGACGCGGTGCGCCTGCAGGTGAAGAATACGCCGGTGGAAAGCCATGCCTACGATGCGTATTAGGCGGGGCATCGCGGCATTGTGCTGCGCGGGGCTTGTGCTGGGGTGCGGGCATGCGGCGGCGCAGGACGACCCGGCGACAGCGTTGCGGGGCGAATGGCATTTTGTGCTGGAAAGCCTGCCTGCGCATCCCATGGCGGAGGCGGCGCTCGATGCTTTCCTCGCGGTGGCGCCGGGCGAGACGCGAGACGACAAGCTGCTTGCGGTGGCGCGCACCTACGCCGACGAGCCGCTGGGGCTGTATGCGCTGGAGACGCGGCAAGCGGAAGGCGGCGGCACGGATGCGCTGGAAGACTTGATGCGCGCATTGCCGAAGTCGCGTGTTGCCGCGCGCGCGTTCTACATGCTGCTGGACACCGTGCCCGATCCGATTGCGCTCTGCCGCGAAGTGGTGGCGCATGGCGCGAGCGCCCCGGCGCGGGCCGCGCGGGTGGTGCTGGCCGATGCGGCCTGGCGGGACGGGGATGGACGCGGCGCATTCCGGCTGCTGCTGCCCGCGTTCGCCGAGATTTTGCCCGTGGACACGCTCGCGGCGGGCAAGCTGTATCCGCGGCTGCGGGCGTATGCGGAGCAAGCGAATGGCTGGCTGCTCCGGCCGGAGGTGGATTGCGTGCTGCGGGCGGCGGATGTACCGGCGGAGCGGCGCGCGATAGCGGTGCTGCTGCCGCTGCTCGAAGCGCCGGACGAGGAACTGGAAGCTACGCTGGACTTCTTGCGAGCGCGGCAATTGTTGTCGGGCGCGGCGCAGGCACTGGAAGAGGCCGACTATGCGGCGTTTCTGGACTACGTCCGCGACTGTCTGGATGCGGCCGCGGAAGTCCCCTCGGAGACGATTACGCCGCAGGCGATTGCGCTTTCGCTGCAGCAATTGGCGCACGAACATCGGGACGGTCTGACCGGCGACGGACGCGCCGCATGCGAGACGGCCGCGCGCGACGCAGCGGAGGTGCTGGTGAGGCTTTCGGCAGGGGCCGGGGACGATAGGGATTTGCAGCGCGATCTGCTCACGCGGGCTGTGGCGGCATTCAATCAGCAGGGCCGGTGGGAGCCGGAGCGCGATGCGATCGAGCGCCTCCTGCCCTACTTGCGCACGCCCGCGGAGCGGGTGCCGCGGCTGACCCGGCTCGCGACGGTGAACTATTTCTATTGGCGCGACTTCAAGCGGGTGGTCTTGGCGGAGCGCCAGCTGGTGCTGGATTTCCCGAAGGAAGGCCAGCGCGAATCGACCCGCTACGGCATGGCGGTGGCGGAATACCTGGGCGAGGACTACGCGGCGGCGCGCGCCGCGATTGGGAACGCGCGCGGGGAGGCGACCGAGCGGACGCGCGACAAGCTGACGACGTTGAGCGCGCTAATCGACCTGCGTATGGGCGACTACGAAAAGGCGGCCGCGACGCTGGACGCGCAGATTGCGGCGGACCCGCAGCCGGAAAACCTGCGGCAGGTGCTGACCACGCGGGCGTATGTGGAGTATCTGCTGCACGGCGAGGCGCAGGCCGTGCCCGCGTATGTGCGCGCCATCGAGCAGGACCGCGAACATCGGTCGGTGCGCACGCTCGAACATCTCTTGCGCGGCATCGAGGCCGCGCCGCTAACGCCTCGGATTGCGGATGCGGCGCCGGAGGACGGAGCGCCGAACGTGTTGCTGGTGAGTCTCGACACCGTTCGTGCGGATGCCTTGGGCTGCTATGGCGACTCAGAGGCGCATACGCCGAATATCGACATGCTCGCTGAGAGGGGCGTGGTGTTCGAGCAGGCGTACAGCACCTCGTCGTGGACCAAGCCCGCGCATGCCAGCGTGTTCACTGGGCGCTTCGCGCGCACGCATGGCGCGATGCGGCACGACGAGCGCCTGTCGCCCGCGTGGCCATCGCTACCGGAACTGCTCTACGAGCGCGGTTACGAAACGATGGGGGTGGTGTCCGCCCCGCCGCTGAACCGGCTGTTCGGATTCGCGCGCGGATTCCAGCAATACGACGACGCGACCTATCTGCTCGATCGGCAGGCCGACGTGTTCATCCGGCGCTGGGGCAACCCGAGCGTGGACATTCACACCGGGCACACGGGTTCGCTGATTACCGACCGCGCGATTGCGATGCTCGAGCGGCGGTCGCACGACGACCGGCCGTTCTTCCTGTTCCTGAATTACTTCGACGCGCACCACAATTATCAGCCGCCCTACCAAGGGGATCGGCCGTTTTACGGCGGCACGCAATACGGCGAGATCGACCAATGGAACAACGCGCCTGCGCCACTGGATGCCCCCGCTGACGAGGTGGACGTGCCACGCCTCCGCGCGCTCTACCGCGACGAGCTACGCTATGTCGACGAACAGGTCGGGCGGCTGATTGCCCACCTGCAGCGTCGCGGAGAATTCGAGAATACGGTGGTGGTGGTGTTCGGCGATCACGGCGACGAGTTCCTGGAGCATGGCCGGCTCGCGCATGGCTACACCTTGTTCAACGAAGTGCTGCACGTGCCATTGATGATTTCCGGACCGGGAATCGCGGCGGATCAGCGAAGCCATAGCGCAGTCAGTCTGGCCGATGTATTGCCGACGCTGCTCGACGAACTCGGTCTCGAGGTGCCCGCCGAACTCGACGGAGTGGACTTGCTGCGCGACGGACAGGCGGCGGTCCCCGAGGACCGGCCGATTCCGGCCTGGCTCGATCTGCCGCCCTACCAATTCGAGGCGCTGATCGCGTCGGACCACAAGCTCGTGGTCGATACGGCGACGAATGCGAGACAGTTGTTCGACCTCGGCACGGATCCCGGCGAGCATCACGATGTGTCGGCCGAGAAACCCGGGCGGGCGGCGGCGATGCAGCTCGAGTTTGACGCGCTGCGGGCGCGTTCCATCGACACATTCCGGCGCACGACGCAGGACGCCTCGGTCGCGGTGCCCGCAGGAAGCGATTCGCTGGACGAGTTGATCGGCCAGCTACGCGCGCTCGGCTATGTCCATTAGTCTGCTTGTCGCCGCGGCGCTGGCGCTGGCTCCTGCGGCGGCGCCGGAAGCACCCGAACCGGAGTCGCCGTGGCGGGTACTCAGCTTTTACGAACACCCCGAGGGCACGCACAACGCGATCCTGCAAAACGCTTCGAGCGCGCCGTTGATGTGCCTCGTCGATCGGCTGGAAGCCGCGGCGGATCAGGACCCGGTGCATGTGTGGTGGACGCTCGCGACGCCCGAGCGCGTGGCGCCCGGCGAGACCACGTGGCTGCGATTCGCATTGAAGCGCGCCAAGAGCCGTCCCGGCGAGGTCATCGCGTCGCTGCAGGCCGGCACCAGGATTCCGCTGCAACCCGGCGGCAGTCCGCTGGTGCCCGTGTATTGCGTGTACCAGGGAGACTCGCTGTACACCTATTGGCGCAACGACCACGCGGAACCGGTGACACTGAATGCGGTGCACCTGCAAGGCGTCGAATCGGGCGATACCCCGCCGCTGGAGATTCCACCGGGCGCGACAGGGCTGCGCGTGCTGCGGCCGTTCCGCGATGCGCCGCCGAGCGGCACGGAGAAGATCTTTCAACTCGACACGTCGAACGGCAGCGGCTGGGCCGGCGCGCCCCTGTGCTCCGCGAGCGATTTCGCGGTGCAATGGGAGCACGAGGCCCCGGCAGCCTTCGTCTGCCCGACGCATCAGCACGGGCCGTGGGACGTCGTGGGGAACAAGATCGCGTCGTGGCGCAGCGGCATGGCGGCCGCACCGGCGACGGTACACTTCTGCCGCAACCGGCTGCCGGCGGGGCTCGAGGCCTTTGCCGCGTGTGCGCCCCGGGCGGTGGTCAACCTGCAGGCCTCGAACCTCACGCGCGGCGAGGCGGAACCCTGGCCGGGGTGGTTCGATATCGCAGGTCTGGTGTCCCATGCCGTCGAGCCCGGCGGCTTCGTTGGTCTCATTGAAGACGCGAGCCTGTACGGCGGCGCCTACAGCCAGCTCGCCTCGCCCGAGGATCCGCCGTTGCGAGACGAGGAGATCCGGGCGCTGGTCTATCTTACGATCGCGTCGGGTGCCAAAGGGTTGCTGTTCAGACCGGCGGCACGCCCTCACGATTACAGCGCGATCCCCATCAGCAGCACCGACCCCGAGCGGCCGGGCGACGACGACCGCAGCCGCTTCGAACGCGTGATGAACGAGGTGCGGCCGCTGATTCCCTCGCTGGCGGTGTCGTGCCCCCTCTCCCCCATCGGCGCGCTCGACCTGCCTGTCTGCCGCGTGCGTGCGCTGCAATGCGGCGAAGAGCGGTTGTTCGTGGTGGCCTATGCTGCAAATCACGAAGCTGGCGAGGCGGAACTTAAGGTCCCCCTGCCCCCCGGCCTGGCCGCGCCCACCCAATGGAAGTCCATACTCAGCGACGATGCCTTGCCGGTATCGGTAAGTGACGGGCGCTGCGTATGGCGGGTGCCGCTCGATGCGACCGGACTTGCTGCGGGATTTCTTGAGCCGTAGGCCCCGAGTCTACCCGAGGCCCTGCGACAGCCGACGCATGGCCGCGGCGAGCGTGCGTCCCGAGCGCGGCTGCTCGCGGTTGTGGTACGCGCGGATATCGGCGAAGGCCTCTTCCGCGCATTGCGGACAGTAGCTGTGGCTGCACACGGCCGACTCAGCGACCTTGGCCTCCCAGCCCGTTTCGGTGCGGACCCGCTTACACACGCAACATTGAACCTGCATAGCTGTTGCCTCCGAAATCTCCGCCACGTTCCCTGCCTCAGCCACGATAGCGCAGCGGTGTCGATTCCGCGTGGTCTGGCGTCTCAAGTTTCAAGGTACTTACGTCTCATGCTGCCGGCGCTACAGCGACTGCAGCCAGTGGTACAGCTGTCCCGTGCTGCTCGAATCCCCGGAGGGGCCATGCAGCCGCCGGGGCTCGATGCGCTCGGCCAGCGATTGCGCCTCGCTGGGAGTCAGCCGGTACCGCTTCTGGAACAGGCGGCGGAAGTTGCTCGCATCAAAGAAGCCCCACTTCTCCGCAACCTGCCGGACCGGGCGCCGCCCCTGGCGCGGCAGCGTGAGTTCGCGGTAGCAGCGATCAAGCCGCTGGTCGCGGATATACGCATGCACGCCGCCCTCCTGCTGAAACATGCGGTAGACCTTCGCGCGCGATGCACCGAATTGCCGGCAAAGGTGATCCACACCCAACTCGGGCAAGTCGAGATTCGCGGTGAGGAAACGCTTCATGGCCTCGAGCGTGGCGTCTTGCAGTGCACGTCCTTCCACCGCGCGATCGCTGTCGAGGAATCCGTTGATGAGTCCCACGATACCGTTCGCGAGGGCCGGCGCCTCTTTGGGATCGGCGGCCGCCATGCTGCTCCACAATCCCTCGCAGGCCGCCGCAAGCACGGAACCCCGCGCGGAACTGGCCGGCCAACTCAGGAACGGCGCGCAACGGTACATCCAGTCGCTCGCGCGGATCAGTTCGCGCGGAATCGCGATGCCGAATTGCTCGGCGCCGTGCAACCTGCTTTCAAAGCCGTGCGCCCAATCGCGCAGACATACGTGCCCGGCTCGCAGCGTGTGGCTGCCGGAATCGGTCACAAGTTCCTCGAAGCCACCCACATAATACTGGAGCAATATCAAATCCGCGTGGGCATGTAGCGTGCTTTTCGGGTTATGGCGGTACCGAATGCGGCCGACGCGGTTGCGATTCACGAGAATCCGGTCCACCATGTAGCATTCGGCGCGGATATCGAGCACGTCGCTGTCGGGCAGGGCCTCGAGTACGGGCGACACGGCGTCGCGCCAGACTTCGAGGGTATTGGCCGCAGACAGGCCATCGGAACTGAATACGACGCCGGGAAGCTGTGAACGGATTGCCGTTGCCATAGCGATGCTCCCTTCGATTGCACTTCAACCTGCTGTGTAAAACCCTGCGATAGTGCGAGGGGTTCCGTTAATCTGACAAGTAATTACCTGACAGTGAAAGATTCATAGGCGCTAAATACATGAATACGCTGACTGCGGGGCCGAATGGGGAACCGGACGGTTCGTCCGCACATTTCCGGCGGACTATACTCCGGCGCTTGGATTGAGGCAGACTCGATGCGGAGACCGGGTAAATAGGGAAGGAGAGCCGCCCCATGAAATCACAGGGATTGGCGTTGGGACTGGTGGCCGGCCTGCTGCTCGGGGCCACGGCACTTGCCGCGCCGCCGCGCGAGGAACCGCCGGTGCGCGCGCCAGACACGCCGGGCTACGTCACCGCGACGGAGCTGCCCGATGGCACCGTGCCGCCGGCGGATGCCGATGGCAATTTCATCCTGGGTCCCACCCACAGTCCCGCCCCGGAGTTCGCGCGGCGCGACGACATTCCGCGCGGCACCGTGCACGACCTGATCATGGAATCGACCGAGAGCGCGATCTACCCGGGCATCGCGCGCGAGCCGGACACCTTCGGCACGGTGGACCCCGACAATCCGGCGAAACTGATCGTGACGACGAGTCATCCGGCGCCGTACACGCGGAAGGTGGCGGTGTATGTGCCGCAGCAATACGAGCCCGGGACCGAAGCGACGTTCATTGTGGGCACGGACGGACCGGACCCGATGCTGTTCAAGGCGCTGGATGCGCTGATCGCCGAGCACCGCGTGCCCGCGATGATCGCGATTTCGATCGGCAATGGCGGCGGCGATGCGCAGGGCAGCCAGCGCGGCCTCGAGTACGACACGATGTCGGGGCAGTTCGCCGAGTTCGTGGAGACGGAGGTGCTGCCGAAAGTGGAGCAGGAGTGCGGCGTGAAGTTGACGCGCGACCCCGAGGGCCGCGCGGCGATGGGCTGCAGCTCGGGCGCGGCGTGCGCGTTTATCATGGCGTGGTACCGGCCGGACCTGTACCACCGCGTGCTCAGTTTCTCCGGCACCTATGTGAATCAGCAGTGGCCGTGGAATCCCGAGACGCCGCATGGCGCGTGGGGATTTCACGAGAACCTGATTGCAGACGCGTCGCGCAAGCCGCTGCGCATCTGGATGCATGTGGGCGATCAGGATCTGTACAACCCGAACTGCATGCGCGACGACATGCACGACTGGGTGGTGGCGAACGAACGCATGGCGGCGGCGCTGGCGGAAAAGGGCTATCCGTATCAATTCGTATTCGCGCGCAATGCCCGGCACTGCGAGGGCGTGGTGAAGGGGCAGCTGCTGCCGGAGGCGCTGGAATACTTGTGGCAGGGCTACCCGCGTTGAAGCTTGCACACGCGGGGGCGCGCCCGCCTATGATGCAATCCGCAACCCTGACCGGATGGAGCTACACCCGATGATAGAGTTTCTGAGCGTGGAAAATGCGGCCGCGCTGCTCACCCTGACCGTGCTCGAGATCGTGCTCGGCATCGACAACGTCGTGTTTATCGCGATTCTTTCCGGCAAGCTGCCGGCGCACCAGCAGGACCGCGCGCGCAATGTGGGGCTGATGCTGGCGATGGGCGTGCGCGTGCTGCTGCTGTTGAGCATCACCTGGGTGATGGGCCTCACCGCGCCGCTGATGGAACTCTTCGGACATGAAATCAGCGGACGCGATCTCGTGCTGCTGCTTGGCGGCGGATTCCTGATATACAAGGCGACGCACGAGATCCACGACAAGCTGGAGGGCTCGCACGAAACGCTGCACCAGCCGAAGTCGGCGCAGTTCGGTTCGGTGGTGACGCAGATCGTCCTGCTCGATATCGTGTTCTCGCTCGACAGCGTCATCACGGCAGTCGGCATGGTGAAGCAGGATCCGGAGCACCCGTGGCATGCCATCACCATCATGATTACGGCCATCGTGCTGGCCATCGGCGTGATGCTGCTGTTCTCCGGGCGCATCGCGCGGTTTATCGAGCGGCACCCCACCACGAAGGTGCTGGCGTTGTCGTTTCTGCTGATGATCGGGCTGGTGCTGGTGGCGGAAGGATTCCACCAGCACATCGAAAAGGGCTACGTGTATTCCGCCATGGCCTTTTCGGTCTTCGTGGAATGCATCAACCTGCGCGTGAAGCGCAAAAACCGCAAGGCCCCCGAGGCCGCAGGCGGGTGAATAGATAATGTTGGTCGCGTCGGGTGCAGGCCCGGTAATGGCCACATGGCCGACAGTCGGCAAACGTCAGGGCCAAGGGCCCGACCTATACCAGCCTGGGCCAACGGCCCAGGTAGATAGGACCGCCCGAGAGCTGAGCGCTGAAGACGCGGCCCATTTTATAGATCGGGCCTTCAGCCCTCAGATCGATGGGAACGACCTGTTCCTGGGCCGTTGGCCCAGGCTGGTATAGGTCGGGCCCTTGGCCCTCAAGGATGGGAGACCCAGCGCTCGGTTTTCACGTTGCGCCGCGGCATTGGCACTCATGAACGTGGCGATTCGAACCTGAGCGCCTTACCCCAGCGGCTGAATCAATTCGGGGCTGTCGTAGCCGGGGCGGTTGACGGCGGTGGACACGGGGTGCAGCGCGATTTCGTCGGCGGGGCAGGGGCGCAGCAGTTCTTTGCAGCGCGCGGGCTTGCTGGCGGGGTCGACCCATTCGGCCTCTTCCGACTCGCTCTGCAAAATGCAGGGCATGCGATCGTGCACGGGCTTTACCGCTTCGTTCGCCGCCGTGGTGAGGATAGCGAAGGTGACCAGCTCCGCACCGTCGGGCTGTTTCCAGCGCGACCAGAGACCGGCGAAGGAGAGGATGTCCTGGCCCTTGCGGTAGATGAAGTAGGGCTGCTTGGGCGGCTTCGCGCCTTTCCATTCGTAGAACCCCATGGCCGGTACGATGCAACGGCCCGAGCGGAAGGCATCGCGGAACATCGGCCCGGTGTCGGCCGTCTCGCTGCGGGCATTGATTGGCTTCGATTTCAGCGTCTCGAGCGACTTCGCCCAGCGCGGCACTAGGCCCCAACGCATCGGCCCGAGCTGGGCCTGGACGGCGTCCTTGAACACGACGGTGGCGTAGGCACCCGGGGTGATGTTGTAGCCCGTGAGCAGGGTCTGCTCCGTCGCCACGAGCAACCCGCCGAGATGGGCATAGCGCGACAACAACTCCGGAATCGCGCGGCCTTGTGCATAACGTCCACACATGCGGCAAGCCTAGCAGATTGCGCGGGCGGGCGCTAATAGTAGCGCTTGAAGCGGGGCCAGGCCTCGTCTACCGGGACCTTGAGGCCGCGGCAGAGATAGAGCGGGCGGTCGTTCTGGCGCGCCATGACGTAAGGATCGCTGAAGCGGTCTACCTCGGTGACGGAATCGAAGAGCTCGTCCAGCAGTTCGCGCTCGGGCCAGTAGACCAGCGCAACTTGTCCGTCCCAATCTCCGGGGCCCCAGAGGTAGTAGTTCATGTAGCCCGAAATGGCGCGGCGCGGGAGGCCGAGGTCTTGCTGCGAGAGGTTGAGCGCGCCGGCTTCGCCGTAGTTGCTGACGAGGAGGGCGCATCGGGTCTGGTCTTCGGCGGGCAGGGCGTGGAAGGCCTTGGCCACCATGGCTGCGTATTCGAGCCAGCCGAGCCGGTCGCCGATGTGCTGCGGCAGCACGCCGGAATGGGCCACTTCCTGCTGCGGAGCCTTGAGGCCCATCGCGCCCTGGTAGGCAATGAGGCGCTCGGGCGGGAGCAGGGGCATGGCATGGGGCGCGAGCGCGGCGCCGCTGGCCAGCACGAGCCCGGCGAGGATCCAGCCGATCCAGCGGCGGCGTTCGGTGAGGTGTTCCCAGCAGACGCCGCCGAGGGCGAGGAGCACGGGGTAGATGGGCGCGAGGTAGTAGGACTTGCCGTTGGACACGTAGAACACGGCGAGCATGCCGAGATAGATGAAGGCGAAGATGCGGTAGCGGCGCGTGGAAAAGAACAGCGCGCAGACCACGCCGCCTATCCAGACTGGCGCGGCAAGGGGGCCCATGAACAGCAGCTGCCCCGTGAGGTATTTGCCCGGCGTGAGCGGCACGTTCTTGTAGGCGTTGGTGTCGTGCATGAATTCCAGCGTGGGCCAGCCGTGCCACTGCTGCCACACGAGATGCGGCAGGAAGAGGATGAACGCGATGCCGCCGCCGGCCCACAGACGCCAATCGCGGTAGAAGCGGCGCTCGGGGGTGAGCAGGAGCGCGGCGGCCATGAGCCCGCCGAAAAAGCCGATGCTGTATTTGTTCTGCAGTCCCAACCCGGCCACCACGCCGAACCACAGCCAGAGTCGGCCGTCGCCGGTGTTGATGATGCGGACCAGCAGCCAGGCGGCGAGCGCCCAGAAGAGGTGGTCGAGCGCGTTCATGGAGAAGAAGCTGGACATGGTGAGAAAGACGGGCGCCACCAGCAGCGAGGCGCAGGCGAGGAACTGCGCGAAGCGGCGGCCGCCCATTTCTCGCGCGATAACCCCGGCCAGCACCAGCGTGGCGGCTTCGGCCAGAATCGCGGGAAGACGGATGGCCCAGACCGATTCGCCCAGCAACGTGCGGAAGAGTTGTAGGACCGCGAGTGAAAACGGCGGCTGATCCACATAGCCCCACGAGAGATTCGCGGCGCAATCGAGGTAATAGAACTCGTCGCGGAAATAGCCGTACGGCCCCAGACCCGCGGCGAGCAGGTGAAACGCGATCTTCACCGCCGCGAAGGCCGCCATCATGACAACGAACCGCCGCCGCTCCTGTACCTCGTCCTGCATGGCCCGCCTCCCGTTGCGCAATCCGCAGAATCTACGCGCAGTAGCGTGGGTGGCGCAAGCGGCCTCGTATCCGCGATGGAATTCAGGCTCCCCGATACCTCGATCCGGGCGCTGAATCAGACGGGCACTTTTTCCGCAGCCAGGGCCAGCCGCAGTGAAAACGGACCGTGTCCGCTGGCGAATGGTATATCAATCCATGAACTTTCCCGTTGATGGCACACGAAGAAATGCTGCCCGTGGACGACAATCGGCAGGCACATCTCGGTCGCTTGGTCCTGGGAAAGACAGAGCCGCAGCCGCGCATTCCGCGCCAGGGTTCTGGCAAGTTGCGCGAAGGTCTCGGCGACGATATCCGCCGACAGGTCGGGCTCGCAATCGAGGAGATGGTCGGCGATCCTCCGGGCGGTCGCATCTGGAAAGCCCAGCACCAAGGTGCCCGAGATGGGTCCGGTCATCCCGATGAATACGGTTATGCCGCTGGGGCCCGCGCATTGGGCCTCGAGGATCACGGGACCGCGCTGCGCCGTCACCCCGAGTTCCACTTCGAAAATATGATAGACACTCTCAATGATCGGAAGGACGAAATCTGAACCCATGGACGGTTCTCCTGGTGTTTAGGGGATATCCCACGGCAGCGCGGCCGAGGCGTGGAAAAAGACCGCATTGCGGAGGGCCTGTTGATTAGAGTCGGTTTGGAAATCGAACACTACGGCGAAGCCGCGCGCTTCTCGCCGCACCACCCGTACATCGAGTGCGATGACCGGAGGGCGCCCCGGCGCTTGCACCAGCACGTCCATACGAATCGAGGCATCGGAGTCCGGAGGAACCTTGGCGAGAATGTAAGCGCCGTTAAGGCTGATATCCCGGATCGGCGCGCCGATGCATTCTCCGCCGCCCGCAAGCGCGAAACTACAGCTGGCAATGCCGCTAACCCGGGTGAAACGTCTCCGCTCGAGGTCTTGCTGCGTGCCAACGGGCGTACCTTCAGCGCCCCTCATTCCGCTTCCAATCCGCTGTGTGCCGACGACGCACGGCTCGCCTCGATGAGGTCCTCCACTTTCCTATGGAATACGCCCGGCGCGTATGGCTTGAGTATGATTTCCCAGCCCAGGGCCTCCAAGTCGCCGGGAGCCAGTGCCCCGATGGAAGCGCTTTGGATAAGTAGTACTGCGGTTCCGGGGTTATGTTCCCGTAGACTCAAGGCGAACTGGGCCGCGCGCTCGCGCGGCAGCGCATTCTCCGCCAGTACAAGGTCGTACTGCGGGTCTTGCCGCACGAGTTCAGCGGCTTCCAAAAGATCCGCAGCGGTTTCCACGCAGTGGCCCCGGCGTTCAAGCGCGCGCTGGAGGAGCCGCTGCGCGCAGCCCTTCCGGTGAACGAGCAGCACGCGGCCCTTCGGGGCATCTTCCGGCGGCTCCGATTCCCCTTCCGGAGAGGCCGGAAGTCTCCCGGCCGCGGGAAGCCGGATACGGAATCGCGTGCCTTTTCCCGGTTCGCTCTCGACCGTGATATCTCCGCCGCTCTGTTTCACGATTCCGTACACGGTAGACAGTCCAAGACCGCTTCCCTGCCCGAGCAGCCTCGTGGTGAAGAAGGGCTCGAAAATCCTGGCCTGCACATCGGGAGCCATGCCGACTCCATCGTCCTCGACGATTAGCAAGACGCCGTCGCGCGCGGTTGACGCGGTCGCCTCGGCGTCAGCATCGGTGTCATCCAGATTCGCTGTCGAGATTCTGATAACACCGCCATCCGGCAGGGCATGCTGGGCATTCATCGCCAGGTTCATGAGCACTTGTTCCAGCTGGACCATATCCATGTAGATGGTGTGCAGCCCCTCTTGCAGGTCGCACACAAGCGCGATGCGGTCATCCAGGAGCGGCGCCAGCATGGCGGCGATGCCCTTGACGCCGTCGTTCAAATCGATGTAATCGGGGCGGAGGTGCTGCTTGCGGCCGAAGGCAAGGAGTTGACTGGTGAGCGAGGCGGCCCGCTCGGTGGACTTCGCGATCTCCCCGAGCCATTTCGCCGCGCCGGGCCCGCCGGCCTGATTCTCCAGTAATAACGCGGTATAGCCCTGGATTACCGTAAGCAGGTTATTGAAATCATGGGCGACACCGGCAGCCAGCCGACCGATGGCCTCGAGCTTCTGGGACTCGCGCAGGTCTTCCTCCAGTTTGCGGCGCCCGGTGATGTCCCTCAGCACGACTACAATACTCGAGGATTCGCCTGCGTACTCGCACAATCGGGACAGAGCGGCTTCGGCCCAGAACAGACTCCCGTCGCGGCGGACCACCTGTACATCCATGGTGCGGACGGTTGTGGCGGGGCCCGCCAGGCTGGCGGCAGCCGCGCGCAGAAACAGGCAGGATTCATCGGTGAAAAGACGCTCCAGCGGGGCGTCGAAGAGTGCTGCCGTATCGTACCCGCAGACCCTGTGAATGGATGGGCTGACAAAGGATATCCCACCATCTGGACATATCGTCAAGATGATATCGGCCATGTTTTCCGCAAGCAGCCGAAACCGCTTCTCGCTTTCGCGCAGCGCGTTTTCCGCCCGGATCTGGTCGGTGATATCACGCTCGATCGCGATGAAATGCCGGATCATTCCAGACTCGTCGCAAACTGAAGTGATCGTTTCCTCGGCGGTGTAGAGCGAACCATCCTTGCGGCGGTTGACGATACGCCCGCGCCAGGTATCGCCGCGCAGCAGGATAGTCCACATGTCCCGGTAGAATTCCGGACTCTGCTGGCCGCTCTGCAGAACGCTGGGACGCCGCCCGAGCATCTCCTTTAAGGCGTATCCGGTCTGTACCTCGAAGGCGGGATTCACGTATTGAATCATAGAATCGCGGTCCGTGAGCACGACTGCCTCGCCCGCGCATTCCAGAATCGCAGCGAGCAGGCTGGGCTGGCGCGGCTCCTCGCTCCCGGCTGACTCCGAGTGCTTCGGTTCAGGTGCCAATCGACGTTCCCTCCTACCTCTCGCGCACGCGCCCGCGAGACATCTGACGGGCGGGCGAAAAACAAAAAAAGGCACGCACCCTGCATTTACATGCAGCAGTGCGTGCCTTCTACTTACAGGCCTTAATCCTGTCCGCAAAGGCGGCCCGCCCTGGCGGCGGCCACGCGATATATAAGATTCCCTGCGGTCCGTATCCGGCATCGGGCGAAGACTGCCGGCATACGCTCCATAACGCACGTTACGCTACCAGATACTTGCTTAAAAGGCAAGTGAAATATACAGCCGGGCTACGCGTATGGGCGATTGGCGGCGCCCAACAGGTCTTCAATGCGCTTGCGCAAGCGAGCCAGATCCTTGGATTTGAAGGCCGAACGGGTACGCTCCAGCGTCTCGGCCGCGTCACGAAGCGTATCGCTATATTCCCGCAATCGGGGGCAATGCAGCGCGCGGCACGGGTCCTGCACTCCGCGCTGCCGGGCGGCGCCGCGCGCGAGCGCGCTCAGGTCGGCGACCGCGTCTGTGAGGTTCCTGCACGCGAGTTCGGCGAAAGCTTCCGTGTAGAGGGTCGCCTGTCCCGGGTTCGCCGGCGCGCTCGCCGCGTGCGCATCGAGCTGCGCCGCGTCGGCACGCCACCGATCAAGGCGCTGCTGGAACCGCCGCAAGGCGCGCATCGATATGGTCTGGGCCTCGGCGCGATGGATCACCTTGAGGAATTCGTCGAAAGAGAGCGGCTTGCATAAATAGTCGAAGACCGTGAGCCGGAGCGCCGATATGGCCGTGTTGAGCGTTGGATATCCGGTGATCAGGATGACCGGCGCCCCCGGGGCGTACGCGGGCAGTTCGCGCACGAATTCCAGGCCGGCGTTCCCCGGCATTTTGATATCGGCGATGACCAAGTCGAACTCCTCTTCTTGGCAGAGCGCGGCGGCGGCGGCGGCGTCCGCAGCGGCATGGCATGAGTAGCCCTCTATGCGCAGTAGTTCGCAGGTCGCGTGGAGAAACGTCGCTTCGTCGTCTGCAATCAGGATATTGAGATCAGGCATGGTGCTCACGAACCGTTCGCGTCGGCCAAGGGAATCCGGATGGAAAATCTGCAGCCGCGGCCGGGGGCGGTCTCCAGTGTAATCGTGCCGTCCATCGCGGATACCAAGTCCCGAGTGATGGCCAGACCGAGGCCCATGCCGGCGCACTCATCGCTTTTCGTCGAATAGAAGGGCTCGAACGCATGCGCTTCGACTTCCTGCGTCATCCCTTCCCCGTGGTCCTGCACTTCTATTTCCAGCAGATCTCCGTGCATGTCGGCCGCGAGGCCGATGGTTCCGCCCGCCGACGATGCTTCCACCGCATTGCTCAGGAGGTTGAAGAGAATCTGCCGCAAGTACACCTCGGGGAGCATGATTTCGCGGCGTCCGGCGGGTAACGAGGTTCGGATGGCGACCTCGGATTGGCGGCATTTCCGTTCCAGCAGCGTCACCACCTCCTCGAAAACCGAATGAAGCAAAATCATCCGGGGGCATTCGTGGTCGGAACGGTGCAATGCGAACATCTGCCTCACGATGAATTCCATCCGCTCGAGTTCCTGGTCGATCAGGCCGAGATAAGGGGAATACTTGTGCTCGGCGGGTACGGCGCGCCGCACGAGATGGAACGCGTTCTTGACGCCGGCAAGGGGATTGTTGATTTCGTGGGCGATATAGGCGGCCATACGGCTCGTCGCGGCCAGGTGTTCCGAATGCATGCGCTGCCGTTCCAGTTCGTGAATCCGGACGGTCCGTTCGTTCACCATGGACTCGAGGTCTTCGTTGTACGCGCGGATTTGTTCTTCGGCCGCTTTCCGACGGGAGATATCGCGAACGACGATAACGACTTCTCCGCGGTCGTCCGCGGAGGTAGCGGTGACAAGTTTACCGGTGGCCTCCACCCACAGCAGCGATCCGTCTTTCCGCCGCAGCCGGAATTCGGCGCGGGCGCTGGGGCGCCGGCCGCCCCGCTGCAATGCCGCCTGCGCCCCGCGGATGAGCGGTCTGTCGGGTTCGTAGACGAAATCGTACAGCGAGCGGCCTATCAGCGATGCCGCGGTATAGCCAGAAAATCCTTCCAGCATCGGGGAAAGCTGCAGAATATTGCCTTCGGTGTCCACCTTGCCGATGAGGTCCGTGGCGTTTTCCGCGAGGAGACGGTAGCGCGCTTCGCTTTCGCGCAGGGCGACCTGAGCGGCCCGCCGCGCGGTCACGTCCTCCGCAAATCCGGCAATGCGCCAGGCGGCGTCGGCCCCGTGCTGAATCGGAAAGCAGCGCGCCCATATCCAGTGGATGCTCCCGTCCTTCCGGACGATGCGGTATTCTTCGTCGAAATACGCGGCGCGATCCGTCGACGACTCGTAACGCCGGCGCGCGACGCGCCCGCGATCGTCGGGGTGCACCGCTTCGAGAAAGCTGCCTGGCTTGGCATAGAGGCTCTCACGGCTGCGCTCCCACAGGCGTTCATAGGCGGTATTCACATATAGCAGGCCCTGGCTATCGTGCAGCCAGAACACGCCATTGATGTTTTCCACGATTTGACGGAACAGCGACTCCCTTTCCGCGAGCGCGGCTTCGCGGGCAACGCGCTCGGTGGCATCGCGCGCGACGACGACGTATCCCTGCGCCTCGGTAGCGCCCGGCTCCGCGTAGCGCCTGACGTTCGACTCCAGCCAGATCCAGCTGCCGTCTTTCTTCTTGCGCCGGTAGGTAAAGGCGCGCGGCTCCTCGACCTTCAGCTCGTCCCGGGATTTTTCAATGTGGACCCAATCCTCCGGATGCACGAACTGGGAAACCGGGCAGCCGACGAGTTCTTCGGCGGCGTAACCCAACAGACGGCTGCAGGCCGGCGACACATACTCGTAGCGCAGATCGGACGATGCGAGCGCGATCATATCGGTAGCGTGCTCCGCCAATAGCCGGTACCGGTATTCGCTCTCGCGGAGCGCGATTTCCGTTTCGGTGCGGCGCGTGGTATCGCGAACGACGCAAATCAGCGCGATTCCTTCCGCCCGAAGGGAATCCGGCGCGGGCCGGCCATAGCTTTCGACGGGGAAATCGCTCCCGTCTTTGCGCAATCGGCGGAACTCGACGCCGATCGGCGAGCCCTTGTCGAGCGCGCAGCGGTAAGCCGCGCGCACCTTTTCCCGATCTGCGGATACAACGTACTCGAGCGAATCGCGGCCTATCAATTCTTCGGCATCGTAACCGCACACAAGCCGGCTCACGCTGGACACGTAGCGGTAGTTGAACGACGCATCCAGCCCGATAACCACATCGGGAAGACAAGCGAGCAGGACGAACAGCGCTTCGGAGTTCGCCGCCTTGCAGCTCGAAACGGCTTCGCGCGCTCGCAGCAGCCGGCCCGCCGCTCCTTCGTCCCCCATTGCGAAGGGTTGGCTGTGTAGCACCAGCAGTTTCTCGGAGCCGTCCCCCATCCGGTGCCGCACCTGCCCGTTCTGCGCCATCGGGGCGCACCGCAAGTCGCTGAGGAGCTTCCCCTCGAAATCGGCGACCTCGGCATGGTGCAGCTCGGCGAACGACTGATTGACAAAGCAGAACTGGTCTGCGGCGTCCACAACGGCAATCGCGTCGTCCAATTGGTCCAAGATGGACCTATGAAAATTCCCGATATCTAGCACCTTAGACGTCCGCGAAAATCACACAAATTCAACACCAACCTCATAGGGAGTCATCAAAACTTACTCCCTTCGCACGATTTTGCTCCTTCAGTGAACACGCAGACTGAATAATACTGAGAAACAGTCGTTGCACGCAACCCGAATAAAGGGCTTGCAGCTTTGAAATTGGGCACGAGGTTCTCCTTTTATTTGCATTTATAGCTTATTATGTTTTCATTTGGAGCGGTGTCGAGAGGGAACACGTGCGGGAAGGTAAACGGATTCGGTAGCAAGGGGGCGCTAGGCGCCCTGTTGCAATCGTACAAGGCGAGTAGCAACGAAGACCTATTCCCGCCCCTGTTCCCATGCCGGGTATTCGTATTCGAGGAAGTTGGCGGGGGCGGTGTTGTACCAGCTGTAGCCGGTGCGGCGTTCGAGGGCGACTTCCTGGAGGTCGTAGACCTTGTTGCCGTCGCGGTTGGCCATGAAGGGGCGGAGGGAGTCGAGTTCGTAGAAGCGGGCCCATATGGGACCGGCGGCCGGGTCGTCGATAATGCGGACGTCTTTGGTGGCGGTGTGGTTGTCGAAGCGGACGGGGTCGATGGGGAAGACTTCGATGCGTTTGCCGGGTATCGCGGCGGCGCGGTACCAGCGGGCGGCGCCTTCGATGGCGCGGATTACCTCGGGGGAAGGATCGGGAATCGCCATGAGGTAGCGGACGGCGGTGAGGGATTCGGCAGACACGAAGGAGGGCAACTCGAAACTGCGCGCGCCGGCGGGCTGGAGGGTCGTGGGATCGTATTGCCCGGCCCACACGCCGGGTTCGCCTTGCCAGGGCTGCTGCAGGCGGAGGACACAATCGAGCCCGCGCGCAGAGGCTTCCGCCAGGCGTTCGCGCAGGGCAGCGTCGAGAAAGGCGAAGTCCCCCTCCCCCGCCGCGGCCTTGCGGAGGGTGGTCAGCGCGCCGGGCGTCACATCGTCCATGAAGGTGATGAGCGGGCGGTAGTTCGCCTGGCTCGGGTAGGAATGCGGAAACCCGCCACAGGGATGCTGCGCCATAAGCATGAATTCGAGACCACGCAGCACGGCATCTCGATAGCGGACATCGCCCGTGGCCGTGTAGGCGGCGGCGAGGTATTCGATTTGCGGGTAGGTGGCGCGGTTGTCGAAGGTGGTGTCCATCTCCTTCAACTCGCCGGGAATGCGCGCGGCCTCTTCGGGCGAAAGCCTGCGCTGTGGATCCCAGTTCGATTTCCAGCCGCCGTTCGCGTGCTGATACAGCAGCATGTTGTCGGCAATCGCGGCGATGTTCTCCGCCGGCCAGCGCTCGTAGGTCTCGTCCTGCGTGCCATCGCGGTAATGCTTCGCACCATCGCGGAACTGCGCCAGCGGCGGCGCCTCGGCGAGCGCCGCCAAGGCGGTAAACAAGGTCAGCGTCGTCAAGCCAATTGCGCGCATGTGGGACACCTCCGGGGGGCGATGGTACTACAAGGCGTGGCGGGGAGACTTGTGTAGTGACCTTGACGGTCAGAAGAGTGGGCGGGTCGGGAGACTTGCCCACAGTAGAAGCCTCTTGCCCTCGAATGCGGGTGCGGCATGCAGGGCGTCGGCCGGCGAAAATCACTCGCGTCAAGATGGCTCGACTGAGTCTCGCCCCACCGCAGCTAGATTCTCTCGTACTCCCCCTCCCTCGTTACACTGCTCTGCGGTGTAACGGGTCCTCCGCCGCTCTGCGGCACGGGAGGCTTTCTGAGGGCTGGGGCGCGGAGCGCCTGACGATACGTTACACCGCGGAGCGATGTAACGAGAGACGAGGGAGGGCGGGAATTGTGTGGATAGTCCGGATTGGGCGGGTAAACTGGGGTTGACATACGACGACCTTTTGTATACATTACGCACAGAAAGCAGTACAACACGAACGATAATCGCGCCGTAGCAGACCCATAGGTTGTGTCAAGTACGCTCATGTTGGCGGTAGAAACCACACATCATGCGTTATCGCTGCTCTTTTCAAGCAGTGCCCGTGTCGCTGTGCTGCGCGTGTTGATGCTGGATCCGGCGCGTCCTTATTATCAGCGGCAATTGGAGCAGGCGACGGGGCTGCCCATTCGGGCGATTCAGCGCGAGCTGGAGCGGCTGACGGAGGCGGAGCTGCTGTACCGTCGGCCTGAGGGCAACCGCGTGTATTACCAGGTCGATCGCGACCATCCCCTTTTCCCCGAACTGCGCAGCATGGTGCTGAAAACCTCGGGACCGGTGGATGCGATGCGGGGGCAGCTGGCGGTGGACCCGGCGGTGCGGGCGGCGTTTCTGAGCGCGGACGAGGAGCAGTGCCTGGTGGTGGAGCAAACGGGCGAATCGACGCGGGTGTCGCCGCCGCCGAACATCGCGCTGTCGCGGCAATCGGCCGATTCGTTTCTGCGGGGCCTGCGCGAACAAGATTTGGAAGTGGACGCCTTTCTCAAGTCGGGGAAGGATTTGCTGGGGCGGAGAGACGATGTGTTGTGGCGGCATATCGAATCCGCCGGATACGTGGTAGCCAAAGGAGCCGGAGTGCCATGATCAAGGCCAATGCCCAGATAACGGAACTGTGCGAATCGTGGTGGTCGGAGATGGCGGACGCGGCGCGTCCGGGCCAGCACCGCTTCGCGGGGCAGTTGCTGCGCATGTTGGGGTGGGAACAACCGCTGCCGTTTTCGCCGAAGGAAGGCGCGGCGCGGATGAACGCCCAGCCGTATCTGCTGCGCGCGGGCGGGCAGACGAGCGTGGCGGCGTATTTCCTGCTGCCGGGCGCGCTGGAATCGCCGGGGGCGATCGTGGATCGCGGGCTGGATTTCTGCAAGGCGACGCGCGTGCTGGTGAGCGAATCGCAATCGCTGAGCGTGCAGTATCTGCTGGCGACCGACTTCTACCGCAGCTACCTGTACGACACGCAGACGGAAGACCTGCTGCTGTATGCCGACACGCCGAAGGCGTTCAACGATGAACTGGTGCCGGTGCTGAGCAAGGCGGGCATGGAACGCGGCGCGCTCGAGGAAGTGCGGCGTCCCCCGCGCACCGAGGTGGCGGGCAAGCTGCGCGAGTGGGCGGACTACTGGATCGGTCAGTTGTGCCACGCGGGTGGTATCAACGAGGAGCGCGCGGCGAAGGCGGTGGACCGCCTGTGGACGATCCGCTATCTGCTGGCGCACAACATTTTCCGCCGCGCGAAGTGGAACCTGGGCGAGCGGTTTCATGCGCTGTGCGAACGCGCGGCGAGCCACCGTCCCGAGGGCGTGGGGCGCGAATTCGCGAAGCTGTGCAACGACATCGGCATGGAGTGGAACATCGCGGTGTTCCAGCGCGACCACGACCTGGACGATGCGATTGCGAACGACGTGATTACGGCGGGCATGCTGACGGAGTTCGGGCTGCTGTCGGGCAACCGCTTCAGCATTGCGACGATGCTGGAAAGCTTCAACAGCGGCGACCCGACAGAGAAGATGCGCGTGCGGATGGTGCCTGATGTGAACGAAGAGCGCGAGCGCTTCCTGTCGCGTCAGTCGCTGTCGACCATCGACGACGCGCGCATCGAAATCGACCTGCTGGAAGAAGGCTACCGCGCCATCTTTTTCTGGTTCGATCGCGTGGTGTCGCTCTACGACCGGCTGAACGTGCACTTCGAGGAACAGCAGGAGGTGGAAGAAGAGACCGGCAACGATCTCTTCGGCTGGAGCGAGCGCGATGCGTCGCGTCCGGAGGCCTGCGGCGATGCGCGCGCCTATGCCTGCGAGCGCGGGCTGGGCGTGTACTACGCGAACCCGCGGCAGCTGCGCATCGCGCGGCTGATGCTCACGCTGCACCTGATCGACAAGTACTACCAGCTGGGCCGTCCGGTGAACCGCATCCCCAGCATCGACGCCACGCTGATGCCGCGACCGCGCGTGCTGTCCGCGGGCAAGGTCATCGGGCTGGAGGCGCATCGGTAGGCTTTTTTGACAGGATAACTGGATGACTGGATCGAAGAGGGACAAGAGAAGATAAGAACTTGGACAGGATTTACAAGATTTACAGGATTTAAGAACGAAGAGGAAGAGAAGAACGAACACGGCCTGATTGCCCCTCTTCCAATCCTGTTAATCCTGTAAATCCTGTCTAAAAATCTTGTTCCTCTTCCATCCAGTCATCCTGTAATCCTGTCAAAGTCCTTCCGTCCTTGTGCGGCGTTTGCCGAGCGGGTATGCTGCCTGCCTCTTAGCATGAATCGGGAGATCTTTCCATGAGCGGCAGCGGGCAGCAGGCCGAACTGAAGCGCAATATATCCCTGGCGGGGGCGGTGGCGCTGGTGGTGGGCGCGGTGATTGGCGCGGGCATCTATGTGATGATCGGCGCCATCGGGCATGAGACGGGGTCCGCGCTGTGGCTGGCGTTTCTCGTGGCGATGCTCATGTCGCTGGTGGGCGTGATACCGCTGATTCAATTGGCGGGTTCGCTTCCGCGCGATGGCGCGGGCTATTTCTTCAGCAGCCGGATGATCAATCCGTTTATCGGCACGCTGGTGTCGTATTGGGTGATTCTCGGCGCGGCGGCATCGACCTGCGTGGTGTCGCTCACGCTGGGCGTCTATCTGCAGCCCGTGCTCGATGCGCTTATCCCTGTGCCGGTGTCGCTCCATGTGGCGGCGGTGGTGGTGTGCGTGCTGTTCTGGGTTATCTACCTCTTCGGCGTGCAACTGGCGATGTCGCTGCAGGTGGTGATGGCGGCGCAATTCGTGACCGCGCTGACGCTGTACGCCGTGGTGGGACTCACCCACGTGACGCTCGACATCGGCGTGACGCCGCCGTACGGCATGCCCGCGTTCCTGACCGGCATCCTCTTGTGTTACTCGACGTGCATGGGGTTTCAGGTGATTGCGGAGATGGGCGAAGAGGTCATCAATGCGCGCCGCAACATACCCCTGGCGCTGCTGCTGGGCGGGGCGATCGTCGCGCTAATTTACATCGTTGTGGGGCAGGTGTACATGAGCCATTTCCCGAACCACCCCGAGGTGGAGATGGACAAGACCGTGACATTGTCCGCCACGGCGGAGTCCTTCATGCCGCCGTGGATGCTGTGGTTCCTGGGGCTGGGCGCGTTCACCGCGGGCTTCACGTCGCTCAATGCGGCGGCCATCGCGCTGCCGCGCGAGTTCTTCGCGCAGGCGCGGGACGGCCTGCTGCCGGAATGGTTCGGCCGCATCAGCCCGCGCACGCATGCCCCGCAGAATTCCGTGACGGTGTTCTTCGTGTTCGTGTGCCTGATGCTGCTGACGCACCAGGACAAGGATTTCTACGGGCTCGCGGCGGCCATCGGCATTCTGGTGATGTCGGCGGTGCTGTGCATCGCGTCGCTGCGGCTGCACAAGCTGTACCCCGAGCACTACCACAGCGCGTACATCGTGTTCCCGTATCCGGTGCTGGCGGTATGCACCACGCTGACGGTGCTGATCTCGCTGTTCTTCGGGGCGGTCGTGATCAGTGAAGCGCCGGTCGTGGCGGCGGTGTACGGCGCTTGGACGGTGCTGGTGTGCGGGTGGTATTTCTCGCGCACGCGCGGCTGGACGGCAGAGGACTGGGCCCGTACGAAGGCGCTGGGCGTAGGCGAAGGCGAGGAGCCGGTGGAAGCGTAGGCAGGATGGGGCGGGCCTTCAGCCCTTTTCGATCTCGCGGGCGGAAACCTGGGCCGTTGGCCCAGGCTGGTATCGGGCGGGCCTTTGGCCCTTGGGGGCGGGGTGGCGTTTCGGGGATGCGTCGGGTGCGGAATGCATGGAAGTCGTCGCGTCAAGATGGCTCGACGGAGTCTCGCCCCACCGTTCTTGGGGCGTTTGGTGAAGAAACGCCATCGATGATGCTGGTGCTTTTTCTGTGGCCCCGGAAGGGGAGCTATATCAGACAGCATCGAATGCGGAAGGGAGCTGCGCCTCGGCGTCAGGATGGCTCGACGGAGTCTCGCCCCACCATTCTTGGGGCGCTGGGTGAAAAGGTTGGTATTCAAGTCTGCGTTGGAGATCTTCATCCCCGGACGGGGATGCCTGGAATAGCCCCGGGTTTGGGACGCGCTTCGCGGACCTACCTGGGGATCGTTTCGTCCCTTCCGTCAACCACGGCAGTGGTTGCCTCAATGCTTGTCGGCATCCCGCCCTACCGTCGGCTGCGGAGCCAGAGTTCCAGCATGAGGATGGCCCAGAGGCGGTGGCCGTGGTCTTCGCGGGCGGCGGTGTGTTCGGCAAGAAGGGCTTCGCCTTGGGCCGGGCGCAGGAATTCCCGCGTACGCGCGTCGGGTTGCAGCACGGCATCGCGATAGACTTCGGCGAGCGGTCCGCGGAACCAGCGGTGGATGGGCAGACTGAACCCGCGTTTGCGCTGCGCGAAGAGCTGCGCCGGCAGCCAAGGGCGCAAGGCCGCCTTGAGCACGCGCTTGGATTCGCCGCGGTGATATTTGAGATGGAACGGCAGCGTCGCGGCGAACTCGACGAGCCGGTGATCGAGTAGCGGGACGCGCGCCTCGAGGCTGTGCGCCATGGTCATGCGATCCACCTTGGTCAAGATGTCGTCGGGCAGGTAATAGGCCGTGTCGGCCCCGAGCATGCGCTCGCCATAGGGCAGGCTCGCGTGCGATTCCATCCAGGCCGCGATCGAATCTGCGGGGTCCACGGCGCCGAGGTCGGGCTGTAGCAAGGCCGTGCGGCTGGCGTCGTCGAAACACGTGAGGCGTCGCACGAAGGACGCATCCTCGCTCAAGAAGCTGTCGGCGCTGAAGCGCTGGAAGCGCGTGGCGGCGGGAGTTTCGGGCAGCGCTCGGAGTAGCGCGTCCGCCGCCGCACGGAGCACGACCGGTACGCGGCGATACCGCGCGACGTCGAGTGCGCGGTGCATCCACGTGTAGCCGCCGAAGAGTTCGTCGCCGCCATCGCCCGAGAGCGCCACGGTCACCTGCTGCCGCGCCATGCGGGCCACCAGCCACATGGGCAGGGCCGAGCTGTCGCCGAAGGGTTCGCCCAGGCGGGCGGCGATATCCGGCAGGCAGGCGGCCAGATCCGGCCGCAGGATTTCCTCGTGGTGCTCGGTGCCGCAGTGTTGTGCGGCGGCGCGGGCATAGGCCAATTCATTCGCTTCGGGCTCGTCGAAGCCGATGCTGAAGGTCTTGACCGGGCGGCTGCTCTGCCGGGCGAGCGCGGCGACCACGCCGCTGGAATCGACGCCGCCGCTGAGAAATGCGCCCAGGGGAACATCGCTGATTTGTTGCAGCCGCACGCTGTCCTCCAGCAATTCGCGGCAGCGCTCCGCGGCAGCGTCAAGTGTCCACGCAGGATCCATCGTTCGCTGCAACTGCCAATAGGGATCGAGTTCGGAACGGCCGCCGCGCCAGGTCAGCCGCTGCGCGGGCGGCAGTTTGAACACGCCGGGATAGATGGTGTCGGGCGCCGGGATGTAGAGATACTTGAGATAGGCGCCGAGCGCCGGAATCGACAGGGTGTCGGGTGTGAATCCCCCGGCGCGCAGGGCGTTCAATTCGGAGGCGAAGGCGATGGTACCTTCCTGCTGCGTGTAGTAGAGCGGCTTGATGCCCAAGCGGTCGCGCGCGAGCAGCAGCGTACGTTCGCGCGTGTCGTACCAGGCAAGGGCGAACATCCCGTTGAAGCGCTCGAGGGCGGCACTCCCCCACGCCTCCAAGGCCGCCGCAACGACCTCGGTATCGCTCGCGGTGTGAAAGGTCTGACCGAGCGCCTCGAGTTCCCGCCTCAGTTCGCGGAAGTTGTACAGCTCGCCGTTGTAGACCAACACGAAGCGGCCGCCGCCGCGAAGAAACGGCTGATGGCCGCCAGTCGAAGTATCGATGATGCTGAGGCGTGTCTGAACCAGGCCCGCGCCGTCCGCAACCCAAAGTCCCGCGTCGTCGGGGCCCCGGTGGGCCAAGGCGCTG
Source organism: Candidatus Hydrogenedens sp. (assembly GCA_016125095.1). Classification (GTDB taxonomy): domain Bacteria; phylum Hydrogenedentota; class Hydrogenedentia; order Hydrogenedentales; family JAEUWI01; genus WGMK01. The sequence goes on along the minus strand of WGMK01000013.1, from coordinate 183,530 downwards.
CGCATGTTCAGCAGCGGGATCTCGTCCACCGGCCGCGCCGGATCGAGGTGGACGACTCCCGCGATACCGCACACCTCAGGCGGCTCCGGCGCGTATGCGATCGAGCGTGGCGAGGTACAGATTGCGGTGCGCGGCCACCATGGCGTCGATGGAATAGGCATCGGCGAGCCGGTTCGCCTCGCTTGCGGTGCGCCGCCGCAGCGCCTCGTCCGTCAGCAAGGCGGCAATCGGTGCGGCGAAGGCGCCGCCGGTGCGCTCTGACACGAGATACGGCTTGAATGCCCCGGCAAACAACTCGGGCACGCCCCCCACGCTCGCGGCGACCACCGGCACCCCGGCGGCCATGGATTCGAGGACGGCGTTGGGCGAACCTTCGCGCTGGGAACAGAGCACGCTCACGTCCATGGCGGCGTAGGCCTCGGGCATCTCGTCGAGCGAGTGGCGGATGGTGAACGACTCCGGCCCGACGCGCCGGGCGAGCGCCTGGCGAATCTCGTCGCGCAGGGGGCCCATGCCGAGCAGAAAGAAATGGGCCTCCGGCACGCGCTGCTTAAGGGCGACGGCCGTTTCGACGAAGAGGGCATGGTCCTTGACCGGCGTGAAATTCGCGGCGATGCCGACGACGGGCCGCTCGAGCGGAAGGCCGAAGCGCTTGCGCGCCGTATCGCGGTCGGCCGGGGCGCGGTACGTGTCCACGTCGATGCCATTGGGGATGACCTGATAGAAATCCGTGGGCCATTGTTCGCGCGCAGCGGCGAATTCGGCGGCGGCGGCGCTGTTGGCGATGGCGCCGTCGGCGAGGCGGTTGGCGCGCCGCACCAGCCACAAGTGACGCGCGCGCTGCCACGCGGCAAGTTCGCGCCGTGCTGTAAAGACCACGGGCACTTCGGCCTGGCGCGCCGCGCGGACGGCCCAGTAGTCGAAACCGAAGAGATAGGTCTGCACGATTTCCGGCCGCTGCACATGGATGAAGCGGCGGAGGGCATTGACGACGCGGAAGTCCCAGCCGGAGCTGTAATCGAGAATGCGCACGTGCGAGGCGAGGCGGCGGGCTTCTCCGATGAAGCCGCCCTCGCCGCGCGTGCAGACGAGGCTGACGTCGAATTCTCCGGCCAGTCCGCGCATGAGATAGAGCAGCTGCCGCTCGGTGCCGCCCGCTTTCATGGTGGGGATGACAAAGGTGATGCGCGTGCGCCGGATCAAGCGATGCTCTCCAGAATTTCCTTCATGCGGGGCGCCCAGACGCGCAGACTATAGCGTTCTTCCACGGCGCGGCGCGCGGCCGCCCCCATTTCGGCGCGCGGCCCCGGGTCGCGAAGCGCCTCGATGGCATCGCGCCAGTCGGCATCCGTGCGGCACAGGTAGCCAGTGCGGCCGTGCTCGACTATGGTATCCGCCGCGGCACCCGCGCTGCACACGACCGGGCGTCCGCAGGCCATGTAGAGCAGGGCCTTGAGCGCGCACTTGCCCTGCGCCCAGGGGGTATCGGGCAGGGGCATGAGCCCGACGGACATGCGGCCCAACTGCGCGCGTTCTTCTTCCACCGACCACGCCCGGCATTCCGCCGGAAAGGGCACGCGGGATGCTGGCGCACCGACGACGAGACACGCGGCACCGCTCTCGCTTACGGGACGCGCAACGAGATCCAGGTAGGGCGCGGTGGCGGGCGAACCCATCCAGCCAATGCGGTACACCTCGTCGGGCTGGGGCTGCGGGGTGTAGTGGTCGGTGTCCACCACCGTCGGCACGACCTCGGCCCGGCCGCCATGGCGCTGCACCTCTCCGGCGAGCCACTCGTTTCCGGCGATTGTGAGCCGTGCCAGGCCCATCACCTTGCGGAGCTGCTCGGCATCTTCCAGCAGGCAGAAGCCCTTGGGGAGACGGTCCGGCGCGGCGAGGTGCACCGCATCATCGATGTCATAGACAAGCCGCGATTGAACCGGCTCGAGCAGGCGGTGCAGGCCGCGCCAGGACACCGTGGTGATCGCCTTCTGGAGCACGACGACATCATAGTCCCGTGCGGCCAGGAGCTGCTGCTTTCTGCGGCCGCGTTCGTGCCGCAGGTAGTCGCGCGGACGCAATGCGCTGCCTGGCGCGTGATAGGCCGACCAGAACGCCGGGTCGACCGCGCAGGCTACGTCGCACGTGTGCCCCGCCGCCCGTAGCCCGGGCAGGTACTGGTGCACACGATAGCGCGGGCTCGCCGCAGATTCGGGATACAGCGTGAGAAACAAGACTCGCATGCCGGGAATTGTAACGCGTCCGATGCCGGAAAGCGCGGCACCCCGCTGATACGATGGAATGCGCAGACTTCGCAAGTTGTGAATAGGGGTCAAACTGATCGTTGCCGCATTATTCCTATCCAGTCACCGTACTAGATTTACCTTGACGAAGCGGGAATACTGTGCAAACATGGCGCGGAGTAAACTTGGGAGGGTTTGTTATGCCGTGGGGTACTCGTCTCCAATTCGCGGGAATCTTGCTGATAGCGCACTGCGCCGTTTGCATGGGCGCGGGCGCACAAATAATCTTCGAGTCCGAACCGGAACGCCAGCTTGGAGGTATCCGGGGATTTGGGGCCGTCTTTTCTCCGGATAGCACGATGTTCGCGCAGGCTGCGGGGAACGCGGTCACGCTGCACGACAGCAGCGACGGCGCGGAAACCGGCCAATTGCTCATTCATTCGGCGCAGGTGACCGCGCTGGCCATTGCACCCGACGGCCGATACCTGGCCGCCGGAACGAGCACGGGCAACATCACCATTTGGGACCTGGAGACCAACCAACGGGTGTTCTCGTTCGGTGCCCATACGGGCAGGGTCTATTCCATCGTTTATTCGCCGGATGGATCGGAGTTCGTTTCCTCCGGCCAGGACCGTTACGCCAGGATCTGGAACGCCAACAACGGGGCGCTGCGCCAGGCTTTCCGGCATATTCTGAGCGGCCTTTCCTATCTCATCAATGCAACCGCTTATTCACCCGACGGCCAAACCCTGGTGACCTGCGGCGAGGACGGAACGCTCTATTCCTGGAATCGCTCAACCGGCACGCCGGTGCGGACCTTTAATAAGACCTCCTACGACCTGAATGATGTGACCTTCGTTTCGGACTCCGAATTTGTAACCGCCGCCGAAGATGGAACGGTACGCCTATGGAATACGGGCGCTACCCTTGCCTTCGATCTTATCGTCGACTTGACCACTTCCGCGTGGAGCGTGACCCCGGTGCCTGGGCAGGCGCAGACGATTCTGGTGGGCCAGGGTAACGCGAGCGCGCGCACCTACGACCTCATCACGGGCAATGAACAAATTGTATATGCGGGACATCTCGGCAACAGCGTGGCGGCGCGAATCTCTCCGGATGGACGCAGAATCGTAACGAGTTCGATAAACGCCGGGGAGACCTTTCTTTGGGACGCTGCCGTGTCGGCCGTGGTGACCACCTACCGAACGCCGGGCGAAATCATTAACGTGGCGCGCCTGAATGCAGCCGAGGACCGTGTTGTCATCGGAATGGATTACACCGGCGCCACGATATGGGACATCGAATCGAATACGCCGGTCCGCACCGTTGCCGCGGGCTACTACGTCGAGACGGCGGCCTTCCACCCGACGCTGAATGCGGTTTTTATCGGGGGCAACGAGTCCCGTGTACGGCTTTGGGATATTGCGAGTGGGGCTCAATTGCGTGAGTATTCCGGACATACTGGGAACATTAATTCCCTGGACCTGACGCCCAACGGCGCGCTATTGGCGACCGGCTCAAGCGACCGCGAGGCGCGCATTTGGGATACGTCGTCGCAGCAGCTGCTGATGCGGTTCACCGGGCATTCGCAATCGATCAATGCCGTAGCCATCACGCCCGATGGGCGCTGGCTGGCCACGGGTTCCGCCGACGACACCGCCATTCTCTGGAACACCGACACGGGAATAATCGTCCAGCGGTTCACGGGACACCGCGGCGACATCAACGCCGTCGATATATCGGACGACGGCAAATGGGTTTTGACTGGGGCGAACGACGGCACCGCCCGCATGTGGAGTAGCGACACCGGTGTGGCGGTGGTGCACTTCGACCATTTCGGCCTGCAGGTTAACAGCGTGGTCTTTTCTCCCGACCGCACGGCGGTATTTACGGGGGTCTCCGACGGCACGTCGCGCGTGTTTGATGCGCAGACGTCCGTGGAACTGGAGCGCTACACGGGCCACAACAGCTCGGTGCGGAGTATCAGCCTTTCGTCCGACGGCCTTACGGCCGTGACTGCGGGGAGCGATCGCGCGGTTCATTTGCGCGCGGCGGTGGAAAGCTGCACGGCCCGGTGTGCCGGCCAGACGCAGGATACCGACGGAGACGGGCTGTCGGACTGCTATGAGCAATGCATCTACCTGAATCCGAATTCCGCCGATACCGACAGCGACGGCATGCCGGACGGCTACGAGGTGGCGAACTTTCTGCTGCGGCGATTCCCTGACCGCGATGTGGACAAGGACAACGACGGGCTGGGTAACTACGACGAGTTCGTGCTGGGGACGTCGCCCATCGACCCCGACAGCGACGACGACGGGATGCTGGACGGGGACGAGGTGCGCTACAACTTCGACCCGCTGGTGGACGATGCCGACGGCGACCGGGACGAGGACGGCCTGGACAACGTGGAAGAGACCCGGATCGGCACCTCGCCGAATGAGGCCGACTCGGACGGGGATACGATGCTGGACGGATACGAGGTGTTTTTCCGGCTCAACCCGACCACCCAGGACGCGAACAGCGACTATGACCTCGACGGTCTGACGAACCTGGAGGAGCTGGAACTGCGGACGCACCCGGTGAACAGCGACACGGACGGCGACCGCCTGAGCGACGGCTACGAGGTCGAGCACGGCCTCAACCCGCTGCTGCACGACTCCGACCGCGATACCGACGGCGATGGCCTGAGCAATATGGAAGAGCAGACGGCGCGAACGCACCCCAATGATCCGAACGATCCGCCTCAGCCGACCTATGTGGCACCCGAGCGCACGTTTGAAGGCTCCCCGAACGGTTCGCTGGAGAAGCCGTTTCTATCCATCACGGCAGCTATGCTGGACGTCGCGCGATACTCGTACTTCTACCCGGCCACGATTCAGGCGCTCGAAGGCGACTATATCGACGCCTTCACGCTGGGCAGCAACATCACGCTCGAGGGCCAGGGGCCCGATACGGTCTTCCGCCGTCCGCCCGATAAGGCGCTCGGTTTCATCGGATCGGGAAGCAACAGCCGCATCAGAAACTGCACCATAGCGCTGGGCGACGATTTCTATTTGGGCAGCCAGGCCATGCTCGACATCAAGCAGGGGCCGTTCAATGCGGAGAACGTCATCTTCGAGGGCACCGAGGGTGTATTCGCCACGGGTATTCAGGTGTCTACCTCGAACGCGACCGGATCGAAGATTCTCGATTGTACCTTCCGGAACCTGGGCACGGGCGTTTCCATCTACGACGTGAACGCACGGGTGGGCCGGTGCCTGTTCGAAGGTATCACCGGAAGCGGGATTCAACTGCTGCATCGCAGCGGAAGCTTCGTGGCGCCTACCTTGGGCTCGACCGGCACGCTACCGGACACAGGATTCAACCGGTTCCGTGACGTTAGCGGGATCGCGCTCGAATTGGTGGACCTTTCATCGACGCTGGTGCGGGCCCAGTGGAACGACTGGGGCCGCTACCGGGCGACGGACATCAACGACACCATTCTGCGGCTGGGCAACACCGCCGACGGAACGGTGAACTTCCTGCCCTATGTCACGGCACCATTGGAAGACGGCGACGCCGTCATCGTTCCTCGGAACAACTCATCGGTTCAGATTTTCGAGGAATCGGACCATGCGGCCGTGGAAATCAATGGCCAGTACGTGCCCATAAATGACCGCGGGTACAGCGTGTTCCGCGATCTGGCGCCAGGCGTATACGAATATGTCGCCTCGGCGGACAAGCGGTGCAGCGTCGTGGGGCGCATTCGGGTGAAGGAGTCGGGCATCTCCGTGGAGGCCCCCATCCTGCCCGCCGGCGAGGGGTATGTGCCTTACGAGGGCGAGGCAACCCTGGAGGGCGAAACCTGCTTTGTCTTTGAGGGTGAAGCCGAAGCGAGCGGTACCGAGGCGGAGACGCAGAATGAAGGCGCCCCCGAAGGCGATGAAGAAGGACAGCCGGACGGCGCTCCAGAGGGTGAGCCGGGTCCGCAGCCCGTGCGCGCCGACTTGCTGCTGGACCGATTCGCTGAGATGGACGTTGACGGCGATCGCCAGTTGAGCTTCTCCGAGGTGAATGCGGTGCTGAACATTCCTCCGTCCAGGCTCGTGCCACTCGACCTGAACGAAGACGGTATTTTGAGCTTTGGCGAACTGCAACAGAGTGTCGCCGGTTTCCCGTCCATTCACTCGGCGGACACGAACGGCAATCACCAGTTGGAGTTGACCGAGTTCCTGCGCGTGGTACAGCTCTACAAGGTCGGCGGATATCGTTGCGCGTTCGATCTGGACACCGAGGACGGATACGTGCTCGCGACGCCGGAATCGGTACTGCCCCGCAGTTGCCGCCCCCACTCGAGCGACTATCGCGGTGGCGCGGACGGCACCATTGACCTGTCGGAGACGCTGCGCGCTATCCAGCTGTACAACTTCGGCGCGATCGCCTCGTGTCCCGGGGCCTTCGAGGATGACTTCTGCAACGGCTCCTGAGCATCGCGACACGACCTGAGGCAGTTCGGTAATCATCGGCGCGCCGGCTTCCGCCCGTTGGCGGGATCCGGCGCGCCGTGCTACACTTGCGCGCGTCACTTGGGCTCAACCGGAGAAGTCCCATGCAATATCTGCGTTATCTTCGTTTTTTTCCGCTCTATGCCGTGCTTCTGGTGGTGTACAACATCCTGATGGTGTCCACCGATTACACGCAGACGAACCCGGCGGTGTTCAAGGTGCCGCTGCCCTCGGGCGGCGAGGGCTTCGACCTGCATCTGGGCGACCTGCTCGTGATGATCGGCGCGGTGTTTTATTACATCGAGATGCTCAAGGCGACGTCGAACTCAAAGCTGACGCTGATTGACCACCTGTTGTCGATGGTCGTGTTCGTGATCTTCCTGGTGGAATTCCTCGTGGTGCCGGGGGCCGGCACGCCCATGTTCATGATTCTGACGCTGATGAGCATGCTGGACATCGTGGCGGGCTTCACGGTGAGCATTTCCACGGCGCGCCGCGACATCGCATTCGGCGGCGGCCTCGAACACTAACGCGCGTACTGAGGGGACACGACACGCATGAGCATCGTCATCGGACTGGACGTGGGGACGTCGGGCACGAAGGCCGTGGCTATCGACGAGGGGGGCCGGCTGCTGGCGTCGGCGCTGGTGGAGTATCCGCTGCACTGCCCGCACCCGAGCTGGGCGGAACAGAACCCGGCGGACTGGGAACAGGCCGCGCTCGAGGTGCTGTCGCGCCTGGCGCAGAGCATCGACGCGCGCGCGGTGAAGGCCATCGGGCTGACCGGACAGATGCACGGCTCGGTGTTTCTCGACGCCGATAACAAGGTTATCCGGCCGGCGCTGCTCTGGTGCGACCAGCGCACCGCGCCGCAATGCGAGGCGATCAACGCCAAGGTAGGCGAGCAGAAGCTGATTGAGTTGGTGTCCAACCCGGCGCTGACCGGGTTCACGGCGCCGAAGATACTCTGGCTGCGCGACAACGAGCCGCAGCACTACGAGCGCCTGCGCAAGGTGCTGCTGCCGAAGGACTACATCCGGTATGTGCTCACGGGCGAATTCGCGACGGACGTGGCGGATGCCTCGGGCACGCTGCTGTTCGACGTGAAGAACCGCTGCTGGAGCCAGTCGATGATTACCTTGCTGGGGCTGGACCCGGCCATCCTGCCGCGCGCGTACGAGGGCCCCGAGGTGACCGGCACGCTGTCGGCCCAGGCTGCGGCGCGCACGCAGCTGCCTGCGGGCATACCCGTGGTGGCGGGCGGCGGCGACCAGGCGGCAGGCGGCATCGGCTGCGGCGTGGTGCGCGCGGGCGTGGTGTCGGCCTCGCTCGGCACAAGCGGCGTGGTCTTCGCGTTTTCCGACACGGTGCAGACCGACCCCGAGGGGCGCGTGCATACCTTCTGCCATGCCGTGCCGGGCAAGTGGCATGTGATGGGCGTGATGCTGGCGGCGGGCGGCGCGCTGCGCTGGTTCCGCGACGAGCTTTGCGGCGAGGAAATGGAGCGCGCGGCCGGCAGCGGACGCGACCCGTATGAATACATCACCGAGTCGGCTGCGTCGATTCCGCCCGGCAGCGAGGGCCTCGTATTCCTGCCCTACCTGACGGGCGAGCGCACGCCGCACAAGGACCCGCACGCGAAGGGCGCATTTATCGGGCTATCGCTCAAGCACACAAAGGCGCACATGGCGCGGGCCGTGCTCGAGGGCGTGTCGTTCGGCATGCGCGACGGCGTGGAGATCATGCGCGGCATGGGCGTGGCGGTGTCGCAGGTGCGCATTTCGGGCGGCGGCGCGCGCAGCAGCCTGTGGAAGCAGATTATGGCGGACGCCTGCGGCGCGCCGATGGTGACGATTAACGTAGACGAAGGCCCGGCCTACGGCGCGGCGATTCTGTCGAGCGTGGCGGCGGGACTGTACGATTCGGTGGAGCAGGCCTGCGACTCGATCATCGACGAGACGGCCCGCACGCCGGTGGACAAGGAATCGGCCGCCAAGCTCGACCCGTGGTACGGCGAGTTCAAGGCGCTCTATCCGGCGCTGGCGCCGCGGTTCCGGTCCATGAGCGCGCTGCTGGGCGCACCCTGAGGCCGGCCGTGGAATTCGACCCGCGCCGTTCGCTGCTTGAACTCGACCCCGCCGCCTGGGGCGAGGACGCCGACTGGGACCTGGGGCCGGCGGCGATGCGCCTGGCGCAGAAACCGGTGCGGCGGCTGGAGGCGGGCGAGCTGCTGTATTTCGTGCGGCGCAATGCGAGCCTGCCGATTACGGTGCCGCTGGCGCTGGACAAGCTGGAAGGCGCGCCGTTCCTGCAGGGCGAATCGCACCCGGGCGATCTGCTGGTGGCGCTGCTCGAGGCCGACGCGACTTTCTGGGCGCTGAACGAGCCGCTCTGGATGCGCGCGATGCTGGTGCTGAGCGAGGCGGCGCAGGAAATCGAGGCGGCGCGCGAGCGCGAGGAACTGGAAGACTACCTGCCGAATTTCGTGGGCGAGGACTTCATGGCGGCGGTGCTGCATTTCAAGGACATTCACCAACACCAGCCGGCGGACGAGCCGGATACGGAACACTGATGGAAGATTACGAGGACTACGAAGACAACGAGGACGCGGGGCAGGACGAGATTCTGCAGGCGGAAGATGAACACGCGGGCATGCGGCTCGACGTGTTTTTGGCGGAGGCGCTGGAAGACGCGACGCGCTCGTTCCTGAAAAAACTCATCAAGGACGGGCGGGTGCAGGTGAACGGCAATGTGGTCACCAAGCCGGGCCGTCCGATGAATCCGGGCGACACCGTGGATATCGACTTTCCCGAGCCGCCCTCGGCCACGCCGGAAGCGGAAGACATTCCGCTCGACATTCTGTATGAAGACGAGCACATGGTGATGCTGAACAAGCCGGCGGGTCTGGTGGTGCATCCTGCGCCCGGGCATTACACGGGCACGCTGGTGAACGCGCTGATGTTCCACTGCGAGGGCTTCGAATGCCCCGGCGAGGACGACACCCGGCCGGGCATTGTGCATCGCCTCGACCGAGACACCTCGGGCGTGATGGTGGCCGCGAAGACACAGGTGGCCTTCGCCGATCTGGCGCGGCAGGCTTCGGAGCACAGCTTCGACCGCCGTTATGTCGCGCTGGTGCGTGGCGAATTCCCCGAGGACCACGGCCAGATCGACGCCTCGATCGGGCGGAGTCTGTCGTTCCGCGGCAAGATGGCGGTGACGGGCGTGAAGGCGCGGCGCGCGGTGACGAACTTCCAGGTGCTCGAGCGCTACGGCTGCGCCTGCCTCGTGGGCCTGCAGCTCGACACCGGCCGCACGCACCAGATCCGCGTGCATATGCGCTTCGCGGGACGTCCCGTGCTCGGCGATCCGCTCTACGGCGTCACGGACTACAAAGGCTGGAACATCGGCGACGAGACCCGCGCGGCGCTCGAGGCGCTGAACGGGCAGGCGCTGCACGCCGAACGGCTGGGCGTGACGCATCCGGTCAGCGGGGAGCGCATCACCTATACCGCGCCGCCGCCCGAAGACTTCATCCGCGCCCGCGATGCGCTGCGGAAGGCCAGCGGCTGGAAGGAAACGGTGGCGGAGTAGGGGACGAAGAGAGTAGGCAAGATTTTTTGACAGGATGACAGGATTTATAGGATTCAAGAGGGAAGAAGAATCGATTCCTCTTTCCGCGAATGCCGATCTTCCAATCCTGTTGATCCTGTTATCCTGTCAAGAAAGGTCTTCCCCGCCGGGTAATGGTATGATTGCGGAGGAGGTACGTGCCATGACACTACGCACCTACTCGGCCGTGATTCAGAAAGTAGGCGAATGGTATGTCGCCTCCTGCCCCGAGGTGGGCACCGTGAGCCAGGGCCACTCGGTCGAAAAAGCGCTTGCCAATCTGAAGGAAGCTACCGAGCTGCACTTGGAAGAATTTCCGAATGCCGTTGGCGAACGTCCCATCTTGACCACTTTCGAGGCTGCCATCGGTGCCTAGCACGAATCTCCCGTGAGCACGGCTGTCACCAATACGACATCTTAGCAACGTTACCGTAGCACAATGAAAAGATATCTCCGAATAATCGCTATCGATTGCGTGGCGCTTCTCCTGTCGTCATTTGCGGCACCCGATGCCGCAGCCACCTCTATAGTCTTACACTCAGTCCCTTACGAAGGAATGACTCCAGAAGAGCGCGATGCCGCAATAGCGAAGGAAATTTGCGACTTTGTTGAACCCATTGAGCGGGAAACGATAGAAGAGTCCGTTTACAATCTCAAAGACGCGAAGTTTAGTTGGTGGTTTAGTCGTTACATGTTTCCGGGTTGGGGTTATAGCCCAAGACACAATAGTATCTCTTTGCTTCCCAGTCTTGAGGACGATCCGCGAATAGCCCGGCTGTTGCTCGTCGGACGTAATTACCCACACGATTCGCGTATCAAACTTCTTTCTTACATCGAGCGCGAAATCGACTTATTCGGTTCTGGCAGTGAGTACCGCATACAAGAAGGGCAATTCCCATCAATCGGATTTAGTCCCAGTCTAGTGCTTCCACTCATCGTTGCAGTGGCCGATCGCGGCGGAGAAACGCTTCCTATATTGGTGGACCTTGCACGTGCATATATCGACACTGATTGCTTTTTGGAGCGACACGAAATATTGTCCACAGCCCCACCAGAACTGGTCCCACATTATCGTACAAGCATCAAGTGTCCAGATTCGGAATTCGGCGATTCAATTCCCACGAACCAGCAAACCTGTGTCTTGGCGAATGCATTCGATATCGTACTACATCATCTGGAAGTACGAATAGCTAAAGAACAGCGAGCAGACGCCGCCCCCCCCTCGCTTAGGGACTATGCGGACCTCCGTAGCGCGCTTTGCAGTGAGGCCCGAAGCTCTAAACCCGAGAACGGGTTCAAAAAAGAACTGTCTTCTTTCGATCCTAAAAACTCTCGGTCGAATCTGGAACGCGCATGGAAGAGACGTCTATTTTACGCTAATTTGCTGGAGAAATTTGGGGGCTCCAACAGTTCTGAAGGGTATAGAATTATGAGTATTACTGATTCAGGTCTTCTCAGATTCATGAATGAAAGTTGTGAATCAAGAATTCCGGATTGGTATCACCGCTCGGCGCCTGGCTCTGGATGGAGTTATCCCGATTGGCTCTTGATCGGCATGGGCCTTCGCGTGAACGATGACCTGAACACACAGAACTAGTTGCGAACGGGCTCGCGCTACCGGGGCTTGTAGCCGACGGGCGTGGTATAGGGAAATGTGCCGCTCTGCCAACTTCTCCCTCAATCCTGTTAATCCCGTTATCCTGTCAAGAACGGTCCTTCCCTTCGGGGTGGCCGCCGCTGCCGGTTAATGCTATGATTCACTCTTGACGAAAGCCGGGCTCCGGCAAGGGCTTAGCGTAGTATTCATGGCAAATCTTCTCCCCCATTCGTGGCGAACCGGGCAGGGCCTGCTGGCGGCCGTGTGCCTGGCGGCCGGCGTATTGGCGCCCGTGGCTGCGCGGGCGCAGGCGGTGCCGCTGGAAACGGAACTCTGGGGCGAGGCGTCGCTCTACCGGGACGAGTGGGGCGTGCCGCATGTGTATGCGAAAACGCCGCGCGGGCTGGGCTTCGCCTTCGGTTATGCGCAGGCGGAGGACCATGTGGAGCCGATGCTGCTGGCGTATCGCGCGGCTACGGGCCGCCTGGCGGAGGTGCAGGGCGAGGCGGCGGCGGAAATCGACCGGTATGCGCTGCGGGTGGGCCACAAGGAAATCGCGGCTGAGGCGCTGCCGCTGCTGGATGAGGTGACGCAGGCGCTGTGCGAGGGCTTCGCGCTGGGGGTGAACGCCTGGCTGGCGGAGCATATCGACGCGGCGCCGGACTGGGCCGAGGGCGTGGAGCCGGTCGAGGTGCTGGCGCTCTGGCATGCCTACCTGATGAGCTACGCGCCACTGGATCTGCCCGACGCGTTCCGCCGCCGTCCGGCCGCGCCGACGGGCAATGCGTGGGCCGTGGGCCCCGGCCAGACGCCCGAGGGACAGACGGTGCTGGTGGTGAATCCGCACCAGTATTACGATGGCCCCTTCCAATGGTACGAGGCGCACCTGGCTCTGGACGATTACAACGTGATGGGCGCGACGCTCTACGGGCTGCCGGTAATCCTCATGGGGCACAACGGCGTGCTGGGCTGGGGCCTGACGCCGAACGAGGCGGACACGGCGGATGTGTTCGATGTGTCGGCTGCGGGCGAGGCCGCGGGCAACCCTGCCGACCCGCGCATTTTCGAGGAAAGCCTGCTGGGCAACGAAGAAGCGCTGCTGCTCGAGTACTACAGCCAGGCCCAGTCGTATTTCGTACGCACCGCGTCGGGCCTGGAAGAGCGCTTCGAGCCGGTGCACCTGGAAGCGACCGGCCCGATCATTGAATCCGGCGGGCAGCTGTATCATTGGCGCATCGGCGGCTACCGCGCGATGGCGGGTTTCCGGCAATTGCTCGACATGGGCCGCGCGGGGTCGCTCGAGGCGTTTCAGGACGCGCTCATGCTGCGGCAGCTGCCGTGCTTTCACGTGGTCTATGGCGATGCGCTGGGCAATGTGTTTTATCTCTACAACGCGATCGCGGGCGTGCGCGGCATGCCGGACGGCCCGGGCACGGCATCGCTGAATGACGCGCAGCTGGCGTGGAAAGCGCCGCTGCCGGGGGTGTTCGAAAACTGGGGCTGGCGCACCGAGTACGACGTACCCGAGATGCCGTACATCGTGAACCCGGCTTCGGGCTTTGTGCAGGCCTGCGGCACGCCGCCATGGACGGCGACCGACGACCCGCCGTTTTACCCGGAGATGTGGGACTACGCGCTCTTCGGCGATGCGGAATCGGGCCGGGCCTATCGCATCCGCACGCTGCTGCGCTCGGGACTCCGCAGTTTCCGCGACAACCAGTCGCTGCTGTTCGACGTGGTGGCGCCGGCCGCGCAGAGCGCCGCATCGGCGCTGCTGCAAATCGCGCAGTCGCAGCCGGGCTGGGTGGAGAACGCGCATCCGGACCTGGCCGGACTGCTCGAGGTGCTGGGCCAGTGGGATTCCGTGGCGGAGACGCGCGCGCAGGGGATGACGGCCTTCCACATGTGGTGGTCGTTGTTCCGCACGCGCATGCCCGACTACGGTTCCGACAGCGCGCTGAGCATGATGCTGCAATCGGGCGATCCGGACACACAGAGCATCGCGCTGGAGACGGCCGAGGAAGCGGCGCGGATGATGCGCAATGAATTCGACAGCGTGACGGTGCCCTGGGGCGATGTGCACCGGCTGCGGCGCGGCGACAAGGATTGGCCCATGCCGGGCGCGGTGAGCGGCTCGCCCGTGTTCGTGTCGGGCGATGCGACCTACGACAAGCGCAAATGGATTGCGGACTACGGCTACGGCTACGCGCTCGCGGTGCAGTTCGGCGACAAGCCCAATGCCGTGAGCCTGGTGCCCTTCGGCGCGTCGGACAATCCGGACTCGCCACACTTCGACGACCAGACCGAGCTGCTGCTGAGCCGCCGTATGAAGCGCACGCGGTATGCGGAGGACGATGTGCAGCGGAACGCGACTTTCGCCAAGGGCCGCGATATCGTGTTGTATCCGCGGGGCGTCGAGGCGGCATTCCGCATCGAATGCACCGAGCCCATGCGGGCGGCGCTGTCGACCAAGATCGATCCGCCGGGATTCCTCCGCGATGGCGACACGGGCTTCAGCCTGTACGTGGAGGTGCAGTGCGAGCGGCCCGAGGTTTCCGACGCGCGTGCGAGCTTTTCTTTTTACGTGCCCCCGGACCTCTGCGCGCCCGAGTTTCTTTCCATGCTGCGCGTGGCGCACTACGACGCGACGGCCGGCTGGACCGATGCATCGCTAACGAGCCGAAGCGCCGACGGCCGCACGCTCGCGGGCGAGGGACCGGTGGGCGGATTCTATGCCGTGCTGGGGCCGAAGCAGGCCATGGCCCCGCTGCCGGACGGCGAGGCTGCGTCGAAGCCCGCACCGCCTGCCCCTGCCCCCGCCGCGCCCGCCGTATCCGAGCCTTCGGCTGCCGCGCCCCTTGCGCCGCCAGAACCGGCGCTGAACCCGAAGGCCGAGGAAGAGACCACCTTCAAGTTCAACTGGAAGAACGATCCGCATTCGCTGGGCCAGGGCGGAAACGTGGTGGCGCCGGGCGGCGGCACGGGCGAGCGGAAGTTCAAGATGGAGATGCAGAACGCGCCCGAGAAGAGCACCGAGGAACCGCCCGCGCCGGAAGCGGTGCAGCGCGCGATGCAACCGGGCGACGGCCCGACGGGGCAGCGAACGTTCAAGATCGAGCGGCAGGGCGGCAAGCAGGAGGCGCAGCCGCAGGAGAACGACGCGGGCGGCGGCAAGGTGGTGTACGGCCTGCCCCCGCATGTGCTGGAGCGCCAGAAGAAACTGCGCGAACAGCAACAGCAGGAGACCAAGCCATGACCCGGATGCTCTTCGCGCTGGCGGTAGCGGTATGCGCGGCGGCCCAGGCCGACGACCCGCAGATTTTTTTCCAATGCCACCGCGGCGGCCTGAACGAGGTGCCCGAGAACACGCTTGTGGCGATGGAGCACGCGTGGTCGACGCCCGGCGGCGTGCCCGAGACCGACCTGCAGACGACGCGCGACGGGGTGATGGTGTGCATGCACGACCGCACGCCGGAACGCACGACGGATGCCCCGGCACCGTGGAACGAGATTTTCATCGACGAGGTGCCGCTGGAGCGCGTGCGCGAATGGGATGCGGGCGTCCGCTTCGATGCAAAGTACGCGGGCGAGAAGGTGCCGACGCTGGACGAGATCTTCGCGGCGATGCAGGGCCACCCGGAGCGGCAGATCTATCTGGACCTCAAGGGCGTGGAACTGGACGCCGTCACCGCCGCCATCGATCAGGCGGGGCTGCGGGAGCAGGTGCTGTTCGTGCACGGATCACCGGTGATGTGCGAGCGGCTGGCGAAGCTGTGGCCCGGGGCGCGCGTGATGACCTGGATCAGCGACCCGCCGGAGGCCGCGAAGAAGCGGTTCGAACGGATGGCCGAGCACGATTTCCACGGTCTGGCGCAGCTGCAATTCCACCTGCATGCGGTAAAGACCGAGCCTGAAATCGAGTACGGACTGGATTGGGACTACCTGGCCGAGTGCGTGAAGCGGCTGGAGGCGCACCACGCCGTGCTGCAGGTGCGGCTCTTCGAGTTCGACGCGGCCTCGCTCCGGCGGCTGATAGACCTGGGCATTCACTGGTACGTGACGGACGAGCCCAAGGCCTTCCGCGTCGCGCTGGACGAGGCGCTGGCTTCGAAGTAGGGCTCCCGGCGTGATCCCCCCCACTCCCATCGCCTATCATAGGGACTGAGCGGGCCGACGAATGCAGTTCAGGCGCGCCGCCTTGGAGTGCTGAGCATGAGCGCCACACATATTACCTTCTTCGCCGGGGTTGGCCTGCAGATGGCCGCCGCGCTGATTACCATCATTGCCTATGCGCGGCGCGGGGCGAACGATGCGCCCGTATATAACCTCGCCCGATACGTCTCGATCGCGGGCGCGGCCAGCCTGGTGGTCTTGTTCACCCTGCGCTGGCTGGCCTTCGGGCTGATCCCCCTGACCAGCGGCGTGGAGTCGCTCGCGCTGGTGGTGCTGATGGTGGCGGTGAATGCGGCCGTGATCACGGCGAACCCTAGCCGCCGAACCTTGGCCGTGGTGTACTTTCCCGCGCTGGGTGCGCTGAGCATCGTGGCGCTGCTGCTGGGCACGGCCGACCTCGATGTGGCCCCAAAGCAGCTCTCGCCGCTCTTGCTGCTGCTGCACGTGGTGCCCGCCTTCATGGCCTACGCCTTGTTCTTCGTGGCAATGCTGACGGCGTCGGTGTATTTGTTTCAGACGCGGCGGCTGAAAGAGCGGCGGACGACGGGCATTTTTCAGCAACTGCCCTCGCTGGCCAACCTCGACAGCGTGCTCTTCGGGCTTATCCGCACGGGCTATCCCCTGTTCATTCTTACGCTGGTGCTCGGGTTCTATTGGGCCTGGGTCGATCGCGAACTGCTGGGCCGCCTGTGGTGGGCCTCGCCGAAAATCGTGCTGTCGTTCTGCATGGTCGTGCTGTATGCCTCGTGCTACCACGGCCGCTCGCGGGGATCGCTGCGGGGTCCGAAGCTGGCGATGCTGCTGGCGGCGGGCTTCGGGCTGCTCATGAGCGCCTACCTGTTGCTCGAGCTCTCGACCCTGACGAACTATAACTTCTGGGGCGACGTGCAATGACGATCGCCCTGACTGGCATCAGCCACCAGACCAGCCCGCTCGAATTGCGGGAGCGGCTGGCCTTCGCCGACGGCGATGTACCGCGCGCGCTGACCACACTGCAAAACTGTTTTCCGCGCGGCGGGGTGGTGCTCTTGAATACCTGCAACCGGGTGGAGATATACGCGAACTCCCCCGAGCCGGCCGAGTCGATTCACGACGCCATCCGCAATTTCCTGGCGGAATGGCACAAGCTGCCGGAACAGGAATTTCACAACCACCTGTACGAGCACGCCGAGGAAGAGGCCATTTCGCACCTGTTCCGCGTGGCGAGCAGCCTCGACAGCCTGGTGGTGGGCGAACAGCAGATCAGCGGGCAGGTGCACGACGCCTTTCAAAAGGCGCAGGAAGCCGACACGGCGGACAAGATTACCAACGCGCTGTTCCAGCGGGCGTTCACCGTGGCGAAGCAGGTGCGCACGCGTACGCGTATCGGCGAGGGCCGGGTGAGTGTGGCTTCGGTGGCGGTCGAGCTGGCGGTGTCCATCTTCATGGAGCTGACCGGCAAGACCGTGCTGATCATCGGCTCGGGCGAGACGAGCGAACTCGCGCTGAAGAGCCTGCTCGAGCGCGGCGTGGGCCGGGTGCTGGTGGCGAACCGTACGCTGGCGAACGCCGAGGCGCTGGCGGAAACCTGCGGCGGGCACGCCTTCGGGCTCGAGCTGCTGGGCCAGCACCTGCACCTGGCGGACATCATCATTACGTCCACGGGCTCGACGGTGCCGATTCTGCGCGCGGAGGATTTTCAGGACGCGCTGCGCAAGCGCAACAACGAGCCGATGTTCGCCATCGACATTGCGGTGCCGCGCGACATCCACCCGGCGGTGCACCGGCTGGACAACGTCTATTGCTACACGATGGACGACCTGCGCCAGACCGCCGAGCAGAACATGAACGCACGGCACGAGGAAGCGCGGCTCGGCGAGAGCATCGTGTCGGAGGAAGTGCGCAAATTCATGGCCTGGCAGCGCCGCCTGGAGGCAGAGCCGACCATCATCAGTATGTCGCAGGAACTGCACGCCATCCGAGAACGCGAACTGGAACGGACGCTGGCGGCGCTGCCCGACCTGACCGACGCCCAGCGCGACGAGGTGGCGTACCTGACCAAACGCATTGTGAACAAGATTCTGCAGCGGCCGCTGACGCAGCTGAAGCAGGAGGCTTCGGAGGAGGACCCGCACCGCATGCTCAGCCTGGTGAAACGATTGTTCGGACTGGAGGACCACGCATGAGCCGACGGGTGATCATCGGAACGCGCGGCAGCGATCTCGCGCTGGCGCAGGCGAACTGGACGGCGGGCGCGCTTTCCGAGGCGGTGCCGGGCCTGGAGGTGGTGGTGCAGATCATCAAGAGCCGCGGCGATCAGGTGCTGCATGTGCCGCTCTCGCAGATGGGCGGCAAGGGCGTATTTACCAAGGAACTGGAGAACGCGCTGCTGGACCGTACGATCGACCTGGCGGTACACAGCCTGAAAGACCTGCCGACCGAACTGCCGCGCGGCCTGTGCGTGGCGGCGATTCCCGAGCGCGAGGATCCGCGTGATGCGCTGGTAACGCGCGAAGGCGGCTCGCTCGCGGACTTGCCGCAGGGCGCGGTGATCGGCACCTCGAGCTTGCGGCGCAAGGCCCTGCTGCTGTCCATGCGGCCGGACTTGCAGATGCGGGATATCCGCGGGAATGTGCCGACGCGCCTGCGGAAGCTGCGCGAGGAGGGCTACGACGCGACGCTGCTGGCGATGGCCGGGCTGCGACGTTCGGGGCTCGACCACGAAGCGACGGAGGTGCTGGGTCCGGAGTCGCTGCTGCCAGCGCCGGGACAGGGCGCGCTCGGGCTGCAATGCCGCGAGGACGACGCCGAACTGCGGGGCTGGCTGGAGCGCCTGCACCATGCCGATACGGCTGCATGCGTGACGGCGGAGCGCAGTTTGCTGAGCGCGCTGGGAGGCGGCTGCCAGACGCCGCTGGGTACGCTGGCCGAAATTGAGGGCGGCAAACTGCGGCTGCGCGCGCGGGTGGCGGTGGAAGACGGCGGGGCCTCGTGGAGCGCGGAAGTGAGCGGCGCGGTGGACGAGGCCGTGGCACTGGGACGCCGCGCGGCGGAGGCGCTGCTGGCGCAGGGCGCGCATGTGGTGCAGGAAGAGGGCGCCGTGCCGGTGATTGAAGGCACGCCTCTGGAGGGCAAGACGGTGGCGGTGACGCGGACGCGTTCGCAATCGAGCCAGCTGCTTGACGAGCTGGAGCGCTTGGGCGCGAAGACAATTTCCTTCCCGACGATTGAGATCCATCCGGTTGATCCGCCGCCTGCGATTCCGGGCGCGAAGGTCTTCGACTGGGTGATTTTCACCAGCGCAAACGCCGTGAGCCTCTTCGCCTATGCGCTCGGGTCGGCGGAGCGCGAGATTGCGAGCTACCGCGATTGCGCGATCTGCACGGTGGGTCCGGCCACGGCCGAGCGCTGCCTGGGCTATGGCCTGACGGTGACGCTGACGCCGGATCAATTCATTGCCGACGCCATCGCGGATGCCATCGAGCGGCTGGAAGGATCGCTCGAGGGCAAGCGCTTTCTGATTCCGCGCGGCAACCTGGCGCGGAACGACCTATCCGAGATGCTGACGGCGAAGGGCGCGAAGGTGTCGGAGCCGGTGGTGTACGAAACGCGCAAGGCGAGCCCGACGGAAGCGGAGCGCAAGGCACTGCTGGATGCGCGCCCCGACTGGGTGGTGTTCACCAGTTCGAGCACGGCGCGGAATTTCGCGGAGATATTGTCGGACGACGAACGCGCGGTGCTACAACAAACCGCGCGCTACTCGGCGATTGGACCGCGCACGCGCGAGACGGCGGAAGAGCACGCCATGACCGTGGCGGTGCAACCCGAGCGGCACGACGTGCCGGGGCTGGTGGCGGCGCTGGCGCAGTTCGAGGGACAGACCTGAACCAACTTGGGAGGCTCGACGGCGATGCGATTCCGAATCTGCAGGATGCTGGCGCTCGCCGTAGCCTTGACCGCCGCCACGAGCCCGATGTACGCGCAGGACGAAGCCGATTATCTCGCCGGATTTGCTGAGTCTGCGGCGAAGGATCCTGCCGTCGCCGCCGAAACCGCGCGGCTGGCGGAGGCGCAGGAAATTCGCACGAAGGACCCCAAGCGCGCGGAGACGATTTTCCGCGAGATACTCGACACGACGGCGGTGCGCGAACACGCCAACGAGGCCTGGCAGGCGCTGCAGGGCATGGGCGTAACGGGCGACCCGGCGCATGAGCGGGGATACCTGACGCAGTATTGGCTGGTGGGGCCGTTTCCGGGCGACGAACTGGATGCGCCGTGGCCGCCGGAGCGCGCGTACTTGGAAGGCGCTTCGTGGGACGGCGCCGACCCTGCGCCCTGGGAGGGCCTCGAGTTTCCCGCGAAGGGCGGCAGCACGGCGAAGTGGCGTCCGGAACAGATCTACGACGTCTTCGGCTATGTCGATCTGCTGCGCAATGTGTCTCCGGAATACTACGTCGTGGCGTATGCCGTTTCGGTGGTGTATGTCGATGCGGCGCAATCCGCCGAACTGCGCGTGGGCAGCGACGACGGCGTGGCCGTGTGGCTGAACGGCGCGCAGGCACACGAGAACGACGCCGTGCGGAAATACGCGCGCGACGAGGACCACGTGCCGGTGGAATTGCGCGCGGGCCGCAATGAATTCTTCTTCAAGATTGCCAACGGCGAACGGCTGTGGGCCTTTTCCGCGCGGTTGCTGGATACGGATGGCGCGCCCGCGGCCTTTCGCCATACGCAGGGGGACACGTACGATGAGTGACGCAGAACGCTCGATGGCGGTGCTGCCCGGCGGATCGAACGGCGAGTTCAATCTGCCGCCGGAGCAGACGATGGTGATTCAGCGCGGCGAGGGCTGCACGCTGTGGGACACGAACGGCTTGCGCTATCTGGATTTCTCCATGGGCTGGGGCTCGGCGCTGGTCGGGCACGCGCGGCCCGAAGTGACCGAGGCCGTGCTGCGGCAGGCGCCCCTCGGCGCGAACTTTTCCTACGTAAACGAGAACATGCTGGCGCTGGCGGAGGAACTGGTGCGGCTCAGTCCGGCGCTCGAGCGCGTGCGGTTCTGCGCATCGGGCACCGAGGCGACCATGTATTGCCAGCGCCTGGCGCGCGCCGCCACGGGCCGTACGACAATCCTCAAGTTCGAGGGCGCCTACCACGGCGCGAACGAGATTGGCGTGACGAGTCTCTTCCCCGATGCGCTGCACGACTTCCCGCAGCCGGAGCCCTCGAGCGCGGGCATCGAGGCGATGGTGTCGGAGCATGTGCTGATTGCGCCGTTCAACGATCTGGAAACGACGCGCGGCATCTTGCAGGCGCACGCGGGCGAGGTGGCGGCGGTGATCATCGAGCCGCTGCACCGCTGCGTACCGGCGCGCGACGGATTCCTGGCCGGCGTGCAGGCAGCCGCGCGCGAGGCCGGCGCGCTGCTGATTTTCGACGAGGTGGTGACGGGCTTCCGCCTGGCCTATGGCGGCGCGCAGGAATACTACGGCGTCGTCCCCGACCTGGTGGCCTACGGCAAGGCGCTCGGCGGCGGCTACCCCATCGGCGCGTTCGGCGGGCGCGCCGACGTGATGGACCTGGTGACCGAGAGCCGCATGAACGAGGAGCGGTACGTATGGACCGCCTCGACCTTGGGCGGCAACCCCATCAGCACGGCCGCCGCACTGGCCGCGCTCGAGGTGTTCCGGCAGGAAGGCACCTACACCTACCTGCACGAACTCGGCCATTATTTCCGCAACGAACTGCGCTGCGCGCTGGACGACCACGGCGTGACGGCGCAGGTGATTGGTGATGGTCCGCTGGCGCAGGTGATCTTCGCGCCGCACGACATCATCGATTACCGCACGGCCCACGCCGCCGACCGCGCGCGCGGCCGCAGGCTCATGCTCGCCCTCTTTGCGCGCGGCATCTTCCTCAATCCCATGGGCACCAAGCTCTACCTCTCCCTCGCCCACACCGAAGAAACCTGCGATGAATTCCGCACCTGCTTCGAGCAGGCGCTGAAGGATATTGAGCGGGAGTAAGCGGGAGGCAAGCAGGGTAGCGCGAGCGTAACCGCGAGCCATTTCGGCCTGAAAACTACCCGCCGGAAGACACGCGGCGCATCTCCCAAGGAATCGTCATCTTCGCGCACGCGGGTACCCATCTTGACGCGTAGGAGCCGAAGCACCAAGAGCCGCTTTGGAAAGCAGCGCTCCCGGCGGGGGGGATGCGGAATGAGCAGGTCGTTGCGGCGGAATGCGGTCGCCGTTGTACCACGATGGCTCGCGGGTACGCTCGCCCTACCGAAGCAAAATCTATAACCGAAAAATTGGCGGACTTACTTTCGGAGCCAAAGCGACAATCACTTTGCTTCTACTCTGTTTCTTGGGTCAAACAACGGAATGCGATGTTCGAGAATTTCCATTTCCGGGGTTAAGCTGCCAATAGTCCTCCCGAGCAAGGACCTCATCTCGAGGTGAGTTCGAATCTTGTATACCGCACCGTCGCCTGTGGCAATGATCAAAGTCTGATCATCGACTTCGACACCGACCAGAAGCACTTCATCCGCTTCGACATGAAACTTGTTGCTATACGCGATATTGTCCTTAAGAAATTCGCTTCCGTCCAGATCCCAGTTGAAGGGCTCTACACAAAGTTCACCCATCTCTTGGGAATGAAAATGTTCTTGGACCATCGTTCTTAAGGCGAAACCCGGTCCTTGTGGATCATGGGGAAACCCGCCTCGGTCTCGATTGACCATATCCAAGCAGGTCGCGAGACCATATATGGTATTGATCATTTTCTCTGGTCGCGTTGGGAAGATACACGCGCACAAAACGAGCGGCACGATACTAAAGACACCGATGCGAGGTACGATTTGACAAGACTTATTGGCCGTGAGTTTTGAAGAAAAGGGCGAATGCATCTTGTGAGCCGCTTCAGGTCTGGTGTTGTTCAACGTATTCCATGCGCAAATTATAGTATTACGTATCGGCTCTAAAAACAAAGCTAATCAAGCTATCGCTTGTTCATGCAATCAGAAGACCTGTAGGTCAACGCGTGGCGCTCCCCGCATTCACGAGGAGAAGGTTAGGAATACGGCCGGAGGTAGGGCGAGCGTACCCGCGAGCCATTTCGTACGGCGCGTCCTTGCGTCAAGATGGGTCCCCGCGTGCGCGAGGATGACGATTTGGGGGAGGTGCGCCGCGCGTGTTCCAGTTCGTGGTCTACGCGTTCGGATGGCTCGCGGGTACGCTCGCCCTACCGTGCGCTCGCCCTGCCGCGCATAAGAAAACCGCGGCCGCCGGGGGTGCCGGGGCCGCGGTTGCAGGGAAACGATTCTTGTTTAGCTGAGGACGATGTCGCCGGATTCTCCGGTGCGGATGCGGATGGCTTCTTCGATGGGAGACACGAAGATTTTGCCATCGCCGATGCGTCCGGTGGAGGCTGCCTTGGTGATGGCCTCGACGACTTCCTTGAGCTTCTCGTCGGTGACGACGATTTCGAGCTTCACCTTGGGCAGGAACTCGACGACGTATTCGGCGCCGCGGTAGAGCTCCTTGTGGCCTTTCTGGCGGCCGAAGCCCTTGACCTCGGTGACGGTGAGGCCCTGCACGCCGACTTCGGAGAGGGCTTCCTTCACTTCATCGAGCTTGAAGGGCTTGATAATGGCCTCGACTTTTTTCATGTGCTATTCCTCCAGCGCCGCCCGCGCCCATGGCGCGCTGCGGGGTTGATCGTTCTTGCAAGTACCATGCTATCAGATCGGTCGGGGCGGATGCCCCGGCCGGGGTTAGAGCAGATATCCTTCTTCGCCGTGCGAGGCGAGGTCGAGGCCCTGGCTTTCGGCTTCGGCCGAAACGCGCAGTCCGACGGCGAGGTCGATGCCCTTGAGCAGGATGGCGGACATGATGCCGCTGTAGCCCAGGGTGACGAGCACGCTGGCAGTCTGCCAGAAGACCTGTTCGCCGATGCTGGCGTGGTTCATGCCCTGGCCGCCGAGGGCCTCGGAGGCGAACACGCCGGTGAGGATGGCGCCGACGATACCGCCGATGCCGTGCACGCCGAAGGCGTCGAGCGAGTCGTCGAAGCCGAACTTGTGCTTAAGCTGGGTGGCGACGATGAAGCAGCAGACGGTGGAAGCGAAGCCGATGGCGAGCGCGCCCATGGGGCCGCAGCTGCCGGAGGCCGGGGTGATGGCGACGAGGCCGGCCACGGCGCCGGTGGCCGCGCCGAGCACGCTGGGCTTGCCGTGCTTGAGCCACTCGATGGCTATCCAGGTGAGGGCGGCCATGGCGGTGGACAGCTGGGTGACGAGCATGGCCATGCCGGCCACGCCATCGGCCGCGAGCTGACTGCCGGCATTAAAGCCGAACCAGCCTACCCACAGCATGCCCGCGCCGGTGACGGTGAGGGTAAGGTTGTGCGGGGGCATGGGGCGCTCGGGCCAGCCCTGGCGCTTGCCCACCATGAGGCAGGCAACGAGCGCGGCGATGCCGGCGTTGATGTGCACCACGGTGCCGCCGGCGAAATCGAGCACGCCCCAGTTGTGGAAGAGCGCGCCTTCGCCCGACCAGGCCATGTGGCACAGGGGCGCGTAGACCAGCAGCGCCCAGAGGGCGGAGAAGATCAGCATGGCGGAGAATTTCATGCGCTCGGCGAACGCGCCGCAGATGAGCGCGGGCGTGATGATAAAGAAGGTCATCTGGAAGCAGACAAAGACCGACAGCGGGATGGTGCCCGAGACGGCGTCGGCGGTGACGCCCTTGAGGAAGACGGCGCCGAGGCCGCCCACGAAGGTGTGCAGGCCGATGGCTTCGGCACTCTGCGATTCGGGCACGTCGAACGCGAGGCTATAGCCCGCGACGGTCCAGAGAATCGACATGAGCGCCGTGAGCGTGAAGCACTGCATGAGCACCGAGAGCACGTTCTTCGAGCGGACGAGGCCGCCGTAGAACAGGCTGAGTCCGGGGATGGTCATGAACAGCACGAGCGCCGTGGCGACGATCATCCAGGCGGTGTCGCCCGAGTTGAGTTCGTCTTGCGCCGCCGCCGGCCAGGCCGCCAAGAACCCCGCCGCTGCCAACCCCAGCGGCATCCGCCGCCCGCGAAGAAAAGCATAGACCGATTGCATACCGAATGTGCCTCCAGTTCCGCGCGGATGCAGCATCCCCTCAGACGCTCGCATACCGCTTCGTTCATTGCCCAAGAAACACGCCGACCAAGCTGCCGGAGTGCTTTTGCCCGCGCGGAACAAGCAAGGGATATGCCAAGGCGGGGCAGGTTGAGGGATTGCAGCTTTAAACTGCTTGATTGGTTGGAGTTAGCGCAGGGCAGCTCTTTCAGAGCGCGGTAGTGGCTCGCCCAATCGCAGTCTCGATCATGCCAGAGTACCTACCATTTGGAATGAAACAGAGGGTCCAGACCACCATGAGGTAGGGCGGCATGGCTCAGGCGGGTTGTAAAAGCAAACGGCGCGCGGCCGGGGGCCGCGCGCCGTGGGGTAGCGATTCGTGGGATATCAGCCGCCCTGAAGCTGCTGAATCATGCTGACCATGGGCAGGAAGAGGGCTACGAAGAGCAGCATGACGATGCCGCCGACGATGACGGTAAAGATGGGCTGGATGGCCTCGCCGATGGTGGAGACAGCAATCTCGACTTCTTCCTCGTAGATGTCGGCGATCTGTTCGCATACGGCGTCTACGCGGCCGGAATCTTCGCCAGTGACCATCATGTCGGTGACGACATCGGGGATGACGGGCGACGCGGCGCGGAGGGGCGCCTCGAGGCCGCCGCCGCCCTCGATGTTGTCGCGCACGTGCTGGAGCACCTGCCCGACGGCCAAGTTGTGGATGGCGTTGCGGGTGAGGTCGAGCGCGGACATCATCGAGACACCGCTGCGGAGCAGCAGCGCCATGGTGCGGGTCATTTCGACGATGGCGTTCTTGTGCAGGATGTGGCCCACCACTGGAATACGGATGCGGATGCGATCGGCGATGAGCCGCCGCACGGGGCTGCGCAGGAACCAGAAGCGATAGACCAGATAGAGCAAGAAGAGTGCGACGATAGGCACCCACCAATAAAGGGTGAAGGCCTCGGAGATCGCGAGGAATTTCTTGGTGACCTCGGGAATCTCGAGGTTGGCCTTTTCGAAGAGTTCCTTGAACTGCGGCACCACGAAGTAAGCGAGCAGCAGCACGACGGCAAAGCAGGCCACGACGAGGAGAATGGGATAGACCATGGCGCCCTTGACGCGCTTGGCCAGCAGTTCGCGCGAGGTGCGGTAATCGACCGAGCGGCGCAGCACGGTGACCAGCGTGCCGCTGGCCTCGCTGGCCTTGATGAGATTCACGAACACGCTGTCGAAGTAGCGCGGGTGGCGATCGAAGGCCTGCCACAGCGGATTGCCCGCTTCGACATACATGGCGATATCGGCCACGAGCGCGCGGGCGGCGGCGCGCTTGCCGCGCTCCGACAGGGTCTTGAGCGACTTGAGAATGGGTGTGCCGGCCTCGAGCAGCATGATGAGCTGCCGCAGGAACGTGGTGACGTCGGTGCTGGCCACGCCGCCTGACATGAATCCGGAGAGCGCGGAGCCCTTGCCCGATTCCTTGCGGACGACGATTTCGTCGTCGGACAGGCCGCCCGCCGCCTCGACGATGGTCTTGGTGGTCCGTTTGGTCCGGCGCTTCGGAGCGGCCGAGCCGCCTTCACCGCTATTGATAGCCATGGGGTGCCTTCCCTCCTTCGCTTAGCTGACCGCTTCCGGCGCAGGGTCAGCGGTCGCAGCTGAATCTGGGCTGGTGGTTTCACTCGTTTCCGCAGCGGACGCGATGGAATCCTCGGTGGATTCCGCCAGCGTGCCCGCGTTCCAGTAGGTAATCTCGTAGGTGCCGTCGGCATTGAAGACCACGACGGCCTCGATGCGCGCCTTGGATTGATCGCTGCCGCGCTCCGAGGTGCCGAAGACGCCTTCGGAGACCAGACGGAAGGCGCGCGAATCGAAGGAGAGGGCGCGCGGCAGGCCGCCGTTGTCACCTGCAGAACTCTTGATGTTGAACGAGGCGGCCGGCTTGCCGGCGGCTTCCTCGAGGCTGGCGACGCCCTGGAAGGGGCGGCGCAGCATGACCTGGCGGGCTTGGTCCACGGGCATGTCGAGCACGGCGGCAAGCACTTCGGCCGGGGCGGTATTCACGTTCAGGTAGCCGCTGGGGCGGGTATCGCCGGGCGGCACATTGACGAAGGACAGCAGCGACGGATCGAGCTGCCCGGCGGCTTCTTCGGACAACCAGCCGCGCTCGACGAGATCGTCGGTATCGTGCATCCATCGGCGCTCGTCGGGCTTCTCGCCCGAGAAGAAGGGGCGGCCGGGGAGGCTGGTGGCGATCAAGCGCGCGGTTTGGCCATCGACCCCGAGCAGAAGCTGCATGACGCTGACGGGCACGTGGTTCAGGTTGGCCTTGCCGCTTTCGTCTAGGATGGTGACGTTGGCTGCGGCAATGCGCTCGGTACGCTCAAGCATGACGCGGTCGCCGTTGTAGACGCCTTTGTACGCCGGGAACTGGTAGGCCGATTCGCCCAGCAGGCTGCGCTGGCGGCCTTCGCGCACGGCGAGGCTGAGATCGCCGATGGCGGCCTGAATGCCGGCCTCGGCCATGTGGGATGCGCGCGCCTCGCGCACCTGCAGGTCGGCGGATTGCAGCCCGGTGGCCATGCTGACCACATAGGCCGTGCCCAGCACCGCGAAGATGGCGAGCAGGGAGATGGCGAATACGAGCGCCGCGCCGCGTTGTGCCTTGTGGGGTCGCTTGCTCATGCTAGTTCACCTGAATCGGGAACGCGCATTTGCGCGCCACCTGTTCGTAGGGCCGGTCGAGATCTTGCAGCACGAGGCTGACCCGGATGGCATCGGGGTGCTGCGCGGCAGTCCATTCGGGCAGCCAGCGCTTGCCGTCGAAATAGTCGATGCGCATGGCCAGCACGCCCTCGGCGACGATTTCCTCGGCGCCCTGCGGCGCGGGATTGCCGAAGCCGCCCTCGAGCCGGCGGATAAGCCGGGGCTGGGCTTCGCTACGGTCTATCGCATAGAGCACGCTGGCGCGGTTGGTGGCCTCGGTCACGGGATTGTAGAACGCGATGGGCAGCACCATCTGGTCGTTCTCCAACGGCACGCGGCCGTAGCGCTTGGTCTCTTCCATCTGGCGCTTGGAAAACACGCTGCATCCTGCGAAGCCCGAGGGCACCATCATGGCGCAGTCTTCCTGAATGCTCTCGAATACCTGCCGGGCGCGTTCGTCGAGCGCCATGCGACGCGCGGTGGTGTTGTAATAGCTGGTGACCGAAACGAACGCGCTGATGCCGAGCGTGCTGACGACCGAAAGCACCGCCAGCACGACAATGAGTTCGAGCAGCGTGAAGCCGCGGGCTGCGGAGGGGCGGCTCATGGCGTGGCCTCCGCGGTTTCAGCCTGCGCGGGTGCGTGCACGGCGATGGCCGGCACGGCCGAGGTGACGGCGAGGAACTGCGGACGTGCGGCGTCTTCCCAGCTGACGACGACGGTAACTTCGTAGTAGCCGCCGCCGCGCTGCAACATGGCCTCTGCGCGCCAGCGGAAGCGTTCATGCTCGGCCTGTTGCCGTCGGAAGGCCGCGGGCTCGGCCGGCATCGCGCCGGGCAGGCCACCCTCGTTGCCGGCTTTCGGGTCTTCGCCCGTCAACTCGACGTCGAAGCGGGTTTCTTCGGGGTTGCCTGCGGGAATTTTCCACACGAAGCGGGCGGGCGCGCCGGTGATGGCGGCCAGTTGCTCTTCGGCCAGGTTCAGCGCGACCAGCCGATTATGCGCTGTGGAGGCGAGGTCGAGGCTGGAGATGTACATGGCGATGAAAACGGATACGGCCACGCTCATGACCGAGAGCGCCACGAGGAGTTCAATGAGGGTGAAGCCCCCCGTAAACGGGCGGCCAGGCTGCTGCGGGCACGCGGCCCGCCACATCGGTCTCCTTCGCACAGTAGCCCTCCGATGCACGTGAATGCGGAAGGAAGTCCGCGCTTCCTCCCAGAACTCGGCTCCCCGTCAATTTACGCACAGAGGCCGCGCGATGTCAACCGTAATCAGTGCGAATTTTTAACTGGGCCGGTCGGCGCTGCGCCTGCGGGGCCCGACGCCATTGGGGCCGAGTTGCGCTATTCTCTGCCGGATATAGGCTTTTAGCGCACGGACTGTTTCCGGCTCGGGATTGATGAAACGGATACCGGCGTGCAACGGCGCCTGAGTATCCGACTGGGGGCGGATGACATGGGCCACGGCGCCGAGCGCCTTGTGTTCGTCTCCTCCCGGGAGTCGGAAGCTGACATCGACATTTTCGCCCATGGCGAGATCGATCTGCGTGGACACTTGCAAACCACCGGAGCTGACGTCGATGACTTCGACCTCGTGCACACGGGGGTGCACGTGGCCCTTGATAGAGGCGTTGAAATTGGCGGGCACGCGCCATGCAGTGCGGTGGCTGTTTCGGTGCGCGTCGTCCGGCAGGCGCAGGGTGAGTCCGTCGCCGGGTTCGCGGGGCGACTCGAGCACTTCGGATTCGAAGACGGTGAAGCCTTCGTCGTCGTGGAATTCCAGCGTCACGTACATGCCCTCGATCGGGAAATCGGCGGCGGGGAAGGTGACCTTGATCCAGTCTTCGCCGACGGTGAGCACGGATACCAGAAAGCGCTGCCCCGTGAGCAGCAGCAGACAGCGTCCGGCAAGGTTGATACCGCTGACAGCGGAAGTACGTTCTGGCATGGAAGAGACTCCTCGTGTTGCGGCGGGAGTATAGCAAGCCGGGAAGGCCGTGCACACGCCGCGCATAAATAAGAACCGCCCCCGCGGGAGAACCCCGCGGGGGCGGCCAATGTACCGGATGTAACCGGAGCCTACGTCAGCTTAGAAGCTGAGTTCGGTCTCGGCGTACACGTAGTGATAGGTGTCGCCGTCGTCGCCGAAGCCCAGGGCCGTCGTGCCGTTGTTAGCCGACAGGTTGCCCGGACGGTCCAGCAGCGGGTTGCGCCACAGGAACGGCCACTTGCGGTCCGACTTGTAGTTGATGCCTTCGCCCGCGAGGAACATGGCCCAGCCGGCGCGGAACACGAGGTCTTCGCTGTAGCTGTATTCAGCCGACAGACCCACTTCCCAGCCAAGCTCGGCGTCCGTGTCATTCCAGGTGTTCCACCACCAGCCGTAGTTCGGCTCTTCATTGCTCATGAAGTACGTGACATACGCGCTGAGGGCAACGGACTCGGTCGGGGCGACGCCCAGGTTCGCCGAAAGCACGAGGGCGTTCGACAGGTCGGTGTTCTCCAGAAACTCGCTGTACTCGTAGTTCGAGAACAGACGGTTGAAGGACATCTCGTCAACCGAGTCGAAGTTGTAGAGGCGGTTCAACAGGCCCGAACCGAAGAGGCCACGGGTATCGTGGTTCGACGAATCAGCACCACCGAAATAGGCCGCAGCCAGACCGACGCGCGGCGTCCAAGCGGAGTCGAAGGTGTAGCCAAGGGCCGCGTTAGCAGCGAACGACTGATAGTCGATCGTGCTGTCGAGGTCGTTGTTGAAGAAGCTCGGACCGGCGAAGGCGTTCGAGAACCAAACGCCCGGACGAAGGATTCCGGTCCAGGTGCTCAGCACCGTGCGACGGTTCACGAGGTCGATCTCACCAAACTGGTAAGCGACTTCAGCTTCGAAGTCCAGTGCGTTCCAGGTGCCAGCTCCGCGGAGGCCAATGGTGTGGATGGTGGTTGCGTCGGCGAAATTGTACGGCGTCAGGCCGCCAACCGGCGAGTTACGCAGAAAGCCGGGATTGACGACTTCGAACAGCGTACCGGGTGCACCGAAGATCGCACCAAGCGGGTTCGCGAGACCCGGGTAACCGAACTGTGCCGGAAGGGCATTGAAGCCGTTGATCACGTTGCCATTGTTCTGGTCCCACAGGCCGAAATAGTAGGCATCGATCACGATGTCTTCAAGGCCGGTGTAGCTACCATAAACGCCCGCGAACACGGTGTCGTTGGACAGGAAGCCTTCGGCCACGTTGCGGTCGTTGAAGTCCGTCAGCGCACGGCCGAAGAACGGCAGGTTCTTGCCCCAGTCATAGCTACGATCCAAATCGTACGAATTGGTACCAGCATTGTTCGCGATCATCGACAGGAACGCGGCCACGTTGAACTCATCGGTGATGTAGTCCAGACGCAGGGCGTCGAAGCTCAGACCGGCGAAGCCGCTGGAAGCGTTGTTCACGCCGACCAGCCACTCGCTGCCGAAGCTCAGTTCCTGACGACCAACGCGCAGACGCAGCGGGGTGCCCCACATTTCGTCCGCCTGGATGTAGGCCTGGTACAGGTTCACACCCGTGCCATTGTCGAAATCCAGACCGTTGAAGTAGTCGGAGCGGAAGTTGTCGCCCCAGCTGTTGTGCGCATCGACTTCGGTGTACAGGCTGACCTGATCCGTGAAGTCGGCCTTCACGCTCAGGGTCGTGCGCTGTTCAATGTTGCCGGCATCATCGCGCTCGTCGTTCGTCATGAACGGCGAGAAGCGGATACCGTCATAGCCCGCCACGCGGCCCTGATAGGCGTTGTCGAAGCTGTAGTAGTTCGCGCGGATGCGGATGCTGCCACCCACTTCCACGTTCTGCAGTTCAGCGTGAGCGCTGGCGCCCATGCCGGCGATCGCCGCAGCGATCACGAGAGTCTTAAATGAACGCATTTGCGTTTTCTCCTACGTAGAATTTTCGGATGTTCCGAAACGCTCCAGAGGTTTCCCTCCACGCGGCACTGCCCCACAAGAAGCGTGCAATTTAATTGAGTATTCGTACCTCGAGTGATTCGATCCAGTGGAGATACGCCGCATCTGTATTCGCGGCTTAGGTCCTCATCCCTCCTTTCTTTCTCCAGATTTAGACCGGGCTCGATGGACAGGTCCGCAGGTAATCCGGGGTCAGCCGGCTTCTCGCTTCCGTCAATCCAGACCGCTTGGTTCTTCCGCATACGCCAACGCATGGACTCCCAGCCATACGTCAACGCGGGGAGTATAGGATCATCTCCGTCTCAATTGCAAGAACTTTGTTGGAACTTTTTCAAACCGACGCGGATAGGCCGCTTTCCACCGCTAATGGTGGCCACGCAACCTCTCCAACGCTATTCCTTGTGACCTTCAGTCTACTGCAAGTCGCTGCAGATTTCAAGGGGTTGTCAATAGATTCCTCGGGCGAGGCGTATCGATGCTTCGGCTGCGGTGCCGTTTGACTATTGAGGTACGTCGCGGTACAGTCCTGAGGTCGTTCTCAGGCCACTCCGGAAGCCGGGAGAGCTTACACGCGTCTGAAACAGGGGGAGTCACCCATATCCATGATTACGAAGTCCTGGTTTCTCGTTGGACTTGCCGCTCTGGCCTTTCTCTTTTCCCAACACGCTTCGGCGATAACCCTGCCCAGCGAGTTCGCCGGGTCGGATGGCGCGTTCGAGCCGACCTCGAACATCACGATTGACCTGAGCCAGGCGGTCACGGGCCAGTGGGACCTGACCTCAGGCAGCGGCAACGGGGTCTACGATCCCGCGCAGTGGGCGGTCATCTTCCGCTACACCTCCGTGAACATTCCGCAGGGCGTCACAGTCACCTTCAAGAATCATCCTTCGGTCGCGCCGGTCATGTGGCTGGTACAGGGTGACGTGGTGATTAACGGAACGGTGAATCTTAATGGTGCGAATGGTCACGGCAATACGGCGACACCTACGCCAAGCGAGCCAGGGCCTGGAGGGTTCCGCGGCGGACGAGGTACGCGTGGTTCGGTTCCTGCAAGTGCAGGCTTTGGGCCGGGCGGCGCACCTGCCGACGACAACGTCGGTAGGGACGGCAGTTACGCTACCGTAGGTTCACGCGGTAGCAGTAGCACCTACGGCAACCCCGGCGTATTCCCGCTCATTGGTGGTTCTGGTGGGAGCGGTGGATTCAATGATGATCGGGTATTTGGTGCCGGTGCTGGCGGTGGAGCTCTCCTGATTTCGACTCCTTCGCAAATCGCTGTAAATGGAAAGATAAGTGCCGATGGGGGGCGCTCAAACGACTATTGGACAGGGCACGGTAGCGGCGGAGCAATTCGTTTGGTATGCGACAATGTGGGAGGTTTAGGAATCCTCTCTGCCCTCGGGGGTCAAAACTCTGACAATTCCGGTGGCAGCGGCCGCATCCGAATTGAGGCAAACTCCAACGACCTGGCCGATCTCGGCTCGCCGCCCTATACCACTGCGATCGCGGCAGAGACCCCGCGCATCTTCCGCACGGCGGGCGACGGGATTCCGAGCATTAAGGCGGTGACGCTGGGCGGCGAGGATGTGCCGGAAGATCCGCGGCCGAAGCAGACGCTGCCGGCGGATGTGCAGATTGCCGAGGAAGGCACGAAGACGCTTTCGATTGAGGCGGCGAATGTGCCGGCTTCCAGCGTAGTGACGGTGCGGGTGATTCCGGTGAGCGGCGAGGACAGCGTGTATCAGGCGACGTATGACGGCGAGGGCGGCGAAGCGGGCGTAACCATGTGGAGTGTGGACGTGGATCTCGCGGGTGGTTTCTCCACCGTGCAGGTCTACGCGGCCCTGACCGAATAGCGCAGCCGCGGTCATCCTGAAAGGAACGCGGCGCATGCACCAGCGCACACGAAATCACACGGCCTTTCCCGGGGGCGCCTTGCGCTTCTGGGCGGCCGTGTTGCTCGCGCTACCGGCCATCGCGCTTTCCAGCAGGGCGCAGGACGAACCGGTGACGGATGCCGTGGCGCGGGCGTTTCTGGTGTACACGGGTGCCGCGGAAGCAACGCCGGCTCCCACCAGCGTGGCGGCGCGGGAATTCACGGTGTCGGTCGCCAGTGGCGGCAGCGATCCCGCTCCAAAGAGCGCTGCCGCGCGCGAGTTCACGGTATCCGTGGGCGCGAACACGGCGGAGACGCCCCCGCGCGACGCGGTGGCACGGGAATTCACGGTGCTGGTCGGCGACCCGGCGGTTTTGTTTCCGCCGAACGACGCCGTGGCCCGGGAGTTCACCGTGCTGGTTGGCGATCCGGCCGTGCTCTTTCCGCCCGACGATGCCGTGGCGCGCGAGTTCACGGTCTACATCCCCCAGCCCGATCTGGAGGCGACCTCGTTCAGCTATACGGGCGTGGTGGATCGCGGCATGACGCTCGACCTGACCTGGGGCGTGCGGAACAATGGACCGAAGGATGCCGGCAGCGGCTGGGACGACTGCGTGTATCTGTCGGCCTCGGCCACGGATTTGCAGAACGCGCTGCCGCTGATCTGCGAGCCTTCGCCCGAAAGCCTGACGGCGGGCACAGGGTACGGCCGCACGGCGGAGGCGGTGGTGCCGGAAGAGATTGATGGCGGCACGTATTACCTCGTGTTCAAGACCGACGGCGGCGAGGCCGTGGGCGAAGACAATGAACTGAACAACACGGTCGTACGAGGTCCGTTCAGCATTGCGAATATCAACGAAGGCGAGCCGCAGCGCGTGCTGCCGGAACTGGATGTGATTTTCGTATCGACCGAATTCGGCAGCGACGACACAGGCTTCGGCACGCTCGATGCGCCGCTGAAGGGCCTGACGCTGGCGGTGAACCATGCGGCGACTTACGCCTCGGGCGCGCGGCCGGTGGAGGTGCGCGTGAGCTCGGGCGTGTACGACGAGGCCTTTACGCTGCCGACCAACGTAAAGCTCTTCGGCGCGAATCCCTTCGATCCGTCCGAGACGGTGCTGCGTCCCCCGCCGCTTGCGCTGAAAGATAATGGCAACACTGTGGTGTACATTGGCGGTACGGCGGACAGCGCGCTGCGCGATCTGACCATCAGCCTCGAGAACAGCAAGGGCGTGACCGATGCCACGCTGGTGATGATAGACGGGGCCGACGTGGCGGTGGACAATGTGGTGCTGGAAGGCGCGGACGCCTCGGGATCGCTGGGCATGATGATCGCGGGCGTCGGGGCCTCAGACGCGCGCATCACGCGGACGACCTTCCGCGGGCTCGATGCCGGTGCAATGACCTCGGGCGCGGCGCCGGTGCTTACCCGCAACACCTTCGAATCCGTCGCGGGCGATGCGATTACGGTGCTCTCGGCCAAGGGCGCAGGCGCGGACCTCACGCCGCAGCTGGGCGATGCGGCCGACGGCGGCACGGGCTACAACTATTTCGAGGACGTCGGCGGGTACTTCATCAACAACGAATCGCAAAACGAAGTCCAGGCCGAGCAGAACGATTGGGGCATTTACGAAGAGGCCGCCATCGGCGAGCAGATGTTCGGCGCGGTCGGCTTCGTGCCCTTCCTCGGGCAGGCCGTGGTCGTCCCCACGCTCTTTGTCACCGTGCTGAACGCCGACACGAACGCGCCGGTGGCTTCGGCCGAGGTGCGCGTGTCGCCCGGATTCATCCAGCCCGTGCGCGGCAACGACAACGGCGTGTATACGATCACCTATGTGACGCCTGGCGTTTACACCCTGCAGGTGAACGCTGCGGGCTATTTCCCGAAGAGCAGCACGGCGTCGGTAACCGGAAGCGCTTCGGCCGAAACGACCGTCATGCTTGTGCCGGACGGCACGCTGGCCGGTTCGCTGCCGGTATCGCAATCGGGTGACCAGAATGCGAACGGCGTGCTCGAGCTGGGCGAGCTGCTGCGCATCATCCAGTTCTACAACGTGCCGCGATTCCGCTGCGCGGCCGGCACCGAAGACGGCTACGCGGTCGGCCCCGGCGACACCTATTCCTGCCGCAGCCACACGGCGGACTACAATCCCACCGACTGGCGCCTGAGCCTGTCGGAAACCCTCCGCGCCGTGCAGATGTTCAACCTGCGCAGTTACACCCGTTGCGAATCCGCCGAGGACGGCTACTGCCCGGGCGGGTGAGGGATGGAACCTTAGGGCGGGCCTTCAGCCCTTGGGGTTGCGCGGCGCTTTGTGGTGGCGAGACTCCCCCGCCGCCGTGACAGGCCCGTAGGTCCGATCTGTATAATCCCGCGCCATGAGCGAGAACTGGGTAAAACTGGCGGATGTGCGGCCGGACAAGGTGACGCCGATGGTGCGTCAGTTCATCGAGGCGAAGGCCGAGTCGGGCGATTCGCTGCTGTTCTTCCGCATGGGCGATTTCTACGAGCTGTTTTTCGAGGACGCGCTGGAGGCGGCGGAACTGCTGGGGCTGACGCTGACGTCGCGCGATGGCTCGGAGGCGAAGCAACGGATTCCCATGGCGGGGGTGCCTTGCCGTGCGATGGAGGGCTATGTGGCCAAGGCCATCGCGGCGGGGCGCACGGTGTCCATCTGCGACCAGATGGAAGACCCGAAGGACGCGAAGGGCATCGTGAAGCGCGCGGTAACGCGCATCATCACGCCGGGCACGGTGACGGCGCCGGACCTGCTGGACGAGTCGTCGAACAGCTACCTGGCGGCGATGATGGCGACCGAGGACGGCGCGGGGCTGGCGTTCATCGACGTGACCACGGGCGAGTTCCTGGTGGCGCGCGTCGAGGAAGACGTGCAGCAGACGCTGATGGACGAGTTCGCGCGCATGGCGCCGAAGGAAGTGCTCGCGCCGGAATCCTTCGACGCCACGCTGCTGGACCTGCTGCGGCGGCGTTTTCCGCAGGTCACCTTTACGACGCGCTCGGACTTCGAGTTCGATCCGCAGACCTCGCGCGAGATGCTGCTGGACCTGTTCGAGCTGAATACGCTGAAGGGCGTGGGGCTGGAAGCGGAGCCGCAGGCGGCGGGCTGCGCGGGCGCGGCGCTGTCGTACGTGCGGATCACCCAGTGCGATGCCGTGCCGCACCTGCGGCTGCCGCGGCGCTACAGCCCGGCGGGCTACGTGGTGTTGGATGGCAACACGCAGCGCAACCTGGAACTCGTGGAATCGCTGGCGGAGAAGAGCAAGCGCGGCACGCTGCTGGGGGTGCTCGACCGCACGCGCACGAGTATGGGCGCGCGGAAGATGCGGCATTGGCTGCTGCATCCGCTGCTGGAGGTCGATGCCATCCGCGCGCGGCTGAACGCGGTGGAAGCGCTGCTAAACGACACCGAACTGCGGCTGGAATTGCGCGAGCTGCTGAAGGGCGTGGCGGACCTCGAGCGCCTGATGGGGCGGCTCACATCGAAATCGGGCAATGCGCGCGACATGAAGGCGCTGGGCGATTCGCTGGCGCGGGTGCCCGCGCTGAAGGCGGGGCTGGCGCGCGCCGATGCGGACCTGATACGCGAGACGCTGGCGGCGATGGACGACCTGGCGGACGTGGCCGGGTGGATAGCCGCCTCGATTACCGACGAGCCGCCGCTGGCGCTGAACGAGGGCAACCTGCTGCGGGACGGGTATCACGAGGAGCTGGACCGGCTGCGCGGGCTGGTGCGCGGCGGCAAGGACTGGATAGCCGAACTGCAGAAAGACGAGCGAGCACGCACGGGCATCAACACGCTCAAGGTGGGCTACAACCGCGTGTTCGGCTATTTCATCGAAATCAGCAAGGGCAGCGCGCACCTGGCTCCGAAGGACTATCAGCGCAAGCAGACGCTGGCGAACGCGGAACGCTTCGTGACGCCTTCGCTGAAGGAGCGCGAGGAAGAGATCATCAATGCGCAGGAGCGCATGCAGACGCTGGAGTACGATTTGTTCACCGGGCTGCGCCAGCAGATCGCCGCCGAGGCCCGGCGCATTTATGCCACGGCCGAGGCCATCGCCACGGCCGACGTGCTGGCGGCATTCGCCGAGACCGCCGCCACGCGTGATTACTGTAAGCCCGATGTGAACGCCGAGGGCCGGGTGCACATTACCGATGGCCGGCACCCCGTGGTGGAATCGCTGATGAAGGCGGGCGATTTCGTGCCGAACGATACGCTGCTCGATTCCGACCGCGCCGCGCTGCAGATTGTCACCGGGCCGAACATGGCGGGCAAGAGCACCTATTTGCGGCAGGTGGCGCTGGTGACCCTGATGGCGCAGGTGGGCAGCTACGTGCCGGCGCGCGCCGCGAACATCGGCGTGGTGGATCGCATCTTCACCCGCGTGGGGGCCTCGGACAATCTCGTGCGCGGCGAGAGCACGTTCATGGTGGAGATGATCGAGACCGCGAACATCCTCAATACCGCCACCGAGCGCAGCCTCCTGGTGCTGGACGAAATCGGCCGCGGCACCTCGACCTTCGACGGCATCAGCATCGCGTGGAGCGTGGCCGAGCACATTCACGATCGCATCCGCGCGAAGACGCTGTTCGCCACGCACTACCACGAACTCACCGAACTCGGCACCAAGCTCGAACGCGCGAAGAACCTGAACGTGGCCGTGCGCGAATGGGGCGACAAGGTGGTGTTTCTCTACCGCATCATCGACGGCGGCGCGGACCACAGCTACGGCATCCAGGTGGCGAAGCTGGCGGGCCTCCCCCCCAGCGTCATCTCGCGCGCCCGCACCATTCTCGAGTCGCTCGAATCCGGCAACACCGCGGCCGCCGGCCTGCCCGAGCAGATGTACCTCTTCGGCGCCACCCCCGACCCCGGCCCCTCGGCCGTCGAGAAAGAACTCGACCTCGTCGACCCCGATCAGCTCTCGCCCAAGGAAGCGCACGAACTGCTGTATCACCTGAAGCACCTGGCGAATAAGCCGCGGGACGGGAAGTAGGGAACGGTCTATACTCGCGCCGCAGAGCGGCGGGCGATGCGATACACCGCAGGGCGATGTAACGAGGGCTGGTCTGATCGACCGGATTCATGGCAGAATGGGGCGAGCGACAAGATGGGAGCCTCTGCCATGGCTGTTTACAGATTCGATGGCGACATCGACGAAGGGCACAACCTTCAGGTGCCTTCCGAGGTGCCAAAGGGACGGGCATCTATCGTAGTGATTCCGCAATCGCCCGACTCGTTCGACTGGGAACGTCTCAAGCAAGCCGTACACGATGCCGCTGCCGGGCCGTATCACAAGCGGAATAAAGAAGAAATCGACGCCTATATTCGTGCTGAGCGCGACAGTTGGGAGTAGCCCGTTTCCACGCAGGCCGACGCGAGTACTGCTTATTGTCGGGCGATTGCGAGTTGGCGCCTCACTGCAATTCTTCAGCGCCATCGGCGCGGCAGAATCAAAGCCCAGGGTAAGCGAAGCGCAACCCTGGGGAAGCCAGCCCCCCCTTTTGTGCGAGCCCTGAAGGGGCGGCATCATTGACCCTCCATAGGTCCGCCCCTTCAGGGCTTATCGTTTGTCGTAACGAAACCCGGGGCGTGCGCCCCGGGCTTTGGTTCGTTCGCGCCGTTGGCGCTCTGGCGCTTGAGCAGGTACACTGACGCTCTAGCACAACAAATGATGATATGCGTCATCGCAAGATGCCGGGGCCAAAGGCAATCGTCATACCAATTCTGAGCCCCCTCCCCACGAAAGGCCATCATGAAAATCTGCATTGTCGGCGCATCGGGTAAGTTGGGGCGGTATATGGTGCAGCATGCGCTGGACCGCGGGTATGAAGTGGTGGGCGTTTGCCGGGCGCAGAGTGTGGACAAGCTGGACGCGTTCAAGGACCGGATGACGATCATCCCCGGAGCGACGAATGATCGCGAGGTGATCCGGCGGGCGGTGGCAGGGTGCGACGGGGTGCTGGTGGTGCTGGTGCCGTGGGGCATCCAGCAATATGCGAGCGGGACCGCGCAGGCGGTGATGGATTACGCGGAGCCCGGCGCGCGGCTGGTGTTTTCGTGCGGATGGCATATCACCCGCGATGGCAAGGATTTGTACTCGCGCGCGTTCCTGACGCTGGTGGCCGTGTTCGGGCGCGTTGCGCGGCTGGTGCGTTTTGCCGAGCTGGACGATCAGGTGGAGGCTTGCCGCCGAATTTTCGCGAGCGATACGCGGTGGACGGTGGTGCGCGGCAGCAACCTGGAGGAAGGCGAGAGCCAGGGCCTGCCGGTGTGGAGCCGGCATGTGGGCGATCCGGTACTCGCGAGCAACATCACGCGCCGCATCGATTTCGCCTTGTTCATGGTGGCGGCGGTGGAAGACGACTCACTGGTCCAGGAAGCGCCGGCCATTGTGGGCTGCCAGACGCCTTCGGCGCTGGCCCATGGGAATCCGTCTTCCTGACTTCGGACCTCAGCGCGGCCGGTGCCTGCGGCTGGTAGCCGCCAATACTGCCAGAGCCGCGGCGGCCGTGAGCACATCGCCACCCGCGGGCACTGATTTTCCGCCCTGATTGCAGTTGCAGCCGCCCGGCCCGCCCGTGCCGCCGAGCGGCACCGTGACCGAGAAAAGCTCGCTGTCGCCCGCGGTCACGACGGTGGAAGCATCCTCATATCCGGACGCCGAGACCGTGATTGAGTACGTGCCCGAGGGCAGCGCGGGATACGCGTAAACGCCGTCGACGTTCTCGGTCACGGGCGCATAGCCGCCGGGCGCAATCGACACCGACGCATCGTCGATGGTTACCTGCGATACAGCGTCCCACACGGTGACGAACAAGGACGCTGCCAGCACGCCCTGGCCGGCCAGCAGGAAAGGCTCGATGTCGGCCGGACCGGATATCGTATTCGCGATGGCCTCCGCGTCGTTCGTGCCCCAGTCGTTAAACTCGACCGCGATGGTTTCGCCGCCTTCGTTCACGAAATTGAAGGCGCCATTATTTCGGAAGGTGTTCCAGCCCGTGTTCGCGTCGGTGGCGCTGCCCAGGCTCTTGGTCACTTGCTTTTCCGGCAGGCCATGCACCAGCAGGCCCGCGTCGCTGCAGCGCTCGAAGACGCTGCGCCGGAGCGTAGGCAGGCCTCCGGAAATCTCGAGCCCGACGGCGAGATCGGCAAAGGTACACCGGTCGATGACCGTGCCGACAGCGCCGCTACCCTCAATCAACACGCCCGACTTGCGCGGTCCGGTTGCCCCGGAGATCACGACGTCGCGCAAGAGCATGGGGCCGGTGGCGATGTTGATGGCCTCGCCCGCGCCGGGATGCTCGACGCGAAGATCCCGCAGTGCCGCGCCCGCGGCACCGGTGACTGCGCCCGCGATGGTGGCCTCGACGCCGGGGACGCCCTGCACGGTCACATAGGGCTTGAGCACGAGGTTGCCCGGATACTCGCCGCAGAGCACCACGATGCGGGCCTGCGCTCCGGCTGACCCGTCCACCTGCGTGAGCGCGAAGGCGATGGTGGCGAAGGGCGAGTCGAGCGAGCCCATGCCTGGCACGTCGATGCCATCGGGCCGCACGAAGACGACGAGGTTCGGGTTTGTTGCATCGGCGGGCGAAGCACCCTCGAGGTACTCCTCGAGGTTTGTCAGGCCATCTCCGTCCGCGTCGGCTTCGCTGTCGTCTACCAGCGGGTCGAGTCCGTATTGCGCTTCGTAATTGTCGGGCATGCCGTCGAAATCGGAATCCACGAGATTGTCCTGCGTGCCGAGGCAGGATTCCACGCAGGCGTTCAGGCCGTCGCCGTCCGCGTCGGGGGCATTGCTGCCGCTGCACGATTCGCGACAAGCGCCCAGCGTCGCGCCGCCGTCGGTGGCGGCCAGGTGCGGGCTGCTGTACACATACGCCCGGCCCGCGCCCGGCTCGTCGTTCACGGTGTC
Source organism: Candidatus Hydrogenedens sp. (assembly GCA_016125095.1). Classification (GTDB taxonomy): domain Bacteria; phylum Hydrogenedentota; class Hydrogenedentia; order Hydrogenedentales; family JAEUWI01; genus WGMK01. The sequence continues at coordinate 141,853 of WGMK01000013.1, read as the reverse complement.
GCCCCAGGCCCCAATCAGCAGTTCCTCGAGGCCGTCGTCGTTCGCGTCCTCGGCGGCGGAAACCGTGAAGCCGAAGAAGCCGTTGTCTTGCGGCAGCGGGGAATCGAAGGTTCGCATGAGCGAGCCGTCGGCGCCGTCGAGCAGGTAGGCGCGTCCGGCCTGGGTGGCGCAGCCATTGTTCACCAGATGCGCGCCGACGATTAGATCGCCGCGTCCGTTGCCATTCACATCGGCGATACCGTCGATCCAGATGCCGAAGTTGGCCAGGTTCTGCGGATCGGGATTCACCGCATACAGCCAGTCGCCGGTCGCGCCGTCGAACACATGCACACGGCCGGTTTGTATGCCGTCCGCGCCAGCATCGGTCATGCCCCCCAACGCGATATCCATGACGCCGTCGCCGTTCAGGTCGGGAATGCCCGCCGCACCGAAGCCGACGTAGGCATTGGTCACGGGGGCATTCGAGGTAAGGGTGTAGAGTAATCCGCCCGTGCGACCGTCGAACACGAAGCCCGCGCCCGCATCCACCAGCTGCCCGACATCCGAGCCGGAGGCCCCGATGAGCACATCGCCCGCGCCATCGCCATTCACATCGTCCAGGCCGTCGACCGTCACGCCGAACACCGAGCCGCCCTGGCCTTCCGGGTGATCGAAGGTGTGGAGCAGCGCGCGCGTCGCGCCGTCATAGAGATACGCGCGGCCGGCCTCTCCCCCGCCCGCAGGTGATTCGCGGAAGGCACCAACGAGCAGATCGTCGATGCCATCGGCGTTCGTATCCGGTACACGCCCAAGGCTGATGCCGAACTGGCCGAACACGGAGGGATTCGGTGAGACCAGCGTATCGATGAGCGCGCGTGTGGCGCCATTGAAAAAATACACGCGACCCGCGCCACGCACGGTGGGTGTTTCCGGCGATGCCGCCACCACGATTTCCGGCACGTCATCCCCCGTGACATCATCAAAGCCGAGCACCGTATGGCCGAACCAGCCCCCAAATTCGGGATTGGGAGACACCAAGGTATCGACCAGATCAAGCGTGCGCCCGGAATAGAGATAGACTTCTCCCCCATCGCCAGCAGTGGGCGCGTTCGCGCGGTAGGCCCCAACCAGCATGTCGCCGCGTCCGTCGCCGGTGACATCGCCAATGCCGCACAGGGCGCGGAACGTGAAGTTCGCATCGCGCTCGGGCAAGGAAGGCTCGACCACCCGCACCGGCCCCGCCAGTGCGGCCATGGCAATCCCTGCGGCACAGCAAAACAACATGCACATACGCATGGAGATTCATCCTCCGAACCGGTTCAAGTGGGCGGCCACTGTTTCGTCGGAAGTGTCATGATAGCCTGCTACAGCCGAGGCGACAAGAACAAATGTTTAATAAAAAGCGGTCGCCCGGAAGTCATTCCGGACGGCCGCGGCTCTATATAAACTGAATTATCTTTGCAGTCACGACCCCGTCATTGTGCGGACGGCCTGCAAGAGGCCCGGCGGAACGTTGTTGAAGCCGAGCAGATTGAGCAGGGCAAGTACGTCGTCCTCGTTGACCACCGTATCCTGATTGACGTCGGCAAGGTCGGGGCGGTTGAGTTCAAACAGCGTGCCGTTGACGTATTCGTACAGCTGCTGTAAGTCCTCGGCCGTCAGCCGTCCATCGGCATCCACATCGCCGGGAATATTTTGCTGGTCGGGGGCAACTGGACAGTAGTTGTCCTCGGTCGTGCCGGGACAGTAGACGATGCCGCCCACGCGGAAGTACTGAATCATGCGCAGCACTTCGCTGAGGCTGATGTTCCAGTCCTGCGGATTGTAGTCTGCGGTGCTGGGCATGCAGCTGCGGTCGCCATCGAAGGGCGCGTATCCGTCTTCGGACTGGTCGTCGCAGTGATATTCGCCGGCGTTGTAGAACTGGGCCACGCGCAGCAGTTCCGGAAGGTCGACGACACCGTTGCCATCGATATCGGACGAGTGAACTCCGAGGTCCGCGCCCTCGCCTTCACCCTCCGCGCCTTCGCCGTCCATACTTGCTTCACCATCGGGCATTCCCTCGCCATCCACCGTGCCTTCGCCATCCGTGACGCCCTCGCCATCCACCGTGCCTTCGCCGCCGCCATCTCCTTCACCTTCGCCCTCGACCACGCAGTTATCGAGCACCGTCACCGTGCGCGTCACCTGCGTCGCTGCGTTGGACGAACCATCCGCCACGTCGTAGGTGATCGTGTACACGTCCGGCACGCTCGTATCAACCGGATTGCTCGTTTGGATGCTGCTCGTCAGGTCGCCATCGCAGGTATCCGTGGCCGTCGCACCCGCGTCGGTGTACGTCGCGCCGCACTCGACCGTGACGGTCGCATTGCCGACCAGGCTGATCGTCGGCGCCGAAGTATCGGAGACCGTCACCGTGCGCGTTACCTGCGTCGCTGCGTTGGACGAACCATCCGTCACATCGTAGGTCACCGTATACACGTCCGGAACGCTCGTATCAACCGGATTGCTCGTTTGGATGCTGCTCGTCAGGTCGCCTTCGCAGGTATCCGTGGCCGTCGCACCGGCGTCCGTATACGTCGCTCCGCACTCGACCGTGACGGTCGCATTGCCCACCAGGCTGATCGTTGGCGCCGTCGTATCGGAAACCGTCACCGTACGGGTCACCTGCGTCGCCGCGTTAGACGAGCCGTCCATGACGTCGTAGGTCACCGTATACACGTCCGGCACGCTCGTGTCGACCGGATTGCTCGTTTGGATGCTGCTGGTGAGATTGCCTTCGCAGGCATCCGCCGCGGTGGCGCCGGCGTCCGTATACGTCGCCCCGCATTCGACCACGACCGAAGCGCTTCCCAGCAAGGAAATTACAGGCGCGGTCGAGTCGGTTGCAGTGACCGTCACCGTGCGGGTCACCTGCGTCGCCGCGTTGGACGAGCCGTCCGTCACGTCGTAGGTCACCGTATAGATATCCGGTACGAGAGTATTAACCGGGTTGTTCACCGAGATGCTGCTCGTCAAGTCCCCCTCGCAGGCATCGAGCGCCGTCGCGCCAGCGTCGGTATACGTGGCACCGCATTCCACGCTTACCGCGGCATTGCCCGTAAGGGTGACGACCGGGTTGACGGTATCGGAGACGGTCACCGTGCGGGTGACCTGTGTGGCCGCGTTGGAGGAGCCGTCCGTCACGTCGTAGGTAATCGTATACACGTCCGGAACGCTGGTATCAACGGGATTATTCGTGGATATGCTGCTGGTCAGGTCGCCCTCGCAGGCGTCGGCCGCCGTCGCACCGGCATCGGTATAGGTCGCGCCGCACTCCACGGTCTCCGATGCATTGCCCGTGAGCGTAATCACCGGCGCGGTCAAGTCGTCTTCGACCACGGTAACCTCGCGGGTGATTTGCGTCGCCACATTGCCGGCGATGTCGGACACGTCGTAGGTAATCGTGTACACGTCGGCCACGCTGGTATTCACGGGATTGTTTACGACGATGGCGCTGGTGATGTTGCCCTCGAGGTTGTCCAATGCTGTCGCGCCCGCGTCCACATAAGTGGCACCGCAATCCAAGGTCACCGTGGCATCGCCCGTAAGGGTGAGCACCGGCGGCGTCGAGTCGAGCAATACGTAGTAGGCCTTCTCGAGGTCCAGCGCGCCGCCCGTCACGGTATAGTTTTCGAATCCAGCGAGCGCCTCCGCCGAGTTCATGAGCAGGGCCTTCAGTTCGAGGCCCGTCAGCGTATCGTCCACAGACAGCATGAGTGCGGCGCCGCCGCCTGGTTCGTGCCGTTAAAGAACGAATAGGTATTGTCCGGCGTGATCGACAGGATAGAGACGCCCGGCGCGACCAGGTCGACCGAAGTGGTACCGTAGTTCGAGAAGCCCGAAAGCGCCCGCGTGCGGTCGACCGCAGTCACCGTGAGGAGATTCGCGCTGTCGTAGGAAGCGGGGTACAGCGGCGTCGTGTCAATGTCGTCGTTGTTATTGCCTGCACCCACGACGACCAGCAGGCCGCTGTTCTCGATCGCCGTCTTCAGGGTCGGTTCGGCGGTGTTGGTACTGTAGGTCAGCATGATGACGTCGGCGCCGTTGTCCGTGGCATAGCCGATGGCATCGACTACCGCGCTGAGCGTGGTCGCACGCAACGACATGATCGATACATTCCAATTGATGCCGGCCACGCCCGTGGCATTGTTCGTCGTGGCGCCGATAATGCCCGCCATGTGCGTACCCAGCGAATCGTCGTCCTGCGGCGTATTGTCATCGCTGTCGAAATCCCAGCCGACCACGTCGTCGACAAAGCCGTTATTGTCGTCGTCGGTGCTGTTGCCCGGCGTTTCCCCGGAGTTCTGCCAGATGTTGCCAGAAAGCTCCGTGTGCGTCACGTCGACGCCGGTGCTGATGACCGCCACGACGATGCTACTGCTGCCCGTGGTATTCACCCAGACGTTCTCCACACCGATATCGCCGCCAACCGTGCCGCCCGATTGCCCCGTGTTCCGCAGGAAGTACTCCAGCGAAAAGTACGGGTCGTTAGGCAGGGCGGCGAACGCCGGGAGCGCCAGTTGCACGGCAAGCGCTGCAATCAGCAACCGGTGCAGCGCACGCAGGAACGGCCGGGGCGAGGGGGTAAGACGCGGCATGGATGACATCTCCGTTTTGCTGAGCTCGTTACAACCAATTTGAGCCAGAAACGCCCTGACGCCCCCGACCGGCGCGCTTCATATATGTTTAGTACGGATTTTTCTAGCACACACACGTTCGGATGTCAACAATTTAATGCGTTACCTTACGGCAACGGAGGCGCGAACGATAGCCGCGAAAAGTGGAAGCGAATGGTGGGCCCTCTCGGACTTGAACCGAGGACCAAGTGATTATGAGTCACCTGCTCTAACCGACTGAGCTAAGGGCCCGTTGGGAGGGCGTGCAGCATAGCACAAGTGCCTGCATGCGTCGTAGTAGGGGGAGGGGCGGGTCTGTAGCTCTACCGTGGGTAGGGACGGAAAGCGAGCACGGCATTCGTGCCTCCGAATCCGAAGGAATTACTCAAGGCCAGATCAATCCGGCCTTCCGTTTTGTATGCGGGGGCCAGCCGTATTGCACACTCGGGGTCGGGGTGGTCGCAATTCATCTGCGGCGGCACAACGCCGTAGCGGACAGCGAGCGCAGCGACGATAGCCTCGACGGCGCCGGCGGCAGCGGCCAAGTGGCCCAGGATGGCCTTGGTAGAACTAACCCAGGGTTGTGCCTCTGGAAATACCTGCTGAATGGCCAGGGCTTCGGCGCGGTCTCCCATTGGCGTGCCCGTCGCGTGGGCGTTGATGTAGCCGACGTCATCGGGATCGGCCTCCGCGTCGCGCAAGGCCTGGCGCATGCAGGCCGCGGCGCCCGCCCCGGTGGGGTCGGGCCGGAAGATATGGTAGGCGTCGCAGGTCTGGCCGTAGCCAGCGAGCTCCGCGAGAATCTCGGCGCCCCGCTCCTGCGCGTGCGCTTCGGATTCGAGCACCATCGCGCCGGCACCTTCAGCCAGAACGAAGCCATCGCGCTCCAGATCGAAGGGCCGAGAGGCGGATTCAGGCGCCTCATTGCGCGTCGAGAGCGCGTTCAGGGCGTTGAACATCGCAAAGGTTGCGGGAAAGATGGGCGCTTCGGTGGATACGGCAAGCATGGCATCGGCCCTGCCCGCGCGGATGAGCATCGCCGCGTCGCCGATGGCATGTGAGCCGGAGGCACAGGCCGAAACGATGGCCTTATTGGGCCCCTTGCATCCATGGCGGCTCGCGAGAATGCCGGCGGGTACGTTCTTGAGAACCGCGGGTGCAGTGAGCTTTGGCATGGCCCGTGGCCCCTCGTCGAAGAGCGCCTGAAATGCGTTGGCATAGGCCTCGAGGTCGGCCATGCTGGCTCCGAGATAGGTGCCGTATCGGTAGGGGTCGGCTTCGGACAAGTCCAGGCCGCTCTGTTTCCAGGCCTGGTCGGCTGCCGCCATGGCGAGTAGCATATATCGCGACCGCGCTGCCAGGTCTTCGGGGGAAAGCCCGTGCACCTTTGGCGTTTCAGCGATGCCCCCGAATCGGGTTATCTGCATTGATGGGTCATATTCCGACACGGTGCGAATGCCGCTTTTCCCAGAGCAAACAGCGCTCCAGAATTGAGCAATATCGTTCCCCAGTGGCGATACAACACCCATTCCCGTGACAACGATTCGCATGCCTCGCGACGCTCCGTCCCTTGCAGTGGTAGTTGGAAGTATACTATACAATCGATTTTACGACAACCACGATGGCTGGAGCGGCTGATCACACACGGGCTATACTGAGTGCCCGACGGAAGCGGGGAAGGGAGAACGACGAGGCATGCAAAAATCACAGGCCATGCGAGGGGAGGATCGAGCCCCGGAGTTTTCCGTGGTGATATGCTGCTATTTTGAGGAGCAGAGCCTTCCCGAATTCTACGGCCGGCTGAAGGCGTCGTTGGAGGGGCTGGGAAGAAGCTATGAGATTGTCCTCGTGAACGATGGCAGCACGGATGGCACCTTTCAGCGGATGCGGGGCTATTTCGAGACGGACACCAGTGTGCGCGCCGCCATTGATTTCTTCCGGAACTCGGGCCATGCAGCTGCCATCACCGCAGGTCTTTGCGAATGTTCGGGCAAGAATCTCGTCTTGATTGACAGCGACCTGCAATTGGATCCGGAAGACCTTACCCACCTCGTATCGACGTTTGATCAGGGTTTCGACGTTGTCAGTGGAAAGAGGCTGCAGCGCAACGATGCGCTTTGGCGCCGTTGGGGATCGGTCGTCCATAACATGCTGGTTCGGCACAAGACCGGTCTGCCGTTTACGGATTTCGGGTGTACCTTCAAGATTATCAATGCGGACCTGGTGCGTGCCTTCGGCTATGGACCGTTTAATCCGGTGCGCCAAGTGGCCACCTTGTGTCAGGCGAGCCGTGTGTGCGAGGTGCCGGTAGCGCATCATCCCCGAAAATACGGGCGCTCAGGCTGGACATTAATCAAGTTTGCCGGGTACATCAACATTAATCTTCTGCCCGATCTTGCAAAGCCGCTCCGATGGGGCGGTACCTGTGCGCTTGCATTCGCCGTCCTTTTCACGGCGCACGCAGTTGCCCAGTGGCAAATACCATTTGGTGACACCGCATCAATCCCCATGCATACAATACTGGGCATGCTGACAACCGAGTTACTCGCAACGCTCGGCAGTCTGTTCATTCTGGCGAGTATGATGCTTTCGCGCACCAGCCGCCCGCGCGATACGCCTGCCTATATCATACGCGAGGCGTTAAGACGCGACAACAGCGACAAACCCGAAGAGACACTTCAATGAACCCACCCTTTTCCAACCGTGACTGGAATGCCGAACTGCGTGGTCTCGACACGATGGTGATTCTGGGTGCCTACGGTGGCGCACGCGAACTCTACTGGCAACTCATGGCAATTCACCCGGGACTCGATCTGGTTTTTGTCGATGATGTCACCGACATCCGCGAAGTAGAACTGGACGGACGTCGCTTTCCGGTTGTGAAAGACTGGGATTTTTCGCCGCATCGCGAGCGCAGAGAAGATCGAAGCGGAGAACCCTTCAGCCACTTTATGGTGGGGCTTGGTTTTCCCCGCGATAAGAAGGCGTTTGCCGACAAGGCAATTTCTCACGGGCTCCGGCCGGCACCATCCGGGGTGCATCCCACCTCGGTCGTCGCGGGAGACTGCGTGCTTGGGCGCGGTGGTCTTGTGTTCTCTGGGTGCATACTCACCACGCGCGTGGAGATAGGCGATTACGTCTTCCTGCAAAACACCAGTTGTGGCTACGACATCGTTATCGGAGACTATGTCAGTTGCTACACGCACTCGTCGATTTCCAGCGAAGTACGACTGGGCGCAGGTACGCTGGTGGGCGCAGGCGCGGTAATTCGCGAGGAGGTTACGGTGGCCCCGAGGACCATAATCGGTGCGCAGGCGTTCGTCGGCAAGAACATCACCGAACCGGACGGCATCTACGTGGGTGTTCCGGCACAACGCATCAATTGATATGGGAATAACGCAGCCCACATCGATAAAACGAAGTCAGGTGCGAGAAGGCCATGGGTAAGTCGACCTCGAAACGGGGAGCAGGTGAGTCGCGCGTGCCGACGCTTCGCGATGTCGCCGAGAAGGCTTCAGTAAACGTCTCCACGGCAAGCATCATATTGGGCGGCGGCGAACGAGCCCAGGCCTACTCCCCCAAGACGCGCGAACGAGTGGAACTGGCCGCGAGAGAATTGGGCTATGCCGCCAATTTTTTTGCCAAAGCCCTGCGGCAATCGCGCACGCGTTTGATAGGCGCCGTCGTGTTCTCTGAACAAAGCCCTTATTACGGGCGTCCTTTGCATGGCCTGCGCGCCTACGCAGAAGAGAAAGAATATCAGGTGGTCACTGCGGACATGGGATATAAGCCGGAGCGGCTTGCGGAATGCGTATCCATGCTGAGCGCCTGGAAAGTGGAAGCCATGGTGCTGATGACGGGCGGACAGCTCGCCGGCCCGGAAGTAGTCGAGGTCTTGCGCCGTAGTGGCATCCCCTATGTTATCGGCGGCCTCAACCTTGAGCACGATTCGAGTTCACACCTGGTATTCAATAACTATAAAGCCGGCGAGCTCCTCGCACAGCATGCCTTGGAACTGGGACATCGCAGCATTGGTATCCTCGCCGCGAGTGCCACGAACAGGATGTCCGAGGAGCGCCTCTGCGGGCTCAACGATCGCTTGCAAAGTCAAGGTATTGGGACTGAATCACGCCACCTGCTGCGTCTCGGTACGGCGGACCTTACGGTGCGCGCGGGCATGGAGAGCGCCCGCGCACTGCTTGTTTCCCACCCTGAAATCACCATGCTCATTTGCCACAGCGACATCGTGGCGATTGGGGCCTTGCATGCTGCGCGAAACGCGGGTCTTGCCATCCCGAAGGACATATCGGTAACAGGCTTTGATGATATCTGCCTGCACGAAGTCGGGCGACATGACGAACGCCTGGGCGAATTTCTAACGCCCTCCTTGACTACGGTCAGGGTTCCGCAAGTAGAAATGGGGCGCGAGGTGGGTAAGTTGCTCGTGGACATGATCGAGCATCCGGGGCAGGACCAGCTCCGACGTCATATAGAGTTTTTTCCCGAACTTATCGTTCGGAATAGCACGGGGCCGGCGCCGCTTCGCTGAGTATGCGGGCTCTCGATATTCCTTCGCCTGTCCTACGAGCAGACTCCAGCTTCACCCCTTGACCAAGAGCTTGTAGGCCTCGGCGGGGTTGGCGGCGTTGAGCAGGGCGAGGCGGGTCTCGTCTTCCTTGAGGGTCTTGCTGATGGCGGCGAGGGTTTTGAGATAGAGGGCGTGCTGGTCTTCGCGTGCGGCCACGAGGCAGATGATGCGGACGGGCTCGCCGTCGAGCGCCTCGTAGTCGGGCAGGGGGTGTTCGTTGATGGCGACGGCCATGAACAGGTCGCGCACGCCGCCGAGGCGCACGTGGGGCACGCCGATGCCGCAGCCGATGCCGGTGCTCATGAGGGCCTCGCGGGCGAATACCTCGCGCAGAATCTCGTCGCGGTGTTTGGCCAGGGGCGAGGAGGCGGCGATATCGACGAGAGCCTCGAGCGCGTCGGCCTTGCGCTCGGCGCTCAGCAGCACGACGTGCTCGGGCAGCAGCACGTCGCGGATGGTCACGTTTTCGGTGCGGCCGTTGCGGGGCTTTTGCACGAGCTTCTGATCCACCCAGCGTTCGATTTCGCTGCGCTTGAAGCGCCAGGTGGTGCCGATTTTCCCGCAGGGGATATCGCCCTTGTTCGCCCAGTCGTACACGGTGCGCTCGGACACCCGCAGGTAATCGGCGACTTCTTCCAGCGTGAGAATCTCGTGGTCGGACATGCGGACAACATCCTCTCTAGACGAAAATGCGGGACAAACCGGGGAATTATACCACGTAGATTGCCGGATTCTGCAAGCAGACCGCAGCAGTTGCAAAGCATCCGCCGCCGATTCCGGACGATCCCGGGTATCGCGAAGCGGCCGCGAAACCTGCTACGCTTCCGGCCATGCGTAGCTGGCTGAACCGACTGATCCGAATCGTGGTGCTGCTGTTTCTGGCGGCGGGTCTGGGCGTTTCGGGGTATGTCGGCTGGCATTTCCAGCGCGGGGGCACGCAGGCGGAATTGTCGGAGCAAGCGGGCGAGGCGATATCCTGGCTGGGCGACAGCGACCGGGGCGTGACGCGTTTCGTTCGGCGGGCCATTATGCCGGTGGCGCAGCCGGGCCGGGCCTTCGATTTCGCCAAGGACGCGCTCGAGCAGGCGCGCAAGCGGTCTTCGGACTGGATGAACAACCAGCAGCGCTGGATCACCGACGGCAGCCTGCGCATTAAGGGGATGGCGGAGCGCGACCTGGCGGCCCGCCCGGGCCAGGTGCCCAACTACACGGAGCTGCTGAAAACCGCGAGCGCGATGCTGGATTCCGGCACGGGCGGTCCTTCCGGCGTGGAAGGCATCGAGGTGTTCTTCGGCCCCGTGCAGCCGGACGAAGACCGGGGGCTGGAGCATGAGCTAATCGCGCTTATCGATGCGGCGACCACCTCGGTGAATTGCGCCTGCCATGAAATCGATCACGAACCCTTTGTCGCCGCGATGATCGCAGCGCGCGAGCGCGGTGTGAGCGTAGGCATCGTGGCGGAGTCGGATTACAAGGACAACCCCGCGATCGAATCGCTGCAGAACGGCAGCGTGCCCATCGTGTTCGACGAACAGTCCGGCCTGATGCACGACAAGTTCTGCGTGGTGGATCGCAAGTATGTGTGGACCGGCTCGACGAATTTTACGGACAACGGTTTCTACCGCAACTTCAACAATTCATTGCGCATTGAGTCGCCGGAGATCGTGGCGAACTACGCCGCGGAGTTCGAGGAAATGTTCGACGCGCACCTCTTCGGGCGGCGTTCGCCGAGCGAGACGCCGTTTCCGCGGGTACTGATACAGGGCGCACGCATCGAGAATTACTTCGCGCCGGAAGACCGCGTGGAGAACGAGATTATCACGGAGATCGCCGCAGCGGATTCGCGCATCGATTTCATGGTGTTCAGCTTTACCAGCGAGCCGATTGCCGAGGCGATGCTGGCGCGAATGGTGTACGGCGCGCATGTGCGGGGCATCTTCGAGGCGGCGCAGGCGGGCAGCGAATACAGCCGCGACGAGTGGCTGGCGGGGCGGGGCGCAGAGATCTATATCGACCAGAACGAAGCGATGATGCACCACAAGGTGATTATTGTGGACGCGACGACGGTGGTGACGGGCAGTTATAACCTGAGCCGTGCTGCGAATACAGAGAACGACGAGAACGTTCTCATCATCGAAAGCGCGCCGCTGGCCGCGCGCTACCTGAACGCGATGGATAAACTGATACGACCATGAGCGCCCCACCCGCCCGCCTGCAAGAGCGGCTCGACAACATCGTGGACATGGTCCGCGCCCTGAGCAAGGACACCGACCCCGTGCGCTCGGTGCAGGAATACGCGACCTCGATGCGGCGGCTCTTTAATGATCAGGGCCTGATATCGGTGTCGATGCGCGGGGTGCCGGCCGGGCAATACCGGGTGATGCGGCTGCTGCACGAACGCGGCGCGCACTGGGAAGGCATTCACGATACGCTCTTCGCGGGACGCGATGCGCGGGCACACGAGGGCGGATTCATCGGCGATATCATTGCCAGCGGCAAGCCCTATGTGACCCGGAACCTGAACCTGCCGGACGACCCGGTGCTGGGGGTACAACTGGCGGGCTACCGCACGCTGGTGGCGTTTCCGGTGTTCGACCAGGGCATCGCGACGAACTGGGCGATCTTCCTGCACACGCGGACCGACCAGTTCGACGATCGCGATATCGAGATGTGGGCGCTGCAGGTAAACCTGATGGGCGGTATCACGAACCTGAAGCGCCTGACGCGGGAGGTGTACGAGGCGAACGAATACATCCAGCGGCAGGTGGACGAGATCGCGAACATCCAGCGTTCGATGCTGCCGCAGAAACTGCCGCGTGTCGACGGGCTGGACCTGGCGGCGATGTATGAGACCTACGACCGGGCGGGCGGCGACTATTACGATCTGCTGCGCGTGCGTTCGCTGCAGGGCGCCAGTGCCGAAGACCCGCGCTGGCTGATCCTCGTGGCGGATGCGTCGGGCCATGGACCTTCTGCGGCCGTGCTGGTGGCCATGCTTTCGGCGCTGCTGCACAGCTTTCCCGGCGCGCCGGAATCGCCCTCGGACGTGCTGCACTACCTGAACCGGCACCTGCTGACGAAGCGGGTGTACAACGCTTTCGTGACAGCGATTGCTGCGGTGTACGATCCGCGGGACGGGAGCATCACCTGGGCCTCGGCCGGGCACCCTCCCCCGCTGCTGCGCCGGGAATGCGGCACGGTGCTGAACATGCCGCTACTGGAAGGGATTCCGCTGGGCATTCTGCCGGAGACGAACTACACGACCGAGTCGGTGGTGCTCGAGCCGGGCCAGTGCATGCTGCTCTATACCGACGGCATCACCGAGGCGCGCAGCCGCGGCGCGGAGATGTTCGGCACGGAGCGGTTGATGCAATCGCTGGGCGTGTGCGGCCGCTCGGCGCAGCAATCGCTGGACGACATCGTCGAGCGGCTGCGCGCGCACGAGGCGGGCCAGCACCAGGACGACGACCAGACGATGCTGGTGCTGCGCGCGAAGGACGCCCCCGCGGCCAATTAGGTTCCGCCTTGCCGCGCGCCGGCCCCATCCGGTAGCGTCTCCCCCACAACCCCGGGGAGATTCGTCATGCGCGCTTTGCTGGTTCTTTCATTTGTTGCCGCTGCCCTGTGTGCGCCCCTGGCGCAGGCCGACAATGCCGCGCCCGCCCTGCACCGGGAGCGCATCGAGTGGTGCGACATCTGGTTTACCGATGCCGAGAAGGACGCGCTGCCCCGGGTGCTGCTGATAGGCGATTCGATTACGCGCGGCTATTTTCCCGGCGTGGAGAGCGCGCTCGACGGCAAGGCCTATTGCGGGCGTCTGACCACCTCGCGCAGCGTGTGCGATCCGGTTTTCTTTCAGGAACTCGCGCTGGTGCTGGGGCAGTACGACTTCGCCGTGATTCATTTCAACAACGGCCTGCATGGCTGGGACTACACGGAAGACGAATACCGCGCGGGATTTCAGCGGCTGGTGGATGCCCTGCGCGAACAGGCCCCCAAGGCGAAGCTGATTTGCGCGCTGACGACGCCCGTGCAGCCCAGCGGCGGCATGGCCGACAGCGCCCCGCGCGTGGCCGCCCGCAACGCCATCGCCACGGAAATCTGCCAGTCCGCCGGCATTCCGCTCGACGACCTCCACACCCCCGCCGCAGAACACGCCGACCACTTCTCCGGCGACGGCGTGCATTTCAACGAAGACGGCAAGAAGGCGCAGGTGAAGCTGGTAGCCGAAGCCGTGGCCGCGGCGCTGGGCGAGTAGGGGCCTACCCCCGCCGGGCGGCGTCGACTTCGAGCTTGAGGGCGGTGAGGGAGAGATTGAAGTCGCCCATGAAGAGCAGGAGCGCGCCGATGAGCGCGAGCATGCAGGCGATGAAGAGGGTGGCGACTGCGGGCGCGATTTCCATGTGAAACGCGGCGGCGGTGAAGAACACGATGATGAGCACCGCGGCGAGCAGCACGCTGAGCGCGCCGAGCGCGATGGCTGCCCGAAGCAAATGCGCGCGCCGCATGAGGATTTCCAACTGCGCGGCGCTGCTGACGCTGGGCTCGGCCACCATCTGGCGTGTACGGTCGATGATGCGGCCGAATCGGTTTGTCATCGAGAGTAGCAGCAGCCCCACACCCGACACCAGGATGACGGGGCCGATCGCGACCTGAAGCACGGGAATGAGATCATGCAGGGTCATGCGTGTGGTACTCCTTGTGTGACGCAAGCCTACCCGGTTTGGATTTCCGACTCACCAAGCCAATAGCAGAACAGCGGTGCCGGTATTTTCAGCAGCCGGCCTTCAGTATCCGGGGCGAGGGGTGTCACCTCGAAATCCGAATGCCGCTTGGTAACGACGTAGCCCAGCTCCACATTCCGCTCGAGGCAGAATTGCCGGATGCCGCGCAGGTTCTTGCCCCGGGTATCCTGCTCCCGGTACTTCACTTCGAAGGGCATAATTCGGCCGCCGAATTCCGCAATCACATCGACCTCCACACCGCCTTTGCCCCGCCAATAGGAAAACCTGGGCCCTGCACCTTGGTACTGCGTGCACAAGTGCTTGAACACGGCGGTCTCCACGGCCTGCCCCATTTCGGTCGCGTCTTCGAGCATGGCGCGGCCCCGCAGCAGCACGCTGGGGGCGATGGCCGCATCGGTGAGGTAGACCTTGTATTTTCCGCGCAGCACTTCCTTGCCGTAGCCGTATTGCCGGAGCCGGTGAATGAGATGCGCGGCCTCGAGCAGTTCGAGGAAATTGCTCACGGTCTGCCGGTTCAAGTGCAGCGAACTGCACAAGGCCTTCATATCGAGCAGCCCGCCGTCGTGCAGGCAGAGATAGAGAAAGAGATGTTCAAGCTCTTGTATGTGCCGCACCCCGAAAATGGCGGTCATGTCGCGCTTGAGAACTTTGTCGACAATGTCTTCGCGTAGAAGCCGCTGGGCAATCTCGACGGACGCTACCAAGGCGCATTGCGGGAAGCCGCCGCGCATGAGGTATTCGTTAAAAAAGGGCACCAACGCCTGCGCGTTCTCGCCGATGCGCGCGAGGTCGGACTTGGGTAGCGCCGCGATATCGCTCAAATCTTCGAAGGGGGGCACGCGCATGTCGTCGATCCCCCGAATGCGTAAATATTCGTAGAAAGACAAGGTAGCGAGGCGGATAGTGTGCCAGCGCCCGACCCCGGACTCTTGGCGTTCTGTAGCGAGTGGCGTGGCCGAGCCGGTCACGAGTATCCGCTGATCTGGATGGAAATCGACCTGAAGTTTCAGCCAAGTCTGCCAGTCCCGTGCGTATTGAATTTCGTCGAGAAAGAGATAGCGCAGGCCCGCTTCGGGCGGCTCGCTGTTTTGCCAGAGCGCAACGATCGCATCGAGATCGGAAAGCTTGAGCAGGGGTTCATCGAGGGTGACGTACAGAATGTTGCGTGGCGGCACGCCGTCGGCGAGCAGTTGCTGGATGCATTGCCGTGCCAAAGTCGTCTTGCCGGTCTGGCGCGCGCCACTCAACAGGACTGCACGGGGCGCCGGAGGGGATTGCATCCATGAGTACACTTCGCGGAAGGCCGCGCGCTGCCACTGCGGCAGCCCCGAGACGGATCGTCCGTTCCACCAAGGGTTGTACTGGCGCAAGATACCAATGAGCCTTTCGGATGAAATCTCCACCAGATCTCCTTAGGAGTGCATTTTAGTTATGTTATACCATCCTTAAAATTAATTTTCAAGGCTTCGATAAGAAAAAACCGATCTTAGGTGGCTGGAATATCGGGCCTGTCTGAGTCGTGCTGCTGAAAAAAGCCGTCGAGCCATCCTGCCTCGACGGAGTCTCGCCCCACCGTGCGGGCACGTTGATGCCGGTTTGGCGGGCCTTGCGGCTTTGCCGCCTTGGACTGCGGCAGCGGGCTGCCGCTTTGACTAGGGAGCGTGTAGCTCCCGTCGCCAGGATGCAGGATTGAGTCCGCCTTCCACGCGCCGGGAGCAAGCTCCCTAATTAAAAGCGCAAGCGAGTCTTGCCCTCTCCAAGGCCGCCAGGCCGCAAGGGAGAGGGCCTACTGCAGGTAGAGCAGCTCGTTGGCGTTCAGCAGCGCGCGGCAGAAGGCGGGCATGCCGTATTTTTCGACGAGGGTCGTGGCGGTGTCGAGTTCTTCGGGGGCCGGGGCGCGGTTGAAGGCGAGGGCGTAGGCGCGGGCGAGCTGAGCGCGCGACTCGGGGCCGGCGTCTCGCTGGACGCGCGCAGCGAGGGCGTCGGCCATCTCCATCGTGAAGTCGTGGTTGAGCAGCGTGAGGGCCTGCAGCGGTGTGGTGGTATCGACGCGCTTGGCGACGGAGAAGGCGCAGTCGGGCGCATCGAAATCAGTGACGAGATCGACGTACATGGCGCGGGCCTGCTGGTGGTAGACCGAGCGGCGGTAGGTCTCGGGGCCGTATTCGTTGAGTGGCACGTAGGTGGAGACGTTGTCGTTCAGGTAGTTGTAGAGGCGGAAACCGGGACCGCCCATGCGGGTGTCGAGCACGCCGGCGATTTCCAGCATGGTGTCGCGCAGTTCCTCGGCGCGGAGGCGTCGCGGCGGGAAGCGCCAAAGCAGGCGGCTGTCGGCGTCGGACGCGGCGGCGGTTTCATTCCACGCGGCGGAACGGCGGTAGGCATCGGACAGCATGATGAGCTTGTGCATGCGCTTGAGGCGCCAAGCCTCGCCGATGCGCTCGGGCAACGAATAGTCGCCGCCGCCGGGCTTGATGCTGGGCAATTGCAGTTCGCGCGCAAGCCAATCGAGCAGCGCCGGATGCGAGGGCGGCGAACCCATGAAGCCGAAATCACTGGGCGAATCGGCGAGGCCCGTGCCGAAGTGGTATTGCCAGAGGCGGTTGGCCAGCACGCGCGCGGGCAGGGGATTGTCCTTGTGGGTGATCCATTTCGCGAGCGCATGGCGGCGCTCTTTTTCCGGGGCGTCCGCGGGCAGCGCATAGGCACCCGCGGCGGATTCGAGCGTGGACAGGCTAGCGGGCACGACGGCATCGCCGGGCCGCTGCGGGCTGCCGCCGATAAACACGTGCTGGTCGGCATCGGGCTGGCGCAGCAGCCCCACGCGCAGGCGCGGCAGCGGGGGCACCGCATTCACGGCCGCCTGGGCCGCGGCCGATGCCGCGTCCAGCTCGGCCAGCCGCGCGCGTTCCTCGGCCGTGATTTCATTATCGATCAGCCGCTTGAGGCGGTGCCGATCGTTCGAGGGTTTCCGGTCGCGCGCGTTCGCCACCTCGGTCCACGCCTCGCCATCCATGGACACCTCGATGCGGTATTCGGAAATGAACGGCGTCTCGGGATGCCCCTCTGCCAGCGCGGCGTTGCGGTCGCTGGAAAACGACACGCGCGCAATGGTCTCGGGCTGGGCGAATTCGATGACGAGTTCCGGACCCGTCGCCTGCCACCGGGCGCCGTATTTCCCGTCGATGGCCAGGTCCGCCTCGTAGGCGTCCGCGAAATCGCCGGGCGCGCGGCTGGCCCCGCGGGCCGTCGCCCCGGTCGACGCCGCGGCCACATTGCGGGGGGACTCCTCCGCGGTCCATGCCTCGAACTCGTCGATGCGGAAGCCCGACACGGCATAGGGATCATCGTCGCGCCCTTCGGCCATGAGCCGCACAAAGCGCGCCTCCACCGGCGGGAACGTTTCTTCCGTGAGATTGCGGGATACGGCGGGGCGCGTCCAGAACGCTTCCAATTCGGCCGCCCTTGCCTCGCTGCGGGCGACGATGGCCTGCTGGAACGCATCACGCTCGGCCGATGCGGTGTTGCGCGCATCAATCAGGGGCTTCAAGAGATCGGCGCGCTCGCGCTCCTGCTCCCTCGTCGCCACCTCGCGGTCGCCGTGCGATACCCCGGCGAAGGTGGCGTACATGCGGTAGTAGTCCGTCGCGGCGATGGGATCGAACTTGTGATCGTGGCAGCGCGCGCAGCCGACCGTGAGCCCGAGAAAGGCCTCGCTGGTGGTGCGGATCATCTCATCCACGGCGTCGGCGCGTATCTGCGCGGCCTTCACCGGGTCCTGATTGCCCACGTCGTCGTAGGGTCCACAGACCAGAAACGTCATGGCGACTTCGACGTCGGGATTGCCGGGGTCGAGCGAGTCGGCCGCGAGCTGTTCGAGCGTGAAGCGCGTGAAGGGCTTGTCCTCGTTGAAGGACTGGATTACATAGTCGCGGTAGGGCCAGATGTTGTCGAAGAGTACGTTGCGTTCGTAGCCGTTGCTCTCGCCATAGCGCACGATATCCAGCCAGTGGCGGCCCCACTGCTCGCCGTAGCGCGGCGAGGCCAGCAGTCGGTCGAGCAATAAGCCGTAGGCTGCATCGCCCACCGCAGCGTCGTTGCCGGTTTCCTCGCGGCAGGCCGTCACGAAGGATTCGGTTTCCTCGGGCGTTGGCGGCAACCCGGTCAGGTCATAGGTTGCGCGCCGGATGAGATCTCGCGGGCTCGCGGGCGGATTGGCCACAAGTCCGGACGCGTCGAGCTTGGCCTGCACAAAGGCGTCGATCGGGTTCGCGGCGTCCGTGGGCGGAGCGGCATCGGAGAGCGGCTGCAGCGACCACCAATCGTAGCCCGCGCGCCGGTCCGAAGTGATCGCGAAGGGATTGATGGGCTCGTCGGGAAAAAACGCCCCCTCGGTGATCCACTGGCGGAAGACCTCGATCTCGGCGGGCTCCAGCGGTTTCTTCGGGGGCATCTCGTGGGTAGAAACGTATTCATAGAGCAGGCTCGCGGCCGGATCCCCCGGCACCACCACCGCGCCATCGTCGCCGGTGAAGGCCGTCTCCTTGCTGCGGAGGTCGAGCCCGCCCTTGCCGCCCGCGCTGTGGCATTCCAGACACCGCCCCGCCAGCAGCGGCGCGACTTGTTCGTGGAAGAACGCGGACGCCTCCGCGCGCGCGGTGTGCGGCACGAGAGCGACGGCCGCGAGGGCGGAGGCCAAACCGGCGCCGGACATTTGCAAGCGGATGCCTATACTTCGAACTCCCGTAAGCGCAACAGCGCCCTTATATGCCAAGGGTAGAGCGCAAGCGGCTGTGTGTCAACTTCAACCCCTAGCAGCGCTAGCGTGTTTCGCTTTCCAATCCGTACTTGCGCACCCGGTATACCATGTCGCTGCGACTTAGCCCGAGCTGCCTCCCGGCCTCGGCCTGCACGCCACCGGACTGTTCCAGCGCGCGGTGCAGCAGGGCTCGCTCCAAGTCCTCCAACACCTCGCGCAAATTGATCGACTCCGGCAGCCGCGACAGTACCGGCCCCAGAGGATCCTCTGCCACGGAAGAAGCTGGTTCCGCCGCCAAAGAAAAGTCTTCTGCTTCGAGCAGTTCGTTCCGGCCCAGAATGTAGGCGCGCTCGACAAGGTTCCTCAGTTCCCGCACATTGCCGGGGAAATCGTAGTTCGTCAACCGGGCTAGCGCCGCGGACGATACCCGTCGCCGCGGCACTTTCATTTCCAGAGCCACTTGAACCAGGAAGTGCTCGAGCAGCGGGGCAACATCTTCGCGCCGCTGCCGGAGCGGCGGCACGGGAATGGGAACCACATTCAACCGGTAATAAAGATCCTCTCGAAAGCGTCCTTCGGCAACCATCCTTTGAAGGTCGCGATGCGTGGCTACAAGCACACGCACATCCACATGGCGCGGGGACGAAGCCCCGACCCGCATGACCTCGCCGTCCATCAGCACGCGCAACAGCTTGGCTTGAAGCCCCAACGACATCTCACCCGCCTCGTCGAGGAACAGCGTTCCCTCATCGGCGGCCTCGAAAAACCCGCGGTGAGCGCGGTCGGCCCCGGTAAAGGCGCCGCGTTCGTGGCCGAATAGCTGGCTTTCCAGCAACTGCTCGGCCACTGCCGCGCAATTGACGATAAGGAGTGGCTTGCTGGAACGAGCGCTGGACTGGTGTATCGCCCGCGCAACCAGCTCTTTACCCGTCCCGGTTTCGCCTGTTATGAGTACCGTGGCGCTCGCGGGTGCCACACGGCCGATGAGCTCGCGAAGTCTGGTCATGGCCGGGCTGCGCCCCACAAGATCGCCCGTAGCGTTGAGGCGAACGAGTTCATTCTTGAGGCGAAGGTTTTCCCTCAGGAGGGACACGTGCTCGAAGGCTCGGTGCACTGCGCCACGGAGTACGCCGGGATTGAAGGGCTTTGTGAGAAAGTCGAATGCGCCCTCGCGCAATGCCGACACGGCGAGGTCGATCGACGCATAAGCCGTTAACAGAATGACCGGTACGGGCGGCTCCATGGCACGGCACTCCGGTACGAGCGCCAGCCCCTCTCCATCCGGCAAGCGCTGGTCTGCAAGCACGAGGTCGCAAGCCTCCGCCGCGAGTATCCGGCGTGCCGCAGCCAAGTCCTGCGCTTGATCCACGACATGGCCGTCCTTCTGCAGCAGGACTTCCAGAACCCGCCGCATGTTTTCTTCGTCGTCAAGTACCAGTATTCGCGCCATGTTCAGGCTCTTCTCCCCGTGTATCGACTGCATCGGGCAGCGAAAGCGTAAAGCGGACACGGTCGGGCTCGTTCAAGGCGAGTGAGACGTCGCCTCCATGCGCGCGGGCGGTATTCTGCACGATGGCCAGCCCGAGCCCCGTGCCGCGGGGTTTGGTGGTAAAGAAAGGTTCAAACAATCTCGCGGCGACGTCTGGAGAAATCGGCGCGCCGTCGTTCTCCACATGTATCAGCACGCGCCCGGATACGCGACTGCACAAGAGCCGTACCCCGCCTCCCGGCGGAGTCGCGTCGATCGCGTTCCGCACCAGGTTCAGGAGCGCCTGGTGCAAGGCATAGGGTTCCGCCGACACCAGGTCACAGTCTGCCTCTGGAACCTCGATTCGCACGTGTACTTGATGCGCCTGCGCACGGGCCAGGCCGGCGATGTAATGCAGCGTGGCATCGAGACTCAATTCTTCCCGCTGTGGTGCGGCATTTCGGGCATAGGCCAGAAAATCGCCGGTGAATCGCTCGAGGTTTGCTGCCTCGTTGCGCGCAATTTGGAACATTTCGCCGCGCAGCGCGGGATCGTCTTCATTCTCGACGACGGCAGCGAGCGATGAAGCGATCATCGCGATAGGATTACGAATCTCATGGGCGACCGAACTGGCGAGGCGTCCGATGACACTGAGCTTTTCCTCGTGAGCCAGTCGTGTCCGCGCTTCTGCGAGCGCCTCGATGGCCTGATGCCGCCGGCGCTGCTCCCGTTGCAACTGCCGCACCAAGGTGCGTACGACCGCACTGACCAGAAGAAATACGAGCCCAATACTGACGGCCTCGAAATACTCGCTCAGCGTGGCGGTTTCGCGGTTAAGATACACCTCGAACACTCCGACCGCGCCCGCGAAGGCCGCGACGGACATGGCCCACCAGAATCGGTAACGGAAGGCAGCCGCAACGACGGGGAGGACCATAAGTACGGTGTAGTGGCTGTCCTCCGTGCGGCTCAGCAACGACACCGCCGCGGCGAAAGCGAGATGCACCGCCAACGCGATGTGCCCGTAAAAAAGCACTCGGCGCCGCGGCCACGGTCTCTCGGCGCCATTGAGCACCATGAGTTCTCCGGTCTGCATGATGAATCGCATTCCGAAAAGTACGACCACCCAGGTATCCGGTGTGCCGCGCGCGTCCATGAACAAGGCGTGAACCGCAACGAGCGACACGAGCAGGCAGAGATTCAGAAGAATCAGAGTAGATTCCAAACGACGGAAATTTTCGAAATGCCAATCGGCCGGACTGGCGCCATCGTCTGGCGTTACCGGCAACTCCGATTTCGATTGAACGTCCTGCATGGCTGGATTCCACTTCGTGCCTGGCTCGAAGTATCGCAAAAAGCATACCAATGCCGACGGACGCGAATATGCGGAGAGTTGCTCGAAAATTCCTACAACGCGACCGGTGCCGCGTTTCATTTTTCCAACAAGTCAAGCGGTCCCGGCACGCACTTCCGATCGTAAGCACGCCGAGTATAGCACTTACGCCGTGTTGCGGATGTTGGCATGCGCATTGCTGAATCCGGTTACTGGCCTGGCGTGATGACCACGTCGGGCGACAAACCAAATGCTTTGAAGGAGCGAGTCATGAAAACGATCCCTGTGATATCCCGGTTTCTGTTTGCGGGGGCGCTGGCCATAGCCGTGTTGGCCCCGGCCGCGCCGAGCGCCGCGGAAGCCACCGATTCGGGTAGTACGCTGGAAAATATGCAGGCGGCGTTCAATGGCGAATCCAACGCGCATGCGCGATACCTCGCGTTTGCCGCGAAGGCCGATGAAGAGGGATACGGACAGGTCGCGAGCCTGTTCCGTGCCGCAGCGATGGCCGAGGAGATTCACGCCAAGAACCATGCGGATGTAATCGAGAAACTCGGCGCTACGGCTGCCGCAGTACTGGAGACGCCGGAAGTCGGCACTACGGCAGCGAACCTGCAGGCTGCGATCGCGGGAGAGTCCTACGAGCGGGACTCGATGTATCCGGCGTTCCTGAAGCAGGCCCGCGCGGATGGAAACCGTGCCGCAGTCCGAAGCCTGAACTTCGCCATGGCCGCAGAGGGGGAGCACGCTGCGCTCTACAAATCCGCCCTCGACAATCTGGATGCTTGGAAAGACGGCAAGAAGACCTTCTATGTCTGCCCGGAATGCGGCAAGACGGTCACAACGCGCGATTTCCAGGAGTGCAGTGTCTGCTACACGGAAGCGGAAGAATTCGTTGAAATCAGCTAGTGCGGAAGCGGGCCGGCCCCGTACGGGCCGGCCCGCGTCGAATTCGGTAGTGTCCCACCAATCAATGGTCATGCGCCATAGGAGAGATCACCATGTTACCTCCGCTCCCCGGCTGGGATGGCCTGCATCCCCTGATTATCCACTTCCCCCTGGCGCTCTTGCTTGTGGCGCCGCTGCTCGTGGTGACGAGTCTTGTCTGGCGGCAGCATTCGCACGCGTTCGGCTATGCGGCACTCTTCCTCATGGTGTTGGGCACCGCGGCAACCTATATCGCAGTGTCTACCGGAGAGGCCGCAGGTGAATTGGCTGAGCGCGGCGGCGCGGTTGAAGTCGTGCTCGAGCACCATGAGTCCATGGCCGAGCGCACCCAGGTGGTCTTCACCGTCATCACCATCGTGTATGCGTTTATCGTGCTTGCGCCGCTGCTGCTGAAACGCGCGCTAGCCGTCGTGCCATGGACCATCGTGAATGCCGCGTTTCTTGTCTTCTATGTCGGCGGCGCCGTTCTGCTGGTGAACACCGGGCATGAGGGCGGGCGTCTCGTACACGAGTTCGGCGTGCATGCGATGATGTCGCCCGGCGGGGCCTCCCTGCCTCCTGCCGGTATCGGCGACGACGACGACCACTAGCCTGCCTGTCGCGATAACGCACGCCCCCGCGGGCGGCCTCGTACCCGGTAGGGTACGGAGAAAATGACGGTGAGGCGCGGCGCTGGGAGTGATTGCGACCCGCACTCAGGCGGGATCGAAAAGTGGACGGGCCGCCTTTACGGCGGCGGCGGGCAGCTCGGGACCCGCGACGGCGTCGAGCACGCCGAGACCTTCGATAAAAGTGAAAAGCACGGCGGCCTGGGCCAGGCGTTCGGTTTTGTTTTCAATATCGAGCGCCTGGCCAATCCAGCCGAGGAAGGCATCGCAGATTTTGCGGGCGGCGGGCTGGATGGTCTCGTCTCCCCGCGATGCGAGCGCGACGAGTTCGAGCCAGATCTGCATGTAGGGCTTCACCAGGGGCTGGCCTATCATCCCGGCGAGCATCGGTAGCAGCTGCGCGGCGGGCATGGGTTCGCCGCGCGAGGCATCGAGAAGCGTGATGAAGCGCCGCGCGATGAGCAGCAGCGCCTCGGCCATCAGCTCGCGCTTGTCCTTGAAGTAATAGAGCAGCATGCGGTCGCTCGTGCCTGCCGCCGCGGCCAGCGGACGCAGGCTCGCACCCTGCAGCCCGTGCGCCAGCAGATGATCCGCCACGCTTTCCAACAGCGCCTCGCGCTGGAGTTCCTGTTTCGCCATCTACCCGATCCTTGTCGTTGACACGACATTGTAGCGTGTGCTACATTTTGTGTAGCACTCGCTACAAAACAACACTTCAACCTGGAGGCAAGGGTAGCATGGCATACGCAGAAAACACAGCGGACGGAGACAAGGGTGCAGCGGGCTTGAGCGTGCTGCTGCCACCGGCGAAGCTCGCGGCGGCCATTGGGCTGGGCGTGGGGCTGTGGTTCGTCGCGGCCATGTGGATGCGCTACAGCGTGCCCATGGGTTTCTATGGCGGGTCGGCGGGTGTCATCAGCTTCGCGGCCTTTGTGCCGGTGGCCTGGGGCCTGCTGCAAGCCATCAAGCTGATGCTGCGGCTCACGCCAGGCGAAGTGGTGTCGGCGTTTGCCGTGGGCACCGGGGCAGCCACCCTGTGCGATGGCACCGCGTTCACCTGGTTCCCCACGCTCTATGGGCCCGACCCCGCCCTGCACACGGTTACCGCCGCCTACATCCTCTGGGGCGCGGGCGTCGGGCTGGTGGTGGCCTATGCGGATGCCTGTTGGATGGTGTCGCGCCGCGGCTAATCGGCCGCCGGGCGCGTGCGGCCGTCCGCGATGATGGCATCGAGCCGGGCGGTCAGGCGCGCGAGTTCTTCGGGCTTGTCCTTGGCGAGGTCGTGCGATTCCGCGGGGTCGTCGGGCAGGTAGTAAATCGAATCCACGAGGCCGCGCTTGCCGGCCTTCTGCCGCACGAGTTTCCAGTCGCCCACGCGCAGGCCGAACTTGTTGCCGCTGTTGTCCTGCTGCAGGAGTTCCGTGCGGCCTTGGGCGTTGGCATCGCCGAGCAGCGCACCGAGCACATTCATGCTGTCGAGGCAGGCGGAATCGGACAGGCTTTGACCGGTGAGCGCGGCAAGGCTGGCGGCAAGATCGATGGTGCAGACAATGTCCTCGGATACGGACGGCGCGATACGGCCGGGCCACCACGTGATGAAAGGCGTGCGGGTGCCGCCTTCGAGCACCGTATATTTCCCGCCGCTGAAGGGACCCGCGGGCTTGTGGTCGCCCAGCTTCTCCACCGCGCCGTCCTTGTAACCGTCGTCGAGCACGGGGCCGTTGTCGGAGCAAAACACGACCAGCGTGTTGTCGGCGATGCCGAGCCGCTCGAGTGCCTTCGTGATCTCGCCGACGCACCAGTCGAGCTCGACAATGGCGTCGCCGCGATAACCGAGGCTGGTCTTGCCCTGGAAGCGTTCGTGGGGCATGCGCGGCACGTGGATGTCGTGCGAGGCGAAGTAGAGGAAGAACGGCGCGTTCTGGTGCTCTTCGATCCAGTCCACCGATTCCTTCACCCAGGCGTCGGCGAGATCCTCGTCGCGGAACCGGGCGTCCTGGCCGCCGGTGTAGAAGCCGATGCGCCCGATGCCGTTGTGCACGGATTCGTTGTGGCCGTGGGACCAGTCCATCCGCAGGGTATCGCGCAGCGTGACGCCGGTGGGGAAATCGGGCGCGGGCGGCTTGTCGCCCACCCAAAGCGGATCGGCGAGGTCGAGGTTCCGCACGCGGTGATCGTCCACATACACCTGCGGTACGCGGTCGTTGGTGGTGGGCAGCAGCAGGCAATGGTCGAAGCCGAGTTCGAGCGGACCGGGCTTCAGGTCGCCGTTCCAGTCGGGCTCGGGGTCGCCCAGGCCGAGGTGCCACTTGCCCACGACGGCGGTGGCGTAGCCCGCGCGCTTGAGGATGGCGGGCAGGGTTTCGGTGCCGGGCTTGATGATGGCCGCCGCATTCGGCGGCGCGACGCCCGTGCCCGCCTGCCGGAAGGCGAAGGTGCCGGTCAGCAGGGAAAAGCGCGTGGGAGTACAGGTGGACGCGGAGCAATAGCCGCTGGTGAAGCGGCGGCCTTCGCGCGCGAGCCGATCGATGTTCGGGGTCTCCACCGCTTCCGCGCCATAGCACGACACGTCGCCGTAGCCGAGATCGTCCGCGAGAATCACGACGATGTTCGGCGGCGTCTCTGCGGCATGCGCCGCGCAGGACAGCAGCAGGGCCAGCGTCAAGAGCAGGTGTTTCATGGGACGGTCCCCCCTATTTCGTCGGCAGGTGCTCGAAATCTTCCGTGCGCGCCAAGGATTCGATGAGCGCGCGGAGCGGTTCCGGCGGCGCTTCGAGGCGGCGGTGTTCCAGGCTCAGCCAGCCGCCCGTGCTGGTCAGGACGGCGGCCGGCTTGCCGTCGTCTTTAAGAAAGGTGTTGCGCATGCGGAATCGGATGCCGTCCTCACTCGCGCCCGCCAGCTCGAGCGTAACCGTGTAGGATTCGAGCAGGCGGATTTCCTTGAAGTAGCGGATGTCGTCGCGCGTGATGACGGGGCCGAAGCGCACCGGCTCGAACTCGCGCATGGAAAAGCCGTGCGCATCGAAATACAGCATCCGCGTCGTCGCGCCCGCATCCAGATAGGCCGTGTTGCGCATATGGCCGTTGAAATCCATATCGCCCCAGCCCGCGCGGAAGGTTTGTTCAAAGACCGTGCCCATCGCTCGCTCCCGGTTGTGGGGGCGAGTATACGAGCACGGGGGAGGGATGTACACCGGGGGGAAGGGTTGACTCTCCAGCCATAGATCAAGAAACGGCTGCGGCCTCGGCCGTGCGCCCGAACTAGCTATCAGCCCTCAAAGCGCTCGACGAGGGCGACCTTGTCGCGGTCGATGCCGCGCGATAATCCGCCGAGGGTCATGAGGCTGATTTCGCCGGCGTCCATGGGGAGGGGTTCGAGGAGGAGGTCGTCGGCGAGCCAGGCGTAGGTGTCGAGTCCGACGGGTTCTCCGGGGCGGCAGTAGGCGGCGGCAAGGTGGGCGAGCTTGCCGATGCCGACGCCGGATTCGAAGGCGGCGCTGATGACGAGGCGGTTGACGGGCAGGGCGAAGCGTCCGTTGAGGATGTCGGCGCCCATGTTGGGCAGGTAGATGAGCGAGGGCTTCCACACGACGGCGCTGGCCGAGCGGAAGACCTCGAGCAGGTTTTTCACGTGCTGGGCGAATTCCTCGGTCTGCACCTGGTCGCGGGTGAAGCTGCGCTGGATCTCAAGGTGGAACTCGTGGAGGGTTTCGTCGACCGCGTATTCCGCGCCGGTGTTCTCGTAAAACTCGACGAGGCGGAAGGGCTCGTTGATGGGCTCCTCGATGTAGTCGAGGCGGCAGTCGAGCGTGGCGTTCGCGAAGGACTCGGCGGTCTCCATGGTCCATTGGCGGTTGGCATCGAGCCGGAGCTGGAAAGGCGGCGGCAGCAGTTCGCGCACCTTGCGCACGAGGGCGATGTCCTCGGTTAGCGGCCTCCCCCCCACCTTCAACTTGGCGGCGGCGAAGCCCGTGCCGCGCAAGCGCTCGGCCTGGGTGAGCACCTGTTCTTCGCCGCCGGTGAGCAGCGCGTTCAGCCGCACGCCGTGCGCGGCGGAGGAGCGGAAATACTTGTACAGCGGCAGGTGGGCTGCGTCGGCCAGCATGCCGAAGTAGGCGCTCTCGACCGCGAAACCGACCGAGGCCATGTCGTCGGTCTTGGCGATCTCGGCGCCCTCGAAATAGGCGTAGTCTTCCGGTACGGCGAAGCCGGCCAGGCGGCGCGCGCAGCGCAGCAGCACGCGCTCGGCGTCCTCGGCGGATTCCTTGCTGAACCCCGGCAGCGGCGCGGCATCGCCCCAGCCAGCGTGGCCGCCTTCGCTTTCGAGCCGCAGCAGCAGGCCGTCGCGGTGGTCGATGGTTTCGCCGCGCAGGGTCAGCGGCGCGTGCAGCGGCAGGTGGTAACGGTAGACCTCGGCGCTCGCAATCCTCACCGGCGGCGGGCCCTCACAGCACCCACCCGATGGAAAACAGGACGCTGAACAGCAGCAGCAGTTTTCCCGTGCCCGCGAGGATGTCGTTCAGCTTCGCGGGGTCGCTCGAGGTCATTACCGTGCGGATCGCCGGGATGGCCGGCAACACCACGAGGCAGGCCGCCAGCGCATACCGGTGCTGCCCGCTGTAGAGCCACAGCCCCACCGGCACGCCGATGGCGCCCAGCAACAGCGTGACCACGTATTCGGCGCGGGCGAAGGGTTTGCCCAGACGCACGGCGAGCGTTCGCTTGCCGGTTTTCACGTCGGTGTCGGCATCGCGCAGGTTGTTCACGGTGAGGATGGCCGTGCTGAAGAGGCCGGGCGCCAGCCCCGCGAGCAGCGGCACCAGCGGCAGCGTTTGCGCCTGCACGTAGTAGGTGCCGCCAACGGCGACGGGCCCGAAGAAGAACAGCACGAAGATATCCCCCAGGCCGAGATAGCCCAGCGGATAGGGGCCGCCGGTGTAGAGTACGCCGCAGAGGATGGACACGAGCCCCAGCGCGAGAATCGGCCAGCCTCCGCGATAGACCAGGTAGGCCCCCGGAATGAAGGCCAGCGCGAACACGAGGGCGGTGGCGGCGCGCATCTGCGCCGGGGTGACCAGGCCGGCCTGGGTCATGCGCTTCGGGCCGACGCGTTCCTCGGTATCGGTGCCCTTCACGAAATCGAAGTAGTCGTTGGCGTAGTTCGTGCCGATCTGGATGAGCAGCGCGCCGAGCGCGGCGGCCAGCGCGGCGGGCCCGTGGAACACGCCATCGGACCAGGCCAGGGCGGCGCCGATGAGCACGGGCGTGATGCCTGCGGCGAGGGTCTTGGGGCGCGCGGCCAGCAGCCACGCCTGAAAGGATTGCGATGCCATCAGAATCAAGTACTTCCGTGAATCTCAGACCAAGGTGACGAAATACCCCAGCGTGCCTTCGCGCAGGTGCTCGCGCTCAATGTCGAGATAGCGCGAGCGCCGGAGGTAGTAGATACGCCCGACCACGCGGCCGTCAAGGTAGATACCGCCGTCGCGCACCGTATAGGAGCGCTCGTCGTTGGCGTGGTCGAGGATATCGATTCGCGGCTGCAAGAGCGTGCCGCCGTCCTGAATGCGCGCGAGTTCCGCGTCGCCCGCGTAGACCCCAAGCCGCTTGGGCTGACCGGAAATCAGCGCGAAACTGCCCGGGCCGCCGGTGGCCCGCACCTCGAAGAGCGCCTCGTCCTGCGGCGTGCGCACGCGCCAGCGGGCACCGCGGCTGTCGCTCTCGACGAAATACTCGATGGTCTGGTCGGAGCCGGAGCAGGCGAAAAGTCGGCCGCGCGTATTGCCGGGATGCTGCAGCAGCACATGGCCGGCGAAGGGATCCGGCATGGTCTCGTCCGGCGGCGAACTCGCGTGGGCGGCTGCGGCATCCCGCAAAACCTTGCGGCGGCGCACATCGTTCCGCAGCGCAAGCAGCATGATGTACAGGGCGCCGATCAGGGCGGACACGATGACCGCGGCCATCAGCAGGTTGGTCGCGGTCTTGTTGTCCTCCACGGCGGCCCAGGTGAGCGCCAGCAGCAGCGCCAGCAGCACGATGCCGTACAGGATGATGAAACGCGCGGAGACCGGCGTGGTCAGGCGCGGCAGGGTGTAATAGCAGGCGGCGCGCTCGTAGGGCGTCAGGGGATCCGCGGGCTCATCGACGCGCGCCATGAACGGATTCCGTTAGGGCTGCACGGCGGCCGCATCCGCCGCGATGCGCTGCGCGATGGATTCGGCGCACCGGCTGAGCGCGGCGGCCAGGCCGACGGCATCGAAGGTCTCCATGGGCTCCGTCACTTCATAGGTGCGGAACAGCAGCGGCTTGTCGTAGCGGCTGATGGCCTCGGTGCGGAAGCTCGCCTCGGCCTTGGCGTAGGCCTGGGCCGAGGTCTCGGACAGGTCCTGCTGCTCGAAGGACAACAGGCGCACATCGACCACGACCGATTCGGCCGAGGGATCGATGGGGCCGAACTCGGCGCGCAGCTTCTCGCTAATCATCTCGGAAAGATTGCCCGCCCACTGCGCCGCCGCGTAGTAGTCGAGCTGGGTGGGGCTGGTGCGCACGGGCATACGGCCGCCCGCAAGCGTATCGGCGAGGCCCACATGGCCCACCGTGACGGTCGCGGCCGCTGCGCCGGAACTGCGCATGTCGAGCGTGTAGTATTCCGCCGGCGTGGAGGCGCAGGCCTGAAGCAACAGGGGGAGCGCCGCCAGCGCGGCGAAGAGTACGCGGGTGTTCATCATCGGCGTCCTTGTTCCGGTTTGCCCCAGATGACTGACTGCGGCTGCTGGTTCAACTGCTGCATGAAGAGATTGAGGTTCTGCGCCGCGACGCCGAGGTCGCCGAGCAGGTCCTCGAGCGACGGGCGGTTCTGTTCCACGGCGTCCGCCAGGCCGCCGGTGAGCTGGTCGGTATTCTCGAGCACGTTCTTAATCTCGGCCATCATGCTGTCGATTTCGTTGTTGAGCTTCTCGAGGAGCGAGGCCACGCTGTCGAGCGTGCTGTCCAGGTTCTCCTTGTTGTCGCTCAGCAGGCTGTTCAATTCATCGAGCAGCTCCTTGGCGGAATCCTCGATGGCGGGAATCTTCTCGACGATCTGGTCCAGCTGCGGCTGGTATCGATCGAAGAGCCCGCCCACGCTGCCGGTAATGTCGGCCAGCGCGACCAGACCTTCGCCCTCGCCCGCGGCCTCTTCTTCGCGCGCTTCCTGCACGCCGAGGAAGTCTCGGAGGTCCTGCATGATGCGCGTGATCTTCGGCATCTCGCGGCCGCCGGCCTCTTCTTCCTTGCGCGCGTCTTCCACGCCGAGGAAATTCCGCATGTCGCCCATGATGACGGCCATGCTCGCCAGTTCGCCTTCTCCGGCCTCTTCTTTTTCCTTCACTTCCTTCACGCCGAGGAAGTCGCGCAGGTCGCCGATGAGGTCTTCGCTGCCGGAGATCAGGCCGTCCATGTTGGGGATATCGACGAAGCCGCCGGATTTGGTGAGCGACTTGAGCATGCCGCCCGGCTGGAGCAGGGGGGCCTCCGCATCGCCGGTGGAGATTTCCAAGTGGAAGTCGCTGGTGAGCGAAATGGTCTCGATGGTGGCGATCGATTCCTCGTTCACGGGCAGTTCGGGCCGCACGGCCACCGCCACGCGAATCTTGTCTCGGTCATCCGGATCGGGGGAGATGGCCGTGACCTTACCCGCAATCATGCCGCCGAACCGGACCTCGGCGCCGTTCTTCAGTCCGATGATCTTGGTGAACTGTGCGGCGTATTCGCGGGTTTCCTCGGGCGGCCGCCAGCCCTGGATGAGCAGCACGAAGCACGCGAGCACCGCGATGGCCCCGAAGACAAGCGCTCCGGCGATGATTTCCTTCTTCGTGAAGTCATGCTTCTTTGTAACGGGCATGGCTGAATACGCTCCAGTCGGCGGTCAGGAAGTGAGCGCGGAGACGTAGGCCTCCGGATCGCCCCCCTCTTCGTCGGGTTGCCGCGCGAAAAACTGCTGGATAAAGGGATGGCGGGTGCGCTGGACTTCGTCGAGCGAGCCGAGCCCCACGACCTTCCCCTTGTGCAACATACAAACCGTGTCGGCGATTAACTTTACACTTTCCATCTCGTGGGTTACCACCACGCTGGTCAGATTGAAGGTATGCTGCATCTTGCGGATGAGCGAGTCGAGCCCGGCGCCCACGATGGGGTCAAGGCCGGCGGAGGGCTCATCGTAGAAAATGATCTCTGGATCCATGGCCATGGCACGGGCGAGGCCGGCGCGCTTCTTCATGCCGCCGCTGAGTTCCGAGGGCAGGTAATCCTCGAATCCGCCAAGCCCGACGAGTTCGAGCTTGATGCGCGTCATGATGTCGATGGTGGAGGCCTCGAGCCGGGTGTGTTCCCGCAGGGGCAGCGCCACGTTGTCGCCGATGGTCATCGAATTGAACAGCGCGGAACCCTGGAAGCACATGCCCATTTTCTTGCGCACATCGGTGCGGTGCTCGTCGTCCATTCCGGTGAAGTCTTTGCCGTTGATGCGGATGCTGCCGGAGGTGGGGCGCATGAGCCCGACCAAATTGCGCAGCAGGGTGCTCTTGCCCGAGCCCGAGCCGCCAAGGATGACGAAGACCTCGCCACGCTTCACGTTGAACGTGACCCCGTCGAGCACCTTCCGGTCGCCGTACTTGACGACCAGGTCCTTCACTTCGATGTAGACGTCGGAATCGCTCATTGCCGGAAAAACAGTGCTGTCCAGACCAGGTCGACCACGATAATGAGGAAGATGGAGGTCACCACCGAGGAGGTGGTCATCTTGCCGACACCCTCGGCGCCGCCTTCCACCTGGAAACCGCGGAACACCCCGACCCACACGATGACCAGGGCGAAGAAAACGCTTTTCACCAGGCCGCTGACGAGGTCCTTGTAGACGATGGCCTTGGCGGTCTCTTCGAAATAGGCGCGCGCATCGACCCCGACGAGGAACACCGAGGTGACGAAGCCGCCGGCGATCATGATGACCATAGCCAGCATGGTGACACACGGCACTGCCAGCAGCATGCCGACGAACTTGGGCACCACGAGGTATTTGGTGGGGTTGAGGCCCATGACGTTGAGCGCGTCGATTTCCTCGGCCACCTTCATCGTACCGATTTCGGCGGTGATGGCCGAGCCGTTGCGCCCGGTGATGAGGATGGCGGTCATCAGGGGAGCGAGCTCACGCAGGGCGGAGATGCCGACGAGGTCGGCGATCAGGATCGCCGCGCCCCATTTTTCGAGCGTATAGGCCGACTGCATGGCCATGATGACGCCGATAAGGAAACAGATCATGCCCACGATGGGAAGCGAATTGGCGCCGAACTCGACGAAGTGCTCGACGCAGCTCCTGATGCGGAAGCCCTTGCCGCGCAGGGGCTGCACGACCAGCCAGTTCACGGTTTCGACCATCATCACGCAGACTGTCGCCGCGGCATAAAGCGCGTTCAGCGTGACCCGGCCGGTATTTCCGAGAATGGCGGTCATGGCGGCTACAGGGTCTCCCGGATGTCGAAGACGCTGTCGAGCCGCGAGAGCTGCAGGACCTTGAGCACCGAGGCGCTCGGGGCGAGCAGGATGAACTTCTTGCCGGCCTGTTGCGAGGCCTTCAGCCCCTCGACCAGCGTGGCCACCCCAGACGAGTCCATGTAGTCGACCCCGCTCAGGCGCACGGCGACATCGCCCGAGGCGCCCTTGCAGGCCTTGAGCACGGCTTCGCGGAGCTGGGGCGAGGAACTCAGGTCCACGTCACCCTTGGGGTTCAGCACCGTGGTGCCGTTCTGTTCTTCGTTGGCAATCTGCAGCGCCATTTATCCCTCGTTCTTCTTCGGATGCCTGATGCGCATCGCTATCCGGTTCCCGCGTTCCACGCCGGGTTCAAAGCATACTTCATCGAAGACATGCCGCATGAGCGGCACGCCGAGCCCGCCGGGCTTGAGATCGTCGCCGGTGCCGACATCGTCCATGCATTTCTGCAGCTTCTCGATGGGCGCCGGGATGCCCTCGTCGCAGACCTCTATCTTCACCCAGCCGTCCGCCTGGTCCAGTGTCATCATGACCGGGCGCCGCGGCGAACCGTGGTAGGCGTGCCGGATGGCGTTCGCGCAGGCCTCGTCCACCGCCAGCACAATCTCCGCCGTCTTGTCTTCCGAGAACCCGGCATCGAGCACGAAACCGCGCACCATGCCGCGCACGGCCTTGAGCAGGCGCGCATCGCTGCGGAGCGTCAGGGTAATGTCATGCGGTGCTTCCAAGATACCTCAGCGCAATCATCGTGCAGTCGTCGTGCGGCTGGCCCGGGGCGCAGAAGCGCCGCACATCGTTGTTAATCGCTGTCAGGAGCACCTTGGGCTGCTGGCCGTAGTGGGCCTTGGCCACGATGCTCAGGTTATCGACGTCGTACTGATCCAGGGTGGCCTTGTCGCGATCGTGCATCGTCCCCATGCTGTTCGCCTCGACGATGCCGTCGGTATAGAGCAGGATGGTATCGCCTGCGTCGATTCGCTCGACGCTGTTTTCCCAGCGCACATCGGACAGAATGCCGAGTGGCGCGCCCGAGGCGGCCCCGAACTCGCGAACGCCGGATTTGGTAATCAGCATGACGGGGTGATGGCCGGCATTGGCCGATTGCACCACGCCGTTCTCCAGATCGAGCGACACGTAGCACAGGGTGCAGAAGGTGCCGCGCTGGCTGCGCTTGTAGAAATCCGTGTTCATGTGCGCAAGGATTTCGGCCGGAGAGCCGCACTCGCGCACCAGCAGGCGGAATTCCGCGAGCAACTGCGCCATGGTGAGCGCGGCCGGCACCCCTTTGCCGCTGACATCGCCGATGAGCATGCCCACGGTGCGTTTGTTCGGACGCACGAAATCGTAGAAGTCGCCGCCAACCGTCTTCGCGGGGCGCGTCTCGCCGTAGATCTGGAAGTGCTTGTCGGTCTCGGGCCATTCCTTGACCAGAAAGCCTTCCTGGATGGTCCACGCGGTCTGGATTTCCTGCTCGATACGCTGCTTGTCGAGCACCTGCCGGTGCATGCGCGCATTCTCGAGCGCGAGCCCGGCGCTGTTTCCGACCGCCGCCGCCAGCAGCAGGTCGTCTTCGGTATAGCGCTGATCGGGCCGGTCGGTATCGATGTACAAAATCCCGAGGATGCTTTGCTTGGCGCGCAGCGGCACGCAGACAATGGAGCGCAGGCTGAGCGACATGATGCTCGCGGTGGGATTCAATTCCCCTTCCTGATCGCTGTCCTTGAACAGCACGCTCTTGCCATCCTGCAGCACGCGCCGCGCCACGGTCTGGCTGATGCGGACATCGTCGCTGGCACTGGTGCGGCTGCCTTCCACCCGGATGCACTCGGGCGCGTTCCGGAGGGTGCCATCCGAATTCGCCAGGAAAATGGCGCCCCGTTGCGCATTGATGGCCTGCATCGTCTTCTCGAGGATGTGGTCCATCAGGTCTTCGCGGTCGTAATTATTTGCAATCTCGTTGTTTACGGCATAGACCGCCTCGAGCAGCGCAGCCGATTTGCCGAGGTCGGCGGCCGGCTGTTCATGGCCCAACTCGTCGAGAATGGTTTCCTGAAAAAGCCCCGAGTCGGCCATTCGCGGCGCTTCCGACGGCGGGGGCGGGGCGGTCGCCGTAAACCGGATGATGGTCTCGCCAATCTGGATCCGGTCCCCGTCCTTGAGTTCGCCCCCCAGCATGGGACGCCCGTTTACCACGGTGCCGTTGGTACTGCCGAGATCTTTCCAGTAATACCGGCCGTCCCGCGGGGTAATCTCGACGTGGCGTCGCGACGCGGAGGTATCCTCGATAATCAGGCCGCACTCCTGCGTCCGGCCGATGGTTATCGGGCCTTCCACATCGACGCGGCGGCCGCTGGATTCTTCTGTCAGGTATGCCGGATGCAAGGTCTTCATCCCCGTAGGTCGCGCCATTGTAGCGAACCAAGGGGTTGTGTTAAAGCCTTGGGGCATCGAAAGCTAGGGCGACGTTGCCCGTATACGGCCGGGTCGGTATACTCGTAGCGAGGCGGTATGCGCCCTAAATAAGGAGCACGGAATGACGGCTACGAAGGGTTTGGGAGGAATGTTGGCCGGGCTGCTGGCCCTCATGGGCGCTGGATGCGCGCCGACCGCGTCGTTTTCCACGAACCCGACCGGGGGCAACCGCCCGCTGACCGTCGAGTTCGAGGATACCAGCGCGACGCTGGCGCCGCTGCGCATCAGCCTCAACGAGATCATCCCGATTCTGTCGTGGAATTGGGATTTCGGCGATGAAACGGGCAGCGAGTCGCAGGACCCGTCGCATGTGTACAACGTCGCCGGCACCTATTCCGTATCGCTGACCGTGACCAACATGTTCGGTTCCGACACGGTGACCAAGTCCGATTTGATTAAAGTGCAGGTGCCGACCACGGCGCCGGATTCGTCCTTCACTTTCGCGGTCGTGGACGGCGACGAGTTCACGGTGAAGTTCACCGACACCTCGACGCCGGGTTCGCGTCCGATTACGGCGTGGCAGTGGGACTTCGGCGATGGCGGCGGCAGCACGGACTCGAGTCCGACGCATACCTTCGCGGCAGAAGGCAGCTACGCCGTGAACCTGCAGGTGACGACGGTGGTGGGAACGGACTCCTCCGAGCAGACCTTGACGATTCCGCTGACGCTGCCGACGGCCAATTTCACCTTCGAGCGCGGCAACTCCGAACTCGGGGTGGCCTTTAAGGATACGTCGAGCCCGGGCGGTTCGCCGATTACCCAGCGCAAGTGGAACTTCGGCGACGGCAGCATCCTGACGGTGACGGGCACGGGGCCGAATCACCTGTACACCACGGCCGGCACCTACGATGTGACGCTCGAAATCACCACGGCGCTCGGCACGGACTCGGTGACGAAATCCGTCGCCGTGCCGCAGCCGGAATAACGGCGGAAGGCATGCGATTCCGCACCGCACTCGCGATGGCGCTGGCCACGCTGGCCGCCGGCTGCTCGTCGGGCGGGCCGGCTGCGGTGGTGGTGGTATACAGCCCCCACGGCTCGGACGTGCTTCGGGACTACGAGGCGCGCTTCGAGGCGGCCTATCCCGAGTGCGATGTACAGTGGCTCGACATGGGCGCGAAAGACGTGTACAACCGCGTGCGCGCCTCGCAGTCGCGCCCCGCGTGCGACGTGTGGTGGGGGGCGCCATCGACACTATTCGACCAGGCGGCCAAGGAGGACCTACTCGCGGTGTACGCCCCCGAGTGGGCCAATGCGCTCGCGCCCAGCTACAAGGATGCGGAACACCGCTGGCACGCCACCTTCGTTTCCCCGCTCGCGATACTCTACAACGACCGGCAGTACAAGGAAGACGAGGTTCCGCAGACTTGGGACGCGCTGCTGGACGATGCCTGGAAAGGAAAGATCGCGCTGCGCAAGCCGCTGCCTTCGGGTACGATGCGCACGTTTATCTGCGCCATGATCGAGCGCGCGGAATCCGAGGACGCGGGATTCGAATGGCTGGCGAAACTGCACGCCGCCACGGCCGAGTATCCCGAGAATCCGAACTTGCTGTACGACCACATCAAGCGGAACCCCGAGCGGATCAGCGTGTGGATTCAGCCGGATATCGTGATGCAGCACGACCTGAACGGCTTTCCCTTCGGCTATCACATCCCGCCGCAGACGCCTGTGCTGACCGATGGCATCGCCCTCATAAACGGCGCGCCGCACGCCGACTGGGGCAAGAAGTTCATCGACTTCGTTACGCGGCCGGATGAACTGGTGCATCAGGCGGAGGCCTACGCCAAGATGCCGGCGCGGTCGGACATTCCCAAGGACCAATTGCCGGAGTGGATGCGGAACGTCGATATCGACGCGATGGACATCGACTGGGCGCGGTTCGCCGAAAACGAGACGGCCTGGTGCGCCCGGTGGGAACAGGAGGTGTACCGTGGAGAATGAGCCCCGCCCGGCGCCCGAAAGCCTGCCGATTGAATCGCTGCCCGAGGAGGCCGCCACGATGTTGCGGCGCGTTCTCGATGGGGGCGCCCCACTGGAAATTACCGTGGGCGGACGGCATGCGTTGTACATCATGTCAGCGGAATCCCGTGAGCGGGAAGCAACACTCTTGGAAGCGATGCGGGAGGCCAGAATCCTTACGGAACGCTTCTATGCCACGGCCGAGGAGGATCCGGCGATTCCGATGGAAGACGCCGTCGCTGATCTCCGGGCAAGGTATGGAATATAGAATCCAGTTCCGGAAATCTTTCCAGAGAGACTTGGAAGACGTCCATGCGTATCTGAGGGAGGAGGCCGGAAAAGCGGTAGCCGATACATGGCTGGAAGAAGTTCTGATTCCGATTGAAAAACTGAGTTCCATGCCGCGCCGGTGCCCGCAAGTACGCGATGTGGAAACTCCTTGGCCAGACCTCAGGTATTTCATCCTCGGGGGCGGACGCGGCCGGTACAGGATCCTTTTCGATGTCTCGGGCGACCGCGTGCTCGTGGTTCGGATAGTACATTGTTCTCGGGATTATTCGCGGCTGCTGATAGACATGGAACGCGGCCTGCAGGAGCCTTTGGATTGAGCGCAGTTCGACTCGAAAACATGACCCGGGAATTCCCGGAGGGCGGCGGTATCCGCGGGTTCAGCTGCGAAATCCAGCCGGGCGAATTTTTCGCGCTGCTGGGGCCGAGTGGCTGCGGCAAGACCACCACCCTGCGCCTGATCGCCGGACTCGAGAAGCCGGACTCCGGGAAGATCTACTTCGGCGGCGAGGACGTGACCACGCTTCCCGCGGAGAAACGGCGCGCCGCCATGGTCTTCCAGAACTACGCGCTGTTCCCTCATTTGAACATCTACGAGAATGTGGCCTTCGGCCTGCGGGCGCAACAGGTGCCCAAGCCGGAGATTCCCGGCAGGGTCGCGGAGGCGCTGGCCTATGTGCAACTACAGGGCTACGAGAAGCGGGCGGTCACCGAACTGAGCGGTGGCCAGCAGCAGCGCGTCGCGCTGGCCCGGGCGCTGGCCGTGCAGCCGCGGATACTGCTGCTGGATGAGCCGCTGAGCAACCTCGACGCGGAGCTCCGCTTCAGCACGCGCAAGCAACTGGCCGAATTGCAGAAACGGCTCGGGATTACGGCCATCTATGTGACGCACGACCAGGAAGAAGCGGTCGAACTGGCGGACCATATCGCCGTACTGAAGGACGGCACCTGCCACCAAATCGGCACGCCCCACGAGATTCTCTTCGAGCCGGCGACCGACTTCGTCCGGGATTTCCTCGAGCGCCAGCGCGCCATCATGCGGGCCATGGAAAGCTGACTCGAAACTCCTGCCCCAGCGAATAAACGGCGTGCAACGACTGTTTACCTCGCATAACCCCAAGCGTGAATACTGAAGGAGAAACGCCTGATGAAACGGATTACCCTGTCTTTCGCCCTCGCCGCAGCCGTGGTGTTCGCCGTGGCGCCCGCCCATGCCGAACTCGACACGTATGAACTCGACGCATCGCATACGTCGATTGTTTTCAAGATCAGCCACATGGGCTTCAGCCATACCTACGGCATGTTCCCCGGCGTGGAAGGCACGCTGACCTTCGATGCAGAGCACCTGGACGAGGCGAGCATCGAGGCGACCGTGCAGGCCGCCAGCGTGAACACCATGAACGAGGCGCGCGACGGCCACCTCAAGAACGAAGACTTCTTTAACGTCGAGAAGTTCCCGGTCATCTCTTTCAAGAGCAGCAAGTGGGAAGCCGGCGAGGATGGCCTGTACAAGGTCACGGGCGACCTTTCACTGCTGGGCAAGTCGAAGGAAATCACCATCGACGTCAAGCATGTGGCCTCGGGCGAGGGCATGAAGGGTGAACTGCGACAGGGCTTTGAGACGGAGTTCACCATCAAGCGCAGCGACTTCGGCATGGACTACGGTGTCGGTGGGCCGTTGGGCGACGAAGTGACGCTCGTGGTCAGCCTCGAAGCAACCTTCCAGACGCCGGAGCTTCCCGAGCGCCTCTAGTCAGGCACCAAAATGTCATTACACCATCACCGCCTGGCATCCGCCAGGCGGTGAAATTTTTTAGGGTTCGAGGCGGGTGGCGAGTTGCAGGGCTTGCGCCCGCAGGTCGTCCTCGAGTGTTCCGTCGGCCAGCAGCGCCTGCAATTCGCGGAGCGCGGCGGCCTTGTCGCGGGCCGACAGCAGCCTCGCCAGTGTCAGGCGACCGTAGTGAAAGTGCGGATTCGCCGCGAGCGCCGCGCTCAGGGCTTCGGCCGCGCCCGCCTGATCGCCCAAGCGCAGCAGTGCGTCGGTCAACTGGATGGCGATATCCTCTGCAGCAGGGTCGATGGCCTGCGCGCGAGACCAGGCCCGCACCGCGCCCGCCACATCACCGAACTCGTCTCGCCGGTGCGCGGCATGCACCAAGCCCTCGAATCGCAACTCCGGATCGCATTCCTTCGCGCAGAAGAACGAGCCGTACTCGCCATTGCCGAGCCGGTATTCCCGGACCAGCGGCGCGTACTGCGCGAAATCCACCACGCTCCACTGGCTGCGGTGCAGCTCGCCCGGGTTGCCGTAGTTCTCGGGGTGGTCCCAATTGCCCGTGAGCGGGATGTTGACCAGCAGCGCCCGGCGCGCGCGATCGTAGAGATAGTCGATGACCGTCTCGGCCTCGGCCTTATCGAGGTGCTCCATCACGTCGCCCGCGATGATAAGGTCGTACTCGTCGAGCTTACCGACCACGTCGCGCACATCGCTGATGAGGATGTTGTTGTACAAGGCCCGCTGATGGCTCTGGATGTACGGCTCCCAGAGCTCCACGCCGTCGATGCGCACCTGCCATTGCTCGGGCTGCACGCGTTCCTGCCAGACGTCGAGATACTCGCGGCAGAGGAAACC
Organism: Candidatus Hydrogenedens sp.; assembly: GCA_016125095.1. Taxonomy (GTDB): domain Bacteria; phylum Hydrogenedentota; class Hydrogenedentia; order Hydrogenedentales; family JAEUWI01; genus WGMK01. The sequence continues at coordinate 101,888 of WGMK01000013.1, read as the reverse complement.
CCAGAGGCCGAAGCCGCAGCCGATATCGAGCACGGAGGCCGGGTTCAGCCGGATAATGTGATCGAGACAGTCGCTGAGATGAACCGAACTGCTGACGGGCATGGCCCGGTCTCCTGCTTGTCGGCCTACGCCGTACGCGCGTCGAACGATTCCACTTCGCCGCCCGACGTGGTATACGTCACCTCAATGGGGCGGCAGCACACTTCACAATCCTCGATATAGGTCTGCCCGGCAACGCTGCAATCCAACAGCATTGATATCGTCTGCCAGCAATAGGGGCAGGCAAAGAAATACTCTTCCATCGAGTCCCGGCCTTTCCGTCGCGCCACGGGGTCAATGTATCTGGAACTCACCATCGTACGCCAGCAAGGGGAATAGACGCTGAAATCCCCCATGTTTCTGTGCCATCTGCGAAGCTCCGGGGGGTACGCGCCATGACAGGACACGAATTGGAACCCGCGACGGAAGGGGTCTCGCTCGTGTGCTGGAAGGTGTGGGGCGGCAACGAGCGGACGTTCCGCGAGGTCGCCATCCCGGGCCTCCGCGGCATCTTGTACGCCATGCCCAGCGGCAGCGAGGCGGGCGGAGATCTCTATTACCTTTCCGCATGCGGCTCGGGGGCCATCGGGCGGCTCTGCCTCGCCGACGCCACCGGGCACGGCGCGGGCGTGGCGCAATTCAGCGGATGGCTGCAAGGCGTATTCAGCGCCCATATCCACCGCGAGAATCCCGCTGCCGTGTTGCGCGAGGTGAACCATCGCACCGTGACCGGGCGCCTCGACCTAATCTCGACCGCGGTTTGTCTGAGCTACAACTCGCTGAACGGAAAACTCCGCTTCGCCAATGCCGGGCATCCGCACCTGCGCATCCGGCGTACATCGGAGCGCCGTTGGGAGCCCGTCGTGCTTGAGATGCCGGACCAACCCGGCCCCGCCAATATTCCGCTCGGCGTCGAGGCGGCGTCGGCGTATACTTTTGACGAGATCCAGTGCCGACCCGGGGATTGGTTGTTAGCGCACACCGACGGCCTGACCGAGGCGCGAAACCCATCGGGACAATGCCTGGGCGATGCTATCTGGCACCCCGACTGCCTCTCGGATACGCCGGAATCCACGGCGGAAAACTTGCTGCGGAGGCTTCGCGATCATCTGGGCCGCGACATAGCGGCCCAGGACGACGTGACCTTTGTGCTTCTCGAGGTATTGCCCTATCAGCCGCACGGCCGCTACACCCTGCTCGTGCGGAATAATTGGCGCCGCCTGCTGACTTGGTTGCGCAAATCGGCCTGAATGGACGGTTTGCCGCGCCCCGGTTCCCTGTGCCATAGTCGCGGGATTGCGCAACCATTCAACCGAGAGGGATATCTTGTGAAGACGATGCTTACCCGTACCGCACTGACCCTTGCTTTGATATTCGGATACGCCGGCATGGCTTCCGCCGGCAGCCTCACCGACGCGCTGCTCGAACGCGTGTCGCAGATGACGGCGGAACAGCAGTCTGCGCTGCTGATGCTGCTGAGCGCCTCGGAAGGCGCCGCCACGGAAACGGCCGCCGCCGATGCCTCGCCCGAGGAAGCCATCCGCGCGCAGCTGGCGGTCATCGCCAAGGCGATGAAAGATGGCGATGCCGAGGCCTTGATCGGCGTGCATTCGGACGACTTCGAGCACCCGCAGGTGGGCGGCAAGGAAGCGCTCGCCGGATATATCCACCAGGGTGTCGACATGGGCTACCTGGAAGACGTGGACATGGACATCTCCGACATCGAGTTCGAGAAGGACGGCGAGGACATCATCGCGTATCCGATCGACTTGTCGAGCGCGCTGGGCAGCGTGACCATCGAGTGGGTGTTCCGCAACGAAGACGGCGTGTGGCGTATCGTCGGCGGCGACGCTTCCGGCCTTTGATCCGGTTCCGCTTTCCCCCGCCCGCAGGCCCCGGTCTGCGGGCGGGTTGCTTTTTAGCAGGGCCTGCCGCATGCTGACCCTTTCGATGGAGGCACTCCCCCATGCGCGCGCGCCGAAAGAAAGGGCCCACCCAGAGCCGCGAGGAATTTCTGGCGCAGATACGCCAGACGCAGGCGCAGCGCGCCACCACCTACCGCGAGCAGGCGCTCAAGCTGTTTCCCCACGTGTGCGGACGCTGCGGCCGCGAATTCTCCGGCGCGAACCTGCGCGAGTTGACGGTCCACCACAAGGACCACAATCATCACAACAACCCCGCGGACGGCAGCAACTGGGAACTGCTCTGCCTCTATTGCCACGACGCCGAGCACGATGATCCTTACGCCCGCGGACACTACAACAAGGATCCCCTCGCCCGCGATCCGGAAACCGCCCTGGGCTTCGAGGCCTTCGAGGGCCTGAAGGACCTGCTGAAGGAAGGCGGGGACTAGGCTTCCTTGAGTCCGTCGAACGACGTGTCCGGCGGGTCCTCGATGCGCAGGTCGTAGCGGGCGTTCCAGCGTTCCTCGAGCGATTGCTTCTTGAGACCGCGCAGCAGGCCGAATTCGGCGCGGCGCGAGGTGCGCTGCTTGCGCTGGGCCGTTTCGAGGTAGGGCTCGAGGTCGAGCGCCTTGCCGAAGTAGAAGCTGGCCTGTTCGAAGAGGCGCAGGGCGTGGAAGCAATCGCCCAGCCCGAGCCAGCCCGCCGCGCCGATGGGGTCGAGATGCAGCGCCTCGGAGAAATACCCCGCAGCGTGCCCGGCCCAGCCTGCGTGCAGCAGCGCACACCCGGCCATGAAATGCGCATCCCAGGGATCTGCCGCGAGCCGGATGGCTTCCTCGTAACAATCGATGGCCTCGAGCCGCACGCGCTTGGATTCCGGCTCGTGCAGCAGCATGAGTTCGGCGCGCACGCACACGGGATACCAATACCGATGCTCGCCCAGGCTCACGTCGGACAGGGCGAAGGCGGCGGCGGTATCGCCCGCGTGCGCAGTGGCGCAGGCGAGCGCGGCATACAGCGGGCGCGTCTTGCGGTGCCCGTCCACCCCGCGCTGGGCGCATTCGAGCGCCGCCCCCGGCGCCCCCATGCGCAGCAGCGTGTCCACCAATTCGGTCCATGCGTCGTAGTTGTGTTCCTGATAGCCGATGGCGCGTTCGTATTGCTTTACGGCCGCGCCGAGCCGCCCGGCACGGCGCAGGTCGCCCGCCACCCGGTAGCACGACGGACCGTCGGTCGGTTCTTCGCGCAGGCGCTGACGCTTGCGGCGCGGGGGCAGCGCGGGGTTCAGCTCGAGATCGTCGAAGTTCATGCGCCCGGGGCCGCCGGCGGTTTCGAATCGCGGCCGCGCAAGGTGACCGGACGGGCGCGCGGCACGGCCCATTCGCGCAGGGCGGAAATCTTTTCGCGCATGGTCTGCGAAAGCGGTACCGTCACGTGGATATTGCGCAGGATGTCGTCGGTCACGAGGTCGCGGTGGTCGAAGAAACTGTCGTGCAGGCCCGAGATAATCGCCTGCTCGATTTCCGCGCCGCTGAATCCGTCGGAGGCGGTAACCAGCTTTTCCAACTCGTAGCGTTGCGGATCGCGCTTGCGGCTGCGCAGATGGATGCGGAAGATCTCGGCGCGCTCGCGGGCGTTCGGCAGGTCGACGAAAAAGACCTCATCGAGCCGGCCCTTGCGCAGCAGCTCGGGCGGCAGTCCCTCCACATTGTTCGCTGTCGCTACGACGAAAACCGCGCCGGTCTTCTCCTGCATCCAGGTGAGCAGTTGCCCGATGACGCGCGCCGTGGTGCCGGCGTCGGAGCCGCTCGACCCGTCGATGCCGGAAAGCGCCTTTTCCACCTCGTCGATCCAGAGCACGACGGGCGCGAGACTCTCGGCCAATTGCAGCGCGCGCCGCATGTTGTCTTCCGAACTGCCGACGTAGCCGTGGAAGATGCGGCTCATGTCCATGCGGAGCAGCGGAAACCGCCATTCGCTCGCGACGCATTTCGCCACAAGGCTCTTGCCGCAGCCCTGCACGCCCATGACCAGCATGCCGCGCGGCGCGGGCAGGCCGTAGTCGCGGGCCTCGTCGTCGAAGGCGCGCACGCGCTTGGTCAGCCACTCCTTGAGCAGTTCCATGCCGCCCACGTCTTGCAGGCGTTCTTTCGTCTCGCAGTATTCGAGCAGGCCGGACTTGCGAATGATCTGCTGCTTCTGTGCGAGGATGGCGCCGATGTCGTCGCGGCTGAGCTTGTTGTCGCGCACGATGGCCTTCGCAAAGGCGTTCTCCGCCTCGCTCATGGTCAGCCCCTGCGCCTCCTTCGCCAGCGAGTCGATCTCCTTGTCCGTCAGCTGCACCTGGAAGGCGCGCGTATCGCCCGTGCCGATGACACGCTCGACCAGGAACGAACGCAGTTCCGCATAGGTCGGTAGAGGCAGGTCGACGAGCGTCAGCGTCTTCTCGAGTTTCTCCGGCACCTTCCCGCGCGACGACACGATGACGATACTCTTGCGCGTGGACTTGAGCGCGTGGTGCAGGTCGCGCAGCTGCCGCGCGATTTCGGAGGACTCGAGGAAGTCGTCGAAATCGAGCAGCGCGTAGATGGCCGACGAACTGGACTGGAGGATCTCGTTCAGCAGACGCATGGCCTCGCGGTGGCGTTCGCCCTGCTGGTGGCTGTCCTGGCTGCGCGGCCCCGCCACGCGCCGGAGCCCGTCGGTGACGGTCCACTGGTGCAGCTCTTTCTGCTGCATCCGCGCCACCTCGGTCAGCAGCGACACCGCCCGCCGCTCTTCCCACGTCACCACCTGGATGGTCGTGAACTTCGCGCGGATCAACTCATCCATTTCCCGGACAAACGTCTTGCTCATGCGGCCTCGCGTCCCCACCTGCGCAGCGCCCCGCGCCGCACCCGCCTACTACATTAACATAGGCCCCGCCCGCCCGTGCAGCCCCGCTTAGGCAACCCCTGCCGGGGCTGTCCAGAGGGGACGGCCTACCCCGGGTAGGCCCACCAAGGCCCGGGCCTGCCCGGGGCTAGACTAGGTAATCCCTGACGGGATTAGGGGAAGATGCATGATGCTCTCTGCGGCTTGCCGCTTTGGAGTGCGGCGGACTTGCCGCCGCTTTCGCGAAGGGAGCTTGCTCCCGGCGCCGGCAGTACAGCGCGAATCGGACGGGATCGCGACGGGAGTTCGAGCGCTCCCTACGAAAAGCGGGAGCTTGCTCCCGCAGTCCAAGGCGCGGTGCCGCGATGATAAGGAAAACCTGTACTCCTGTCTGGCATTTCTGCGGCTTTGCCGCCTTGGCGTGCGGCAGCGGGCTGCCGCTTTGCTGAGGAAGCGCGCTTCCGTCGCTTGCACCTTAGTTCCGTGTCGGCCCCACGGTGCCGGGAGCAAGCTCCCTCATTCAAAGCGCAAGCAAGTCTTGCGCAGTCCAAAGCGGCAAGCCGCATCAGACGAGCAACGCGCTTCCTTTCTTCTTCCCTCCCTTTCCCCCTTTTGCGCCTTCGCGGCTTTGCGTGAGACACTCCACGCTCCGGCCTGCATGCAACATTTCGGAGACACCCAGCGTGCCCGATGATCCTACATTGCCCTGGCGCATCGCAGGGGGCATGACTATCTTCGCCGTACTCGCCTGGTACGACTGGCGGAAGAACCCGGAAAATCCGACGCGTATTCGGGAATACGCCTTTCTCTTTGGCGTCACGCTCGCCGCCATGATCTATGGAATCGCGCACGATTTGGTCACCTACGCCCTGTCGCCCGATTACTACGTATACGGAAAAGGCATCACCTCGGCGGCAACGGGCTGGAATACCGACGTCGCCCTGCTTGCCATGCAAGCGACCTGGACCGGCGGGCTGATTGGCGGCGCAGTGCTACTAATCGCGAACAACCCGTCACGCGGCCATGTGCCGGTCCCCTATCCCACGCTACTGCGCTACGCCCTGGTCGTATTGGCCGTGTCGGCATGCACCGAGGTCGTTGTTGGAATCGCGGCCTGGATGAACGCCGATGCCGTCCGCGGCTGGTGGGGTGCGTCCAACTTCCGGAACGTGGTGGACGACCGCTTTGTGCTCGTGCTTGGCATGCACTGGGGCGCCTACGGTGGCGCAGTCGCCGGGCTTGTGGTTGCCTATTTTGCGATTCGGATGCGCGTGCCCTCTTGATTAGGCAGCCCCTGCCGGGGGCTAGATTAGGTAATCCATGACGGGATTAGGGAAAGAAGCACGATGCTCTTCGCGGCTTGCCGCTTTGGAGTGCGGCGGACTTGCCGCCGCTTTCGCGAAGGGAGCTTGCTCCCGGCGCAGGCAGCACGGCCCGAATCGGAGCGGAACGCGACGGTGCAGCAATGAAAAGGAAGACCACTTTTCCCGTCTGGCATTTCTGCGGCTTTGCCGCCTTGGCGTGCGGCAGCGGGCTGCCGCTTTGCTGAGGAAGCGTGCTTCCGTCGCTTACACGTCAGACCCCGGCCGGCCACACGGCGCCGGGAGCAAGCTCCCTCAGATAAAGCGCAAGCAAGTCTTGCGCATTCCATGGCGGCTGCGCCGCATAAGACAAGACTCTGCAGCGGCACCGAACTCTTTAATTTTCTTCCTCTCTCCATTCCCTCTTATCCTTCTTCCCCCTCCCCCTTTTGCGGCTTCGCGCCTTTGCGTGAGGCGTTCTTCCCTGCCCTCTTGCACGTTCGCGGTGCGGGGCCTACAATCGTAGGCCGAGCAACCGGGAGAGCGGACTATGGACCGGCGGACATTTCTGAAAACCTGCGGCGCGGCGGGGATGGCGTCTCTGGCGGGGCCGTGGGCCTGGGCGGCGGACGCTTCGAAGCCGCTGCGGTTCGTGGCGATTAACGATTTGCATGTGCTGGGCGAAGGCACCGAGCGCATCGTGGCGCGGGCGGTGGAGCAGATCAATGCGCTCGAGGACATTGCTTTCACGGTGGTGGTGGGCGACCTCGGGTCGCTGGGGGCGGAGGGCGAGATGCGGCTGGCGAAGCAGGCCCTCGACGGCCTGGAGCAGCCCTATTTCTGCGTGCCCGGCAATCACGACTTCGCGCCGAAAACCGACGACGGCTACGTGCACTACGACGCCTTCTTCGACACACAGCAGTGGCACGCCGAACGGCCGGAGGACGGCTGGGCCTTTATCGGCCTGAACACCTGCAACGAAATGAAGAGCGATGTGACGGTGCCGCCGGAGCGGCTGGCCTGGCTGGCGGAGCAGATCGCCGCGGTGCCGAAGGAGATGCCCATCGCGCTGTTCGGCCACCACCCCTTCAATCCGCACACCAAGGCCTACCGCGTGCGCAACGCGGACGAGATCATCGCGATGTTCGCGGAGCACAACCTGCGCCTGGTGATTTCCGGCCACTACCACGGCAACCAGGTGGAAGAGCGCGACGGGATCACGTTTGTCACGAATGCCTGCTGCAGCACCACGCGCGGCAATTTCGACAAGACCGAGGAGCGCGGCTTCCGCTGCTACGATCTGCACGGCAGCGACTTCACCCACGAATTCGTGGTGGTGCCGCACGCAGATCTGCTCGCTTGAGTTTTTGCGGCAGCGCGACGCGGGCGGGGCGGCGGCGCTGCATGCTTCACCCGTACTAACGACACGGCTCGAATCCAAGGAGTACGCCATGAGCTTGAATCCCAACGCCGGAAAGCCGGCCGCGCCCGCCGACCTGGTGGATGTGCCGCAGCTGATTACCGCCTACTACACGCGCCGCCCGGAGCCGGGCGTTGCATCGCAGCGGGTGGCCTTCGGCACTTCGGGCCACCGCGGCACCGCCTTCGAGGCGTGCTTCAACGAGCACCACATTCTCGCCATCAGCCAGGCGATCTGCCTGTATCGCGCGGAGAACGGCATCGACGGCCCGCTGTTTCTGGGCATGGACACGCACGCGCTTTCGACCCCTGCGCACGCGACGGCGCTGGAAGTGCTGGCCGCCAACGGCGTCGAGGTGATGATTTCCGAAGGCACGGACTACACCCCCACGCCCGCGCTGTCGCATGCCATCATCACGCACAACCGCGGCAAGACTTCGGGCCTGGCCGACGGCATCGTGATTACCCCCTCGCACAATCCGCCGCGCGATGGCGGCTTCAAGTACAACCCGCCCAACGGCGGCCCGGCGGACGGCGCGATCACGTCGTGGATCGAGTCGAAGGCCAACGAACTGCTCGAGAGCGGCCTGCGCGGCATCAAGCGCGTGACGTTGGAAAAGGCGCTCGCCGCACCGACAACGCACCGGCACGATTACCGTACGGCCTTCGTGAACGACCTCGGCAGCGTGGTGGACATGGAGGCCATCTGCGGCGCGGGGCTCAAGCTGGGCGTCGATCCGCTGGGCGGCGCGGGCGTGCATTATTGGGCGCCCATCGCCGAGCGCTATGGCCTCGACCTCGATATCGTGAACGACACGGTGGACCCCACCTTCCGCTTCATGACGCTGGACTGGGACGGGCAGATCCGCATGGACCCCTCGTCGTCCTACGCGATGCAGAGCCTTATCGGCCTGAAGGACAAGTATCAGGTGGCCTTCGCCTGCGACACGGACCACGACCGCCACGGCATTGTGACGCGCAGCGGCGGGCTGATGCAGCCCAACCACTACCTCGCCGTGTGCATTTACTACCTGTTCCAGCACCGGCCGAACTGGCGCGCCGACGCCGCCATCGGCAAGACCGTCGTCAGCAGCAGCATGATCGACCGGGTGGCGGAGAAAATCGGCCGCAAGATCTACGAGGTGCCGGTCGGGTTCAAGTGGTTTGCCGACGGCCTGTTCGATGGCTCGCTCGGATTTGTGGGCGAAGAGAGCGCGGGCGCGGCCTGTTCGCGGCGCGACGGCTCGGTGTGGACCACCGACAAGGACGGCATCTCCGTGGCGCTGCTCTCGGCCGAAATCACCGCGCGCACGGGCAAGGACCCGAGCGAGATCTACGCGGACCTGACGGCCGAATTCGGCGCGCCCTGCTACGACCGCATTGAGGCGCCCGCCACGCCGGAACAGAAGAAGCGCCTGTCGAAGCTCTCGCCCGATCAGGTAACCTCGACCGAGCTGGCGGGCGAGGCCATCGAGTCCGTGCTGACGCATGCGCCGGGCAATGGCGCGGGCATTGGCGGGCTGAAGGTGGCCTCCGCGGGCGGCTGGTTCGCAGCGCGGCCCTCGGGCACGGAAAACATTTATAAGATCTACGCCGAGAGTTTCCGCGGCGAAGACCATTTGCACCGGATACAGGAAGAAGCGCAGACCATCGTGACCGCGGCCCTGTCGTCCTGATATTCCCCCGCGGCGCGCAAGGAGGCCCAGAAGTGTCGAAGGACATCGACTGCAAAGATTTCCGCGTGCCCGAGGGCAAGAAGGTCGACCTGAAGGACTGGCCCACGAAGGTCGATCCGGTATACGACTCGAAGGACGACTACAAGGAACGGCTCGATCAGCAGGTAAAGGAACTGGCGGACTGGCAGCGCATGCACTACGCCTCCGACCGCTACGCCGTGCTGTTGATTTTCCAGGCCATGGACGCCGCCGGCAAGGACGGCGCGATACGCCACGTAATGTCGGGCATCAATCCGCAGGGCTGCCAGGTGTTCAGCTTTAAGCAGCCGAGCACGCTCGAGCTCGACCACGATTTCCTCTGGCGCGCGGGCCGCTGCCTGCCCGAACGCGGACGCATCGGCATCTTCAACCGCTCCTACTACGAAGAGGTGCTCGTTGTCCGCGTGCATCCGGAACTGCTCGACAAGCAAAGCCTGCCCGACGAGGTGCGGCATTCCGATTCCCTCTGGAAAGACCGCTACCGCTCCATCAACGAATTCGAAGCGCACCTGCACCGCAATGGCACGCGCATCGTAAAGTTTTTCCTGCACCTATCGAAAGACGAACAGCGCAAGCGATTCCTCGACCGCATCGACGAGCCCGACAAGAACTGGAAATTCAGCATGGCCGACATGCACGAGCGCGGCTTCTGGAAACAATACATGGCGGCCTACGAAGACTGCCTGGGTGCCACCAGCACCAAGGAGTCTCCGTGGTACTGCGTGCCCGCCGACGACAAGGAAAACGCCCGCCTCATCATCTCCGAAATCCTGCTCGAAACGTTCAAGGGCTTGAAGATTTCCTACCCCGAAACCACCGAAGCCCACCGTCAGGAACTCCAGGATATCCGCGCGCAATTGGCGGAATAGGCGGGCGCGGGAACGGCACAACCTCGCTACGGCTCCACACTGAAAATCGCGTCTAACGTTTCCGGTTCCAGCAATGCCGCCACATCCTCCCTGGTCTCGTGTGGATAGGCCTCCGGCGGCAGTTCACGAAACTCGATTGTCTCAGGATTGCTGACGTTGCGGTAGACGTATATCGCCTCAAGTTTCTCCCGCTCACCTTCATGCGCACGGGACTCTGCGGGCATACCGGCATCACGAAACCACCGCGCGAATAACTCATCGTCGAATTGGGTCACGAAGGCGCACGCATCGAGCGATGCGCTCGATACGAAATTGCGATGCTGCTCGTCAAAATACTCTGCGTTGTCGTACAGGCTCATCTTGCGCATCTGTTCATCGCTCAACTTATCCAGTGCCTGTTGAACCCGCGCGATGTGCGCCAGCCGAATCGACTGATACGGCTTCCGGGGATAAATCAGACGTTCTTCTCCGGCCATCAGATCGCTTACGAAAATCTGCGTCGGGTGAACCGGAGCGAAGTGAAACTCGCTGGCCAAGAATATGAATTTTCCACCGGCGCACTCACCCATATACCAACCGCAGAATGAGCCCAGGTAGTCAAGAGAAGGGGAAAGGACCAGCGTTTCATAGCACGATGGATTGATGTGCGCGGAAAGTAAGTACGCGCTCTCCGTCCGGCGGATACCATGGACGGGGCCACCACTGCAGCCTCGGCTAGCGGAACCGAAATAATGAAAATCAGCATCATGCTCCGAGACGGTACAGTGCGACCACACGTCCGATGCCTTCTCATAGCGCTCGATTTGTATCACACTCCGAACTTCCCAGTCTTCGTCGTCCAGGTAATAGACGACAACAAACTCTTCCGCGTCGTCTAGCCAAGCACTGCTGATCACGACCTTGTCCAGGTGCGGACTTTCGGGCGCGCCCACCCCCGTGGCGTGCGCGGCTATGCTCTCACGAAGCGTCTCGGCGGACGCAGGCGCAACACCGCACAGCAGTAATCCGCTTAGCATTGAAACGATGAGGCGCATATACTGGTTTTGCTCCATCGGCCGGCCGGATTCCGGCGGGGCGGGTTGGGGGACCTCGGGCACATGGCCTTTATACAGGAGTCGCATGACATGAGTATAACCATCCTTACCTGCCTGACGCTGCTGGCCTCCGCGGCGGCAGATGCGCCCTTGTTTCAGGACGATTTCCGCGGCGGGCTGGGCGAGGGGTGGTCGTGGGTGCGGGAGCATCCGGAGGCCTGGCGGACGACGGACGCGGGGCTGGAGATTCTGCTGGAGCCGGGCAACATGTGGGGCGGCGCGAACGACGCGCGCAATGTGCTGGTGCGGCCGCTGCCGGAAATCGAAGCGGGCGCACTGCGCATCGCGCTCACGGTGTCGAACGACCCCATCGGCCAGTACGAGCAGATCGACCTGGTTTGGTATTACGACGACAGCCGGATGGTGAAGATCGGGCTGGAGCGCGTGGACGGGCAGAACAGCCTGGTGATGGGCCGCGAAGAACGCGACAAGACCCGCACGCTCGCCATCATCCCCGTGGAAAGCACCACGCTCGACGTGCGGCTGACGGTGCGCGGCAAGGAGATCACCGGCGAATTCCGCGAGGCGCCCGACGGCGCTTGGCAAATCGCCGGCGCCTGCGACCTGCCCGCGAAGGGCAAGCCCCACGCCAGCATCCAGGCCTACCAAGGGCTCCCCACCGCCGAACACTGGGCCCGCGTCACCGGCTTCCGCGTGGAGCGGGTGGAGTGATGCATCGGAAAAAGGCTGGAAAAGATGGTCGGGGTGGTCAGATTCGAACTGACGGCCCCCTGCTCCCAAAGCAGGTGCGCTAACCGGACTGCGCTACACCCCGAGGATGGACGGAAGGAGCCGGTATTGTAGTGTACGCCGCGGGCGGGGCACAACCGGCGGGCGGGGTCAGTCGCCGGGCTTGGCCTTGTATTGCGCGGAGGCGCCCTTGGCGATGGAGAGCGTCTGCCAGTGTTCGCCGCGGCATTGGCGGGCGAGGTAGACGATCTGGCCGATGTGGTAGTTGTAGTGGCCATGCTGCCGGAGGATGGCGTCGAACACGGTGAGCGGCATCTGGCGGATGGTCACTTCGCGGGCGAGGTCGGCATCGTCCAGCGACGCGAGGGTATCGAGCGTCAGCGTCCAGCCTGCGTCCCACCAGGCACGGATCTGCGCGGGCGGTTCGGTGCCGTCGGTCTCGAATTCGGCATCGCGCTGGCGCCAGGACTTGTTGCCGTCCGAGGTGAGGAAATCGGTCCAGCGGGAAAGCATGTTGCCGTGCAGGTGCTTCACGATGACGGCGATGCTGGTGCTCTCGGTGCCGGGCGCGAAATGCCAGTCGGCCGGCTCGAGCTGATCGAGCGCGCCTTCGCCCAGCACGCGCGCCTTGTCGAACCGCTCGTGCAGTTGCTCCATCAAGACGCGCGCGCCGCCCATCGCAGTATCTCCTAGCGGCTGAGCGCCTGGTATTTCTTGCCGCCCTTGTCAGGAATCTGGCGCACGGCGTCGATACTATCCACCAGCTTCTTCACCGCCGCGGCCACCACATCCATGTCTTTCTTCTTGTTCATCAGCATCACGTGGTGCACGACCACGCCGGAGTTCTGGTTCGCGTCCACGCACACGGGCAGCTTCCGCGGCTCCGGCGCGATGGCCTTCCAGTATTCCTTGCCCAGGTTGTGGCGGGTCTTGGTGCGCGGCTTGTACAGCCCGCAGCCGTTGAGCGGATCGTAGGGCTGCTCAAAGGCGTCGCCCGTGCTCAGTTCGGCGTTCAGCGCCGCACAGAACTGGCGGTTGCTCACCTTCAGTTCCTTCGGATCGATGCGGAACGCGAAATTGAAATAGCTCTGCTGCGTCACTTCCTTGCGGCGGCGCATGGGCAGTACGCCGGGTAGCTGCGCCAGCTGTTCGTTCAGGTAGATGGCGTTCGCGTCGCGGTGCTTTACCTGTTTGTCGAGCCGCTTGAGCCCGCCCGCGAGAATGGCGGCCTGCCATTCGGTGATGCGGTAATTGCCCGACTGCAGCGCGGTGGAGAAATCGGCCGGCTTCTTCAGCCCGAACACGGGCGGGTCGGCTTCGTACGCCCGGCCGCAGTTGCGCAGGCTGTAGAGCTTGTAGAACAGCTCCTTGGTGTTGCAGGTGTTGAAGCCGCCCTCGCCGCAGGAAAGCACCTTCGATTCCTGGAAGCTGAACGAAGCGACATCGCCGAAGGAGCCCACGCCCTTGCCCTTCCAGAACGTGCCGTGCTGGTGCGCGCAGTCTTCAATCAGCGCCAGGTTGTGCTTCTTGCACAGCTTCACCAGCCCGGCGATATCGGTCACGCTGCCGTAGAGATGCACCACGATGACGGCCTTGGTCTTCTTGGTGATGGCGGCCTCCACCTTCGCCAGGTCGAGGTTCCACGTGTCCGGCTCCACGTCGCACAGCACGGGGACGGCGTTCACATCCACACAGGCCGCGGCCGTCGCCTGCCAGGTCATGCCCGGCACGATGACCTCGTCGTACGCGCCGATGCCCAACGCCTCGAGCGCAATCTGGATACCCACGGTGCCGTTGGCGCAGCACAGGCCGAACTTGGCCGTCTGATACTTGGCGAAATCCTGCGCGAACTGCCACTCTACCGGGCCGTCGTAGCTCCAGCGGTTCGACTTCGTGATCTCGGCCACCAGCTTCGCGTCCGCCGCGTCGCTCACGGGCCACGTCTGCCACTTCTCCGATGCCGCGCGCAGGGGCTTGCCCCCGGCGATTGCCAGCTTATCCATCGCGCTTCTGCTCCTTTTCCGCAAGGTGAAGCCGAGAGCATAACCGCCGCGCCGCCAAGCGTGCAACGCGCGGACGCCGGAGAAAGGACTTGACGGATCGCTGTATGGTTGCTATCCTAAACTCATGACTATACAACTTTTCACGCTTTCGACTGCCCTCCTGCTGCTTGGCGCTGCGGCCGCCAACACCGATTCGGTCGCGTTCAATCCATGTACCACGATCGAATTCCAGCACGAGCTCCAAGCGCGGGTGCAGCAGCGCATGCTACGCGACGATGCAGCGCGGCAGTTGCAGGGCGGCTTGCCGGCGGCGCATGAGAAGGATGTGAATTACCGTTTCTATACCCTGCTGCTGGACGAACTCGAGCGGTACGCCGGGGACGGCGATATCGCGCCGTTGCAGTGGATGTGGGGCGACGCCCTGCATCACGCCAACGACAAGCATGCCCGCATCGAGGCGCATCGCTCCGTGGTACGGACGGAGAGCATCGAGGCCGCCGTGGCACACCTGTGGACCTCCGGCTTTCAGCAGGACTGCGCGCACATGCGCTTCACCATGACCTTCGCCTTCAGCGGCGACCTGAACCCGCCGCCCAAGGCATTCGCCAGCGACTTGCTGATGGAACCCCGGATTGCGCGGCTTGTCGCCGTGGCGCGCAAAGGCAGCGAGCACGAACGGCAGCGGCTGCTGGCGGCGATGAAAGGCGAGTTCCAAGCGCGCGGCCTCGTATTGCCCATGCTGAATCCGCCGCCAATGTCGTGGCCGGGCATCAGCGGGCGCCCGCTAGCAGCGCTTCCGCTGTTGATTGCCACCCTGGACGCCCATGGCGAGCAGTTGGATTTCCTGATCGAAATGGCGTGCAGGTATGCGCAGGCGGAAGACGAAGCCGCATTCGAGCAGGCGCTATTGAACGGAGAGCGTTTCTCCGATCCCTTCGGCAAACAACTGGCCTACGCCATCGAGATGTGTTTGGAAAACGCAGAGAACGCGGATACCGAGTCACCGCAGGACGACCTGTATCGCCGCGTCGAGCAAGCATTGAAGGAACGCCACGCCGAGGCACAAACCATAATGCTCGCCAAACGTTTCGACACGCCGGACTACCCGGCGCGCTGGGCAGTCGATCTCACGCGAGGACCGCTGGAAGCTGCAATACCCGCTGTCGTGCTCGAGCACCGCACCGCTTCCGGGGACTGGAAAGCACTCGAGCACAACCGGCTGGCGCTCGCCATCGCAAGGGGCTACAGCCTCTGTGCAATGCCCTCCCGGACCGAGCACTAGCTCCGCCCGCATACTTCCCCACTGCCTCTTCTTCTGATTTGATCGAACACGCCAGCCCACAACTCCATCATTTCCCACAAGACAATAAATCCCTGCAAATTCTTGTGATTATTTGACGGATCCGGGATCGCGTGTTAGGGTCGAAATAGAAGTCTTTTGGGAAAGCTCGGAGCTTGGGGCGTGGCGTATCGCGGGAGAGCGCTCGTTCCCTGTCCGGAAACGGGAGGTTGAAATGGGTATCGGGATAGGACGGACGTGGGGATTGGGGGCCGCTACGGCGATGCTGCTGGCGGGGGCCGCGGGGGCGGCGGATATCGGGCCGATCAAGTGGATGGCGCCGGAGTCGCTGGCAAAGGGCGAACTGATCGACGCGATGACGGACCATGGCGGTATCTCCAAGGCGGATTCGAAGCGGACGCTCGACGGGTTCACCGAGGGCATCACTAGCATTCTCCGCGATCATTGGACACTTGAGGTGCGCGTGAACCGCTGGGAAGCGTCGGCCATCGACGACGACAGCGATGGCGACAGCATTCCGACGGACGAAGTCTTCGGTGTGTTTAGCGTGGGCGACGGCGGCGTGACCGCGGGCGGATGCCCCGTGGGCGGCGAGGTCCACTTCGCGCCCGGCAATCCGCTCTATGAAGAGGCTGGCACTTCCGGCAGCAATCCGCTGTTCGAAGGAAAGGCTTCGATCGGGGAGAACCCGCTGAGCCAGGAAAGCGGCTGGGTGGGGTCCGCGGAAAAGATTGTATCGCTGGACAACGGCGTCGGGGTGCTGGGCAAGATCGAGGGGTATTTCGCGCAGGGCGACGAGGTGTGGGTGCGCCACGCCGAGGGCATTGTCCACCGCGACATTGCCGCGCGCGTGGCGGCGGTCATCGTGCGCGATGGAAAGCGCTACGCGCTCGCGGCATCCACAGAAGACAAACGCGAGCCCGCGGGCCTCGTGCTGCGCGGCATCGAGAAATCGGATATCCGGCGCGGCATGGCGGTGGCCCGGATCATTCCGGAGGCCGACGGCCGCTGCGAGAATCCCGAGAAGATGCTCGGCAATGACGAGCTGGTGCAAGCGATGGCGAAGTTCTCGCGCCTGCCGGAAGACACCGCAGCGGCAGCCCTGCAGGTGATCTTGAACGTCATCGCCGATACGGTCAGCGGCGGCGGCTTCGTGGACCTGGAAGGCTTCGGCCGCTTTGAAAGCGCGACGACCATCCGCGCGGGCATCGTGGATCCGTGTGCGGGCATTCCCGAAAACTGCCCGCCGGCCGACGGCACCGTGTACCCCGTGATCGACTGGGACGTGAGCCTTGATGCGGTGGGGGCGAGCCGGGGTGAAATAAACCTGATGATGAACGAACTGGAATCGCTCGCGAAGCGCGCCGCGCGCACCGGCCGCAATCCGCAGACCGGCAAGGAGATCAAAATCGCGGCAAAGAACGTCGTGAAGTTCAAGGCCGGGGCGGAACTCGCCAAGAAGGTGAACTAGGCGCCCGCGATATCACCGCGTACTTTTTCCGCGCGCCGCCGGGGCTACATGCCTGGCGGCGCGGTTTTTTTACCCCGCGATGACGCGGCGGCGCTTTTCCCGCGCACAGGCTTCCAGCAGATCGGCCGAGAACACGGCGCCCTCGCTGCGCTTGACGGCGCGGCGGAAGCGCCAGGCGTTGGCGCCGAAGGACGGATCGTGGAGGAGCCGGTCGAGCTGCGCCAGCACCTGCTTGCCGGTGGTGCGGCGCGAATTGCTGCGCAGGCCATAGCCTTCGCTGATCATCTTGCCGGCGTTTATCTTCTGCTCTTCATGGCTGGGCAGCGCGAGCATGGGCACCCCGGCGGCCAGCGCTTGGTACATGGTGCCGTTGCCGCCGTGGAAGATCATCGCAGCGGACTTGTCCAGCAGCTTCGAGCCGGGCGCGTAATCCGTGAAGCGGAAGTTTTTCGGCGCTCGCTGCATGCAGGCCTCGCTCACCTGCCGCCCCGTGGTGACGATGAAGCGGTAGGGCGCGCGGCCGAGCTCGTCGTAAACGCGATCGAGAAAAGGCTCGAGAAAGCCGGTCGAGCCCATGGTGATGTACACGTTGGGCGTGCCGTCGTCCAGCTCGGCGTACCAATCGGGCAGCGCGCAGGGCGGTTCCGACACGATGGGGCCCACGGCCTGCCAGTTCGGAAATTCGGGCAGCGGCGAAAACAGCTCGGGCAGATCGGGTGCCAGTATCAGGGTGCGGTGCCACAGGTCGTAGCCGCTGATCGGCTCGACGCCATGACGCCGGTACACGCGCTCGCGGATCGGACCCCAGTAGCACTTGTCCATCAGGTCGATAATGTAACGCAGCGGATTCGTCGGGTGGTAGAACCGCACGTTGTAGGCATTGAACACACACGCCGCAGGAATGCCGAGAATATGGCCCGCGCAGCTTACCCCGAGGCTGGCGTCGCCCAGGATGAGGTCGGCCTTCTCCTCGCGCGCCACCCGCACGATGTCTTCCATGATGTCTTCAAGCGGGGCCCAGCGCTGATGCCGCACCAAATCTGTAAAAGCGAGTGCTCCTCCGTATTTCTGAAAGCGCTCCCATGCCCAGGGCCAGTCGGGCTCCTTCACCTTCACCGTGCGGAAACCCTCGCGGCGGGCGTGGTCCAGCCGCGACAGCGGATGGTCGGGATTTTCCCCGGCGAACACCACCTCGTGGCCGCGCTGGCGCAGCACCTTGGCGATTTCGAGGGTCCGGCCGACATGGGCGAGCACCCAGCAAAGGGGGAAAATAACGATTTTCAGGGGCTTTTCGGAGCCGCCATGAACGCGTTCTAGCACTTTTAGGAGGGTTTGTTCCTGCATGGGGGCCTCGCTCGGAGAGCATTCGTGAAGGGACCGGTGTAACCGGTGCGGCCGTTTAACGCACTCTACCCCCTACGCCTCATTATGTTACACGATGTAACGCTACGGGTGGTAGCGGGTAACGTGGGAAATACCGCAGGAGCCCACGAAGATGTACCGGCTATCCGTTGTCATACCCGCATACAATGAAGAGCGTTACCTGCCTGCGACCCTCGAGGCCATGCGCCGCGCCGAGGCTTACGCAGGCGAACCCATCGAAATCATCGTGTCGGACAACTTGAGCACCGACCAGACCGCCCGCGTGGCACGCAGCTATGGCGCGCGCGTGGTGCAGGTACCCACGAAATCCATTTCGGCTGTGCGCAATGGCGGCGCGGCCGCGGCCACGGGCGAGTACGTCGCGTTCTGCGATGCCGACAATCTGGTATCCGAAAATTTGTTCGCGCAGATCCTGAAGACGATGGACAGCGGCAGGTTTGTCGGCGGCGGCGTGGCCTGTGTGCACATGGAGCGCCTTTCGCTCGGCACGTTCTTGTTCAATTGGCTGCCGCTTCGGATGTCGCGGTTCGTCACCGGGGTGTCGATGGTGCTATTCTATGCGCGACGGGACACCTTCGCGCGGCTCGGCGGATTCGACGAGTCCACCAAGATGGCCGAGGATCTCGAATTCGCGAAACGGTTGCGTGCGGAAGGTCGCAAGACCGGGCTGAAGTACAGCCACCTAGGTGGCGCATCGGTCACGGTGTCCACACGAAAATACGACGAGTTCGGCGATTTTTTCTTGATTCGCTACCCCCACAAAGTAGCGCGCGCGATTCTGGGCGACCAGGCCGTGCTGGACGAATTCTGGTATCGGCCGAACCGCTGACCCTGGTTAGGAGTTTACGACCATGGCTTCTTTTCTCAAGCGCGCAGAGAACCGCGTCACCAAGGCGATTGTGGGCGTGGTCATGCCGGATCTCGCAAAGCAGATGGACGCCGAGGGGCTCTTCACCGAGGAAGGGCAGGCGAGCCGCGACTACCTCGTGGTGGAAGACAACGGCGCCGATGTGACCATCTTCAGCTTCTCCGGCTTCGACGTACTCTACGCCGGACTGGCGCGGTTCGAATTCCGGAATGTACTGCAGCGCCTCGGCCGCAAGGCCAACCTCGTGTTTGTGCGCGATGTGCATAAGACCGGCTTTCATGTGCGCCCCGACGGCGGGCCTGGCGGCCTCGAGTTCTTTGAGCAGGAAATCCGGGACGTTATCGCCCGGCTGGGCTCGAAGCACAACGTGGCCATCGGGTCGTCGAGCGGTGGCGCTGCGGCGCTGTGGTTCGCCTCGCGCTGCCAGATGCAGGAAGCCGTGGTGTTCGGCGCCGTGCTAAGCGCCGACGGCTTCACGAAGCCGACCCATGCGCTCCGTACGCTGTGCTCGTTCGGACGCCTCGTGCGCGAACCCCGCGCCTACTTCGAAATGCTGATTGTCACGCTGGGCGCCTGGTGGGGTCTCAAGACCATCAACGGCCGTTTCCGCGAGGACGAACTGATGAACCCGCTTGCGGCCTACCAGCAACGGGCGCATGCGCTCCGCACGACGTTCTACTACGGCGCGTACAGCTTTGCCGATGCGTGGCACGCCCGGCAGATGGCCGGCTTCGACGACGTGCGGCTGGTGCCGCTGCCCACGGGCCGCCACAACACGCCGGCGTTCCTCAAGCAGCGCAACCAGCTGGCGATGGCGCTCGACGCGGGCATATCGCCGCCGCAGTGGCGATTGGATACGCCCCAGCCCGAACGCGTCGCCGCCATCGCCTGACCGCACCTACAGCTCCGGCGCCAGCAGGACCGCTTTCGGGTAGGCCGCCGCGCCCGGCGCGCTGCGGATTTCGAGCGTGCTGTTCGCGTCAAGCCGATAACTGCCCAGCTCGAGCCATTCATCCGCTGCATCGGCCGCAGGAGCCTTCACCGTGTTGCCGCCCCGCGCATGCTCGATGCGGTATTCCACCTCGCCAGCCGGCGCATTCTCGTCCGCGCGCACGAAAAGCGTGTAGCGTCCCGGCTGCACGCTGGTGAAGTTCCAGCGCTTGCGGGCATCGCCGTCGGGCTGGCGCAGCACAATCGCCTCGTCGCGCTGCACCGGCTGCTGCGCCACGGGCGTGGCGGGGTCCGTGTCGTCGGCAGCCTCCGCGATGGCCTGATCGTAATAGGCGCGCGCGGCGTCGTAAGCCTTGGCGGCGGCTTCGTGTTCGCCGTCCGCCTGGCGGATGGCCGGCTGCTTCATCTCCCAGCATCGGTCGACGGCCGCACGGCACCACTGTGCGCTCCGTTTCGAGGCGCGCACCGGCGCATCGCCCACCGTGATGTAGATCGGATTCGTGTGAGAGGAATACGCCACCCGCAGCGCCGCCCAGCCGGACCGCGGAAAGTCCGCCTCGAACTGCAGTTCCCGGGGCGTACCGTCGGCCAGTAGGTCCTGCCGTGCCACGGGATAGCCATTGACCACCAGTTCCACCGGCACCAGCCGCGTATCGCCCTCGCGGGCCTTTTCCAGATGCCAGTAGGGCCGGCCCACCGGCCCGGCCTCGGCGATCTTGGCTCCCGCTTCATCCTGCTGTTCGGGCAGCATCGCCGCGGCGGTCACGGAAATCAGCACCTTGCCCGGCGCATCGAGGGCCAGCGCCTGCCCGGTCGTTGCCGTCTTGCTTCCCGATGCCGCCGTGAAATCGATGAGGTGCGACAGGCCGTCGGACACGTACACCGATTGATCGCGGATGGCCTCGGCGAAGGCGTCGAAGGAAATCGGCGGCTTGAGCTTCGCATAGCTGCGCGCCATGCCCACGCGATCGTCGAAGATGCAGGGGAAGTCCGTCTCGCCGCTGATACCTACGCGCAGACCGCAATTGAGCGTGTGGTACCAGATGTTCAATTCCCACGGCAGCGGCGTGTCGCCTGCGGAGATAAAGTCCACGGCATCCGCCACGGCCGTCACGATGTACTCGTTCGCGCCGATACCGTCCATCTTGGGCAGCGCGTAGTTGGGCAGACTGGTCACGGGCTCGACCGGCTCGAGGCCCCAGCCGGAGTGCGAGTAACCCACGACGCCTCCCTGCGAGGAACCCCAGTGCAGCACCGGCAGGGTCCAGCTGGGCCACTCGTTGATTTCGGTGGTCCCGGGATAGTCGTCTTCCTGCAGGCGCAGCAGGCAAAGGTGGCCCGCATGGCTCGACGGAAAGCCTGACACCTCGACGTCGTAGCGCATGAGGTTTTGCCGCGTCGAGAGCGCGCTGATCTTGCCCTCGAAGAACGACTTCTGGTGATACCAGCACGGCCCCCAGGTCAGCACGCAGGAGACATTGAGGTCTTCGCCCTGTGCCTGACGCAGCATGGACTCCGGCTTCACGCCTGCCTCGGGACTTTCGTAGTGGCTGCACCCGCCCGCGTGCACATGGTGGTCGCCGCTGAACCAGCCCAGGTCCGCCAAATGTATCCACCGCTCGAGCTTGAAGGTTTCCGTGTGGGCCTTCGCATCGGGCACGGTGATGGTGCGCGTCTGCGGCAGATACTCCGGGCCGCGCGTCCAGGTCACGTCGTAGCGACCTGGCGGCAGCAGCACGTGCTCGCCATCGGCGCGATAGACCTGTGGCTGGAAGAAGAAGTCGGGATACTCGTCGTGGTCGGCCACGCGGCGCGATGGCAGCGGGTAGATGCCCGTGAGCGGCTTGGCGCTCAGGCCCGGCCGCTGCCAGGGCGAATTCTCCGCCAGTTGCGCGCGGTAATCGTGGTCGTCCTGGCCGCGTTCGATGTTGTCGCGGAAAATGAACGAAGCCATCGCCGGGCTGCCGTCCACGTCCTTCACCCGCAGCGTGACCTTCACCGACGGGCGGCACGAGAAGAGTATGGGCAGGCTCGAACGCTGACCGAGATCTTGGGTGCCCTGCCCCACGTGAAAGCCCAGCTGGGCCTCGCGCGCGCCCTCAGCCGTGGTGTACACCTGCAGCACGCGGTACTCTACCGCCGCACCACTCAGGCCTGACGAGAACGGCGGGCGATCGTAGAACTGCAACTCCAGAAAACGCCGCTCGATCTCCGCCGCGGGAATCTCGTTCCGCGGGTCCGGCTCCGGCGAACCGGTCGAGCGCTCGAATACGGGCTGCGCATTCGGCGATTCCCATGCCAGCGCCGCGCGCGTGCCCGACTCGTTGTGTACCTTGACCAAGTAGTTCTTCCAACCGCCCTGCTGCAGCACGGCCTCGGCCGGACCCCGCATCACCTTCACCCGCGCCTCGGGATTGATGTTGACGGCGGCGAGGCAATAGCCGTCCAGGATGTCCTGAATCGCATGCGCGGTCTCGGCCTCGAGCGGCTTGCCCGCCAAGGCCTCCAGCGCCGCCGCGTCCTCCGGTGCCAGGGCGCTGCCCAGATACTCCAGCGTCTCCTTGAGCCGAAGCGCCTGTGCGGCCAGCGGCTGGGGGTCGGCGTCGATGACCGGCATCGCGCTGGACCGTGCGTGCGGGGTCGCGGGCTGGCCGGTGGCACAGCCTGTAATGAGCAGCAAACACAGCGGCAGCACGCGGTACGCGGTATTTCGCAGCTTCGACCCGAAATTCCTGTACATGATCGTCCCCTCCAAGGTCTCTGCCAACCGAGACAGCGCAACGATACCAGAATTGGGCTGCGTGCGAAATACCCTGCTCGCGACCGAAAACCTACGGTTCGGTAAAACGTCATCCAACAAAATAACGGCGCTCACGCATCGGGCTTCTTCCCTAGTTCCAATCAGTGTGAATTTCCATAGCGTCATAAGATTACCGCATATTAATAGATATTCTGATTTTATTTGATTTTTTAAGTGGGATTTCTTATCGTCACGACTTCAAAACGCTAAAAGCGGGGCTGCGTGGAGTGATATCTCATGGAACGTGTTGCAATCGAAGCACTTAAGATTGGGAAAAAAGCGGACAAGGATATGTTCGATGCCAGCGGGCGGCTGCTGTTGGCAGGCGATCGGCCATTGACCCGGACGATGCGAATCAACCTGGATGCCTCGGGTTGTCGGCATGTATATCTGGGAACCTGGGATGCGAGCGCGGTCGCGCTTATGGAGGTGGCAGCGCGCGATTACCGCCACATGGGTACGGCGGTGATGGAGCGCCTCGAACAGCAGATCGCCCGAGACCTGGCGGACGCCCAGTTGGACGTGGCGCCCAGCGGCAGTCCGTTTTCTGGCGCGTTGGATGCCGGCATTCGTACGAACCGCACCTCGGCACAAGTGGCGGAAGCGGAAACCGCCTACCGGGAATCGCTCGATTCAACCAGCGAACTTATCAGCGGCGCCTTGCCCGATGAGGAAATGCTCCCCGCGGCCGAGCGCGTGGTGGCGCAGGTGATGCGTCAGTTGCGGGCAGATGCCTGCCTCCTGTTCAACCTCATGCGCCTCCGCAGCCGGGCCCACTACCTGTACCAGCATTCCCTGAACACCGCCGCGTTATCGATGAGTATCGCTGCCGCCATGGGCTACGGCGAGCCCCAGGTCGAGCAGGTGGGCTTGTCGGCCCTGCTCAAGGATATCGGCATGCGTAGCGCCCCTCACGAACTGGTGGTGGCGACGCGCAAGTTGACGGCCTCGGAGCACGTCGATATTCAGAAACACACCATCGCCGGACTCGACGCCCTGCAGAAACTGCGCGGATTGCCCTTTCTGGTGCGATTCGTGGTGTACCAACACCACGAGCGTGCGGACGGCAAGGGTTATCCGCGGCGCAGAAGAAAGAATGCGACCCACGCCTTCGCACGCATTGTCGCCGTTGCGGACGCCTACGACTCCCTCGTGACGGAGCGGCCCTGGCGCAAGGCGTTGCACCCGTACCGCGCCATGGAGTTTCTGCTGCACCAGAGCGAACGTGCGTTCGAAAACACCGCGCTACGAGGACTGCTACGCTATCAATCGCTCTTTCCCGTTGGGTCGCTCATGGAGTTGGAGAGCGGCGAAGTGGTTCGCGTCATCGCGCCCAATACGACGAACTATCACCGTCCGGTGGTATTCGTCATGCGCTCGGTGCCACACGGCAAACTCGACATGCACCAGATCGTGGATTTGTCGACCGAAGAGGGCCTGCGATTCCGGGGACCTCATTTTGAACCAGACACCAACACCGGGGACGACACGCCTGAATTCGCGCCACGGCTTTGTCCATCGCTGGTGATCGCCTAGTCCCTTCCGCAATCCTTCGTTCTCGTGTATGCTGGCCTCCGAGGAGGAATGGGCATGCCGGGAAGGAAACCGACGGCGGGGTTCGTGTTGCTGGAGCATTGCGTGGGGGAAGGCCGCCGCGTGATGGACGGGTGGACGGTGCTGCAGCAGATATTGGGGGCCTACAGCCAGCCGGGCGCGAACAAGGCCGCTTTGGAGGCGCATTTCCTCAAGGTGAAGAGCGAACTGGCGCGCGCCATTTCTTCGCTCTCGGGGCGCATGTCGGGCGATTGCTACTATGCGATTCCCGCCATGAATTTCCTCGCGGGCTGCACCAGCCTCGAACAGGTGTATTCGCAGTCCGAGGTGGCCATCAAGAAGATGCAGGGCGAATGGCACCGCACCTTCATGGCGATGAACGAACTGGCGGGCGAGATGGAGGAACTGCACCGGCGGGCGCTGGCGCACGAGCGGGTGCGCTTCGCGGGCCGCGAGGTCTATGTGCCGCCGCCGTTTCCCTGGCGCAAGGTGCTGGCGGTCGGCGGCGTCGCGGCGGCCGTCGTGCTGCTGGGCGGCGGCTCGTTGTTCGCGCGCTATTTTCTCGGCGTCGGCGCGCCGGCCGCGGGCGTGGGCATGGAAATGGACCCCAGCCTCTCGGATGAGGATCAGGTGTACCTGCTGCTGTCGCGGCTCAAGCGCGCCTTCGAGAACCGCGACCTCGATCTGTTGATGTCGGCCTTCGCCGACGATTTCCGCGATGTGGAAGGCCGCAACAAGACCGCGCTGCGGGCCATGCTCCAGACCGTGATGAGCACGATCGGCACCGACAGCGTGTCGCTCGACACGCGCAATGCGCGGGTATCCATCAGCGACGGCACCGGATTCGTCGGCCCGATAGGCATTCAGGCACCCCAGCTGTCGCTCGCCATCATGGTGCGCGGCAAGAAGGTGGACGGCGTCTGGCTCATTTCCTACATCGACGAGGCGAAGTGAGTTCAAGCAACTACTGCCGTGGTTGCCTATTCGGGCGCGCGTACCCCGGGTAGCGCCGCGAAGCGCGGCCCAACCCGGGGCTACCGTTATGCATCCCCTGCCGGGGATGAAGACGTGTTCATTGCGCCGATACGGTGGGGCGAGACGCTGTCGAGCCATCTTGATGCGATGAACTCACCCTTGCCGGGGTTCGATGTCCTGTCGGTCGTCCCGGGGTTCCGCTGCACTTTACCCCGGGCTTAGAACGTTCGCACCGCTGGTGCGGCGCGCATGCAACCAAGCGTATGGTACGACCATTCGCGTTCCAGTCATGACGCCCGAGGCGTCTGTACCGTTCATCGGACAGCCCGGAAGCGCACCGATCCTTGCTGCCAGCGGTCTACCATGGATTCTCTATTCAGGACAGTATCGACACGGTCATGGATCGTAATACACCGCTCCGGAAAACCGCCATCGATCGTCCATACTCGGACCCATGCCGCATCAGCGGTGCGACCGTCCTTAGCCCGGGGTGAAGCAAAGCGGAACCCCGGGTAACCCTATCTGTAAGTCGAGCCCCGGAGGGGCGGCGGCGCCTTACCCAACGGGATTAATAAGGCCCGCCCTAGGCCTCCGGCTTTGTGGCGAGGCAAATGATTTCGGGCGCGAGGTAGCTGGCGTATTCGGCGGCGTCGAGCGGGCCGACGCTGATGCGGCCGGCATGGGCATAGCGGCGGTCGTCGAGGGGAAACGCGGACTCCGGATCCTTCATGCGCGGCAGACAGCGCGATACCTTGAAGCCGTGATCGATACACAGATCGCGCAGCGAGGTGGCGGTGAAGAAACGCAGGTTGCCGCGCTGCCACACGCCGGTATCTCCGTAGACCCACCAGCCCTCGGCCAGCGCGCGCACGGCCTTGTGGTATTGCATGTTCGGCGTGGCGACGATGAGCGCGCCGCCGGGTACGAGCAGCGCGTGCAGCCGTTCGAGCAGCGGCACCGGATTCCGCTGGCGCTCGACCACATGGTCGCAGAAGACGGCGTCGTAGCAGCCGGATTCCTGGCTGCGGAGCAGCGCGTCGATTCCGGCGATGCACACATCCGGGCCGTCCGTGCCCTCGGGTGCAACGGCATGCAGTTCACGCGCGCCGCGCTCGCGCAGGGCCGCCCAGCGGGCCGGGTCGTTGGCCGAACAATCCAGCACCCGCGCGGCGCCCTCGGGGGCAAAGCGCGCCAGGTCGCCCGGGTCGCGGGCGGTGTCCGAAACCGGCATCGGCGGCATGGGGTCGGTCGGATGGCTCATGGGCGCGATGATAGCAGACCCCTCGCGCCGCCGCATGCTTGCCGCGCCCCCTGCCGGGGGGGTAGCATGGCTGCATGATTACCGGCCCCCTGCTCGAGATGCGCGGCATCGGCAAGCGCTTTCCCGGCGTGCAGGCGTTGAACAACGCCCAATTGAAATTGCACGCGGGCGAGGTGCTGTGCCTGGCCGGGGAAAACGGCGCGGGCAAATCGACCCTGATGAAGATCCTTGCCGGCGCCCAGCAGCCCGACGAGGGCGAAATCATCTACCTGGGCGAACCGGTGCGCTTCCGCTCGCCGCACCATGCGCAGCAGCTGGGCATCAGCATGATTTACCAGGAGTTCAACCTGGTGCCGCAGCTGAGCGTGGCCGAGAACATCTACCTCGGGCGCGCGCCGCGCCGCAGCGGGCTGCCCATCATCGACTGGCGCGCCATGAACACGGCCGCCGAAGAGGCGCTCGCCCGCATTGGTGTGAAGATCGACGTGCGCCGTCCGGTGGTGTCGCTCAGCATTGCCGAGCAGCAGATGGTCGAGATCGCCAAGGCGCTCAGCTTCGACGCGCGCATCATCGTCATGGACGAGCCCAGCGCCACGCTGACCGACCACGAGCTGGAGCATTTGTTCGAGCTCATCCGCACGCTGCGCCGCCAACAGCTGGGCGTTATCTATATCTCGCACCGGCTGGAAGAGATCTTCACGATCGGCACGAGCGTGTGCATCATGCGCGACGGCGAGCACGAGGGCACGTATGCCGTGCATGAACTGGAGCGCGAGGACATCATCCGCAAGATGGTGGGCCGCGATCTGAAGGACGAGTTTCCGAAGGAACTGTTTCCGCAGGGGCGCGAGCGCCTGCGCGTGCAGGGGCTCAGCCGTGCGCACGCTTTCGAAGACGTCTCGTTTGCGCTGCACGAGGGCGAGATCGTCGGGCTCACCGGGCTCGTGGGCGCCGGGCGTACCGAGGTGGCGCGCGCCATCTTCGCGGCGGACCTGCCCGATGCGGGCGAAATACGGCTAGACGGCGAGACGATCCGCGCGCGTACGCCCAAGGATGCCATCGCCGCAGGTATCGGACTGCTGACCGAGGATCGTAAACAGCAGGGACTTGTGCTCGGCATGTCGGTGCGCGAGAACACCACGCTGGCGAACCTGAATGCCGTGTGCTCGGGGCCGTTTCTGCGCGGCAAGGACGAGCGCGCCGCCGCGTCGAAATATGTGGACGAACTCCGCATCAAGACGCCGGGCATCGAGCAGGCGGCGCAGTTCCTCAGCGGCGGCAACCAGCAGAAGGTCGTGCTGGCGAAGTGGCTGTTCACGGAGTCCAAGGTGCTGATTTTCGACGAACCCACGCGTGGCATCGACGTGGGCGCCAAGGCGGAAATCTACAAGCTGATGAACGAACTGCTCCGCCGCGGGGCCGCCATCCTGATGATCTCCAGCGAGCTACCCGAAATCCTCGGCATGTGCGACCGCATCCTCGTGATGCACGAAGGCCGCATCACCGGCGAACTCTCCCGCGCCGAGGCCACCCAGGAAGCCATCATGCGCCTCGCCACCGGCAGCGAAGCTGCGGCGGTTTGAAGATTTTTGACAGGATTTACAAGATTAACAGGATTTGAAGAGAAGATCGGGAACTTCGTCTAGAACTCTTTCACTCTTAATTCTGTAAATCTTGTAAATCCTGTCAAAAAAAAATCTTCGTCCTACTTCTGGTCCAGCTCTTCGATGTCGTATTCGAAGCGCTGGGTCTGGCCATCGCGTTCGACCAGGAGTCTCGCGGCATCGCCCACGTAGAGATCCCAGTTGATGTAGTCGATGTCGGTGGGATGGGTCACCGCCTGGCCGTTGAAGCCGACGATGACATCGCCGAGGCGCAGGCCGGCGCGGTAGGCCGGGCAGTCGCGCATGATTTCGGTCACCAGCACGCCGTCGTCGGATTGCACCCCGAGTTCGCGCTTCGCGAAGGGCTTGAACGCGGCCACCGGTTCGCCGCGGAAGCCCATCCAGGGATTGCGGCGGCGGCCGTACAGCACAATCTCGTCCGCCACGCGTTTCACACGGTCGATGGGAATGGCGAAGCCCAGGCCCTGGTTGCCGCCGGTGTTGCTGAAAATCATCGTGTTGACGCCCACCACCTGCCCGGCCGCGTTCACGAGCGGGCCGCCGCTGTTGCCGGGGTTGATCGCCGCGTCAGTCTGAATGAGGTTCTGATAGAGCCGGTCGCCGCCGCCCACCTCGCGCGAGACCTGCCGGTGGTTGGCGGATACCACGCCGACACTCACCGTCGGCTGGGGATCGCGCATCATGTTGGCGAAGGGATTGCCGATGGCGATGACCCATTCACCCGTCATGAGCGTGCCCGATTCGCCCAGCGGCGCGAAGGGCAGGTCGGCCGTCTTCGCCTGGAGGATGGCGATATCGGTGCGCTCGTCGGCCCCCACGAACTCCACCTCGATCTGGCGGCCGTCGGACAGCGTGACCGACGAAATCAGGTCGGCATCTTGTAGCACGTGGTAGTTGGTGAGGATGTGGCCGTCGGCGTCGAATACAAAGCCGGTGCCGACGCCTTCCACCTGCCGTTCGCGGGCCGCGCCGCGCAACCGCGGACCGAACAGATTGAAGAAGTCGGACATCCGGGGATCGACCACGCGGTCGTACTGGATGTCGACGACGTTGATGGTGACCACCGCCGGGCTGACATCCTCAATGGCGCGCACGATGGCGGTGCGGCGGCTGTCGTCGATGGACGCCTCCGCGAACACGCCGCCGGAAACGAGGCAAAGCGCCAGGGCGCACAGGGCTAACTGAATGCCGCGATTCATCTTGCATACCTCCTGCGGGGCGCGGTGCCCCGTTGCATTATCGCTCGTGTAAACGAAACAATGGGTGCGAATGGTGACGCATCGCGCCGCCGCAACCCGCAAGGCATCCGCATGAACGACGAGTCGCACCAGAAAAATCCCTGGAAGACCCTGGGGACCAAACTGGTCTATGAGAATCCCTGGATCCGCGTGCGCGAGGACGACGTGATCCGCCCCGATGGCCAGCCCGGCATCTACGGCGTGGTGCAGACGCGTATCGCCACGGGCGTCGTCGCGCTCACCGACGACCAGCAGGTCTACCTGATCGGGCAATGGCGCTATCCGCACGAGGCCTACTCGTGGGAAATCGTCGAGGGCGGCAGCGACGACGACGAGACGGCGCTCCAGGCGGCCCAGCGCGAACTGCGCGAAGAGGCCGGCCTCGAGGCGCGCCATTGGGAACCGCTGGGCAACGAACTGCACCTGACCAACTGCCACTCGGACGAGCGCGGGTATCTGTTTCTGGCGACGGGCTTGACCGAAGTGGGCGCCTGCCCCGATGGCACCGAGGATCTGACCGTGCGCAAGATGCCGCTGGACGACGCGCTGGCGATGATCGATACCGGCGAGATTAAGGACGCGATGACGGTGATGGGGCTGCTGCTTCTGGCGCGGAAGGTCGCTTCGGAGACAGAGAGCTAGTCTTGGCACCGGGACGCGGGCCGAGGCCCGCCGTACTGCGGGTAGGAATCGTGTAGTGCAGGACGAGATTGACGGATACCAATCGCGGCAGCGCGAGGCCATCGGCGAGTCGGAGGCGTTTCTGGATTTCCAGGACCGCCTCTCGCGCGTCGGGCCGGTGGACCGTCCGGTGCTCATCATTGGCGAGCGCGGCACGGGCAAGGAACTCGCCGCGCGCGCGATACACTTTCTTTCCGGCCGCTGGCAGGAACCGCTGGTGGAGCTGAACTGCGCCGCGCTCTCGCCTTCGCTCATCGAGTCGGAATTGTTCGGCCACGAGGCCGGGGCATTCACCGGCGCCACGGGCAAGCGCACGGGCCGTTTCGAGGCGGCCGACGGCGGCACGCTGTTTCTCGATGAACTGGGGAACATCCCCATTCAGGTGCAGGAAAAGATCCTGCGCGTGGTGGAGTACGGCACCTTCGAGCGCGTTGGGGGCTCCGGGTCCATTCGGGTCGATGTGCGTATCGTGGCGGCGACCAACGCGAATCTCGTGCAGCTGGCCTCCGAGGGCCGCTTTATGCGCGACTTGCTCGACCGCCTGTCGTTCGACGTGATTTACGTGCCGCCCCTGCGCGAGCGCCGCGAAGATATCCTGCTACTGGCGAACCACTTCGCCGTGCGCATGGCGGCGGAACTTGATCGTCCGGGCGTGCCGGAATTCAGCGAGCAAGTCATCGCCGCGCTCGAGGCGCACCCCTGGCGGGGCAACGTGCGCGAACTGAAGAACGTCATCGAGCGGGCCGTGTACCAGAACCCGGGAGCGCTCATCGACACGCTCACCTTCGATCCCTTTCAACCGCCCTGGGCGCTGCTCGACGAGCCCTCCCCCCCGCGGACTCCGGACCGTGCCGCGCCAGACCGGCCGCCCGCTACGGTCGCACCGAAGTCCCTACCGGACGCGGTGGCCGATCTCGAAATCAGGATGCTGCGCGAGGCGCTCTCTGCGGAAAAAGACCACCAGGGGCGCGCGGCCAAACGCCTCGGTCTTTCCTACCACCAGTTCCGCGGTCTCTACAAGAAACACAAGGACCGGCTCGAAGGCTGAATAAGCGCGCTCCGCGTGTGGTATGTTATGCTGATGATGCAAACATCGTACTCGGAGGGTGGAACGATGCAACGGATTGCGCTATTGGCGGGGTGGCTTTTTGCGGTAGGCGCTGCGGCGGGCGTGGCGATTCTCTACATGGAGCGCGACTCGCTCGAGACCGAGCTGACGATCGCGCGCGAGGCGGTTGAAACCGTCAGCCGCGAGGCCGCCGCGCTGAAGCGCCAGAACAACGCGCTGGAACGCCGCATCGAGACGCTGGAAAGCGCGCCGCAAGCTACGGCCGATGACGACACCGAAGCTGCCGCCCCCGCATCCGGCGAAGGCCTGAACGCGGCCAGCCTCTTCGGCGCCCTGATGAATAACTTCGACGCCGGAACTCCGGGCGAACCGGGATCACCGGACGCGAAGTTCCGGTACGAGCCGGGGCAAAGTCCGGAAGATTTCATGGAAAGCGCCATGAAGCTCATGCAGAGCGAGGCCGGCAAGGAATTCATGGGGTCGATGATGGGCACCGTGTTCGAGTCCCAATACAAGGACCTGTTCGATGAACTGGGCCTGACGGACGAACAGCGGCGGCGGTTCATCGAGGTGCACCTCGAGCAGCAGGCCAAGAGCATGGAATCGGCCATGGGAATGTTCAGCGGCGATTTCGATTTCGAGGCCATGCAGAAGGACCAAGCGACGGCCGAAGAAAACATCCGGACGGAGCTGGCCAAGTTCCTGTCACCCAGCCAGCTGGAACGCAAGCAGGCCTACGAGGCCGAACTCCCCATCCGGATGATGTCGAACATGTACCGGGGATCGCTCCGGGGGTACGACCTCAGCCCGGAATCACGCGCGCTGATCGCCGGGGTGGTCGCCGAGGAAGAACACGCCGAAGGTCCGGATCGTTTTCTTTCGGAGGAAGAACGCCCGGAAGGCCCCGACGCCTACGACCGCGCCCTCGAGCGCCTCGCCGGTTCGCTGTCCGCCGAGGAATACGCCGAGGCCGAGCGGTTTATCGAGCAGCAGCGCGGCCAATTTGCTTTTGGAGCGGGCTCCTTCACCTTCGCCAGCGAGGGCGAAAGCGCCAATCCCTTCGGCGCACTCTTCGGCGCGGGCGAATAGCGGCCGACTATGCTATCGTAGCGCTCTTCAGGAAATGAGAGCACGTTCATGGCGTTTACTGAGAAGATTGGGGAGAAGATCGTACTGACACTCGTAGGAACGGTTACCGGTGCGCTTTGTACGGCGACCTTCGGGTGGTTTCTTGCACCCGATACGAGCGCAACCGATGAACTGAAGTACAAGCTTGGCCAGACCGAGGGTTCGTTGTCCGAATGTACAAAGCATGTTGCGGAATTGACAACTCAGCAGGGCCAAATGCTTGACATAATTGCAAAACAACAGGTCTTTCAGCCGGGCGCGGCGCTCGCGCAACAGCCCAACGCCAAGGCTGCTGCGGCGCAACGCGGGCTATCGAATTGGTCAATCCCTGACTCGAGAGCTATCGAAATGACTCCCCGGCGAACCAATTAAAAAAACGCCGCCGCCCGGAATCATCCGGACGGCGGCGGGTGCTGTATCGGCTGCGGCCTACTTGTCGTCGAAGAGCGCGCTGAGCTTCTGCTCGATTTTCTCCTCGGCCTCGCCGGTGCGTTCCTTGATGACGCCCAGCAGGCGATCGTACTGGCCCTGCGCCTGATCGATATCGCTATCGGTGAGGACGCCCCAGGCCTCGCGCACGCGGCCCTTCAACTGCTGCCAATTGCCTTCATACTGCTTCGCGTTCATGGTTACTCCTTTCGATGGTCTGCTTCGATAGCTCCGCTGCGGTCCGGCCTAGTTCTGCTCGAACTGCTTGGAGAACTCCTCCACCTGCTCGCTGAAGTTGTCGGCGGCCGCCTGCAGGTTTTCCTTGGCGCTTTCCCAGGCGTCGGCGCTGGCGTCCTTCAGCTTGTCCCACTGCTCGGCCAAGGCGCCGCGCTGATTCTTCAGCTCGCCGTACATGTCCTTCATCTCGTCGGACACATCGTCGCCGAGTTCATCCATGCGCTCGGCAAAGGCTTCCATTTTCTCGTCCAGCGCTTCCATGCGCTGGTTGAACTTGTACTGCGGCGAATCGGTGCCATACTTCACGGCGTCCGAGACCTTGTCGGCCGCATCGCCTACTTCGTCCTTCACGTCCTCCACCACTTCCTTCGCCTCGTCCTTCATCTCCTGCGTGTCGGACTGCGTGACCGGCGCGGGTTCCTTGGCGGCCGGGGCCGGCTGGGCGTTGTTGCCGCAGGCGCTCATGAGCATCGCCAGGGTGCTGGCGGCCGCAATCGACATCGTTCGGTTGGTAAACATCTTCAGGTTCTCCTTGGGGTTGTTGTCAGAGATTCACTTCGCCGCGCCGGGCTCCCGCTCCTTCCGCTGGGGTGCCGGAAGCCCGGCGCGGCGGCCGTTGGTTCAGGTCAGTCCGTGGCTATATCGGGGGACGGCGCGGGGCCACGCCACCAATAAGAAACAGGACGAAGAGGACCAGGAATACGAAGAACAGAATCTTCGCGATACCGGTCGCGGCCGCTGCGATACCGCCGAAGCCGAAGGCCGCGGCAATCAACGCAATCACGAAAAATACGCCTGCCCAGTAAAGCATGATGTGTTTCCTTTCTCGGGTTTACCGTTTCGTGTTGTTCATCACGTACGACCAGAGAAACGCAAAGGCCATGCCAACTGTAAGTCCTTTAAAATCAGTATCTTTACGTGCGCACGGATTGTGAAATGCAAGAAGAACGCCGGCCATGCATTGCATTCTGCAAGGCGGGTGGCGGCGTGGGGATGGGACAGGGGTTCAGCCAGTATCCGGAGCAAGCACGGGATGAGGCGGATCGTCAGCGAACGCTAGACAATCGGGCAATCGCTGCAAGCCGATCGGCCCTCGAGCGCCAACGGCGCGGTGCCATACCATCCCAGGCCAACAGCCTGAGTATCGATGTCCATAATCTTCTGAGCGCTGAAGGCGCGATCCAATTTATGAATCGGGCCTTCAGCCCTCTTGGGATGATGCGAACCGGAATACCCAGGCCGTTGGCCTGGGCTGGTATCGGGCGGGCCTTTGGCCCTGAAGAGAATGGACCCCACGATCTGGTTCGGGCGTACGAGTCCTGCCGCCGGGGAGGATCCATTTTGATTGTCTCAAGACGATTGCGCCCGTGCATTGTAGGGCGTGGTGTCAAATACCGGGGCGTCCCAATATCTACAAGTCGAGCTTTTTGCGGCGGCGCCAGAGGGTGGCCTGGTCGATGCCGAGGATATCGGCGGCCTCTTGCAGCGACGGGGAGGACGCAAGGATGCGGCGGATGTGATGTTCCTCGATGACCTCGAGCGACACGGGATCGCCGAGCTCGGGTCCGGTGGCGCGCGGCCCCGACAGGGTCTCCGGCAAGTGTTCGAGCCCCAGGTAGCTGCCGCTGCAAAAGATCGAGGCGCGCTCGATGATATTGCGCAGTTCGCGAACGTTGCCCGGCCAGTCGTGCGTGGTCAGCGCCTCAAGCGCTTCGGGGGTGAAGCCCGTATGCGGGCGGGCATCGCGGCGGGCGAAGAAGGCGAGCATGGATTCCGCCATGCGGGCAATGTCCTCGGCGCGCTCGCGCAGCGGCGGCAGCACCAGTTCGACCACGTTGAGGCGGTAGAGCAGATCCTCGCGGAAACGCCCCTCCTTCACGGCGGCTTCGAGATCCACATTGGTAGCGGCGAGCACGCGCACATCGGCCTTGCGGGTGACGGTATCCCCCACGCGCTCGTATTCCTTGTCCTGCAGGAAGCGCAGCATCTTCGATTGCAGTTCGGGGGGCATGTCGCCGATTTCGTCAAGGAAGAGCGTGCCGCCCTCCGATTGCGCAACACGGCCGGGGTTGTCCTTCACCGCGCCGGTGAACGCGCCATGCACGTGCCCGAAGAGTTCGCTTTCGAGCAGCGGCCCCGAGAGTGACGGGCACGACACGACGGTCAACGGCTTCGCCGCGCGCGGGCTCCACTCGTGTATGGCCTTGGCCAGCAGTGTCTTGCCCGTGCCGTGCTCGCCGCGGAGCAGCACCACCGCGTCGGACTTCGCGGCCATCTCGGCCTGCGTCAGCACGCGCTGCATGGCAGGGCTGGCGCTCTCGAGCGCGGCGGCCGGGTGGTCGTGTTCGGCGTCCTGCCGGAGCGACTCGATGCGCGATTCCAGCGCGCGCAGCGAAGCAGCCCGGTCGGCCGCGAGCGTCACCTGGGCCGGCGTGAAGGGCTTGGGCAGGTAGTCCGTCGCGCCGCGCCGCATGGCTTCGACGGCCGTCTCGATGCTGGCGTGCGCGGTGATGACGATGATTTTCAGCCACGGCGCCTCGGCAAGCAACGGCTGGAGGAGCTCGAGTCCATCGGCCGTACCGAGCCGCAGGTCGAGGTAGGCGATATCGAAGGCGCGGCGTCCGTTCTCGGCGAGTGCGTCTTTCGGGTTGCCCACGGCAATTACGTCGTGCCCCTCGGCCTCGAGGCACATGGACAGTGTCTTGCGGATGTTCAGTTCGTCGTCGATGATGAGAATCCGCTGGGGAGACGTCGTGTTATCGCTCATGGGTATTCCTCGTGAAATCTCAAGTGTCTTCGCGCAGGCCCAAATCGCCCGCGGCGTCGGCGCGGGGCAGCCACACCGAAAACCGTGCCCCCCCGCCCGGTGCATCGGAAACGGCGATGCGGCCGCCATGGGCCTCGGCAATCTGCTTGGCAATATACAACCCGAGTCCCGCGCCGCTGGTGGTATCGGAACCATTTCCGCGGTAGAACTGTTCGAAGATCTGGTCCTTCTCGGCCTCCGGCACACCGGGCCCTTCGTCGGATACCTCCACCCGGACCCATTGGACCTCGGCCTCGGCGCCGAGGTGTACCGTGCCATTCTCCGGCGAGTGACGGATGGCGTTGGCGATGAGGTTGCGGAACACATGCTCGATGCGCGCGGCATCGACCCACACGGGCGGCAGGTCGGCTGGACAGGCGTTGTCGATCGAGACGCCGTAAGCCTCGGCATCATGATGCAGGCCATCGGCGAAGGACTGCATCATCCCGGAAACGGGCATGGCGTCGCACTCGAGCATCACCCGCCCCGACTTGAGGCGGCTCATGTCGAGCAGGCTGAGCACCATGTGCAGCAGCCGGTCGCTTTCCTCGCTGGCCGTGGCCAGCAGTTCGCGCTGCTTGTCGGTCAGGTCGCCGAAACGCCCGCCCGCGAGCATCTGCAGGGCCATGAGGATGGAGGTAAGCGGCGTCTTGAGCTGGTGGGAGACCGTCGCGATGGCGTCCTGCCGCAATTCCTGCTGCATGCGCAGCGCGGTGATATCGCGGAAAAACAAGAGCACACCCGTGACGCAGTCGTCCGCATCGAGAATGGCGGCGGCCGAGGGAAAGTAGAAATGTTCTTCCCCATCCACGAAGGCCTGCACAACCTCGGTGTCCCCCTCGCCGATGACGGGTTCTTCGCTGACCTCTGCGCGATCGGCCAACTCGCTGATCCATGGATAGGCGGCCTCGGCGAGCGTCGCCTTCGGGCGCAGTCCAAACACCTCGGCCGCCACGCGGCTGGCCATTTCCACCTCGCCATCAATACCCGCGAGGGCGATAGCGTCGGTCAGGTTGTCGAGAATCTTTTCGGTTGCCGCCTGATTTTTCAGCAGCCGCGCTTTCTGGGTCTTGTCGAAACGGTTCAAGCGCTGGGTCATGTCGTTGAACGTGCGTGCCAGGCGTCCGAGTTCGTCGTCGGAAGTGACCGGCACCTGCACGTCGAGGCGGCCGGCGCGCACGGCCTCCGCCGCCTCGGTCAGGTAGAGAATCGGCAGCAGCAGCCAGCGGCCGGAGAAGTAGATGGCCGCCATGGCGAGCACCAGCGCGATGATTAGCGCGCTCAGGGTCTGTATGCGCGCCGCGCGGGCCCGCTGCTCCGCGGCGTCGTGCCGGGCCACCATGCTGGACTGGTTCAGCTGCTGCAGGCTGTCGGCCAGCGTGTGCATCTGGGTGAACAGCGGCTTCAGCTTTTCGAGATAAAGCTCGTCCTCTCGGCCGGGCCGCGGCGGCGCGATGATGGCGCGGCCGATTAACGCGTCGTATTCCTTGAACACCGCGCCGATTTCCTCGACACGCTGGCTTCCGGCCGGACCCGCGGCCAGCTGTTCGCAGACGGCGAAGCCCTCGTGGAAAACCCGGCGTCCCTTCTCCACCGCCTCGATGCCCTCCTGCTCGTAGCCAAGCAGCCAAGCGAGGATGCCGCTGTCGATGCGCTCGAGGCCGTTCTTCAGGGAATCCACCGCCACCAGCCGCTCGAGGTTTTCCTGCATAATGGCGTCGATACTGCGGCCGAGCGCGCGCAGCTGGAGCACGTTCTGGATGCCCAGCACGACGACGATGATCAGCAGGCTCGCCAGGCAGAGCGAGAGTTTCTCGCGGATGCCGAACATGCCGCGCCAGCCGGGGCGCTGCACTGGGGGCGGTGCTGAATCCATGGAATGCCGGCGCTCCTTCCCGTTGTACTCCGACACTCGTGCGGCACGAGCGCGAGAGGCAGTATGCCGCCCGCCCCGGCCGGATTGCCAAGACGGCGCGGGATGCGGAATGCATCGGCACTGTGATTCGCGCTACAATACCCGCAGGAACCCGAGGCGCGGCCATGCTGCGCCGTGCCTACCCGTCCCGCTACTAGAGGGAACGCAGTCATGACCCCGATGCACCTATCCGACAACGCCAGCATGCTGACCAAGGCATTCCGCGCGCACCCCTGGCATGGTATTCCGATCGGACCGAAGTCGCCGGATATTATCAATGCCTACATCGAGATCCTCCCGACGGACACGGTGAAGTACGAGCTGGACAAGGTGACGGGGCTGCTCAACATCGACCGGCCGCAGCGCTTTTCCAGCGTGTGCCCGGAGCTGTACGGCCTGGTGCCGCAGACCTATTGCGGCGAGCGCGTGGCGGAGTACTGCCGCGAAAAGACCGGACGCAACACGATTCAGGGCGACGCCGACCCGCTGGATATCTGCGTGCTGACCGAGAAGCATATCGCCCACACCGACATCTTCATGCGCGTGAAGCCCATCGGCGGGCTGCGGATGATCGACGGCAACGAAGCGGACGACAAGATCGTCGCCATTCTCGACGACGACCCCTCTTACGGCTACTGGACTGATATCAGCCAGTGCCCGGGGATGGTGGTCGAGCGGCTGCGCCACTACTTCCTTACCTACAAGCAGTCTCCCGACGCGGTGCGGCGCGTGTGCGAAATTACGCACGTCTACGGTGCAGAGGAAGCGAAGGAAGTGGTGCGCCGGAGCCAGGAGGATTACCACGAGCACTACGGCGATATTGCCGAAGTGCTCCAGCGCATGTACGCCTGAGCCGCTTCGTGCGCGGCCTGAGTCTGCTGCTCGCCTCCGCGATCGCGACGGCGGGAATCGCGGCCGCTGGCCCCATTGATGTAGGGACGCAGAAGCAGCTCTTCATCGACCATCGCTTCATTGCGGCGAGCGAGGGCATCGAACTCCGCGCCAATGCCGCGCAAAAGCTTGGTCCGCTGGTGGATGCCGATGGCAACCGGATGATGGGCCATGTGAGTCAGGTGCTCGATTTCGACGGGACCGCACGGCTCTACGTGGGTGCCGACAGCGTTGCAATCTATGAGAGCGCGGACGGCCTGCAATTCACCAACACCGGGCGGCAAGTGCGCGGCGGCGTGTTCACGACCGTCTTCCCCGATCCGCATGAGGCCGACCCGTCGCGCCGCTGGAAGATCTTCTGGCTGAAACTGAGCCAGCCCCCCGACCCCGAGTCCGATGGCGTGTATGCGGGGTATTCCGCAGATGGAGAAAACTTCACTCCGGTCGGCCGTGTGCTTCCATACTATACCGACAATCCGGTCATTGTAAACTGGGACGAGCGCATAGGGAAGTATGTGGTGTTCACGCGGGCGCTCGAACTGGATTCGACCAACCAGCGCCGGATCGCGCGCATCGAACTGGACGACCCGCTGCAGCCGTGGCCGTACACGCCCAGCGAGCGCGATACCCCGTTCCTCACCCCTGCCAGCGCAACGGTCGTGGTTGCGGCCGACGAACTCGATCATCCAGATTCCGATATCTACTACAACGCGACGACGCCCTATCCATGGGCGAGCGATGTGTTTTTGATGTTCACCGCGCAGTTCCGGCATTTCCGGCCGGACCGGAATCCTTATGTGCAGCCGCAAACGCCTGAACAGTGGGAAGACTTCGGTCTGTTGGAAATTCAGC
The DNA here is from genome assembly GCA_016125095.1 of Candidatus Hydrogenedens sp. GTDB lineage: Bacteria > Hydrogenedentota > Hydrogenedentia > Hydrogenedentales > JAEUWI01 > WGMK01. Next base: position 62,546 of record WGMK01000013.1, on the reverse strand, counting down.
TGGCGGTTAGCCGCGACGGCATCGCGTGGGAGCGGCCCGGCCGCGAGCCCTATTTTCCGACCGGCCTAGCCGATGAATGGGACCGCTGGTATGCGACGATGGGACCAGGTCTGGTGCGGCGCGGCAACTACCTCTACCAGTACTACACCTCGAGCGGCCGCTCGCACGATTCGGCCATCGTACGCGCCGAATACGCGGAGACCGGCGGACCGCTGGGCGGCATCGGCGTGTTGCGCCAACGGCTCGATGGCTTCGTCTCCGCCGATGCGGACTACCGCGGCGGCTGGCTGCAAACGCCCGCGATGGTCTTCTCGGGCAATACCCTGCGGCTCAACGTGGATACGGGCGCGATGGGTACGGTGCGCGTCGAGCTACGCGGCGAGGATGGCGAGGCGCTGCACGGATTCTCGCTCGACGACTGCGAGGAGATTTGCGGCAACTACATCGACCAGGCGGTGTATTGGAAGGGGAACCGCGATTTGTCCTCGGTGCGCGGACAAGCCATTGCGGTATTCGCTGAGATGACGCGCGCGAAACTCTACGCGTTCCAGTTCACGGCAGAGTAGACGGACCTGCGGCCCAGGCTCAGGAACCGGCGGCCTTGATACCGACCTGCGCCAGCGCCGTGCGCAGATCATCCGGCGTGAACGGCTTCTGCAACAGCAGCGTCGCGCCGAGTTCCACCACGCGCTGGGCGGCATCGCCCTCGTAGTAGCCTGTCATGGCGATGATGTGCGTATCGGCGGTTTCGGGGGCTTCCTTGATGCGCCGGCAAACCTCGAAACCGTCGATACCCGGGAGACGGAGATCCAGAAAGATTACGCTCGGGCGGAACGTGGCCACCATATGGCCCGCTTCGAATCCATCCGTGGCCGAGGCGATCTGGAACGGCGTATCCACGCGCTCCAAAAAACGGCGCACGACCGAGATTACCGCCTTTTCATCATCGACTATCAGTATTTTCTCACCTGAGTTATCGAGGTCCTGGTGAATCGGGATATTGTTTTCGCGCAGAAATCGCACCAGTTCCTCGCGACGGATGCGGCGGTGTCCGCCCGGCGTCTTGAATACGCGGATACGGCCAGCTTCGGCCCACTTTCGAATGGTATCGGCGGTGACGTGGCAGTACTTGGCAACTTCGCTGGTGCTGAAGGATTGTTTCGATTCCATTACGTCTCCCCGCGAGGATTCCTGATTATCACGATTATCAATAGAGTCAAAGGATTGTCGAGAGTATACTGAATCCGCTGAACAACAGCAAACTAATCCTAACTCCGTTAATCCCAGTATTCTCCACTTGCGCTAACTGGTGCAAATCGGCCTTTGGGAAAGGTGGGGGGAGAATAAAGTGGAGCTGGAACGGGGGATCGAACCCCGGACCTCATCATTACGAGTGATGCGCTCTACCGACTGAGCTATTCCAGCTTTGATGAAATGGTGCCAGGAGACAGGATCGAACTGTCGACACGCGGATTTTCAGTCCGCTGCTCTACCAACTGAGCTATCCCGGCACTTGGGGGAGCGGAATTGTATAAGACGCCATAGCATCATGTCAACCAGGCGCGCGGCGGTAAGGTTGCATGCGGCGCCCCGATCTGTCAGCATACCGGAGTTCTTGGTCCGGCCGTGACTGGCGCATGCGTGGAGCTTACCACGGGGAAGCGGCGGACCCTCTCGGTAGCCGCGCGCCTGGGCATGGATTTCGTAGTATCGTGGATCCGCAATTCCTTGGGGGGATGCGGCATCCAGCAAGCGGAGCGGCGCATGCGGCAAACTTCCCTGCACGACGAATACGCGGCCTCGGGCGCCAAGGTGGTGGACTTCCACGGCTGGGCGCTCCCGGTACAGTTCGCGGGCATCGTTCAAGAACACCTGCACACCCGCAGCGAAGCGGGCCTTTTCGATTGCTCGCACATGGGCGAATTCCTGCTGCGCGGCCCGGATGCCATCGACGCCTTCGACAAGATGGTGTATTCCGACATGAAGGGACTGCGCATTGGTCTTTGCCGCTACAGCGCTATCCTGAATGATCAGGGCGGCATCATCGACGACTGCGTGGCGCTGCGCCTTTCGGACGCCGAATATTACCTGGTGACCAACGCCGGTCCGTTGGACGAGGTGAACGCGCTCTTCGCGGGCGTGCCCGGCGTGGAAAACATCAGCGACGCCACGACGAAGGTCGACCTGCAGGGCCCGAAGGCCCGTGCGATTCTGCTGGCGGAGGGCTTGGAGTGCGTGCGCGACCTGAAGTACTGGAACGGCCTGCGCACCACGTGGCGCGGCCACGATTTGGTGATTACGCGCGCGGGCTACACGGGCGAGTTAGGCTATGAGCTCTTCGTGCCGAACGCCGCCGGCCCGGAACTGTGGCGCGCGCTGCTCGCCCATCCCGAGGTGGCGCCGTGCGGCCTGGGCGCACGCGACACGCTGCGTACCGAGGTCGGGTATCCCTTGAACGGCGAAGACCTCGCGCCGACGAAGACGCCGCTCGAATGCGGTATGGAGCGGTTCATCGCGTGGGACACGGAGTTCCCGGGCAAGGCGGCCATCGCCGCGCAGCGCGACGCCGGCAATCACACGGTGCTGACGGCGATTAAGACCGACAGCCGCCGTGCACCGCGCCACGGCATGGAATTGAAGCACAACGGCGAGGTGGTCGGGGTCGTCACGAGCGGCACTTTCGGCCCGAGCGTGAGCTTTGGCGTGGGGCTGGCCGACATTCCGAAGGCGCTGTCCGCGCCGGGCACGGTGCTGGCGGCCGGCCCGAAGGACCTGATGGTGGAGACGGCGGGCATTCCGATTTATACCGACGGCACCTGCCGCATGAAATTCACGGACTAAGCGAGGAAGCGCACCATGAACCCGGATCAACTGAAGTACACCAAGGACCATGAATGGATCGGCGAAGACGGCGGGCTGTACGTCGTCGGCATTACCGCGCACGCGCAGGATCAACTGGGTGACGTGACCTACGTGGAATTGCCCGCGGTGGGCCGCGCGGTCAGCCAGGGCGACGAGACGGCGGTGGTGGAATCCGTGAAGGCCGCGAGCGATATCTACGCGCCGGCGGGCGGCACGGTGGCCGAGGTGAACGGCGCGCTGGAAGACAAGCCGGAACTGGTGAACCAGGACCCCTACGGCGCGGGCTGGTTCTTCAAGCTGAAAGACGTGGACGCGTCGGAACTCGGCGGCCTTATGGACGCTGCGGCCTATGCGAAGTATGCCGCGGAATCGGAACACTAGCCCCGGCTTGATTGTTCTTAATGCCGCGCGCACGCAACGCCGTGCGCGCGTCTGTACTTTCAACCCCCTACCCTACGGAGTGGATTGATGGGATCGTGGATACCCGCAACCGAACGCGACACGGCCGAGATGCTGGCCGTGATCGGCGTGAAATCGATCGACGACCTGTTTGCGTCGATCCCTGAGACCCTGCGCCCGAAGTCGTGGAACCTGCCGCCCGGCAAGTCCGAGATGGCGGTACGCAACGAAATCGAGCGGCTGGCCGAGAAGAACGTGCCGGGGCAGTTGTGCTTCCTGGGCGGCGGCTACTACGACCACTACGTGCCGTCGGCGGTGGACGCGCTTTCCGGACGGAGCGAATTCTATACGGCCTACACGCCGTATCAGCCGGAGATTTCGCAGGGCACACTGCAGAGCATCTACGAATACCAGTCGTCCATCTGCCGCCTGACGCAGATGGAATTCGCCAACGCCTCGCTATACGACGGCGGCACGGCGGTATTCGAGGCGGCGACGATGGCGGTGCGCTGCACGGGCCGCAAGCGGATCGTGCTGCATGAGTCCCTCAATCCGCGCTACGTGGAGATGCTGCGCACGCACGCCGCGCACCTCGATCTCGACTTTGTAAGCGGCGACGACCCCACGGATGCGGCCTGCGTGATGGTGCAGAACCCGGCGTTCCTCGGCGACGTGCGCGACTTTACCGAACTGGGCGCGCGCTGCAAGGCGGCGGGCGCGCTGCTGGTGGTGTCGTTCTATCCCGTATCGCTCGGCATGGTGAAGACGCCAGGCGAGATGGGCGCGGACATCGCGATTGCCGAGGGCCAGAGCCTGGGCATGTACCTCGGTTTCGGCGGGCCGTACCTGGGCATCATGGCTACGCGCAAGGACTACGTGCGCAAGATGCCCGGACGCATCGCCGGCGAGACGACGGACAAGCAGGGCCGCCGCGGTTTCGTGTTGACGCTGCAGGCGCGCGAGCAGCACATCCGGCGCACGAAGGCCATGTCGAACATCTGCTCGAACCAGGCGCTCTGCGCGCTGCGTGCGCTCATCCACATGAGCCTGCTGGGCAAGGAAGGCTTCGCCCGCCTCGCGGCACACTGCCACTCGAAGGCGGAGTACCTGAAAGAAAAGCTCACCTTCGCCGAGATCCTCAACCAGGGTCCGACCTTTAATGAGTTCGCCGTGCGCCTGCCGCGTCCGGCGGACGAAGTGGTTCGGGCGCTCTCGGATTCGGGCATCATCGCCGGGCTTCCGCTGGAATCCTGCGGCGCCGGCGGCCCGAGCGATCTGCTTATCGCGGTGACGGAAAAACATTCGCGCGCCGAACTGGACCAGTTCGCGGCTGCGCTGGAGAATGCGGCATGCAACTGATATTCGAAAAGTCGCAGCCCGGACGTCGGGCCATCCGCTGGGACACGCTGGACGTGCCGGAGAAGAAGCTGCCGGCAGACCTCTGCCGCGCCGAGGCGGCCGCGCTGCCTGAGATGGCGGAGATCGACGTGGTGCGCCACTTCACGCACCTTTCGCAGCGCAACGTTGGCATCGACGACACGTTCTACCCGCTCGGCTCGTGCACGATGAAGTACAACCCGAAGGTGGCCGAGACCGTGGCGGCGCTGCCGGGCATGGCGCGGCTGCACCCCCACCTGTCCACCAGCACGGCCTACAACGGCAACGTGCAGGGCGCGTACGAACTGATTTACGAACTCGAGCGCGAGCTGGCGGAAATCGCGGGCATGCAGGCGGCGAGCATCCAGCCCATCGCGGGCGCGCACGGCGAGCTGACCGGCACGCTGTTGATGGCGGCGTATCACCGCGACCGCGGCAACACGCACAAGGACACGATCATCGTGCCCGATTCGGCGCACGGCACCAACCCGGCCAGCGCGAACATCGCGGGCTTCAAGGTGGTGGAGATCGCGTCGAACGCGCAGGGCCTGACCGACCTCGATGGATTCAAGGCGGCGCTCAACGAGAACACGGCGGGCATCATGATGACCTGCCCGAACACGCACGGCCTGTTCGAAAAGGACATCGCCGAGATTGCCAAGCTGTGCCACGAAGTCGATGCGCTGCTCTATTACGACGGCGCGAACCTGAACGCCATCATGGGCGAATGCCGCCCGGGCGACCTGGGCTTCGACGTGATGCACTACAACCTGCACAAGACCTTCGCCACGCCGCACGGCATGGGCGGCCCGGGCTGTGGCCCGGTGGGCGTGGGCAAGCGCCTGCTTCCGTATCTGCCGGGACCGCGCGTGGTGAAGAAAGACGGCGGCTTCGCGCTGGAGACGCCGGAGAAGAGCATCGGCCGCATGGCCGCGTTCTTCGGCAACTACCTGATCGCGGTGCGCGCCTACGCCTACCTGCGCCACTACGGCGGCGAGGGCCTGCACGACGTGAGCCGCAAGGCGGTGCTGAACGCGAACTACATCTTCGCGCGCCTGAAGGACGCCTTCGAGCCGGCCTTCGATGGCCGCTTCATGCACGAATGTGTGTTCACCGCGAGCAAGCAGGCTGAGGGCGGCGTGCGCGCGATGGACTTCGCGAAGGCGCTACTCGACGAGGGCTACCACGCGCCGACGGTGTACTTCCCGCTGACCGTGCCCGAGTGCCTGATGATCGAGCCAACGGAAACCGAATCGAAGGAGACACTCGACGCCTTCTGCGACACGATGCTGAAGCTGGCCGAGCGCGCGAAGACGGATCCGGAGTCGTTCAAGGAGGCGCCGAAGACGACTTCGGTAAGCCGACTGGACGAGGTGAAGGCGGCGAAGGACCTGAACTGCGCGTGCCTCTAGGCCGGGCCATGCGCGTGGCCGGAAGCAGACAGACATGGACCCCGTAGCGCCCCGGGCGGAGCTGCTCCGCCTGACGCGCGAGGAGCCCTCGGAAAACCTGGCGCTGGACGAGGCGCTGCTGGAATCAGTCTGCGCGGGCACCCGGGGCGATACGGTGCGGCTGTGGGAATCGCCCGCGCCCTTCGTGGTGATGGGCATTTCGCAGCACATTGCCGAAGAGGTGAACGAGTCGTTCTGCGCGCTCGATGGCATTCCCGTGCGGCGGCGGTGCAGCGCCGGGGGGTGCGTGCTGCAGGGGCCGGGCTCACTGAATTTCTCGCTGGTGCTGGGCCTGCACGACCACCCGGAAGCGCAATCACTGCACGCCTCCTACCGCTATATCCTCGAGCCGCTCTGCCGCGCCTTCGCCGCGCGCGGGGCCATGGTCGAGATTGCCGGGCTCTCCGACCTCGCGCTGGCGCGCCGCAAGGTGTCGGGCAATGCGCAGCGCCGCAAGCGGGAGGCGATCCTGCATCACGGTACGCTATTGTATAAGCCCGACTACGAAGGTATGGCGCGCTGGCTGGCGGAGCCCGCCGAGCGGCCGGCCTATCGCGGCCGGCGCAGGCACAAGGCCTTCGTGGGGGCGCTGCCGTTTTCGCGCGAGGAGATCGAGGACGCGGTCATCGAGGCGTACGGCGCGGAGCAGGAATCGGAGGCGCTGCCCTCGGAGCTGGACTTGATGCGGGCGCTGACGGCGAGCAAGTACGAACTGGAGACCTGGACGCGGCGGCGGTAGCCCCGCGGCGGAGAGGCGCATGGAGCTGACAACGCAGCAGCGGAACGCGATCGAAACGAACGCGCCCCGCGTGTGCGTGGATGCGGGCGCCGGATCGGGCAAGACCTTCGTGCTGGTGCAGCGCATGGTGCATCTGTTGCAGCAGCGCAAGGCCGGCCTTGACGAAATCGTCGCCATCACCTTCACCGAGAAGGCCGCTGCGGAAATGAAGGCGCGCCTGCGCCGCGAATTCCGCGCGCGCGCCCGCGAGCACCGCGACCGCGACGAAATGAATTTCTGGCGCGGTCTGGAACAACGGCTCGACGGCGCGCGCATTTCCACCATCCATGCGTTCTGCATGCGCCTGCTGAAGGAGAATGCGCTGGCGCTGGGCATCGACCCGGATTTCGGCCTGCTGACCGAGGCGGAGTCGCGTATGCAATCGGAGCAGGCCGTGCGCGAGACCCTGCATGGGCTGCTGGAGGAAGAAGACGAGGCCGTGCTGCTGCTGGCGCGCGAGTACCGCGTGAGCCGCATTATCGAGATGCTGCGCGAATTGCTGCCGCATGGCTATGCGCTCGAGCCGGACACCGCGCCCTTCGACTACAGCACGCCGCAAACGCTGCGCGCCGGGTGGGAAGCCGCCGCCGAGGCGGCCGTCGTCGCGGCGCTACGGAACCCGGAGATGCGCGCGCGGCTGGCGCGGCACCGGGGCGCGCTGCGGATGCTGGAGGGGGCGTGTTCGGATGCCGGCGACAAGCGAGAGCTGGTCCGCCAAGGGCTCGCGACGGTGCTCGACGCGCTCGAGGCGGAGCCGCTGACCATTGCGGTGGTTCGGGAGCAGGCCGATACCCTGCACGCCATGAATCTGCGCGGCGGCAGCAAAAAGGCGTGGTCGCCGCCTGAGGCGATGGAGGATGTGAAGGACATCTTCAACGACATCAAAGCCATCTTCCTCTCGCTGTTTCCCAAGGATTTGACCGAGGAAGGCGACGAGCGCGCTGCGGAGTTCACCTGTGCGCTGGTATCGGTATTCCGGCGCGCGTGGGCGGCGTGGCAGGATCACAAACTGCAGCGCCGCGCCATGAGCTTCGACGATCTCATTCACCGTACGGCGCTTGCGCTGCGGGACGAGGCCGTGTGCCAAGCAACGGCCCGCGGCATCCGGTATCTGCTGATGGATGAATTTCAGGACACGGATGGCGTGCAGCTGGCGATCGCCCAGGCGCTCAACAACGCGCAAGGCGGACCGGACCTGTTCATCGTGGGCGATCCGAAGCAGAGCATCTACCGCTTCCGCGGCGCCGATGTAAGCGTATTCCGCAAGGAGAAGGACCGCGCGGAGAGCGTGCTGCCGCTGAACCAGAACTTCCGCACGGTGCGCCCCATTTTGTCGTTCGTCAACGATTTCTTCCGGCGGTCGCAGTTGCTCCTTGCGGTGGAACCCGAGTTCGAGGGCCTGGAGGCGTATCGCGATGCCGCGCAGTCGCCCAACATCGAGTTCCTGATCGTCCCCGCGCCGGACGAAGACGACAAGATGAAGGTGAAGGAAGCGCGCCAGGGCGAGGCGGACCTGATCGCCGCTCGCATTGCCGAGCTCTGCGGCGAAGGCGGACCGGAAATCGTGTTCGATGAGCACACCAAGGCGTTCCGGCGAACGCGCCCGGGCGACATCGCATTGCTGATGCGCGCCATGAGCAACATCCATTTATACGAGGAGGCGCTGCGGCGCGCCGGCATCGAGTACGGCCTGACGGCAGGCTCGGGATTCTACGAGCGGCAGGAAGTGCTTGATGTCCTCAACCTACTGAAGGTGACGCTCGACCCGTGGGACGAACCCGCGCTCTTCGCGAGTCTGCGCAGTCCAGTCTGCGGCCTGAGCGACGACGCGATCTACGCCGTAGCCCGCGAAGTGAAACTATCGCGGGCGTACGAACAGGGCTTCGTACCGGCGGGCCTGCCAGTGAACGAACCGCTAGAGCCAGCGTGGGCACTGCTGCGGAAACTACACGCGGCGCGCCACCTGCCGCCGGGCGAGTTCATGGAGCTGCTCCTGTCCGCGACCAACTACGAGGCGATACTCCACGCGCTGCCGATGGGCCTGCAGCGGGCGTCCAACGTCCGCAAGCTGGCCGACGTCGCGGGCACGCTGTCGGCGTCGATGAGCCTGCGCGGCTTCACGCGCTACCTCGACGAGCTGCGGTCGCGGGCCATCCGCGAAGGCGACGCCTCGATGCAGCCGAGCGAGTCCGGCGCGGTCACCATCATGACGGTGCACAAGTCGAAGGGGCTTGAGTTTCCGGTCGTGTTTCTGGGCGACTGCGGCGCGAAGGTGCAGGGCGACCACGACAAGGTAGGCTTCCACCCGGCATTCGGTCCGGTTATCGGCGGGGTGGACGAAGCGGGAGAAAATACGAAGTCAACGGTCGGCGAGCTCATCAAGGGCCGGAACAAGGAAGAATCGCTGGCGGAGCACGCGCGGCTGCTCTACGTGGGCGCGACCCGCGCGCGGGATTATCTCGTGCTTTGCGGTGCGCCGGAACCCGCCCCAGTCAGCTGGCTGGCGTCGCTTGATGGCGAGTTCTCGGTGACGGGGCGCAGCGATGGCGAAGCGTTGGCGGGTACTGCATGGGAAGCGGTGGTGCGGCGTGCGGCTACCGGAGTACCCAGTACCGCGAATCGTACCAAGCGCGGCGAGGTGGATTGGGAGGCCTGCCTCGCGCGGGTGCAACGACGCGTACGGGTGGCGGAGACGACGGGCGGCGCGAGTGTGTCGGCTTTGCTCAATGCGCTCGGCGACGGTCCTCCGGAGACTTGGGACGAATTGCGGCACGACGACGACGCGGCCGCACCGGATTCCGACGCGCTTGCGCGCGGCACGCTGGTACATGCCTGGTTCGAGCAGTGGGACTTCCGCGATGTGCCCCCCGAGGCGGGTCCCTTGCTGGCAGCGGCGCGCTTTCCGGACACGAAAGCGGAGTCGCTGACAGCGGCTTTGGAGCGCATCGCGGCGTGGCTCCAAAGCACGCCGCTGCATGCGCGTCTCGTCGCGGCCGACACTTTGCTGCGTGAGCATCCTTTCGTTTGGCGTCTGGACGATGCCTTGATCGCGGGCACGATCGATTTGCTGCTGAACGGCCGCGTCATCGTGGACTACAAGACCGGCCGGAAGCTTGAAGGCGGTCATCAGCGCTATGCCACGCAGTTGCAGTGGTATGCCGCCGCCGTGCGCGCGCTTACGGGCGTAGCGCCGGACGAGGCATGGCTGGTGTATGCCGACGAGCAGGAACTCGTGCCGGTGGACGTTTCGGAGGCTGCTGTGGCCCGGGCGGTAGAGCAGGCGCGCGAGGCGCTGGGGCGGCTGTCGGTTCCGGCATAGACCGCCTCCCCCCTGCTCGGATACACTCGCGCGCATGAGCGAGGCCCTGGACAACCGCGCGGCATTCCGCCAGACCGCCTTCCACCTCGGCGTGTGGCTCGGGCTGTCGGTGGCGCTCGTGCTGTTGCGCGGTGTGCGGTGGGACGAGAATTTCGAGTTCGCGCAGCTCATCACCGGCCAAGTGCCCTACCCGGCGTGGCATCCGCTGCATGTGTATCTCGCTTCGGCGTTTTCGGGCCAGACGCACGGGATGGCGCAATGGCTGGCATGGGGCGCGGGCGAATTCCTGGCGAATGGCCTGCACAATACCGCGTATCTGCTGGGCACCGTGTGGCCGGCCTATCTGCTGGGCGCGTATCTCGGGCGTTCGCCGTGGTGGGGGCACGCCGCCGCCATCGCCATGCTGCAGGGCTGGCTGCTCGAGTTCGACGGCACCTACCCGCACAACCCCTGGCCGTGGATATACAGCAACGGCCATATCGGCACGGCGTGGGCCATCCTCTCGCTCTACGCGCTCGCGCGCCGGCACTGGTTCGCGGCGGCCTGGCTGGCGTCCATGATGCCGGTGGTGCACATCGGGCAGTCGCCGGTGCTGGGGCTGTTGTGCGCGGGCTGTGCATTGCATGCGCTCCGCCACGAGGGCCCGGGCTTCATTCCCCGCGCGCTGGCGGGCGTCGCGCTGGCCGCGCCGTTCTATGTCTGGCTGTGGTGGCGGATGAGCCAGATCCCCCCGGCCATCGCGCCGCCTTTCGATATCGACCCCGCTGCCGTGCCCGACGCCATCTGGCGCGGCATGGTGTTTCATGTCGACCCGCACCGGCGGCTGCCGAATATCGTCGGGGTTATCACGCTGGCCGGCGGGCTGGGGCTCACGGTATTCGGCTGGCGCACCGAGACCGATGCGGCGCGCCGACGGGCCTATGCCACGCTCGCGCTCTACGCGGCGGGCTGCACCGCGATAGTACTCGGTACCATGGCCGTACACGCTGCGCTCCGCGAAGACACGCCGCGCATGCTGCTGCAATGGCTGCCGTACCGTATGCTCAATCACAATGCGATTCTCTTGCTGGTGTCGGGCATCGGGCTGGCGTCGCGCACACATGCGGGACGCGCGGCCGCGCTCGCCTTACTGCTGACCGCAGCCTTGCGCCCCTTTTTTCAGCCGCTCCTCGGCGAGGCGTTCTATCACCGCTATCTCTTCGCGGGCGACGCCTTTCTCTACGCGTTGTTTGGCGTGGCGCTTAGCTCCGGCGCGCAGGGATTCGGAAAGACTTCGCTGGTATGGCTCGCCGCGGGCGTGCTACCGCTGGCGATCGTCCACCAGTTCGGCGCGGCCTGCCTGTTGGGCGGCTACGTACTGACGGGCATGCTGCATCGCTGCCTGGTTCCAGCGGACTGGCAGCGCGCGGCCGTGCCCGCGGTGCTCGCCATCGCGTTGCTGCTGCTCGTGCGGAACGAGATGGCCCACCGCTCACACCTGGAGCGCAATGCCTTCGAAGCGGCCGTGCTGGCGGAACTTGACGCGCATGCCCCGGCCGAAGCGCCGATCTTTCTGCCGCCGGAGACCTATGCGGAGCAGGCGAAAATTCACCACCCGGTCCTGATCGACGCCTGCACCTCGTCGCACATTACCTACATGCCCGCGAACGGCCCGCTCATTCAGCAGATTTTCGAAGACGTGTACGGACTGCGCTTCGATCGCGATCTGAAAAATCCGCACTGGACCGAGATCTGGCGCGATCGAACGGCCGAGGAATGGCACGCACTGTCGGCGAAGTTCGGCGGAACGCATGTGCTCATGTACAACAACGTGGAATTGCACCTGCCCGTAGCGGTGCAAGGCGACGACGAGACGTTGTACCGGATTCCATAAGAGCGCTACACGCCGGTGTGGCCGAATCCGCCCGCGCCGCGCGCGGTGTCGTCGAGGCTCTCGGCCTCTTCCCATTCCACCCGGAGCACGGGTGCCACAACCAGTTGCGCCACCCGATCGCCACGCGCGATGACGAAGGGCTCCTGGCCGTGGTTGATGAGGATGACCTTGATCTCGCCGCGGTAGTCCGCGTCGATGGTGCCGGGCGTGTTCACCATGCTGATGCCGTTGCGGAGGGCGATGCCGCTGCGGGGCCGCACCTGCGCCTCGGTGCCCGGCGGCAGCGCGATGCAGAGTCCCGTGGGAATGAGCGCGCGTTCGCCCGGGGCCACCGTGATTTCTTCGGTCACCGCGGCGCGCAGATCCATGCCGGCGGCATGGGCGGTTTCGTAGGCGGGCAGCGGCAGGTCTTCCGCGCCGGCAACCCGGGTCACGCGCACCACGACGCCCGACATCACAGCGCGACGGCCTCGAGCAGGCCGGCCGATGCCGGCGCCAGCACCACGTGGGCGGTGTTCTCCGGACGGAAGGTCTTCGCCGCGAAGGCCTGCACGTCGTCGGTGGTCACTGCTTCGAGCTGCTCGATCAGTTCCTCGATGGGCACGATGCGGCCGTGCAGCATCAGGCTCTTGGCCATGCGGCTGCCGCGCGAGAACGTGCTTTCGAGCGACATGAGCGTGTAGCCCTTGATCTGCTCGCGGCAGGCGTCGAGTTCCTTCTGCGGCACGCCCTCGTCGCGCACCTTGCGGATTTCCTGGAAGGTGAGGTCGAGCGTCTTGCGGTAGTTCTCCGGCGCGACGGCGGCATACACGCCCAACATGCCGGCCGTGGGGTAATACGACGAGAAGGTCTGGATGTTGTAGGCGAGGCCCTCGTCTTCGCGGATGCGCTCGAACAGGCGCGACGTGGAGCCGCCGCCCAGCACCATCGACGTCAGGTCGGCCACGAAGCGTTCCTGCGTGGCGAGCTTCGGCCCGGGGAAGGCCAGCGTCAGGTGGGCCTGCGCAATGTCGCGCTCGTGCCCCTCGATGCCTGCCTGAAACACGGGCGCGCTGTCGGGCTGCGCCACGGGACTGCCCGGCAGCGGGCTGAACTCTTCGCGGAGCTGGCCCAGCACGGCCTCGGTGTCGATGTTGCCGGAAATAACGAAGTACATGTTCGCGGGGTTGTACCAGCGGCGCGAGAAATCGCGCACCATGTCCTTCGTGATGCCCGTGACGGAGGCGGCACTGCCGGCGATAGGCCGGCCCAGCGCGTGGTCGGGCCAGTGGTAGAGCGCGAGCAGATCGTGGATGAAGTCGTCCGGCGTATCCTCGTTCGTCGCGATCTCCTCGAGAATGACGCCGCGCTCCTTGTCCATGTCGTGGAAGATGGAGTTCTTCACGATGTCGGCCAGCACTTCGATGGCGGCCGCCGTGTGCTGCTCGAGGATACGGACGTAGTAGCAGGTATAGCCGCGCGAGGTGAAGGCATTGAAGTGGCCGCCGCGGCTCTCGATCGCGTCCATAATATCGTGCGCGGTGCGCTTCTCGGTGCCCTTGAACAGCAGGTGCTCGATGAAATGCGCGATGCCGTTTTCCTCGGGCGTCTCGTGCGCCGAGCCCGTGCGGATCCAGATCGCGATGGACGCGGAGCGCAGGTAGGGCAGGTGTTCGAGCGCGACGGTCATCCCGTTATCGAGGATTTCGACGGTCGCCGCCTGGGCCATAGTGTAGGATTCGCTCACGGAACGGGGTGCCTCTCTGCCGGTGGGAACACGGATACCTTGCTAACGATTCCGGGGAGCCCCGCCTGCGCGGAACTCCCCGGAGAATAGATAAGACTAACGGCTATCGGCGGTTACGGTCACGTCCGCCCTTGCGGTCGCCACGGTCGCGTCCGCCGCGGTCCCGGCCGCCGCGATCGCCGCCGCCGCGCGGTCCGCGGTCGCCGCCGCGATCGCCCCGGCCGCCGCGCTTCTCTTCCACTTCGGAAGCATCGACGCGGCCGAGTTCGACGTCCGCCGCCACCTTGGACAGGTTCACACGGCCCATCTGGTCAATCTCGATGACCTTGACGTCCACCTCGTCGCCCACGTCGAGGACGTCGGTAACTTCATTGACGCGTCCGGGCGCGAGCTCGGAGATGTGCACCATGCCTTCCTTCTGGCCGATAAGGCTGATGAAGGCGCCGAAGGGCAGCACACGCACGACGGTGCCGTGGTAGATTTCGCCGACCTCGACATCGGAGGTGATTTCCTTGACCAGCGAGATGGCGGCCTCGGCGTCGGCCTGGTTGACCGCCGCGATGATGACGGAGCCGTCGTCCTCGATGGTGATGTCGGAATTGGTCTGCGCCTGGATGCCGCGGATGATCTTGCCGCCCGGCCCGATGACGTCGCGGATCTTGTCCGGATCGATCTGCATCGTGTAGATGCGGGGCGCGTAGGGCGAAAGCTCCTTGCGGGGCTCGGCCAGGCACTCGAGCATCTTGCCGAGGATGAAGTCGAGGCCGCCGCGCGCCTGACCAAGCGCCTTGCGCATCGTCTCGCGGGTGAGGCCCTTCACCTTGGTGTCCATCTGGAAAGCGGTGATGCCGTTGGCGCTGCCGCAGACCTTGAAGTCCAGGTCGCCGAGGTGGTCCTCGTCGCCGAGGATGTCGCTCAGGATGCGGATTTCGTCGCCTTCCTTGATCATGCCCATCGCGATGCCGGCCACGGGCGCTTCAATCGGCACGCCCGCGTCCATGAGGCTCAGTGTGCCGCCGCAGACGGTGGCCATCGAGCTGGAGCCGTTGCTCTCGGTGATTTCCGACACGATACGGATGGTGTAGGGGAAGTTCACCTTGCCGTCTTCGGAATCGCCGAAGGGCAGGATGTTTTCCAGCGCGCGCTCGGCCAGCTTGCCGTGGCCGATTTCGCGGCGGCCCGGCCCGGAGATGCGGCGCACTTCACCCACCGACCAGGGCGGGAAATTGTAGTGCAGGAAGAACCGGCTGAAGGCATCGCCCGTGAGCTCGTCGAGGCGCATCTCGTCGCGCGAGGTGCCCAGCGTCGTGGTGACGATGGCCTGGGTCTCGCCGCGCGTGAAGAGCGCGGAGCCGTGGGCGCGCGGCAGCACGCCGGTCTCGATGGTGATCTGGCGGATCTGGTCGAGCTGGCGGCCGTCCATGCGGATGTTGGTGTCGATCACCGCCTGGCGCATGGTGCTTTTTTTCAGCGCACCGAAGGCGCCGCTGACGTCGCCCGCCACCTCGGCGAAACGTTCTTCACCGTACTTCGCCAGCAGCTTTTCCTTCACCTCGGCCTTGAGGGCGTCGATGGTGTCGTAGCGCAGGGCCTTGTCGGAGATGCCCAGGGCTTCCTTGAGGCGGGCGGCGGCCAGTTCGTTCACGTCGGCCACGACGCCCTCGTCGTGCTTGGGCTCGCTGTAGGCCATCTTCTCGACGCCGACCTTCGCGCGGAGTTCGATGATGCAGGCGACGATCTTCTGGATTTGGGCGTGGCCGAACTCGAGCGCGTCGAGCATCAGTTCCTCGCTCACTTCCAGCGCCTGGCCTTCCACCATCGTGATGGCGTCCATGGTGCCGGCGATAACGATGTCCAGCTCGCTGTCGGGCATCTGGTCCTGCGGCGGGTTCGCCACCAGCTGGCCGTCGATATAGCCCACGCGCACCGCGCCGATGGGCTCGAGCAGCGGGGCCTTCGAGATGTGCAGCGCCGCGCTGGCGGCGTTAATCGAAAGCACGTCGGGGTCGTTCACGTTGTCTGCCGAAAGCACGTTCTGGCAGACGAGGATTTCATTGTA
The DNA here is from genome assembly GCA_016125095.1 of Candidatus Hydrogenedens sp. GTDB lineage: Bacteria > Hydrogenedentota > Hydrogenedentia > Hydrogenedentales > JAEUWI01 > WGMK01. Next base: position 46,702 of record WGMK01000013.1, on the reverse strand, counting down.
GAAGCCCTTGGGGAACAGCGGGCGGAGGGGGCGGTCCGTCATGCGGCAGACCAGGATTTCCCGCTCGCTGGGCCGCGCTTCGCGGCGGAAGAAGTTCCCCGGAATCTGGCCCACCGCGTAGAACTTCTCGCGGTAGTCCACGGTCATCGGGAGGAAATCGGTGCCGGGGCGGACGTCGGAGGCGACGACCACGGCCGAGAGCACCATCGTTTCGCCGCAGCGGCAGATGACTGCGCCATGCGCCTGCTTGGCAATGCGGCCGGTTTCGAACTCGAGCGTGACGCCCGAGTCCAGGTTTACTGAGATTCGTTCCATATTACGCGTTCCTTGTTTCGCATTCGCGTCGAACGATTCCCAGACCATCTGACATGTTCATCGTTCTCTGCTTCCCTCTTCGTTCCATTCACGGGCAGGCTTCCAATACCCCCGCCCGGGAATCGGGTAGGGGCGCCCGGACAATCCGGGCGCCCCGCCCTTGAAAACTGGCTGCCGTGCCAGGCCCTACTTACGCAGGCCGAGCTCGGCGATGAGCGTACGGTAGCGCTCGATGTCGTTGTTTCGGATGTACGCCAGCAGGCTGCGGCGCTGACCCACCAGCTTGAGCAGACCACGGCGGCCCGCATGGTCCTTCTTGTGGGTCTTGAAGTGCTCGGTAAGGTGGTTGATGCGCTCAGTGAGCAGCGCCACCTGAACCTCGGGCGAACCCGTGTCCTTCGCGTCCTTACCAAACTTCGCGATGATTTCCTGCTTGCGTTCCAGTGCTGTCGGCATGTCTCGTCACCTTTCCAGGTCATTCGCCCCGGGCCCAGATTGCCGCCGGTGAGAGCGCGCACCCGAGTAGGGGGCAGGTTAAATTGCTGCGGCCCGGACGCCTTGCCCGGGCCGCGGATAGCCTAGTTATTTGTCTGTCAGCGCGGCAAGCCCCGGCAGCGTCTTGCCCTCGAGCATCTCGAGGCTGGCGCCGCCGCCCGTGCTCACGTGCGACATCTTGTCGGCGAGGCCGAACTGTTCCACGGCAGCGGCGGTGTCGCCCCCGCCGATGATGCTGGTAATCTCCGGGTGCGCGGCGAGGAATTCCGCCACGGTCCGGGTACCCTGCGCGAAGGTCTCCATCTCGAACACGCCGAGCGGGCCGTTCCACACCACGGTCTTCGCTTCACCGATGTTCCGCGTGAACAGCTCGCGCGTCTCCGGGCCAATGTCCAGGCCTTCCCAGCCGTCGGGAATGCCCGCGCCCGCCTCGGCAATCTGCGTGTTCGCGTCGTTGCTGAAGTCGTCGCCGATAACGAAATCGAGCGGAAGCAGCAGTTCGACACCCTTTTCGCGGGCCTTGTCCATCACTTGCTTGGCCACCTCGATGCCGTTCTCGTCGAGCAGCGAACTGCCGATGTCGCGGCCGAGGGCCTTCATGAAGGTGTAGGCCATGCCGCCGCCGATGATGAGCGTATTGACGAGGTTCAGCAGGTTGTCGATCACGGTAATCTTGTCCGACACCTTCGCGCCGCCGAGAATGGCGAGCAGCGGACGGTCGGGATTGCTGAGCACCTTGCCGAAGTAGTCCATTTCCTTCTGCACCAGGAAGCCCGCGGCGCACTGGTCCATGAAGTGGCAGACGCCCTCGGTGGAGGCATGGGCGCGGTGCACGGTGCCGAAGGCATCGCTCACGTAGACATCGCCCAGCGCGGCCAGCCGCTTCGACAGCTCGGGGTCGTTCGCCTCTTCGCCGGGGTTGAAGCGGGTGTTTTCCAGCAGGAGGATATCGCCCGGGGAAAGCGCGGCCACGGCGGCCTCCACTTCCGGCCCGACGATGTCGTCTACCTTGCTCACTTTCACGCCGCCGCCGAGCAGGTCGAACAGGTGCTTGGCGATGGGGTCCATCTTCAGCAGCGCCAGCTTCGCGGCGTCGTCCTTCACCTTCTTCGGGCGGCCCAGGTGCGACATGAGGATCAGCTTGCCGCCCTGCTCGCGCACATAGTTGATGCTTTGCAGGGCCGCGCGGATGCGCGTATCGTCGCGCACGGTGCCGTCCGCATGCTGCGGGACGTTGAAGTCCACGCGCATGAGCACGCGCTTGCCGGCGAGATCGAGGTCGGTAATGCTGAGCTTGTTCATGGGTTGCAGAACCTTAGCCCGCCATCTTGCGGAACAGGTCGACGCAGCGGTTCGAGTAACCCCATTCGTTGTCGTACCAGGAGACGACCTTGATGAAGTTGCCGTCCATCACCGTGGTGCTGAGCGCGTCGAAGATGCTCGAGTGCGGATTGCCGACGATGTCGCACGACACGATCGGGTCTTCGGTGTATTCCAGGATGCCCTTGAGCGCGCCTTCGGCGGCGGCCTTCATGGCGGCATTGATCTCTTCGGCGGTGGTGTTCTTGTCGAGCTCGGCCACGAGGTCGACCACGGAGCCGTCCGGAGTCGGCACGCGCATGGCCATGCCGTCGAGCTTGCCCTTGAGGGCCGGCAGCACCTTACCCACGGCGCGGGCGGCGCCGGTGGTCGTCGGGATGATGGAGACCGCAGCGGCGCGGGCGCGGCGCAGGTCCTTGTGCGGCATGTCGAGCACGTTCTGGTCATTGGTGTAAGCGTGCACGGTGGTCATGAGGCCGCGCTTGATGCCGAAGTTCTCATGCAGCACCTTGGCCATCGGGGCCAGGCAGTTGGTGGTGCAGCTGGCGTTCGACACGATGGCGTGCTCGGGCTTGAGGCCATCGCAGTTCACGCCCATCACGGCCATGTAGTCCACTTCGTCCTTCGGCGGCACGCTGAGCAGCACCTTCTTGGCGCCGCCGGCGATGTGCAGTTCGCACTGCGCCTTCGAGGTGAACACGCCGGTGGACTCGAGCACCATCTCGGCGCCGAGCGTGCCCCAGGCGATCTGGGCCGGGTCCTTCGTGGCGCTCACGGGGATGCGCTTGCCGTCGACCACGATGGCGTCGCCGTCGGCCGTCACCGTGCCCGGGTACACGCCCGAGACGCTGTCGTACTTGAGCAGGTGCGCCAGGGTCTTGGCGTCGGTCAGGTCGTTGATGCCGACCACTTCGAAGTCGTCCGCCGCCATAGCGATTTTGAACACATTGCGGCCGATGCGGCCGAATCCGTTGATGCCAATCTTGATAGCCATGGTCTCATTCCCTCCGTTGGGGGCGGCTGTTCGGGCCTGCCCGGGTGGATTGTTTCCGCTGCCGCTGGCGCGCGTCCCACGAGCGCGCCGGGCAATCGGCCGGTTATACTTGTCGCGTATTCGGTTTTTGTTTGAGCTTCGAGAAGGGTGCCGTTTTATCGGCGAGAGGGGGGAGTGCGGGGCAGTGCTTGCTCGGGTTCTGCGTTGTGAATCTCTGGAACCTGGTCTCGTCCCGCTGCGCCGCCGGTTCTCAGGCAGGCGCTTTTCCTGAACTCTTCCTTTTCTTACTCGGGGCGGAGTATGGCACAGCGCGGAGGGGCGCGTCAACCATCCGCCCGGCAAGCCGTTGGGATTCAGAAAGATACGCCTGCGCATAGAGCACATAGTTATGCACGCGGGGCGCGTGTTCTGCTAGGCTGGAGCCACCATGAAAAAATCGTCTGCGCGGGGAGAAATCCGCAAACCCAAGCTGAGCGAAGTACACGAACTGAAGCAGCTGCTGGACAGCGCGGCGGCGAAGGGCAGCGTTTTGCCCCGCCAGCTGCCGGAACTCTACGAGAATGTCCGGGATTTTACCGTGTATGTGGACAAGCGAGGCCTGGGCGGCTGTACGGCGCTGCACATCGACATGATCGACCTCGCGGAGGTGCGTTCGCTGGTGGTGCGCGACGACTTGCGGGGCAAGGGCGTGGGCGCGCTGCTGGTGGAGGCGGCCCTGCGTGAGGCCCAGGCGCTCGAAATCGCCCGGGTGTACGCCCTGACCCGCGTCGAAGGCTTCTTCCTCAAGAGCGGATTTCATATTGTGGACAAGTCGGAATTGCCGTATAAGGTATTCAAGGACTGTATGCGATGTCATTTGTACCCGGGGTGCGACGAGGTGGCGGTGGCCTATGACTTTCCGGACCCCATCGAGGCGGAATTGGAAAGCGTGGAAGCGGACGAAGAATCGGTAGGGAGCGACGCATGAGAATCGATACCGGCCTGACGCTGGGATTTCTGGGTTTCGGCAACATGGGTTCGGCCATCCTCGAGGGGCTGGTGGAACTGCGGGTGTGGCCGCACGATGACGCCCTGGTGTACGACCCCTCGGACGCGGCCCAGGCGGCGGCGGCCCGTCTGGGCGTGAACACCGCGGAATCGGCGCGAGCACTTGCCGCCGCCTCCGACATCCTGATGCTGGCCGTGAAGCCGCAGATGATGGGCGCCGTGCTGGAGGACATCGCCGGCTCGCTCAAGCCGGGGGCACTGGCCATCAGCATCGCTGCGGGCATCTCGATCGGGTTCATCCAGGAGCGCCTCGGCACCGACCGGGTGGTGCGGGTGATGCCGAACACGCCGTGCCTGGCGCATGCGGGCGCGGCGGGCTTCGCGCTGGGGCCGGGTTGCACGGAGGAAGACGCCGCGCTGGTCAGCCGCCTGTTCAACACTATCGGCATCGCTGAGCGGGTGCCGGAAAGCGATATGGACGCGGTGACTGCGGTGAGCGGCAGCGGACCCGCCTATTTTTTCCTGCTGACCGAGTGCCTGATTAAGGCGGGCATGGCCGAGGGCCTGAGTGAGGAAGTCGCATCGCGGCTGGCCGCGCACACCCTGTACGGCGCCGGCCGGCTGCTGCACAGTTCCGAGGACGACCCCGCGACGCTCCGCAAACGGGTGACTTCGCCCGGCGGCACGACGGAGGCCGCGTTGAAGCAATTCGCGGAGGATGGATTTGAGGCGCTGGTGGCGCGCGCGGTGCATGCCGCCGTAGCGCGTTCGCGCGAATTGGGGGCGTGAATGCCGCGCGCTCTGGCGCGTCTGGTACACGGAGAACCTTCCAGCCATGAGAAAAGACCGGATATTTCAGGAGACCCTGGGCGACGAGAACCTGCTGACGCCGAGCGACCTGTATAACACCGAGTTCAAGAGCTCGCTCATGGGCGGCTACGACAAGGACGAGGTGGACACCTACCTCGAGCGCGTGGCCGATGCGATGGAGGCCCTTATCAACCGGGTGCGAGAATTGAAGGAGGAGATGGAGAAGCAGCGGCAAGAACTCGAGGAAATCCGCGGGATGGAATCCACCCTGCGCGCGGCCCTGGTGAGTTCGCAGCGTTTTGGCGAGAGCATCGAGGAGGCGGCACGGCGGCAGGCCGATGCCCTGATCGAGCAGGCGCGCGCGGAATCGAAGCGGCTGCCGGATGAGTTGCGCCGTGAAATCGACGACCTGCGCACCGAGCGCAACCGGCTACGCACCGACCTGCGGGCCGTGCTGGCGGCGCACAGCGCCCTGCTGTTGGAAATTCCGACGGCCGAGGGCGTGCAGGAAAGCCTGCAGCAGCAGGCCGAAACTTTTGAAGCCCAATACGAAGAGCGCCCGCCGGCGTTCAGCGGAGAGCGTTAATGCTGCTGGAATTGGCCGTGGCGGCCGCTGCATCTTTTGCGGCGGTGCCGGAACTGGACGACTTTTTCGCGCGCTTCAAGGCGTCGCGCGAGGGCGTGGTGGCCCTGCAGACCGAATACACCGAGAAGAGCATCACGCCGGACGAGACCTTTCTGGCGGAAGGCACACTCACCTATACCAAGCCGCGGCGGATTCTGCGGCAGACGCATTACCCCTACGATGCGTCCATCTTGATCGACGCCACGACGAGCTACCAGTACGAGCCGGAGGTGCGGCAGCTGGTGGTGCAGGAATTGGCCGACGCGCCGGAAGCGGACATTCTGTTTTTCGGATTCGACAGCGACACCGACCGGCTGCGGGACAGCTACGAGGTGCGCGTGTTTTCGCTGCAGGACAATCCGCTCGGCAACCTCGGCATGGAGCTGCTGCCCAAGCCGGGCAGCGATGCGGTGGACCTGTTTCAGAAGGCGGTGATTTATCTGCGCGACGACAACCTGCTGCCCTACCGCGTGCACTTGGTGTTCGACGAGGAATCGCAGCTCATCGTGGAAATGAGCGACTACGAAGTGAATCCCGCGCTGGCGCCCGAAGCGATGCAGATTGCCCTCGCGCCGGGCACGAAGGTCATCCGGGACGAGCAGGTGGTCCGAACGGTGGGCGAAGAAGGCGAACTGGTGCCGATTACCCGCGAGATACCTCCGGCACCCATGCCGGACGACGCCCCTGCCCCGGAGACTGCGCCGCTGGTGCAGGTGTCGCCGCTGGAGCCTGCGGAATGAGGCGGATCGTGCTGGCATCCGGCTCGCCCCGGCGGCGCGCCCTGCTGGATTCGCTCGGCCTGCAGTTCGGGGTGATCACCAGCGACGCCGAGGAAACCAACCACGGCGAATCGCCCGCGCTGATTGTGGAGCGGAACGCGGCGCTCAAGCGCGACGACGTGGCGGCGCGGCTGGAGGGAGACGCGCTGGTGATTGCCGCGGATACGCTGGTGTTCGAGGGACCGCGCGTGTTGGCGAAGCCCCCGAACCGCGCCGAGGCCATCGCGATGCTGGAGCATCTTTCCGGACGCACGCACCAGGTCTGCACCGGGCTGGCGGTGTGCGACACAGCGACGGGCCGTGCCGTGCAGGGCACCGAGACGACCGACGTGACCTTCCGCGAATTGACGCGTGCCGAGATTGAGCGCTTCGTCGATGTGGTGAATCCGCTCGACCGCGCGGGCGCATACACCGTGGACGGTCCCGGCATGCTGCTGGTCGCGCGGTATGGCGGCTGCTATCAGAACGTGCTCGGGCTGCCGGTGGCGCGGCTCGATGCGCTGCTCCGCCAACTCGATTTTCACCTCTTCGACGCGCTGGACAAAGAGCGCGCCGTGTTTCTCTAGGTGACCTCCCCCCCGCCGCGCTTCCCCGTCTGGCCGTGGGCCGTCATCGTAGCGCTCGCGCTCACGCAGCCCGCGTTGCACTATGCCTTGCAGAGTCTTCCGCCCGAGGGCACCGCGTTCTCCGGCCTTTCTATCGCCGACAGCGCGCTGTTTCTCGAGAGCATGGAGCGAGGTGTCGCGCTCGATTTCCATTCCCCCTACGCCACCTGTAAGTCGGCTTGGGGAGACGCCGATCCCCGCTTCTACGCCGTGCCGCATCTGTGGCTCTACGCCGCGTTGGGCCTGGTGTGCAAGTTAACCGGACTCGAGCCCTTCACGCTGTTGGGCCTGGCGAACGGCGCGGCATTCGGGTTCTACCTCGCCATGGTCTGGCGTTTTCTGCGCCATGCCGTGCCGCACTACGCCGCTGCGGCATTCGCGCTGTTCACGCTGTCGGGCGGTCCGGGCGGATTGCTCTTTCTCGCCAGCCGCGCACTCGGGTGGGATCTGCATCCGGGCTTCGATGCCGCGTTCTTCCGGTGGGCGCTCTATGGCCTGATGGAAGGCCCCCACTTCAGTCCGCTGCTCTACGCGCCGCGCTGCTACTACACGCTCTCGCTCGGCATTGGCTTCGGCGCGCTGGCCGCCGTGGCGCGCGGACTCCGCGAGGAACGCGCCGCAATGGTCTTGTGGTGGCTGCCCGCGCTGTTACTGGGCGCCTTCCTCTACGCGCGCGCCGGGGTGTTCTTCGGGGCCATCCTGCTATTCATGCTCGCGGGGACATCTGCTGGATTCTGGCTGCGCTTGCGATGCGCGGTGCTCGTCGCGCTGCCAATGGCGGCGGGCATGGTCATGAGCGCGCTGGTGCTGCGCACGAATCCGCAGGTGGTGGCGAACCACCTCGAGGCGGCGAGCATGGCGATGTGGCTGACGCCCGCGCTGGTCGTGTGCGCCCTGCCTCTCGCCGCCGCCGCGCCCGCACTGCGCGCCGCTGTGCAATCGGGCGGATGGCTGCCGTCCTTCGTGCTGCGCGCCGGGCTTGGGTATCTCGCCGCCTACGCAATAGCCGCGATCGGCTACATGGCCTATTACGGCACGCTGGCGCAGGGCCCCGAGGGCAGCGTGGCCGCGGCCGTGTCGGATTGGGCGCTGATTGGTTTGCTCGCGGGACTCTGGCCGCGCGCCGCAGGATCCGACACCACCTCCCTCCCGCCTTGGTGGGCCTGGTGGCTGGTGGCGTTCCTCGCCTTGTCGCTGTCGGGATTCGGCCAGGGATGGTTTCTGCAGTTCGGCCCGCAACGATTGCAGATGCTGGTGTGGCTGCCGCTGTGCGTATTGGCGGCGGTGGGGCTTGCGCAGACGCGCCCGGTAGTGCGGCGTCTCGTTTGGACGCTGCTGCTCCTCTTCGGCATCAGTTCCATCGGTGTGTCGCTGGTCTTCTTTCAGACTTCCTACGGTCGCACCCATGCGCAAGGCGCGTTCGCGGCCTATCATCCCGAAGCCTTCGCAGCATCGGACGCGCGTGCGCTGGACCTGCTCCCCGATGGCATGCTGCTCGCCCCGGCGCCGATGTCGGATATCGCCGTGCGGCGGACCGGCAGCAGCACGGTGTATGGCGTCGGCACGTTCAATTTGACCGACGTGGACTATGTCGAACTGAAGCGCGAGGTGCAGCGCTTCTTCAGCCCCGAAGCCACGGATACCGAGCGCGAGGCCTTCGCGCGCGCATGGTGCGCAGACTACATTCTATGTCCGGCCACCTGGCCATCCGAGGCAGCAGAAACATTGCGCGCCGCAGCGTGGACACAGGTCATTTATGACGACGGCGGCACGCTACTACTCGAGGTGATTCCGGAAGCGAGCGTCGATCGGTAGGGCGAGCATACCCGCGAGCCGTCTTAAAGCGAGAACGTCTTCGGCACGTCATGATGGCTCGCGGGTACGCTCGCCCTACCTACCGCGACAAACGAAAACGGCCCCCGGGAGATCCCGGGGGCCGTTTGGATTCGCAGACGGTATTACGGCCTAGAGACCGCTGGCATCAAACTCGACAATCTTCCACTCGCCGCCTTCGTTCTTGAGGATGTACTCGAAGGTGACGGAGCCGAAGCTGCCTTCCACGTCGACCGGGTACACGCTGATGGTGTCGCCGTCTTCCTCGAACTCGGCGTCGTCCATGTTGAACTCGATGCCCTCGAGGTAGCCCATGTCGGCGGACTGCTGCAGGAACTCGCCAACGCCCTTCTTGTCGCCGTACTGGTAGTGCTCGAAGTTCTCCGAGAACACGGAGAGCATGCCTTCCAGATCACCCTTGGCGGCGGAGTCGGCGAACTTCTTGATGACAGCCTTCACGGCTTCCTTCGGGTCGGCCGGGGTCGCGGCGGCAGCGGCATCGCCCGACGGGGCTGCCTCGGCCGAGCCAAGCTGGCTCAACAACAGCAGCAGGGCAGCCTGCTGCTCGGTGCTCATGCTTTCGATCTTCGCCTTCAGCTCATCCGCCACATCGGCCGACGCCGGCGCAGCCGCGGAAAGCACGACTCCCATGATGACGGCGGCACTCGCAAAGAAACTTACAAACTTCATTCCTGCATCCTTCCTTTTCTTGGTTTGACAGTTGAGGCAAAGCCCTTTGCGCCCGGACTCCGCCACGCAGATAACGCCAATATGACACGCGGAGACGACACATGGCAAGATAAAACTTTGCAAAAAGCCGAGGCAATGCTCCATGCCTGCGCTGTTTTCCGCGAGAATGGGCCCCGAATGGTGGCTGGCTGTGCGAAACCTGGTCTATCCGGCCTTCTGCCGTCAGTGCCGTGTGCAGCTGCTTACCGAAGAGAACGGCTACTTCTGTCCCGCCTGCTGGACCGCGAGTCCACGCATCGAGCGGCCCTACTGCTCGTGCTGCGGCCAGCCGCATCAGGAAATGCGTGGTTTTGGCAGCCTGGCGAATTACCCCTGCGCCACCTGCCGCGAACATCCCAACGCGCAGATTGACCGCATCTATGGCGCCGCACGCTACGAGGTCGCCATCGCGGAGGCCGTGAAGCTAATGAAGTTTCACGGCAAACAGCGGCTGGCGCTGCCGCTGGCCGAGGTGATGGCCGAGTTCGCCGAGTCGGAGATGGCATGGGACGCCTACGACGCGCTCGTGCCGGTGCCGCTGCACCGCGTGCGGCAACGAGAGCGCGGATTCAACCAGAGCGCGTTGCTCGCCGAGGCCCTGGGCGGCCTGCTTCGCGGCGCGCCCGTGGACCATTCGCTTGAGCGCATTCGGCCGACACGAACGCAAAGCCGCCTCAGCCGCGAAGAACGCCTGGCCAATGTGCGCGGCGCCTTTGCGGTGTGCGGCGACACCCTGCAGGGTAAGCGCGTGCTGCTTATCGACGACGTAGTAACCACCGCCGGCACGGTGACCGAGTGCGCGCGCGTGCTCAAGTATGCCGGTGCAACGTCGGTCGATGTATTCGCGGTGGCGCTGAGCGCCCCGCACACACGCTGGGTTTAGACTACCTAACGCGCCTTATCACAACTCGAAACTTTCGTTTGATAATCATGAAGACTCAGTCTTATAGTTATCTTTATGCTTCCTCGCATGGTATACCTTGTAAATGCGTGTATCTATATAGCCGTTTTCACGTATGCGCTATTTCACTTTGGACACGCCGCGTCGGATACGCACTATCACGCCGACGAAACAGGCTGGACACGAGCGTCGGCTGCGGTAGCAAGCCTTGTGCAATCCAAGGATCTCGCACCTGGATCGTGGAATCGAGAAGCGGACGGTGCCTACGGAAACTTGAATCCGCAACTAGGAAAACTGTTGTTCGCGATTCCCATCCTATGCGGCGCTGCGCCGGCCGCTCATCCCTTTCTGGAAAGCGGCGTGCCCTTTGATCCAGGAATCCCCTTGCTTGAGAACAAGGCGCGTGGCGGTATCGCGCCGAAGGAACTGCTCCTACCGCTGCGCTGGGTAGCCGTAGTCGGGGGTGCTGGCCTCTGCCTTTTGTGCATGGCAATGGTCCACCGGGCCGCTGGCCGGTGGGCCGCAATACTGGCCGGCCTCGTGCTCGTCTCGAATCCTGTTGTCACAAGAATTTCTGCCAGTGTGCTGACCGATATCTTCTATCAGTTCTTCCTCGTGGCTACGGGCCTCGCCGCCATGTATGCGGCAGAGGCTGGCTTCTCCGCACAACGCACCCGGAGGATACTGATCTGCGCATTACTGGCCGGGTGCGCAACCGCATGCAAATACGCAGGTGTGCTGCTGCTCTTGCCGTTTCTGGTGCTTCTGCTCGCGGGTTTGCGGGGCGCCGGCCAGCTGCAGCCCCGCCGCTTCTATGCGACGCTTGCTGCGGTCTGCGTGGTCACTGGAGGTATACCGTTCTTGCTGAACCCCTATTATTGGCCTGATTTTTCAGAAATCAGCATGTCGGGACTGCAGGCAGATCTACGCCTGATTCGAGACGGAGAAATAGCAATAGAGCCAGGGGTAGCGCCGCCCTCCTGGGTATGGCACTTAGGGTTCGACGGGGAGAGGAAGCTCGCGGACGATGGCGTCGAGGTATTTCGATTGAATCCGGCCGGCCTGGATGCGTTGCGCGATTACCTCTGGCACGCGTATCTGAAGTTCTACGACCCGCCATACGAGTTCCATCCACAGACCATAATGCCGAGTCTCTTCGCGCTGATGCGTCCTGCCTACTATCCCTTGGTGTTCTTGCGCTGGCAGTATTACAAGGAGTGGCTGGCACTCAGCCCGAACTGGACGCCGCCGGAACAGCCTCGATTTTTCCGTTCCCTGAGATATCGGTTTCTTGCGCATAGCCTGGAGCCAAAGTTGGCGCTCGTCGGCATCGGCGTGCTGATGCTCACCCGCTCGCGTCGCTCCGCGCACGGTCTCTCCAGCGCGAGGGTGGCGGCAATTTTCGGGATTACCATCATTGCCATGGTGTATGCGACTCGGCTCGCAGACTTCGAGCGCTACTTGGTCGATATCTTCATCTTGCGCGGCATGGCGGCAGCGATCGGAGCTGCATGGATTCTGCGATTCTGTGCCTCGCGGGCCGCGACATGGCTCGACAAGATGCCGCTTCCACAACGCCCCCTTCGCTTTCCAGCTCCAGGGCTATTGCTAAGGAAACAATCGGAGTACTCGTCGCTCTGTTGATCTAGGCCGGCTTCACGCGCGGGCCGTCGGCGGTATCTTCGAGCACCCAGCCCTGGGCGAGCAGGGTGTCGCGGATCTCGTCGGCGCGCGCGAAGTTCTTGTCGCGGCGGGCCTGCTGGCGGTCGAGCACGAGCTGCTGAATCTCTTCCGGCACGGCGCGCTCGGGCGCGGCGCCAAGGATGCCCGTAACCGCATCGAGCCTATCGAGCAGGGCCAAGGCCGCCTTCGACGCGTCTTCGCCGATATCGCCCGCATCGAGCCGCTTGTTAGTGTCGCGGATGAAGTCGAACACGGCCGCGAGGCCGACGGCGATATTCAGGTCGTCGTCGAGCGCGTCCTGGAACGCCTGCTCGCAGGCGGCGATCGCTTCGTCGAGCGATCCGCCCGGCCCCTTCACTTCACCCAGACGCACGCGGAAATCGCGCACGCGCTGGATCGAATGGCCCGCGGCGTCGAGCGCCTCGAACGTGAAGTTGTTCGGCTGGCGATAGTGCGTGGACACCAGCACCCAGCGGATGGCGAGCGGGTCGTAGCCCTTGGCGATGAGGTCGCGGAGCGTATAGAAATTGCCGAGCGACTTCGACATCTTCTTGCCCTCGACCACGAGGTGGGCGCAGTGCATCCACAGATTGACGAACTGGTGGCCGGTGGCGCAGCAGGATTGCGCGATTTCGTTTTCGTGGTGCGGAAAGATGTTATCGACGCCGCCGCAGTGAATGTCGAAGTGGTTGCCGAGGTACTTGGTGGCCATGGCCGAGCACTCGATGTGCCAGCCCGGGCGGCCCTTGCCGAGTTCGGTTTCCCAGAATACGTCGCCGTCGTCTTCGGTGTAGGCCTTCCACAGGGCGAAGTCGCGCACGTCCTCGCGCTCGTACTCGTCGCTGTCCACGCGCCCGCTGCCGCCCGCCTGCAATTCATCCAGGTTGATATGCGCCAGCTTGCCGTACTCCGGGAACGAGGAGATGCGGAAATAGATGCTGCCCTCAGACTCGTAGGTGTGGCCCTTGTCGCGCAGCTGCTTGATCATCGCCACCATTTCGGGCACGTGGTCGGTGGCGGCGGGGTAGGCCTCCGCGCGCTCGATGCCGAGCGTATCCAAGTCCTCGAAGAAGGCCTGGGCGTAGCGGGTGGTAATGGTCTTGAGCGACTCACCGGTCTCTCGGCAGGTGCGGATGAGCTTGTCCTCCACATCGGTGAGGTTCATGATGTGGTGTACTTCGTAGCCGCGGTAGCGCAGGTAGCGCTTGAGCAGATCCTCGAACATGTAGGCGCGGAAGTTGCCGATGTGCGCGAAGTTATAGATGGTGGGACCGCAGGTGTACAGGCCCACTTTGCCCGGTTCGATGGGCTGCAGGTCTTCCTTGGCGCGGTGCATGCTGTTGTAAAAGCGGATAGCCATCAGCGGCCTCCCGGTTAGGTTTCAGCGGAATAAGCGCGACAGTATACCAACCGGAAGGGCCGTCGCCCAATCAATTGCCTGCGGGCTGCGGAATGGACTGTAGCAGGGCCTCGAGCTTGTCCGACAGGTCTACTCGGAGTGCCGCCAGCTTGATGTCGTTGAGATTCAGGTAGCGCGTCGAGGAGTTGGTCGTCAGGAAGGTTTCCTCGACCTTGTTCAGGCCGTATCCCTCGAGCGTGGCGATGAGGCTGGCGAGCGCCACCACGTGCACCATCGGCAGCCACTCGTCGCGCGGACAGTCGTTCGGCCGGTTCTGGAAGAAGGTGGTGGCGAGGTATTCCGGCGGCAGGCGCCAGGCCTGGGCCACGTGCAGCCCGAGCAAGGGATGGAAACTGTCGATGACCTGCTTGAACACCTGCGGCGTCGCGCGGAGTTCGCCGATGGCCCCGGTGTACTGCCCGGAGACGATATCGATGAGCACGACCTTGCCCATGTTGTGCAGCAGCCCGGCGAGGAACAGCATTTCGGGGAAGGGCGCCGAGGTGACCTGGGCAATCTCATTGGCGCAATGCGCCGTGGCCACCGAATGCGTCCAGAGCTTGCGCATGATGGCCTGAAGGCGCTGGTCGCCGGTGATGAAGAGGTTGTTGTTGGCGACGGCCTGCACGGTATTGGCGATGTTGCGCATGCCGAGGCGGGCGCAGGCGGCATTGAGTTCTTTAATCTCCTCCAGGCCGCCGTAGATAGGACTATTCGCGAGCTTCATGATGCTCAAGGCGATGGTCTGATCTTCCTGGATGACGTTGGACAGATCCTTCATGGTCACGTCCGGATCGCTGACCAGCTTCATTACGCGTTGGGCAATCTCGGGGATCACGGGGAGCGCGTCGATGGCCTTGGGCAGCGCCTTCAGGATGGCCTCGCCGATGGAGCCCTCCGGCGCGCTCTGCCGCACATCGGGCACCTTGGCGAGCGCCGAGGTCGCGGCCTTGCCGTTTTCCCACTTGATTGCCACGGGATTGTAGCAGTGGGGGCAGCCGTAGATTTGCACCTTCTCACCGAAGGTGATGTCCTTGGGAACTGGATTCTCGCAATGGGGGCATGCCGACACGATAGCTCTCTCCTTCTTCGCCGCAACCCGATTTTCTAATTACTGACTCAATGTGAGGATTTGCCGCAGGGGCCGCGTGTGGAAGGTACGCGGCGTATGCGAGAGGATTTCCTCGAAAGTCGTTACCCCTTTGACGACCTTGGCGATGCCGTCTTCGCGCATGCTGACCAAGCCCGTGGTATCCATACTGATCTGGCGGATCTCGTGGGCGGTCTTTTTCATGAGGATCGCCTCTTTCACCAGTTCATTCAGCACCAGCAGCTCGTATACGGCCACGCGCCCGCGGTAGCCGGTGTAGCTACAGTTGGTGCAGCCGCGTCCCTTCTTGTATTCGTATTCGCGCACTTCGGCCATGCTCAGGCCCACCTGTTCTACCTCGCGGGCATTGGGCACATAAGGCGCGGCGCACTTGAGGCAGATGCGCCGCAGCAGCCGCTGCGCCAGCACCGAGATAACCGTGCTGGAAATCAGGAAGGTCTCGATGTCCATGTCGATCAGGCGCAGCAAACCGCCGATGGTGTCTTCCGTATGGAAGGTCGAGTACACCTTGTGGCCGGTAAGCGCCGCCTGGATGGCCACATCCGCCGTGGTCTTGTCGCGGATTTCGCCGAGCACGATGATGTCCGGGTCCTGGCGCACGATCTCGCGCAGCGTGAGCGCGAAGCTCCGGCCGATCTTATCGTTGATCGAGCACTGCACGATCCCCTCAATCGTGAATTCCGCGGGGTCCTCCGCGGTGATGATCTTGGTCTGTACATCGTTGCAGTAGTCGATGCTGCTGTAGAGCGTCGTTGTTTTGCCCGAGCCCGTGGGGCCGGTAATCAGCACCACGCCGGTGGGCGGGTCGAGCACGTCGTCGCGATAGCGCTGCAGCATCGAGGGCGTCATACCCAGTTCATCCAGCGTGACCAGCGCCATGTCCTTGTTCAACACGCGCAGCACAGCCGACTGGCCGTGGATACTCACGTAGATGGAGAGGCGCATGTCGATGGAGCGGTCGCCCATGTGAAAGAGAATGCGCCCGCCCTGGTGCCGCTGATGCTCGGCGATATCGCACTCGGCCAGGATCTTCAGGCGGGAGATCAGCTTCGACAGCAGGTCGCTCGGCAGGTCGGTCTTGTACACCAGCACGCCGTCGATGCGGTAGCGCACCCGCACGGCATGGGTCATGGGCTCGATGTGAATGTCGCTCGCACCTTCTTCCACCGCCTGGGAGAGGATATGCTCCACCAGGTTCACCGCCGTGTCGCGCTGTTCCTGGCTGCTCACTTCCTTACCGCCGGATTGCCGGTAGCTGCGGATATCTTCGATGGTGGCCTTGATGCATTCCTCGGGCCCGAGCGCCAGTACGGCCTTGCCTTGGTAGAGCTCGTCGGCGGCGCGCTTGACCGTATCGGAATGGAGGTTCGACACCACAATGGTAATGACGCCGTCCTCGCTCTTGGAGAACGGAACGAAATCATGCTTGGCAAG
Organism: Candidatus Hydrogenedens sp.; assembly: GCA_016125095.1. Classification (GTDB taxonomy): domain Bacteria; phylum Hydrogenedentota; class Hydrogenedentia; order Hydrogenedentales; family JAEUWI01; genus WGMK01. The sequence continues at coordinate 30,682 of WGMK01000013.1, read as the reverse complement.
GAACTCGGGCGAGACGCCACGCAGGAGCGAGGTCTCAATCATGCTGAAGGTAGGCTCGATGTAGGGCAACCGCGCCTGGCTTGCAATATTCTGGAGCAGCTGGCGCTCGTTGATGGCGCCGATTTGTATCAGCGCCTCGCCCAGCTTGAGGCCCTGCTCCTGCTGCACCTTGAGCGCGGTTTCCAGCGCATCGGAGGAAATGATGCCCTGCTCGAGCAGGATTTCGCCGAGGCGCATGGTCGAGCCGTGCTTGGCGATGGCATCGGTGATGGCGGTGCGCTTGGCATAGCCGAGGTCGACGATGACCTCGGTGAGCTGCCGCGGCTCCTCGAGCAGCGCCTGAACCTTGATGGCGCGCTCGAGCTGCTTTTCGTTGATGATGCCTTCCTTGAGCAGCGCGGTGGCGATGGAGGTCTGGCGCGAACTCTTGTCTGTGGCCGGCATTACGATTCCCTCTCCCGCGGCGCGTTTCACGCGCCGAATAGGGCCTCGACAAACTCGGCGGCATCGAAAGGCTGCAAATCCTCCACGCCCTCGCCAACGCCGATAAACTTGATCGGAATCCCCAGGTCGCGCTGTATCGCGATGGCCATTCCGCCCTTCGCGGTGCCATCCAGCTTGGTCAGGACAATACCGGTGACCTGCAGCGCCTCGGTGAACACACGGGCCTGTTGGAGCCCGTTCTGGCCGGTGGTGGCATCGAGCACCAGCAGCACTTCATGCGGAGCGCCCGGCAGCCGCTTGGCCGTCACGCGCTGTACTTTCTTCAGCTCTTCCATGAGGTTGGTCTTGTTGTGCAAACGTCCGGCCGTATCCACCAGCACATTGTCCGCATGCCGTGCGACGCCGGCATCGACCGCGTCGTAGGCGACCGATGCGGGGTCAGAGCCCTCGGCATGGCGCACGATTTCCGCGCCACTGCGCTCGCTCCAGATGGTGAGCTGCTCGGCCGCCGCGGCGCGGAAGGTATCCGCCGCGCCCAGGATCACCTTGCGGCCCTGGCCCGCGAGCTTCGCCGCGAGCTTGCCCGTGGTCGTCGTCTTGCCGGAGCCGTTGACCCCGGCCACCAGGGTCACGTGGGGGCCGTCGTCCCGCGTCCAGTGCACCGTGTGGTCGAATCCGCCCGCAGGCTTGGATTCGTGCGAGGTCGCCCCCGATTGCAGCAAAGCTGCAAGTTCCTCTTTCAGGGCGGCGAAAAGCTCGTCGCCCGTGGAAATATGCTGCTCCCGGGCGCGCGAGCGCATCTCCTCCACCAGTTTCAGGCTGGTCTCGACCCCCACGTCGGCCTGGATAAGCACGGCCTCGAGGGCTTCGTATACCGAGGCGTCGAGCTTGTCCCGACCCGTAAAGACCGAACGCAAGCCATCGACCAGCCGCGTGCGGGTCTTTCCCATCGAATTACGAAGTTTTCCAAAAAAACTAGCTTCCGCCATTTGAGTCTATCTATCCACCCCCGATTTTAGGGTTTATTTGCCGTAACTAGAACGTGATTAGGTTTTTGGAGCGGATCATGGGACGCGATAGGCCACCGCGCCGTAGCTGAGTTCGTCCAACTCAGACTGGCCGAAGCACTCGAGGCCGCCATCGGTCTGGCGCACGGCGACGCCGCTTGCCGATACGATAGCGCCCTCGGGCGTCCTCAAGGCCATGTCTTCCCAATCGCACCGAAAAGCCTTGGTGCCTTGGGAATGACCGAATCCGCGAAGTTCATAACCGTTGCTTAACCGCACGGCAAAGCGGCGGACATCGCCTTCCGACACCACCGATGCCGTACCCAGTATTTCCGATGCGCCGTAGGGATTGGCATCAACGATGATGTATTCGCCGTCTACCACGCCGGCGGCGGGCGGAGAATCCAAGGCGGCCGCAATGGTGTCGGGCGTGGCAGCGAGACCGCTCGCAGCCGTACTCAGGGCCTCATACGTTACACTGTCCGGGCCCTTGAAAAAACGCGCGACAGGATCATTCGCGTTTCCACCGCCGACCATGGAATCCGCGATGCTCTCCACATTCAGTGCAACGATGAGCAATAGCAGCAATCCGACCACGCCGAAAACGCCGCGAACGATCATGCGTGTGCTTACGCCGCTGTCCATGTCGGCAGGCACTTCGGCTTGCAGGCGACGCAGCTTCTGATCGCGCAAATTGTTGCCGCAGCCGCGGCAGAGCAAGGTACCGTCTGTGTTTACGATGCCGCAGACACCGCATACGGCATCCGCATCGACGGCACCTGCGGGGCCGCCGCTATATTGGGACACATCTGCAGTCATGATTGAACCCGTTGGCCTCCGCGATGATTTTCGCATATTCAGTCGCGGTTGTCCACTTTTTTATGCGAGCCCATTCGAAGGGCTTGGTTCGACTACAGTTCGGGCACCTCGAACTGGACCCCGATGGCCTCGAGGGACTTGACGAAGCCTTCCTTGTCGACCGACTTGAGCCAGGCTTCCTTGGCATCGACCAGGTCCTCTTTGCAGAACCGGGCGAGTTCTTCGTTCAGCAGGGTCATGCCCTCGCGCTTGGCGGTCTGCATGATGCTCATGACCTGCGAGGTCTTGCCATCGCGGATGAGCGAGGCGACGGCCGCATTGACGACGAGCACCTCGAGCGCGGCCACACGCCCGCCGCCCTTCTTCTTGAGCAGGTTCTGCGCGACGACGCCCTTGAGCGCCGAGGCCAGCATGGTGCGGATCTGGGCCTGCTGCCCCGAGGGGAACTGATCGATCAGGCGGTCTACCGTGGACACCGCGGTGGTGGTGTGGAGCGTGCCGAACACGAGGTGGCCCGTCTCCGCGGTTTCGATGGCGATGTGGGTGGTCTCGAGGTCGCGCATTTCGCCCACGAGTACGATATCCGGGTCTTCGCGCAGTGCGGCGCGCAGGGCCGACTTGAAGCTCAGGGTGTGCTCGTGCACCTCGCGCTGGTTAATCAGGCAGCGATGGTTCTGGTGCACGAATTCGATGGGGTCCTCGATGGTGATGATGTGGTCCTGCCGGGATTTATTGATGTAGTCGATCATCGCGGCGAGCGTGGTCGACTTACCGCTGCCGGTCGGTCCCGTCACGAGCACCAGCCCCTTTGGAAGGATGCAGAATTTCTTCACGGCATTCGGCAGCTTGAGCTGCTCGAACGTGAGGATCTCCGAGGGAATCAGGCGGAAGACGCCGCCGATGCCGCGGTGATCGCGGAAGAGATTGGCACGGTAACGGCCGACGCCCTCGAGCGCATAGGCGAAGTCGGTGTCGCCCTTTTCCTTGAACTCCTCGAGGTTCTTTTCCGGCGTGATCTCGAAGAGCAGGGCCTCGGCCCGCTCCAGGGTGATCGGCTCGTCGTTTTTGAGCGGAACGATGGAGCCGTCCTTGCGGAACATGGGCTTGCATCCGGTACACAGGTGCAAATCCGAGGTGCCGTGTTCGGCCATGAGGCGGAAGTATTTGTCCATTTCAGCCATGGTATTTCTCCTCTACCCGATGCGGGCCGCAGCCTAGCACTTGCGCCGCGGATTCGCAAGCCGCTCAGGGCGCAGCCGCCGGTAAACGTGTTTTCAGGCGCTCGAACAGGGCCTCGGCCGCGAGCTCATGCACGCGCCGGCTCCAGTGACCGTCGTAGGCCAGCCTGCGCTCGCCTTCCGGCAGGGCTGCCACGGCCTCCAGCGGCAGGTATTCGATGTGTTCATGCCGCGCCGCGATCTCGCCCAGCCGGGCAGCGATGTCCGGATCCCACGGAGCGGTCGCCTGAATCAGCAGCAAGGCATCGGGATTGCGCTTGGCCAGCGCTTCCGCGAGACCAGCCAGGTAGCCCTCGGTACGCTGCCAGGCGGCATCGTCTATCGGCGGCGCGGCATGCGCCTGTTCTAATTCCGGCGGCGGCGCGGCGGCCGTTTGCGCTGCCTCAGCTGCCATGGTCTGCCGCTTACGGAAAAGCAGGTATTGCTCCTGCAATACGCGGAACAGATGCGAATGCGCACGGAGAAAAGTTTTGCCGGGAAAGGTAACCCGGTCGAACGAAACGCCGTTCTCAAGGAAATAAGTGTCGTCGAAGGGATCGTTCTCGCAGAAGGTAAGCACAACGATGTCGGGCGCGAGGGTATCCAGATGGTCCTCGATATAGCGGCTCTCCTGGAGCGTGCCCCACGCATTGACACCGATATTGATGCACCGGGCCGCGCGCCCCGACTGCGCCAGTTGCACCTTGAACAAGGTGTCGAATCGCTCGTCAATATCGACTCCGTGGCCGAAGGTGAAGGAATCTCCGGCGAAGACGATGGTGGGCACGCCGGGCTGGGCCGGCAGGGGCTCCGCGTCGCGGAAGCCTTGGGAATTGGTACGCACGTGCATGACGTAGCCGCTGCCCGTGAAAGGAAAATCCTGTTGAAAATCCGGCCGCATCACATGCCCGTAGCGGGCATCGGCCTGCAGCCAGAGCGACGGCGGGGGCTGCGGAAGGACGATGCGCACCGCCACCTCGAGAAGGAGCAGCGTTGTAATTCCGATGACACCGGTCGCGAAGACGAATGCAACGGACTTCTTCATAAGGGTACGCGCCATGGCGCAAGCGTAACTTTCGCGATCCCGCAAGGCAAGCGCGCCGGCTCCGGCCGGATTTGCACCACGGCGTACGGGATGGTGAGAATGGCAGCCGAATGTATCGCTGCCCCTATGGGGCGGCGTTCCAGCCACGCCAACTCGAGGGTACACATGTCTTCGCTTCGAACGCTGACTGCTTTGTTTCTGGTGGCCCTGATTTTCGCGGTCGCACCGGTTGCGCCGGCGCAGGGCGATGCCCCCGCCCCTAAAGAGCAAGCGGCTGGGCAGCCCCAAGGTGAAAAAGCAGCAATCGAGGGCGCCAGCGCCGAGGCCGAAAGCAAGGACGAAGCGCCGGTCGAGGAAGACCTCGACGCGCTGCTTGAGGAGGCGAATGCCCGCCTGGCCGAGCTCGAGGAGCAAGCGAAATCGCTGGTGCAGGGGCCGCCCGATCCCATCTCGACCGATCGACTGGAAATGTGGCGCGACTTGGCCGACCAGTTGCGCATGCGCGTCACGCTGCGGGTAGAGCAGGAAAGCGCGGAGAAAAAGCGGGACTCGCTGGCGAGCGCACTGCAGGGGTTCGAGGAAACCGGACTGACCGACCCGCCGCCGTACACGATCGACTACATCGACCAGATACGGGACAACGCCGAGGCGACCCAGCGTGACCTGCTCACGGCGCAGCTGGCCGACGAGGCGGCCCGGGCGGCACTGGCCCGCGCCAAGACGCAGTTCGAGCAGGCGGAGGAAGCGCGGCGCAAGGCGCGCGATGCGGTGGCCGCGAACAACGACAACGCCCTGGCCGCCAAGCTGCAGAACGACATGGTGAAGGTGCAGCTGGCATCGCGGATCGCGTGGCAGCGGCAAAAGGTAGCCGAAGCGAGGGCAACGGTGGCGGAGACGGCGCTGGAATCGGCCAAGACCCTGGCTGAACTCACCGAGAAACGGATGGCGGCTGCGCAGGAGCAAGGTATCTTCCCAGAGGAGCTGCTCGAGGCGAAGCTGGCGGATATTACGGCGCGGCGCGATGCGCTGGAGAAGGAACTCGCACAACAGCGGAAGACGCGTGATGCCAATGAACGGCTGCTGGCGGAGGCGCGCGAAGCCCTGGGCAAAGTGACGGACGAGGCCGAGCGGCCCAAGCTGCTGGAACGCGTCACGGCCCGGAGTGCCTGGGTGGAAGCCGGGAATGCCGGGGTCCAATACCTGGAACAGCGCCTGGCGCGCGGCAATGACGAAGCGACCCTGTGGCAGCGGCGGCACGACTTGATGAACGAAGTGCCCGACATTCCCTACCGCGACTGGTCGGTGGAAACGCGCACGCTGCTGGACGAAGTCGCCCGTTCGAAGACGCTGTTGGAAGCGCGATTGAACGATTTGCGCGCGAGCCAGATTGAACTCGAGAACGTGCTCGCGGCGGAAAGCGGCGGCCCGGCCGATCCGACCGAAGCGAAATCCCGCTTGGATGCCCTGCGGAAGCAAGAGGGCCAGGCGCGGGAATATGCCGCGCGGCTGATACGCATCGAGCGCCTGGCCCAGCGGCTAAACAGCAGCCTGAATGAGATTCTCGCCTCGGGCAGTTTCCTCGAGCGGCTGGAGCAACTGCGTGTGCAGGCGGAGGAACTCTGGGAAAAGGAGCTCTTCGTCATCGACGACCGCGGCTTCAGCATGGCGATGCTGGTGAAGTCGGGCGGTTCATTCGTGCTGGTGCTGATCGTCGTATGGGCAATAAGGCTCATCCTGCGGCGCACGGTGTTGCGGCGCCTCGTGACCGCAACGCAGACAGGCACCGACGCGTCGTTCGCGATCGAGGTCGTGCTGGCGCTCATCCGCGACACCAAGACGCTCTTCATCGTGTTGCTGGCGGCCTACGCCAGCACGCAATCGCTCCAACTCCCCGAATCAATCAGCAGCGCCTTCGATATCGCGCTCTACCTGGTCATCTATGTGCAGATTGCCCTGTGGGTGAGCGAACTCTTCAAGCGCTTCCTGCAGCGGGAACAGCGGCGCATCGAGTTGTCCGACCCATCGACGGCGTCGGTCTATGGTCACTTCGCGTTTTTCGGGCGGGTGGCCATCTGGTCGGCGGTGCTGTTGCTGGTGCTCAACCGACTGAGTTACGACATCACGGGCATCGTCACCGGTCTGGGCATCGGCGGTATCGCCATCGCGTTCGCGCTGCAGAACATCCTCGGCGACATCTTCTGCTCGCTCGCGATTCTCATGGACAAGCCGTTTATCGTGGGCGACTTTATCGTCGTGGGCGAACAGAGCGGCACGGTAGAGCGCATCGGCATCAAGACGACGCGCATGCGGAGCCTGGGCGGCGAGGAGATCGTATTCTCGAACGCCGACCTCATCGGCAGCCGGGTGCAGAACTACAAGCGCATGAAGGAGCGCCGGGTGAAGTTCTACTTCGGCGTCACCTACGAAACGGAACTCAGCAAGTTGCGCAAGATTCCCGACATGGTGCGGAAGATCATCGAGTTTCAGGAGATCGTGCGCTTTGACCGGGCGCACTTCTACAAGTACGGGGACTTCTCGCTGGACTTCGAGTGCGTGTATTACGTGCTGGACTCGGACTACAAGGTCTACATGGACATCCAGCAGGCCATTAACCTGGAGATCTTCGACGAGTTCCGCCGCGCCGGCATCGACTTCGCCTATCCGACCACCCGCGAAATCATCGACATGGGATCGAAGCGGGGCGAAGGAAGCGCGGAGTTTCTAAAGCCTTCGCCGTAAGGGACTACCAACTGCCGAGGCCGGGATAGCGCTCGAGGTTCTCGCCGGAGAGCAGCTTGCGCTCGACCTGCAGGTCGATGACGACGTCCGGCTTGACCGCCTCGATGATGCGCTCGTTGAAGCTGGGCCGCCGTACAAAAACACAGCGCGCGAAGGTCTCGACCAGGAACGGCATCATCGGGTAGCCGAACGAGTCGTGGAACATGAGCAGGGTCGGCCCGGTGAGACCGTCGCCGGAAACGTACTCGAGCAGGTCGACGTCACGCTTCAGGTCGAGCCCCTCGATTTCGCGGCCGAGGAAACGGCTGCGCGGATTCTTGATGGTCGCGCCCTCGACCCACTCGGCCTGGTAGGCCGGAATGGCGAAGGGCAGAATGGTGTCGGCCTGGTTGCGCGGCCGCAGTTCAAAGGTTACATCGTCTTTGGTCAGCACCTGGATTCCCGGTACCCGGTCGCCGATGTGTTCGAGAATCGTCCGGTAGGCGATATAGGCGCCCAGGGTATTCCAGTGGCTCTCGGCGCGGTAATAGACCCGCGTGTCTTGCTTGCCGCGCAACAGGGCCGGACGCAGGTCGACCATCTCGATGTCGGACCGCTGCGTCACGTATTCCTGCAGGGCATCAAGGTTGGTGCGGTCGTGCAGGCGTGTCATCCAGCCGGGCAGATACTCGGGATAGATGGTCGACTTGTTGGGTCCCCACACGACGAGATGCAACGCACTTTGCTTCAGGCACGCAGCCCGCTGGCTCTGGTAATCCGCCAGCCGATGCTCGAGGTCTGCTTCGGTAAGCGGCGAGTGGACACGGTAGGTATCCACGTTCGAGACGCCGCTCAGGAAGAGCCAGCCGTCTTTGCCGATGGTGCCCCAGTCGATGGGTGAACTGCGGAAAACCCAGGTCTTCGTGTTGAGGTAGGTGAGCACCAGCCGCTCGCGCAGCCCGAAGTGATCCTTGAAATAGGCGTCGTACGCGGCCGGGAATGCTTCGATATCCTCGCGGTTCTGCGGCCATCCGGGCCAGACGGCAGGCTCGCGCTTTTCCTCGAGGCGTGGCGTGGGATCGAAATGCAGGAAGTAGTCCGCTGTGGGCAGCCAGAGCAGGACCATGAATCCCGCGATGAGTATCCAGTGTTTCGCGTGCTGCATGCCGCCCCCTAAAACCGGAAGTAGATGAAGGGGTTGTGGGTGCCCGCCGACAGCACCACCGCAGCGCAATAGAGTACGGCCAGCGGCGCGGCGATAAGGGCGATATCGCCCGCGCGCCGCAGGGCCGGCGAATCCTGGCGTTCGTACCAAACGGCCAGCGCGGGAAGCCAGGGCGTCGCGCCGAAGATACCCAGCGCCAGCGCGAGGCAGAGGTCGTATTGCAGATAGTAACCCACGGGATAGAGCGGCACGGCGCCGCCATCGAATCCAGCCATGGCGGCGAGGTGATGCAGCGCGCCGGGCAGGGTCTCATGGCGGAAGAATACCCAGCCGATCATGACGACGATCAGGGTGTAGCCATGCTGTAGCGGGCGCGGCATGCGGTCGACCACGGCGCCGGCGCGCGTGCGCTCGAACACCAGGAACGCGCCGTGATAGAGGCCCCAGACCACGAAGCTCCAGCTGGCCCCGTGCCACAGGCCGCAGAGGAAGAACACCGTGACGAGATTGAAGTAGGTGCGCAGATTGCCGTGACGGTTGCCGCCCAGCGGCAGGTAGAGATAGTCACGGAACCAGGTGGAAAGGGAAATGTGCCAGCGCCGCCAGAATTCCTTGATGCTCCGCGCGATGTAGGGCCACTGGAAATTCTCGAGGAACCGGAAGCCGAACATAAGCCCGAGGCCGATGGCCATGTCGGAATAGCCGGAGAAATCGAAGTAGATCTGGAGCGTATAGCAAATGGTGCCGAGCCACGCGAGGCCGGTGGTGAGTTCCGAGGCGGGCAGCTGGAAGATGGCGTCGGCCGGCACGGCAACGAGGTTTGCGATGAGCACCTTCTTGCCGAGCCCGATCACGAATCGGCGGATGCCCTGGGCAAACAGATCGGCCGAAGTGCTTCGCTCCCGGATCTGGTCGGCCACGTCCTGATAGCGCACAATGGGGCCGGCGATGAGCTGCGGAAACAGGGCGATATAGAGCGCGACATTGAAGGGATTGCGCTCGACGCGCGCCTGGCCGCGGTAGACGTCAATCACGTAAGACATGGCCTGGAAGGTGAAGAAGGATATCCCGATAGGCAGGTGCACCGGGCTTAGCTCAACCGTCGCGAGGCCCAGCGTGGCGAGCGCCACGTTCACATTGTCGGCGATGAAATTGGCGTATTTGAACACGCCGAGCATGCCGAGATTAAGCAAAACCGTCAGCAGCAGGATGCGACCGCCGAAGGGGCCGCCGCGGAACCGATCGGCCGCGAGGCCGAGGCCGTAGTTGGCAAGCACGGATACGAGCATCACGCCGACGTAGAAGGTCTCGCCCCAGGCGTAAAAGAACAAGCTGGCGGCAAGCAGCCATAGGTTCCGCGCGAACCGGGGTGATGCATGGTACACCGACACCACGACCGGCAGGAACAGAAACAGGAACAGTACGGAACTGAAGACCATGCCAACGGTGTCCCCCTGGGTGCGATGGACTAGTGCTTAAGGCTGACGGTCTTGCGGGTCTGGGCGGCCTTCTCGATAGCGAGAATCAGCTCGAGGGATTTCTTGCCTTCCTCACCGGGGCAGAAAGGCGGCTCGAGCCCGAGGCACGCGCGCGCGAAGCTACCACCAGCGTCGAGTCCCCATGAACCGGCGTAGTCGCCCCGGGGCTCGGGCGGCTCGAAAGAAATCTCGCACTGCGGATGCTGCAGGTGCGCGATGACCGGCTCGCCCGGCCAGAGCCGGACACGCAGCGAACCCTTGGCGCAGTGCAGCGAAATGAAGTCGGCGCTCTCGCCATAGACCGTCCACGATGCGGCAAGCGTGCCCACGGTGCCATCGGTAAAGCGTATGGCCGAGACCATGTTGTCGTCGACGTCATCCTTGGGGTTGTTGCAGTTCTCGACGAAGCCGCACACTTCCGCCACTTCCTTGCCGGTGAGATAACGGATGAGGTCGGCCTTGTGTACGCCGAGGTCGGCCATGGCACCGAAACGCGCCTCGGATTTCTTCCAGAACCAGGTGCCGCGCGGAGACCATTCGCGCGGGCCGCCGTGGCCGAACATGGCGGTCACGTGGAGCACCTTGCCCAGGATGCCGCTGTCGAGCACTTCCTTGGCCTTGAGGTGCGCGGGGTGCAGGCGCTGGCACTGGTTCACCAGCAATTGCTTGCCGGCCTTCTTCGCGGCGGCAAGCATTTTGTCGCACTCGGCGGCGCTAGTGGCCATGGGCTTTTCCACCAGCACATGGCAGCCCGCGTTCAGGGCGTCGATGGACACCGGGGCGTGCAGCTTGTTCGGCAGGCACACCACCACGGCCTCGGCCACGCCGTCCTTCAGCATCAGCTTGTAGTCTTTGTAGATGCGGGCATCGGGTGCCCAGGTTTCCGCCAGGCCGCGCGCCATGTCAGTCTCGATATCGCAGAAGGCCACAATGTCCGCATTGGGGCTGGTGGCGAGGTCCGGCACGTGCAATTGCTTCGCGATTTCGCCGCAGCCGATAATGGCCACGCGCAGCGACTTGGTCATGGGAATTCTCCTTACTCCGCTCAGGAAGCGCGGAGTATAGCAGAGCGAAAGACACGCACGGGAAATCCAGCCACGGCGCGCGCCGGGCAACACCCTGAGGGAGGCGGTATCATGAACTGGTGGAATCGGATTTACGCGAAGACTCCGGCCTATCCGGAGAAGAGCATGACGGGCTGTCTGCTGGCGAACGCGCTGCTCGTCGGTATTCTGGCCTTGTTTTTCTGGCTGGCAGGCACCACGCTGCACAACCAGGGCGGCAGCCCGCCCGCGCCCCAGACCCCGCCTGCACAGGAATCCGGGGTTGAGCATCCGGCGGATATGTAGTATAACGGCGTTTTGTGTTCAACTGTAGCACGGAAATGGCTGGCAGGATAGCCGCTGTTTCCGCGCCCCGGGGAGAACCATGCGCCGTTACAGTCTACTACTGCTGGCCGTTTTGTGCACCGCCGCCAGCGCGGCGAGCGCGCTCGAGGGCACGGCCGTGTCCGGCGGGGGCGTGCTCGATACGACTCCACCCGAGGTTTCCGGCGCGGGCACGCTCAGCAAATACATCCTCGCCGTCTACTTTTCCCGGCCCATGCTGTCCGATGGCCTCGACGACCCGGCCAACTACCACATCTCCGGAGCAGGCACCGGCACGTTTAATCCGTCGCCCGATCTCGCCGGGGGGCAAGCACCGACGATCCTCTATTGGTACGACGGCGAAATGCGCACCGACGCACCCGTGACCATAAGCGCGACGGGCCTGCGCGATGTCTTGGGTAATCCGATTGGGGCGAGCAGCGCGCAAACGCTGGGATTGGGATCGCCGCCGGAGTATTCGGACCTCGTGGTAGCACCGTCGGTGGCGAGCCCTGGAGAATCTGTTGAGATCCGTTTCTCCGTGGACGAGACTTTGGATGGATTGCCTGTCGTACGCGTCGAGGGAAAGGACGCAGCTTATGTTTCGGGGGACAGCAAATCAGGATCTTTTGTCTATGCGTTGACGATCCCGTCCGACGCCCTGGCAGGTCCTGCGGACATCGAGATAACCGGCTTCGATCTCGCGGGCAATCTCGGCGTGACGACGGATTCCGACGCCTTGCGCGTGGGTGGTGCGAATGGCCTGCCCCTCTACCCGGTGCCGCTTGCCATATTACTTGTCTTGGTGGGGATTGCGGCACTTCGATACCGACGGCGGCATGTATGCCTGCTCGGGCTGGCGCTGGCGTTCGCCGCACCCGCGCATGCTGCCGACCCGCCCGAAATATCCAATGTGTTCTTCCAGCAGCGGCCCAGCGCGACGGGCGGTACGGAGGTGCTGATTCTTTACGATTTGGATGCGCCGAACGGCCCCTGTGACATCACGGTCATGCTCTCGAAGAATGGCGGCGCGGATGGCTACCCCTTTTCCGTGACGAGCCTAACCGGTGACGTCTCAGGCGTAGCGACAGGTACGGCCAAGGCAATCATTTGGGACATCGCCAGTGACTATCCGAACCAGCGAATCGCCAATGCCCGCCTGCAGCTCAAGGCGGAGGACAATTACGTTCAGACGACGTATACCCTGGATTATGCTGCGGGTACCGGGGGGACGGTGACCGGAAATATTCACCAGGTTGTGAGCGAAGGCGCCGACGGCGAGGCCGTGGTCGCGCTGGCCGATATTGGCTACGCCTTTGTGCAATGGAGCGACGGCGTATTGACGGCGACCAGGACAGACTTGGCGGTCTCCGGCAACATCAGCGTTACGGCCGAATTCGTGCAGCAGTACCTGCTCACCTATGCCGCAGGAACCGGCGGCTCGCTCTCAGGAAATGCCTCGCAGTGGGTGTCGCCCGGGGGCGACGGCACCGCCGTGACCGCCATTCCCGATTCCGATTATGCCTTCGACCAGTGGAGCGACGGCGTGCTGACGGCGACCAGGACGGATACGGGCGTGACCGCGGATCTCAGCGTCACCGCGAGCTTCACGCAGCAATTCACGCTGCACTACGAGGCGGAAACCGGCGGCACGCTGACGGGCAATACGGATCAGATCGTAGCGATCGGTGGCGACGGTACAACCGTCGTGGCGGTGCCCGACAGCGGGTATGAATTTCTGGGGTGGAGCGATGGCTATACGAGCGCCATACGGCTCGATACCAACGTGACGGCAGCGCTCGATGTCGCCGCCTATTTCCTCTCGCTGCCCGAGATGATTACGGTAGCGCCCGGCAGTTTCGACATGGGCGATCCAAATGCGGTGAGCGGTGCGGAACAGCCGGTGCATACTGTCGCGCTCTCGCAGTATTCCATCGGCAAATTCGAAGTGACCGTGCAGCAGTTCTGCGACGTGTTGAACTGGGCGCACAACGACACGCGCCAATACCTGCGCGATGAGAACGGCGATCCGTGGAACCCGATCCGCGACATCTACGGCGGTCCAGACAACCTGCTGGTGTACGAATTCACGAGCTCGTACCGACATGTCGCCTATACGGGCGGCCGTTTTATTCCGCGTAAGGTAGCCACCGACACGCTGGTGCAATATTCCACCGGCGAACATCCGATCATGATGGTGACTTGGCATGGCGCGGCGCTCTATACGAACTGGCTCTCCAGCATCGCGGGGCTGACACCCGTGTACGACCCGACGGACTGGTCCGCCGATTTCGGACAATCGGGATATCGACTGCCGACGGAGGCGGAGTGGGAACGCGCGGCGGCGTGGGACGGCAGCAAGCACTGGATATACCCCATCACCGCGGACACGGCGAGTGGCAAGGACCGGATTAATTATTTCGACGTGAACCCGGGATACATGAATCCGCTGGACTTGGTACCGAAGCCTTATACGTCGCCCGTGGGCTGGTTCGACGGGGTCAACGTCAGCCCGAACGGCCCGGTGGCGACGCAGGAAAGCCACAGCCCGATTGGCGCCTACGACATGGGCGGCAATGTGTGGGAATGGTGCAACGATTGGTACGACACGGCGTATTACGGGAGCAGCCCGGCGTCGGACCCGGCGGGGCCGGCGTCGGGGGTGGTGCGGATTATACGCGGGGGCGCGTGGACGAGCGGGATTACGCTGTGCCGTTCAGCGAAGCGGGCGGGCCTGCAGCCGGACGACGCGGTGTACGACATCGGTTTCCGTCTGGCGCGCTAGGCGGGCCGCTTCACCAGGAAGTCTTCGAGGAGGAGGCAATCGAGCCGGGCGGTCTGGAAGGCGCGCACGGCGTGCTCGGGCGTGCGGACGATGGGCTCTTCGTGGATGTTGAAGCTGGTGTTGAGCACGGCGGTCTGGCCGGTGCGCGCCTTGTATTCCGAGAGGACGCGGTGCAGCCCGGGGTTGCGGTCGGCCCGCACCAACTGCGCGCGCGCGGTGCCGTCCACATGCACGACGGCAGGAAACTCGTCGCGCATGCGCTGCTTGCAGCGGAAACAGACCGTCATGAATTCCGCCGCATGCCGCGCGGCCGTGAGCCCTTCGAGGTAGTCGTCGGCGTCCTCGTCGAGCAGGGCGGGGGCGAAGGGCATGAAATCGCTGCGGGCCAGTGCCTGGTTCAGCCGCTCGACAATGACGGGGTCGGAGGCGGGCGCGAGGATGGAGCGCGCACCGAGGGCCCGGGGCCCCCACTCCATGCGTCCGCGGAACCGCGCGACCATGTTGCCCTCGGCCAGCATCTGCGCGGCGGTCGATTCGGGATCGTCGCAGCGGATGTAGTCGAGCTTGGCAGCCTTGAGGGCGGCCTCGCACGCCGCCGTGTCGTAGCCCTCGCCGAGGAATACGTCGGTTATCGGGGCACGCGCCACGGCTCCTGCCGCGCAGCAGGCGCTGGCGGAAAGCCCCCCGTCGCCCATGTTCGGGACGACGAAGAGGCGTTCGACGGCATCCAGTTCGTGCAGTCGCTGGTTGAGTTTCACGTTGCCGAAGATGCCGCCTGCCAGCACCAACGAGCGCAGGCCGGTGCGCGCGAGCCAGTACTCGACCAGCGCGAGCATGTTGCTTTCGAGCTGTTCCTGCGCCCAGGCGGCGATGTCCTCGCGGCGGTATTTCTCCACCAGTTCGCGGCGCGCCCATCGGATGCCCGAGGCCCCGTACTGCCCGTGGTAGCACAGCTGGCCTTCCTGTACATGGAACATGGAGGGAAGCTTTACGGCGCGGGGATCGCCCGAGGCGGCCAGCCCGGTGAGCTTGCCCTCGTCGCGATGCGACACGAAGCCCATCGCCTCGGTGAGCATCTCGAACATGAGCCCGAAGGAGTCCGACCAGCGCATGGCGGCGATACGTTCGACGCCTCCGCCGGGGGTACAGCGGCTAACCGTCGATGACAGACCGTCGCCCATGCCATCGGCAGTGACGCACAGGGCTTCGTCGATTCCAGAGAGCACCCAGGCACCGGCCGCATGCACATGGTGGTGTTCGAGAAACTCCAGCGGGCGGTTGCGGAGCACGCCGGGCAGCTTGCGCCGCGTGACCGGGCGCAGCATCGGACGGCACGCCAGCGACACCCAATCGTGTTCGCGGGCGTGGGTAATGGGCGTGTGATACCGCACGAAATCCATGAAGCGCGCCGTCGGCGACTCCGGGTCCCTGCGGCGCGCGTCGAAGTTGGTGCGGTGAATGCCCGGAAACATGCGGACGGGCAACGGCGGCGTATTGAATCCGGGGATAACGATACGCTCGATGTCGCCGGCGTCGATACCGGTATACTC
This sequence comes from Candidatus Hydrogenedens sp., assembly GCA_016125095.1. Taxonomy (GTDB): domain Bacteria; phylum Hydrogenedentota; class Hydrogenedentia; order Hydrogenedentales; family JAEUWI01; genus WGMK01. The sequence goes on along the minus strand of WGMK01000013.1, from coordinate 15,087 downwards.
GAGCAGGGCCTGCAGCGATCGGTGCGGAAAGCCGCCTTCGTTCTTTCGCCGCGTGTAGCGTTCCTCGTTGCTGGCGAATAGCAGCCGCGTTCCGTCGCTCAAGGCAGCGCCGGAATCGAATTGGTCTTCGCTTATGCCCAGTGTTACCATCCTGCGCCCCTGGTCGCCCACCGGCGCAGTACCGGCTCCCGGGCAGTACACGGGCAGTGTAACTTTGCCGTTCGACAGGCGTCAACGGTAGGGTGGCAAGGTGGAGGGGCGGAGATGAAGTCAACTCAGGGCGCAGACTGGTCGCGCGGTTTCGCGTGGACCGCGGCAGGGGCGGCCATACTACTGGCGTTAGCACTGCGGCTGTTCCGGCTGGAGGATGTCACCACCAGCCTGGACGAGCTCGGGGTCATCGGTTACCTCGGCACCCCCCGGCTGTCGGAGTTCCTGACCTTCATCCGCTACCCCAACCCCGAGACGCTGCCGGTGTATCCCGTGCTGGCGCATGTGCTGAAGCACGCCGCGAACCTCTCCCTCTACCAGATGCGGGTCGGGTCGATACTGATCAGCCTGCTGGCGTTCCCTGCCCTGTATGCCCTTACGGCACGGGTGTTCAGCCGCCGTGCGGCGGTGATGGCGCTGCTGTTGTACGCCGTCTCCGCGCCCCAAATCTGGCACGCGCACACCATCCGCTTCTATATCCTTTTCCCGATACTGGCCGTGATTTCGATATACCTGCTGCTGCGCGCGATCGAGTCCGGAGCCGCACTAGTTTGGCTGGCCTACTTTGTATCGCTGGCGCTGATGATGTGGACCCATGCCTTCCTGGTATTCCTGATAGCGGCGCACGGCATCTATCTGCTGCTGTTTACGCGCCTGCGCTGGCGGCATTGCATCGCCTGGGGGCTGGCTTCCGCCGTGATTGTGGTATCGCCGCTGGTGTGGCTGAGGGAATCCTGGCATCGGATACCGACCGCGGAAGCGAACGACGAGCACCGGCTGCCAACCTTGAACGAGGCACTCTTCGATCTCTTCGCGGACGATGCGGTGGTACCGCATAAAGACTTCGAGATGGATTTTTCGCTGCCGCACTTCGAGGCGCTGCTGGATGCGCACCCGGGCGAGTACCCCTGGCTGGAATTACAGCGGACGCTCCGCACGGGGCACTGGCTGGCGGACTACGCCCTGATGGGCTTCTATTTGGTCTGCATCGGCTGGTGCATCGCGCGCAATGCTCCGCGGGCATGGCAGCTTTGGCGGGGCCGGGCTGCGGGCGCCGACATCCCTGCGCTGCGAGGAGAGGCGTTGCTGCTGACCTGCGGGCTGCTTCCGCTCCTGTTCATGCTTGCCATGAGTTTCCTGTGGCGTCCGATTGTCGAGCCCCGCTTTACCATTTATTCGCCCGTATTGCTGTATGCGCTGGCCGGCGGGATGCTGGCATTGCTACGCGGGCGCGGCGCGCGCGCGCTGCTGGTGTCGGCGCTGGCGCTGGTTTATGGCTACCAACTGCTCATGTTCTATCCCTACAGCCAGACCACGTCGGACTGGGCCGGGGCGAACCGCCATGTGCTGGCAGAATTGCAGCCGGACGACCTCATCGTCTCCCGCGGCATGCCGATCATCAAGGGGACCCTGGACTGGCGCCGTTTCGAGATGAACCGACCGGAGTTACGGCAGCGGACCGTGTATACACTCGAGGCCGCCGCCGACCTGGCACAGTGCTACCTTGATGCGAACGCGACGCGGCAGGCGCGAGGCGTGTGGGCGATGTTCAGCCGCGACGCGCTGGATTTGCCTTATGAGTCCAGCTTCGAGCCAGCGCTCAAAGCGCGCGGGCTCCGCTTTTCGACGCGCGACTTCCCAGGGCAGTTTCCCATCCGGGTTTACCGAATCGAGCGCGACCACACGCAGACCTCGCTGCCGGACCCGCCGATGGTGGAAACAGAGATCGACTATGCGCGCATGAAGGAATGGATGGGCATTGCGGAACCGCTGGCGGGATTTAGCGAGCAAGAAACCGACCGGGCGCTGCGCCGCTATGCCGTGGATACATACACGGGGCCGGCCATCCTGGCGCAACTGGCCATGGACGACGGCGACAATCGCTTCGCGCAGGCCATCACCCGGATCGAGCTGGCGAAATACGACCCGGTGGGCCACACGCAGGCGATGGAGACGATCGCCTCCATCCGTCTGGGAGACGCAGGTGCCGCAGCAGAATTGGACGAGGTGATCAAACGCCTCATGAGCATGGGCATGCTCGACGAAGTCCGGCCGCTGATACCCCTGATAAGGCTGCTTTATGTCGATGGGGATGTCGAGCGCGCCCGAGCAGAAGCACTGCGTATCGACCCCGACCGCATGTTTGTCAATCAATACATGCGCGAGGAGCTGGGTCTGGAAGATCCATTGAATACCGCCGAGTAGGCTCGGGGGCTATTCTGCGATGGGCAGATTCACGTCGTCGAAGTTGTCCATCATGCGCTCGGCGCGCATGCGTTCTAGCGCATGGCAGGCATGGTCGAGCGGCACGGTCTGCTGGATCTTCGAGCAATAGCGGCGCCAGGTGATCTCGCGGTTCTCTTTCTCCCGCCCGCCGAGAATCCAGATGTTCGGGATCTTGCGGGTAACGGCATTGCGGATCTTCTTGTTGAACGATTCGTCGGAGGAGTCCACCTCGGCGCGGAAGAGTTGGTGTCGCAGCCGGTTCTCGATTTCATCGGCGTAGTCGTTCAGGTTGTCCTTCACTGGGATGAGCATGACCTGGGTAGGCGCGAGCCACGTGGGGAACGCGCCGCCATAGAGTTCGATGAGGAAGGAAATCATCCGCTCGTGGGTGGAGAGCGGCGCGCGGTGGATGATGTAGGGGCGCTGCTTTTCGCCGTGGGCGTCCACGTAGGTGAGGTCAAAGCGCTCGGCCATCACGAAATCGAGCTGGCAGGTGGACACGGTCTCCTCGCGGCCGAGAAGGTTCTTCACCTGAATATCCATCTTCGGGCCGTAGAAGGCGGCCTCGCCTGCCTCTTCCTCGAAGGCGATATCCATCGAGCGGAGCACGTCGCGCACGATGTCTTCGCTGCGCACCCACTCTTCCTCGTTCGCCACGAACTTGCCGGAATCGGTGTCGTGCAGCGACAGGCGCACGCGGAATCCGCCCATGCGCAGGTGCTTGTAGTACATCAGGTACATCTCGATGACCGAGCGGAATTCCTGCTCCACCTGCTCGGGGGTGCAGTAGATGTGCGCGTCGTTCATGCACATGGCGCGCACGCGCAGTAGTCCCGCGAGCGAGCCGTGCTTTTCGTAGCGGTAGGTATTGCCGTATTCGGCGAGGCGCACCGGCAGGTCGCGGTAGGAATGCGGCCGCGCGCCATACACCTTATGGTGGTGCGGGCAGTTCATGGGCCGCAGGTAATACTCGTCGTGCTCGTCCACCGGCATGGGCGGATACATCGAATCGGCGTAGTAGGGCAGGTGGCCGGAGCGCAGGTAGAGCTCTTTGCGAGTGATAGCCGGAGTAGAGACCGCGCGGTAGCCGGCGCGGAATTCCACCTCGCGCGCCCACGATTCCAGTTCATTGCGCACCACGGCGCCGTTGGGCAGCCACAGCGGCAGGCCAACGCCCACCTCCTGGTCCATCACGAACAGGTCGAGTTCTTCGCCCAGCTTGCGGTGGTCGCGCTCCATCGCCAGCTTGCGCCGCGCGATGTAGTCCTCGAGCTCTTCCTTGCTCTCGAAGGCCAGCCCGTACACGCGGGTGAGCATCGGATTCTTTTCGCTGCCGCGCCAGTAGGAACCGGAGATACGGTCGAGCTTGAAGCAGCCCTTGGGCACTTCGCCGGTATGTTCCAGGTGCGGGCCCTCGCACATGTCGGTGAAGGGGCCATTGGTATAGAAGCCGAGTCCCTCGTCTCCCGCCTTGCCGGTTTCCACGAGTTCTTTGGCGTATTGGGTCTTGTAGGTCTGGCCGTCGAGTTGGGCCAGCGCGCCGTCGAGCGGCAGGAAACGCTGCTCGAAGGGCTGCTTTTCCTTGATGATGCGGCGCATGCGATTCTCGATATCTTGCAGATCGCGTTCGCCGATGGGCTCGCCGCCGAAGTCGAAGTCGTAGTAGAAGCCGCTGTCGACCGGGGGACCGAAGGCCAGCTGCGCCGTGGGCCGGAGTTCGAGAATGGCCTGCGCCATGATATGGGCCAGCGAATGCCGGAGCTTATAAATCGGAGTCTGTTTCGGGTCTTGGCACATATGAGTCTTCCCGGGAAAAGCCTATAAAGAAAGCCGCCCATGCGCATGGAACGGGCGGAAAAGCGGATGATAGCAACCCCTGCGGCGCGGAGTCCATCGGGCGGTGTCAGCGCGCGGCGGTTTCTTTTTTCGCGCGCGAACGGATATCGAGCCATTCGCGGCCGCGCTTGATGGTGCCGGCCACGCCGTGCTTGCCGAGGCTGCGGGCGGCGCGCCCCACAAGGTTGCCAATCGCTAGCGGCTCCTCCGCCACGGCCCGTTCGGCAAAATCGGCAAATTCATTCTGCAGGTGCTGGTTCGCCGCAATGCGGGTCAGCATGCATTCCTTGCAGTATTCCATGGGCGTGCCCTGCAGCAGCTTGCGCCGCGATTCCTGCATATACGGGCCCAGCCACACTTCCTTGAGGCCCAGGCTCCATACCGAATTCGCGTTCTCGGCGTCGTAAAACGTGCAGCAAGGTCCGCTGAGGCCGTCGGGCAGGATGACCATGTGGTAGAACGGCTCGAAGCACATGCTTTTGGGCGAGACCGTGTCCTCGGGTGTCGAGAACAGATCCAGCGCGTCGGCCTTCTCGCCTTTCTCGAGCCCGCCCAGGAAGTTGACGTAGCCGCACGCGACCTGCTGCTCCTCGGCGTAGGCGATGGCCTCGCGAACCAGGCCGGGCAGCTCCGCGCGCTGCGCGTCGGACAACATGAACTGCTTGTCGTTTTCGCCGAAGATGATCAGGTCCACGAGGGTCAGGTAACCCGGCGACATCGCGAACTCGCGGGACAGATCGATGAAGCCCTTGAGGTGATTGTAGTTAAGATTGGTGACCACCGAGGTGATGTTGATCAGCGGCAGTTCCGAGCCCCGGGCCTTCTTGATTTCCTGAATTTTCCGGATGTTGGCCACCACGCGCGCGTAGTCATTCTTGTCACGGATGGCGTCGTTGATGGCCTCGGTGGGACCATCGAGGCTGATGTTGAGGCTGTACCAGCCCATGTCGACGAGCCGCTCGAGCTGGGCCTCGGTGAAACGGGTGAAGTTGGTCTGGACGATGCCGTTCATGCCGCGTTCGCGGATGCGTTCGAGCATGGGCATGATGGCCGTGGAGCGCAGCATGAGTTCGCCGCCGCCGCCGATAATCCATTCCCGCACGCCGAGATCCGCCGCCTCATCGACCAGCTTCATCATGCGCTCGGAGCCGATTTCCTCGGCGCGATCGATGGGTTCCTCGAAGGCCTGTTTCCAGCAGATCTTGCAGCGGATGTTGCAGCGGTAGGTGGGATAGAACGAGATCTGCCACGGCCCCGGGGTTTCGCCCCGGTGCCAGCGCATGAGCCGCTCGAGCTTGGAATCTTCTGCCACAACGTCTTCCCGCGATTGAACTTGGAGGGGCATCGCCCCCGGCCCTGCATGGTATCACGATACGGCAGGCCGGACAAACACGCGCTGAAACGCGAAAACGCGAACGACTGTGCGTCCGCGTCTGCGCGATTCCCCATCGATACCTTAGCCTATGCGGCTCAAAACGCTGGTTGCCCGGTACGAATAAATGTCCTCAGCCGGAGATGATGCTTCGATTCGAGGTCCGCGCCCCCCGGCCAGACCAACCGAACGGTACCACGGGATCGCGATACTGTCAATTATTCGTCGCTTCCGGGCGGCGGCAGCGTATCAGACAAAGAAAAGCCCGGAGACAACGGGAGTCTCCGGGCCTGGGATGTCGAATACTTAGAACCTGCTCAGGCCAGCTGCGGCACCTCGAAGGGCTGGCGGTAATCGCGCTTGACGTGGGTGTTCGCCTCGTCGTCGCCCACGAACTGCTCGACCGCCGGGTCGAATTCGAGCGAGCGGCCGAGGCGGTAGGCGATGTTGCCGAGGTGGCAGTGCACGGCCGAGACATGGGCCACGTCCGCATCGCAGGGATTGATGCTGGCATCGCGGCTGCGAATGGCCATGAAGAATCGGTCGAACTTCGACGGGCTGTCCGGCTTGGTCTCGGAAACCTCGATGGGCTGGTTCTTGTAGTCGAAGAAACCGCGGTTGCGCACGTAGTAGCCCTCGGTGCCGAAGCAGCTGTTGCCGCAGTCGTCGCCGTCGGCTTCCTCGAAGCTGCCGAGATTGCGCACCTCGAAGGTCATCATCGAGCCATCGGGATAGGTGAACGAGGTGGCTTGCGTGTTGGGCGTCTGGCCGTCGTCGTCCCAGGCGTAGCGTCCGCCCTGGCTCATGATCTTCGTCGGCATGCCGCGGTTGTGCATCCAGCAGGCGATGTCCATCTCGTGCACGCCCTGGTTGCCGATTTCGCCGTTGCCGAATTCCCAGAACCAGTGCCAGTTGTAGTGTACCCACAGGCCGCGTTTGGGGTTGTCGACGACTACCTGATAGGGCGTCTCTTGGGCCGGCCCCTGCCAAAGGTCGTAGTGCAGGTCGTCCGGCGGGGCCGCGGGCATGCCCTTGCCGATGGCCATGCGGTTGCCGTTCTTGTACACATAGCCGCGCGAGTGGCTGATCGGGCCGATAAAGCCGTCGTGGATCAGCTTGATGTCGCGGAGCAGGGTGCTGTTGCTGCGGCTCTGGGTGCCGTGCTGCACGATGCGGTCGTACTTCTTGGCGGCGGCAGCCACCTGGCGGCCTTCCCAGATGTTGTGCGAGATGGGCTTCTCGACGTAGACATCCTTGCCGGCCTGGCAGCCCCACACCGCGGCGAGCGAGTGCCAGTGGTTCGGCGTGGCGATGGTGATCGCGTCGACGTCCTTATCCTCCATCACCTCGCGCATGTCGTTGTAGGTCTTCGGCGCGGCACCGTATTTCTTTTCGAGCAGGCGCGCGCCGGATTTCAGCACGCGATCGTCGGCGTCGCAGAGCGCCGTGTATTGCACGTTGTATTGGTCGGCGCGCTCGAGGATATCGCCGATGTGGGTCTTGCCCTGGCCGTTGAAGCCGATGGTGCAGACGCCGATGCGCTCGTTCGCGCCCCAGACCTTGCCGCTTGCCTTCGTGCCGGCGACTACCACCGCCGCGGCCGTGGCCCCCAGGAATTTTCTCCGCGTTATCGCCATGGTTCGATTTCTCCATAAAGGTAGGGATAGCTTCGCGGAGCATACGCCAATGCCAGCGCCCGCGTCTATTCCCGGATTGGACCGTGCGGCCGGGAAATCGGTGGCGCAGCGCGGAATATTTTCCTTGCCCGTTTCCTCGCCCCGGCTGCTAGAATCCCTGAAACGCTAGGAGACTGGGCATGAACGACATTCCTGTGCGCGAGCACCTGCAGAGCAAGGCGGAGATACAGGCGGCGCTCCGTGCCGCAGTGGGCGGCGTGGCGGATTGGATTTCCGCACAGCCGGACGCGCAATTCGAGTATGCGCCGGAGGGCCGCTGGACCATGGGGCAGCATTTGGAGCACCTGGTGCGCAGTATCAAGCCGCTCACCTCGGCCCTGCGTGCGCCGAAGTTCGTGCTTAAACTGGTGCTGGCAAAACCACGTCGGAAGGGCATGAGCTACGTGGAAGTCCGGACGCGGTATGAAGGCGTGCTGGACGAGGGCGGCAAGGCCTCCGGGAAATTCCTGCCGCCCCCCGTGACCCTGAGCCGCAAGGCGGAGCTGCTCAAGGCCCTGCGCAAGGAGGGCGACAACCTGGCGCGCCAATTGGACGGCTGGAGCGAAGCGGACCTGGATGCCGTGGGCGCGAAGCACCCGCTCATCGGCCTGATGTCGCTGCGGGAACTCCTGTTCTTCACCGTGCACCACCACGACCACCATCTGAATACGCTGCAGCGCGACTACGCGGGCTAACGAAATCCGCACTGGACATGGACGGCAGCCGTAGCGCATGCTGTGCTGCTATGAGGAAGCGGGAGTTTTTCGCGCAGTGGTGTGCAGTGGCGCTTTCCGCCTTGATGGCGGTATCGGCGCTGCCCCCCACACTGCAAGCGCAGGCCTACCATACGCACGGCGGCGTGGTGCATACGCATGCCGCGGGCGCTGTGGAGCACGCGTATCATGGCTTCGACCCCGCTCCCGGATGGTTTCCGCACGTCCACGGCCCTTCAACCGGGGGCTCCGAGGGCGGCGACGCGGAACACGTCCGTCTTTCCGCTGACGAAATCCGGGCGCGCATGGTGCCCGTCCGGCCGCAGGCTCCAGACTCCCCGCCATCGAGTTCGCAGGAGAAGCCGCGGCCTTTCCGCAACGCGCCCCCCGCCAAACAGCATACCCCGGACCACTCCCAGTATTGCTCGCTGGCACAGGTGCCTCCGCTTCCGGTTGACGCTTTCGTCTGGCATCCGCCGGCCGCCCCGGCCTTCGCCCCGGCGGTCCTGCCGAATACCGAACACGCCGCCGTTCTCCTCAGCGGCATCTCCGGCCGCGCCCCTCCCCGGGCCGCCTAGCCGGAGATATTGAAGCCGTCCGCGCCAGCCGGCGCGTGGCGGACCCATGGGCGCACTGCCGCGCCGGACTACGGACATTGCCGTTTTCCGCGCGTTCCCGCCCGTCTCCGGCTCCGTGTATCCGCATTTCACACCGGAGATCATCGGCCTGCACGGCCGACAGAGGAGAATTGAATTCGATGAGAACCTATTTGCACTCCTGGAGACGGGGGATCGCATTCGCCGCCGCCGGCGCCTTGATGGGGATAGCGGCCGGCAACGCCGCGGCGCAGGCGGAAACCGAAATGCCGGAGACCGGCGTCGCGCGTCTGCCGGAAGTTCTGGTAGAGAGCCGCGCGGACAGCCTGACCGGAATCGCCGATTCCGCCACGCAGGGCACCGTGGGGCAGTTGCAGCTGCGCTACCGGCCCACGCTACGCGGGGGCGAGGTGCTCGAGACCGTGCCCGGCGTCATCATCACGCAGCACGCCGGAGGCGGCAAGGCCAACCAGTATTTCCTGCGCGGCTTTAACCTGGACCATGGCACGGACTTCGCGACGTTTCTCGACGGGATGCCGCTGAACCTGCCCTCGCACGGGCACGGACAGGGGTATTCCGACATGAACATCGTGATACCCGAACTGGTGCTGCGTCTGAATTACGCAAAAGGGCCGTACTACGCGCGCAACGGGGACTTCTCCTCGGCGGGCGCGGCGCACCTGGAGTATTACAAGAAGCTGCCGACCGGGTTGTTTGTCGCCGAGGGCGGCATGTACGGCTACGCGCGCACGCTGATCGCGGACTCGCCCGAGCTGGGCGCGGGGAACCTGCTCTACGCCCTCGAACTGACCCACTCGGACGGCCCTTGGGATAAGGGCGACGACTACAAGAAGGTCAACGGCGCGCTCACCTACAGCCAGGGCGACGAGTACGACGGCTGGAGCATTTCGGCGCGGGGCTACCACGGCGACTGGAACTCGAGCGATCAGATCGCCCGGAGCGCCGTCCGCCTGAAACTCACCGACCTCTACGGATCGCTCGACGACACGACCGGCGGCGATTCCCAGCGCTACAGCCTGCAGGGCGAATGGCACCGCGAGGGCGGGAATTCGTCCACCAGGATCTCGGGCTACGGCTTCTACTACGACATGGACCTGTTCTCGAACTTCACGTACTACCTGACCGATCAGACCAAGGGCGATCAGTTCGAGCAGGCCGACCAGCGCTGGGTCTTCGGCATCGACGCCAGCCACACGATGTACGGAACCTGGTGGGGCCGCGACGTGGAGAACACCATCGGGCTTCAGTTGCGGAATGACTTCATCGACAACGGGCTCTACCAGTCGTGGCATCGGAAGCGCGCCCCCAAGTGGGACGGCAGTTCGATTCTCCGCGCGACGACCCGCGAGGACGATATCTGGGAATCGAGCACCGCGTTGTACTACGAGAACAAGGTGCAGTGGGCCGACACCTTCCGCACGGTGCTGGGCGCCCGCGTGGATTATTTCCACTTCGACGTGGACAGCGACCGGATCCGCAACTCGAACGAGGATTCCGACGCCATCGTCAGCCCGAAGCTGAGCCTCATCTTCGGGCCGTGGAACGACACGGAGTTCTTCCTGCAGGGCGGTCTGGGCTTCCATAGCAACGACGCCCGCGGCGTGACCACCCGCGTAGACCCGGTGACCGGCAGCCGCCGCAATGGCGACGGCGACGTCGTCGAGGGCGCGGACCCGCTGGTGCGCACCAAGGGCGCCGAAGCCGGTGTGCGCACGACGGCCATCGAGGGGCTGCAAAGCACCTTGTCGATCTGGCTGCTCGACATCGACTCGGAGCTGCTGTTCGTGGGCGACGCCGGCGCGACCGAGGCCAGCCGTCCCAGCCGCCGCTACGGCGTCGAGTTCGCCAACTACTACGACATCAACGACCACTGGGCCATCGACGCGGATATCTCCTTGTCGCACGCGGAATTCCGCGACAATCCGCGCGACGGCTGGAACCGGATCGGCCGGGAGATTCCCGGCGCCATCGAAGCGGTAGTGGCCGCCGGCGTGACCTATCACAACGAGACCGGCTTCGAGGGATCGTTGCGGCTGCGGTACTTCGGCGAACGTCCCCTCACGGAAGACAATCGCTTCCGCTCGGACGACACGGTGCTGTTGAACGCCCTCGTGGCCTACAACTTCAACGAGACGTGGAAGGCCTACGCGGAAGTGCTCAACGCGCTGAACCGGGACGACGACGATATCACCTATGCGTATGAATCGCGGGCGCGTCGATTCGGCCAGGCGCGGGAGGAACTCCACTTCCATCCGGTCGAGCCGATTCAAGTGCGGTTCGGCGTAGAAGCGAAGTTCTAACGGTTGCCGGCCGGCGGCCCGGACGCGTTCCGGGCCGCCGGTAACTCCAACCGCATACCGGAGGATTGATTGGATGTTGGACCTGTTTTTTCGGGGCGGTCCCATCATGTGGCCGCTGCTATGCACCTCGCTTGTGGCGCTTTCGGTCGTTTTCGAGCGGCTGATCTTCATCGCGCGCGAGAAGTCCCGGCGGCGCCCCGCGGTGGTGGAAGCCATGCTCGGCCAGGTGGAGCGCGGCGACTTCGAAGGCGCGGCCCGCGAGGGGCGCGACAGCGGCGACTTCGTGGCGCGGGCGCTGGCCTACGGCCTGGCGCACCGCGAGAAATCGCTGGCGAACGCGCTGCTGCGCGCGGCCGGGAAGGAGTTGCGCCGCTTCGAACGCGGGCTTTCGATTCTCGACACCATCATCACGCTCGCGCCGCTGCTGGGCCTTCTGGGCACCGTGACGGGGATGATCCGCGCCTTCGGCCTGATTGGAAACAACGAACTCGGAGCGCCTACCGCGATTACGGGCGGCGTGGCCGAGGCGCTGATCGCCACGGCTTTCGGCCTGGGCATCGCCATCGCCGCGCTCCTTCCGTTCAACTATCTCAACACGCGGCTGGAGCAGGCGCGGCAGGAAATCCAGGACGCGGCGACCTATGTCGAGCTGCACGCTTCCGCGCCGGACCGGGCAGCGAAGGAGTAGGCCATGGAGATTCCTTCGCCCCGGGCGGGCAAGCGGCCGCGCATCGAAATCATCCCGTTGATCGACATCATCTTTTTCCTGCTCGCCACCTTCGTGATGGTGTCGCTCTCGATGGTGAAGAACAACGCCATGCCCGTGAACCTGCCCGCTGCGGCGGCCAGCGCCGCGCAAGACCGCGACGACGCGGTCTCGATTACTGTGAATGAGGCCGGGGAGCTTTTCTGGAACAAGGAACACGAAACACTGGCCGGGCTGCCTTCGCGGCTGGAAGCGCTGAAGGCCGGGATCGAGGAGCCTCGCGTGTTTCTTAATGGCGACGAGAACGCGCGGTTCGGTCCGGTGATTGCCGTGCTCGATTTGGTTCGCAGCGCGGGCATCCAGAAAGTCGCTATCGAGACTCGGAAGTTACCGCAAGCGGCGACGGAGCAACCATGAACCGCGATTGGGCCGTAAGCGTGACGGCCGCAGTGGCTTTCCACGGCGCGGTATTGCTGGCGCTGCCCCATGTCTCGCCGTCCCCGCCGCCGCCCGAGCCCCCGGCAGAGATAATCGAGGTGGCGCTGGTAGCCGCGCCCAGGGTGGATGCGGCGCCGGGGATGCCGATACCCGAAGCCGTGCCGAATGCCGCCCCCAATGAGGAACCGGTGGCCGTGCCAGCGCCGCCTGTACCCCTGGAAGAAGTCCCGCAGACGGAGGAGGCGCCCGTTGAGGAGCCGGAGGTCGTAGACCCGCCACAGCCCGAGCCTGAGCAGGAAACCGTCGAGGCACCAGAACCGCCGAAACCGAAACCGGTGGTGCCGAAAAAGAAACCCGCGCCCGAAAAGAAACCCAAACCCGCCGCGAAACCGCAACCTCAGCCTGCCCCGGAGAACGCCGAGACCGCGCCGAAGCCCGCCGGCACGCCTGGTGCGGCGCCGCTGGGCATGCCGGGCGGCACGGGCGACGCGGCTTCCGCATCGGGCGATGGCAGTTCGCCGACGCCGGGTTTAGACGCGACGACGCGGGAAGCGCCCGCAAGCGTCCGCGCCGAGCCGGACTACCGCAGAAGCCCGCAGCCGGAATACCCCCTGGCGGCCCGGCGCAGAAACCAGCAGGGCGTGGTGCTGCTGGCCGTACAGGTGACGGCAGGTGGACAAGCCGCCTCGGTATCGGTCAAGAAGAGCTCGGGATTCGAAGCGCTCGACGAAGCGGCTATCGAAGCCGTGAGAAAGTGGGAGTTCCATCCCGCCCGGGAAGGAGATACCCCGGTCGACTCCGACATCGAGGTGCCGGTCCGCTTTCGACTGTCCCGGTAGTTTCGACTGGCTGGACCCCGCCCCAATCCGCAGCGATTCCAAGGCGGCCGGGGACCCATTTCTTTGATCTTCCCCCGGCGCGGCGTTCTTGGTATGGTGTCGCCAGTCCATCACCCAGGAGAACCGCGCCATGAACTCAGCCGAACTGTTCGTCAAGTGCCTCGAGGCCCAGGAGATGGGATACATCTTCGGGGTGCCGGGCGAGGAAAACGCCGCCTTCATGATGGCGCTGGAGGGCTCGAGCGTGAAGTTCGTGCTTACACGGCACGAGCAGGGCGCGGCCTTCATGGCGGATGTCTACGGCCGCCTGACCGGCAAGACCTCCGGCTGCCTGGGAACGCTCGGGCCGGGCGCGACGAACCTGGTGACGGGCGTGGCGGACGGCAACATGGACCGCGCGCCGCTGCTGGTCATCACCGGGCAGGGCAGCAGCACGCGCCTGCACAAGGAAAGCCATCAGGCGATGGACGTGGTGTCGATGTTCCGGCCGATCACCAAGTGGTCGCAGTCGATCATCCGGGGTGAGAACATTCCGGAGATGGTGCACAAGGCCATCCGGCTGGCGGAGCAGGAGAAGCCCGGCGCGTGCCACCTGGAACTGCCGGAAGATGTGGCGTCGTCGGAAGTGCAGGGCGACCTCTTCAGGCCGGAAAAAGTGCGGCGGCCGGTGCCGGACGACAAGATCATCGGCCAGGCGCTGGGACTCATCATGAACGCCAAGCGGCCGGTGATTCTGGCGGGTAACGGCGCCATCCGCAAACGCGCGAGCAAGCAGCTGCGTCGCTTCGTCGACCTGACCGGCATCGGCGTGGTGTCGACGTTCATGGGCAAGGGATGTATTCCACGCGACCACGAGTGCTTTTTATACACGGCGGGGCTGCAGGCGAAGGATCTGCCCGATTGCGCGCTGGATGCGGCGGACGTGGTGATCGCGTTGGGCTACGATCTGGTGGAGTATCACCCCAGCCTGTGGAACCACTCGCGCGACAAGAAGATCATCCACATCGATTTCCTGCCGGCGGAGGTGGACAACGATTACCGTTGCGCGAAGGAAGTGGTGGGCGATCTGGCGCACGCGCTCTGGATGCTGAACGAACGCCTGGCGAACGAGGGACTGAACTTCCGCTCGTCGCAGCACAAGAGCCTGCGCGAGGGCATGCAGGCGGACTTGGAAGAATACGCCGACCAGACGGGCGGCCCGCTGGTGAAGCCGCAGAAGATTATCTGGGACGCCCGCCAGGTGCTGGGTCCGGAAGATATTCTGTTGTCGGACGTGGGCGCGCACAAGATGTGGATTGCGCGGCACTATCACTGCGATGAGCCGAACACCTGCCTGATATCGAACGGTTTCTGCTCGATGGGCTTCGCGCTGCCGGGCGCCATCGCGGCGCAGTTGGTCCATCCTGAGCGGCGTATCATGGCGATGTGCGGCGATGGCGGATTCCTGATGAATGTGCAGGAGATGGAGACCGCCGCGCGCCTGAAGACCAACATCGTGGTGGTGGTGTGGGTGGACAACAAGTACGGCCTGATCGAGTGGAAGCAGAACAACCACTACGGGCGCCACACGGACCTGGACTTCGGGAACCCCGACTTCGCCGAACTCGCGAGGCTCTTCGGCTGGGCGGGCTTCAGCGTGGACAAGGCGGAAGACCTGCAACCCACGATGCGCGCGGCATTCGAGGCGGGCAAGCCCGCGCTCATCGCCGTGCAGCCCGACAGCGCCGAGAACACCAAACTGACGCAGCGACTGGGGAAACTCGTCTGCCCGATTTAGGGACGGGGGATGAGCGCGGAGACCTTTAAGGATTACCGGGGACGCATAATCCGGCTAACGCCGGAGCGACGGGACCATATTGCCGAGCACCCGGAGATGACTTCGCTGCTGCACTTAATCGATGAAGTGGTAGAATCACCTGAATTGGTGCGCCGCTCCCGCTCGGATGAAGCGGTACATTTATTCTATCGATATCTGGCAGAAACGGCGTTCGGTGGCAAGTGGCTCTGCATTGTGGTTGGCAGATTCAAACACTAAGTGCAACAGGCGGTCCTGTGCTTCGGTTCAGGTCTTGATGGTGTAGAGGACACCGCGGGGCCTTGCGGTAAGATGAGGTTTCTTGAGTACTTCAACTTACGCAGGAGACCCCGCGATGC
>WGMK01000026.1 GCA_016125095.1 Candidatus Hydrogenedens sp. | reverse complement strand
CAGCTTCAAAAACCTCACCGACGGGGAATTGAATACCTACGTCGACAAGCTCAACAATCGTCCCAGAAAGAAACTCGGATTCCGCACCCCGGCACAGGTCTTCCTCGAA
This sequence comes from Candidatus Hydrogenedens sp., assembly GCA_016125095.1. Lineage (GTDB taxonomy): Bacteria > Hydrogenedentota > Hydrogenedentia > Hydrogenedentales > JAEUWI01 > WGMK01. The sequence continues at coordinate 66,401 of WGMK01000026.1, read as the reverse complement.
AAGCCTGTTGCAATTAGACCTTGAATCTGCGAGTCCTGATCCCTCTTCAATCCAGTAATCCAGTTATCATGTCAAAAGCTCCCCCCCTACGCCCGGAACCAACGCCACTTGGCGATGCCGTAGGCGATGGCGAGCTTGGCGCCGTAGGTGTGGAGGGCGTAGAGGATGGACACCTCCCAGTCGCGGCCGGTCTGCTGGATTTGCCAGGCCTTGCGCCCGAGTACGCCAGCAAGCGCCAGCATCGCGACCCACTGGAACAGGTCTGGACCCAGCGCCATGATCAGGAACAGGAACACCAGCAGCATGCCCCAGCGCAGGCTGGAAGATTCTTCGGCGGACCAGAAGGGATCGGCGCTATTGCGGCAGCGCTCGGCGATTTCGGCGTAGGTTTCCCCCACGCGCACGGTCCGCTTCACGTAGTCGAGGAAGCCCGTATAGGCCAGATCGTGGTCGGCCATGCGCTCGCCGAGGTGGTAGACCTTGTACTCGGTTTCGTTGCGCATGCGCCAGCAGAGGTAGGGTTCCTCGCCGTAGCGCACGTCTTCCGGCCAGCCGCCGAGTTCGCGCAGCACGTCGCGCCGCCACATCGCCGCGCCGCCGCAGTAGAGCGCATAGCCTTCCGGCGTTTCCCAGTCGATCTGGAGCGCCTCGTAAAACACGTTCTCGCGGCGCTCGCGCAGCACCCCGGACACGCACGCCACCTCCGGGTGCGACTCGAGAATCTTGAGCGCGTGCAACGGCCAGCCCGGCGCGAGCTGCATGTCGCCATCCAGGAACTGCACATAGCGCCCGCGCGCCGCCTCGAGTCCCAGGTTCCGGTTCTCGGCCGCCCGCCGCTGCTTGTCGCCCCCTAGAATCGCATCCGCGCCCGACGCCTTCGCGATCCGCAGGCTGTCGTCCGTCGACCCGCCATCCACGAAAATCAGCTCGAAGCGATCATCCGCCAGCGCGCACTCCCGCACCGATTCCAGGCACGCCCCCAAGTGCTTGCCCTCGTTGTAGCCAATGACCACAAACGACACGTCCGGCACGCTGCCGGCCGCGTCATCCATCATATCCAGTGGAGATTCCATGCCCCGGAGTGTAAGCGCTACGCCGATGCCCCGTCCAGCGGGGCGGAGATGGGAGCTGTCCGCTGATGGGGATGATTTTCGGGAATTGGAAGAGTAAGACGAAGCAAGATGCAACGTATCAAAAAAAATCGCTCTGACGGAAGCGATGCCTGAACGACATTTCCGATTGAAAGGGAATGCGTAAAAAATGCTGACCGAGAACTGCAATTTGCATGCTAACCGCGTAGCGGTTACCTAACATAGCCCAGTGTTGGACCGCGTCCTCGCGGGCCTACGCTGGGTATCGGTCGGCCACCATAGAACCCCGTAGGCGGTTCCCTAAATCTCTTACCCCTACTCCAGCGTCAGCCCCAGCCATTCGACGGGATGATACGCGCCGTGCAGATAGAGGGCTTCGCGCTGGCTACCGAGGGGTTCAAAGCCGGCGGCGGCCAGGAAGCCGCGGAGGGCTTCGTCCTTGGGGCCGGTGGGCACGCGGACGCGGCGGATGCCGGTGTCTTGCTTGGCGATTTCGCGGAGCAGGGCCTTGAAGCCGCGCCGCACGGACCCGGCGGCGTAATGCAGCGGATTGTGGAGGAATACCCAGGCGGTGGCCAGGCCCGCGATGGCATCAGGACGGAGCCGCAGCAGGCCGAGCGCATCGCCCTTGGCGTCGATGACCACGAGTTCCTGCTCGAAGGGCAGCGGGTGCACGGCGTCCATCTCGCGGTCGTATTGATTCGTGAGCAGCACCCCGGCCTCGTGGCAGAGGAAGTACGCGGATTCGTTCCAGTTTTCCCAGCGGGCGAGCAGGGGCGCGTCGGCCTCGGCTAAGGGGCGCACCAGCAGCGGCTTGTCGAGCACGGCCCGGGCGATGGTCATCCAGGAAGGCTTCTTCTTCGCACCCAGCCCGGCGTAGATCTGCGCAAAGTTCACCCCGGCGGACGACAGCGCATTGAAGGCCGCGATACTTGCCTCGATGTTGCCGCGCTGCGCCTCGCACCAGGGCAGGTACGGCGTGCGGAAGCTCCCGCCCATCGCCTCGTGTACCGCGGCGGGACCGCCGCCACACAGGTTCATGGCCCAGCAGCCCAGGCACGCCGCCGTCGTCAGGCTGCCCGTATCCTCGAAGGCGCGCATGCGTTCGTCGTCGATGCCGCCCTCGAGCAGGTTGCCCAGCCGTGCCGTATCTATGCCAAGAAAATCGCGCGACGGATACACGCCGCCGTCGGCATCCAGCGCCAGCGTGCGGAATCCCGCCGGATCGTAGCGGCGCTCGGGCGCGCCCTCGTGAATGCGGCGGAACAGCGACGCGAAGGGCTCCAGTTGAAAATAGTCCCGCTTCAGCAACCGTTCGGCATAGTAACGCGCGTTCTCGATATACCCGTCCTGCATCGCGGCAGGGTTGAGCCCCGGCTGACGCGCGAAAGCCGCGTCGATGTCGATGCGGATACGGTTGTATCCCGCGTCGCGCAGGGCCTTTGCCGCTCCGCCGTAGTGCGGATTCAAGGGTCGGCACACCACCGTGAGTGCGCCCCCCTCCGGCAGGCGGTCCTCGAATTTCTTCCACGCGCCCAAACCGTCGGGCAGCTTTCGCAAAGCGGCGATCACCTCCGGCCAGGCTTCGGCGGGCGCATCGATTACGACATCCAGCCAATGCGGAGCCAACGCGGCCGGCAGCCCTTTCATGGCCGCGCCAGACAGCCGTAGCGCGAGCGTCAGATCCTTCCCCGCCACCCGGGCCGCCTCGGCGAAATCGCGCAGATGGGCCTCGAGCTCCGCCGTGCGTTCCAGCGTCTCCAGCGCCATGAACTCCGCCCGCAGCGCCTGCTGCTTGCCCGACCGCCCGAACAGCGCCGCGATGGCCGCCCGGCGCCAACGCTCGGCATCCGCCCGCGGCGGCCAGCAAAGCGTCAGGCTGTCCAGCCCCCGCTCCAGTTCATAGAGCTTCTGGTATTCCTGGTGCTTGGGCGGATTCAGGATGGACTTCGACGAGCGCAGCCATTCCAGTTCGCCCACCACCTCGCGCAGTTCGTGCTCGGGGTGCGCGTCCTTGAGCAGATACAGGATGCGGTTCAGGGGCTCGCCGGGATAATGCCGCAGCACATCGCGGGAAATGCCGTCGCACTCGAAGCAGAAGCACGTTTCGGGATCGACGACGTAGTACCGCCCCTCGACCTCGAACTGGTGCAGCGTGGGCGCGGGCATCAATAAGTCCCGAGCGTGCCCTTCAGGCGGCTGTAGCTTTCCATCGATTTGAACGTCGCCACGCCGATGGCGTTCCAGAGCACGCAACTGACCAGCAGCCAGTAGAACGGCGCGTAGGCGAAGACCGAATGGAAGACGCCGTCGGACATCTGACCCTTGATGAGCACATACTTGAGGCAGATGGAGGCGTCGGTAATCGGCAGCAGGTGCAGCAGCAGCGCCACCGGGCCGCCACCGGACACCAGTTCTTCCTTGGCGAAAATGGCCAGGCCGAAGAGCACCATGCGCACGATAAGCGCGATTTGCCCTACCTGCTTGAAGATGAGCACCAACCCGCCCACGAGCAACCCGAAGCCCAGCAGGTTCGCGAAGGTCAGCGTGAGCAGCACGACCGTTTCGATCGGGAAGAAATAAAGGTCGCCCCCCACGCTGCGCGCCACGGCGTAGACCAGCACGGCGGACGACAGAATGGTCGTCACCGATCCCACAATGGTTCGGGCGAGGAAGTTCGTGATCAGTCCGTGGGGACTCATGCAGAGCTGCTCGAGCACGCCCGTGCTCGCCATGGCCTGCAGCCCCTGCGTATACATGCCGATGATGCCGAAGGCGAACATGCCGATGATGAAGCCCAGCACGAAGTTCGTCGCGCTCTCCGCGTCGTTCCCGGCCAGACCCCGGGCAATATCGCTGCCGCCCTCACTGTAAAAGCCGACGATCAGCACCATCAGCATGCCGTAGCTCAAGGTCATGCCCACCAGCGTGCGCACCCAATACCGGCGCATCGTGATCCAGTTGCGGACCAGTTCCGCTTTCATCACCAAGAAAAATCCCACGCACGCTCTCCTGCTCAAAAGGGAATGCCGAAGGCCCCTATGGTACACCACCCGCAGGGGGGCGTTGCACATACACGACAGATCGATGACCTTGCCGGGGCTCGCCAACGCTGTTGCCAAAGTGCACACAATGTGTAATACTTACTACTTGAAGCGATTGGACTGGAATTCGGACAAAAATGAATGGCTGAGGCGAACGCGCGGGATATCGTTCGATGAAATTGCGCTTCTGCTTCAGTCGGGGCAGTTGCTGGCGATCCTAGACCGAGGTGCCCCGGATCGGTATCCCGGGCAGTACGTCTTCGTTATCAACGTCGATGGATATGCGTATATCGTCCCGTATGTCGAAGACGAGCATTCTTACTTCTTAAAGACAATCATACCAAGCCGGAAAATGACCCGGCGATACCTTGGAATGGACAAACATGAAACTGACTGAAGAAGAACGTGAGATCCTTGCGAGCGTCGAGCGCGGCGATTGGAAGGAAGTTCCGAATTTTGAAGCCGAGAAAAAGCGTATAGCCGAGGCTGCCAAAGCCAGTCTTCGTAAAGACAAACGCGTAAACATCCGCATTACCGAACGCGACCTACTGCGCTTCCAGCGAAAGGCCGCAGAAGAAGGACTGCCTTATCAGACGCTGATATCGAGTGTGCTGCACAAGTTTATCAACGGGCGGCTTCAAGGTTAATCTACTACGCCTCCGGCAGCACTTCGCGCAGCAGGCGGATGACGTTCTCTCCCATGATTTTTCGGATGTCGGCCTCGTTGTAGCCCGCCTTCATCAGGCCCTCGGTGACCAGCGCCATGCCGCTGATATCGAAGGGGGCGGTGACCGCGCCGTCGTAATCCGACCCCAACGCCACGTGGTCCACGCCAATCAGGTCGGTTGCGTACTGGATGGCGGCAACGATGTGGTCCACGTCCTCGCCGCAGACCGCCGTGTCCCAGAACCCGATGCCGACCACGCCGCCATTGTCGCGGATGCGCAGCAGGTGCTCGTCGCTCAAGTTGCGCATGTTGTCGCAAGTGCCCTTCACACCCGTGTGCGAAACCACAATGGGCTGCGTCGCCATGTCGAGCACGTCGTCGATCATCTTGGGCGAGGCATGCGCCAGGTCGACCAGCATGTGCTTGTCTTCCATGCGCCGCACCACCTCAGCACCGAATTCCGACAGGCCGAACTTGCCCAGCCCGTGGGCAGAACCGCCCAGCAGGTTGTCGAAGAAATGCGTCGGGGCGATCATCCGGTAGCCCGCGTCGTACATCACGTCGAGGTTGTCGACCGAACTGCCCAGCGCATGCGCGCCCTCGATGCCGAGGAACGTCGCCGCGATATCGGGCTCGCTTTTGCGCCGCTCGAGGTAGCTGTTCAGTTCCTGCTGCGAGGTAACAATGACCAGCTTGCCGTTGGACCGCTCGGCGGCGTCGTGCAGCATGTGGGCCTGGTGTAGCGCGCGTTCGGTGGGGCTGAACCACGTGGCGGCCGGGCGTCCCTGAAAAAACGACAGCGGCACCAGCACGTCCCACTTGTCGGGCGTGGCGGTGTTGTTCTGCTGCGCGGGAATCCGCGTGGCCGCCGTGATACCCTCGAGCGCCACGTTGCCTTCCTGCATGCGCGGGAAGTCCACGTGCCCTTCGTGGCCGCGCGCGAGAAAGTCCCGTTCCCAGAGGAATACATCGCAGTGGAGGTCCGCCACGAGCAGCGTCTTGTGCAACGCCAGCGCTTCGGCAGACACCTCGTAAGGCCCCGGGTCCAGCGTCTTGTTCGCGGTGTTCATCACATACCGCGGAGCGAAGAAATAGAGGCCCAATACTCCCGCGACGATCAGGGCCAACAGAACCAGCACAATCCGGCGCAGCCATTTCATAACGATTTCCCTCCCTTGGGATTGCGAGGGTAGCCGGAAGCACAGCAGCAGGGCAAGCGCCAGAAAAACAAACGCGGCAGGGCCCGCTCGGCCCTGCCGCCTGGAAGCTTTGAGTGAACCGCCTGCTACCGCGACGTAAGCGTCACTTCCGGGTAGTCGCTGCTCGGGCCATCGAGCAGCGGCGAGGGCGTGTCCTTCAGATACTCGTCGAGAAATCCCGCGAGATAGGCGTTGGTCACCCGGAGCAACCGGACCGAATCGCCGCGGCCGATATCGAGCGGCGACTGGGAATGCCGCCAAAGGGGACTGCTGTAGGTCTCAGTCAGCAGGCCGACATCCGAGAAGTTCAGGTGGCCTGCCCCGCGCACATCGATGCGAAAGCCCGGCCCGGTCAATTGATCGAACACAGCCGCGCGGCTGGCGTCGCGTGTGTACAGCGTGGGCGTGTTGGCCAGCAGGAACGGACGGTCGAAGGCCTGGTCCTGCAACCCGGCCCACAACGTGCCGTCCAGATCCGCCACGCAATCCACCCGTTCGTCGCCCAAGGCGAAAGCCAGCGCCGCGGCCCCGCCGAAGGAATGCCCTGCCGCGGCAATCTTGTCGCTGTCGAAGAGCACCAAGCCCTTCTTCTTGCTGTCCAGCAGGAAATTCAGTACCAGTTCGAGATCGGCGCGCCACTCTTCGATCAGGTTATCGTGCCACGCATCGAGCGCCTCCTGATAGGCATCGCGCTCACTCTGGCTCGCGAATGGACCCGGGTCCGCCGGCCTCGCTGGCACGTTGAATTCCGCAACCGTGCCGTCGTCAAAAACCGACGCCGCCGAGCCGTAGGTGTGGTTCACCGAGACCACGAAATAGCCCCGGCTGGCCAAGTCTTGCAGCGTTGTGGTGTGCGCCTCGGGCGAAGTGCCCAGGCCGTGCGAGAACAGCACCAGCGGATACGGCGCGCCGGCATCGGCAATACGTAAGTTCGCCTGGTTCTGCGTCACGATGAACTCAGCGAATCCCGGATCCATGTGATACGACGCTGCCGCGGCCGCCGACAGTACTGCCGGGGCATACGCCGTGGGCTCCGTGACGTCCACTTCCGATGGGTACCAGATACGCGCTTTTACGGGCCGGAAGTCCCCCTCGTCCGCCGTCCGATCATCCGGCCGCTGCGGGTCGGTCACCTCGATGGCGAAGGTCGATACGGTAAACGGGCCGGTTGGCGCGGGCAGCGTAAGCGGCTTGGGATCCGGTATACAGCCGCTCAGGAACCCCAGCCCGACCAGCACCGGCACGACACGACTCAGAACCAGCAGTTTCTTCGGCATGACATGGTCCTCCTCTTTCACTGTACACCCAGTTCGCCACAACGTAACTTCATGGTGAACCTGAGACAGGCAGGAAAGCAACGCGGCGGCTGGTTGCCCGGCCGCCGCGTTTGGCTTGAGCTCTGGGGGATTCGCGCGGTCTACACCTCGCCGGGCACCGCGACAGGGGCCGTGTCGACGTCGCCCCAGGTGAGGTCGTCGGCGGGCATGAGGTTGAGGTCCGACGTCATCGCGTCTTCCCAGGTGACCGTCTTGCCGGAGTAGGCGGCCATGCGGCCCATGATGGCCATGAGCGTGGAGTTGCACATGTATTCGCCGTTGTTGATCGGCTCGCCGCTGCGGATGGACGCGAACAGCTCGTCGTGTTCGTTCTGATACATGTCGTCCGGGCCGGTCTTCTTGTGGCGCCAGCGGGTGCCGTCGCGGAATTCGATGCGGTGGTCCTGAATGATGGCCGTGCCCTTGGTGCCCATGATATGGTCGTTCACATTGGTGGACGAACCGGTCCACTGGCGGCAGGAACTGAAGGCCTTGACGCCGCTCTCCCACTCGTAGGTGGTGTTGAAGTGGTCGTAGATATTGCCGTAGGCCTCGCCCGTGCGCTGCACGCGGCCACCGCTGCTGGTGGCTTTCGCGGGGTATACGTCGCCCATGGCCCACGCCACCTTGTCGAGGCTGTGGATGTGCTGCTCGTTGATGTGGTCGCCGGAGAGGTTGTAGAAGTACAGCCAGTTGCGGATTTGGTATTCCAGCTCCGTCCAGTCCGGCTGGCGTTCCTTCAGCCAGAGGCCGCCCGTGTTGTACACGGTCTCGATGGCGATAATGTCGCCCAGCGCACCATCGTGAATCTGATTCATGGTGTCGCGCTTGGCGTGTTCGTAGCGGTAGCACAGGCCGGATACGAGGCTGAGCCCCTTCTCCTTGGCCATGGCGCAGGTCTCGCGCACGTGGCGCACGCCCGTCGGGCAGGTCGCAATCGGCTTTTCGCAGAACACGTGCTTGCCGGATTCGACGGCATAGCGCAGATGGCGCGGGCGGAAGGCGGGCGTCGCGGCCAGAACGACCACATCGCAGGAATCAATCACGCCCTTGTAGGCGTCGAGCCCGGCGAACTGGTGATCCGCATCCACCGCCACGCGGTCTTCAATGCCCGAGCCGGCCTGAGTAAGCTTCTCGAGGGCCGAGGTCACGTTGTCGGCGAAGGCGTCGCCCAGCGCGACGAGGCGGGTATTGGGGTCGGCAAGTATGGCCTGCCGCACGGCGCCCGTGCCGCGGCCGCCGCAGCCGATGAGCCCCACGCGCAGCGTTTCGCTGTTCGGTTCCGCGCCCGACACCTTGGCAAACCCGGTGAGGGCCGCGCCGAAGGCGATGCCCGAGGCGCGCATGAAATCGCGCCGGCTGGTTCCGTTGATCATTTCCGCCATGTTCTTCCCTGCCTTCCCGATGGTTGTTGTACTCAGCCCGCAGCCGTGGCCGCGAAGTCGTCTAAAGCCTGTGCCAGCAGCGCCCGCGCGGCTGCGGCCGCATCGTTGTCGAGCGAAGCGCCCACGCGCTGCACACCCAGGCTGCCCAGAATCGCGCCGAAGCGCGCGGCCACTTCGAGCGAGTGCCCATTCAGGCGGCCCAGCAGAAAGCCCGCGGCCCAGAGGTCGCCCGCGCCGGTGGTGTCCACCACCTGCTCGGCACGCACGGATTCGGCCCGGTGTACCTGGCCGCCGTGGCGTACCCATGCCCCATCGGACCCCAGGGTAATCGCGACGGTTTCGCAATGCGCGCCCAAAGCCTCCAGCCCGCGCTCGGGGTCGGCGTCGCCGCAGAAGGCCTCCGCCTCGTCCTCGTTCGCGAAGACCATGTCCACGTAGCGGGTCAGCAGGTCGGGCAGAATGTCCTTAGCGGCATGCACCACCTCGAAACTGCCCAGCGAAAGGCTGATGGTGCAGCCGGCCTGGTGCGCCGCCTCGAGCACGGCGACCAACAGATCGCGGTTGAAGGCCAGGTAGCCCTCGATGTGCGCGTGGCCGTGTCCGCGGAAGTCATCGACGCTCACCTCGTGCGGATCGAGCGTGGCGGCGGCCCCGAGAAAGGTGCGCATCGTCCGCTGCGAATCCGGCGTGATGAGGCTCAGGCACACCGCCGTCGGCGCGCCCGGGTTGCGCTTGAAGCGGCTGGTGTCGCCGCCGCGCCGCGCGAATTCATGGTGATAGAGCGTGGCGTGGTCGTCTTCGCCCAGCTTGCCCAGGAAGGCCGCGGGATGATCGAACTGCGCCATCGCGAAGATGGTGTTCGCAGCCGAGCCGCCCGGTGCCGTGCGGGTTTGCGAGGGCAGCTTCTCGATATGCCCCAGCATGGCCGCATGATCGACCAGTTCCATCCCGCCCTTTTCCCCGCCGACGACCGTCAGGTGCGCCTCGGGAATCTCGGCCAACAGATCGACGATGGGCGAACCCACGCCGATAACGCGTTTCGCGTGTGGTGACAACATGTACTGCCTTTCGAGGGTATGCCGCGCGATTACTTCGCCGCCGCCTGCATCACTTTCAATTCGCGCTTCAGAATCTTTCCGGTCGGGCCCTTGGGCAGCTCCGGCAGCACTTCGACCTCCTTCGGCCACTTGTACTTCGCCAAGTGCTGCTTTACGTATTCCTCCACCTCGGCGGCGTCGAGCGTGTGGCCCTCGCGCGGCGACACGTAATATTTCACTTCCTCGCCGCGCATCTCGTCGGGAATGCCAATCACCGCGGCCTCGAGCACGCCCGGGTGGCGGTAGAGCACTTCCTCGATTTCGCTCGGGTAGATGTTCATACCGCCGCGGATGATGATTTCCTTCATGCGGTCGACGATGAAGAAGTAGCCGTCCTCGTCCTTGCGGCCCACGTCGCCCGTGTGGAACCAGCCGTCCACGATCGCTTCACGCGTGGCCTCGGGACGGTTGTAGTAGCCCTTCATGATATTGTGGCCGCGGATGACAATCTCGCCCACTTCGCCCGTCGGGGCCAAGCTGCCGTCGGGATTCATGATGGCCATGTCGACGCCCCAGATGGGCTTGCCGATCGAGCCGACCTTGAGCTCCATGCCCTGCAGGGTGAAGCTCGCGACCGGGCTGGTTTCGGACAGGCCGTAGCCTTCCTGAATGTCGATGCCGTAGCGTTCCTTGAAGCGCCGGTGCACTTCGCCCGGCAGCGCCGCGCCGCCGGACACCGCCACTTCCATCGACGAGAGATCGTACTTCTCCCAGTCGGGCGAATTCAGTAGGAAGAAGTACATGGTCGGCACGAGCGCCAGCAGCTTCACCTTGTCGCGCGCCATCACCTCGAGCACCTTCTCGGTCTCGAAGCGCGGCACCAGGGTCATCGTGCCGCCCGACAGCATGCTCGCGTTCATCAGGCAGGTCTGCCCGAAGGAGTGGAAGAGCGGCAGGGTCACCAGGCACACGTCGCCCGGCGTCACCTTCGTCACCTCGCGGCACGAGTAGTAAGCGTTGAAAAACAGATTGAAGTGCGTCAGCTCCGCACCCTTGGGGGCGCCGGTCGTGCCGGAGGTATACAGCAGCACGGCCGTATCGTCGGGCATCGTCTGTACAGTGTCGAATTCCGTGTCGGCCGCGGCCATCAGGTGCATGAAGTTCTCGCCGCACTCGGGCGCGTCGAGCCAGTCCGGCGGACCGACGATCACCAGGTCCTTGCAGCAGTCCGAGCGATTGAACGCGCGCACCGATTGTTCCTGGAACATGATGAACGAGAAGAAAATCACCGCTTCCGAATCGTTCAGGTAGTGCGCGATTTCGTCCTCGGTGAACAGCACGTTCACCGGCACCACCGTGGCGCCCGTGTGCAGGATGCCATAGTAGATAATCGGAAAGTGCGGCGTGTTGGGAATCATCAGCGCGACCTTGTCGCCCTTCCCCACGCCCTTGGCCTTGAGCACGTTCGCCAGGCGCCGCGAGGCCGCCGCGAGTTCCGCGTAGCTGAGCTTCCGCTCATCCATGATCACGGCGGGCACATCGGGGTGCTCCTCGGCGGTCACGTTCAAAAAATGCGCCAGATTCAGCATCGTCGTCTCTCCCTGATCGTGCCCGCAAGCCCCGCGGGCGGTTCGGTCGCTACCCCGGCCGGATCACTCGCTCCAGGCGGATTCCTGTTCCGCCACCGCCTTCGCCCGCTGATACCGCTTGATGTCGGCATCGACCCCGTCGCGATGGATGGTGAACATGGTATTCAGATTCGTGATCTCGAAGATCTCGTAGATGGTGTCCGAGATGGCGCACAGGCGGAGCTGGCCGCCCGACTCGATGACGACCTTGCGGATCTGCAGCAGCTCGCTCAGCACGCTGCTCGACAGGTAATCCACGCGCTCGAAATTGAGAATCAGCACCAGCTTCGGGTGCTGCTTGGCATAGGCGGCGATCTCCTGGGAGAACTCGCTTACGTTCAAGGGGTTCACCACGCTGTCCGAGAGGACCGTCGCAACGTGGATTTCGTCCCCCTTCTTTTCGAACCGCACCAGCGGTTCTTTCTTTTCGGGCATCGTCCCGGGTCTCCTTAGGCCGTCATGCGCTTAAAGGCCATGACAAAACATTTGTTCTCGCGGTCGAATCGCACTTCGTCCATGAAATGGCGGATGAGGCAGATACCGCGGCCGCCGGGCGTATCGGGCGCCGGCAGCTGGATGGCGTCCGGGCAGAAGCCCGTCCCCTCGTCGCACACCTTGATGGTGCAGCGGTCCGCGTCGCTGAGCACCTCGACATGGATGTGGCGGTCACCCTCGCAATGGTTGCCGTGACGCACCGCATTGACCAGCGCCTCCTCCAGGCAGAGCCGCGTTTGCGACTCCTTGCCGGGCGGAATGCAGCCGTTCGCGCGCATGGCTTCCAGCGCGTCGTCCAATACAGGCATCAGCGCTTCGAAGCTGCTCGCTATCGTGCGGCTATAGATTTCATTCGCCAAGAGCGCATGAACCTCCGGGAAACGAGGATAACACACGGCCCCAATCAGGGCAAAGCGTTCCGGCACACCGGGATACGGCGTCAGACGGGCCGGTTCACCGCGGCGTTCCCGCCTTATTCAGGCGTAAACAGCGCGAAAAGCGCCCGGAACGGCAGCGAAAGCAGGTCGAAGACGATATAGAACACCGACGAAACGTCGAACAGCAGAAAATTCGCGAGCACTTCGAAGGCGTCGCCCAGTCCCTTGTTCATGATGGGTTCTCCTTCCGGCGCTCAGTAAGGCAGCGGGCCGACGCTGAGCAGCGCGAACAGAAAGCGCAGCGGCAGCGTGACGACGTCATAGGCGATAATCAGCAGCAGCCCGATATCCTGCGTCAGGCTGTTGCCGATGGTCTGAACGAACAGGTCGAATCCTTTGTCCACCTTCGAATACCTCCCTTGCTGCGGCGCCCGGCCGCGATACGGCGTAGAGTAGCAGACCCGCCGCCGCAGGGCAATACAAGCGCACAACAGAAAGCCCCCGGCGCACGCGGCGCCGGGGGCCCTGGAACGAGGTTTCAACGACTACTTACGACGGCGCACGGCGACCGCGGCAATGGCCGCGACCAGGGCCGCCAGGCCCGCGCCCCCCGCCACCGGCACGCCGGGCGCGAGGCTGGCTGGCTGCACGGAAAGCAGAATCGGACCGTAGGTGACCATGTGCTTGGCGTGTTCGTCGTACACCGCCCAGTACAGTCCGGCGTCGCTCGCATGGAGATAGTCGATTTGCAGCGTGCGGGAACCGGAACCCGAGATGCGGCCGGCGTCCGCCAGCACCGTGCCATCGCGGTACCAGGTGATCGGCAGCGATTCTTCCACCGGTTCGGGAATCGTCAGCGACAGCGTGCCTCCGGCATACCGCACCATCTGCTCCGATACCACGCGTACGAGGCTCTCGAAATAGCCGCCGTGCTTGGCGTGGTGCTGGTACTCCGCCGCGTATACGCCGGCGTCGTCCCGCGTCGCACCCACGATGGACAGCGTGGCGGTATCGCTACCCGAAATCCGGCCGCCATCGGACATCGCGTCACCGTCCTTGGTCCAGTCGATGGGAAGCAGTTCAGTGAAGGGAGGCGGAATCTGCACCTCGAAGTCCTCGCCCAGCAGGACAATTTGACTGTTCTCCACCACCTTGACCGCGTAGGGCCCGAAGGTGTGCGCATGCTTCGCGTGCCCCTCGTAAACGGCCTGGTACACGCCCGCATGCTCGTCGGTCAGATTCTTAATCAGCAGGATGCGCGTGCCAACGCCCGATACCCCGCCGCCGTTCTCCAGCGGCTCGCCGTCTTTCGTCCAGTCAATCGGCAGCGACTCGGCGATGGGCGACGGCAGCACAAACTGCAGGTCGTCACCTGTGGCGTAGGCGAGGGTATCCAACACCACCTGCACCTCGATCGAATAGGTCGCTGCGTGCTTGGCGTGCTCCTGATACGTGGCCGTGTAAGTGCCGCTGTCAGCAACCGTCATGTCCGAAATCTGCAGCGTGCGCGCAGTGGACCCCGTCGTGCGGGCATCGTCCGCGAGCGCCAAGCCGTCCTTCTCCCACGCAATCGGCTGCAATTCGTCAATCGGGTCGGGGATGACCAGCGCCAGGGCGTCGCCCACTTCCAATACGAGGCTACCGTCCGCCTCCTCGTGGCCATGCTCGCCTTCCCCCTCGCCCTCCATCGTCTCCTCGAATACCTCCGACGCCACCCAGGCGGCGGAATCAAAGGCGGGGGTCAGGCCGAACTGGGTCCAGATGGATTCCACGAATCCCCGCATCCCGGTTTCCGTCGCTCCGGCAATCGCACCGCCATGGCCCTGGATGGTCATGAAGAGGCCCAGCAAGTCCTCGAACGCATCCTTCGAGGCGACCGGAATCGTGCTGTTGTCCACGAGCGCAAGGGCGTCCTGCACAATTGCCGTGTTGTCGTGGAAGGCATCGTGTACCCCCAGGAAGTCCGGATCGTTCTCGTCGCCGAGAATGCCGATGGCGAGCACGATATTTGCCTGCGTCGCATCCAATTCCCCGTTGTTGTCCAGGTCGCTCGAGGCATTGTAAGTGCCCGTGCCGAAATCTCCGCCGAGCTGCGACATCAGCGCGCCGAAGTCCAGTGTGATTTCATGGGCATACGCCCCGCTCGCCGCCAGGCCGATACAGGCCGCGGCCATCCATCGATTCATCATGTATCCAATCTCCTTAATCCCCGTGGGATTACTCGTTAATACAGGTTGCGAAGCTTGCCAGGGCCGCGCGGCCCCGGCGGTAATCAGGGAATGCGGTGGCGTCCGTCGATGCCCTCGAAGGCGCGCTGAAACATCAGCCCGACCTCGTGCACCGGAAAGGCGCCGTGCATGCCTTCGACATAGCGGACGAATGCGACGTGCCCGTCCATGTAGAGCACGTTGCTGCCGCCGGGAATGTGGTTGAACTGGTCTGGCGTCTCGCCAATCATGTCCCACATCGCAATCAAACCGGACTGCGCCTTGGCGCTTGCGCCGGGATTGTTGATGTCGGTAATGAAGAAGCGCTCGATGCCCTCTCGGATGCGGGGAAAGCCCGTACGCTTACCGATGCCGCCATGCACGTGCCAGTCCTCGTCGATATACGTGCGCGGCTCGTCCTTCACATGATCGCCCTGGTGGTTGATCGACTGCCGGAAGCGGTCGTAGTCGCCGTATTGGGCCAGTTCCGCATCCAGGCTGGCGTCGTCGATCACCCAGCCAATGTAAGCGTAGGGATGTCCCAGGACCTCGCAGGGCTGCACGGTGCCATCGCCGGTGAACCCGGGCTGATCCCGCCAGAATCCCGTCTGCGCGTCGCCGCCGTCCCAGCGTTCGATCGGCGAATGGCCGCCCAGCGCGCTCGGGCAGATCAGCACCTGCAGGTCCGAGAGGTATTCCGGATACAGCGTCACGGCATCCGCCGCGCCCGTGAAGGCCTGGCTTCGGCCGAGGCAATCGAATACCTTCATCGGCGGCCACTTGCCGCCGTTGGACTCGCCCGCGTACATCTTCATCACGAGCGCGAGTTGCTTCAGGTTGTTCTGGCAGCTCGCACGGCGCGCCGCTTCCCGCGCGCGTGCGAGCGCAGGCAGCAGGATGGCCGCGAGAATGCCGATGATGGCAATCACGACGAGCAGTTCGATGAGGGTGAAACCATGCCGCTTCATGGGCGACCTCCCGCCGGACGGCATGCCCGTGCATGCCGCCGGTCCGCAGATACCTGACATACGCAGGCATCCCGTTCCTCCGTTCAAAAAACGATTAGGAAAAGAGGACTGCGGGGGGACCGCGGACCCAGATGCGCGCGGTGGTTTCTTGTGCCTCGAGCGAATGCTCCGGCACGACGATCGCCGTCGGCAGCTCGGTCGGCGGTTCGGGCAGGGTGACGAGTTCCAGCGGCTCCACGCGCGCCAGGGCAAGGGTGCAGAATGCGCAATCGCGCTGACCGAGCGGACGATGGCCGGAATCGTCCTTGACTGGACACTGCCCGGCGCGGGCGCCTTCAATACAGCAGGTGGCAGCCGGGCCTACATAAGCATCGGAGACCGGCAATGCGGCGAGCGTGTCTTCCGCCACGAGGTTGGCGCACAACCCGGCGACAAGACCGCGGCCCGAAGCCAGCGACAGCAGCAACACGCACAGGAGCGCCGTGACGCGGAAGCCAGCCAGCTTTCCGCGCCGCACGAGCAGAGTTTGCTTTGCTCCAGACGGTGCGAACACGAACGAATTAACCATGGTTGATGCCGTGATTGGCGAACGAAACAAACGATAAGCCCAGTATAGCAGCCATACCGCACGAAATCTATCCGACGCACCCGCGGTGTTCGAAGTGTCATGGATGAATATTTCCCCCCGCTGGGGGTATCTTGTTTGCCATGACAGACGCCATGACCATAGATGAAGCGGCCGTACTGGCGGCCGCCTGTGCCGGGGACCGCACC
The DNA here is from genome assembly GCA_016125095.1 of Candidatus Hydrogenedens sp. GTDB lineage: Bacteria > Hydrogenedentota > Hydrogenedentia > Hydrogenedentales > JAEUWI01 > WGMK01. Next base: position 50,213 of record WGMK01000026.1, on the reverse strand, counting down.
GCCTTCGCCTCGTTGGTGAAGGTCTACCAGCGCCGCGCCTATGCGGCGGCCTACGGATTCACGCGCAATCGCGACGAGGCGATGGACATCGCGCAGGACGCCTTCGTAAAGGCCTACCGCGCGATGGACCGCTTCGATCCGCAGATGCCATTCTACCCCTGGCTGTACCGGATTATCCGCAACACGGCGCTGAACCACCTGAAGAAGAAGAAGCGCCGCGGAGAAACCTCGCTCGACGCGATGATGGAATACGGTTACGACGCGCAGGACGAATCGCGCACGCCCGAGGGTGAAGCCGACCTGGCCGACCTGAAGTCGTCGCTGTCGGATGCGCTCGAATGCCTGACGCCGGACCAGCGGGAAATCATCCGCCTGCGCCACATGCTCGAGCTCTCCTACACGGAAATCGCCCAGTGCCTGGGCATTCCCCAAGGCACGGTCATGTCTCGCCTGCACGGCGCCCGCAAGGCCCTCAAGGCGGCGGTTGAACAGGAATCGAATAAAGCTCGGGAGGCGGGGGTACTATGACCATGACGCGGCACTATCGGGATGGCCGCGCAGCGGCAGGGCCCTTCGGCAAGGCATGGATAGGCATCGGATGAGCGACACGCAGGAAGAATTCGAAGTACTGGCTTCCGGCTTCATCGATGGTGAACTGGACGACACGCAGCGGCGCCGGCTCGAGGCGCTGTTGGCCGAGGCGCCGTCGCGCCAGCACGAGCTCGACGCGCTGCGGCGCATCGCCTCGGGCACCACGGCCCTCTTGCGGCCCGACGAGCCGCCCGACGCGGACTTCGACACCTTCCTCGACGACGTTTACAATCGCATGGAGCGCAGCACCGGCTGGTGGATTCTCGTGCTCGGCGCCGTGGCCCTTGGGGTCTACGGCGTTTTCGCCTTCGTCACGGAGCCCTGGGGGCCCGCCTTCCTCAAGGTGCTGGTCGCCACGCCCGTGGCCGGATTGGGTATACTCTTCCTCAGTGTGCTGCGAAACCGCCTGCACACCCTCAAGACAGACCGGTATGAGCGGGAGGTTCACCGTTGATCGTCGCCAGTACGGACGATATCCCCGGCAAGCGCATCGTCAAGACGCTCGGGTTGGTGCGCGGCAGCACCGTGCGGGGCAAGCACCTCGGCAAGGACATCCTCGCCGTGTTGCGCAACCTCGTGGGTGGCGAGATTACCGAGTACACCAAGATGCTGGCCGAAAGCCGCGAACAGGCGCTCGATCGCATGATTGACGACGCGCGCCGCCTGGGTGCCACGGCCGTCGTCGGCGTACGCTTCGCCTCGGCCTCTATCACCACCGGGGCCGCGGAAATCCTGGTCTACGGCACCGCCGTCATCATCGAGGAATAAGGCGCTAACCCAGCAGCGCCGCAACCCGCTCGCGCAAGACCGGAATAACTTCCTCGTCGAACCACGGGTTCTTTCTCAGCCAGAGGTTGTTCCGCGGCGACGGATGCGGCAGTGCGACGATGTCGGGCAGGAAATCGCGGAAGCGGCGTACCGTTTCGGTCAGCGCCTTGCCCCGCTGGTCTCCCAGGTAATAGGCGTGGGCGTACTGTCCCGCGAGAATCATCAGGTCGAGACGCGGCAGCATCTGGAGCAGGCGGGGATGCCAGTGCGGCGCGCATTCCGGACGCGGCGGGGCGTCGCCCCCGCGCGGCAGGCGGCCCGGATAGCAGAACCCCATCGGGATAATCGCCACCTTCTTCTCGTTGTAGAAGGTGTCGCGGTCCACCCCCATCCAGTCCCGCAGCCGATCGCCGCTGGGGTCGTTCCAGGGAACGCCCGTGGCGTGTACCTTCGTGCCGGGCGCCTGCCCCACCACCAGAATCCGGGCCGAGCGCGCTGCCCGCAGCACCGGACGCGGGCCCAGCGGCAGGTGCTCCTCGCACAGCCGGCAGGCGCGCACCTCGGCCAGCAGCCGGTCGAGCGAACCCTTGTTGTCGATTTCCATCCGGGCGCTAGTCCTTGTCGAGCATCTCCGGGTGATCGTCCGGGAAGCCGACATCCTCCGGCACGTGCAGCGGGATATCGGCCGCGACCGGCGCGGCCTGCAGGCCCGCGTAGCGCCGGCCATGCGCCACCATGAGCCCGGCCGAGAAATACATCAGCAGGCCATAGATGGCGGCGGGCATGGCAATTTCGGCGGATTGCAGCAGCGTCAGGGTAACCGTGAGGCCGATCATCGAGTTCTTGATGCCCATTTCAATCGCGAGGGTGAGTCCGTCGCGGTGATCGCGGCCAGCGAGTTTCGCCGTGGCGAAGCCGAGCGCGATACCCGCAAGGTTCAGCGCGATAACGGCCGGACCCGCCTCTGCCAGCAATAGTGCCAGGTGGTTGCGGGTCTGATAGACGATGAGCACTACGAGGGCCACCAGCACGAACATGCCGAAGGCGCTGACCGCACCCTCGAGCCGCGTAGCGACGGCCGGCTTCCACGCACGCATGCCCATGCCCGCCAGCACGGGCACGAAGATAATGGCCACCAGCATGATGACTGTCTGCTGCACCGGCAGCTGCATCGGCGTTTCGAGCGACTGCTCGCTGAACAAGCCGAGCGCGAGGTTGGTGAACAGCGGAATGGTGAAGACGGTAATCAGGCTGGCGAGCGCGGTCATCAGGATCGAAAGCGCCAGGTTGCCCTTGGCGAGAAACGCGAACACGTTCGACGTGGTGCCGCCCGGGCACGCCGCAATGACCACCAGACCGACCGCGATATACGAAGGCACATCCAGCCCATAGGCCAGGGCGAACGCGATGGCCGGCATGAGGAGTATCTGCGCGATACTGCCGAGGATGAGCGCGGCCGGGTAGTACACCACGTTGTGGAAATCGCGGAACCGGAGCGTCAGTCCCACCCCGACCATGATAATGGCCAGCGAAATCGGCAGGCCCACGGCGATGAGGGGATTGCCCCCGAGTACTTCGGCCAACGATGAGTCTTTGGTTTCGTCCACGGTGCAGCCGCCTCCCGGTTGAGAATGGATGATACGCCCAAGGCGCGCGCCAAAGGTGTCCGAAGTACGCGCCGCCGCGCCCATAGTAGCCGTCCGTCACGCGGATAACCAGCCCCGGGCATGGGACCCTTGTATCGTTTTTGGACGCTGTGATAGTCTCGGTACAAGCTCGCAACGGAAGGGGTATTTCCATGCGCAAACTGATGATGCTTGGTCTGGTGCTGGCGATTGCGCTGGCTGGCTGCAAGAAGCCCGAGCCGCCGCCCGAGGACCTTCCGCCCCCGCCTCCCACGGCCGATGAACTCTACGCCCAGATGCGCGCTCCGCTCGAGGTGCTGTTCAGCGCGGGCAATTCCGGCGCCTCTATCACCAACGCCCAGCGCAATGAAGCCGTGAACGGCCTGCGTCCCATCCACATGCGGATGGCGGCGGAGCCCAACGGCCAGCCTGCCAAGCAGCGCATGCAGCGGGATCTCGAGGATCTCGTCAAGCTGGCGGTGAAGAACCAGAGCTATCGCGTGGTGAAGGGCGCCATCGAGGCCTTCAAGCTCTTTGCCCCGGGCGAAAAGAAATTCGACGCAGACGAAGAATACGCCGACCTCGTGCTCGCGCGTCCCTCCGTGAAAATTACGGGCTTCTTCAAGCTCGACGGCGAGCCGGTGGTGTTTCTCGACGTCACCGACGCAGACGACGCGAGCAAGAAAGAGACGTACAAGGTCCGCGAGGGCGAGAACTTCCACGAAGTGCTCCAGCTGCTCCGCGTGATTGGAAACAACCAGGGCATCGAGCTCCTCTATATCCCGATCGACCAGAAGTGGGTCGTCAACTCCGACTAGCGGCAGCGCGGTGCTGACGCTATTGCAGAATCAGGCGGCGATGCGGGCCCTGGCTCCGCTGCTGGTGGTGTGCGCCGGGCTGCTGGCCTACGCGAATACTTTCGACGGCCACTGGGTGTGGGACGACGCGTCGTCGGTATTGCTGCACGAGCATGTGCAGGCCCCGGCGCGCGTACTGGCGCAGTTTCAGGTCGGCGAACTCGATTCCGGGGAAGTCGTACCGGCCTTCTTCGGTGCCTTTGCGCAGTTGTTCCGTGAGGATCAGCATGCCTTCGGGCGCGGCGAGGGCAACTTCTACCGCCCGCTGCTGTCGGTCACCTTTGCCATCGACTATCTGCTGACGGTGCCTGCCTCCGAATTGCTGGAGGGCCAGGCCCCCTCGAATCCCGGCGTGCTCTGGTTCCATGCGCAAAGCCTGCTCTGGCATGTGCTGGCCGCGCTCGGCCTGCTCGCTGTGCTCCGGCGGCTCGGCGCGCCGCCGCTTGTGGTCCTCGCCGTCCCGTTGCTCTGGGTGCTGCATCCGCTCCACACCGAGGCGGTCGCCTACATCAGCGGACGCGCCGACATGATGTCCGGCACCTTCGTCTTTTGGGGGCTCTACTTCGCCTTGGGAGCTGGGTCGGGCGCGCGCGGCATTGCAAGTATTGCGGCCTCCGCGGCCTGCTTCGTGCTCGGGCTGTGTAGCAAGGAAGCCACCCTGATTTTCCCGGTGGTGCTCGTGCCCTGCGTCCTGCTCCGGCAGCACCCCGAGTCCACGACGAAGTCTATCGCGCGATTCATACCGGTCGCGCTCTCGTTTGTCATCCTGGGCGGATACATCTTCCTGCGCTCGACCGTGCTGAAGTTCGCTGAAGCCGGGGCTTCGCAGGCCGCACCGCTCGGGCAGCGCCTGGTCGAGACCGTGCAATCCTTCGGCTACTACATCGGGCTGCTCTTCTGGCCGGTCGGCCTGCACATGGAACGCACCCTCGAGGGCGCGGGCTGGGGCGCGGCCCTATTCGGCGGACTCTGCCTGGCTGCCTTAATTGCGCTCGCCGTCGTGGCGGCGCTCCGCGGACAGCGCCGCATCACCTTGGCCGTGGCGTGGTTTCTGCTCACGTGGCTGCCCATCTCGGGCGTGTTTCCGCTGAACGCCCCGCTGGCGGAACACTGGATGTACGTCCCCATGGCCGGCTTCTGGTGGGCCGTGTTCGAGTGCCTCGCGCTGATCCCGACCTCTTCCCCCCTGCGCGCGGCGGGTCCGGCATTAGCCACTATGCTGGTCGTCGTCTTTCTCAGCCTGACCGTGTTGCGCAATGCGGACTGGCACAGCAACGAACGGCTCTTCCTCGCCACGCTGCGGGAGAACCCGGAGACCGTGCGCGTCCACTACAACCTCGCGGTGACCTACGGCGACCTCGATCACGAAACCGCGGCCGCCGAGCGGCATTACAAGGCGGTCGTAAAGCTGCGCGGCGGCGCGCCCACGGACGACAACCGCGAGTCTCAGTTGTCCCTGGGCCTGCTCGCGCTGGACGCCGCCCGCCCGATTGAGGCGCTCCCCCACTTCGCCGCCGTGTTGCAGGACCCCGCCTCGGCGGAAAAAGGCATCGCGCCGGAAGCCTGGCTGGGCGCCTTCCGCGCGGCCGTGGCTGCGGGCGACCTGGCGGCGGCCATGCAGCAATTCGCAAGCCCCCTCGCGCAGAATCCCGCGCTGGTCGATGCCGCCGGGCGTTTCATTCAGGGCGCGCCGCTTACGGAGTCCCCCGATTACCCCGGGCTGTTGCCGTAGTAATAGCAGAATTCGAATGAAAATAAAGACTGGGCAAGCGTTTAAGGCTGCTGGAAATGCGGCGGCTAGCCGATTCAAAACACGCGAGTTAGCTGGTTTTTCCGCAAAATCCGGCGGGTTGGAGAACTATTGACAGCGTGGGTAGCAGGTGCTATAGTGCGCCTTGTGGTATTGCGTTAAGATCTGTTTTTACGAGTCAACCGAGAGTCCTTTCGGAGGTGCCCCATGGCGGACAAGGATAAAGATTTCAACGACGACGACCGGCCGTTGCGCGATTTGACGAGCGACAGCGGGCTGGGCAATCTGCCGCCGCTGAGCGACTTTGATTCGCAGACTTCGGGCGGCGACCGCGACAGTGGCGGCCTGCCGCCGCTGGGCGATCTGGGCCATACGCCCTCCGATGGCGCGATCAGCGATATTGACGTGGAAACGCCCGGACACGCGGCCGACCTCTTTTCGAGCGGCAGCGCGGCCGGCACGCCGAACACCTCGAGCCCGGGCACGGGTTTCCAGGACCTCGCGGCCGACAGCGATTTCTCGCCCGAGACGCCGGAAATCGGCCCGGGCCCTGACAGCAATCTTGATACCCCGATGTTCGACAGCGCGTTTGGCGGCCTTGGCGCCGGCGATTCGAACCTGCGCGCGGGCATCGACACGCCCGCCCCGACGCAGGCCATGGAAACGCCCATGTTCGGCGGCACCGGTTCGCCCACGGCGGGCGGCGGTTTCGATGCGGGCGGCCCCTCGGCCGGCGGCTTCGACCTGGGCGACTTCGGCGGCGGCGGCGGTAACCTGGGCGGAGGCGGCGGCGCCTCTGGCGGCTTCGATTTCGGCGGCGGCGGTGGTGGCATGAACTTTGACGCAGGCACCCCGGCGCCCGATTTCTCGCCGGATACGGGAATGGGAGGCGGTATGGCTCCGAACACGAAGGGCGACGGTGGCAAGAAGGGCGGCGGCGGCAGCCCCGTTGTGATGGGCCTTGTCGGCATCGCCGCGCTGGCCATCGGCATGGTCGCCGGTCCCATCGCCATCGGCTCCTATCTCCCCCCCGCGCTCAATCCCGCGCTGGGACAAGTCGCTGATGCGCAGACCCAGCTGCAAGCCGCAAAGCAGGAATCCGGCTCGCTCCGCACCAAGCTGACAGCGGCCGAAGAGGAACTCCGCAAGATTCGCGAAGCCGGCGGCGGCGAAGGCACCACGACGGGCGACCCCGTAGCCGAGCTTCAAGCGGCCCGTGCCGAACTCGAAGTGGTCAGCCGCGATCTCGAAACCAAGAGCGCGGACCTGAGCGCCATCGAGCAGGACATCCTGGACAAGAACGAGGAATTCCTGCAGGCGCAGACGATGTACGAAGACCTGCGCAACGAGACCGCGATCATTCAGGCGCGCCAGAAGGGTCTGGTGGCGGAGGTCGAGCGCCTGACGAATTACGTCGGCCAGCTGGAAGACGCCAATGCCCGCCGCATTGAATCGCGCGATGCGCTGGCCACGGCCGTGGATCGCCTGTACATCACGGTGAAGGAAGGCAGCCCGCTGACCCCCGAGAAGTACGACTACCAGAGCCGCGTGGCCGCGGTGGAGCGTCTGCGCGATCAGATTGACCAGAGCAACTGGATCAGCCCGGCGCTGCAGGAAGGCTACACCGAGCTGTACCTGAAGGAACTCGAGATTGCGCAGTCGTCGGAGTACTTCTTCGCGAAGCTGAGCCTCACCGACGAGTTCGGCAACAAGACGGGCAAGTGGTGCGAGTGCGTGATGCAGGGCAATTGGGGCGTGCTGTACCGCAGCCTCGATGGCAAGAACATCGGCGAGTTCCGCCAGATTGAAGCCCCGGGCGGCGGTCTGCGCTGGGGCTACAAGGAAGACATGCCGCGCGACGCCCGCGAGGCCGTCGAGGGCATGATCTTCGCGTCGCGCGTCGAGGGTTTCGAGGACAAGATCGCCTTGCTGGCCGCCAAGCAGTTGGCCGCCCAGGACGGCACCGAGTGGCAGCGCGCCTTCAGCTCGCTGTAATTCTGCATACGATTCTCTTTCGCCGCACCGGCTGAGGCTGGTGCGGCGTTTTCTTTTCGTGCTATGTTCGCTGCCCGACACCGAAGGAGGACTTCCCCATGCTGGCATTCGCCCTTGCCCTGACGATGAGCGCCCTGGCGGCCCCGGAGTATGAGGCGGAATACATCTTCCCGCCGCTGGAGAAGCACAGCCACGGATCGAGCATCGTCGAGCTGCCCAACGGCGATCTGCTGGCGGCGTGGTTCCACGGCTCGGGCGAGCGCACCGCCGACGACGTGGTGGTGCAGGGCGCCCGCAAGCGCGATGGCGTATGGTCCGAAGTGTTCCTCATGGCCGACAGCCAGGACCTGCCCGACTGCAACCCTGTGCTCTTCCTCGACCCGCAGGGCACGCTCTGGCTGTTCTGGATCGCCGTGCAGTCCAACGAGTGGGGCAGCTCGCTGCTCAAGCTCCGCAAGACGACCGACTACCTCGAGGAAGGCGCGCCCCGGTGGCAGTGGCAAGACGTCATTCACACGCGCCCGCAGAACCTCGAAGAGCCCTTCATCGCCATGCTCGACAACGCCAAGGAGACCCTGGGGGCGTTTCTCGAAGCCAGCCCCGACCTGGCCAAGGAACTGGAATTCGGCTATGTGGCCGCCAACGACAAGCTGCAGCGGCGCCTGGGCTGGATGACGCGCATCGCCCCCATCATGACCCAGAGCAACCGCATGCTGCTGGGGCTGTACTCGGATGTGTTCAACTGCTCGCTGGCCGCCTACACCGACGACTTCGGGGCGACCTGGCACTGCAGCCACCCCATCCTCGACCCGAAGGCCATCAACATCGGCAATGTGCAGCCGGCCTTCGTGCAGAAGAAAGACGGCACCATCGTGGCGTATATGCGCGACAACGGCATCCCCAACTACGTGCGCCGCGCCACCTCGACGGACAACGGCGAGACCTGGTCGAACGTGGACATGCTCGACATCCGCGACAGCGGCGCGAGCGTCGCGGCCCTCGCGCTGCCGAGCGGTCACTGGATTCTCGTGAACAACGACCTGATCAAGGGACGCCACCGGCTCAACGTGCACCTCTCGGACGACGAGGGCGAGACCTGGAAGTGGGCGCGCCCGCTGGAGGAAGTCGAGCCTGAGCAGGGCGGCTTCTCTTACCCCGGCCTGATGATCGCCAAGGACGGCGCCATCCACGCGACCTATACCTTCGACCGCAAGGACGTGACCGGCAAGACTATCAAGCACGCGCGCTTCAACGAAGAGTGGATCATGGAAGCGCCGGTCCCGGCCGAAGAAGCGCCTGTTGCCGAGGCGCCTGCCGAGGTACCGGCCGAGGCAGCCCCGGCTGCCCCCCCGGCGGACGCTCCGGTAGAAGCGCCCGCGGAAACCGCCCCGGCGGAGGCTGCGGCACCGGAAGCCCCAGCCGCCCCATAACGGCTACGGCACCAGCTGCATCCCGGGGTTGCCCGACAACACGACCTCAAGGCGGGCCTCGCCCGAAACGCCCGTGAGCAGGTCCGTCGCCTCGACCACGTAGGCGCCGGGTATCATGTTGGCGGCCGTCGGGAAATAGCCCTGCGCCGTGCCGCCCTTGGCCGTCACCACGCGCTCGCCCCCGGCGATGGGTTCCCCATGCGGCGGGTGCAGGGTGATGCGCAGCGGATGCGCGCCATTGCCCAGGGCATCGGTGCGCACATGACAGGTAAAGCTTAACCGGTCGCCCGCCGCGACCAGCTCGGGTGTCACCACTTCGACGGACAAGACGTGGTAGCGGAGTTCGGCGAGCAGTCCGGGCAACTCGGGCGAGACCTGTACCGAGGCCTTGCGGGGACGTCGCACTTCTTCCCCGCCCGTGCGGTCGAACACGACGGCCTCCTCCGCGAATCGCACCGGCACCCGACTGCCGCGCGAGGCCTCGGGCGCGGCCGGAATGGCAGCGTAGATCCGGGCATCGCCCACCGTATAGGCGCGGTAGAGGATACCGTCGGGCGCTTCAGTCAGGTACTCGCGTTCGAGCGGCCAGGCCGGCTCGACCCCGGCGTCGTACAGGGCATCGACAATCTCGTTGCGCGGCATGGCCTCGATGCTCGTCCACGATTCCGCCAGGGCCATGGGCGCGCCATGCTCGTCGAGCACAACGCCGAGCGCCCACACGCGTCCCCCGGCCGAGGCGAAGCGCTCGAGCGACATGCGGACGGGCGGCGTGAGCCGGATACCGGCGGGTAGCAACACAACCTTGGCATCCACGCGGGCTTCCGTTACCAGCGCCTGCTCGTCGAGATAGCGCGGGAACTGTCCCCACCCGATCAGCAGGGCCGTAGCATCACGCATGGCGTCATCCAGGGCGCCATAGCCCCCGGCCTCGGCATGAAGCGCGAGCTGCGTATAACGGCTGTCGAGCAGCACCACCGGCGACAACACGGGCTGGGCCTGCGCCAACAGCCGCGCAAAACCGGCATTGGCGGTTTGCAGCGCCTCGGCGAACGCGGCGAACCGGGCGTCCGGATCGCCCGCGCCATGCAGCACGGGCACCGCAGGCGATGAGGTCGCATTGCCGGCCGGGGTATCCAGCCAGAGGGTTTGCAGCCCGGCCATCGCGGCAAAGCGCGGCCACCAGGCCGCCTGCTCGGCGTCCATACCCCACTCGTCCGACGTCAGCACCGGCCCCGTGAGGCCGGCGCGGGGCTGATACGAACTCAGCCGCCACGGCAACAGCGCTTCCATGTCCGAAGCCACATAGTCCAACCTGCCCAGCAGGTCCGGCCAGTTGTAGCCCCGGAACACGCTGCGGGGTTCCGCGCGCAGTCCCACCTGCGCCGCCGAGTCCACCGCGCGCAGGTGCCCGCGCATGGTGCCGAGAAATTCCGCGAAGGAATCCTCCATAAACAGCCGGAAGCGTGCGAAACTGACCGTCGCATCAGTCTCGTCCCACGGCCAGGCGGCGGCATTCGCGTGCTGCCAGATGCGGAAGGCCGACTGCGTTTCCTCGGATTGGCAGACGTTTTCTTCGCTGGCGATGATGAGGGCGGGATTGCCCAGCGAATAGGCCTGACCGCCGCCCGCGTAGTGCACCAGCACCTCGTCGAGCAGGCGTTCTTCCTCGTTGCCTCGATAAATGGAATCATGCAGGCCGGGGACACGAATGTCGCCGTTCACCGCGGTTGCTGCGGCATAGGAGGCCACGAGCGGCACGGCCCGTAGTCCCGCATCGGCGGCGGCCAGTTGCCCTGCGCGTCCGCCGCCCGCCATCACCGCGCTGGCGCCCAGCGCGTGCAGACGCCGCCAATAAGCCAGATCGTTCGGCTCGGCCGGTCGCGTGTCGATAATGCCGAATCCGAGCGGCGGCGCCTCGGGTTCGACGCGCACGGGGAAATACAGTACGCGGTTGTCGCCCGCGAACCGATCCCACGAAGTCAGCATGCGCGGCGGTCCATCGACCGCGAGCACCTCTATCCGAAGGAACGGTGCGATCAGGTCGGCGAGGTGCAGCCGCACGACGGCCTCGCCGCCCTCGTTGTTAAACTCCTGCATGGCCTGCCCCGCCATGCGCCCCAGAGTATCGATCGCCCGCACATAGACCGTCGCCTGGCGGTGCGTGCTGTAGACGGGCCGCATGCCGATGGACAGGGCCAGCGTGTCGTTCCGATCCAGGTACTGCCGGTCGGGCGTCAGCGTGGTGATCTCCGGCCAGGAGTCGATGGTCACCTGCTCGCTGTACCAATCCTCCACCTTGCCTTTGTGCAGCAACTTGGCGTCGACCCAATATTCGCCCGCGCCCATGAGCAGCTGCGCCTGGTACCACTCGGCGCCCTTGCCCAGCGAATCTTCGGTCTGGTAGCCGGGCCCGGCGATGCCGGCCTTGCGCACGCGCACCTGAATCGTCGTGCCGCGCTCCAGCGGCTCCACGAAATCAATCTGCACACGACGCAGTGGCTGGGCCACAGCGCTGTCGCGCATGGATTCCACGAAGGCCTCGGTCAGTTCCGGCGGAATCTCCATCTCGTTCGGGCCTTCCGGCGATACGTCCTGGATGCCGGAGATGCGTGGGCTGCGATTCTTCCCGGAGGCCCATTGTATCAGCCGCTCGTAGAAGGCCGTGGCATGGGCGTCATGATGCGGGTCGGCGCCCACGCGGATTTCTCCCGGAGGCCACAGTGCATGGAAGGCCGGCACGTCGCCCGGATACCGCACCAGGGCGACACGTCCGTCCCCGGCGTTCAAAAACGTCACATGGTTCGCCAATTCCGTGCCGCCGGGGGCATCGCAGGCGGGCAGCCCCTCGAGCACGGCAGGCGCTTCCTCGGGCGGCGCGGCTTCGGCCAGTAGCGCGCCGAGTGGACCATTCGGCGGGGCTTCCGTATAGGTGAGTATCAGCCCCTTGCCCTCGCGCACGCGCGCGGCAATCTGCGCCTGCACCGAGTCCGGTAGCGCGGTCGGCGCGAGGTTCGCCAATGCGATAACCTCGAGGCGCTTCGCAGACAAGGCTTCGAGCATCCGGCGCTCGACCGCCTCCGCCGAGCGGGACTCGTCGGCCCCAAGATGTACGGCCGGGTCGAATCCCGGATGGCCGCGATCCCACAGGCCCACAACTTCGGCTGCCAGGTCGCTGGCGGCAGTCAGGGTGGCCACGTCCTCGCGGGTAAACTCGGGCAGAAAGAACACCACATGGGGCGCATCGCCTGCGGCCGGAAGCGTCCACGGTACCGGCGGCACGCCCGGCTGAAGGAGGGCGGCCCCGGCCTCGAGGGCACTCAGGAGCAGCGCCGCCCAGGCCAGGCGGCTCCCCCATGCACGGACGTACTTCTGCTGCGCGCGCTTCATGTTGCCGCCAGTTTGATAGTCCCGGCCCGCTTTATTCAAACTGTACGCCTGAATCTCCCCTTCTACCCTCGAAAGGCTACGCATGCGCTTCAAGCTCAACGGCATCATTCCCGCCATGGTTACCCCGTTCACGAAGGACGGCGAACAAGTCGATTACGCCAAGGTCGGCCCCGTCGTCGAGCGGCTGATCGGCTTCGGTGCCAAGGGCCTGTTCGTTTGCGGCACGACCGGCGAGGGCTTCCTGCTGACGCCCGAGGAGCGCGAGGGCCTGCTGGAAGAAGTGATCGAGACGGCAGGAAAGCGGGTGAGCATCATCGCGCAGACCGGCGCGGCGGAATACTGGACGACGCTGCAGCTGACCGAGCATGCGGCCAAGGCCGGCGCGAGCGCGGCCGGCATCATCACGCCGTTCTTCTATCGCTACGACGACGAGGCAATCTACAACTACTACGCCAAAATCGCCACCGCGATGAAGGGCTTCCCGATTGTGCTCTACAACCTGCCGGGCAATGCCGGAAACTTCCTGTCCCCCGCGCTCACCATGCGCCTCGCCAACGACTTCGACAACATCGTCGGCGTGAAGGACAGCTCGGGCGACATGAGTCACCTGAGCATGCTGCTCACGCGCGCGCCCAAGGGTTTCCAGGTGTGCAACGGCTGCGATCCCTTCGGCTTCCAGTCTTTCGTGGCGGGCGCCTGCGGGGCGGTGTCGGGCACGGCGAACGTCTGCGGCGATTTGTATGTGAAGCTCTTCGACCTGGTGCAGGCGGGCAATCTCAAGGCGGCCTGGAAGGCGCAGATGAAGCTGGTGGAGCTGTGCGACGTGCTGCAGTACGGGCGCAACCTGGCGCTCTTCAAGGAGGCCATGCGCCTGCGCGGCATCGACCCGGGCTATGTGCGGCCCCCGATGCGCGAGCTGACCAAGGACGAGAAGAAGAAGCTCGAAGCCGCGCTCCGCGCCGCTAATCTCCTGTAACCCTCTGCCATGCCGGGCTCCGCCACCATGGATGCTACGCGCCTGCCGGTGCCGATGGCGGAATTCCGCCTGAGCGCCGAGCGCGGCACGCGGCTTGCAACCGTCGGGCTGGGGTCGTGTATTGCCGTGTGCCTCTTCGATGGCGAGAGGCGTGTGGCGGGCATGCTGCACGCCATGCTGCCCCTGTCGCAGGCCGATCCTGCGGCGGCCAAGGAACAGCCCGCCATGTACGCCGATACGGGTATAATCCAGCTGCGCCAGGCGATGCTGGAAGCCGGCGCCCGGGGCGATGCGCTTGAGGCGTGGCTGGTCGGCGGAGCCCAGGTGCTCGCGGCCAGCGAAGCCGGACCGTTCCGCGTGGGCCAGCGGAACGCTGCCGTGGCGCGCGTCATGTGCGCAGAGATGGGCATTACCCTCGCTGGCGAGGCGACGGGCGGGCGCTTCGCCCGGAGTGTGGAATTCGACCCTGCGACGAAGGTGCTGGTCATCCGTACCGCAGGAGAAGAACAGACTGTACGTTGGGAAGACCATGTCGAAGAGTGACGAGAACCGCAAGAACGTGATGCAGCAGGTCGAGACGGTGCCGCAGTTGCCGGCTGCCGTGGCGCGGGTGCTGCAGCTGGCGCAGGATCCCCACTCGAGCATTCCGCAGATCATGGAGGCCATGGAGTCGGACCCCGGCCTGACCGCCGAGGCGCTCCGGCTCGCCAATTCGGCCTACTTCGCCGGGCCGCGCCAGATCGCCAGCCTGCGCGATGCCGGGGTGCTCCTCGGCGTCAGCCGTATCACGCAGCTGGTGGTGGCGGCCGCCCTCTTCCCCATCGCCGCGAAGCCGGTCGCGGGGTACGACCTGCACACCGGCGCGCTGGTCGACGGCCTGCTGGGCGTCGCGGTCGGCACCGAAGTGCTGGCCAATACTCTCGGCAAAATTCCGCCGACCCATGCCTTCACGGCCGGGCTGCTGCACGACATCGGCAAGATCGCCATGGGCGATATCGTCGCGCGGTGCCAGCGGGAAATCCGCGACTGCGCGATGGTGGAAGGCATGACCTACGAAAAGGCGGAGCGCTTCGTGCTGGGCATCGATCGCGCCGAGGCCGGGGCCGCCCTGCTCCGCTCCTGGGGACTTCCGGACAAGGTGGTTGGCGTGGTGCGCTGGCACATGCAGCCCGACAACGCCCCGGAAGAGGACGTGTTCGTGACCGACCTTGTGCACATCGCACGGATTATGGCCACCGAGTGCGGGCTCGGGGTGGGCGTGGACGGCCTGCAGTACAGTCCCTCCGCCGGCAGCATTCGCCGCCTGGGACTCACCGAAGAACTCGAAGCGCGGGCGATGCGCAGCCTCATCAATGCCTACAAGGACATCCGCGAGCAACTCGCCAAGTCCTGACCCCCGTCACGCCGATACGTCCAGACACAAAAAGACCCTTGTGAGGGCGACATCGGGGGGAGATTAAAGGCGTATAAACTGGCGTTCTGGCTGCAGAGGGGAGAGAGACCTCCGCAAGCGATGAAGCTTTATGTACCGTGCGTGTCTGTCGCCGCCACAAGGGCTGATTAAATTATACCAAAGATTCTGTAGAATGCAAGGCGTACCCATAGATTTTATCATCTAGCTTAACCCATTGAAATGGAAACACTTATTTCGTTTGGCGTATGCATGATGCATCTTGATAGCAGCTTGCGTCGTCAGGAATTTTCGCTCATTCTGGCGTCGGCATCCCGCCGGATGGTTGCCTTCCTCCCCCCTTCCGATTAGAGTACGCAGCTGAAAGCGGTCGGGGGATTCCATCATGTCTGAGCGCAAAGAAACCATCCTGAAGCAGGCGGCGGCGTATGTCTGCCCGAATCGTGTCGCCATGCTGGGCGGACTTGGTATCGACCTCGTCCTAGGGCGGCGCGAGGGCTACCGCATCTGGGATATCGACGGGAAGGAACTCCTCGACTTCCACCTGAATGGCGGCGTGTACAGCCTGGGCCACCGGCACGCCGAACTGGTCGCGGCACTGCGCGGCGCGCTCGACACGCTCGATATCGGCAATCATCATTTCCCCAGCGTGCAGCGGTCGGCGCTGGGCGAGGCCCTTGCCGGTTTCACCCCGGGCGATCTGCAATACAGCGTATTCGCCAGCGGGGGCGGCGAGGCCGTGGACATCGCCATCAAGTCGGCTCGACACGCCACGGGACGCCGTACCATCGTCTCGATTCACAAAGGCTATCACGGCCATACGGGACTGGCCCTGCCCGCGGGCGATGAACGCTTCCTGAAGTTGTTTCACTCCGAGCCCGCGCCGGGCGATTTCGTGCAGGTGCCCTTCAACGACCTGGATGCGATGGAGGCCGCGCTCGCCCAACACGAAGCCGCGGCCGTCCTTCTCGAGACCTTGCCCGCCACCTACGGCTTCCCCCTGCCCGACCCGGGCTACCTGACCGGTGTGCGCGAACTGTGCACCCGCTACGGAGCGATGTATATCGCCGACGAAGTGCAGACCGGACTTGGCCGCACGGGCGCGCGCTGGGGCGTCGATACCTACGGCGTGCAGCCCGATATTCTGGTCACGGGCAAGGGGCTTTCCGGCGGGCTCTATCCCATTGCCGCAGCGGTGTTATCGCCAAAGGCAGGGGCTTGGCTGCACGAAGACGGCTGGGGCCATGTGTCCACCTTTGGAGGCGCGGAACTGGGCTGCGTCGTGGCTAGCAAGGTGCTGGAGATGCTCGGCCGAGACGAGGTGGCGCAGCATGCCCAACGCGTTGCGGACACCCTGGGTGCGGGCCTCGATTCGCTGCAGCAGCAATACGGCGACTGGCTGGTCGAGGTGCGCCGCTGCGGCCTGGTCATCGGGCTCAAGTTCAACGACGACTTCGGCGGCATGCTCATGAGCCGTGCGCTATACGACCACGGCCTCTGGGCGATGTTCGCCGGGCTGGATACGTCTGTGCTCCAGTTCAAGCCGGGCATCCTCCTGTCGTACGAGGACTGCGCCCTCGCGCTCGAGCGCATGGAGGCGGCTATCCGCCAATGTGTGAGCCAACGCGCGTGAAAGTGCCCGAGCGGATAGCGCTGCAAGCGGACCGGACCGCGGCGCTTCAGCGTTTCGAGGCTGCACTGAACCCGGCGCGCCCCGAGGCGGGCGGGGCACGCGTGATTGGCTATGGTGAAATCTCCACCGCGTTCACCCTCGCCGACTTGCCCGGCTTCGCCAGCAAGCGCATGGCAGGCTTCTCGACCGAGCCGGAGGCCGAGCGCTACGGCGAAGCGCTGGCGGATTATCTGGACGAACTGCACGTGCAGGGCGTGCGCACCGCGGACACCCGGCTCGCGCTGTTGACCGGCGCCAATGGCCGGCCGATGGCCTACCTCGTGCAGCCGCTGCTGGATGCCGAGGGCATCGGCGCCCACCTGCTGCGCACTGCGGATGATGGCCGTTTGCTGGAATGCGTGCAGGCCGTCTTGGAAACCGTCGCCGGATTGCTGGACGAGAACGCGCGCCGTACCGACGACCGCGTGGTGGCCGTGGATGCCCAACTTTCGAACTGGTGGTTCGAGCCGGGGAGTACCACCCCGACACTGCTCGACGTGGGCACGCCCTTTATGCGGCGCGGCGGAATCGACGAATGCGGTACGGAGTTTTTCCTCGCGCCGGTGCCCTTCCCGCTGCGCGGCTACTACCGCCGTCAGCGGGCCGTGGAGCAATACATCGACGACTACTTCGACGCCCGCTCCCTTGCGCTGGATCTACTCGGCAATTTCCACAAGGAAGGCCGTCCCGACCGGATTGGCGTGGTCGTGCCGCTGGTGAATGATTGGCTGGCCGGGCGCCATGCCGAGAATATAAGTGCCCGCGACGTGGACGCGTATTACAAAAAGGACGCCGCGGACCTGGAACTCTACCTGAAGATCCGCCGGCTAGACCGCGCGCTGTACCGCCTCGCGGGGCGTTCCTATCCCTTCATTCTGCCGGGACCAATAAAGCGTTAGACGCGCAGGAAGATCTCGCGCTTGAACAGGAGCCGCGCGAAGGCCACCACCAGCAGCAGCGACACCGCGACAATCAGGGTCTCGCCGTAGTTGCCGAAGGCAGCGGCAATGTCGCCGCCGACAAAGCGCTCGGCCAGATCGCCGAACTCGAAGACGTTCCAGGCGAGGTAAATCGCCAGCGCGTTCGAGCCGATCCAGATGAACGGCGGCGTCCACCAGCGGCTCTTGAGCACGTCGACCACGTAGTAGAACGCGCCGAGCAGCATGCAGCTGTAGCCGCCCGCCACCAGCACATAGGACGAGGTCCAGAGTTTCTTGATGACGGGGAACTGGAGGCCCCACAGGAAGCCCAGCGCCACCAGCAGCGCACCGCCGCCAATCAGGATGCCCACCTTGCGGATGTCGGCGATGTTCTTGTTCTTTAGCAGGAGGCCTGCGAAAACCCCCAGCAGCGCCGTGCCGATGGCCGGCAGCGTGCTGAGGATACCCTCGGGATCCCAGGTGCCGTCGTTCAGCCGTCCCGGCAGGTAATGCAGGTCGATGTAGTTGGCGATGTTCTGGTCCGGCGCGAAAGACACGACCTCCTGCCCCGGCGCGGGGATGAAGGTCATGATGGCCCAATAGGCGATGAGTATGGCGACGAAGGCCGCGATGAGGCCGCGCAGCTTCAGGTTGAGGAACAGCAGTCCGCCGAAAAGATAGCCCAGGGCCAGGCGCTGCAACACGCCCACGAGCCGGATGCCCGGCCAAGCGTTGGCGAACAAGCCGTAGTAAAAAATGCCAATGGCATAGAGGATGGCCGATCGCTTGAACAGCCGCTTGTGCGCGGCTGCCGTGCCTTCTTCTCGCTGGATTCGGCCGAGCGAGAACACCGTGGACAGGCCCACCAGAAACAGGAACAACGGAAAGATCAGGTCGTAGAACGCAAAGCCTTCCCACTGTTTGTGCGTGAGCTGCGTCACGAAGAAATGCAGGACGCCGGAATTCCTCTCGCCGTTGGCGGTGCCCAGCGCATGCACCAGGTCCTCACCGCCGACGATCCAGAACATGTCGAACCCGCGCAGGGTATCCACCGAAATCATCCGGCCGGAAGTGCTTTCTGCAGCTACCGTATCCAATTCCGACTGAGCCATGGCGCATTCCCTCGCAGGTTGAAGCCGGGATAATACGCCGCAGCGGAGGCCATCGCAATCAGGGGCGCGGCGCTTCAACCTCGCGGAACAGGGAATCCATGAGAAGGGTCTGCTCGCCCCGGGCCAGCCATTCCGACACGTCCATATCGACGGGATGCTTCCAGTTGGATTCTCGGTACAGGCGAATCGTGCCGCGGGTCAGGTCGTAGATATTCGAGTACAGCGTACCGCCATCACGCTGCTCGTCCTCGATACGCGTGCGTGGCACCGCCGTGGATTCGAGAATCGCCTCGAAATTCTCTACGTTCACCGCAATTGGCGGGGCTTCGTTGCCGCCGAAGGCCAGACGCACGGCGTCGAACCGGGGGCAAGGATAGTTGCCCGCCTCGGGCTTGCTGAAGGAGAAATTCGTCGCGGCGATGTAGTCCTTGTCGCTGCGGATGACCTTGGTCTCGCCCTCGATGAGTTCCACCACCGCCTTGCCGCCGCTTTTGTCGCCCAGCAGCAGGTGCGAGCCCACAAGCAGGCGCAGATCGCGCGCTTCCAGCCAGGCGACCGCCTCGTCAACCGACGCGCACTCGGCCAGCATGGCGTCCCCCATGTTCTCCGGGGCGCGCTCCTTACGGCGCTGCGCCTTGCCGACCTTCGGGGTGACGGCAGCGTCGAAGAACAGGCCTGCGTCGTTGACGCCACCCTGCGCGAAGACCTTGCCGTCGGGCTCCTCGAAGCCGAAGGTGATGCGACCATGCTCGGCGTCGCCACCCGGCCGCACCCAGACTATCGGCACCTTGTCGAGGTAGATGTCCTCGTTGTTCCCCGCCAGCACCAGGCCGGCTTTCGCGGCGAAAAATATGGTACACGCCGAAGACGGCAGCGCGGATAGCGCCCCGGCAGCGGCAATGAGGAGCAAGCTACGCACGACATCCCTCCCGGGGTATTCGGTCACCTGCCGCACTGGACGCGGTCGGCCGGGATTTATTCAGCGCTGCGGGTTAGCCGTGCTGTTGCAGCGCCTGCGTGAGCGCCGACGCCGTGATGGCGCCGTGCGAGGCGTTCCACACCGCCTTGCCATCCTTCAGCAGCAGCATCTGCGGCGACTGGTGCGTGACGCCTGTGGCGCTCGCGATCGCGTTGGATACCGGGCGGGATTCAATCACCTTGACCAGATGCGCCGGAGTGCTGTCGGCGCGCCCGTCGAGGTAGGCGCCCACCTGCCGGTAAGCCCCCGCGGATATCGGGCACGTGGTGCTATGCTTGAACACCCACTGCGGTGCCTCCACGCTGGCCGCGAGCACCGATTCCCATTGTTCGTTCGTGGTCAATTCCTGCACGTGATTCTTCTCCGTTATCGCCGCACCGGCGCCAAGCACCATGCCGCGCAGCCAGGCCATCGCTGTTCCCATCGGTTCACCTCCGCAGTTACACCTGCATTCGGAAATGATAGAACACGATGTCCATGCCGTGCGAAATATACAACCGGTGCGCCGGATGCCGCTGCACGCCGCTGTCCAGATGGAGCGTCGAAAGGCCCAGCCGCCGCGCCTCCTCCGTCACCCATTCCATCAGCGCCCGGCCGAGTCCACGGCCCCGGTACTCGGAAGCAGTCACCAGATCATCCACATACAGATGCGGCCCGGCGCTCAGGTTTTCGGTGATGCGGTAGCCGATCAGCGCCTGCGGGGCACCGTCCAGGGCGATGTAGGCCAGATGGTACTGCTGGGCTTCCCGCTGACGCTGTACCCGGCTCACGAATTCGTCGACGTCGTCCAACTGCGGCCGCAGGTGCAGCATCACCGGGTGACAGGCGCGGAGGTCCAACTCCGTTTCGGCAGGGACGATGGCATGCATGGCGCGTATCCTCTCTCGGGGCTGCATAGGCATCATCGTATGCGCACCGCTCCCGTCCTTCAATCGATGCGCCAAGTTTCCGATTGCAACGCGCCCGCCTCATGCTTAATATCGTAGTCGGGTGGTGGTTAACAACCATGAGGAGGAATAGGTATGGGTAAGCGGGCATTGTTACTGTTTCTGGTCGGATTGTGCGTGCCGGTATTCACTGGGTGCCAGCAGGAAAACACGGTCAACGAGGGCGTGTGGCGAATGACGCTGCGCGACGGGGATGGGCAGGAGGTCTATCGGGGCCTCTATCTCTCGTACCCGAAGTCGGACCTGCTGATCGAGCTGGTGCGGGTCGGCTTCGAGTCGGCTGACTTTAAGCAGCTGTTGTACACCCAGGCGTTCTTCCCGGATTTCGGCTCGGTGGGCTTCATCGTCCCGGTCGATAATCCCGACCAGGTGGATGGGCTCGATCTCGAGGACAGCGCCAGCGGCCTGATGTTTTCCGTATCGTCCAATCCGTTGCAGTGGTTTTCCGACCAGAGCGACTTGATGCTGGCCACGGGAAATATCTCCTTCGTCAGCGCCTATGAAGCCATCGGCGACGGGCAGTTCCAATTTGTTCCCGTGAACTGGAAGCCGTTTATCAGCCTCTTCGCAGGCGGCGAACTGCCGGATATCAATCCGACGTTCACCGACTTCACGGATCCGGACGCCGAGACGGTCGAGGTAACGGGTTTCCTGGACCGAACCAGCTTCCAGCTTCCGGACATCGGCGATCTGGTCGATATCGTTCAAGAGTAGACGGGGCGGCACGCTTGCTTGCAACCGGAGGCGCCGGGCAGGTATCTACGGGGTATGCGACATTACCTTCCTGCCCTGATCTGTTTGCTGGCCGCTGGCTGCGCCACGACTCCTGAGTCTTCCAGCCCTGCGCGGGAGCCGTCCGAAACGGCTTCCGCGCAGGCTTCTTCACCGAAACCGGCCGCGCACCGCAAGGTAAGCTATGAATCCCCCATGGCTCTGCTTTCGGAAGCGGTGCGGGAAATTGGCAAGCAGCAGGCGGGCGGTATCGTGCTGATGCACGGCCTTGGGTACGAAACCCTGCCCGAAGTCGCCTGGAAGAACACCGCCTTCGACGCGGCCCTGGCGGACATCGAGGGCAAGACCGGGCTGCTCGCCGAGGCGACGCCCTACTACACCTTCCTTTACCCTGCGGGATACGAGGCGCTGCTGGGCACCGACATGACGCCGCAGGCGCACCCCAGCCTGTGGAACGCCAGCGCCTCGATAGCGCTTGCGGATGGCGCGGTTCTCGCCAGCGCCCTGGCCTTTCTCAGCCACACCACGGGGGTCACCTTCGTGGCGGACAACGCCATCGCCGAAGCGCGTGCCGGAGAGCTCTGGCTGCCCGAGGCCCCCGCCACAGTGCTGCTCGACGCCTTGCTGAAAAGCGCGCGTGTACCGGTGTCCGGCGTGAAGGTCGAATCGGGCGACGGCTATCTCTTTCTGCACACCGATCGCCCGCAGCCGGAGACTTTGCTGAACGGCACCCTGCTTACCCCCGTGCAGCAGAATTGGCTGAACGAAGCGGTGACGGTGTACCTGCCCGAGGCCCCCAGCGGTGGCCGCCTGCCGCTCGCTTTCGAGCCCAAGCCGCTGGCTGAAATGGCTCCGGTGCTCGCCCGCCAGCTTGGTGCCCAAGTCACCTTCGAGCGCGGGCTGGAAGATTTGCCCGTGAACCAGTGCGCCCTGCTCAACCTGCCCCGGAGCCGCGTGCTCGACCTGCTCATCCGCCAATGGCTCGTGCCCCGGTTCGGTTACGAGGTCACCGACCTCGGCATCCACATCAAGACCCGTTAACGGTCGGCGCACATGCCGCCTGTCATGCTGAGCAGCGTGAGACCAAAGCCAGCTCGACTTGGTATCCATGACGACCAAATGCGCCGGGGGGAACTCGTCCTCACATAGGTCCGGTAACCTTTGGCGCCAAATGACGAACTTCGGAGTTTCTATCTAGGACGCCTTTGGCCTCGTCCCGAACCTGGACAAATCTGGCGCGCGCCGGAGGCGTGTCCGTTCGTAGCCCGGGGTGAAGCGAAGCGGAACCCCGGGAAACCGCCCCTATCACACGAGCCCCGGCAGGGGCGTCACGATTCGGCTAACGCCCGTAGACCGCATCCGCGAAATTGAGGATACCGACCCAATAATCGCGCGTCAGGTCGTGCTTGGTATCGAGCCGCAGCTGCAGCAGATTGCCCACCTTGCCGGGCTGGATGTCGTTAACATCTTCCACCCGCGCCGGCCCTTCGATGCCCGGTGCGCCAAGCAGCTTCCACACGGGATCCGCCGCGCCGAGCGCGCGCAACGAGGCCGGGTTGTTCGCCCAAGCGTCCTGCTTGCCCTCGGTATCGAGCAGCGCGCGCGGCGCGACCAATGCAATCAGCAGGTGCTGGTCGAAGGGCAGCCGTGCTTCATTGTCGTTGAACTGCTTGAAGTTGCCGTTGAACCAATGCGGGAACACGCGGTTGATCCGCTCGACCGTCTCCTGCTCGCTCGCGCGGGAAATGGCGCAGCCGCCCGTGCCGGACTGGTGGGGCACAGCCAGCGCGATACGCTCGTCGAGCGCCGCGGCGAGCAACGCGGTCTTCCCGCGCCGCGAATGCCCGATGACGCCGATTTTACCGGCATCGATATCCGGATCGGTCACCAGGTAATCCACGCAGCGGCGAAAGCCCCAGGCCCACGCGCGGATGGTCGCCCACTGCGCATCCTTCGGATAGGGCAGGTCCGGATACCAGGGATGGATGCCGTTCGTAAAATCATTCTCGTCCGGGTCCACGTCGGACTCGAGGAAGGTCGCGAATGCGTAGCCCCGCGAGAGGATGTACTCCACGCACCAGAAATCCGAACGTCCCCCGCGCTCGCTCGCGCCGTCCTTGCGCGATGCCTCGGGGATGTAGGCGTCCTCGCGCTGCAACAGGGCCTCGGCCCCGCAGGTGGCGTGATTTCCCACGCGTTTGATGCCGAGCATCACGGGATGCGGCCCGGGCGTATTGGGGACGATGACCGCCAGATGGATTCGCGGCGCATCTTCGGGCAGCCCCTTGATGCGGATTTCAATCTGCTTCACGCGGGCCGTGCCGTCGAAGGCCTCCGCTTCCGGCGCATCCTCCCGGAATTCCGACTCGGCCTCGGGCGCGAATCCGTACATGTAGTGCTGAAACAGTTGCACCAATTCCGGCCGGCGCTTCTCGCGCCAATCCTCGGCCGTCGTCACCGGCGTGCCATCCATCATCGTGAAGGGATCCGGGAGCGCCTCTTGTTCAGGCAGATCTGCCACAGGCGGAAGTTCGTTCACGCTCGCTCCAGTACAGGATAGGGTTAACAGGGCCGCAAGAACGATTGGTGACATCATACGGCCTCTCGGTTAAGTCGGTCGGCAAGCCAGACCTTGATGATGGACTGCCGCGTAACGCCAAGCCGCCGCGCCTCCTGGTCGAGCGCATGCACCATCCAGACCGGGAAGTCCACATTCACTCGCTTCATTTTCTGGTTTGGGCGGGTCGCCGTGGCGTAATCGACGAAGGCCGAAATATCCTCGCCGGCGTCGAAGCGCTTGTCGAACTCTTTAGCTTTCATACTGCTTTACCTCTTCACTTCGCGCCCTGCACACCGATATCAGGCGTATCGTTTATCAGGCGTATCGTTCCCGCGCGCAGCGTGTAGACCGCAGACCAGTGTTTGCCGTCGTACATACCGATCGCAAGAAATCTCGGCTCGTCCGTAGATTTCGCCTCCACCAAGAGCAGCCGCGGATCCTCCCAAAGTGCTTGGGAGTCCTGAAAATCGATGCCGTGTTTAGCCTTGTTCGAGACGCTTTTCTTTTCGTCGAAGTCGAATCGCATGCGCCGAAATTATACCTTTATCATGCTCCGCTTCTACCATTTTTGCAAACGATGGGATTTCCCAGCGGACCGACAATACCACGATGACGCGACACACTCCGTTTCGCAGCCACGCGGGCATACACGCGTTCGCCCCAGCGGCTGCGGCATGCTGCAGAAAACGGCCATCCCTTGGTGCTGGCCCTGCTCAGGCTACCCCCGCGTTGCGCCCCAACCGCGCCGCTGTGGTATTCTGCCCCGAATTCCAGCCTGTTTATTGGGGAACCCGTATCGATGAGCGAGATTACGAAAGCGGACGTGGAGTACGTCGCGGGCCTGGCGCAGCTGAGCCTGAGCGACGCCGCGAAGGAAAAGCTGGCCCGTGAACTGGGCGATATCCTGACCTATATCGAGCAATTGAACGAGCTCGACACGGAGGGTATCGAGCCGATGATGCACGCGATGCCGCTGACCAATGTGCTGCGCGAGGACAAGGTGGAACCCTGCCTTCCGCGCGAATTGGCGCTCAAGAATGCTCCCAATACCGATGGCGAATATTTCCTCGTGCCCAAAATTCTCGGCGGTTCGGAGTAATCATGAGTCAAGACTGGACGCGGGCGACCGCGTATGACATCCGCGAGGCAGTGAAATCGGGCGCCGTCCGCGCCGAAACCGTGACCCAGGCCTACCTCGACCGCATCGCGGCCGTGGAGAACCAGGTGCTCGCCTACAACGAGGTGTGGAACGACCACGCGCTGGCCATGGCCCGCGCCGTGGACGCCAAGATCGCCCAAGGCGAAGACGTCGGTCCGCTGGCGGGCGTGCCGATCGGCCTCAAGGATCTGATCTGCACCACCGAGGGCCGCACCACCTGCAGCTCGAAGATTCTGGCGAATTACCAGAGCCCCTTCGACGCGACCTGCGTGGAGCGGCTGCGCGCCCAGGGCGCGGTGTTTCTCGGCAAGCTGAACATGGACGAGTTCGCGATGGGCTCGTCCACCGAGAACAGCGCGACCCATCAGACGCGGAACCCCTTCAACCTCGAATGCGTGCCGGGCGGCTCGAGCGGCGGTTCCGCCGCCTCCGTATCGGCCAACGAATGCGCCTTCTCGCTGGGCAGCGACACGGGCGGCTCGATCCGCCAGCCCGCCGCGCTCAGCGGCTGCGTCGGCCTCAAGCCCACCTACGGCCGCGTCTCGCGCTGGGGGCTAGTCGCCTTCGCGTCGTCGCTGGACCAGATTGGCCCGCTTACCAAAGACGTGCGCGATCAGGCGCTGGCGCTGAATGCCATCTGCGGCCACGACCCGCGCGACTCGACCAGCGCCCCGCTGGAGGTGCCGGACTTCACGGCCTGCCTCGAGGGCGGCGTCGAGGGCCTGACCATCGGCGTGCCGAAGGAATACTTCACCGAGGGCCTGGGCGACGAGGTGCGCGGCAAGGTGGAGGCGGCGCTGAACGTGCTGCGCGACTCGGGCGCCAAGACCGTGGAGGTCTCGCTCCCCCACACCAGCTACGCCGTGGCGGTCTACTACATCATCTGTACGGCCGAGGCGAGCGCGAACCTCGCCCGTTTCGACGGCGTACGCTACGGTTACCGCCACCCCGAAGCCAAGGACATGCGCGAAATGTATGTGCTGTCCAAGAGCGAGGGTTTCGGACCCGAAGTGCAGCGCCGCATCATGCTCGGCACTTATGCGCTTTCGAGCGGCTACTACGATGCCTACTACCTGAAGGCGCAGAAGGTGCGCGCGCTGATCAAGCGCGACTTCGACCGCGCCTACGAGCAGTGCGACGTGATTGCCACGCCGACCACGCCGACCCCGGCGTTCAAGTTCGGCGCGAAGACCGACAACCCGCTCGAGATGTACCTGAACGACATCTACACGATCTCCCTGAACCTGTACGGCGGGCCGGGCATTTCGGTGCCCTGCGGCCAAAGCGCCGACGGCCTGCCCATCGGTTTCCAGATTATGGGCAAGGTCTTCGACGAGGCCGCCATCCTCCGCACCGCCTACACCTACGAACAGCGCTCGGGCGTGAAGCTCGCGGCCCCCGAACTGGCGGCCTCCTAATGACCGAAGCAACCAGGACCCAATCTATGGAATTCGAAACCGTCGTCGGCATGGAAGTACACGTGCAGCTGGACACGGAATCCAAGTGTTTCTGCCCCACCAGCACCGATTTCCACGCGCCGCCCAACACCAACGTCTGCCCGCTCAGCCTCGGCCTGCCCGGCACCCTCCCCGTGCTGAACAAGAAGGCCGTCGAGTACAGCGTCATGGTCGGCCTCGCGCTCAACTGCGAGATCTCCCGCTGGTCGAAGATGGACCGCAAGAATTATTTCTACCCGGACCTGGCCAAGAACTACCAGATCAGCCAGTACGATTTGCCCCTCTGCCATGGCGGCTGGATTGAAATCGAAACTTCCGCCGGGAAGAAGAAGATCGGCATCACGCGCGCGCACCTCGAAGAAGACACCGCGAGCAACACGCACGAGATCGGCGGCGGATTCAGCGGCGTCGACTTCAACCGCTGCGGCATTCCGCTGCTCGAAATCGTGACCGAGCCCGACATTCGCAGCGCGGAGGAGGCCTACGCCTACCTGACCGCGCTCAAGCAGATCCTGCAGTACCTGGGCGTAAGCGATTGCAACATGGAAGAGGGTTCGCTGCGCGCCGAGGCCAACATCAGCGTGCGCCCCAAGGGCTCGGAAGAATTCGGCATCAAGACCGAGGTGAAGAACGTCGCCTCGTTCAGCGGCGTGCAGAAGGCCATCGAGTTCGAGGTGGCCCGGCAGATCAAGGTCATCGGCGAGGGCGGCACCCTGGTGCAGGAAACGCGCGGCTGGGACGCCGACCGCGGCATCACCTTCTCGCAGCGCACCAAGGAATCGGCCCACGACTACCGCTACTTTCCAGACCCCGATCTGATGCCCATCGTGGTGGACGAGGCCTGGGAGAACGAGCTGCGCGAGCGGCTGCCCGAACTGCCCGCCGCCCGCCGCGCGCGCCTGGAAGAGCAGTACGCCATCCCCCCCTACGACGCGATGGTGCTCACCCTCAGCAAGGGTGTGGCAGATTACTACGAGGCCGCCGCGGCGGCCAAGGCCGACCCCAAGAAGGCCGCGAACTGGATCATGGGCGACCTGCAGGCCCTGCTGACCGAGGCGAAGCAGGAAATCGAGGACTGCAAAGTGACGCCGGATAACCTGGCCGCCATGATCACCCTGATAGAGGATGGTACAATCAGCGGCAAGATTGCCAAGGAAATCCTCGCCGAGATGTTCGCATCCGGCAAGGCGCCCAAGGCGATTGTGGAGGAGAAGGGGCTGGTGCAGATTTCCGACACCGGCGAGCTCGAGGCCATTGTGCGCGAGGTGCTCGCCGGCAATCCGGCGCAGGTGGAGCAGTTCAAGGCCGGCAAGGACCGCGTGGTCGGCTTCCTCGTGGGACAGGTGATGAAGGCGTCGAAGGGCAAGGCCAATCCGCAGATGGTGAATGACATTCTTACCAAGCAGCTGAAAGCGCTGTAGAGGAGGGGCATCGTGGCGATCGTCCTGAAAAAGAAATCGCTCGGCGACGGCAATGAGTCCTATCGCGCCAATGCGCTGCGCGCCGCCGCGCTGGCCGACGAGAAGAAGGCGGAAGACATCAGGGCCTACGACGTGGCCGGCCTGACCGGCGTGGCCGACGCCTTCGTGATCTGCACCGCCACGAGCGAGCCCCAGATGAAGGCGATCATCAACGCCGTGCGCGACGGGCTGCGCGAGGTGGGCGTCGCCGCGACCCGCACCGAGGGCGACTTCCACGGCGGCTGGGTGCTGCTCGACTACAGCGACCTGCTGGTGCATATCTTCCGCAAGGAAGCCCGCGACTTCTATGATCTCGATGGCGTCTGGGCCGATGCCCCGACGCTGGACCTTGGACTCGACGCCTGATTCTGGCCCCCGCCGCGAAGGAGCGCTGACGATGGAGGAAATCCGGACTTCCGACCGCCCGAAGCTCTACCACTACAAGCTCGACCGCATCCTCGGTCAGGGCGGTACGGGCGTGGTCTACCGCGGCATCGACATGAACAAGGGCGAAGTCTTCGCCATCAAGCGCTTCCACGAGAACTTCTTCCGCAATTCCTGGCACCTGCGCGAACTGAAGAACACGGTCAAGAAGGTCAAGAAGTTCGAGCACGTCAACGTCGTCCGCATCTACGACTTCCTCGACACCGACCCCGAAGACGGCAACTGCATGGTGATGGAGTACGTGGACGGGCCGAACCTGAACTGGTACCTCAAGAACCGCCCGTACAAGCTGCAGGAGCGGCTCGCTATCGCGCAGCAGCTCTGCGCCGGGCTGCAATACCTGCACGACAACGGCTGCGTGCACCACGACTTCAAACCCGCCAACGTGCTTTTCACCCGGCGCGGCGTGGCCAAGGTGGCCGACTTTTCGCTCTACGGCGGCGGCGGCATGCTCAATCAGCTCTTCATGGGAAAAATCGCCGAGCAGATCACCCCCATGTTCGTGGCCCCGGAATTCCTGCGCAAGTCCGGCGTGTCCCACAAGGTCGACCAATACTCGCTCGGCGTCGCGCTCTACATGCTCTTCGCCGACGCCTTCCCCTTCTCCGCCGACAGCCTGCAGAAGCTCTACCAGATGCACCTCACGGTCGAGCCGCTGCACCCCGCCGACGTGAAGCCCGAATGCCCCCGCGCGGTGGGCGACATCATCATGCGGCTGCTGGCAAAAAAGCCGAAGGACCGCTTCAGTGATTGCGACGAGGCCCGCATCGCCCTCTCCCGCGCCGGTCAAAGCCGGATATAACGAGCGGCACAGCGGCGGTTGTTGCGAGCGTTGGCGGTAAAGATGGCGCGATGATCCGATATCAGGACTTACCCAGCAAGTCCTCATACACCGCCAGATTGCCTTCCACCATTCGCTCGACGGTGAATTGCTGCTCAACGAGCTGACGGCCTGCCGCGGCACGCCGTCGTCCTTCTTCCGGATGCTCCAAGCACTCGACAATCGCCGCAGCCAGCGCCCCCGCATTGCGGTTCGGCACGAGCCATCCGGTCTCTCCGTCGAGAACAATCTCCGGAATGCCGCCTGCCTCGGCGGCTACGACCGGTATCCCGCAGGCGAGGCCTTCGAGCACGGAGGTGCCCAGGCCTTCCGACCAACTGGAGGAGACGTAGATATCGGCGGCACGCAGGACGGCCGGCGCGTCGTCGCGATGGCCGAGCAATTGCACTAATTGGGTCAACCCGAGCCGCTGGATGAGGGCCTCGAGGTCGGACCGCAGCGGGCCTTCCCCGAGTATCAGGAGCCGCGCGTCGGGGCTGTGCTTACGCACCTCGGCCATGGCATCGAGCAGCGTGGCGTGGTCTTTGTGCCCCACCAACGCCCCGGCGCTGACCAGCAGCGGAACGCCCTCGGGCACGCCCAGCGACTCACGCGAGGCCGCAGGCACAGCCAGCCGATCGAGGTTCACGGCGCTGTGGACGAGCACCGCCTGCTGGGGGGACAGGCCATAGTCCAGCAGCACGCGCCGCACTTCGCCCGATACGCAGACGATCCGATCGGGCGCGCGGTATTTCCAGCGGTTGATGGCACCGCCCTTGGGCGGGAAGCTCACGCGCCGGTGCGCCACCACCTTGCACGCCGGATAGAACCCGCGCGCGAGGCAGGCCAGCGTGTGGGCGTGGCTCGTGTGGGCGTGGAGAATATCGACCCTGTTTTCCCGAGCGATGCGGGCTAGTCGCCACGCACTGGCAATATCGGCCTCGGAGCGTAGCGAGACGGCGAACTTCTGCACGGCGGCTTCGCCAAAATCGTGTTTGAGAAACGGACTTCCTTCCCGCGCTGCCAGGCCCACCCAATGCCCGCGCGCCGCGAGCCCGCGCATCAGCCAGCTGGCCTGGAGTTCCCCACCGCGCCAGCCGGTTTGCTCGTCGATGTGCAGGCTGCGCATGTCAGGCGCTGCTCCGGCGGCCGGCCGCATCGGCGATGACCTGCCGGTACACTTCCAACGTCCGTCCGGCGAATTGCTCAAGACTGAACTCGGCGCAAACACGCTCGCGGCCCGCCTTCCCCATGGCGATGGCAGACTCCGGGTCGTCCATCAGCCGCGCCATGGCCTCGGCCAGCGGCTCGACCGTGCCCGCAGGCACGATGAGTCCCTCGACGCCATCCTCGACGATTTCGATGAGCCCGCCGTAGTCGGACGCGATTACCGGCTTCTCGCAGGCCATCTCCTCCTTCAGGCTGAACGACGAGGTATCGCAATCGATCGAGGGCAGCACGCCCGCGTCGAAGGCCTGCGTGCAGCGGGCAACGTCATTGCGGAATCCCGCCCAGGTAACGCGGCCCTCGATGCCGAGTTCGCGGCAAAGATCCTGCAATTTCGCCTCCAGCGGTCCGTTGCCCAGCGAGAGCAGCTTCATTCGCGGATATTTGTCTTTGAGCATTGCCGCGGCGCGGAGCAGGTACTCGTGCCCCTTGGCCTTGGCCAGCCGCGCGGCGATGCCGAACACAAAATCCTGATCTGAATAGCCGAACTCGTCGCGCGCTTCCTTCCGTTCCGCGTGGTCCGGTGCGTATTCGTCGGGATCCACCCCGTTATGAATGCTCGTCATCCGTTCGGGATCAAAGGCGTCGTGTGAACTCAAATCGTGCCGCACGGTCTCGCACACCACAATCTGAAAGTCGGTCGCGTGCCGGTTTAGCCAGCGGTTCGCCAAATGATCGTCCACGCTGTAGGTATTGTGGCGCGTGCGCACAATCGGGGTACGGCTAAAAGCCAGCAGCCGCGCGAGCACCGCTGCCCAATGGTCCTGCGAGCCGTTCACGTGGATAATATCGGGCCGCTCGTCGAGCAAATACCGCCGCAGGGCAAAGACATCGTGCGCCCACGCGCGCAGGCGGAGGCCACTGCGGAACCGCATGACCGGCAGCACGGTAGCACCGGCCTCGCGCGCACGGGTTTCCAGCACGCTGCCCGCCCGGCAGGCGATGGTGACGCGATGCCCCCACTGGGTCAGACGCTGCGCGAGGTTCCCGAGATACCGCACCTGCCCGCCGCCGCCGGAATGCGGATCCGTAAGGAGAATATGCAGCGCGGAGTCAGACAAGAGCCGGCCGCCGGGTGGCGCTATTAGCGCCCCTCATCGCCGGATGCGGATTGTGCAGCCGCGTTTTCGTTCGGGCCGGCCTTGCCTTCGGTATCAGCGGCGTCGGCAGTTCGCTCGGCATCCTCATCATCGAGTTCGGAGCCAGGCACGATGTCCTTGGCCCCCTCGAGGATATTGATGACGCGTTCGTTGGACGCCTCCAGGCCGGCGAGCGCCTCGTTGAGCAGTTCGTCCATTTCGTCGAAATCGCCGCCACGCTGCAGCGATACGGAATCTTTGCGGGCCATGGAATTACAACCTCTCTTGCCGCCGGGCCTAGACGGCCAGCTGCGGCGCGCTCTTTACTTCGTCCTTGAGCGTGGCCAGCACCGAGCGGCGCTGGTCCGGCGCGATAGGACTCTTCGCGCCATCGAGTATCGCCCAGGTCTCGGCATCGGTAGTGGAAAGCGCCGCCTGGTTCGACGTGAAGTCGTCCTCGTTGGCGAGCCGCGCAAGCCGGATCACCGCAGCCAGGCGCTCTTCCGTTGCATCGGTCAGCGGGCGGTCCGGATGCGGATACTGCGACCAAAGCGCGTCGGCGAGCGGCGTCGGCAGACTCCACTTGATGGCCAATGCCGTCGAGGCGTCGGCATGGGTGTAGCCGAAGTTGTTCAGCTCTTCGTCCAGCAGACGCTGCAGGCTGGACTTGTTCGCCTTGAGGATCTGCAGGTACTCGCCGTCCAGTTCGCGCAGCATGATCATTTTGCCGATGTCGGCCAGCAGCCCCGCGATGAATTCCTCGCCTTGCAGCCCCAATTGGAACTGGCCGGTCAGGCGCTTGGCGAGACCGGCGATATGCAGCGAATTGTCCCAGATGCCTTGCACCACCTGCATGCTGACATCGGCACCCTTCATCGTGTCGAATACCGAAATACCCAGCACGATATTGCGCACTTCGCGCACGCCCAGAATCACCAGCGCCAGCTTGATGGTGCCGACAAACTGCTTCATCCCGTAGTACGAGCTATTGCTCACCTTGAGGATCTTCGCAGCGAGCGCCGGATCCTTCTCGATGATCTTGCTGACGTCCGACATCTCCACATCGGGCGAATTCGTAATGTTCAAAACCTCGGCCACGGACCCCGGCATGGCCGGCAATTCGCCAACCCGGTCCAGTATCCGCTCTATCGCATCGCTCTGTGGCATTGCGGCTTGGTCCTTCCCTCTCTACTCCCGGCTCTCTCTCTTCCGCTCTCTCTAGCGGCACAACAAAATCGGGCATTTCGCGTGATTCACCACATAAGTGGTCGTACTGCCCAGCAGCAGTTCATGAAAACGCGAATGTCCGTAGGCTCCGATCACCAGCAACCCCGGAGCCGTTTCCGAGGCACATTGTACAATGACTGGCCCCGCATCTCCATCCCGCCGTTCGATGGGCGCATCCAGCCCATGATCGCTCAAGTACGCTTGCGCCTTGGACACGGCCGTATCGCTCTCGTCGTCGCCTGCCACCAGCACCTTCAGCGGGATTTTATAGTTTGTTGCGATGTTCGCAGCAATCTTCAAGGCCGAGCTGGCGTTGGCGCTGCCATCAAATGCCGCCAGAAGACCCGCAGACATCGGCTTCAGCTCCGGCACCACGACGACCGGCAGGGTCGCGCGCCGGATGACGGCTTCGGTCGTGCTGCCCATCAA
Organism: Candidatus Hydrogenedens sp.; assembly: GCA_016125095.1. Taxonomy (GTDB): domain Bacteria; phylum Hydrogenedentota; class Hydrogenedentia; order Hydrogenedentales; family JAEUWI01; genus WGMK01. The sequence continues at coordinate 17,199 of WGMK01000026.1, read as the reverse complement.
CCCCTCGAGCCAGTCCACATGCTCTCCGCCATGCCCCAACACGAGCAAATCGGCCAGTTCGGCACGCTCGAGAATGGTGTGGTGGATAACGCCCGTACGCAGCTCCGTCTCGAGCGATACGCCCGCTGCGGAGGCCTGGGCTTCTACGGCGGTCAAGGCGTTCTTGCCTCGCTCCTCGAAGATTTCGGCGATACTGGCCTGGTAGTTCACAAACGGGGCAGTACCCATGGATGCGCTGAGATCGCGCAAGAAGGGCCCCTCGAGCAGCTTGATATCGACCACATAGAGTGCGGTTACATGCGCTTCGAGCTGCTTCGCGAGGTCGAGGGCATAGTCGACGCCATGCTGCGCTGCCAGGCTGCCATCCGTCGCCACGAGAATTCGCTTGATCATGGTCTTTCGCTTTCCGTGCGGCTAAACGGCCGCCGCTTGCACTTGTCCGCCGAAGGCCTTCAGGAGGCTGAGCCCGGCGGTCTGGCTCTTTTCCGGATGAAATTGGCAGGCGAACACGCGGTCCTGGCCGACAATCGCCGGAAACCGGACCCCGTAATCGCATTCGGCCAGCACCACCGACGGATCTTCCGGCACGGCGTAGTAGCTGTGCACGAAGTAAAAATACGGCGCGACGCCCTCGGGTAGCAAGGCGCACGATTTCCCCTCGGGGACGCGTATCTGATTCCACCCCATGTGCGGCACTTTCAGGCCGGTCTCGCTGGCACGCGGAAAGCGCGCAATGCGGCCGCGGAAAATGCCGAGGCCGCCGTTCACGTTGCCTTCCTCGCTGCCTTCGAACATCAGCTGGAAGCCGACGCAGATTCCCAGGAACGGGCGACCGCTCAGGGCGGCGTCGCGCACGGGTTCGAACAAGCCCTTCGACTCGAGGCCGCGGAGGCAATCGCCATAGGCGCCGACACCGGGCAACACCACGGCGTCCGCATCGGCGATGCGGGCGGGGTCATCCGATAGCACGGCTTCAAGACCCACCTGCTCAAAGCCCTTCTGGGCGCTGTGCAGGTTGCCCAAGCCATAGTCGACAATCGCAATCACGTATCCAGCGCTCCCTTCGACGACGGTATCCCGGTCACGCGGTCGTCGCGCGACACGGCCTGCCGCAGCGCGCGGGCCGCCGCCTTGAACAGGCCCTCGATGCAGTGGTGGCTGTTCGAGCCGTAGCGGAGATTCAGGTGCAGCGTGATACGCGCGTTCATGGCGAACGCGCGGAAGAATTCCTCGGTCAACTCGGTGTCGAACTCGCCGACGCGCTCGCCCGGAATGGCCGCATTGAACACCAGGAACGGACGGCCGCTGATGTCCAGCGACACCTCGCCCAGGGCCTCGTCCATCGGTACGGAGGCGAAGCCGTAGCGCTGGATGCCCTTCGGCTCGCCCAGCGCCTGGGTGAAGGCCCGCCCGAGGCAGATGCCCACATCCTCGACCGTGTGGTGGGGATCAATGTGAAGGTCGCCCTTGGCGGCAATCTTGAGATCCATCACCCCGTGCCGCGCAATCTGCTGCAGCATGTGATCAAAGAAACCGATACCGGTCTCGATATCGCTGTTCCCGGTGCCATCGAGGTTCAGCTCGAGGGCGATGTCGGTCTCGTTGGTCTTGCGCTCTATTTTCCCGACGCGCATGGCATCGTCCTCCTTGCCGCAGGGGCGGCGCACCGGCGAGGTTTAACGGCCGAGGCCCAGGCGTTCGGCCAGAAACGGTGGCAGGCCCGCCTCGAGCACGCGCTCCGCAGCGCGCTCTACCGGGTACGGCACGCGGAATTGCTGAAACACCCGCGCTTCGCTGTCGAAAACACCGAAGGCAGCGTGGGGATTGCCGTCGCGCGGCTGGCCCACGGCCCCGGGATTGATGAAGAAGCCCTTCTTCTCGCCCAGTTCGAAGCGGTTGTCGTCGTCGACGGTATACACGCCGTCTTCCGAAAAGATAGCGGGACTATGCGTATGGCCCACCAGGCAGAGGTCGCAATTCTGCTCCTCCAGGTAGTACATGTGGGGCAGCACGTCTTCCCAGCTGAACAAGTAGGTGTTGTGATTCTTGGGGGCGCCATGAACGGCCACGAAGCTGCCGAAATTCAGGGCGTCGGGCAGTGTGCGCAACCATTCCAAATGGTCTTCGTCGGTATGCTCGCGGGTCCACAGCGCGGCTTCAAGCGCGACCGGATTAAACCCCCACGGCTCTTCCAGGTGGCAGGCCACGGCATCGTGGTTGCCCAGAATCGTCGGAATATTGCGGGATCGGATGATTTCGCAGCATTCATTGGGGTTGGCGTTGTAGCCGATGACGTCTCCCAGATGCACGATCTGGTCAACTTCCATCTCGTCAATCACCTTCAGCACCGCCTGGAACGCATCGATATTGGCATGCGTGTCCGAGATTATGGCGTATCGCAACGATGTTCTCCCGTTCGCTGGCTGCACCCCCCAGCCCCCTCTCCGCGCCAGGTAAAGTCGCTCCGCTCGCCCCCGGCCACGCCAAGGTCCGGGTATTGTGCGGTCCGGCTGCCGCCGGTTTCAAGCCGGGGCATGGCTAACCAGTTGCAAATTCACGCCGACTCGCCTACTCTGCTGGCGGTGGGATTCAGGACTCATAGAACCGGGGAATCGCTGTATGGAAACGCTCAACTGGTTTTGGGACGATTTACTTGGGGGACTGCTGCGCAAGGCACTGGCCCTCACGGGGATGCAGATTCCCGCGGCGTGGGAAACGGCCGCGAAAATCGTGGTCCTGGCGCTCATTCTCTTCGCCATCTGGTTTGTGGTCACCGAGATTCGCACGCGCGTCAAGGATTACCGGCGACGCCGCGAGGCCCGCAGCATGGAACGCTCCGCCGAGGGCATCAAGCAGGTCACCGGCGAGAACGTGGAAAAAGTCCAGAATTACTCGAAGGCGCAGGTGCAGGAGATCGAGCGCGCGATCCAGATTCTAAAGAAGAACAAGGACTATGTCGGGATGGCGGCGAAGTATAGCGCCATCGGCAAATACAAAGACGCGGCGAAGTGGTACTCGAAGGCCGGCAACGAGCGGCAATCCGCGCTGGCCTGGGGCAAGGCGGGCAATGCCCTCAAGGCCGCCTCGATGCTGTACAAGTCCGGCCACTATGCCGAAGCCGGCGAGTTCTACGCGCAGAAGGGCAAGTACAAGCAGGCGGCGGATGCCTATGAGAAATTCGGCGACCACGCCCGCGCAGGCGAAAACTATGCCCGGGCCGGCAAAGTGCCGTTGGCGGTAGAGGCCTTCGAGAAGTATTTCAAGGCGGCTTCGGGCGGCTCCGAGCAATTGCTGGCGGCGGCGGGCCGCTGCCTTGCGGTTCTCTCGGATCCGAAAATCGAGAAGAAGATCAGCAAGGACGATCAGAAAAAGCTGCACCTGCTGCTGGCACGCCAGTTCGAGGCGGGCGGGCAGCTGGAGAAGGCACTCTCGATTTACCAGAAATACGGCGATGCGGGCGGGGCGGGCCAGATATACCTGAAGCTGGGCCGGCTCGAGGAAGCCGCGAATGCGATGAAGGCCGCCGGCCGTGTGCGCGAGGCCGCGGAGATTGGCGGTAAATTCTACGAGGGCAAGGGACGCTGGAAAGAGGCGGCCATGGCCTACGAAGGCGCCCAGTCTTACACGCGCGCCGGAGACTGCTGGTCGAAGGCGGGCGAGGCCGAACGTGCGGCAATGTGCTACGAGCAGGGCGGCGAGTTCTTCGGCGCCGGGTTCGCCCGCATTCACATGAAGGACTGGCCCAAGGCCGTCGTGCTGTTGCAAAAGGTCACCGAGAACCACCCGCGCTTCTCGGAGGCGCGTGCGCTTCTCGGCCGCGCCTTTTATCAGATGAAGGACTACGAGCACTGCGCTGCGACGCTGGACAACTACCTGACCGGCTCGAAGGTGACCAGCGACAATATGGACTACTACTGGATGCTGGCGCTCGCCTACGAGCAGCTCGGGCAGCTGGCCAAGTCCAAGGAACTGCTGCTGAAAATCCGGACGGTGAACCTGGAATACCGCGATGTATCCCGCCGTCTTTCCAACATCGAGACGCGCATTTCGCTCGCCCCTGCCGTGGGCGGCGTGGACACTGGCGCCGTGACGCGCGGCCCCGGCGGCGGCGGCGCGGTGATGTCGATGGTCGAGCAGTCGCTGGGGCAGCGCTTCAAGCTCGAGCAGGAACTCGGCCGCGGCGGCATGGGCGTGGTGTACAAGGCGACGGATACCCAGCTTGACCGTCCGGTCGCGCTTAAGTTCCTCGGCTCGCTCGTGGACGGCAACGAGGAATATAAGTTGCGGTTCGTGCGCGAGGCGCGTTCCGCGGCCAAGGTGCAGCACCCGAATATCGTGAGCATCTACGACATCGGTTCGGATGAGGGCAAGGCGTATATCGCGATGGAATACGTGGATGGCCCGAACCTGCACCGCTACCTGCAAAGCCGCGGCCGCATTGAGCCGCGCGAGGCCATCAGCATCATGGTGCAGGCGGCGAGCGCGCTCGAGGCCGTGCATGAGGCCGGCATCATCCACCGCGACATCAAGCCGGACAACATCCTCATCGCCAAGGGTGGCCTGGTGAAGCTGATGGACTTCGGCCTGGCGCGGGGCGATGGCGCGCGGCTGACCGCATCGCGCGTAGTCATGGGCACCCCGTGCTACATGTCGCCCGAACAGTGCCGCGGCGAGGAAGTGGACGGCCGCACGGACATCTACGCGCTCGGCCTGGTGTTCCACGAACTGCTTACGGGGCAGACCGTGTTCGCCGAAGGCGACGTGCTCAAGCGGCAGTGCACCGAAGTGCCCGCGCCGCCGAGTTCCCGCATTACCACGGTGCCGCCCGAAGTAGACGCCATCGTAATGAAAGCGGTCGAAAAGAAAGCCGACGACCGGTATCAGTCGGTCACGGATTTCATCGCCGCCATGCGCGCCGTCGGGAAATAATCCGCGGCGAAATCAGTCCACGTCGTAGATTTGGACGCGCTGCCAGTAGGTGCGGAAGTTTTCGAGGAACGCCAGGTGCAGGGCGTGCTCCTGATAGCGGTCGTGCGCGGCGACGTCTTCCAGGATGACCGTGAGACCCACGTCGTAACTGGTGTCGATGACCGGTCGATCGGCCGTGGCTGCGGGCGTGCCCACGTAGACCGCCGCCGCATCGCCAATACCGCCAAGCGATTCCACGCCCTTACGGAAGTCGGCTCGTTGTTCGTCGGTAAGTTCGGGCTTGAGCCAGAAGAAAACGCTGTGTACCAGCATGGAAAATCCTTTCAGAATCGGGTTCTTGGGTTATCGCGGGGAAAGCCCTGACGCAGAATCTACCGTTACGGCAGATAAACGACAATGCGCCCGTCTTCCTCGGCGGCGCGGTAGCGTATCACACCATCCCGCGCGTCGTCGCCCGTCGCGCAGAGATCGAAGCTCCAGCCATGCCACGGACACACCACGCTCGTGCCGCGCAGGAACCCGTCCTGCAACGGGCCGCCCGCGTGGGGACACCGCGCCGAGCATGCGTGCAGCGTGCCATCGATGTTGAACAACGCCACCTTTTCCTTGGGCGTATCCACGACCATACGCTCGCCGGGCGGCAGACTCTCCGCGGGGCCCGCATCGATTCGTTCAGACAAGACACATCCTCCGCAGGGGTTAATGAAGGGCGCGTTCTACCGGTCCGGGGCGGCCGGTGTCAAACCCGGGCGATCGGTAAGTTCACTCGGCGGCACCCGTGCTCTTCTTGCCCAGTGCATCCAATGCCAGCAACGCGCGCATCGTGGTTTCGGTCATCGGCCATTCTCCGGGGTACGACAAAAAGCGCGTGTGTCCGTCCATGTAGACCACCAGACCCGCAGCCTGCCGCTCTAACGGCCCGATAGTGTGATTGCCTACCCCGCTGTGGTGAGGAAACTTAGGGAGCTCGATTCTTTCTATCAGCAAGGGTATCTCCGCAGAGGCATACCATTCCGCGTGTTCCGGATTCTCGAACGGAGATCCCGGAATCACCGCGCCGGAGTCTACCAGCGTTTGCGGTAGTTTTTTATGCAACCGGTAGAGTCTATCGGTGCCAAACGTTCCGCTACCTGAATCTACGGGGACGTAGCCACCAGTCGGAGAACCCGTTCTTATTAGCTCCCGGTAGGCATCCGCGAAGGCAAGCATGCTGGCATCGCCGGTGACCGCATATCCCAAATAGAAATAGCTCTGGTCGTCGACTTCCGCCTCGGTTGAGAGAAAATGCGCCTTCCGCAGCGACCGGTAGTGCTGGATGTCGAGTGGACAATGCATCACGCCAAAAACATTCACGGCTGGTTTGGCCTCGCCGGAGGGTATCAGCGACGCAAGGTCGAACATGAGTCGACCGGGCTCGGACGAGGGTAGGGGGAAGTATCCCGAGGGTTCGTACTCAGAGGCATAGAGCTGAAGGGCCAGCCGTATCTGCGTCATCCGCATGTAGCAGCCGTGCTTGTACACGGAATGATGAGCGCCAAGCAAGACCGGAATGGCGAGCGCCAACACGATGATCGTCAACGCGCCGCAGCCCTGCACCCAAAGCGGCAATCCCCGTTTCGTAGCCGGCTGGAGATGATCATTCATGCGAAATGCCTCGCTGCCATTTCATGTTACAGCACAATATAAAGGATGCGGCCCGATTTTTGGAAACGGTCGAATCTTGCCAGGCGCACCGCTCAACTTTTTCGGGGTGTCGCGCACTGTGCGCCTCACCCCCTGCTTGAAGCATCCGGATGGCTGGGGTATCATTCCCGCCACGGCTGTCAAGAGTGAACGACTCAGGGGCGTTGCTCTGCCAGCGCGGCGAATACAGGGAGCACTATGGCGGATCTCGGCGAGAACGGATTGAGCACGTATCTGGGGGAAATTTCCCGGATTCCGTTGCTCTCCCCGTCGGAAGAAAAGCGTCTGGCAAAGCTGGCGCTGAAGGGCGATTCGCAGGCGCGCCGCAAGCTCATCGTGTCCAACCTGCGCCTCGTGGTGTCCATCGCGAAGAAGTACGTGTACTACGGGCTTCCGCTGCAGGACCTGATTGAAGAGGGTAACATCGGCCTGATGAAGGCGGTGGACCGCTACGACCCCGAGCGCGGCTGCAAGTTCTCCACCTATGCGACGTGGTGGATCCGCCAGGCGGTGACGCGCTCGCTCTCGAACCACGGCCGCACGATCCGCATTCCGGTGTACATCACCGACAACGTGGCGCGCTACAAGAAGGTGGCCGAAGAACTGTACATCAAGAACGGCAGGCAGGCCGATGTGGAAGAGATGGCCAAGGCCATGAAGCTGCCCGAGCGCGAGATTCTCAAGCTGCAGAGCTTCGCGGAATCGGTGGAGCCGCTGGAGAAAATGCACTCGACCGACTCGGACGGCAGCCGCGGCATACCGGAAGGGCTCGAACCCTCGGTGACGAATGTCGCGCTGGAACAGGTGGAACTGGACCAGCAGCTGGCCGAGCTGATGAGCGAGCTCAACGAGCGCGAGGCGAACATCATCCGCTACCGCTATGGCCTCGACGACGGCAAGTCGCACACCCTGGAAGAAACCGGAAAGCAATTCAGCCTAACGCGCGAGCGGATCCGTCAGATTGAGAAAGACGTGATGAAGCGCCTGCGCAGTTACGTGGAAGCGCATTCCGATACCTTTGACCGCTAGGTCGTAATTTCACCCTGAAGGAGTACCGGGCATGGACCTTGCCCCCCTGATCCGCAATATCCCCGATTTCCCGAAGCCGGGCATCCAGTTCAAGGACATCACGACGCTCCTGCTCGACCCGCCGGCGTTCCGGCATATCGTCGACACGTGGGCCGAGCGGTACGCCGCGAAGAATGTCGACGCGATCGTCGGCGTCGACGCGCGCGGATTTATCTTCGGTGCGGCGCTTGCCTACAAGATGGGGCTGCCCTTCGTGCCCGCGCGCAAGAAGGGCAAGCTGCCCGGCGAGACCATCAGCGAGGACTTCGCGCTGGAGTACGGCACGGACACGGTCGAGGTGCACATCGACGCCTTGAACGAGGGCCAGCGCGTGGTGATCATCGACGACCTGCTGGCGACGGGCGGCACCGTGGCGGCCGTGGCGCGCCTGATGCAGAAGCTCAAGGTCGAAGTGGTCGAGGCGGCCTTCGTGGTCGAGCTGCCGCCGCTAAAGGGCCGCGAGAAGCTGCAGCCGCTCGAAGTGCATACCCTCGTAGAGTTCATGGTAGAATAGGGTATGAGCGAAGAACGCACGTTTGTACCCGAGACGGAAATCGAGATCATCCGCGATGCACCCCGCGGCGCGTTCAAGCATGTGCTGTTCGATTTCGACGGCACGATCAGCCTGCTGCGCGAAGGCTGGCAGGACATCATGGCGCCGGTATGCGTAGAAATGATCTGCGGCGACACCGAGCCCACGACGGAAATCCTCGACGCGGTCGAGGCGATGATTGACGAGACCACCGGCATTCAGACCATCTTCCAGATGGAGCGGCTCGTCGAGATGGTGAAGCAGTACGGGCTGGTGCCTGCGGCGAAGGTGCTGGACGCCCCGGCCTACAAGCAAATCTACAACGACCGGTTGATGGTGCCCGTGAACGAACGTCTGGCCAAACTGAAGTCCGGCGCGCTCGACCGCGAGGACGTGACCGTCAATGGCGTGCACGATTTCCTCGAACGCATGAAGGCGCGAGGCTTGGCGATGTATGTGTTTTCCGGCACCGATCGCGACGACGTGCGCAACGAGTGCGAGAAGGTGGGCGCGGCCCCGTTCTTCCAGGAGATCTGGGGCGCGCTGCCGAGCGTCGAGGAATACAGCAAGGAAAAAGTGATCCGCGAAATCATGGCGGAACACCGGCTGCAAGGGCCCGAAGTGCTCGCCATCGGCGACGGCCCGGTGGAACTGCGGAACGTGAAGGACGCCGGGGGTGTGGCCATCGGCGTGTGCAGCGACGAGCAGCGCGGCCAAGGCTGGGACCTGCAGAAGCGGGACCGCCTGATTAAAGCGGGGGCCGATTACCTCGTCGCCGATTTCGGCGAGGCCGAGCAGCTCGTGGCCTACCTGTTCAACGAAGCGTAATGTCCGCCTATCTTGACCGCTACTTTGCCGCGGCGGAGAACATCCTTCGCGGCATTCGTGAGCAGGAACGTGCATCCATCGAGGAAGCCGGGCGTATGGTGGCGGGCAGCCTCGCGGAGGGCGGCATCTGGTCGGTATACGACACCGGGCACCTTTTGCAGCACGAGGCGCACATCCGCGCCGGCGGCCTCATTGCCCTGACGCACTTCGGCTTCGAACTGGTCGTCGACCACCCCACGCTCCGGCCGGACACCGGCGAACAAGCACCGGGCGACTTGACGGCGCGGGAAATCGCCGTGGCGCTGGATCGCTCCCGCCTGCGCGAGGCGGATGTGCTGCTCATCAATTCCAATTCCGGGCGCACGGCCAATGTGATTGAGTTGGCGCTGCAATGCCGCGAGCGCGGCATCCGCACCATCGGCCTGTTTTCGCGTGCGCAGATGACGCGCTCGGAGGCCGCGCACGCTACCGGCAAGAAGCTGGACGCGGTTGTCGACCTGGGTATCGACAATCATAGCCCGTATGGCGATGCGATGGTGTCCGTGCAGGGCCCGGACGCGATGTGCCCGGCGAGCGGCTGGTCGAGCGCCATCGTGCTGTGGGCCATCCAGGCGCAGGCGGTCGCGCTGCTGGAAGAACGCGGCCTGACGCCGGCCATCTATCGCAGCGTCCACGTCTCCGGACAGGCCTACATCGATCAGCAGGTGGAGCACTACCGCCGCAACGGACTCTAGCGAATTTCGGCCAGCGCGACGTCCGGCTTGTTCGTGATCAGTCCATCGACGCCCCACTCCCGGTAGCGTCGCATGAGCGCAGGCTCGTCCACGGTCCACACCGCCACCGTTTCGCCATGCGCATGGAAGTCCGCGATGCGCTCCGGCGTGGCGGATTCGTGGTGGATATTGAAACCTGCGACGCCGACGAGGCGGCCAAAGGCGATAAAGCGCGGCCATCGCGTGGGGTCGTCCTTGTCGTCGCTGCCGAGAAACTCGACGCGAAGCTCGGGTGCCTCGGCCCGTGTCACCAGACACACGACCGGCGAGAAGGACTGCACGACGACCTCGTTTTCCATGTGCTGCGCCCGGATATCGGCGATGGCGGTGCGGGTGAGCGCGAGGTTCCGCGTGCCGCTGGCCTCGACCTTCGAAATCATCGCATCGCGCAGGGCGTCGTCCATGGTTGTTGCACCTGCGGCAACATCGGCCAGCTGCTGCATTAGCGCACCGTCGTCGGCGACGTTCTTGATCTCGACGTAGACGCCGATGCGTCCCTTGGCCATGGCCAGCGCTTCGGCCAACGTAGGCAGCCGTTCGCCTGCAAAATCCGGCGAGAACCACGTCCCGGCATCCAGCGTCTTCAATTCATCGAGCGTCTTATCGCGCACCTGCCCGACGACGCCCGTCGTGCGCTCGAGATCGCCGTCATGAATCACCACCGCCACGCCGTCCTTCGACAGATGGCAATCGAGCTCATACCACGGCGCGCCTTGCTCCGCCGCAAGTTCGAACGCGGCCAGGGTGTTCTCCGGTGCATAGGCGCTCGCGCCGCGGTGCGCGATGATGATGGGGAGATTCGCCTCGGGCGTCTTGCCCGGTATGGTGCTACAGCCTGCGATGAGAAGGATGAAGGGAAGATATTTAATCATGGGAAACTCTTGGTTGTCCGCTGATGGGGATGATTTTCGGTGATTAAGAAACAAGAAGGCTCCAAGAAGTTTGTGCAAGTCTTCCGATAGTTGCCATGATTTCTATTGCGCCTCGGCGCACCAAGATCTTTTCGCATCGAAATCCGCGAAAATCATCTCAATCAGCGGACCCATCAGCGCCCCCCATCCCGCTTGAATTCGCGTTCGAAACGGCGCGCCATGCGCGACTCGTAGAAATCGGGCAGGAGCCGGCAGACCCACCAGGCGAGCTTGCCCGTGGCGCCGACGATGACGCGGGATTCTTTCTTCCGTACGCCCTCCGTTAGGGCGCGGGCTACGTCGTCCGCCGAGACCGCCTTGCCCGTATCGCTGCGGGGCTGCTTGATGGTACTGCCGTCTGCCGCGAGTCCCTTGTCGGAGAAGCCGGTCTGCACAAAGGTCGGGCAGACGATAGTGACGGAGACGCCGCGCGGCCGCATCTCGGCGCGGAGGGTATCGAAGAAGCCGTGGAGCGCGTGCTTGCTGGCGCAATAGCCCGTGCGTCCGAGCAGTGGCGCGAAACCGGCCACGCTGCTCAGCACGGCGATGCCGCCCTGGCGTTCGATGATGGACGGCAGGCAGGCCTTGGTCATGTGGAGGCTGCCGAAAAAGTTCACATCCATCACGCGACGATAGACCTCGACGTCGTTGTTCTCGCACAGGCCGATCTGCGTGAGACCGGCGTTGTTTATTAGGAAGTCGATGCCGCCCCCCCACGCCGCCGTCTTTCGCGCCGCCTCCTGGCATTGCGCGTAGTCCGTGATGTCGCAGGGAATCGTCAGCGGATGGTAGTCCTCTTGCAGGAACGACTCGGCCGCGAGCAAGAGTGCCGCCTCGTCGCGATCGGCGAGCACGGCCTTGGCGCCGACGCGCATGAACTCGCGCGCGATGGCCCGGCCGATGCCGCCCGCGCCGCCGGTGATGAGGACCGTCTTGCCCGCAAAGCTATGCGGTGTGGCGTTTGCGGGCATGTTCCAGATAAAACTCGAAGGCCTCGAGGCTGTTCTTTTGGGGTGTAAAACCGAACTGTTCCTTCAGACGCTTGTTCGACATGCAGGGGCGGTATTGCAGGAACATCACCTGTTCCGGACCGTAGTCCATGAGTCCCAGCGCCGAACCGATGCCGATAATAATGCGCAGCAACGCTGCAGGCAGCGGCACAAACTTCGCGCCCGTCAATTCGGCAATCTTGGGAAAGGTCACCACGCCATCGCCGACGAGGTTGTAGATGCCCTCGGCCTGCTCGCGCACGCCTTTCTCCAGGGCATCCGCCACGTCCTGATCCCAGATGAACACGAAGGGCGTGTCGGTGCCCGTCACCCCGGCCAGCACCTTGCGGTGGAACAGGTTCGTGATGCGGTTGTCGGTCTTTTCGCCCAGTACCGTACCCGGACGGAAAATGAGCTGCTTCAGTTCGGGGTGCTTCTTACGGTAATCCGCCAGCATGTCCTCCACGATCCGCTTGTGGTCAGAATAAGAGAATTCCTTGTTGCCGCGAAGCGGGTCGTCCTCGCTCAGCCATTCGGGATTGTCTGCGTAGTAGCCGTAGGCCGCGCCGCTGCTGGTATAAACCAACTGCCGCACGCCCGCCTCCACGCAGGCATCGAGCACCCGCTGCGCGCCGGTCACGTCGACCGCGTATTCGAAGCTGCGATCCTTGCCAGGCATCACAATGGAGGCCAGGTTCACCACGCTGTCCGCCTCGTATTTCTTGAACAGCGCCGCGAAATCGGAACTGCGTACATCGGCGATTTCGTAGTCGACGCCCTCGAAACGGTGCTCGGCGGGAATCTCGCGCACGTCGGCGCAGACGATGCGGCCGAGGCCGCTACGCTCCGACGAAAGCCGCTTCAGGCATTCGTAGCCGATGTAGCCGCCGCCGCCGATGATGACGACGTTGGGGTGTTCTGCGCTCATGCCGCTGCCTCCTGCTCCGTAGACGCCTCGGGGTCGATACGCGACCACAGCCCCGCGAGCGTCAATCCCGAAATGATATGCCAGATGCCCCACATGCCCGCCACCATCGCCATGCCGCCCATGCCATCAAAAAAGCCGAACACGAGCGCGAGCCCGAGGGCCGAATTCTGAATGCCGACCTCGATGGCTACGGCGCGCCGGTCCGCCGGGCGGAGACCGCCGGCGCGCGCCATGCCATAGCCCACCGACAGCGCCGTGAGGTTATGCCCGATGACCACCGCCATGATGATGCCGAGGTGCGGCAGAAACACGCGCCAGTTCTGCGAAAACAGCACCCCGACGAACAGCAGGAAGAACACGATGGAAAAAATCTTGAAGGGCTTGTGCAGACGGTCGGACACCTTCGGCAGGGACGCGTTCACCAGCATGCCCAGCATCAGCGGCACGCCGAGGATCATCACGATGGTGACCAGGATTTCCCACGGGTCGATGGAGACCTCGCGCATCAGCGGCTCCGTCGCCGGATTCCGCATGCCCCAGAAGGTGATGTTGAGCGGCGTCATGACGATGGCCGCGGCGGTCGATACCGCCGACATGGTGATGGAGAGCGCCGCATTGCCCTTCGCCAGGTAGGTCAGGAAATTCGACAGGTTACCGCCGGGGCAGGCCGCCACCAGCATCATGCCGAGCGCCACGCTCGGCGGCGGCCGGAAGATCATCGTGAGCGCGAAGGTGACCGCGGGCAGCACGAAGAACTGCGCCATGAGCCCGATGACCGGGGCCTTGGGCGTTCGGAACACACGCACGAAATCCGATGGCCGCAAATCGAGCGACACGCCGAACATGATCAGCCCGATGCAGATGTTCAGGATCCACATGCTGTCCTGACTGAAGGACAGCCGCGCGGTGTCAAGGGACTCCATGGCGGCGGCTTACCGTCCTGCCGGTTCGGCGTGCATGTCCTTGAACTCGCGGAGGCTGGGCGCCCACATGTGCTTCACGGGGTCCACGTCGATGTGGATGACCGCGCACTTGCCGGACTTGCGGGCACGCTCGAGCGCCGGACCGAGTTCGGCCGGACTGCTCACGCGCTCGCCGTGCGCGCCCATGGCTTCGCCCAGCTTGTCGAAGCGGATTTCCTGGAAGTCCGCGTTAATGGTCTCGTCGGGTCCGAGCGACTTGAAGAGCAGAGTCTTGATGGGCTTCAAGGCGAACTGCTGGTTCATCTTCACCATGCCCCACTGCTTGTCGGCGCAGACCAGATAAGTCACGGGCAGGTTGTTGCGCACTGCCGTTTCCACTTCCTGCTGGTTGAAGCCCATCGCGCCGTCGCCGATCATGCAATAGACCGGGCGTTTCGGAAAGGCGATGGCCGCGCCGAGCGCCTGCGCCACGCCCGCGCCGAGCATGCCGAACTTGAAGGTGTACAGCACCGACCCCGGCACACGGACCTCGTGGAAGAAGTTCGCCCAGATGGCCGTATTGCCGCCATCGATGACCAGGATGGCGTCGTCGCCGAAGGCGGCCTGCGCGGCCGTGGCGACATGCGCCGTGTTCAGCGGGTCTTCCATGTCCTTCAATTTCTTGTTCAGGCGTTCGCGCTCTTGCGTGCGCTTCTTGTACACCTCCGCCGCGAAGGCCTTGGCCGATTCCGCCGCCTTCGCGCCGCGCGCCTTCAGTTCGGCCACCAGTTCGCGCAGGAATTCACGCGCGTCGGACAGCACGCACAGCTCGGCCGGCTTGTTCAGGCCCAGCATGTCCTCGTCGTTATCGACCTGAATCATCTTCTGCTTCGAGGCCTGCGCCCAATAAGGCGCCTTGCCCCACCAGTCGGTCTCGCCAATGCGCGACCCCAACGTGAGCACGAGGTCCGCGCGGTTGCGCACCTCGTTGTTCAGCTTCACAAAAATCATCGGCACCGAAATGGCGCAGCGCTCGTCGATAACCGCGCGCCCGGCCCAGCTGGTGGTCACCGGCATCTGCATCAGTTCGGCCAATTCGCGCAGTTCGGCGAAGGCGCCTGCATGGATGACGCCGCTGCCCGCATGGATGATCGGCACCTCGGCCGCCTGGATCATGTCCGCCGCCTGCACCACATGCGCGCGCGCCGGGCTGATGGGGTCCATGCGGCGGTAGGTGCCATAGGCCGGCAGCGCGGGCGCTTCCCACTTCGAGTTCAGGATGTTCTCGGGGATATCGACATGCACCACGCCCGGGCGGCCTTTCCACGACATGCGGAACGCGCGCTTCATCATTTCCGGAATGCGCCCCACGTCGGGCACCGCGCCGCTCCATTTCGTCATCGGCTTCATCACCGCCACCTGGTTGAAATACTGGAACGTGCCGCCGCGATCCGGATAGCCGATGCCAGTGCGGCGGGTGCTGGTGATGAGCAGCACGCGGTTCGCCTCGCCATTCTCCACCGCCACGCCCGGCAGCGCATTTGCCACGCCCGGGCCGTTGCTCGCCATGCACACGCCCAGCTTGCCCGTCGCCCGCGCGTAGGCGCCCGCCATATGCACCGCGCAGGCCTCGTGCCGCGGCGAAATCAGCTTGATACCATTGCGCTCCAGGCTCGAATAAAAGCCGAAATACGTGCCATCGATGATGCCGAAAACAAACTCCACCCCCTCCGCCTTCAGCATCTTCGCCACCAAATCGCCGCCCAGCGTCTTTTCCATGATTTGCCTGCCCTTCCCAGCGCAGCCCGCGCGCGAATATGTAAACGGTCGTTGTAGCGAAACCAGTCGTATGCTGTCAACGTGCAGCGGCGGTGCGGCGGCGGAAGGGCAGGCCGATGGCGCATCGGTAGGGCGAGCGTACCGCGAGCCATCTTGACGGGAAGACGCACCCGCGCCAAGAGCCGCTCTGGAGAGTAGCGCTCCCGGCGGGGTGCATCGGTAGGGCGAGCGTACCGCGAGCCACCTTGATGCCAAGGTGTGAATCGCTACGTCAAGATGGCGCGCGGTACGCTTGCCCTACCATATTAGCGATGGTGCCCCATCGATGGGGCGAAGGCCCCATGAGCCGAGGGTGTTGGTCCGTCATCAGGATGTTGCTCCGGCACCACCACCCACACATCAAGATGGGTCCCCGCTTTCGCGAGGATGACGATTTTGGGGTGGTCGGCCGCGCCAGGTTTCGGACCGGAGCGGCAATGTTCATCGCCCCCACGCCGTCATCCTCGCGAACGCGGGGACCCATCTTACTACCGATGCGACCGCGAGTCTTCGCATCAAGATGGCTCGACGGAGTCTCGCCCCACCGTGCAGACATTTTTTTTGCAGCTTGCTGCCTTGGCGTGCGGCAGCGGGCTGCCGCCTTCATCAGGAAGCGCGCTTCCGTCGCTTGGACGGCGGATTCAATCGTGCCCCACAGTGACGGGAGCTATTCGCTCCCTAAGGAAAGCGGGAGCTTGCTCCCGCACTCCATGGCGGCTTCGCCGCAAGCGGTGGGGCGAAGGCCCCATGAGCCGAGGATGACGATCTTGGGGTGGTCGGCCGCGCCAGGTTTCGGACCGGAGCAACAACTTTCAACTCCCCCACGCCGTCATCCTCGCGAAAGCGGGGACCCATCTTGCTACCGATGCGATCGCGAGTCTTCGCATCAAGATGGCTCGACAGAGTCTCGCCCCACCGTGCAGACGCGTTCTTTCTTAGCTTTCCGACTTCGCGCCTTGGCGCGAGGCGCCCCCTACTTCCCCGGGCAGAAGCCATCCTCGGTGGGGCGACCGCCGTCGGTGGGACAGGGGTGGTAGGCGCCGGCGTTGTAGAGCTGGATCATGCGCAGCAGCTCGGGCAGGGTGATGCGCCAGGCGGGCTCGTTGTAGTCGGCTGAGTGCCGGACGCAGGTCTCGCCTTCGGCGCCTTCGATCGTGCCTTCTATCGCGCCCTCAATGAGACCCTCGCCCTCCAACTTGGTTGTGGCAGGGTCTCCCGACCCAGCCACCGCCTCGACCGTAAGGTCTCCTCTTGCTGGCGTGAACGCAGTGAGGGGAGACCTTACGGTCGCGACCTTGTCGGGGTCGGGAGACCCCGACAAAACCGGGGTGTTCGCGCGGGCCACATAGCCGTCCTCCGAGTCGGGATCGCAGCGGTAGCCTTGCGTGGTGTAAAACTGAATCACCCGGAGTAGTTCGCTCAGGCTGATTACACCGCAGCCCGATAGGTCTGCGGAGTGCGGCACGCCGCCGAGGATCTCTTCACAAGTAGCAATGGTCTGATAGGTCGCCGAAAAGCCATCGCCGGGGAGGCGGTAGATAGTATCTTCGTAACTTGCAAGGGAACCGCCGGCGTACCGAAGCGCAGAATTAGCTTGACTCGCCAATTCCCAAGCCACTCCATCGCGGGAACGCCACAGTCTACCAGAACGCCCGGTTATGCCCGTGTGTGTGATCTTAAAAGCGCCCCCCAGCCAGAGGTAGCCGGCGAAAGAGACCAGGCGCACATCGGCGTCGTCGTATACCTGCAGTTCGTAGTAGTTTCCGGCGTTCAGTTCGGTCCAGTTTACGTGGTCGGTCGTTCGCACCACCTGTGGGGAGTCCAAGTGGTTGCTAAAT
>WGMK01000040.1 GCA_016125095.1 Candidatus Hydrogenedens sp. | reverse complement strand
GGCATCGCGGGGTCTCCTGCGTAAGTTGAAGTACTCAAGAAACCTCATCTTACCGCAAGGCCCCGCGGTGTCCTCTACACCATCAAGACCTGAACCGAAGCACAGGACCGCCTGTTGCACTTAGTGTTTGAATCTGCCGATTGATTTCTCCGGGGCCGATATTGAAACCGCGTGAAGTCGAAGCAATTCTGTTGCGCCTCGGTTTCCAAGAAGTCCGACAGCGTGGTTCACATAAACAGTTTCGGCATTCCGATGGAAGATGTACCACACTGCCGTTTCATATGGGCAGAGATATCGCCCCGCCATTGCTTCGGAGAATTGCCGCGGACATAGGAATGGAATTAGCGGATTTCCTGCGAGCCCGCTGACTTTCTTTGCCCTTGCGCTTGCGAACGCGCTGCCTGCAGGAATAGGATTCGCCTTCCCTTGGGTTCCTTCGCCATGCGCCAATACCATCTCACGACCACTGTGTCTTGCCTCCGCTTCCGTGCGCGGCATGGGGGAGTCGTTTGAACACGCGCACCGGGCTGCTGCCGCGGCGGGTGAAGGCGGGCTATGGCACGGCGGAGTGGGGGATGTCCTCCGCCGAGGTGGTGCTGCAAATTTACCTGCTCCTGTTTTACACGCAGCACGTGGGCCTCAGCGCCGAATGGACCGGCTATGCGCTTGCGCTGGCGGTGCTGTGGGACGGCATCACCGATCCGATCATGGGCTTTATGTCCGATCGCACGCGCTCGCGCTTCGGCAAGCGCTCGCCCTGGATAGCCGCGGGCGCGGTCGGCCTGGCCGCCGCGTTTCTCGCGCTGTTCTTTCCACCTCCGATGGAGACCCAGTGGCAGAAGTTCCTGTATCTGCTGGGCAGCTATATGGCGGTGAGCACGACCATGACGCTGATTTCCGTGCCGCACGCCGCGCTCGGGGGCGAACTCAGCGAAGACCGCAACGAGCGCAATGAAATCTTCGGCTGGCGCATGCTGGGAAAATACGGCGGCTTTCTGCTGGCGGTGGTGCTCTTGGGCATCACGACCGGCGGCGAGGGCCCCTCGGGCGCGGCGGGCACGTCGGGGGCCGGACTGGCCGCGGTGGGCATCGCGATCGCGGTGGTGGGTTCGGCCGCGCTGAGTCTATATAGCGTGCGCGGCCTCGACACGCCCGGACAGCGCACCCCCGAACAAGGGCGCGGCCTCTGGGCCGGCATCAAGGCCTTCGTGCGCGCCAACTTCGAGGCCATCTGCAATCCCGTGTTCGCGCCGCTGCTCGCTGCCTTCGCCATTGCACAGGTGGGACGCACCATCAACGCCTCGCTGGCGTTGCAGTATTACACGGCCTACCTGCACCTTACCGAGCCGCAGGTACTGCTGGGCATCCTCGTGCCCTTCGTGCTGTTCGCCAGCCCGAGTATCGTCGTGTGGGTGCTGCTGGCTCGGCGCTTTGGCAAAAAGCGTCCGGCCTTCTGGGGCGCGTTGCTGCTGGGGCTGTTTACGGTAGTCACCTATCCGCTGCTGCCTGCGGGGGTGCTCTGGGCACCCATCGTGTTCTCGGCGGGCTTCGGCGGTTTCCTGGTCAGCAGCATCATTTTGTTCGATTCGCTCGTCGCTGATATTGCGGATTACGACGAGCTACGCTCGGGCCTGCACCGCGAGGGACTCTATTTCGGCGTGTGGACCCTGGCTACCAAAGCCTCGCGCGCGCTGGGCCTGGCCGCCACCGGCCAAATGCTCGGTCTCATCGGCTACCAGGAAGGGGTCGAGGAGCAAAGCGCGGCGGTGGCCTGGCGCCTGGCGCTGCTCTTCGGGCCTGTGGTGGGGGCCTGCTTCATGGCGGCCGCTGTGGTCTTCCTGCTCATGCCGCTTACCGGTGCCAAGCACAAGCAAGTGCAACGGCTGCTCCATCGCCGGCGCGAGAAACTGCTCGCACGGGAAAGCGCGACCAGCGGCCACGAATAAATAGCTCTAGTTGTTTGCCTTCAGCGCGGCCGGACCACGGCTGCAACCCACCCGGCCTCGGACGGGGCGGCAACCGATACGTTCTCGCCTCCGCTGAGTTCTGCCGTGGGGCCCCATTCTCCCGTCTCCACCGAAATCCATTTGAGTTCGAAAGCGCCCGGGGCGTCGGTCAGATTCAGGCGGATCGCACCGCCTCGTGGAAAATAGAGCACGTAAGCCTCGCCCGCGCGGCAGGTGAGAAAGGCCTCGTTCTCATCGCGTTCGCCGAGTGGCTCGAGGGACGGTGTCAGGTCCCAGAGCTTCGCAGCCGACTCCAGTTTCCGGGCCGCCCGGAGGGATGCCTTCGCCGTATCCGACAAACCGAGTCCGGAATCCGGGCGGTGGAAACGCGCGGATGCAGCGCCGCCGAGGACACTGCGCCACCACCGTTCCACGCCGTCCTGTGTTGTGCCAAACTTGCCGCCGTCCGCGCCGTAGGTTTTCACCGTGTTGATGGGCCGGGGACTGGCCGCGATGCGCTCGCGAGCCCACTGCAGATTGGTCCAGTGTTCGTCGCCTTTCTGGTGGTTGTTCTGCGAGACATCCACGAAGTCGTAGCGCTCGGGGTGATCGAGCGTGCGCTGATGCACGTCCGACTTCAGGTCCCAGGAGTCCCACATCTCGGTGACGCACACGTGCTTGCCGGCTGCTGCGGCTTTCTCGCGGATGTAGTCCGCCCAGTAGAGTCCCCAAGCTTCCTCGCCTGACGTCTCGTTGTCCATGCAGTACAGCACATGGCCGTAGTCGAGCGCATAGGAGAGCAACTTGTCGACGAACCGCTGCTGATAGGCGAGCACGACCGGGTTGTTGCGCTGCGCGGGCGTGGTGAAAAAGAAGGGCTGCCGGTTGGCGCCGGGGTGGTCGGGATAATGTTCCGCAAAGCCGCTTTCCTCGTAGGTGTAATTCACGTTGTTCCGCGGGTTGTAGGGATGCGGCTCCCAATTTTCGCGCGAATAATCGAAGCGATCCCACACCTCGATCTGGACGATGATCTTCCGGTCGGCGGTCCATCGGATGAAATTGCCGAAATGCTCCCAGTACGCCTCGTTCCATGCGTCGAGATCGTACTTTCCGTCGGGGAGCTGCTGGTAGGGATAGACCTCGAACCCCTTGTCCTGCCGGTCGCTCATCGTGTTCCGGATGTAGTTGGCGCCTACCGCGGCCATCTCATCGAGATGCGCCTCGAGGTCGGGCAGCTGAAAGGGATTGTCGTCCTTCGAGCCGCCCAGCAACAGCACCGGTCCGCCCTCGTATTGCCAGTATCGGGGATTGTCCGCCCAGGGCTGAATCCGCTGCGAGTCGTCGGCATGGGCGCCCCAGGCGAGCGCCAGCAGACAGGCCACCGCACCACTCCGAAGATGCTGCGAAGGGATCGTGAAGGTGTGAAACATCGGTGTGGTTCCTCCCCTTGCCGCATGCGCGGTTCCCCGGCGCTTATCCGCCCGAACGCGGCGTCGCTATCGCGGCGCGCGCAGCGTATCACCGTCCTCTTGCAGCCCGCAATCGGCCCGCGCATCTTCATCGCCGGGGGGAAAAATATAAAACCGGCGCAGCCCTGGGGACTGCGCCGGTGTGAAGTAGAGCGATGTCCGTGCGTTACTCCGCCGCAGCGGGCGCCTCGGTTGCCTCGGGAGCCGGCACGTCGATCACGACCGGGGCCACGTCGGCTGCTGCAGGCGCTTCTGCCGGGGCTGCGGCTTCTTCCGCTGCAGGCGCTTCCTGCGCGGCGTCCGCAGCCGGTGCGGCCTCGGCCGGGGCTTCCGGTTCGGGCTGATACTGCACGCTGTTGAAATGATACTTCAGCAGGTTCGCCGTGTCGGTGGTCACCTTGAACATGGTCTCGCGTCCATCCAGGCGCACGGGGTGGATTTCGCCGTCGGCTGGGCCCACGTTCAGCGTGTGCGCGCGGCCATCGGCGGCCTTCACCGCCAGCGTCATGAACGGTTCCCACTCCGGGGTCAGCGAACCGGCGTAGATGCCATCCATGCTCAGCTGGTCCAGCGCATCCGTAAGTCGCTTCACGCGGCCTTCTTCGCCGGGGAATCCGGCGCCGCCGTCTACGCTGACCGTCCAGCCTTCATCACCGCGTTCGAGATTCACGGATTTGCCCTCGTGCTGCATCTGCACGCTGCTGATGTCGTCCACACCGAAAGCGATAGCGTCGAGGTTATACAACGAACCCGGGTCGATGAAGATGGCGTCGTAGTCGAAGCCGTTGATCGCATAGGTGCGGGGGTCGCCGTCGAGCTGCACGTAGCGGCCGTCGATTACCGGGCTCTGGCCATCCGCCTTCACCGTGCGGGTTGTATCGCCCGCGTATACGGTGATGCTGCTGTCGAACGCCGCCGGGGCGTTGTCCGCGTAGTCCTGCATCTTCAGGCTCGCCACCGCATTCAGCAGGCCGTCCACCTTGGTCTGGTCCATTTCGATGCCGGTGGCCGGTTCCGTCACGGCCCACTGGTCGCCCTGCTTTTCGAGCACCGCGCGGCCGCCGGTCGCGTGGTTGATTTCCAGCTTGTTGATGGCCGTCTTGTCCAGTTCGAGGGCAGGCAGTGTGTACAGATCGCTCGCCTTCAGGAACACATACTCGAAATTAAAGCGGCTGACCTCGTAGATGATCTCGGGATCGGCGCCTTCCTGCATGATGTGGCCCACGCCCTGCGACGAGGTGTCGGGGCGCGCGCCAAGGAAGGTCACATCGTCGCCGTCTTCGCGCGAGACGACCAGCTTGAACGGCGGATTGTCGAGGCCGTACTCGGCCTTCTTTTCCGGGTCGGCCACGGTCGATGCCTGATAGGAACGCAAACGGCCCATGATGCGGTCGATACCGGTCTGAAGGACGGCCTCGCCTTCGATGCCGCCGGAGGTCGCCTTCCATTCATACTTCGGCTCCGCCGGGGCCGGCGGCGTCGCTTCGCCCTCTTCGGGCGTGTCGGCGGCCGGCTCTTCCGCCGGAATCTCCTGGCGCTCCAGCACCCAGCTCTTGTCGGGCATGGTGTAGGCCAGCTTCGTGATCTTCGTGTCGTCGAGCTTGATGATTTCTTTGTCCAGCCAGCGGTCGGGCTTCGGCGCGACGGTCATGTCGTCGCCGCTCACCCCGGCTTCCTGGCGCAGGTTGGCCGATTCCACATACACCTGCGATTCGCCGGCCTTGCGGAAGAACACCGTCTTTACCGTCGGCGCCTTGCCGAACAACAGATCCAGCGCGGGCTCGTCGCCCTCGTCGGAGGTGAAGGCCCGCACGCGGAAGGCCTCGTCGTCCTTCAGCTGGTACTCCGCCAGCCGCTCGTCCGTGTCGGCCTTGTCGCGCGGCTCGCCCTGAATGCCTTCCAGCTTCTCCAGGAAGGTGTCGATGATTTCCTGCTTCGCCGGGGCGTTGTGCAAGCTCGTCACCACCCAGGCATCGCCCGAGCGCTTCAGTTCCACCTTGTCGTCCGGCGTGCCGCCCGCATACAGCTCAATGCGCTTTACGCTGTCGGACGAGATGCTGTCGGGCACCACTCGCTCCAGGCCCGCCTGGTCGCGCATGGATACCTCTTCCTTCTGGCTCACGCGCAGGGCGATCAGGCCGCCCAGCACCGCCAGTACCACTACGAATGGAATCAGTGTCTTCGCTTTCATCCTGTAACTCCGTATTCCTGGCGGTCTGGTTTACCGCGCCTGCATCATGGTGTAGGCATTGCGTGACTGGCGGCGGAAGAACGCGAGACCGATACCGATTCCCGCGATTACCACGTTCGCCAGCGCGTAGTTCATGAAGCGCCAGAAGGTCTTCTGACCATCCGACGGGCGATCGATGGTGCGGTCCATCATCTTCTGGCCGCGGATATGCACGAGGTTCTCATCCAGCGTGACAGCGTCCACGCTGTTGAGGAAGAGGTCCAGGTTGCCGGCCTGCAGGAATTCCTTGCGGAACATCTGCGAGCAGCCCATCAGCACCAGCTGGCCGGGCTTAGCTTCCACGGGCTCCGCCGGGGGTTCGGGGTCGGTGTCGGCCTCGTCGGGCTGCGGCGGGAATCCCGGCTGCTGCATGTCCTCCGGCTTCGGCCAGGCCGGGCGTTCCTGGCCGGCAAACGCATCGGGGAACTGGCCCTCGATCACGGCCATCAGCGGGTATTCCTTCAGCCGGGCGGCGTCGGCCGGCGCCTCGAAGTCGGCCTGCGTCAGCTGCGTGTCGTTCTCCACCGACCACGCTTTCGGGGTCGTGCTCATCACCACGTTGTCGCTCAGGCCGAGTTCCTTCAGCTTGGCGTCGTCGATGTTAAGCGCCGTGCCCCAGAGGTAGAAGACGTTCGAGAGGCGGTTGGTAATCGCCGTGTCCTGCGACATCGAACTGCTGCTGAGCAGGATGTGCATGGGCAGGTTCACCGGCTGGCCGAACATCTGTGAAATCGGGTCGCTGCCGCCGCGGATGGTCAGCGGCACGTGGTTCTCGTCCATCAGCACGTCTTCGCTCACGCCCAGGCCGTACTGCTCGAGCAGCGGATTAATCTGCGGACTCTCGTCGCGGCGGGAAATGCGCAGGCCCGAGGCCGAGGGCTGATAATCCCAGGCGTATTCCTGCACGGCCAGCACCACCGACTTGCCCGCGTGCAGCGCCCGCGCGATTTCCCAGCGCTGGCGTTCGTTCAGGCTGCGCGGATTCACCACCACGAGCGTGTCGTATTCCGCGGGCAGGGGGCTTTCCTTCGTCAGTTCGACGCGCTCCACCTCGTACTTCTCCGACTGCAGGATCTGCTCGAGGTAGATATAGGGGTCATCCGATTCCGGAATCTGCATGCCTTGCTGTTCCATCATGCGGCGCACCATCGGGTCGATGGCCATGGCTTCCTTCGGCGCCACCAGCGCGACCTTCGGCGCCTTGTCGCGCGTCAGCTTGTAGATGGTGCTCACCAGCTTGTACTCGAGTTCCGGCATGACCTGGGGAATGATACGCGGAATGATCTCTTCGGGCTTGTCCTTGTAGCCCACGCCGATGCTGCTGTAGACGAGCTTGTTGGTCACCTCGTCGTTGCCCATCGCCTGCACGCTGAAGGGCTCGACGCCCTTGTCCAGCATGCGCTTCTCCACGGCCATGTCCTCGGTCTTTTCTTCTTCTTCTTCCTCGCCGGGTTCCTGCTTGTCGGCGATGACGTTCGCCACCTGCATGTGTACCACCGAGTAGTCGAGCTTGCCGCCCGAGGCCAGCCGCATCTCTTCCAGCTTGTCGGTGATTTCCTGCTCCAGCGTCTTCATCGCCGTCGGCATGTCGCCCTCCGGCGTGATGTACAGATTCACCTTCACCGGCGCGTCCGGTCGCGAGAGGATGGACTTCGACGCCTCGCTCACCGTGAAGATTTTATCCTGCGTCATGTCGAGGCGGACGAGGCTGAAGTCAGCCATCAGCCAGTTGAAGGCAAGGCCGATCGCGATGCACATGGCCATCGCGCCCGCGAAGATGGTCTTCGCGTTCGGCCGGTTGCGGCCGTCGATGTAGAGCACGTTCAGCACGATGAAGATGACCGTCCACGCCACGAAGTACAGCACGTCGGCGAAGTCGATCACGCCGCGCGTGAAGGGACCGTAGTGGGCGAAGAAGCCCATCAGGTTCGACAGCATGCTGCCGAAGCCGTCGTACACGTGGTCGTCCAGGTACGCAGCGAAGAACTGCACGCCCAGCAGAAAGAAGCCGAACAGGGTCAGCAGCGTGACCGCGAAGGCGACGATCTGGTCCTTGAAGAAGCCGGAAAACAGGATGCCCAGCGACAGCATGAACGCGCCGAGCAGCAGCGTGCCGAAGTACGCCGACCAGATGACGCCCATGTCGGGCTCGCCCAGGCTCATCAGCATCATCGGGATGGTGACGGTGCCCAGCAGCGTGAGGCAGAAGAACACGAGCGCGGCGAAGAACTTGCCGAGCACGAGTTCCCAGGCCTTCATGGGGAAGGTCAGCAGCATTTCCCAAGTGTTTTCCTTGCGCTCTTCCGCCCATATTCGCATGGTGACGGCGGGGATGAACACGCACAGGAACAGGGGTAACTGCTCGAAATAGGGCCGCATGTCGGCCACGGGAAACGCGAAAAAGGTCGTGATGTACAGCCCGACGCTCAGCGTCAGGAAGACCATCATGAAAATGTAGCCGATGGGCGACAGGAAATACGCGGTCAGGTCGCGCCGCATGATGGTGATGATGTTACTCATGCTACTCCTCCCGGATGGGGAAACTTACGTTGCAGGTTAGGGTTCAAACGCGGCGGGCCTAGTAGTGGCCCTGTGCCGCTTTCTCGGTCAGGGTGAGGAACGTTTCTTCCAGCGACAGCGGCTTCTCGGCGAGCTCACGCACCTGCCACTGCTGCTGCTGCGCCATCTGGCTCACTTCGCGCCAGATGTTCTTGCCGTGCGGGCTGTAGAGCAGGAAGCTCGGGCAGCCATCCACATCGGCCACGTACTCCACTTCCTTCACGCCCTCGACGCCCGAGAGCTTGCGCTGCAGGTCGGCCTTGTCGCCCACCGCGCTGAACGACAGCCGCTCGGCATCCTTTGCTCGGTGGCGCAGTTCGTCGATGGTGCCGTTGCCCACAATCTGGCCGCGGTTGATAATCACGATCCGGTGCGCCGTGGTTTCCACCTCGTGCAGGATGTGCGTGCTCAGGATCACCGTCTTCTCCTTGGCGAGATTCGCCACGAGATCGCGGATTTCCAGAATCTGATGCGGGTCGAGACCCGAGGTCGGCTCGTCGAGGATGATGACCTCGGGGTCGTGAATGAGCGCCTGGGCCAAGGCCGTGCGCTGGCGGAAGCCCTTCGACAGCTCGCGGATGACCTTGCGGAACATCGGCGTCAGGCCGGTGGCCTGCACCACCGCGTCCATGCGCTGCTTCAGGTGGCTGCCCGTAAGACCGCGGGCGCGGCCCACGAATTCCAGGTAGCCCTTCACCTCCATGTCCATGTACAGCGGGAGCACCTCCGGCAGGTAGCCGATGCTCTTGCGCACCTTCACCGGGTCCTGCAGCACATCGACGCCACCCACCATGGCCGTGCCCCCGGAGGGATACAGGTAGGTGGTGAGAATTTTCATGGTGGTCGACTTACCGGCGCCGTTCGGCCCGAGCAGACCCACTATCTCGCCCTTGTTCACTTCGAAGGACACGTTGTCCAGTGCGACCACTGGACCGTAGTGCATTGTGAGATTGCTGGCTTTAATCATGCAGCCGCTCCTACTCCCTTTGACCTAGCCACTCGGAGTGCCGCCATCCCCGGACCGCCCGAAAGCAGGCCGCCCTGCAAGGTATGGTATGCTCCATGCGCTGTTATGCAACGGCTGTGCCAAGGATGGATTTGGTGGCGGAGTGCCGCTAAGTGCCTGATATGCCGCAGATTACGCAGATACCGGAAATTCTCGATACCCCCGATTACGCCGCTCATTTGAGGCGAAGGGGAGAATTTCAGGTACGGAAGCAGGAGTGAATGATGTCAGGAGAGCGTTACCCGGACCAACCAGAACCCCGGCCGGTCACCCCGCAGCAGGCCCAGCTTATCGCCGGGCTGATGCCGCTATCGCCGCTGCTCTTGGCCGGTATCAGTTATTTCATCGTCTCACAGGCCCAGGCGGAGGGACAAACGCCGAACGATATCGGACCGCTGCTTTTTCTGCTCCTCTGCGCGGCTGCCTCGGGACTGGTCGCATCATTCGTATTGAAGCGGATTATTGCGGCCCAGGCGGCACCCGGACCGGAAGGGCTGCAGATGCGCTTTCAGGCGACCCTGATTGCCGTGGCGCTAGCCGAGGCTCCCGCAGTCATCGGCGTTATCCTTAGCTTTTTCACCTTCGATTTCACCATCCCCGGCATCTTGTTCGGGGCGGCGGTCGGGTTCGGATACTTCCATTTCCCGACGCAGCGCTGGTTGCTGGGCGAAACTGCGTAGCCTATCAGTCGAGCGGACCAGACACTTCGAAGGCAGTCCAGGCCGGGCTGTCCGGCGCGGCAGCGCGCACGGCATCGCGTCCGGCTTGGAGCGCGGCTGCGGTGCCCTGTCCGATGGCGGCCCCGAAGGCATCGAAAAACGCGGCGCGCAGACCGGCATCCACCGGCAAGCGATTCATGACGACGCTGCGCGTACCCGCAACGGCCATGGCCTCGGCCAAGGCATCGGCGTGGTGCGCCGGAAGTCCGCGGTTCGACTGCTTCACGTCGAGGCTGAACGCGGCAAGCGTGCAGGGAGCCTCCAGCGCGAGCGCCTCGCCGGTCAGCATCACGGCCTCCGTCGCATCGCCGAAGCGCAGGATGCCCAGCGTCGCCGCAGAATCCACAAAGTCGGCCTCAGCAGCAACAAGGCAGCCCGCATGCGACTTGAAGGCCTCCTGCAGGGAAGCCTGATCGACCGGGGTGATCGCCTCCATCGTTTCTACGGCAGCATGCCCGAGGTCGCGCTGCTGTAAATAGGTCGACGCGCTGGCTGCGCGGCTGCACACGGACGTATCCGGCAGCAGCGCCGTCACAGGCAACGCTCCAGTTAGCAAGTCGGCGGCGATGACCCAGTGCTTAACCTGAGGCAGGGCACCGTCCAGCGGACCCGCCAGCGCGGCACGAGCTTCGTCAAGCAAACTCTGGATGGCAGCAGGTTCGCCGGCCGACCAGGCATCGGCAAACTGAAGCGCAAGCGCCTGCGTGGCATTGCGGGCGGCTTCGGGCAGCACCACGCCGCCCGCTCCGGCCGCGGTCGCCCAGACGGCCACGCCGGTCGATGGTCCGGTCAACCAGTACAAGACGCCCGTGTCTTCCGGAAGAGAAGCGATGATTTCTTTCGCTCCCTTGCGCACGGTACCGGTGTAGCTCAGCTTCGGGCCGACCGCCAGACGATCCACATGGCCCAGCACCGTAAAGCGATGGGCGTCTTCCTCGAGCCGCGCGCCCAAGCGTGCGGACTCCACGGCGTCGCGGGCGGCGTTGGCGTCTTCCAGTTCCTTGGTCAGGCGTGCCTTGCGGGCGGTAATCAGTTCCCGCTCCGTGGCGAAATCGGTACGCCAGGCCTCGTTGCGCACGCGGCTGCCGAACAGTTCGTGGCGGTACGCCGCCTGAAACGATTCCGCGTAATCCAGTGCCTGCTCGAATTCGCCCTGCTGCACAGCGGCGGCGGCCTGCAGCGCCGCAAGCTCGTTGACAGTGGACGGGTTCACGCTCCGGTTGTAGGCGTCGGCATCGAGGAAACGGCGCAATCCGCCAATCTGCTCGAGGCCCTCGGCGGCCACTTCGATGGTCTTGCCGTAGTGCTCTTGCGCGTAGTACACGGATGCCAGGCTGGCCAGGGCGCGGGCGTGGTGTTCCAGGTCCACCAGGAATCCCGTGTCCTTGTAGTATTGGCTCGACATCTCGATCAGCACGCGCGCGCCGCCGAAGTCGCCCTCGCGGAGCCGGCAGGCGATTTCGCCCTCGGCCGCCGAGGCGAGTGTGTAGTCGTTGATCGGCCCGCGCCAGGGCAGTTCCTTGCCGATGCGATCACGCAATTCCACCACCTCGGGCGCGTCGAGCGGCTTGCTGGCGGCGTAGGTGCGCAGCAGCCCCCCGTTCAGGTAGCGGAGGTACTCCACATCGCCCAGGCCCTGCGCGATCTTGGCGGCCTCCGACCAGTGCTGCGACGATTCCTCGTGCCAGCGTTCGCTTTCGCGCGGGTACAGAATGGCCAGGTTCTCGCACGCCACCGCGAGGGCCTGAAGTCCCCGCATGATGTCGGTCTGGCTTTCGCCCGACTTATACAGGGCAAGCCCCGCGTGGAAATAGTCGTACGCGACCGGCACTTCCTGGATGAAACTGAATTGCTCGCCCATGGCGAGATTGACCCAGCCACGGCGGAAGTCGGCGTCGGTCGCATCGATACCCTCTTCCGGCGCGACGCGGAGCGCGTACATGTATTGTGCGATCTTCCGGCGCACGCGGTTGGTCTCGTCGTGCCTCGTGGCGAAACCGCGCTGCATCTCGAAGGCATCCCAATCGGGCGTGATGGAGGCCAGCGTCTCGGTGAACGCGATGTATTCCTGATACGACTCCGCATCCTTGGGATTGGCCATGTCGCGCGCGGTGTAATAGCTGCTCACGGCGCTCTGGAAATCGCCCAGCAGCCGCTGGGTGTCGCCCATCCAGAGCCACACTTGCGGATCGGAACCGTATACGGCGATCGCGTCGCGCAGCACCTCGAGCGCTTCCTCGTAGCGTCCGGCGGACTTGAGCGAAAAGCCCAGATTCTTCAGGAGTTCGCCGTCCTGCGGCAGAAAGTCCCGCGCGATGGCGAAGAGCTCGGCTGCATCGGTGTACCGGCTTTCGTTGAAAGCGGCCTCGCCCAGCTGTTTGTAGGCCTCGCCGGCCGCGATATCCATGCCGAGAAAGCCGCGCCAATCGTCGGCCTGGTCGTCGGTAACCAGCGCGCCCTGCATCTGCTGCGTCCACAGCGTGTAGGCATGGTGTGCGGCGGCCAGGCGGATATCCTGTGCGCCATTGCCGACCAGCAAGACTTCGGCGCTCGGCGTGCCGGCGTCCGGCTCGGCGGGTTCCAGACGCGCCACCTGCGTGCGGGCCGATTCGTCAGCGTGCGCGGCCAGCGAAAAAACGACGAGAGACAACAATAGCCGGGAGGCTTGACGCATGAAGGGCCCTTTCAGCATACCTGCGGTGCGACCCGGAAGTATGGCCGGGTGCTGCGAAGGTGTCAAACAGGGCGGGTTCGGCCGGCGGCGGCGCAGATGGCCTCGAACAGTTCCGATACCTCGGGCACCCCGTAATCCCAGAAGTTCTTCGGGTTGTTCCAGAATTCCTCCAGGCGGCCCCGGTGCTCGCGCTCGTAGCACCACACCTTAATCATCATCTGCGCCTTGTCGAGCCCGCGCAGCAGCCGCGCCTCGGGGGTCTGCCCTTCCATGAATTCGCGGTTCATGTCGGCCAGCGCGGGGGAGAGGTTCGCCATCATGTCTTCGGTAATCGCCTGCTCGGCGTGGTGCTTCGCATCGTTCAAGTACGCGTCGGCGTAGGGCAT
This sequence comes from Candidatus Hydrogenedens sp., assembly GCA_016125095.1. Classification (GTDB taxonomy): domain Bacteria; phylum Hydrogenedentota; class Hydrogenedentia; order Hydrogenedentales; family JAEUWI01; genus WGMK01. The sequence continues at coordinate 11,633 of WGMK01000040.1, read as the reverse complement.
GGGAATGTCCATCAGGCGCGCTTCGGCCAGATCGTGCACGAGCGCCATGCCCAGTACCCGCCCGCGATCATAGGCCGGATAGCGTTCGCAGAACACCAGACCGAGGAGCGCGAGGAAATGCGAATGTGCGGCCACGGATTCGGGCTCGGCCACACCGCGCAAGAGAAAACCGGCGCGCGGTACGCGGTCGAGCGGGTGGATATCCTGAAAGAGCTGGATGACGTGGTCGGCAAAGTGGTCGCCGCTCATGCGTCGTCTCCGGCGAGGATACGGTCGATGGTGTGGGCGAACTCGTCGCTCTCGTCTGCGGGCGCGGCCTCCGGTTGGGCCGGGCCGGAGAGTTCTTCGAGCAGGGCCCGGCTCTTCACGGCTTCCTCGAAGAGGTGCGGCTGTAGCTGCGCGGCGGGCGATTCGCTGTCGCGGGCCGTGGCGGACTGCTTGCCATCGGTAACGGCCAGCAGTGCGCAGAGCATGTCGTGCAGTGCTGCGAGATCCGGCGCGCCGCTGCCCGGGGCGCACCATTCGGCCAGGCCCCGAAGCCCGCGGGAAACATCGGCCAGCAGCATGCTGTGGCGGGCGGCCTCCGCGGCCGCCGTCTGCCGCACGCCGTCGAGTTCGCCCGCAATCATGGCATTCAGCCGGCGGGTCCGCTCGAGTTCGTATTTCGTTTCCTGCATGCGGCCGCGCAGCAGGCCCAGTTCCACATCGAGCCGGCCCTGTTCCGCCCGGGCATCCTCGTAGAGTTCCGCGCGCAGGGTGTTCTCCGAGGCAGCCTCGGCCAGTTTTTCGCGCAGCATGCGCTGGGCCGCAGACTCCTCGCCCCCGGCCAGCGCGGAAAGCCGATCGGTCAGGTCCATGTCGCCCGTGCTCTGGCGTTCGCGCAGGCGCTCCAGAAACTCGAGGATCATCGGGAAGGCTTCGCCGGTCGTGTCGCTCGCATCCGGGCGCACCGCAATCAGGTGATCGAGCACGGCCGCGGCCTGCTCGGCCACCGCGCGCGATTCCTCAATCGCGCGTTCCCGGGCCTCGGCCGCTTCGCGGAGCGCGTCTTCGGTGCCGGCCTGCGCATCGACCAGTCCCTGCAGGCGGGCCTGTTCGCGACCGGCGGCCACCAGGCCCTGCTCCAGCGCGCGCACCTTGGCATCGCTTCGCTCGGCCTTGGTGCGCAGCGTGTCTACTTCCGCGCGGAGCTGCTGCATCGCCGGCTCGGCCTCGGCCAGCGCAGCGCGGGCCGTATCGAGTTCGTCGGCGAGCGACGATAAATCCTGTATGCGCCGCTCCAGCTCGCGTACGAGCTCCTGGGCGTCGTCGCGCTCGCGCCGCGCCTGCTGCAGCGTCTCGCCCAGGTGCAGCGCGTTCTCCTGCACCTCCGCCAGGCGGCTCTCCATCTGGCGCCCGAGGCGCTCGGTCTCTTCCTGCTTGGTGGCCCGCTCGCGCCACTCGTCGGCCCGCGCGTTCGCCTCGCGCAATTCGCGCGTCAGGCGCTGGCGCTCCGCCTCGATATCCCGCTCCGAGGACCGCAGCCGCTGCGCCTCCGCCTTCCACTCCTCCAACTCCGTGTTCAGGCGTTGCACCTTCGCCGCGTCGAGCCGCTCGATAATCGAGGGCGACATCGCCAGTTTGCCCTGCGGCTCGAGGCCGCCCAGGTGCACGCTATCTGCCGCCGTGAGCTGACGCTTGAACCCCGCGCTGAAGGCCTCGAGTTGAATCGGCATCTGCGAGGAACTCATCGCCACGAGAAAGTGATTGTCGAGAAACGTCTTGACCACGGCCTCGAGCGCGGGCGCGTCCTCGCGGAATTTTTCGAGGCCATCCACCAGCAGCAGGCCATGCCGCGAACGCTGCACGGGCTCGGGGTTCACGCCCAGCAGTTTCACGCGCTCGGGAAATTCCTTCGGCGTGACCAGCACGAGGGCGGCAGGCTTCTGCGATTGGCGCACCTGGTTGACGATGGCCCACAGCAGGTGGCTCTTGCCCCGGCCCGGACCGCCCAGCAGCAGCAGCGGGGCCGCCGCGCCCTCTTCGAGCGCCGCCACCCGCCGGCACCGGTCCACCGCCGCCTCGTTTTCAGGCAGCACCCGGAAATTATCGAAGCGGAAACCCCGCATGCACCTACCCGTGTTGATTGTTCCACGCGCCAATCGCCGCATTGTATTGCCGCGTGCGGGGGGGATCAAACACGCGAAACATTGAATTTGGAATGGGGGATGCCAGACTTCGCCGTTGAAAAACACGAGTTCCGATTCGCTTGATGGAAATCCTGATCGCTATACTCCCGAAAGGTTGCTTTTAGAGCAGCAGGCGCGCCCGGCTTGTTGTCCCTAGGGCGCGTCTTTGATATCGAGGGGTCACACATGAAGCGCTTTGCATTTTTGGCATGCTTGGGTGTTTCGCTCTTTTGTCTGCTCGATCTGACGACTTCTGTCCCGGTCCATCCTGCTTACCTGAACGACTCCCCCCTGCAACGTTCTGCCATTGAGTTCGCGTTTGAGTGCGTACTTTCTCTTCCTTTTTTGCTATGGACTCTGGCGCGGGTTCCCCAGTTGGCCCGCAATGTCGCTCGCGTACCTATGCCCCACGTGGCCAAGAAGGTGCTTTTCGGCGTGCTTTTCGTCCAGTGCGGCTTCATAGGCTTCAAGCAAGAGCTGTTTCCCTTCACGCATGTGGGCATGTACAGCATGACCTTGAAATCCGAGAACGATACGCCCCTTGCGACTCGATTTCTCACTTACGGCATCCGCAGAGAAGGCGTGATTGAACCCCTGTCTTTCACTCGCGAGGGAAACTATTTCTTCAGGAAGTATTTGCATCTCGGTCTGCATGATGCATGCATTGCCTTATTCAATCCCGGTACTACCGCCGTCAATCGATACGTGTACAGGGCCTGCGAGGAGGAAGGTTTGGGTGCACCGGTATTGGTCGAAGTGCACGTCGATGGGGCAGGTCGGGTTACGATGGGCGCCGTCGAGGAGGTCCCCCCAGAAAGCGACTCGCCTAAATGACGGGTAACCCGAATCATTTTTTCGTTCTGCCACGAAACGGGACGCACCTATCAGGAGAGGCTCATTGAGCGCGGGGAAAGCGGACCATGTGTTCGAACGCCTTCTACGGCCGGGTTCAGCCATACAACTTGCGCTCCTGCGCATCGCCGTTGGCTTGCATCTCGCCACACTCTTCTACAGCCAGACCTTTGAACTCTTGGGGGCTATTGCCCAAGAGGTGCCCACGCAAGACGCATCAAGGACGCTGATACCGGCTTTTCTGCGCCAACTATTTCTCAATGATTTCGCGCCCTACGTCTCCGCTACGGGCGTCATATTGTCTATTCTGTTGACCCTGGGATTCGCGACGCGCTGGGTGCTTCCGGTGCTCCTTGCATTATTTCTGCTGGCATACGACTCCTACTTCCAGTACACCTACCTGCACTATGAGTGGCCCTACTTATCCTTCGTACTTCTGGTGCTCTGCTTCGCCCCCTGCTGGCATCGCTGGTCCATCGACCAACTCCTGGCAACGCGATTCGCAAAGGGCATAGCCCCTGCACCCTTTGGATATCGCTGGCCCGCCGAGATGATCGTAGTTTGGTTGTCCTTGCTCTATGTGTCCGCGGGGCTTGCCAAACTCTTTCCACTGCGGAAGGGTTTGATTTGGCTTTCTGGCGAAACAAGTCAAATAGTGTTTTCGCAAATTTATGTTCACAGCCCCATCTACTGGCTGCTCGGGCGACCCTTGTTCGATTATGCCCACCTGCTCCCATTTGGCCTGATGAATACGGCCGCTGTCGTGCTTGAGATCGGCTGCGTGACGATGCTCTTTACGCAGCGCTTTCACGTCTTTTTCATAGCCAGTATCGTTCTGATGCACGGCATGATTCTGATGTTCGGTATCCCCGGGTTTGTCCAATGTGCAGTGGTGTGTTGCATTGCCCTGATACCGCCCGAGTATTTTCCGGACGTCCCCAAAACTATCGCGTCTCCAAGTCAACCGGCGAATCTGACCAAGACCTGAAGGTGCAATATGGGCAGCCAATACGACATCACCTGTCCGGAATGCGGCTATCGCCAGCGGCTCCACTTGGGCGTCGGCATGGCCTACACCTCGATCGAGGCGGTCATTGACCTGGTGCCTCATGCCCTGCGCGAGCCCGTGCTTCAGGCCATTCAGCAGAACCCCGCCGGTGTCGGCGACTTCCGCCATGCGCTCTACTGCTGCTCCGACTGCCAGCGTCGCGCCGGCCGCTTCTACTTCCAAGTGACCGATGCCGGCGGCCGCGTCATCGAGCCCGAATACCATTGCAGCCGATGCCGCTGCACCCTGACACGCGAGGCAGAGGCAGACGCGCCCGATCTCGACGACGCCCCCCAAGACTGGCCCTGCCCCGAATGCGGGCACCAGGGCCTCCACTCCGCACTGACGGTGCTGTGGGATTGAGGGGGAGTTGGCAGTTGGACCAGATTCCCGTGTCATTTCGAAGGATGAATGCCTGCATTCTTCCGGCTTTACATGAAGTCGAGAATCGCCTCTCGCCCTGCTATTGTGTATTTTGTGATATCTAAATCGACGTAAAGAGCGGAAGTGGTGCCATACCACCAGGTGGGAGTCTTGTGTTACAATTTGTCGAGATGCCGCCATTTTCGCGGGACAGGGAAGAATTTCTGCCGAATGGCGCGTATCGCGAGTTACAGGCGAGGCTGCTGGAAAATCCCGAATCGGGTGTTGTGATGTCCGATTGCGGCGGCCTGCGGAAAATCCGTTGGTACGACACGTCGCGTGGCAAGGGTAAGCGTAGCGGCTGCCGTGTGATCTACCTGTACCATCCGGAGGTGCAGCGGCTCGACCTTATGCTCGTCTACGACAAGGATACGCAGGATGATCTGACGGCCGCTCAAAAAAAGCGGCTACGCGAACTGGCAGAAGTTGCCAAGGTGGAAGCGCGTAAACGCGGCCAGAGAGCAACGAGGCGAAAGAAATGAAGCAAGCAAAGAAACCCAGCGTTTTCGACGACTTAGTCGAGGGGTTGGAGGCGAGCATCGAATACAGCCGGGGAGCGCTGTCGCTGCGTAGTATGACGCTTCCCGAGCCTCCGCCTGTGCCCAGCCCCGTTCAAATCGTCAGGCTCCGCACCAAATACAAATTGTCCCAGCCGATCTTCGCCGCCGCGCTGAATGTCTCGTCCAAAACCGTGCAGGCGTGGGAGCAAGGCCAGCGTGTGCCGAGCCACGCGTCGGTCCGGCTGCTCCAGATTTTCGAGCAAGAGCCGGAGCTTGTTGAGCGGATGGTGGGCTGCGAGATTATCGAGTCTGGCGCGACCCGTACGAATGCTGGCAGCCGGTATGGCCTGGCGGTCTCGTCGCTCGCAAAGCCGAGGGGCAAGACGTCCGAGAAGAAGCAACGCAAGATCAGGACCACTCAAGAGTGAGCTACGGCTCTGATTGGCGATAACGTAGAATCTTGATTACTCAATGGCGTGGATCGCTTCCGCTGTGGCAGGGTCAGGAAGCCCGCCCAAAGCGCGGAAACTATGACGGCCCCGCCAGTCGTATCTACGAGCCCAGTAGCTAACACCCCAGTCCCACCGCCGTCGGCTGCCGCCCCTGTCTGGGACGGTACGAAGAGCCTCACGCAAAGGCGCGGAGACGCAAAGCTGCAATAGAATACGTTTGTGCGGTGGGGCGAGACGCCGTCGAGCCATCTTGGGGCAATTGCGTCAAGGAAGTCGCCGCGCTTCGCTCGCGAAGACGTAATTGGCGTTGCCCCCTACACAAACCGCAGCAGGTGATAGTTCTTCTTGCCTTTGCGCACGACCGCCAGACCGGCAGCGAGGCAGTGGCTGGGTTCGAGCTTGGCGTTTTCGTCTTCGATGCGGAGGTTGTTCACGTAGAGGCCGCCGTTCTGGATCATGCGGCGGGCTTCGCTTTTGCTGGCGAATACGCCGCCGCTGGTGAGCGCCTCGAGTAAGCTGCCGCCTTCGGCGAGCGCGGCTTTGGGGAGTTCGCCGCTGGGCACTTCGCTGAAGATATCCAGCAGCGCCGCCTCGTCCAGCCCGCCCAGGTCGCCGCCGAACATGGCTTCGGTCGCCTTCAGCGCCTGAGTCAGCGCGGCGTCGCCATGCACCAGGCGCGTCACCTCTTCGGCCAGGCGCTTCTGCGCGGCGCGCTGGTGGGGCGCTTCCTGGGTCTGTTTCTCCAGCTCTTCTACCGTGGCGCGGTCGAGCAGGGTGAAGAACTTGAGATAGCGGACCACGTCCTCGTCGGACTGGTTCAGCCAGAACTGGTAGAAGCGGTAGGGCGAAGTGCGGCTCGCGTCGAGCCAGATGTTGCCGCCCTCGGATTTGCCGAACTTGCTGCCGTCGGCCTTGGTCACCAGCGGAATCGTCAGGCCGAAGGTATCCTTCTGCTCCAGGCGGCGGGTCAAGTCCATGCCCGCGACGATATTGCCCCATTGGTCGCTGCCGCCCACCTGCAGGCGGCAGTCGTGGCGGCGGCACAGTTCGAGAAAGTCGTAGGCCTGCAGCAGGCTGTAGCTGAACTCGGTGTAGGAAATGCCGTGGTCGCGGCTTTCCAGACGCTGCTTCACCGATTCGCGGCTCAGCATCACGTTCACGCTGAAGAACTTGCCCACGTCGCGGAGGAATTCAATCAGCGGCAGACCGCACAGCCAGTCGGCATTGTTCAGCATCACCGCCGCCGACGGGCCTTCAAAGGTCAGAAAACGTTCCAGCTGCCCCCGGATACCGACGCAATTGGCTTCCACCTGCTCACGCGAGAGGAGGGTGCGTTCGTCGGTCTTGCCGCTGGGGTCGCCTATCAGCCCGGTGCCGCCGCCCACCAGCGCCAGCGGACGGTGCCCGGCACGCTGGAAATGCACCAGTGTCATAATCGGCAGCAGGCTGCCGATGTGCAGGCTGTCGGCCGTGGGATCGAAACCGCAATATAAAGTGAACTGCTCCTCGGCCAGCCGCTTGGGCAGGTCGTCGTGGGTAATCTGATTGACCAGTCCGCGCCACTGCAGTTCTTCGTATACGTTCATGGTGGTACTCCGTTGGCTGGGAGGGGAACGCGGAAGCCTAGCAAATGGCGCGTTTTGGCCGCAATCTACGCGCTCCGCTGCCCAAATCTACCCGGTTCAATCCCTTACCATGCGCATCCGAGGCGGGCACGGGGTAATTAGTTGACTTTTTCCGGCATCCCCGGCACACTGTGAGGCACATTGGGGTAAACTGTTTCGGGGACCGGAATGCGTAAAGTGCGCCCCGTTTGGGCTTGTTGTCCGCCCCGGCAACAATACGGAATCGAAAGGCTTAGATTGATGCCACGCACTTTCTTGAAGGTCTTTGGCGCGGCGCTGCTGCCGGCCCTGTTGCTCGGCGGATGCGTTCCCCCGGCTAACACGTTGCCCACGGCAGACTTCCGCGTCGATGTTCGCGAAGGGCTTCCGCCGCTCGTGGTGCGCTTCACGGATCAGTCCGTCCCGTATCAGGCGCCGCTGGTGGCGTGGCGGTGGGACTTTGGCGACGGCTACACCAGCACGGAGGCGAACCCGCAGCATACCTACGTGCAGCCCGGCGATTATTCCGTGCGGCTCACGGTCACCAGTTCCGACGGCGAGAATTCGCTTTTCCGCGAAGACTTCATCCGGGTAAATAGCAGTTCGCAATTCAGCGCGCTCGGTCCCGAGGGCGGCGCGGTGGCCAACTTCGGCGTCCGGTTCTCCGTGGCGGCGGGCGTGCTCGACCAAGAGGTCGCATTCGGTTTTAAGCGCGACGGGGTGGCCTTCGCCCCGACTGCGGAAGAGCCGATCAGCCTGCTTTCGGCGCCGGTGCGCGTACAGCACAACAACGCGACGACCGCGTTCTTCGCTTCCGAATTGGGCAATACCCTGCAGCCGGCCGAACTGACGCTGTTCTTCGAATCGCTCGCGGCGGGCACCGGTCCCATCGATTCGGACCATGTGTTCATTCTCGCGCAGGATACCGCGACCCAGAAGACGGTCCCGATTCCCGGTATCATCGACGGCAACACGATTACCGCGAAGGTGGCCGGCCTGCCCAAGAGCGCCATCTACTCCGTCGGTTTCCGCCCCGGGGCCATCAGCGAACCGGTCGATGTATCCTTCGACAAGGTGCCCACGAACTTCACCTGGCAAGACGAGTGGCGTCTGGTCTATAGCGATACGCAGGCCGACCAGCTGACGGCGGTCCGTCTCGGCAGCATCCTCCAGCCCGACTCGTTCAACCGCCGCGGTTTTGGTCCGGTGAATAAGGACATCACCATCGAGGGCGTGCGCTCGAGCCTGCGCAGCCTGAACCGCGCCTATGCCGAGTCCGGCCTGCGCCGCCCGCTGCTGGTGGATGGCGACGGCCGCTATCAGGTGCTGTTCTACAACATGTTCCCGACCTATGCGACCGCCTTCGATTCGGCGGCCGGTCTGGAGGCATTCGATTCCACCTTCGGCTACCTGGTGGTCGATCCGCTTCAGCTGCTGGCGATCTCCACGCGCAATGCCACGCTCGCGTCGACCAGCCTCGACAACATCAACTTCCGCCAGATCTTCACCGCGAAGAGCGCGCTGGCGCAGGGCATCATGGCGGCATCGCTGGCGGGCTACGAGTATCCCTCGAAGACCACCACGGTCGACGGTGAAGGCGTCGTCGACTTCCTCGATGGCCTCCGCGACGCGGCCGTGCTGTATGCGGGTCAGGCGCTCGATGCCCAGCAGGTCGCCCGCAGCTTCGGGCCCAACGAAATGCTGCTGCTCGATAAGCCGCTGCTGTTCCCCTACCTGAGCGGCACGCCCGGATACGCTTCGGCGGGTCAGGACTTCTTCACCTACGTACGCAACCGCTACGGCGACCCGGCAGAGCCGCTCGACTTCCTGGCGGCGGTAGTTCCGCCCAAGCTGGGCATTCTCGAAATGACCCGCCTGCAACTGGAACTGCAGGGCGAGGACTTGTCCAAGCTGCCCTTCGAGGCCGGCCTGCTCATCCTCGCGCGGGCAGTGGACGAATCGCTGCGCGGCACCTTCGGCGTTTCCCTTGCCGAGGCCTACGCGGCCTTCGCGCAGGACATTTCGGTGGAGCAGAGCCAGCAGGCCATGCTGCGCCCGAGCGACGATGCGCTTCCGCCCATGACCTTCAAGCCCGAGGCCTACTCCGTAGACGGCCTGATTGAGGAAACCTTTATCGCCCCAAGCGACACGATTGCGCTGACGACGTCGGGCCACCCCGAGCTCGCGGGCATTCCGCCGGTCACCAGCCGCGCCATCGTGCTTAACGTCAGCCCGCTGACCACCGACGTGTACCTGTCATTCAATGCCGACGATTGGACCGAAGACGCGGATGGCAATTCGGTGTCCGTTGCGGCCTATGTGCCGGGCGAAGCGCCGATGTATCTGATGCCCGGCGAGAGCGAGCTGGTACTGTCCGGCTTCCAGCAGCCGGCCGACGGCTGCCTCGATCAGCTGGTGGTCATCGCGAGCAACGTGAACCTCGAGGGCCCCAACTCCATCGAGATGACGGCCACGGCGGTGAGCGGACTCGACATCCCTGAGACGAGCGTGCTGGATGCCTACATCGCCGCGTGCCAGGATGATTTCAGCTACACCTACGATGCCTTCGAGACGGTGCCCGGCACCGGCTCGCGCCTTTATCAGCTCACCCTGCGTTCCGGCGCGTGGCGCGGCGAGGAAGACGTGACCGGCGGCGTGTGGCAGCATACGCTGGCGATTGTCGAGCCGAGTTCGGTGATCGGCCAGACCGCGCTGTTGTTCATCACGGGCGGCGACACCGGCGACATTCCCACCTCTGAGTTGGCTATTCTCGCGCAATTCGCGGAAGACACCAATTCAGTCATCGCCATCCTGGGCGCCGTGCCGAACCAGCCGCTCTTCTTCGATGGCGAATCAAGCGGGCGCTCGGAAGACGCCATCATCGCCTACAGCTACGACGAGTACCTGACCGGCTTCGAAAACAGCGCGCCCGACAAGACGTGGCCGGTGCTGCTGCCGATGACCCGCGCGGCCGTGCACGCGATGGACGCCGTGCAGGACTTCTTTGCGTCGGGTAGCATCTCGCGCAACATCTCCAGCTTCGTGGTCAGCGGCGCTTCAAAGCGCGGCTGGACCACCTGGCTCACGGCGGCGGCGGATGATCGCGTCGTGGGCATCATCCCGATTGTGATCGACGTATTGAACATGGATCGCCAGATGGCGCATCACTTGCGGTCCTACGGCTTCTACGCCCCGGCGCTGCAGGACTACGTGAACGAGGACGTCTTCGATCGCCTGGATACGGCAGCCGGCCAGTCGCTGCTCAACATCGTCGATCCGCTTACTTATCTCGATCGCCTGAACATGCCGAAGTTCATTGCGAACTCGACCGGCGACCAGTTCTTCCTGCCGGATTCGTCGCAGTTCTACCTGAGCCAGCTGCCCGGCGAGAATCGCTTGTACTATGCCCCCAATACGGACCACGGCCTGATCTCGGGCACGCTGCTGCGGCTCGATCAAGACACGGTCAACAGTATCGAGGCATGGTACCTCTCGTTCCTTCGCGGAACACCCCGCCCGACCTTCAATTTCCAGTACGTCGGGTCGAACCAGATCATCGTGAATACGAATCCCAAGCCCAACAAGGTATTGCTCTGGCAGGCGACCAACCCGACCGCGCGCGATTTCCGCCTCGAGTCTTTTGGTCCCAATTGGCAGAGCACCGAGCTCACCAGCCAGACCAATACCTTCGCGGCGAACGTGCCCACCCCGGCGGACGGATGGACAGCCTTCTTCGTGCAGGCCTTCTACGACGGCCCGGATCCGGCGCTGGACGTCCCCTTCGGCTTCAGCACCCCGGTGCGGGTCATCCCCGATTTGTATCCAGATGAACGCTAACGCGTTGGCTTGACACGCCCGCGATTCCTTTGCTACGATTACCACCCGCCGCCTCGGCAGAGGCGGCGGTTGTGTTGTCGAGGGCGTGCTGGCGTAGCTCAGTTGGTAGAGCAACTGACTTGTAATCAGTAGGTCATGGGTTCGACTCCCTTCGCCAGCTCCACGTTACCGGGGCCGGGGAGGCGCCGGGCCTTTCTCGACGCGCACACAAATGGCTTATATGTGGTGGAGTGTCCGAGTGGTTAAAGGAGACGGGCTGTAAACCCGTTGGCGTAATGCCTACGCTGGTTCGAACCCAGCCTCCACCACCATTTAACAGTTTAATGCGGCGCGCATGCGCGCCAGATTTTGCGCGGGAATAGCTCAGTTGGTAGAGCATCAGCCTTCCAAGCTGAGGGTCGCGAGTTCGAGCCTCGTTTCCCGCTCCATAGATTGTTTTTGAAAGCCCGCGTAGCTCAGTAGGTAGAGCACTTCCATGGTAAGGAAGGGGTCAACGGTTCGAATCCGTTCGTGGGCTCCATTTTCATTGTCGTACATACGGGCTGCGATTTGGGTTCCGTTTGAAGACGGCGGCCTGGGGCCGTCAGGAAACAGAAAAGAGGATTATCATGTCGAAGGCAAAGTTCGAGCGCACGAAGCCGCACGTGAACATCGGCACGATCGGCCACGTAGACCACGGCAAGACGACGCTTACGAGCGCGATCACGAAGGTGCTGTCGAAGACGGGCGGCGCGACGGCGGTGGATTTC
>WGMK01000036.1 GCA_016125095.1 Candidatus Hydrogenedens sp. | reverse complement strand
TGAAGCGCGCCGCTTGGTTTTGGAGTCGTTTGCGCTTGGTGTTGGAGTGACGTCGGTCCGAGCCGGGGTTGGAGACCGGAAGCTCTTGGCCTGTCGTCGGCCGGCTATCCGATGATCAAATCAAGTCGTGACCCGATCGCGAAAATACCGCTAATCCCTCCGCCGACCCATACCTCGACATCGGCCGAGTGATAGCCTGCGCCTGGATACCCAGACCAGGTGCTGCCGCAGGTCCCGTTGATCGTACCCGCCACGCCGACTCCCGCGGCGACCTGCGGCCCGACCTGCGATGCGTCCAGGACCAACATACTGAACGCAGACTGAGCGGAGCTGGACTGCGCCTGGACTGTACTCGCCAATACCACCCGCTCGCCGCCCCAGGACAACCATTCCAGGGCCAGCCCCAGCGAGGTCGGCGTGCCCGAAGAGGTCGTCAGTTGCGAACCACGCGCCGCCTGTGCCGCATTGGGCCGCGGCGGCCAGCTCCGCACCAGCCGCTGGGAGGCACTGTCGGCCCAGGCCGGTCCTGCCACCGGTCGGGCTTGGCCGACCAGGGTGCGGGTGGCGTCGCCGGTCTTGACCACCACGCCGGTCTCGGTATCGACCGCCGGCCCGGTCACCGAGCTTTCCAGCGTCAGTGTCGAGCCCGACCACGCGGCATAAAGGTAATAGGTGGTCCCGGCCGACAGCCCGGCCGGCGACAGGGACACCCCGGCGGCGGGTATCTGGCGGTTACTGCCGGCGACCCACAAGTATCGGCCAAGATGCCGCCCAAGCACGACCTCAGCGCCCACGACGCTCAGCGCACATTGCAGCATCGGCACCTCCTGGGCGGTCGGTGCCGCGGCAGTGGTCAGCCAGCGCGAGGCGCCGTCCGCCTGCAGCTGCCGCCAAGCCGTCAACGGTACGGTAACGCCACTGTCCACGGTATCGGCGGCGGCACGGGCAAGCGTGACGGTGTGGGCACTGCCATCGACCCGCGCGAATGCCAGGCGGGCCGCCGGGATCGGGGCGGCGGCCGGCAGTGTGACGGTGATGTCGCCTGCGGTCGCGTCCACCACCACCAGGCCGGTGGAAACGACGGTAAGCGTGGTGTCTGCGCTAACCACAGTCGCGGCGCCGCCGAACATGCGCCGCAATGCCTGCAGTACCTGGTTGTTGTCCGCCTTATCGCGCGCTACGCCGCCGGCCGCGACGACTGCCGCCAGCTCAAGCTGCAGCATATTCAGCCACCAGGCGGGAACCAATGTCCCCTCAAGGCCCGAGATCGGGTTGCCATCGGTGAAATACCCCTCGGTGCCCGCAGAACCTGGAGCAGGGGGGGCCGCGACGGCGGATGAATCGTCGATCAGGTGCATGGCGTCACTTCACTTGAGGTGGGGCTGTAGCGTGGCCTAAAGCGTGGCCGCAGCCGCGAACAGGTCATCGAGCCGCTGCTCTGAAAGATATAGGGCAGCGGCGGCGGCTGCCAGCATCGGGTCGTCGCGTTGGAGGGTGGTGCCGTAGTGCCAGCGATCGGCGACCTCGCCGCCCTCCTGATCGACATAGGCATCGATGGCGGGGAGCAAGCCGGCGCGCCTCAGCGCAATGCGCGCCTGAACGATGCTGACGGCGTGGATAATCGCGACATAGGATGCCGGCAGTGTCGGCTGTGACACCCGCGGGTTGGGAAGATCCGATAGCCCTAGTTGGAACGCGCCCAGCGCCGATAAATCCTGACCTTGCTGCCAACCGCCATCGACGAGCGACCAGGTGACGGTAGCATCCGCGATTTGCTGGAGAAACGCGAGGTACGCGCCGGGATTGGATTGTCCCAATGTGTCCAGGTCAGCCCTGGTATTGATGATGCTCATAGATTCTCTCCTTCAGGTCATCGTCGACGGCTCGCAACCGCCGGGACGGCGTGGAATTTTACACACCCCGAAGATCCAGGTGGCCACAGACGCCACGGACCCCGATGTTGCTGCCGGCGACCCAAGGGGGGTTGTACCAGCCCGACGCACGCGACCCGGCGTTCACACCGCTATTCCAGTCCCCGCCATATATCGCAGCGACCAGACCGCTGTCGTTCGCGAGGTAGAGTTGACCCCGGCCACTGGTGTTATTCTTCCACCCCGGTCCGTTGGCGCCGGGGTAGTAAGAGGACTCTGCGCCCCATTGCCACATCACCCCGGTCACCTGTTCGCAGCCCCATTTGCTGGTGGACCCGGCCTGGCGCTGGGTGGTGACCGGATCGGCGCCGACCGACACTGCCTCGGTCACGCCATACGCCAACGCGCAAAACTCGCCATAACTCGGCAGCCGCTTGCCGCCGCCGGCCACTGACTCCCAAGCCTGCCACCAGCTGAAGCTGCCATAGACGGTTGAGCCGTCGCCGCCGAATGCGGTCGGGATTTTCGGCGGCGCCGTTCCGTCTGCGATGGTCGCGCCGGCCTTGGACGTGCCGTTCGTCGCGGGCGACGTGTTGAGCAAATAGATGTCAGACCAAAAGCAACCAGCGACCAGAGCCATACCCCGCGGGTCCGGCGCGGTCGGTCGGAACCACAGGTCCCATAGGCTATAGGCGTTGACCTCAGACCCGAGATCGTAATGGAAACCGCCGATTTTTCGGCTGTTGGTAGTGGTATAGCCGGCAGGGCAGGAAAAACTGCCATCGGCCCGCACGCTGCCGTCGACGCAGACATAAATTGCATAGTCGATGCCGGCAGACAACACCGGCAGGGTCACCGCGGTCGGCGAGCTGTAGCGCCAGACCCGGCCTGCTACCTCGACGATGGTGCCGGCATTGAGGTTTAGCGTGCCGGCGCCGGTCTTGGTAAACACGCCGTCCGTCGGGCTCTGAAACATGCCCCAGCCCGCGAGGGGGACCTGGGTCGCGTCCCCCAACAGCGCGGTGGGCATGCCGGTCAGCGGGTCGGCTCCGATCCCGACCATGCCCGCGCGGGCCGCCGGCAGCGTATCGCCCAGACCGAAATAATGGACTCCAGCCGCGACCATGCTCAACCTCCCCTCAGCGTGTTACGCCCTCGGCCCCGGCCTCGGTGGTGAGGCTGGCGCCGCCGGAAATCTCGATATCTATAGCAATGGCCAGGCGACGGCCCGCCGGCACCACCACGTCCTGCCCTGCCACCAAGGCGATCGGCACCGTCCAACCCCAAGCCGCAGCCAACTGCGCCCCGGTGGCATAGCGCTTGCTGTCGGTGTCCCGGCGCACCCACACCCGGTCGTCATCCCGCAAGGCGTCAATCGACTGGAAGGCCGAAAACGGGGTCGCAGGCATCAGATCACCACCCTTTCGTCTCCGTCGCTCAGCAGCGGCTCGCCGTCATCGTCGGCCAGATAATCGGGATAGCCGAACAGCACATGGCTGTGTGCGGGGGCGGTCCGCCGGATGACACATTCCAGGATCTGGTTGCCCCATTCGGCCAGCCGGTCGCCGGCGATCGAGCGGCCGGCCCGAAACCGGGTCGGCGAACCGGCATAACCCTGCACCCTCCAGGCAAAATGCCAGGCGACGCTGCGGCAGCGGTCGCCGGCGCGGGCCCCGGCGCGGAACGGCCGAAATTCCTCGATCGCGATCTCCTGGCCATAGCGCGCGGCAAGGGCGGTGTAATAGGCGATTGACTGCCCACCGGGCCGTCCCAACAGCTTGGCCAACACCCGGCCGCGCCGCCCCGTCAACGTCACCGCCGGGCCGGCGCAGGGGTCGGGCTGGCCCGTGTCGGCCTCCCACTCGGCCAGCAACTCCAGCGTCTGCCTGGGATCGGCCTCACGCAGGAGTTCTGCGGCACGGCCGTCGATTCTGCTCATTTGCGCGGCGATCGGCCCGAGCAGGCGGGTCAGCACTGCGTCCGGGTGGCGCGGCCAGGCCAGGCCCGGCGGCAGCAGCGCCTGGAGCTGGGATAGCCAAGCGTCCGGGCTCATTGCCCGCCCCTGATCACAGGCCGCTCCAGGCAATCGTGCCCAGCTGGGCGATATGGCCCGGCTCGGCGACCACATCCGCCGATGGGCTGACCAGGGCGTGGTGGTGCTCGCCGGCACCGGCACTGATCGCGGCACGGATGCGCGACAGGAAGAGCGTGCCGCCCGGTTCCGCCTCGCGCGTAATCAGATCGGACAGCTCGGCTGCGACCGCGGTCTGGACTGCCGATGTGTTGGGGTTGAGCGCGATCTGAAAATCAATTGCCTCCGCCACAGGCGCGAACACGACCAGCTCGGCAGTGACCGGCCGCAGCGGTTCCAGGTGGGCCGTCACCACCGCGATATCCTCCAGGGTCGGGATCGGGTCGTCGGATCCGTCCAGCATCACCGTGACGCCGACCGTGCCCAGTCCGGTCCACCCGGGATAAACCCACGCTCGTGTCACCCCCGGCACCTCCAAGGCCCAGGCGACATAGTCAAAGGCGGCACCGCCATGGGGCGGTTGTTGGATACGCGCGACCACCCGGGCACGCAAATCGGCCACCGGCTCGAGTTCTGCGCCGCCGGCCAGCTCGCCGGCCGCGACCACGGCGCTCGACTGGATGCCCGGAATCGGAGACAGGAACGACAGCACCGCACCGGCCGCGGCATTGCCGTCCGCCCCCGCCGCCACCGCCTCGATCGCGGCCTCGCCCCCGCCGCCCTCGCCGATCGCGACCGCGGCCACCGTCAGATAGCGGGTATCGTCGGATCGGCGTAACTCGGTTGCCGCCGGGACCACGGCACCAGCGGCGCCGGTCAGGATCACAGGGCCGGCGGCGGTGGTCGCCGGCTTGCGGGTCAAACCCCACAGCGGCGCGTGCCAAGTCAAGACGGTGTCGTCGTCGCAGACCAGCACGTTGACCTGGCGTGCGACCCAGTCCAGATAGCCGAATTCCTCGATCGCGACCACCGCCACCATCCGGGCCAGCGCCTCTTCGACCATGCGCCGGCCGGCACCGTCGGCACCGGGGATTGCCAGCGCCAGCTCGGTCAACAGGCGGGCGCGCAGCTCGGCGGGGGATGGTTTGGCGAAGGGCATTTTGACCGTTGACCGTGTGCCGCGTCGGGTCTCTAATTTGCGCCTAATAGACCTCTCAGAGCCCGTTGAGGGGCAGGCGGAAGGACTTCCGCACGACACCAGCCGGCGCCTCGGTCACTACCTGCAACCCCAGCACGCCGGTGCGCTGCCATTCCGCGGTCACCGTTACGGCGGTTGCCCAGCCGTCGTCGGTCAGCCACTGCAGTGCCTCGCGCGCGTAATCTTCGGCCCGGCGTCTGGTCTCAGCGGTCTGCTTTTCGCGCGCCAAAAGCCACAGCCGCGAACCCCAGCGGTCGTCGGCAACCGTGCGCAGGGCATCGCCGCACCAGCCGCGGCGATCGAGCGACGGCGACGGGGCATCGGGCAGCCGGTCGTCGGGTAGTGCCCGGCGGTCGGAAAACAGCGACGCCAGAACCATGGTCTCCAGATCGGCCAGCGCGTCGCCGACCATCAGTCCGGCGGCGTCCAGCGCCAGATCGCAGGCCAACGTCACGGGGTCGAAGGCAAGCACGATCATCGGCCGACCCCTCAATGGCTGTGATGGTTGGTGTTGCCGGCGCCATCAATCACGCTGCCGCCGGCGTTGAGGTTGCCCGACACCTCGACGTCGCCGGTGATCCGCACCGTACCGGCGGTGATCGCCACGTCGCCGGCGCCGTCCATCACGACGCGGCTGCCCGATGCGGTGGTGATATCGACCTGGCCGCCCTCCCCCAACAGGATGCGCTGGCCATGGGCGGTGACCAGTTCGACCTGTCCCAGCTCGTCATAGCTCAGCCGCTGAAGCCACTTCGAATAGAGGCAGACCTCGCCCTCTTTGAGCCCGGTCACCCGCGACCGCCGGTCGGCGACTGCCACCGCCACCGGGTGGTCGCGGTTGCCGGCCAGAAAGAGCATCGCGACTTCAGCCCCCGGCACCGGGTGCGTGGTCAGCCCGTAGGGGTGGAAATACTCGACATACCCGCGGGTCTCCTCTGCCAGCAGGCCGACCTGGAGCGTCTGCAGGGGCGTGGTGTCATCGACCAAATTCAGCACCGCGCGCGCCAACGCCAGCCGCACACGCTGCGCAGTGTCGCGGGCGTATTGCCACAACGCCTCGGTCATCGCTTCCCCTTCCCGGTTCCCGAGGGTACCGCACCGGACGCCACAGCAAAGGCGTCTGGCACCCGCACATCCAGCCAGGTGACCGAGCCACCCCGGGGTTCCAGTGTCTGCACGACGCCGGCGATCACGTAGCGGCCTGAGAGCCCGATCAGCGGGTCGGTCACGTCGACCAGGGTATTGGCCTGCCACAACCGCTTGTTGGCGCGCCAGCCCTGGACGGTATAAGCGACACGGAAACTGCGCGCTGCCATGAGGTCCCGCTGATACTCCGCGCGCGCCTGGGCGTTGCCGTCGCTACCGGCATTTTCAGCCAGCACGATCAGGGGGCGATAGCGCCCGACCTCGCCGTCGGTGGCCCGGCCGGCCGGCGCCGCAGCTGCCGCGGCATCGCGCTCGCCATGGCCCTCAGCTTGGGCCAATACCCGGTATTCCGACCAGCGCTGCGCCCAGGTCCACGAGGCACTGGCCGACATTGCGTTGCCGCCCGGCCCCAACACGATCAGCGCTGGCGCCGCCCCGGCTGCCCCGGGCCGCGTCAGCTTCAAACCGCCCACTCGATCGGAAAACAGCAGCACGCCGCGTTGGCGCGCACAGCGTTCCAGCACCGCATGCGCGGTTTCGCCCGGCTGCACCGCGATACGCGCGAACTTGGCGCCGATCGCGGTTTCGACCGCCACCGACAACCCGAAGGGGGCGACCAGCCGGCGCGCCAGCTCGGCCAGGTCGAGATTCGAAAACTCAAACGGCGGCAGTACTGAGGCGTCGACCAGATCCGCGGTGGCGTCGCGCCCACGCACCGTCAGCACGTGGTTTTCCGGCCCCACGACATCGTCGATGCCATCGATATAGCCAGACAGCACGACTTCGTCGCCGACCACCACCGCGGCGCCCATGCCGGGCCTCAAATCGCGGATTTTGGGCTCGCCAGGCCATTGGCGCGTGATGCCCAGCGACCAGGTCGCCGCCAACTGGTCGATCCCATGGTTGAGCTGGATCGAGGTCCAGCCCCGCCACAACCGGCCGTCGACCGCCAGCGTGACGCCCGCCAACTGGTCGTTGCCGCCTTCGGTGCGAATGACATCGGGTGTCGGGGCGTCATCGGGCATCGGCGATCACCTCCAGCGTCGCGCTCGGCACGAAGGCCGGGTGGGCAACGCGGTTGCGCCGGACCAGGTCGGCGGCGCGCACAAACACGGCATCGGGGTCGTCGCCGTAGAGCCGGTGAGCGAGCGCCGCCGACGGCAGCACGGTGGCCGGGCGATAAGCGACCACCGCCGGCAGCCGAACGGCGGCGGCGGTGATCCTGGCATAGGCCGTGGCGCGCAGCGCCGTCAGCGCCCGCCAGGCGCGATGATCGCCAGCGGCGACAGCGCCATCTGCCGCGACGCCTAAGGCAACGACGATCTCGCCGCGGCTGGTCAGGGCCGCGGTGCGGCTGTCCCAATCGGCAATCGGTACCAGGCGTGCCGCCTCGATCGCCGCCGCACTGGTGACCAGGCGCTCGGTGGCGGCTCGGGCGGTGGCTTGATCGCGTCGCGACGCCGTGGTCAGCGGTACCGCCGGGGCGGTGGAGGCAAAGCCGGTCAGCCTGGTCAACGCGGTGATGGTGGCAGTCGGCGCATTGGCCGGCAAAAGACCGTCCGCTCGGGCCAAGACCGGTACCGCGGCCGTGCCGGCGGCAAGCCCGCCGAGCGCCGCGGCCGTGCCGGCGGTGGTCCAACGCATGCCGCCATAGCCGTCGGACAGCCGCCCGACCGCGCGGACCAAGCCATAGAGCCCGGTGGCGAACGCCCAGGCATCGCCCGGTGCCAGCTTGGCGAACAGCCCGACCGCGCCCAGCAGCGGGTCGGTCGCGGCCAGGCGCGCCAGCCCGGCAATCGCGGCCGCCTGCTCGACCACGCCCGTAACCTCGCCGATCAGTGCCGTCGCCTCGCCGAACAGCGCCTCGGCCGGTCCCAGCACCTCGCCCAGTGCGTCGCCGATCCCGGCCAGCACACCGCCCACCGCCTCGTCGCAGGCCGCGATCAGGCCGGCAGCGCCGTCGGTTACCGCAACCGGCTGCGGCACCGACACCGGGGTGCGCAGGCAAGTAAAGCTGATCCGGGCCACCCGGTGTTCACGGCTCGACCAGCGGGTCCGCCCATGTTCGACCACGGTGACCATGACCGTGCCGTACCAGGGATGGACCAGCTCGGCCGGGCCGGCGGTCTCGATCGCCGCCTCAAGCGCTTGGGCCTGGACGATCACATCGTCGCCGACCAGGGTCGCCTCGATCGTCAACCGCCGGTTGGCGCGGCCCAAGTCTTCCACCCACGGCAGGTCTTTCAGCGGGTAGTCGTGGGTCGCGGTTTTACGCCCGAATTGGGCATCGGCGCCCTCGACGGCAAACCCCACGCCGCGCAACGACGCCGGGCGCAGATGGATGCCCGCCCAGCCGATCACGGCGCCAGACCCCATTCGGGCACCGCGATGCCGCGGTTGACGGTGACGTTATGGCCGAGATCGCCGGACCGCGTCTGGACATCCGCGGTGACGCCGGGCGGCAGTTTCAGGTTGATATCCACTTGCGATTTTGCGGTCCCAGTCAAGGGGTAGCGCGAAATATCCGGCTCGCCGGCGATCGGCGGATGCAGATCCGGATGCGGGTTCGGGCCAGGGGGCGGCGGCGATCCCCCGCCGAGCTGCCCCGGCCCGATGCCAAAGTTCCGACGCAGAGCATCCCAGGCGTTGATCAAGGCCCTGATCGGCTGTGTGAGCGCCATAAAGCTGTCGCTGATCGCGTGGCCAAATCGCAGGCCAGCAGTTTCGAGTGACCCGAAACCAGGGGTCAGCTCTGCGATCAGCTCTCTGATGTCACGCAACCGATCGGCAACCGGCCCCAGAAATTGGCCCATGTCGCGCCACAGCGCATTGGTCCCCGGCATTTTTTGGGCCAGCGCATCGAACAGCTGTTGGGTATTGGCTCCGAACCCGTCGAAGCGGCTCAGCCCCTCAAGCAGGCCAGTCCAGGCGCCGTCGGCGAACTTGCCTAGCCCGGTGGTCGCCTGGTCGACCGTACGGCGGATCGCCGGCCAATAGCGGTCGGCCTGCTGCTGCAGCCATTGCCATGAGTCCGCAGCCGCCCGGCTGACCCCGTCCCACCACCGTTTCAAGGGTGGCCCCCACGCCTCCCAATTGCGCCAGACCAGGTAGCCCATGGCGCCGAGCGCGCCCACGATCAGCGCCAACGGCGACATGACCAGGCCGATCGCCGTCCCCAACCCGGCCAACCCGAGCGACACCGCCCCGACCACAGCCAAGAACCCACCGAATGCGGCGATGCCCAGCCCGACCGCTTCGGCCAGCTTTTCGTTGTCCTTGACCCATCCGGTCGCCGAAACGCCCAGGTCGCGCAGCCATTTGACCGCCTTGACGATCGGGGGCAAGAATAGCGTCCCGAACGCGATGCCGGCCTCGCGGCCGACATTGCCCAGCAGGGTCAGCTGGCTCGCCGTCGTCGCCGACATCGCGGCGAATTCGCGTCCCATGGCGCCGGAGATTTTGGCATCGGCGCCCAACAGGTTCAACGCTTGGCGGTAGCTGTCCAGCCCCTCGACCAGGGTGCCGATGTCGTCGGCATACTCCAGGCCAAAAAGATCGACCAGCAACCCCATTCGCTGGCCACGGTCGATCCGTTCTAGCCGGCCTAGAAAATCGGTCAAGGCGCCTTGGGCGTCGCGGCCGATCGCGGTCTTGAGGTCGGTGGCACTCAAGCCCATCGCCCGCAGAGCTTCCTGGAATTTCCGCCCCTGCTTGTCCGCGGTCCCGAGCTTGGTCAAGAGTGCGTTGATGCCGGTGGCGGCGATCTCCGGCGGCCGCCCCAGCGCCAGCAGGGCGTCGGCCAGAGCGGCGGTTTGGGACGCGGCCAGGCCGAACTGTTGCGCGGTGCCGGCGACCCGGCCCAGCGCCTGGATAATGTCGCGTTCTTTCGCGGCGGTATTGTTGGCCAAGTGATTGACCACGTCGCCCAGTTGCCCCAGCGTCTCGATCGATAGCTTGTACTGGTTCATGAGTTTGGCCGCGGCCTCGCCGGCATCGGCGGCCGGCATGTCGAACGCCGTGCTCATCTGGGCGACCAGCCGGGTAAATTGCAGGATCTTGTCGCTGGCGATGCCGAACTGTCCGGCGGCGGCGGCGATTTCCGCCAGCCCGGTGGCGGCCACCGGAATACCGCGACTCATCGCCAGCAATTGCTGGGACAGGTCGCCAAGCCCGGTCGGGGTCGGAAAATCGACCACCTTGCCGACCCGTGCCATCGCCGCTTCGAAATTTACCGCGGCGTCCACCGGCGCCCGCAGTGCCGCGATGATCCCGGCGCCGGCAGCACCGGCTGCCAGCCCCGGCATGGCCAGCCCCTGCAGCCGTTCGCCCAAGGCCGCGGTCCGGCTGCCCAACCCCTGGACACCCGCAATCACACCGCGCAGGGGCGCGGTCATGCGATCGACCAAGTTCAAGATCATCGAGACACGCATATCGGCCATCGGCATAGCCCTTCAGACAAACCGCGCCCTGAAAGGGACGTGGAACGTTGCCCGCAATGATCAGCCCCGGCTTTTAAGCAGTGCTGCGGCGCCGTCGGCCCACCAGCGCAAGTCCGCGAACGGCAGGGACAGAACGGTTTCCGGTGGCCAGTGATAGACCAGCGCGACGTAGTGGCTCAGCGCCGCCCAGTCGGCCGGCGCCGCGCGGTAAAACCCTGGACGATCGCGCTGGCCGCCTCGATGTCGATGCCGTCCATGCGATCGACCACGACGACGGGTTGACCGGTCAGCCTGGCAATCAGTCCATTGGCCGCGGCGATCGGGTTATCGCGCGCCTGCTCGCCGATCGCCTTGAGGTCGGCGCCGGTCGCTCGGCGGAAGTCGAGCGCCGCGATCACCTCTTCGCGCTCCTCGCCCTTCGCGCGCAGGGTGACGGTGACCGGATAGGCCAGGGTCAGGGTGACCGTGCCGTCAGGGTTGCGCGTCGTCACCGGCTCCGGGCCGTCGTCGTCCAGGAAATCATCGGTCGCATTCATCAGATCAGCTCCTCGGCGGCTTCGCCGCAGAATTTCAGTTGGACATCGCCCCCCTCGCCGTCGGTGAGCTCAAGACAGTCGGTAACGAAGGCACCACGCACGACATAGATCTGACCACTGTCGCATTCGAAGGTGACCACGGCATCGACCAGATTGCGCAGACTGGTCAGCGACAGGTCTCGGGCCAAGGGCACGACGCACTCGACCATCGCCGGGTCGTTTTCCTCGGCGTAGCCGACCGAGAAATTGGTGACAACGGGGCTGCGCTTGGCGCCGCCCAGGTGCAGCTTCGCCCCCTTCTTGGACGGCAAGTATTCGCCATTGGTGCGGATGGTGGCACGGCCGAGGTACTGCATGGCGCTCTCCTAGAGCCTGAACTGGAGTTGCGCGGCGACCACGCGCAGCTGGTTGACGATATCGGGCGGCACCAGGCAATTGACCCGGTTGGGGTCGTTGGCGTCGCGCTCGACGATCAGGTCGGATTTGAACTGGTCGACGTTTTCGGCCAGCCCTTGCGCCTGCCAAAGGCCGAAGCGGGCGACGATGGCGGACCGGATCACTCGCGGCGTCACCACCGCTTGGCCCCGGCCGAACGCGGTGCCGTCGTCGGCCAGTTTGTAGCGTGAGAAGGTGACCGCGATGTAGTTGCGCAGGTCAAAGCGCAGGAAGGCCAAGGTGCGCAAGGTCTCGACGTCGAGATAGCTGGGGTCAACCGCACCGAAGGCATTGGTCTCGTAGGTCGTGACCGCGCGCTCGATCACCACCTGCCCGTCGGCGGTGGCGCGCCAGGTCGCGATGCCGTCAAAGAGCAGCTGGTTGCGTTCGGTCAGGTTGAAGCGGTCGGCCACCAGGGGCGGCAGCACGCCGGGCAAAGCCAGCGTCTGCAGGGGCCGGGCCGGATCGATCGAGAGGTAATAGGCGGAGATCGCCGCCAAGACCGAGGCCCAGAGCCAGGGTGGGGTCGGGCTGGCCTGGGCGCCGATTATGGTCAGGTGCGGGCTGTTGCGGCTGTCGCCGAGGCTGGTCAGGGTCGAGAACGAGCCCGCCGCCGCCGCCCAGACGTGCAGATCGTGCATCACCAGCGGTCCGAATTCCCCGGCCGCCTTGGCCTCTGCCGCTGCCAGATTGGCGGTGTCGGTATAGGGGCAGACCAGGTCGGTGTACCAATCGTCGCCGATCCGGTCTAACGCGTCCTGGATGTCGGGATTGCCCGAGCCGCCGGCCAGCGCGGTGATTGCCAGCGTGACCCCGGCCGGCAGCCCGTCGCCGGCATAGTAGGAATGGCGGACATCGTAATTGTTCCCGGTGACACCCTTGTGGGCGAAGGTCAGGTCGACCTGGGTGTCGTCTTCGCCGTCGACCACGGCCGATACCAAAAGACCGTCGGCGGCGGTGATCGCGTCGGCGACGTCGGACGCGACTTGGGTCGCGGTAGCGCCCGCCGCCACGCCGATCTGGACCCGCACGCCGCCGAAATAGAGGTTCAGCGTGCCGGCCGCGGTTGCGGTGCCGGCGAAAGCGAGCAGGCCGGCCGCCTTGGCGCCGGCGGGGTTGTCGTCGAGCGCAATCGCCCATGTTTCGGTCCAGTCCGACGCGGTCAGCAGCGCCGACAGCATATGCCCCAGCATGGAGTTGCCGCAGCGGGCCAGAGCCTGATCGGCCCTGGTGAACCGCTCGGGCGTCAGGGTCGGGATTGCCGACGACGACAGCCGCTGGCCAACCACCAAAATCCGCGTCGGCAGCCCATAAAGGCCGCGGAACGCCTTGGTATTGTCGATCTCGACATAGACGCCCGGCACCCGGATCGAGATTGGGATCGCGTTAAAGCTGATCGCCATCGCGCGCTACTCCTTTTCCGCTGGCGGCGGTGCTGTCGGCGGTGCTGGCGGCCGGGCCTGCGGCGTCGCCCGGACCACGTCACCGTCCTTCAACCTGCGGCGCCAGAATTCATTGTCCGGCACCCAAGCCCCGGCGTCCGGCAAATATCGTTGCCTGCGTTCCGGTTCGCGCAGTTTTATGCCCTGGCTGGGGCGGACAAAGATTTGGCCTTCCATTGCGCGCTTACCCCTTGCCCAATTGGTCGCTAAAGATCGATGTGGTCGATCGCCTGGGCGTGCTCGTCGTCGGGCAGGCCCGGCCCGACACCGCCCGGCGCCAGAGCCCAATCGATATGCACGGTGTCCAGATCGCCCGCCGCCCGCGCGGTATCGCCGCCGTCCGGCCCGTCGCCCGGCCCGAACACCAGGCCATGGCCCGGCGACAGGTCCGACGGCCAGCCGCCGGGTAATGCGTCGGCCGGACGCACGAACCAGCCGGTCTCCAGATCGGCGACCAGGATCGAGACATCGTTGACCTGGCGCTGCGTGGCGTCGGTTACCCCGCCCTCCCAGGCGATCTGGATCGCGCCCGGTTCGACCGGCAGCAGATCGTCAAGGCCCAGGCGTTGGCCGATCAAGAGCGCCAGCGCGGTTTCCAGGCGGGCGTAGGTGCCGACGTCGCCGGCATTGCCGTGTCGTCGCGCGCGGGGATCGCGGGCGCGCGACGACACGAATACCAGCTGGAACGTCGCCCGGTGCAGCAGGGCGCCCGAGGCTTCGACCACGGGTCCGCCGGCGTAATGGACCAAAACAGCCGGGGTCCGAGCCAGCACCTGGGCCAAGGCGTCGGGCGATTCCAGCTCGCCCTCGTAGCCCTTCAGCAGGCCCCATTTCCAGCCCAGCGCCGGCTCGGCGGCACGAAGGCGCGCCAGGATACGATCTTCGGTCTCGCCGATCATAGGACCTCCGTGGTGCGACCGAGGCCCGGGACGAGGAACTGGGCGACGGTGGCTTCAACCGCGCGGGTCTCCTCAGGCCCGAAACCCAGCCAGGGCCGGGCAGGGATCACGGATTTCTTGATCAGGATCAATTTGCCGCCGGCGCGAAACGCCAGCGCACGCGCGGTCTTGGGCACCACGGTGCCGCCCAGTTGATGGATCCGGCCATAGACCAGGTTGGAGCCGACCGCGACCGCGGCATCGCCCTGCAGCTGGGCGTGGATCGAGCCCCACAGATGACCGCGATCAAGCAATATCTTGGCGCCGGTACTGCGCCGGGCCGCTGCGGCGGTCAGAGTCCGGCCGTCCTTCTTGAACGGTCTGTCGCCGGCGCGCGCCAGCAAAGTGATCGGCGCCAGCGACTGCCAAGCCTGGCCGTCGGGACTCTGCTGCTTTTCAAACCGCAGCTTGGTGGTGGTGACCAGCGCCTCGCCGACCGCGCGCAGAATGACACCACGGTGAGCCACCCGCGCCATCAGCGCCGACAGGGTCGACGCCGCCCGTTCCAGGCCCTGCCATTGCATACGCAATTGGATGCCGGGGCGATCGATGGTCACCGTGTCCGCCTCAGCCGGGCACGGCTCAATGTTTGACCACTGCCGGGATCAAAGGCCATGCCGCCATCAGCATCCGATGCCGGGGCATCGGATGCCACCAGCTCGACCTTGCCGGCGGCAATGTCGCGCAGCGTCGCGATGGCGTCCTGGTAGCCCTGGCGCACGCGCTCAGTAGCGCCCGAGCCCCAATAATACCAGCGCGCGATATCGCAACAGAGCCGGCGCAGCAGCGGGGGTACCGGCGACAGCGGCAGGGTGTAGCGCCCGGTCAGATAGCCGTCGGTCACGGCTGCGGCATCGGCCAATGATCCTGCAATCATCGCCGCATCGGCAATACCGTCGTTATCGAGGTCGCAGCGGTCCACCAGTTCGGCTTGCCCGAACGCTGTGGCCAGATCATCGGCGGTGGCATAGGCCATGACGGTTCCTGCGGGTTCCCGGGGGCGATGCAGCCCCCTGACCTCGGGGGCTTAAAGCGACTTCAGCACGAGCAGCTGCGCGGCGTTTTCCCACACATTGGTCACCGCCACCGTGTTGTCGCCGACCGTCTGCGGCACCAGGCCGGCCTTCAGGATGCGCCGGCCGGCCCCTTCCAGGTCGGTCGGCACGATCAGGTGGGTCGCCATCACACCGGCCTTTTCGTCGGAGCGTTCCAGCTTCAACGCCTCGAAGGCGGTTTTGGCGGCCTCGAAATTGGCCACGTTCAGCTCCTGGCCCGAGCCGTAGATCAGCTGCCAAAATCCAGGACCGGCATTGCAGCGGCCGTTGGTGCCGTATCTGATTTCGTTGTTGTCGAAGACGTTGTCGTCTTCCGGGCGATCTTTGCGCACAAAACCGAAGGCCTTGCGCGGCTGGTAGACCAGGGGTTTGATCGCGCGGGAGAGATCGGCCAGATACCAGCGCGAGCCGGCACCGCCGGCCCAGTTGGACACCCCGACCGGCTTGCCGGCGGCGTTGAGGCGAGGATGGTCGGTGGCCAGCAAGGGCTTGCCGTCGAAGCCGATCGCGGCGCCCGAGGTGCCTCCTCGCAGGATCGACATCACCAGCTTGTTGGGGAAGCGGCCGACCGAGCGGCCGAACTCGGTCATGATCGGGCCGTAGACGCCATATTGATCGTCTTCGATTTTGTCGACGTCCACACCGATCGTCAGCTCAAAGCGCTTGTTGACCAGCGTGAAGCCATAGGCGTTCAGCTGATGGACTACGCGCTCGCCCAGCCATTCCCTGACCTCGGGCATGTCGCCCATCCAGCCATAGCTGTTGGACTCCGTGGAAGACGGCACCTCCATGGCGATCTCGCGATATTCCGGCAGCACGCCGACGAAGCCACGATTAAAATTGGCGCGAAAGCCGGTGTTCAGCGCCTGGAGATTGGCCGGGGTCAGGTCCATGGTTGCGCGTCCCTCAATAGGTCTCAATAGGTGATGTCGGCGACGAGCGCGGCGGTGACCGCAGCATCGTTGGTGCCGCCGACCGTGAAGGTCAGCAGATCGCCGGCGGCGAAGGTATTGGCGGCGGTGGGGGTCGCCAGATCCCGGTCGCCGGCGGCGGAGCCTGCCTGGGCAATCGTGATCTGGCCATTGGTGACGGGGATGCCGTTGATCGCCGCGGTGATCGTGGCGTCACCGGTGGCCAGCGCGCCGTTGGTGACGCTGCGGAAATGTTTGAGCGTGCCGGCCACCGGTGCCACGACGCGGCCGACCGCGGTATTGGCGCTGGCCAGGTCGAGCGCCGGCACCTGCAGGAAGCCCAGATTGGCGCCCAGATTGGCGCGTGCGGTGGCCGGGGTCGACACGTCGGACAGGTTGTTGGTGGCAACCAGACCGCCCGCCGACAGGGCGGCCAGCGACCCCAGCTCGATCCAGACGCCATCGGCATCGACGTCGCGGACGATGCCGGCGCGGCTACGGGTTCCGCCGGCGTCGGTCTTGGCCACGGTCTGGTCATCGACCAGGTAGGCCGCAGCATCGATCTCGGCGGCGGTGATCTGGTCGCCGCCGGCCGAATTGTCGAAGCGAAACACACCGCGCTTGACCACCACGACCATGTCGCCGTCGTCGCCCAAACGGTTGTCGGCTGCCGCTTCGGCGCGACCCAGTGCGGTCAGACCGGTGGCGGTGGCGCCGGGTTTGGCGTAACCGTCTGCACCCTGTACCACGATAGCGCCGGGAAAAAGCTGGACACCGCCTTTGACCGGGCGGGACAGCGTGATCACGCCGGGCTGGCGTTCCGCGGTCAGGCGCGCCGCATCGAGTGCCGACATCTATTTGCCCTCCTGCTGTGCGGCCTGGTACTGCTCGGCCGTCAAGCCCAGGCGCGACGCCACCGACTTCTGCTCGGGCGTCAGCGCGCCGGTGCCGGCCGTCGTGGCTTTGGGTGGTGATTTGACGGTGGTCGTGATGATCTGAGGTGCCGTCTTGGCCCAGGCTGCAAAGCCGGCGGGATCGCGCGCGGCGAAGCCGAGGCCCCACGGCTTCAGGGCCGGGGTCAGCTGGCCGGCGGTCATCGCCGCCAGGACTGCGGTTTCGGCAGCGCTCTGGTCGGCAGCGGCCTTGCCCGCGGCGAAGGCCTCGATCGTCGCCTGATGCAGTGCCATCGGCACGAATTTGGTCGGGTCGGGCTGCGCCCCGGCAGCGCCCTGGGCGGCGGCGGCAAGCTCCTCGGCGCTGGCGGTGGCCGGTTTGCCCAGTGCGGTCGCGACCGCGGTGACCCGGGCGCGGTCGGCAGCATGGGTGGCGACCAGGGCGGTCAGCGCGGTTTCCATATCGGCGACCGGCGTGGTTTCGGGCAGACCCAGCAGGGCCGCCAGTTTCTTCGGGTCCATAGCGTCTCCTTCGGCGGATGCCGCGGCCTGGCTCGCACCTTGGGCGGCGGCGGGAAGATCGAAATTGGGGTTGTTGGTCAGGCCCGCACGCAAGATCGCGTGGATCCTGAGCGGGCGCGCCGGTTCGCCCTTCTTCGGCGGCTCGTCGTGGGCGAACACCGGGCTGATGAAGCGGTATTCGCGCGCACGGAGTTTCGCGGCAGCGGCGGCGGTCCATTCGACCCTGGCCCAGATGCCATCGGCGCGGGCCTCCAGCGCGCGGATCCAACCCGCCGCTGGCGCGGTGCCGCGCTGGGGGAAATCGCTGGCGTGGTCGTAATCGATCGGCGGCTCGCCCGACTGGACCGCGGCCAGGCTGGCCTTGACGATCGCCACGGCCGCGGCCTGATCGCCGATCACGTAAGGGCCGCGGCCGTCGCGCCCGGTGACCGTGCCCAGCGGCAGCAGTTGCAGCCATTCGGCCGGCGTGGCACCATCGGCACCGACGGACAGTACCTCGACCGCATGAACGGCCAGCGCGATCGAAGGCGAGGAAGGGGAGTGGTGCGGTGTCATGGGCAACGGCTCTACCGCGCCCGGCACACCTTAGGGCAGGCGGAAGGACTTCCGCACCGCGGCGGCACGAGAGCGCAGCAGGAGACCCGATACCGGTCAGGCGGAACCTCTACCGTCCCGGTCAACCCACAAGGCCCCGTAAGAGCCGATAAGACGCCTAAGAACCGAGTCTGAGATTGCCGGGGCAATTCCGGTGCCCGGAATCTATCGCCTCTCAGCGGGCTTCTGGCGCACTGGCTGGACGGCGTCGGCCAAACCGCCTATATCAGAGACAGGCGCGCGCGACACGGTGAAAATCTGGCGGCCGTAGCTCGGGACCCCCTTGGTTCCGGCGCGCATTGCGGGGTTTCAGCCAGGCCCCGCCGCGCGCCTGTTTTCAGCTGCGCGTATCGACCAGGATGTCGATACCGTCGCGCTCCAGCCAGCGCGCGACGCGTTCAGGCGAAACCCGCCGGAAGCTGGTCAGAAAGTTGCGCAAGCCGGTGCCGGTGGTCTTGACCGCGGCCCAGTACCACCGGTTGCCGCCGCCCACGATGACCACGGTTTTATCCCCGTCCTTGATGATCAGCTGGGCGTTCTCCGGCAAACCGGGCAGCAAGCGGTATTCCTCGAGCGTCAGCTCAGGGTGGTTCCGCCGGTTCTTCTCGGCGCTCTCGGCCGACAGCACGACGGTGCCGTTTTTGGCGCCGATCGCCGCGGCCACGGCGGCCGGCAAAACCATGACCGGGACATGGCCGGCGGGATTGGCCAAAAACGCCGCGAAATCATCTGCGCGCACCGCGGCGGCGGTAACGGCCCGCGCCAAAGCCGGGTCGGCGGCGGCGGCCTTGTGTGCCAGCCAGTCGCGCGCCCAGCCCAGCCGCGAGGCCTGGCCCGGGTTGAACGCGAAGCCCGGATCGATCCCGGCCGGCACGGTCTCGTGCCCCCCGGTCCGCGGGTTGGTCCAGCGCCGGTCGGGTCCGAGATAGGGCGGCGTCTCGTCGGGCTGCCAGCCGTAATGGGCGGCGTCGGTGCGCGATAGCGAGACCACGGTGCAGCGGCAGTGCCAGCCGTTGGGCGGGTAATAGTGCGACCAGAAGGGATCGCCGATCGGCAGAACGGTGCCGTGCAGGCGCCGATGCAGCCGCCGGGTACGCCCGTCCAGAATCGCGGAATAGCGCAGCAGCGGGCGCACATCGGCGGCGGCCTGCAGCTGCTGCCAGCGGCCGGCCGCATGCGCCATCCGCAAATTGGTGTCGTAGATCGTGCGGAGACGCCGGGTCGAACCCAGCTGAACCGGCGCCACCTCGCCGGTGCGGGGGCTGGGCAGCTCTTGCTTGCCCCACCAGCCGGCGCGCTGGAGTGCGGGTTTCAGCTCGCGGCGAAAATCGTGGAACGATATGCCCTCGGCAATCGCGCTATCGACCGCGGCGCGCAGGATTTCGATCACCTCGGTTTTCATGGCGCGTGCGACCACGAAGGCGGCGGCATGTTCTTCTTGCCAGACCTCGGTCCAGTGCCATTGCGGCACATTGATCTTGCCGCGGAAATAGCTGATCGCCTCGGTAAAGGACAGCGGCTGCAAGATTTGGTCGGGTTCCGGCGGGCCGATTATGCCGATCGGCGTCGGCCGGGGCGGCGGCGCCAGGATGTCCGGCGTCGGCAGTATCTCCGGCGGCATCAGCGGCCGTCGCCGGCGGCGCCGGCACCGCGTGCCAGCGCAGCCAGCTGCGCCAAAGGTTCTGACGCCGCGCCCAAGCCCTGATCGCTTACCGCCAGTTCCAGCAGTTTGGCCTTGAAAGCCTCGAAACTGTCGACACCGAGCGCTGCGGCGAGAAGGGGCGCCAGGATCGGGTCGGCCGCCAGATGCCAGCCCTCACCGTCCATCATCGCGGCGATCGAGCGATCGACCAGGTCGTGAGCATCGCCGGGCCGGTCGGCGGCGTGGGCCGAGATCGGCTGGCCACAGCCGGGACAGGCAGCCCCGATGCTGGCCGTGCCGCCCGGCGGCCCTCCGGGCGGCGGCGCTTTGGCCGCTGCCGCCAGCACCTCTTCGTCCACCTTGGGTGCGCGGAGCTTGAGCGCACCGCGGATCTCGTTCTGGCCGACCTTGAGGCCGCGGTCGATCAGCGCGGGCAAGACGGCCCCGAGCACCTGGGGATCGAGTTCGTCCGGCCGGCCGATCACGATTTGTGGGAGCGGAGCATCCCAGCCGAAATTGAAGCCGACCAGCGGGCGGACCAAGTCGCGGGTCAGGGTCGCCGCAACCGCGCGGGCGTCGGCGCGCTCGATATCCTCTTGCACTTCGCGGTGCTCGCGCCCCACCGCATGGCCGCCGGCGATCGCGTCGGTGGTTGCGGTCTGGCCCAACACAAGCTTCGATACCTGCTGGTCAAGATAGGCGCACAGCCGTTCCCAGATCGGGCCGTTGCTGCCGCTGTCGCCGGACAGCTGCTCGAATATCAGTTCGACGTTTGCCGGCAGCACCGCGCAGGCGTCGGCGGCGATGCCTTTCAGGATGCGCAAGATCTGGGCGCGCTCGGCCCGATCCATGGTGCCACTGTATTTGCCGATCCTGATCGGGAAGCCGTAAGCCTCGGCGAATGCCACCCAATCCTTGAGACTGAACGCCTTGAACATCCAGGCCCACACCGCGGTGCGGGCCAGACCCCGGCGCAAGGGCGGACCGGAGCGGATCGGGGGAAGATGGATGACGTAGTGGTGGGGTGTCAGCTCGGCACCGTCGGCCGAGCCATCGACCAGGCGCAAGGTGGTCAGGTCGATAGGGTCGAGTTGAAACCAGTCAGGCCGGCGCCACCGGAATTGTGCCGGCACCCAGCGCTCGCCCCCCGTCCAAACGATTTCGACCACGGCAAAGCCCTTGTTCAGGCCATCCAGCAGGTCGAATACCAGGGCGCCTGCGTCGGGTCCGGTCAGCGCCTGCTCGACTAAGGCTGCGATCTCGACATCGCGCGCGTCGTCGGACGCCGGTGTCACGGTCAGGGGGGCTTGGGCAACCGCCAGCCGCCGGGTGGTGAGCACGGCGCGGTAATGCAGATCGGCCAGTTCGATGTCGTCGGCCAGTTGCAGGAAGGCGCGGCCGTCGCCCTGGTCGGCGGCGTGCAACAGCGCCGCCAGACGTTCGGGCGTCATCCGCGCCGCGATCGATTCGGTCAGTGCGGACCGGACACCGCCTTGGGTCGGCGTTGCCTCCTCCTCGGCCAGCCGCCGGTCGGGCGCAGCGGCCATCAAGGCCGCGGCCGCAGTTGCCAGCCAATCCTTTAAGCCCATGTCCGCCTGCCTCCCGAGGCCGCCCAGCGCCGGAGCGCGCCGCGCCGCGCGCCGTCACCTTCATCCCCGTCGTCGAAGTCTTCCGCGCCGGTCGGGCCGCCCGACCGGCGCGGATCGGCGCCGGTGGTCGCTCCCGACCAATCGCCAGCGGGATTGCGGCTGGCGGCATCGGCGTAGACCATGGCCATGGCGGCATCGCCGTGGCGCGAACCGCCGTCGCTGCCGACCCGGCGCGCGCCGGTCGGCACCTTGACCAGGCCGCGCACGCGTTGCAGCATCGCCAGATCGTCGCGGACATCGGCGTGGCGCGGAAGCCTGATGCCATTGCCGGCGAACGAGCCCAGGAAATCAGGCATGTGTTCCAGGTACCAGGGCTCGGTCGGCTTCATATCGTCGATCTTGGACGCCCCGTATTTCTGGCGGGTCGCCTCGGCCAGGCCGAAGCCATTGCCGTTGGCGTCCAGCACGGCGCGGCGGAAACGCGGCAGCCGGTCGATGATCCACCACAAAATCCATTGCTGGACATCGACCGGGCAATTGACCAGCTCGACGATCAGGGGGTGGTGGCGCGCCAGCAGCAGATCGACGTTGCAGATATCGATGTCGGTGCGGTCGGCGAAACGTCCGAAATCCTCGCCGACGAAATGGTCGCGGTCCTTGGGCAGGGCTGCCAAGGCCGGCGCCAGTTGGGCTTCGCAGAACCGGCGCGCCTCGGCGTGGCGGCGGTCGGTCGGCCAATCGACCAGGCCTTCGGGTGCGGTGAACCGGACCAGCTGGTAATCTTCGACCTGGCGCGCCTCGATCGTGCTCAGCGCTAGCGCAAAGCCCTCGCCCTTGGCCGGGATGACGAATAGTTCCTGGTCGCGGGCTTCGGCGTTCGAACCATAGGATTTGAGTATCTGGGCATACCAGACCCGAAACCGCGCCCAGGTCGCTGTCCAGCCGTTGCGGGCGCAGACCCGGCCGAACAGGCCGGCGCGGATCGCGTCGCGAAAGCTGCAGCGGTGGACCGACCACGGGCTTTTGCCGGCGCGCGCCTCGGTCAGCACGGTATTGAACGGGTTCTGCTGGCCGTTGTGGGTCGAGATGATGCGGACCTTGCCGCCCCAGATCAGCATGGCGTTGACCGCGGCGATCACCTCGCGCACATCAACATGAAACGCAGCCTCGTCGATGCACACGATGCCCTGCAGGCCGCGGATGTTTTCCGGGCGGGAAGACAGCGCCTCGACCCGGTGGCCCGAGGCGAATCTGGCGCGATAGGCGGTGATATATCGGGTCGATCCGTCGGCTTTCCGATCAACGAACAGATACTCTTCGAGCACCGATAGTGCCGCACCGATGCAGGCCGCGTAGTGTTTGACGTAGCCCAGAAATTCAAGGCCCTTGTCCTTGGTGTCGCCGATATAGAAATAGTTGTCGCCGCCGGCCGATTTCGCTGCGGCCGCAATCAGCGTGGCGTCCCAGGCCTCGGCAAAGGTGATGCCCGTACGTCTGCCCTTTTCGCACAACTTCAGATCGGCGCGATCTTCCAGCCAGGCGCGCTGATGCGCCATGAACACGCCGTCGGCCAGCGGGTTTTCCGGGGTTCGGGCCGACTCTGGCAGTTCGGCGTCGGTGAGTGCGCGCGGAGCATCCATGACCTTAGGGACCTTACGCGTTTGGCCGGCTTGACGAATGGCTCCCGGTCGGCGCCCTCAACCCGGCGACCCGCGCCTGCAGCTCGGCCACCCGCTCGGCCGAGAGGCCCATCTCGACGCCGACCACCGCCGCGCGCTCGGCCGACGCCCTGCGTTCCGCTTCGACCGCTTTCTTCTGCTGCTCTTCGGCCTTCTTCATCAGCGCCAGGATGCGATTGGTGCCGGCACCCTTGGCCTGGGCCAGGTGCTTGGCGATGCGCCCGAACAGTTCCAGCTTGTCCACGTCGGTGTCGCCATCGGCCTGGGCCGCCGCTTCGAACGCCGCGGTTTCGATCATGGTGATCAGCGCCTGGCCGAGATCCGATTCCGGGTCTTTCAGGATATCGGTCTGCCAGGTCCGTGCCACCTCTTGGGCCATGCGCATCCGCTTGGCTACCGCCTCGAATTTTTGGGCGTAGCGCCCAAGACCGGTGCGGCTGGGCAACTCGTCTTCGGGCACCGCACCGTCGCCGGCCAGCCGCTTCAAGTGCGCCAGGATATCGTCCAAGGTGTGCCGTCCCGACGCCAGCAGCTCGTCCACCGCCCGCTTGACCGGCCCCGGCAGCGCCTCGACCTTGCTGCGGCTCTTGCGCGCCATGGTGGCTAATCCGGGTCGTCGGGGCTAGGCCGCTTGACGCCGGGCACCTCGACCATGCCGGTAGCACAGTCGCGGCCACGCCGGGTCAGGGTCAGTTTGGTGACCGGCCCCTTGACCTCGCGGGCGACCAGGTCCTGTTCGGCCAGCCACGCCGCCTCGGTTTCGACCTTGTCGCGGCCGATCGGCACGCCCAGCTCCACCAGTGCATCGTCGAGCAGGCTGGTATTGGCGGCGTAGCCTGGCATCTCGGACAACAGCCGCAGCAGGGTCAACCGCGCCTGTTCGCGCACCACCCGGCCGATCTTATCAATCGTTGCCATGAGTCGCCGCCTCCGCCAGAATGCGGCCATGCATGTCGACCGCGCGCATCAGCCGCTGCCGCTCCGGCGCCTCGGCGTCGAGGCGGGCGCGGATTTCGGCGATCGGCACCGCCAGCTCGCCCTTCAACTCGGCAATCGCCTGGCGCACGCCGGCCACGTCGCGGCCGGTCGGCAGTGCCGCGATCTGCTCGCCCTGGTGACGCAATTCTCCGTCGATCCGCGCTTGTGCAACCCGGATTTCAGCACTCAGGGCGTCATGGCGGCGGGCCAGCTGGTCGAACTCGTCTCGGGTCACCAGGTTGCGCCGCAGCACCAACCAGACCGCCGGTACCAGCAACAGGGCGACGAAGCTGATCAGCGGGCCGGACTCTTTGATCCAATCGGGCATTCTCCGGGCCTCAGAGCGCCGGGCCGCAGCCGGCATCGACCAAACGGCCGACCGCGTCGTTGTAGACCTGGCCTGCGGCGGCGGCTTTGGCACCCAGCGCCACGGCCAGCTTCAGGCCGGCATCTGCGGCCACGACAGCGTCGGCATAGACGCGGCAGCGCTCGGCCAGGGTGGTTCCGGTTCTGGCGTCGATCGTGGCCGACAGTGGCGCGCAGCCACTGGCCAAGAGCAGGCCGATGGTCGAAAGCGCCAGCGCATAGAGCGGGGCGGTGGGGGTGCGAGGGCGCATCAGTTGCCTCCGGTCGCGGCGTCGGGTTGGGGCGGTGTCGCCTCCGGCGCGCCCAGAGCCGCGGCGATCTGCGATTCCACGTAGCGGCCGAGTTCGTCTGCCGGCATGCCCAACCGTTTCAGCGCATCGGGCATCTGATCCAGCACATAGCGCGTCGCGCTTGCCGCCAGCCGGCTGTTCAGGTCGACGGTCAGGGACGACCGGCCAAAGATGCCCAGGCGTGCGGCCGCCAGATCGATGCCGTTGGTGACCGCCGCGCGCACCAGGTCGCGGTCGGCGGCGGCGATCTGCAGGTTGGTATGGCTCTGGACCCAGCGCACCAGGACGCCGAGCAGGGCGATCGCCAGGGCGGTCGCGATCTCGACCAGATAGCCGTGCAGACCGGCCAGCGCCGGCGCCAGATCGACCGAGGACGAGGCATCGGCCCAGGCGAGGCCGGGCAGAGCCGAGACCTGGGCGAAGACGATCGCCGCCCATAGGACGCGGTGAGATATCTGTCGCAGGCCCAAAACGGTGGCCCAGCCGAGGCCGCCCGCAACCGCGATGACCAGCAAGCCCAGGACAATGTTCATGACTTGGCTCCCTTCATCGCGGCTTCCCAGGCTTTGGCCTCGGCTTCGCGCCGGCCGCGCAGGTTGAATGGCGTCTCCGGGCCTTGCCACAGCGTCTTCATGGCGCGGATCAGCGCGGGCACCGCCGGCCAATTGCCGGCCTCGACTGCGCCTCGGATGCTGCGCATCTCCGATCGGGTATCGCGCCCGTTCTTGATCCGGGCCTTGAACGACGGCCCGCGATTGTAGGTGAGCGATACCAGCACGGTCAGGCAGGCCGGCGGCAGCGCGGCACTACCCGGAAACGCGCGCAAAGTGCGATCGGTCCAGACCGGCAGCACGCGGTCATAGAACTGGGTCAGTGCCGCGTCGTAGGGGATTTTGATCGCGGTCAGCGCCGGGACATGCGCGCGGGCGGCGACCCCGGTCAGGCCACAGACCCCGGCCAATTGGTCGAGCGCTACCGAGGGCAGATAGGCCGACCAGTCGCGGCGCAAGTCCTGGGCACTGTGATAGCCCAGATCATAGCCGCAGCCGATGGCAACGCCGCTGTCGCCGCCCGGCCACAGCGGCCGACCCTGGCCGTAATAGGCCCGGCCGCCGGTCTCGAAACCGACGATCAGGCGATCGACCAGCAGGTGGTCGAGTGCCGCGGCCGCCAAAGACGGTGCGCTG
This sequence comes from Candidatus Hydrogenedens sp., assembly GCA_016125095.1. Lineage (GTDB taxonomy): Bacteria > Hydrogenedentota > Hydrogenedentia > Hydrogenedentales > JAEUWI01 > WGMK01. The sequence continues at coordinate 13,797 of WGMK01000036.1, read as the reverse complement.
TCGATCGGGTCGGGGGGACTTTGGGACATCGCTTCTGGCCTCCGGCGGTCGCGGGCGCCATATTGGCGCCCTCGTCCGGGCCGGGACAGGCGGAAGGACTTCCGCGCCCGGGCTATGATCTGGCAAGCCAATCCAGCAAATCGAGCTGGCGCTGGGGTTCGGCGCCGCGCCCGCGGCCGGCCGGCTCGCGGCCGGTAGCGATCTCTGCGGCGATGGTGCGGACATGGCGCGACGAGCAGCCGAGCGCCCGCGCGATCCGGCGCTTGCTCAAGCCCTGATCGAGCAGCGCCTTGACCTGGCCGCGGTCGATCCGCGCGGTGTGGCCATAGCCGTGCCCGGTGGGGATTTCCAGGATGCGGCGCCCGCCCCAGCGCGCCACGATGCGTGCGGCGTCTTCCAGGCCGACGATCCGCGCCAGTTCGCAATCGGCGGTCACGGTCTGGGGCAGATAGAGCGGGCCGCCGCCGCGCTCGGCGATCAGCTTCAGCGTCGCCGCGGTGCCGATCAGCAGCTTCAGCTCGGTCAGGACGCCGCTGGCCCGCCAATCGATCTCGGCCGTCTTCATGGCCGTCGCCATGGCTGCTGTCCCCGTTTGCGGCCGAGCCAACCCTTCAAGCCCTCGATCACCCGGTTCCACTGCCGGCCGTCGAGCCGGCCGATTGCCACCCTGGTCTGGCGTTCCACGAAGGCTTCAAACGCCGTCTCAGAGCCATCTGAGACGGCGTTGAGCGCCGCCAGTTCGCCCCACAGCGCCCAGGCCTTGGCCCGTTGCGGCGCGGCGGCAAAGCGGCGCCTGGCGGCCGGTGTACCGGCGGCGCTCTTCTTCCGGCCGGCACCCAGGCCGCGTAGATGGTCGAGCAGCGCCCCCCGCTCCGGCGCCGTCATGGCGCCGGACGAGTCGGTGCGCGAGCCGGAAAAGCGCAGGCACAAGCCCTGCCAACAATCATCGCTCAGCGCCAGCTCGCGTTTCATCGCGTGGGCCGCCGCCAGCTGGGCATTGCGTTTAGGGTCGTTCATCGCACTCACACAAAAAACCCTTCCCCCTGGGGCGGGGGAAGGGTTGGGGGTGAAAGACGGTTCAGCCGCGCCGCGGCGCTGGTTCGTGATTTCAAGAGGCTTGACGCCTCCTCACTCATCGCGGACGATCCGGTGATCACCAGACAGAGGGGGCGATCATGAGATTGCAGAAACTGCTGATCCGCTGCGCGACGGTCGGGGCGCTCCTGCCAGTACCGACAGTTTTGGCGTGTCCCAAGGACCCAGGCCCGATGCCCGGATACGAACTGGGTGAACCGTCGCCGCCGGCCAATTTCTTCACCACGGTGACGAACCTCGACGACGCCCTTCTGCCGCTCTATTGCCGATACCAGCGCCGCGCGACAGAGATTATCGAGGAGACACGTCACAAGGTCGGGGCGAATGCTGCGGAGGGACTGCTGCCGGGCGACATCATCACCGTCCAGGGAACTGCGATGTGGTGGCGGACGCCTGAGGGCGGCATGGTCCGACGCTTGACCGAGGGCACCCTGGCGACCGTCGTCGCCAGGGTATGGAAAAAGCTCGGTACCTCCGATACCCTGCTCTACAAGGTCAAGGCGCAAGGCCTGCCGGGGGTCGGCTACATGCCGACGTCGGCGATGGTGGGCTGGCTTTGCGGCGGCATGGATAACGCGGTGATCCACCAGAAGCTGTGGGACGTGACCTACCTGCCGGCGAAAGAGAAGCTCTACGTCCAATTCGAACAGGAGAGCGGCAAGCCATGGCATTACATTCGCTTTGACGCGGCCGCTCGTGCAGCTGACTGGCATGACCGGTGTCCAAAATAGGCCGAGCTCGCTCATCGCCCGGCTCCCGCGCGCAGTGGCGCCGGGCGGGCGTGGCGTTCGACCGCGTCGTTGAACCAGATCGCGAGTTCGGAGCCGGAAACGCCGGCGGCGATCAGGGCGCCGATGGTGCCGTCGAGCACGGCGTGTTCCGGGCGGTCGGGCGGACAGCTCATCGCCTGGATGCCGCCGACATGGGCCGCCGCCGCCATCAACTGGGTGATCAGGCCGGCGCGGAAATCGCCGATGCAGGGCTCGCGCTGGGCCAGCCGGCGCGCCATGCCGGCCAGCATCAATGCCAGCGCCGCGGCCTCGCGGCTCATCACAGCACCTCGATCCGCCGGCCCGGCCAGCGCCGGGTCAGCGCCTGGAATTGCTCGCCGCGCAGGCGATCGGCACGGAAGCGCGAGGGCGCCTTGATCGTCACCGTGCCGTCGCGATCGCTGACGACGCAGCCCTGCAGCCAGCGCTCAAGCGCCGGATCGGCGGACTCGGCCCGGACCGCCGGCGGCGCGGACGCGGCGGTTTCGGCGGCGGTTTCGGCGGCGTCTGCCCAGTCGCGCCAGTCGCCATCGGCCAGCCAGCGCTCAGTCGAGACGATGAACTCGTTCGATTTGCCCTCGCGCGACCGGGCATAGGCGGTGGCTGCCGCCAGCAAGGTGCCGGCGCTGGCCGCCTGGAAGCGCACCAGCCGGCGATAGGCGTCGTGCGCCGGCGCTTTGCGGTCGTCCGGCCGATGGGGCACCGCGGCCCAAAACGCCTGGAAATCCGGCGCATAGGCAGGCGTGGCCAGCAGCGGACGGCCGATCGCGCGCGGCGGTGTCACGGCGTGGCCCCCAGTGCGGCCAGCCGCGCGATGCCGGCGGCAGTCAGGGTGTAGTTGCGGGGGCAGCCTTCGGCGGCGAGCAGGCCCTTTTCGCCCAGGCAAACCAGGGCGGTTTGGGCGCTGGTCGCACCAAGACCGGTTCGGCCGACGACGTTTCCAAGACTGGCAGTGCCGCCGTCGCGCAGGATGTCGCGCACCGCAACCAGGACCAGCCGTTGATTGCCGGTCAGCCCGGCCACCAGGCTGCGATCACTGGTCGGCGCCGGCGGCTCCGGCCGCACGGCGGCGCGGCTGATCGCGTGGGCGGCGATCCGGCGCGTTTCCGCCTCGGTGGCGGCGCCGTCGTCCTGATCCTCCTGGCCGCCGGTGTCGTCGTCTGCGGCGGGCAGCACGGCGGCGGCCTCAGGACCTTTGCGGCCATCGGCGGCACGGCTGCGGCCGGCCGCGGTCAGGCGGTAGAGCCCGGTGCCGACGCGCGTGACCAGGCCGGCGTCGGCCATGGCGCACAGCCGGATCGCGATCTGCCGCATCGGCCGCCCGGTGCGGTCTGCCAGGTCGCGTGCCCGGAACGGGTCGCCCACACCCAGCGCCGCGCTCACCAGGCCGTCGATGGTCACGCCGGGCCGCCCGGCGGGCACCTCGGCGGGTAGAGCGGCAGGTGCTTGGGTCGGCGGTTCGGCGGGCGTCACGGCGGGAGTCGCCGCGGCCGGGTTCGGACTCTGCGCTGCTTCGTCCGGCGCCGCGGCCGCCAGCTCCAGGCAGGGTTCGGCGACGCGGGTCAGGGCTTGGCAGCGCGGCGTCCGGGGCGGCTCCTGGGGCGGCCTTGCGCAGAACGAGGCCAGCCACCCGGCACAATCGCGAAACTTCACTTCGTCGGCCGGGTGGCGGCTGTGGGCCAGGTCGAGACAGTAGCGGGCCAGTGCGGCTTCGATCATGGTTGACCTCCCCGGTGCCGGTGCTTTTGCCGGCGGTCACGCGCGGCGGTGCCGGGCTTGCCCTGGCTGAGGGCGCCATAGGCATCGGCCGACAATTCCCACGCGACGGTGGCGAGATCGGGCAGCGGCACCGGATGCAGAACCCGGATCGCCCGCGCCCGGCCGGGCAGCCGCGCGATCCAGCCGCGCTCGACCAGGCCGTTGACGATCGCGGTCAGGTGGCCCTTGCTGGCGATGTCCAGTTCACCCGACAGCTCGTCATAGCTGGGGGCAATGCCGGTGGCCGCGGTCAGCTCGGCGATCACGCGCAACGCCGCCAGGCCGAGTGCGGTCGGCGGCACCGCCGGCGGCACCGTGGCCGCCGTCCCCGGCGGAGCGGTCGGGGCAGAGCAGGCCGGGGCGAACGGGCCGGCGGTCATGCCGCGGAGTCCCGAGGCGCGCTGCGGGCATTGGCGAAATCCAGCGTGATCTGGCGCCAGCCGCCATCTTCGTCGCGGCGGTAGACCCGCATGTAATCCTTGGTGCCGGAGACCTGCATCGCCTCGCGCACCGCCGCCATCGCGGCCTGCCATTTGGGATCGGTCAGGTCGTAGCGCGCCAGCCGCATGATCTCGTGGGCGCGCAGCCGGCCGGCCTGGTCGAGTTGCCAGGCCGCCGACACGATCGCCTTGATCTCCGGGCTGGCCTCGGCCTCGGCCAGCCAATTTGCAAAGGCAGCGCGGGCGATCTCGATGCCGGGGCCGAAGCTGATGCGATCGGCCGAGGAGAACTCGACCTTGAAGGCGCCGTCATAGGTGGTGATCGCGTAGTTGCCGCGGCGGCTGGTCAGCTCGACTCTGTGGTCGGCGGCCAAGGCGGCCAATAGCTGCTGGGCTTCGGCGAAGCACATCTGCTTATAGCGGTCGAGCGTCTGCGCCACCGACAGGGCGCCCTGGGCGATCCGCCGGGCGGCGCCGTCGATCAGCAGATCGGACGCCTTGACCAGCGACAGCGGCACCAGACGGCCGTCGCCGTCGAGCAGGTACTCGACACCGGCCAGTTCGCGGCTGCCGTCGGGCAGTGCGGGCAAAGCCGCCAAGGCGGCGATGGCGGCGCGATAGGCGGCCTCTTGCGGCCCTGCCAATTCACAATGGCAATGGTCGCGCAGAATCGCGGCCAACGCCGCGCAATGCTGCGCCAGCGTCGGCGCGCCGGCTGGCACCGGCGGCACCTCCGGCAGCTCCAGTGGCGGGGTTTGGTCGGTCATTGGTGGTCTCCCTGGGTTTTTTCAGCCATCCGGGCCGAGGCCCGGCGGACCGGGTCGTCGGCCGGCGCTTGCGCGCCGGCCTGTTGAAGATCGGTGAGGGTGCGCGCCAGCTCCCGGCGGATGCCGGGACGGGGCGGCAGCAGGTCGGCGGTGCAGGTCAAGCGCCCGATTCCTCGCCGCTGGCGCCGCGCTTGGCCGGCTTGAAGGCCAGCAGGGTAGAGGGCGCGATCTCGATCGCCTCGCCGGTCTGCGGGTTGCGGCCCAGGCGGCCGGCGCGGTGCTTGGTCTGGAAGCTGCCGAAGCCCGGAATCCGCACCTTGTCGCCGCCGGCGGTGGCGGCCTGGATGGTCTGGTCCAGCCGGCGCACCACGATCTCGGCGGTGCCCTTGGCGACGGCGGTGCCGTCGACGACTTCGGCGATCAGTTCGGCAAAATTCATGGCAGTTTCCTTTTGGACGGTTGCACGGGTGGCACAGGCTCGCCAGCCAGGGCGAGAAAACCGGCGGCGACTTGGGCGTCGCCGCCGGTAATGCTGGTGTGGTGGGGGGTGCCGCCGGCGGCCGCGATGCGGGCCAGTTGCAGGGTGCGGGCTTGCTCGGCCGGGGGCAGGCCTAAGCGGCGCCAGACCAAGGTGCCGGCATCGTCCGAGGCGGCGATCGGCAGCAAGGCGCCGCCGGCGGTCTCGATCACCAGTGCCGTGGGGCCGTCCAGGCTTTGCCAGCGCCCGATCGCGCGGCACCAGCCTTCCAGCGTGGTGCCGCAGACCAGATCCACCGCGACCCGGTCGCCGATCTGGGGCAACACCCCGTTGTCGGTCGCCGTGCGGTCGATCGCAGTGCTGTCGATCGCGGTGCTGTCGGTCATTGCCCGTCTCCGTCGCACCAGGACTTGCGCCGGCCGCCGCGATAGGGCCGGGCCAGGCCGGCGGCGATCATGGCGGCGCCCACGTCGGTACCGTCCTGGGCCGTGACATGGGCACGTTTGCGGTCGCCGTATTTGTCGGGTTTGATCCGGGTCAGGGTGACCAGATGGCCGAGCAGCGCCTTCAGGCGGCGCTGTGCGGCCTCTGCCCGCTGGGTTTCAGCCGGGCAGCGGCCGTGCAGCTCCGGCGCGTCGATGCCCTCGATCCGGATCAGGGTTTCGGCGGTGAGTCCCGGCCACAACCGGGCGCGCACGCGAAAGGTGTCGCCGTCCACCACGTCGAGCACCCGCGCCTCGACCGGCCCCGGCGTGGTGTCGGCCCGGGCCGGCGCCGGCGAGGGTGCCCAGAGCGGCAGGCAAATGACCGCCGCGATACGGGCGACCCCGACCGCTTTGGCCCAAGCGCGATAGGCGCGGTCGGCCTTGGTTTCCAAAGCCAGCAGGGACAATTCGCCCTCCGGCCCACACGACAGCGCGTTGGCCCTGCCGCAGCCGCCGCATGTCATCACCTCGTCGATGCCGTCATCCGGCACCGGGTCCTCGCCCATGTCGTGGCCGCAATGGGGGCAGCGGATGGTGCGGCAGAATTGGATTTCTGTCCTGGCGCCGGTGGCGAAGAACCCGCGCCGCGCCAGCCGTTCTTCGAGCGTCCGTTCGGTACCGCTCCGATCAACGGCGTCATCGATGGCATCGGCGAGGATCATGGCGACGCTCCGGATTCGGACTCTTGCGCGCTGCCCTGCGGTGTCGCGGTCGAGGGTGGGGCGACGGATTTTTGGGCATTTCGCAGGCCGGCCACGCGGGCCTCGGTGGCGGCGCGGTCGGCATGGAGCAGCGCGGCGCCGAGGATCTGCAGGTCGCGCACCTCCAGGCGGTCGGCGTCGAGCTGGCGCGCCATTTGGCCTTCGCTCACGATGGCATGATCGAACACCAGGCAGACCAGCCGGGCGACCGCGTCGCGCCGATAGGACTGCGGCAGATGGATAAATTGGCATTCCAGGTCGGTCATTGGCGGTCTCCCTCGGCCAGATAGCGGTCAATCGCGGTGCGGGATTGCCGGGAGCCGGCCAGCGCCGCGGCAGCGGCCGGCGGCAGGCCGGCTTCCAGCGCCACCGCCTGGGCCTGGAAGCGCGCCAGGTGGGAGAGCAGGCTCAAGGCCAATTGCGGCGCGGAGAGCGTGCTGCGCGCGGTATGGCCGGCCAAGACTTCGGCGACGCGCTCGATCTGCTGGCTGAGTGGGATCATCGGCTGCCTCCCCTCAAATGCCGCTGGGGATGGTGCAGAGGTCTTTAGCCGCGGCCCGCAGATGCTTCAGTGCCACCGGCTCGCCGCACCCGGCGGCCAGAATGTGCGCCTGCTTCAGGCACCAGCTCATGGTCCGGAGCGCGCCGGTCTTGACCGCGACACCGTTGAGGAATCGCCGCTCCTCGGCGCCGGCAATGCCCCAGGCGTCGAGCAGCGCGTCGGCGTCGCCAGCACTGGCACCGCGGATGATCGGCTTCTTGCCGACCCGGCTGGTCAGGTTCTCACGCGAGCGGTCGCCGTAGCCCAGATTGGCCAGGATGGTTTCATTGCCGATCAGCGCCACGCCGATCTCGTAGAGGTCCTGGAGCACGCGCAATTGCTGCAGTGCCGCAACCTCGGCTTCTTGGGCCTCGTCCAGGATCAGCAGGCCGCCGGTGCCCTTGATCCTGGCGCCGATCGCCGCCGACAGCCGCGCTGCCCGTTTTTCTTGGATCCCCAGGACATGGCAAAACGCGACCAGGATATCATTGGTCCGGCGCACCGACGGTTCCGCGGTGACGATCCAGACATGGGGGTTGGTCGCCTGGTGATATTGGGCGGTCCGGGTCTTGCCGACGCCCGCGGCACCGACGATAGCGACAAACGCCGGCATCACCTGGGCAAAGACCAGGTCAGGCAGAATGCGAGATGACGTGGGCGTGCGCACGAATTGCGGCACCGCCGGCATGACCGAGGCCATCGCGCGGTGCTGTTCGCGGGCGTCCAGCCATTTCTCCACTTTGGCCGCGACCAAAGCATTGTTTCCGGCGTATTTGCCGTTGAACCACAGGTTGAACGTACCGTTGGGAATGTCGGCTTCGCGCGCCAGATCGGCTTGGGTTCGTTCTTCGCCGGCCATGATCGCCCGAATTCGCGGCCGCAAAACGTCGGCGGGTTGGTCGGCGGGTTGGTCGGTGATTGTGTCAGTCGCGTCCATCGTGTTATGGTCCTTTCGTCATTACTGGTTTGGTTGGGGCGTCGGCGGCTGCGAACCGCCGGCGCCCTTTTTACTGGTTGTCGACCACCAGCTGGATGCCGCGGGCGAACGCCGCCGCGGTGTCGAATTCCACTTCCAGATCAGGCGCTGCCGCCGCGGGTGCGGGTTTCAGCGCGGCGTTGCCGCGGGTGGCGAAATCGAGCCGCACCACGCGGGCTTCCACCGGTACCGGTGCCGCGATCGCCGGGCGCAGCGCCGCCGCCTCGGCGGCACTCAGGCTGACTTCGGCTGCCGCCAGCTCGCGGGTTTTCTTGCGGAATGCCCCTCGGGCCTGGGCGTGGGTTTTGGCCGCGTCCAGGTCGAAGAAGCCGGTGTCCCTGATGCACTCGGCCGGCCCGACATAGGCGCCGCACAGGCGATAGACATGGACCGGCTGGTGCAAATCGTCGGGATCGAACCGCACCACCAGCTTGCGCCCGATCAGCTCGACCAGCTCGGGCGACCAATAGCGGTTGCCCATCAATTCGATCCGGCCATCGGGTTTACGGCCGGTGACCCCTTCGGCCGGCAGCAGCCACAGCCGGCGATGCTCGGGCCGGGGCTTGCGGATCGGCGCCGTGGCATAGCTGTCGGCAAACGCCTGATCGAAGCTCTTGACCCCGCCGCACACCCCGGTCTTGCGGTTCGGCCGGGCGTTGTGGCGGCGGATTTCGCGCTCGACCACCTTGATGAAATCGGCCAGCGGCATGGCGCGTGCACCATGGTTTTCCGGCTTGGTGGTCGGGCTGTTGCCGGTATAGGCGCCGACGCAATCGGGCGATTTGGCGATCGTCTCGCACAAATCCTTGAAGGCGCGCTCGATCGGTTTGGATTGCCCGTGATAGGGCGTGGTCCAATGGACCTCGACGCCCAGGATGGTAAACAAGCCGGCCGGATCTTCGGCCTTGACCTTGAACCGAAACCGGGTCGGCGTCCCCCCGGTCATCTGCTTGTTGGCGGCGGTGCGGGTGTTGTCGATCACCGCGATCTCGGGGATGCCCCAGGCCTCGATCAGGTCGCCGAACGCCAGCCGGAACGCGGTGGTGTTCTCGCTGACGTCCAGTCGCCACGACAGCAGCTTGCCCGAATAGAGGTCCTGGAACACGCTGATCACCGGCCGCACCGGCTGTTTCAACCCCGGCCAGGCGACGAAGACGTCGAACTGGTGGCCGTCCCAATCGACCGCCTGCAGGGCATAGAGGTCGCCGCGGTCGCGCCGCTGTGCCGGGTAGAGCCGATCGGCCGCCTCCCGCCCGTCCCGCTGCAGCACCAGGACCTGGGCCGGCACCTCGCGCTGTAGCCGGCGACGAAAGGCGCTTTCGGCCGGCACCGTCCAGCCCTGGGCGTCGCCAACTTCTTTGGTGCGGGCATAACTGGCGCTCAAGGCCGGGCGCGACAAGGTCAGGTAATCGGCCTTGAAATAGGCCCATGCCTCCGGCGCCATCGCCGCGGTCGCGGTGCGCCCGGCGTAGTAATCGGCCAGGTAGGGCAGCCAGTCGGCACGCTCCCGGCCCGCGACCCGCGTCCGCCACAGATAGAGCGACGATTTGCCGATGCCGTCCTGATGGGCAACCAGGGTCACCGCCAGTTCGACCGCCGCCCCGCCCCGGATCAGAACCTCGACCGCGTCGAGCGCCTTCAGCCGCTCGGTCGCCGCCGCCTTACGCGCGCCGGACAAGGCGTCATAGCGCGCCCATGCCTCCGATGGCGCCTGTTGCGGCTGGGCGGGAACGTCGGAGGACGCCTCCGCTTCGCGTTGAGCCAGCCATTTCAATTGCACCGTCACCGGCAACAGACCGTAGTGATACAAGGCCCCGCCGCCCGGCCCGGTCTTGGTTTTCCAGGTGCCGCGCGGGTTGGCGTCGCAATGGAAATTCTCCGGCTCGGTCCAGCAGCGCTCGGCCGCCAGCCGGTCGAACGATCGCCGGTTCAAGCCCAACAGCGCCGCCATTTCGGCCGCGGCCAGCCATTCTGCGGTCAGCCATTCTGCGGTCATGGGGCGGCCCCGCCCGGCAGCGCCTTGCGTGCGGCGTCCGTCGCGGCATCCGCGGCGGCGCGGTAGGCTCGCACCATGGCCAGCAGATGGGGCCGGTCTCGGGCGTCGCCGCTGGCTTGCCAGGCGCGCCAGGTCCGGTTGACCGCCGCACGCAGCCCCGCCGGCACCATGCCCCAACAGGCGCGGCACAGCAGCTGGCCGGATTTGGCCGGGGCGCCGCAGGCCGGGCAGACCCGCGCGCTCATGGCTGGTCTGCCGGCAGCACCGCTTTGGCGGCGCGGATCAGGGCGTCTTTGGCGGCGCCATAAAGGATGGCGGTGCCGGTCAATGCCTGTTTGGCGATGCGCTCGTGCCGCAGCAGCTCCACCGGCACCCGCGTCGTGCAGCCGCTGCACAAGGGGCGGTTCAGGTCTGCGAGCGCGACCCCACAGGCCGGGCAGTGGTTATAACTTCCGGGACTCATGCTGCCAGCTCCCCGGATTCGGCCCCGGATTCGACCTTGGCATCGGCAGCGTCTGTGCCGTCCGGATCTGTGGTAGCGGCGGCGATCTCGTAATAGAGCTTCCGGTTGGCCGCCGATCCCGCCAGGTGGCGCAAAAACTCGTAGCGCGTGCGCATCGACGCATCGCCCCAAACCTTGATCAGACGATCAAACGCGATCTCGTCGGCGCTGCGCTCGACCTTGGCCACGCCATTGACTGACATCAGTGCTTCGGAAACCGAATAGGCGCCGGGCGGTTTGGCCAGGATCAGGTCGCAGATTTTGCGCTGCGCCTCTTGGGGCTGTTTGCCCAGCTTTTCCAGCTCCGACTGGGATTTGGCAAAATGGCTGCCGGCCAGTCGCACCCGCACGTCCGCGGCCAATGCCTTGTAAATCTTGACGGCACGCTGAATGGTGCGGTCGCTGAGACCGGTCTTGTTTCGCACGTCCTGGGCAAAACAGGCGGCGTAGGCTGCCACCGCCAACGTGGCGGTTGCATCTTTTTTGAGCATCGCCTTGGCTTTGCCACCGGCCACGCCCGCCGCGGTCTCCGGGTGGATCTGCAGATAGATCGCTTGGCGTTCGAACAAAAAGCTCGCCCGATCCAGCGGATTCAGATCATGGCGGATCAGGTTCTCGTCGATTTCGGCAATCCGCGCTTCGTCATCGGTAGCGTCATAGACGAAAGCCGGAATTTCAGTCCGTCCCAGCAGCTCGAACGCCCGCAGCCGGTGTCCTCCCGCGATCAATAGGTAGGCACCGTCTTTCTTGCCCTTGCGCCGTACTTCGATCGGACTGCGCAGTCTGCCGCATTGGTCGATATTGTCGGCCAGCATCTGCGCATAGGCGGGATCGATCGTCCGCAGGCGGTCGCCCGCGTCGATTGCGGCGACCGGGATATTCTGAAGACCAATGTCCTTCATGCCTCTGCTCTGCTCTGGTTGGGGTGGGTTGCCTGCCAGCGCCACAGCTCGTGGGCGTCGGCCGGCAGGAAGGTGGCGATCCGGCGCTCGGTGCGCTTCCACACCGCGACCACGGTGGCGCTGCGGCCCGCACCGTCGCTGATCGCCAGCACAACCACCGTGTCGCCAATCGGGGTCTGGCCGATCCGCTCGCCCGCACCGTTGCCGATCGCCTGGCAGGCGCGCGCAAAGTCGCAGGGGCGCAGGCAAAGGCCATAGCGTTCGGCCGCTCGCCCGATCGCGTGGTCGCGCTGGCGGTCGCGCGGGGCCGGGCGGCGCCGGGCCATCACGAACGCCCCCCGGCGGCGGCGGCGAACAGCGGCGAGCGCTTCACCAGGCGGTCAATCTCGGTCCGCGCGATCAGCACAAAGGCCTGCAGCTGGCCCAGCCGGGCCAATTCCGCCTCGCGCGTCGAAATCGGCCGGTAGCCGGTGCCGTCGATCAAATCGGTCAGGAATTGGTCGGCGATGCCGGGACCGACCGCCAGCAGGAAGGCACGGAGATATTCGGCCGGAAACCGGTGGCCGTCGCGTGACGGTGCCGTCCATTTGTTGAGCATTTCGGCGCTGATCGCCTCGCCGACCAGCTCCGACATGTGCCGCGCGATCGTCGGCCGGTCGAACGGGCTGGCCTTGATCACCGCGGTCAGCAGCCGGCGCAAACGCTGGCCGTCGTCATAGCGCCCCTTGGCTTCCGGCGCGCCGGCCGGCGGTGCCGCCGCGGGCACCTCGACCAGATCGAGCCCGGCGACCCCGGATGCCGCCATTTCTTGCAGGCGATCGAGGAAATTGGGCTGCAGCGGATCGAGCAACGGCCGCTTTCGGCGCCGGCGCGGTGTCTTCGCAATCGTCATGGTCAACGTCCCCCCGGATTTGACCATCATGCGGGGTGGCTCTGGGCTTCTGCCCGGTGCCGGCGGAACCGGGGTGGCGGCGGGCCGCATGCCGCACCGCCACCCCTGCCGCGGATCACGCTCGCGGCGGGCGTCCCGATTGTCGCGGTCAGTGTTGGCGCACCTGGTCAAGGCCACCGCCCGCTTTGACCATGCGCGGCGCGGCCCGCCGTGGCAGAGTCCGGCCACGGCCAAATCGTGCATGGTCAGGCCGGCAAGGCGCTCACGCCCCATCTCCAGACCGATCGGAGGACATACCCCATGGATCTCGACGACTATCAGCAGGCCGCCTGGCAATGCTGCGAAGAACTCGCCCAAGAACTTCGCGCAATCGATCCAGAAACCCTGGCCGATATCTGTCGGCGGGCCGGCAAAGCGGACTTGCGGCAACTGCGTGCGAAAACCGGTAGCGCTGTCGAACAACTAGTGACTTCTGCGCCAGAGTTGCGCAGTCAAATTCTCCGCAAATTGAACATGGAAGATCGCGCCTTAATCCTCCTGCTCGGTCTGTACGAAGCCTCGCTCGGCTGGACATTCCTCCAAGCTCTCTGCGACAGAGCCATTCAAGCCGGAAATCCCCATACCGTCGTGATGCTGCGCGCCGCAGACGCCGCCAGGCAGCTGGCAGCCAACTGGCCAAGCCTGTGGCCGTTTTCGGATTTTCCGTCCCCGATTGATCCCCATCCCATCCGCGTCGCCGCGGATCGAACCCTCGACGTCGATAATGGTCGCGAAGGATACGGAGATTCTTTCGTCTGAGCGCGTTCATGCGGCACTCCTGGAATCGGTGGCCGGTGCGGCCGGTTTTGCGCTACGCCGCCCGCTCGGTCGAAGGAAGGTCCCACGCCATGTCAGCGACTCCCCTTCGACGCCGCCAGATGCGGTGTCCGCGCCTGATCCAGGCGCTTCCAGAACCGCGCCAGCGAGGTCCGCGACGGTGCCCGCACCGCGCCGAACTGGCTGCCCATTGCCGCGATTGCCTGGTCGAGGGTGACCTGGCGGTGCAGGGCGATCGCCGCCGCCCGCACCTCGCGGTCGTACCACCACTTCGGCCGGCGAAAGCTGTTGTTGGGCCAGATCGGCAGATAGGCGACCGCCGCGGCATAGCCGGGCGAGGCCTGGCCCTGGTCGTCGCCGGCCAGTTCCGCCAGCCCGATCGCCTGCTCGATCACCCTCATCCGCGCGCCAAGGGCCGCCCACGGGTCGAGTACTGCGGCCTCGGCGCCGGCATGGGGCACCGAAAACTGCCCGGTCCGCGCCAGGCTCGGCAGAACCTCTTCGAAGAACCATTTTCGCAGCAGCTCTTCGGTCTGGTTCAAGGCCCGCGCTGGCTTGGGGCGGTTCAGATCGCCGCGGCGCCAATCCAGAAACACCGCGATCACCTGGCCGCGCACTTCGGCCGCCTTGGCAGTGCGCGCAAACATGCACACCAGCAGCGCTTGTGCCTCGTTCAGC
>WGMK01000002.1 GCA_016125095.1 Candidatus Hydrogenedens sp. | reverse complement strand
TTCGCTCAGCGCGCCTTCCGCCGTCTGCACCAGGCTGACGCCGTCCTGCGAATTGCGCTGCGCCACCTGCGTGCCGCGCACCTGCGAGCGAAAGCCTTCCGCAATCGCCAGACCGGCGGCGTCATCCGCCGCGCGGTTGATACGAAGTCCGCTGGAAAGGCGTTCCAGCGAACGGTTCAAGTCGTCCGTAGACCGGCTCAACACACGGGTGGTGTTAAGTGCGGCCACATTGGTATTGATGCGAAGTCCCATGATGCAATCCTCCGTGAGTGGTTGGCCTGGCGCATCCGTGCGCCGCCGTACGTGAACCCTGCCGCCGCCCCACCGGAAACTCCGGGTGTCCCAGGGCGGGTAGCAGGGCGTTCACACCGCGGAAACCGCGGTGGTGAAATAACCCATTGATATCGCCTTGCCGTGGTGTTCGCACCGCGCGCATCCCGTCCCGGGGATACCCGCAGCGGCCGGGGGCTGTCGTCCCAACAGCCCGCCTGCAACCCTGCAAAGCGACGTCCGGCCTCCCGGCCAGACTCAATACCCAAGATTCAATTCCCGTCGAAACGTCCGCAGCACGTTTCCCCCGGGCGCGCACCCCGGGACCATTTCGCAAGCCTCCATGCTTTACGCTGTGACGGCGTCCCTGCCGTCTGATTTCACTTGTCGCTCGGGCGCTTTCCAGCTTACCCGTCCCTTTTATCGGCGACTTGAGCGAAAACTTTAGCCCCCGGAGAAAAAATTTTTTTGATTGCAGGATGAGAGGCTCCCGCAGAGGAAGTGGTTGGGGTGCAAGCCCTTGTCATGATTAGGGTTAGCTGGTTTGCCGTATTGGACACTGAATACGCCCCTGCCGGGGCTCACCCGGTCGAGAGCGCGCCCCGGGGTTCCACTTCGTTCCACCCCGGGCTAAGAAAGTACGCGCCTCTGGCGCGGCAGAGCGAAGTGCACCGATGCAAGGGTAGGGCCTTGGACCATCTCGTAGAGCAATTGCCCCAAATAAATGCCGACGCTGGAGGCGGAAGCGCCAAGAGGCGCCCCGATGCCCCCCTTTTGGGCAGGCGAAGCCCGCAGCGCCCAAGGCGCGACCGTTCTTAGCCCGGGGTGTAGTGAAGCGAAACCCCGGGTTCCCCCGTAATTGCACAAGCCCCGGCAGGGGCGAGACAACCCGGCTTAGCCGCAGCCGCAATCGGCTCCGGAATCGGAATTGGTAGCGGCGGAGGTGGGGTGGCCGTCGCGCTTCCACCAATCGAGCCCGCCCAGGAGCTCCTTCACGCGGAAACCGAGCCGCGTCATGGCGAGCGCGCCCTTGGTGGAAGCGTTGCAGCCGATGCCGTCGCAATAGGTCACGACCAACGCGGTCTTGTCGAGCGAAGCAGTGGTCTCGGGGCTCATGGTCATGTGCGGCAGGCTGATGGCCCCGGGAATGTGCTCGCGCAAAAAGGCCTCGGCCGAACGCGCATCAATGACGATGACGTTCTCGCCTGCTTCCAGCGCCACCTTCAGGTCCCAGGAATCCGTCTCGTAGGCCAGCTTCGCCTCGTAGTGCCGCAACTGCTCGTCCATGGAATCCCCTCCTCCCAGTTTAGTCGCGCGGAATGCCGTCCCAGCCGCGGCGGTCCCACACCGCCTGCACCCGCGCGTAGTGTTCGTCGGACATCTGGCCTTGCCACACGCCGCCGAGTAGCTTCGCGAACCGCGGATCCCGCCGCGCCTCCACCTCGACACGTGCAATGAAATCCACACCATGCATACCGAGCAGATCTTCCACCGGCCCGGCCGAGAGGGTCTCGATGACCTTAGAGTCGATATCACGGCGCAGGATTTCCAGAATGATGGGCCACGTGGATTCGGGGTCTTCCTCGACCATGTCGTGCAGCCAGCCGAAAGCCCAGGAATCAGGAACGGAGCGATGGCGCTTGAAAGTGCCCGGCGGTATCGGTTCACCGCGCAGCAGCGCTTCGACTTTCGCCTCCATGTCTGGGTCACGCGCGGGCTCGTCTTCCCTCGGCCGCGACATGTACCGAATCCACGCATCCACCAGTCTGTCATGCGCTTTCGATAGTTCGCCCAAGATTGTGCGCCTCCGCATGAACCACGGAGTGCTTCCGATATCGTAGCCCCGTGGTTGAAAGCGGTCCAGCAGTATGCATTCTCATATAAACGCCAGCACGCCGCCGCAAGGGAGCACGGCCCACCACCAGACGGATTCGCTGCCGCGTTCGAGCAGCCAGAAATAGAGCAGGCCGAGACCTGCGCGTACGGCCGTCAGCGCGAACAACGCGGGCACCAGCCACGCCCAGCCGAGCGCGTCGGGCAGCAGGAGGTGCAGGCTCATGCCGGCGAAGAAGAAAGACAACACGCCGACCCCGAAGGTGACGACCGCATAGATGGCGACGCAGTTGCGGACGTTGCGGCTGGCTATCAGGAACCGCACGAGCACCACGACAAGGAAGAGCCTGAAAATCACCTCTGCATTCCTATGGGTCTTGCCCTCAGATGAACATCAAAACGGCCATGCCCAATACCAGCACGGCCCACCACAGGCCGCCATCACCCATGCTGTTGAGCAGCAGGAAGTAGACACTGACGACGGCGAAGCGCATGCCCGCGGCCACCAGCAGCGGAGCGATGCCGACATCGCCCGTAAGCGCGAACACGAGCCCGAACACCAGGCCAAAGCCCGCATAAAGCGCCGCGCAAAGGAGCGGCCGTTCGGTTTCCACCAGCAGTTTGATGCATCCAGCCAGCAATAGAATCTGGAACATGACGGTGTACCCTCCCGGAATCCCATCCGTGTAGGGCTATACCGTTGCGCCTAGTATTCTATTCGCTGCGGTTCAGAAATACGACACCAGCGCGCCGAAGGGGAGGATGGCCCACCAGGTGCCGGAGTCGCTGTTTTCGTGCAGCAGCCAGAAATACGCGGCGCTGGTGGCGAAGCGTACCAGTGTCCAGAGCATCAGCTCGGGGAACTTGGTGAGGCCGGCCATCACAATGAGCGCCCCCATGCCGAAGGTGAGCACGGTATAGATGACGGCGCATTGCATGGGCTTGCGCGTGACGCTAAGCAAGCGTATCAGCGCGAGAATGAGTGGCAGGTTGAGTACCATGAGGCGTTCCCGGGTTGCGGCCTGCGTGAGCCTACCACATCGCGGGCGTCAATGCGCCTGCAAGAGTTCCAGCATTTTCCGGTCGAGCTTATGCCCGTGCCAGTCCTCGTAGTCCACGTCGCCGCGGTCCGAATCGAGTATGCCGAAGCTGCCGCGGAATTCCCACAACGCATAGCCGATGCCGCCCGCCGTGAGGATATCGAACATGTCGCCCATCCACGCCAGCACCACGTCGTGGGGAGTGCGGTTGAACGCGCCGCACTCGCCGCAGTGCACGCCATGGCCTGCCTTCGCACGCGCCACCCACGGCGCGAAGCGCTTCTCCAGTTGCGCGCGGCCAACGCGCACGCGGCCATCGCGCTCGATGGGCCATGTGGGCACCGGGAACTTGTCGGCGCCTTCCGTCCAGCTGGCCTGGTAGTGCGAGACTTCATTCGGCGCATAGCCGCGCGTGCTCTGCACCAGGTTCAAATCGTCCAGCTCTGGCATGGTCATGCTGCCCCAGCCCAGGCCATCCGCAATGATGAGTCGCTCCGGCGATTCCGCCCGAATGGCTGCCACCGCCGCGCGCGCCACGCGCTCGTGATCGTTCCGCTGCGCGATGGGCTCGTTCACGAGGTTGAAGCTGAGTTCGTCCGCGGGGATGCCCGCATAGCGCTTGGCGAACAAGGCCCACTGGAAGCAGAAGGCATCGAGCGCCGCCTGATCCTTGAAGAGATCGAAAGGCTCCGGCGGCTCCTTGGCCACGCAATAACCCGGCGCCTTATGGAAGTTCAGGCAGGTATGAATGCCATGCTTGCGGCCATAGCCCACCGCCTCGTCGATCTTCGCCAGCACCGCCTCGTCCACCTTTTGCACGTCGGACGGATCCGTCCAGCGCGTATACCACAACGGAAGCCGCACAAAATTGAACCCCAAGTCGGCAATCATCCGATAGTCGTCTTCCAACGGCTGACCATCATTCCAGGTACCGAAGAAATAATGCAGGTTGAACCCCCGCCAGCGTGGCAGCGGATCGGCGGAAGCGTCCGCCTCAGCGCGCGCGCCCAGCGCCAGCCCTAGCCCGGCCCCCGCCGCCCCGGCCAAGAAACCGCGTCGGGAAAGTCGAGGGGAGGATTCGTCGAGCATGAATGGTCCTTTTTATCGAAGCGTGGGATACGGCCCGAATGAATGCGCATGCTACCACGAACTTGGCACGCGCCACCGCAGATAGTCGATGCCCTTGGTACTCCGGCTCGTAATCCCCGCGCCAAGATGGCTCGACAGAGTCTCGCCCCACCGTTCCGTAGATATGATCATGATTGCCGAACCGTTACCCCACGTCCACCAACATCGTCATTGCGAGAAGCGAGTCCCCGAGCGACACGGCAACCTCCTTGGCGTACGGGCGAAGGATTCAGTACAGACCGTCACACGCATGGTCGCTCGAAATCTATGCTCTGCGAAAAACCGCCCTCGCACCAAGGAGGTTGCCGCGCTTCGGTCGCAATGACGGTAGGAGAGAATATTGCTGCTCCGGACCGTGGTCATTGCAGGTTACGCCTTCAACCACGGCAGTGGTTGCGTTATCGTAGCCCCGCGGTTGGGCCGCGCATCGCGGGCCTACCCGGGGTTAGAGGCAACACGCAACAACCACGGCAGTGGTTGCTCAAAGGATGCGAGAACCTCCCCCCGCGTTCATCCGTTCACCTGCGTGTTGCCGATGCGGCCGACGAGGTATAGCGCGAGCGCAGGGGAGAGGCGGGCGAGCCAGTCGAGAGCGCGGTAGTCGGCGCTGAGGAGCACGCGGGGCGCGTCGCGTTGGATGCCGCGCAGGGTGGCACGGGCGACACGTTCGGGCGGGATGGCGCGGGACGCGAGGAAGGCGGCTTCGTTGGTGCGCTGGGTTTCGGATGCCGCGCGTCCGTTGCGCAGGATATTGGTATCGACCGGGCCGGGGTAAAGCACGGTGACGCCGACGCCGCTGCCGCGGAGTTCCATGCGGAGGCTTTCGCTGAAACCGCGTACGGCGAACTTGGAGGCGGCATAGGCGGATTTGCCGGGAAAGCCCACGAGCCCGAAGCTGCTGGATACGTTGACGATATGGCCTTCGCCGCGCGCGAGCATGGCGGGCAGAAAGGCCTTGCAGCAGTGCACTGTGCCGCCGAGGTTGATGTCCATCAGCCAGCGGAAATCCTCGAGCGAGGTCTCGGCGAAGGCACCAGCGACGCTGACGCCTGCGGCGTTAATCAGCACCGACGGATCGCCGCTTGCCGCAATGACCGCCTGCGCCTCGCGCACCGCTTCGAAGTCCGCCACGTCGGCTTGGTGCGTGGTGGTACCTGCGGGCAGCGCCTCTGCGGCCGCGGCCAGACGGCCGACATCGCGGTCGATGAGCGCGATGGGCATGCCCGCCTCGGCGAGCGCCCGGGCGATGGCCAGGCCGATGCCGCTCCCGCCGCCGGTGACCACGCCGCGCTTGCCCTGCAGGTGCTTCATGCCATGCCTCCGTTTGCCGCCATCCTAATCAAGCGCGATTTACGGGGCAAAACCGACAACGCGCGCGCTCTTTTGCATGACCGGTACGCTTGTTTCTATGATGCACCCCTTACAAGACAAGGAGAAGACACATGGCAAGCATACCCTACGCTGGACCAGCACCGGACGATGAAGCCCGCAGGTGGGGCATGGTATGTCATCGCCTGCCTCGTGGGTTTCGTATGCCCTTTCGGCAATATCATCGGGCCCTTGGTGGTGTGGCTGCTGAAGCGCGATACGAGTCCTTTCGTGGATGATCAGGGCAAGGAAGCGCTTAACTTTCAGCTATCGCTCACGATCTACTCCCTTGTCGCGGCGCTTCTAGTGATTGTGCTGGTTGGGCTGCTGCTGCTGCCGGCGCTGCTGATCGCAGCGGTGGTGCTCACCATCGTGGCGGCCATCAAGGCGAACGACGGCGTGGCGTACCGGTACCCCTACATCTTCCGATTGCTGTAACCCCCCGAGGCCGACATGATTGAACTGGAACTGCTTGGCGTGAGCCAGGCCGATGAGAATCCGAATCCGCTGGTGTTGCTGCGGCACGAATCGCGGGTGCTGCCGATTGTGGTGGGCATTCACGAGGCGAGCGCGATTCAGGTGGGGCTGATGGGCGAAAGCCTGCCACGCCCGATGACGCACGACCTGATCAAGAACCTGCTGGTGGGGCTGCGCGCCGAGGTGAAGTCGGTGGTGATTTACCGGCTGGAGCACGGCACGTTCTTCGCGCACCTGAATATCGAGCAGCGGAACGCGCAGGGCGAGGTGGAGCAGATCCTGAAGATCGACACGCGCCCGAGCGACGGCATCGCCATTGCCGTGCGGATGGGCGCGGATATCTACGCCTCGGAAGAGGTGATGGACGAGGCGGCGCAGGAGGCGAATATCCTCGAGGCCGGCGAGGAACCGGATGACCTGGAGGATGACGACCTCGAGGATGAAGACTGAAGACCTTTTTGACAGGATTAACAAGATTGGAAATTAAGAGCCGGTCCGTGCGATTGCGCGGACCGGCTCTTCTTTCTTAAATCCTGTAAATCTTGTTAATCCTGTCAAAGTTCCTTCACGCGGAGGTTGCGGAAGTAGACCTTGTCGCCGTGGCCGAGGAAGCCGAGGTGGCCGCTGGTGCGTTGCGCGCCGGGATGATCCTTGCCGTCGAGCGTGCCGTCCTTGGTGGCCTCGAGCAGATCCGCGTCGACAATCACCACGCCGTTGAGCGTCACGGTCACGCGACTGCCCTCCATGCGGATCTCTTCTTCGTTCCACTCGCCCGGGCCTTTCACGTGGCCGGGCGTGGCGGGCACGAGCCCGTAGATGGAGCCGTGGTACTGGTAGTCCTTCAGCTGCCCGTCGTACATTGGATCGTCCTCGTCGATGACCTGCGACTCGAGGCCCACCTCGCTGGTGCGGCCCTTGTCGGGCGCGCGGAGACCGATGCCGTTGTTCGCGCCGGGCGTCAGGTTGAACTCGAAGCGCAGCACGAAGTCGCCGAATTCCTTGATGGTGTAAAGGTTGAGCGGGCTGTTGTTGCAGAAAATCGCGCCATCCTCCACACCGTAGCCGTTCAGATACCCCGACCAGCCGCGCAGGTCCTTGCCGTTGAAGATAGGCTGGAAGCCCTCGGCATCGGGCGGCAGCACGTAGGCGTCTCCGCCCTCCACCGCCAACAGGTCCGCCTCGAGCTGGCGGTAGGAGGCATCGTCATCCGCCTCTTCGAATACCGCGTCCATTTCCTTGGCCGCCTCGTCGCCGCCGATAGCGATGACCGCGCCCAGCGCCGCACGCCGGACGGCCTCGTCGCTGTCGTCCACGAAATCGTCGATGGTGCGCAGGGCCTTCGCATCGCCGCGCGCACCCAGCATCTGCAGGTACTCGGCGCGGTAAGTCTCTTCGCCGCGCTTGGCCAGGCGCTCCAGCTTGCTGGCGTACTTCGAATCGGCGAAGTGCTTGCTGGCGTATTCCACCGCTGCGGCGCGGATGCCATCCTGATCGGAATCAAGCCCGTTCAGCACGGTGCCGAAGGCCTCGCCCTCGTCCGCTGCCAGCTGATTCTCCACCAGCCGCTTCCACGCCACCACCGGATCTTCCAGCTCGGGCGTTTCCATCACCTCCGGCGCGGTGACTTCCGGCGCCACGCTCAGCGCGGCCAGCGCGGCAGGCGTGCCGATGGCTTCCAGTATCATCCGCGCGTCCGTGCCCACATCCTTGTCGTCCAGCAGCGACTTGAGTACGGGCACGCACTCGTCGCCCCCGGCGTAGAGCAGCTGTTCGATGAGGAAGGCGCGCGGCACGGGCTGCGTCGTGGCCTCGATGGCCTTGGCCATGGCCGCGCCGAAGGCCGCGCGCTCCGCCGGGTCCGCCCCGGATCGCGTCACGTATTTCGCGAGGCCGCTGATCGCGTATTCCATCTGCGTGGGCGATGCGCCGCGCGTCATGCGGTCGGCCAGCTCCAGCACCGCGCCCTCGCCCAGCGCAAGCAATTGCACGCTGATCGCATTAAAGGCGGCGGTATCCTCTGCGGGCAGTTTCGCGAGCAGGCTGTCGAGCGTGGCGACCTGCGCGGTGGCGCCGAATGCGATCATTACGCACAGAAGTGCAGTCAACAGTTTCTTCATGGCGGCGTTCTTCCTCGTTAAGACGGAGTGCGGCAACAGAAAAGTCATGTTAGCACCGGGCGCAGCGCATCTTCATGATCGCGGATCCAGCGCGCGATATCGTCCAGTACCTGCTCCGGCGCTCGCTCGGGCTTCCAGCCGGTCGCTGCCGTCACCCGGGCGTTGTCGGTGATGTAAATCGGCACGTCTGCCGTACGGTTCTCGGGCTCACCGGCGATGTCGATGCGCTTGCCCGTGGCGGCCTGGCAGAGCGCCGTCAGTTCCTGCAGCGACACACTCACGTCGCGCCCGCCGCCGACGTTGTAGATCTTGCCGGTGTGTTTGTCGAGGTGCTGCACCTGCGTCAGCAGCAGCGCGAGCAAATCGTCGATGTGCAGTATGTCGCGCACCTGCTTGCCGGTGCCGCCGTAGCCGATGTATTTGAGCGCGCCGCCGTAGTGGTGCCGCGCGGCCCATAGCACCACGACACCCTGGTCGGCTTTGCCCATCTGCCAGGGGCCCGTCAGCACACCGCAGCGGTTCGTGACGCCGCGGAGCCCGTACATGGCCTGGTACTCCGCGAAGAGGTGTTCGCTGCAGAGCTTGGTGGCGCCATAGAGCGAGCGCGTGCCCTCGAGCGGGAAGGCTTCGGAGATGCCCGCCGCGGACACGCCGGACACGGGCTGTTCGGCCTCGAGCTCAAAGCGCGTATCGGTCTCGCGCAGGCGCAATTCCGAGATGGCGGCGATGGGGTATACGCGGCTGGTGGAAAGAAACACGACATCCGCGCCGCGGGTGCGCGCAAGTTCGAGGCAGTTCACGGTGCCGGAGAGGTTGGTGTCGATCACATAGCGCGGCGAGCCGCCGTAGCCCGCGAGCACGCTCGGCTCGGCGCTGCATTCCAGCAGCAGATCCACGGCACCCGCGGCCTCGAGATCGTCGGGCTGCCGAATGTCACCGTGCAGGAATTCCACGCCATGGCCGCGCAGGCGGTTCAGCAGCAGTTCCGAGCCGCGGCGCTTGAGATTGTCCAGCGCCACCACGCGCGCGTCGGGATAGGCCGCCTTGAAGCCGATGGCCAGGTGCGACCCGACGAATCCCGCGCCGCCGGTTACGAGTATGTTCTTCATGCACGCGCTCCGCTCGATTCCCGCGAATCCGCTGATGATAGGCATCAGGCCCGCCGGTGTCCAGCGGCGGACTAGTCGGCTTCGAGCGTTTGGAGCGCCAGTGCCTCGAGCTTGTGGCCGACCACCGCATGGCTGTGCAGCGTCCGCGCGCGTTCTCTTGCCGAGCGGCCCATGCGTTCGCGCAGGGCGGAGTCATCGAGCAGCCGGCAAAGCGCCCCGGCGAATGCCCGCGCATCACCGTCCGGCACCAGCAGCCCGTCGATGCCGTCGCGCACGGTGCCCGCCGCGCTTTGGCAGGCCACGACGGGCAGTCCCGCCGCCATCGCGTTCAGTTCTTTCATGGGAAAGCCCGACCACGAAACGCGAGGCACGGCGACCACGGCATCGCGCGCAAGCGCCGCCGGGAGATCCGCGAAGCTGCCGAGCCGGATCACCTCGGCGCCGGGGAGCGTGGCCGCGGCGGCATGGGTGAGTACATGCAGCGGGGTCTCCGGACGCTGGGCTCGAACCTGCTGCAGGGCCTCTTCCAGCAGCGGCAGATTCTGGTAGGCGTCGAGATTGCCGAGGTACAGCACACTAGGCGCATCGCCGCGGAGTTCTGGCTCGAGGAACGGCGCGGCATCCACCGGCGGGGGAATCACCGCCGTGCGCTTGGGATCGCAGCCGAGGCCGATGAGGTAATCTGCGAGGCGTTCGTGCGGCGCGGCCACGGCCTGCGCGCGGCGCGGAAACGTGCGGTCCATCCATCGCCCGGCCGCCGCGCTCCAGCCCGCGCCGCCGAAGTAGTAGGGCAATTCGTCCGCGAGCGCGTTGTGCGGCATATAGATTACGGGGGTGTGAAGGCCGATCGCCCCCGCGAGCGAGGCGATAAGGCCCTCGTAGTTGTGCGCGAAAACCACCTCGACCGCCTCGCGCCGTAGGGTGCTGCGGATCGTCAGGGCCAGCAAGGGATCGAGCCATAGCTTGGCGGCGGCGGGACCAGCCTTGGTAAACGAATCGCCCGGCACGCGCGGACACCGCACCACGCGCAGATCATCCGGGTCGGGGCCAAGGCCATGCCCATAGGTGATGAGGCGCACATCGTGCCCACACGATTGCAGCGTGCGCGCACTCTCCGCCAAATACACCTGCGAGCCCTGCGGCACGGGGAAGGGGCACGCCCCCACGAACGCGGCCCGCAGCATTACTCGAAGTACCCGAGCGCGCGTAGGCGGTCTTCAATCAGCTTTTCCTGCTCGGCAGAGTAGGGCTGCACCTCCGGCGTTTGAGCGGTCTCGGCTTGGCTCGTACCGCCGCCCAGCAGCGCGCGGCCTTCCATGGCAGGACCTGCCGCGCCGAGCACGCCGAGCACGGTGGGGGCCACATCCAGCAGCGAGGCCGAGGTTTCCGCCACGGGCCGATTCAACAGCAGCACGCCCGGATCGCGGTGGTTGCCGTTCATGCCGCGTTCCTTGCCGCCCAGCGCCTCGTCGTCGCGGATGCGCCTGAATGCCGCACCGCCGCGCGACCGCAGGCAGGAGTGCGAATAGCCATCTTCCAGCGCGAGTTCGAGAATGATATCCGGCGCGTGCTCCACCTCGGGTCCCGAAAACAATTCCGCGCGCGGCCACGCCTTTGCAATGGGCTCCCAAGCCTCGAGTTCCGCGCAGAGCTGCCGCACGAAGGCATCGTATTCCTCGGCCGGGACGAGGCCGTCGGGGTCGCGACCTGCCAGGTTGATGCGGATATTCGGGAAGTAGTTCAGTTCTTCCGACCAGGCGCGGGTGTGTGCCCAATCGATACCACCGAAGCGCGACTGGCTTTCGGCGCGCGTGGCCAGGTGCTGGAAGCGGCGGAACAGCATGCCGCGCAGCCGCTCCGGTGCGAACTTCAGGGCCAGCCGCTTGAGCAGGCTTTCACCGCCGCCCGAGAAGCGCAGGTAGCCGCGCTCGGCCAGCCAGTTGTTCAGGTGTACGACGCCGGTGCCCGCGCCGCCGAAGCCATGGTCGGACACCACGCCCACCACCACGTCGTCTCCGGCGTGTTCGAGTATCTTGCCGAGCGTGACGTCGAGCCGTTCATACACCTGCCGGATGGCGGTTTCGAAGCCTGCGCGATGCCGGGGCGAGCCGGGATCGTGAAAGAGCCAGAAATGGTGCGACACCGTGTCGGACTCGCCGAAGACGGTCATGAAAAAATCCCAGGGTTCGCGGTCGAGCAGTCGCAGCGTAATGCGTTCCTTGTCCTCGATCTTCGCGAGCAGCCGCTCGAGCGCGCGGGCGTGCCACCCGGGGCCGATGTCGGATTCCTGGAAATCGGCGAAGCGCCAGCCGCGCACCTCGGGGTAAACTTCGCGCGGGTATACGAACGAGGGATCGACCGCCGTGGCCACCGGGGAATCGAAGCCGGAAACCATGATGCCGTTGACCGGCTCGGGCGGATAGGTGCCCGGCACGCTGACCACGCAACAGCGCCTGCCCTGTTCGGAGAGCGTGTTCCACAGCGCGGGCGCACGCCGGTAGGTGCTGTTGATGAACCGGATGGAGCGCTCGCCCGGCACCACCTCGGTGAAATCGAAGATGCCGTGGCGGCCGGGGTTCACGCCCGTCACGCAGGTGGTCCAGGCGGGATAGGTCACCGGCGGGCGCGTGCTGGCGCAGGGCAGAAACGCTCCGTGCGCGCGCAGACGCGACAGGTGGGGCAGCCGCCCCTCGTCCATCCAGCGCGCCGCCAGCGACGGTTCCATCCCGTCGAATCCTATCAGCCAGAACCGCATGCATCCTCCCGCCGCGCCCCGCGCGCCTGCCAAAATCAACGCGGCAACGCGCGCCTCGGCTGACCAATCGCGCAAATGGGGCCAGAGATGTCTACCACGTTTCGGGCTTGCAGATCTTCCTGCCGCCAGCAATCACCTCAGGAGGCAGCTGATTCGCGGCGAGATGACGCTCCTTGAGCTGCATTTAGCGGTCCGCGTGCGCCTTCAAATGTTTCGACCCCCGGCCCGGCGGAAATACAACCTCGAGCTGCTTCTGGGGAAATGATGCCTTGACGGCCCGAATGGCCGGAACCAAATCGCTGTCGCCGGAGACGATGACTGCCTTGTCGTATTCGTCATTGATGGCGCCCTGAAACAGCGTAATCACGATATTGACGTCTGTTTCCTTTTCCTCGTACCCCGGAAAGCTACGCTGGCATGATCGGCAGTACCGGTCGCGGCGACGAAATGCCCCGAGCACCGTCTCCACGTGAAAGGCTTTCTGCGCATCGATGAAGGCTTGGTGCCGTTGCCGCTTTGCGGCATCGCCCGGATAGAAGGCGGTGAAATAAAATACACGCGTCAAGGTCTCGGCTCTTGGGAGCAACGCTTCGCCCAATTGTCGGAAATTAAGCCAGCGATACCGGCGCAATGCTGGCGGATCCATGATGGCGTGGTAGAAATTAAAGCCATCGATGAAGAGGTGGACGCGCCTGTTCATAAAAGAACCCACGCCCCGCGAGGCGTGGGGGCGGCGCTATACAAGATAGCGCCGGGATGCGTTGCCTCAAGTATATCACAAGCCGAATGCCGGAATCTTGGCCTCGGCCGTATGATTCGATGGATTGCCCGGTAAGGTTCCATACATGCTGTATAGCACATAAGACTATGCGGATCTAGCCGAATTCGCACGCAAGGGCGGGAAAACGCTATACTAACGATTCGCAGCGCCCCGGTTCCGCTTCCGTATACGCGCGCAGTCTCCTACCCTTTGGAACACCCCATGTCTGATACCCCCACGCCCGGCTTCGATAGCTTCGGCCTCAGCCAGCCCATCACGAAGGCGCTGAGCGAAATCGGCTATGAAACGCCCTCGCCCATCCAGGCGATGGCAATCCCGCACATCCTCGAGGGCCGCGACGTGCTCGGCCAGGCGCAGACCGGCACCGGCAAGACGGCCGCCTTCGCGCTCCCCATCCTGTCCAACATCGACCTCGAGCAGTGGGACACGCAGGTGCTGGTGCTCACGCCCACGCGCGAACTGGCGCTGCAGGTGGCCGAGGCCTTCCAGAGCTACGCGCGGCACATGAAGGGCCTGCACGTGCTGCCCATCTACGGCGGCCAGGGCTATGGCGCGCAGCTGCGCCAGCTCGAGCGCGGTGCCCACATCGTGGTAGGCACGCCCGGACGCGTGATGGACCACATGCGCCGTGAAACGCTGAACCTCTCGGAGCTCCGCACGCTGGTGCTGGACGAGGCCGACGAAATGCTCCGCATGGGCTTCATCGACGACGTGAGCTGGATTCTCGAGCAGACGCCGGCCGAGCGGCAGATTGCGCTCTTCTCCGCCACCATGCCGCCGGTCATCAAGAAGATTGCGCAGAAGCACCTGCAGAATCCCGAAGAGATCACCATCAAGGTGCGCACCTCGACCGCGGAAACCATCCGCCAGCGCTACTGGATGGTCGGCCACCACCACAAGCTGGACGCCCTCACGCGCATCCTCGATTTCGAGGTATACGACGGCATGCTCGTGTTTGTAAAAACCAAGGCCGCCACCGCGGAGCTCGCCGAGAAGCTCGAAGCGCGAGGACATTCCTGCGCCGCGCTCAACGGCGACGTGGCCCAGCGCGAGCGCGAGCGCACGGTGGAAAACTTCAAGAGCGGCAAGATCGATCTGCTTATCGCCACCGACGTGGCGGCGCGCGGGCTCGACGTGGACCGCATCAGCCACGTGATCAACTACGACATTCCCTACGACACTGAATCGTACGTGCACCGCATCGGGCGCACGGGGCGCGCGGGACGCAAGGGCGAGGCGATTCTCTTCGTCACCCCGCGCGAAAAGGGTATGCTCAACGCCATCGAGAGGGCCACGCGCCAGCAGATCGAACTGCTGCGCATGCCCTCGACCGAAGAGATCAATGTGCTGCGCGTGGCGCAGTTCAAGCAGCGCATCACCGATATCCTCGCCGATGAGGACCTCGGACTATTCGCCAGCATCGTCGAAGAATACATCGAAGAGCACGACAAGTCGGCGGTGGACGTGGCGGCCGCGCTCGCGCGCATGGCGCAGGGCGACGAGCCCATGCTGCTGAAGGCCGACCCGCGCAAGCACCAGCAGCCGCGTACCGAGCAGTTCGACCGCCCCGACCGCGGCGCGCGTGATGAGCGGCCCGCGCGGCGCGGTGCCGATCTGCCGATGAACATGGAGCACTACCGGCTCGAGGTGGGCGCCAGCCACGGCGCGACCCCCGGCGCCATTGTCGGGGCCATCGCCAACGAGACCGGACTCGAGGGCCGCTACATCGGCCAGATCGACATCTACGAAGACTTCACCGTAGTCGACCTGCCCCGCATGCCCGCCGACATTTTCCGCCTGCTGCAAACCGTGCGCGTGGCCGGGCAGCCGCTGAAGATTTCCCGCCTCGAACCCGGCGACCGCCCCGCGCGTCCCCGCCGCGGTCCCGCCGGTCCGCCCTCAGACGGCCCCGGCAAGAAGCCCGGCCCCAAGAAGTTCGGACCGCCCAAGGGCAAGCCCGGCGGCCCCAAGGGCAACGCCGACTTCAAGAAAAAGGCAGGATTCAAAAAAGGCCCCAAGCCCAAGAAGAAGTAGCGCTGTACGACGAGGAGAGACTCCGTCGCGCTCTCTTGAAGCCACCGCGCCAAAGAGGTCGCCGCGCTTCGCTCGCGATGACGGAAATGTGGTGTCCTTGCTTCGTATTAAAGCTTCTCTAGTCGTCCGACGCCACCAACATCGTCATTGCGAGAAGCGAGTCCTCGAGCGACGTGGCAACCTCTTTGAGGCGATGGTTGTCGAACGGAGTGTAGAACATCGTCTGCGCGTCGCTATCGGTAATCGCGTCAGGATGGCTCGCGGGTACGCTCTCCCTACCGGATGGTTCCTTTGCAGCGCGGCGGGGCGAGTCTCCGTGGAGCCCGTTTGACGCCATCGCGCCCAAGAGGTCGCCGCACGCCACCCGCCCTGTACTTTCTTCGCGGTAACCCCTATCCTCGCCTTGTTGAGAGGTTTGTTGGATAGGAGGTGTATCGATGCGGAGCGTATTGATTCCGGTTTTCCTGATGCTGCTGGGTAGCGTCGCCTCGGCGCAGGCCCCGATCTCGAGTGACACTCTGATTGTCGGCACGCGGCATCTGCCGCCGTTCGCGATTCAGTCAGAAGACGGCACATGGAGCGGGTTGACGGTGGAGTTGTGGAAGCGCATCGCGGCGGACCTGGGCCTGAGCTACGAGTTCCGCGCTATGCCGCTGGAGACGATGCTGGAATCGCTGGCGGATGGCTCGGTGGATGTGGTGGCGGCCGCACTGACGACGACGGCCGAGCGCGAGGAGGTGTTCGATTTCTCGCAGCCGTATTTCAATTCGGGGCTGGGCATCGCCGTGGTGCCGGAAACGCGGAGCCTGCTGGGCGGTTTGGTAAAGCGATTGTTCTCGGCGGAGTTCCTGCAGGTGCTGGCGGCATTGTCCGGCATACTGCTGCTGGTGGGCGGCATTATCTGGCTCATCGAGCGCCGCCACAACACGGAGCACTTCGGCGGCACCCCCATAGAGGGCCTCGCTTCGGGGTTTTGGTGGGCAGGGGTGACCATGACGACCGTGGGCTATGGCGACAAGGCGCCCCAGACAATAGCAGGGCGTGTGCTCGCGATGGTCTGGATGTTCGCCAGCGTCATCATGATTTCGGCGTTTACCGCAGCGATCGCCTCGTCGCTGGCGCTGGGCCAGCTTGATGCCGCCGTGCTGGGTCCGCAGGATCTCGGCGGGAACTATGTCGGCACGGTCGGCGGTTCGACGAGCGAGGTCTACCTGCGCCGCCTGCACGCCAAGCCGGTGCAATACGAAACGGCCGAGCTTGCGCTTGAAGACTTGGCCGGCGGCCGCACCAAGGCGGTGGTCTACGATGCCCCCCTGCTCAGCTACCTTGTCAATGAGAATTACGGCGGCACCATCGAGGTATTGCCGCACCGCTTCGAGAACCAGAACTACGCCTTCGGTCTGCCCTCGGGCAGCCCCCTGCGCGAACCGCTCAATCGCGCGCTCCTGCAGCAGATCGCGCATCCTTCCTGGCACGACCTATTGGCCAGCTATCTGGGCGAAGCGTAAAACGAAGCCGCCCGGCCCCGCGTTAGCGGCACCGGGCGGCGGATAAAATTGTATGCGGGCTAGGCCTGTACGGCGCGCTGGCGCGTACCGGAGCGGCGGCCGCGGCCGCCGCCACTGCCGCGTCGCGGCCCGCGCCGGGGCGGGCCGCCTGCGGGCCGTTCGGCGCGCTGGGCGTGCGAGGCCACCGGCACGGCACCCTCCCACACGGCCCGTTCGATGCTGCGGCCGAGGCCGCGCTCAATTACCGCGAGGTCCTTCGCTTCTTCCGGCGTCACAAAGGTCACGGCGTCGCCGGTGGCATTCGCGCGGCCCGTGCGGCCGATGCGGTGCACGTAGTCTTCAAAGGTCTTGGGCAGGTCGAAGTTCACCACGTGGGTGATGCCCTGCACATCAAGGCCCCGCGCGGCCACGTCGGTGGCGACCAGCACGGAGAACTTGCCCTTGCGGAAACCGTCGAGCGCGCGCTCGCGCTGCGCCTGCGAACGGCCGCCGTGGATGGGTTCCGCTTCGATGCCGTGGCTGCGCAGGTACTTCGCCACGCGGTCGGTGGCGTGCTTCGTGCGGATAAACACCAGGGTCGTTTCGACGCCGGTCTTCTGCAGGAAATGCGCCAGCAGCTCCTTCTTCTCGTCCTTGCGCACGGTGTAGACCTGCTGGGTCACCGTTTCGGCCGGCGTGGAAATCGCGCCGATCTCGATGCGCTCAGCCTCGTATTGGAAGTCTTTCGCAAGGCGCTCGATCTCTTTGGGGAACGTGGCCGAGAACAGCAGGGTCTGGCGGTCCTCGGGGGCGTCCTTGAGAATGCGGCGGATGTCGGGCAGAAAGCCCATGTCGAGCATGCGGTCGGCCTCGTCGAGCACCACGATTTCGAGGTTGTCGAACGAGACATTGCCGCGTTGCATATGGTCAAGCAGGCGGCCCGGCGTGGCGACGATGATGTCCACGCCGCGGCGGAGGTCCTGCGTTTGCGGACCGAAGCCGCAGCCGCCCACGATGCAGGTGGTGCGCAGACGCGCGGCCTTGGCCAGCGGCATCATGCCGCGCTGCACCTGCTGGGCCAGCTCGCGCGTGGGAGTCAGCACCAGCATCCGGCCGGGCGCGGGGCGCCCTTCAGAAAGCAGCGTGAGCGACGGCAGCGCGAAGCCAAGGGTCTTACCCGTGCCCGTCTGGGCGATGGCTGTCACATCGGCGCCTTCCAGCGCCAGCGGAATGGCCGCCGCCTGTACCGGCGTCGGCACTGTAATGCCTTCGCGCGCCAGCACCTGGGCGAATAGGGGGTTAATATCGAAATCTGAAAACGTCATGGGATTCCTTGTAGTACCGTCCCCTTGCGGGATGGTCTGGGGGTCGTGTCGGGCGGCGGCGGGCCGGCGCATGCCGGGGTACGATGCCGCTCGGTGTCTGGAGTCAGCCCTTCCCTGGGAAGGGCTTCGCCTGCAGACTGGGACACGAGCACGCGCGGAGGCGGGGGAGAAAACTCCGCGGGGTGTTCATGGCCGGGATCGTCTGCGCGTTCCCGGTCTAGGCGTCCGCGGCGGCCGCAGCCGCCTTGGTATTCGCCTGTTTTTGCTGTTGCGCCACGCGCTCGCACAGCGCCACCCACTCCTGATCGGAGAGGTCGTCAAACTCGCCGGAAGACATCGCATCCAGGCAGAACTCCTGCTCAATGCGCATGGCGTCTTGCTCTCGCTTATCCGGATCGGTTCGGGTGGTCTTGCTGCTCATGGTCTATACCGTTCGAGTTTCATCTGTTCCAGAACGATAGTTACGCCGAGGCGTCGTCCGTACCTTCCGGGATTGCACCGGACTCGTCCTGGTCGTTCTCGTCGAAAGCCGGATCGCCCTTGCGATCCTGCTTTTTCCTCAACTTTTCTTCTTTCTTCTTCTGCTTCGCGATTTCCTTCTGGCGCTTCTCATAGCCATAGTTGTTTTTTGCCATGAGTGTTGCTCCCTGCGCCCCCTTCGGGACTTTTTAGCCAGCGCTTGGGGAAATCGTACCGGCACCGCTCCGGGCCGTAGCCCGGAGCGGTACCGGAACGCGCCTAGATGCTCTAGTAACGTCCGCGAGCGCCGCCACGGGGACTACGCTCTTCGCGCTCGCGCGCTTCGTTCGCCGAAATCGTGCGGCCCTGCAGGTCGGCGCCGTTGAGGACGCCCATTGCCTTCTGGGCCTCGTCGCGGTTGGGCATCTCGACGAAGCCGAATCCGCGGGAGCGGCCGGTTTCACGATCGGAGATGACCCGGGCGCTGGAGACTTCGCCGTGGGCGGCGAAGGCCTGCTGCAAGTCGTGATCCTGGGTGTCGTACGACAGATTGCCAACGTAAATGTTCATGGTACATCCTTTCCGGAATGCATTGGGGAGGGCGGTTCGCCAGCATCGGGGTCCAATCAATCCGGAACAACCAAGAACCAAGGGAACGGGGCGTAGGGAAAGGATCAGAAACGAAACGGTGAGGGAGAGCCACGGTCTCCACGAAATCACAATAGTGCCCTATGCACTGCTGGTACTTTACCACAGGAACCGTGGATTGGTCAAGAAATTTCTTTCCGGGGTCTCAGCTGCAGCGGCGTTCCCCTTGGCTGAAGCAATCCATGCGGCGGGACAGTTCGCGCAGCCAGGCTTCATCGCCGCCCGGAAATTCCTCGGTCACCCAGCCCTCATAGCCTATTTCCGCCAGGGCTTTGCGCACTTCGCGGTGGTTCACGTCGCCCTCGTAGGGCAGCTTGTTCCACTCGTAGCCCTCGCGCTTGAAGTCCTTGATCTGCACGCGGCGGATGCGGCTGCCCAGGGTGCGGATCCAGTCTTCGGGATACCCGAAGATAACCACGTTGCCGATGTCGAAATAGGCCTGCAGCCAGGGCGAGTCGAACTCATCGACATAGGCGGCAAATTCGAGCGGGCTGAGCAGGAACTTGTTCCACACGTTCTCGACTGCGATGACCACACCCAGCTCCTCGGCCAGCGGCAGCATGGGCCGGATGTTCTTCTGCGAGTTTTCCCAGGCTTCCTTGTAACCCACGCGATCGGTGACCACCGCGGGCACCAGCAGCATGGTGTCGGCGCCCATGGCGTGCGTCGTGCGCAGGGCGTTCTCGATTTCAGCGTGTCCCTTGGCAATCACCTTGTCGCCGGGGTCCGACATGGGCGCGCCCCAGCCGCCATAGGTAACGGCGTGGATCGGGCAGCCGATTTCGCGCGAGAGCGCGCCGCGCACCTTTGCCGCCTCGAGATCTTCCATGGGGTACGCCTCGATACCGTCCATACCGCAGGCCTTCGCCAGCTTGATCTTCTCTTCGTCGGTGCCCTCGCCGGGAATCTTGCCCCACTGCACGGCCTTGGGCAGCGGTTTGTAGCCGGGATCATCCGCAGCGTGAACGCGTCCAGCCATGGCCACAGCGCCGGCGGCCAGCGCCGCGCCCTTGATGAAGTTTCTGCGGTTGAATTCGGCTTGCATGGCGGTCTCCTGTCTATTCGGTTTCGAGCGCGGGCTCGAGCGGCGAATGCTGCGCCGCGTGCGCGTCGGCCTTCTTGGCTGCATTCGCGAAATCCCAGTAGCTGATGAAGAGCAATATGCCCCCCGCGATGGCCATGAAATAGCTGTAGCCGATGAAGAATTGCAGGCGCGTGGCCTCGGATTGCATCAGGTCTTTGTAGAGCTGAAGGAAGGTCGAGCCGGTATAGCCGACGGCATCCGTGAGATAGATGGCGAACACCGCCGTGCCGGCGGTGCGGGTGGCCGCGACCACGCGGTCGAACAGCACCGAGCCGTAGGGCACATAGGCCATGTAGCAGCCGAGGCCGATCAGGATCATCCAGGTGACGCCGCTGATCTGCCCAGCCTGCAGCAGTGCCGTGGCGCCGCCTATGAGCACGCAGCCCGCGAGCAGCATGCCGAACACCGCCATCAGCGCGCGCCGGTTGTTGTGGATAAACGCGATCGGCACGAGGCAGGCCAGCACGCCCACCGATACATAGAGCTCGGAATAGGTGAAGATGCCCGGCTTCTCGCCGTAGCCCAGTTCGCTGAAGAGTTCGACGCCATAGTTGTCCCGGAAATCGCGGTAGGCGGTCAGGCCAAAGTACACCACCAGCAATAACGTAAGCCCCACGAAGAACTTGCGGAAGAACTCGATGCGCTGGTGGCCGGTCATGGGCGTACGCTGCACGCGCTCGATGATGTCCTCGGCATTCGGCGGCGGCGTCCAGTTCAGCAGCGAAGCGGACAGGGCGAACACGGGCAGGAACGCCAGGCCCGTGATGAAGGGCATCCAGTATTCGGAGACTTGGTAGGTCTCCATGATCCAGAGGCCGGCGTCTTTCACCATGCCGCTGGCAATGATGTAGGAGCAGCTCATGCCGGCGAGCAATACTTCCGAGGTGCGGCGGCCTTCCAGGTAGGAAACGAGGAAGCCCCAGACCATGCCCAGCGGCAGGCCGTTGAGGAAGATGGCGAAGATCTTGAGGTTGGTGGGCAGCACGGCGAAGCCAAAGAGCGCGGCCTCGGCGAACAGCACCGCCGCGAAAAGGTAGAACAAGCGCTGGCTGTGCTTGAGTTCGGCGCACACCTTGATTCCGGCGTACTTCGAAAGCGTGTAGCCGATGATCTGCGCGATGACGAAGGTGGTCTTCAATTCGAGCATGCCGCCAAAGGCGGTCAGCCCCTCGTAACTGCCCGCCGAGAACGGCTTTCGGAAGGCGTACATGCAGAAATAGGTGGTGAAGGCCATCGTGACCGCCCACAGGGGCAGCAGCAGGCCAGGCGAGGCGGCAAGCGCCTTGCTGATTCTCTCGCGCACGGGGTTCCCTCTCCAGGTTAAGCGTATGGCGGCGCAAAACGCGGCCAGTATACACACGGCGCGGCGGGTTGCAAAGAATCCCCGCGCGCGACAGAATACCCCGGAATACCAACGGAAAGGGCCTGGCCATGCCGGAGACCACGGAAGAAATCATCGAGCATATTTTCGCCCGATTCGCCGAGAAGGGCCACCTGGCCTACGGCGAATTCGTGACCGAGCAGCAGCATGCGCTGCAATCGGCCACCTTTGCCGAGCGCGACGGACAGCCGGAGGCCATGGTGGTGGCGTGCCTGCTGCACGATTACGGCCATCTCTGCCACAACTTGGGCGAGCACATCGCCGATGAGGGCGTGGACGCCAAGCACGAGGAAATCGGCGCGCGGCAGCTGAAGAAATGGTTCGGGCCGGAGATCGTCGAGCCGGGGCGCCTGCACGTGGCCGCCAAGCGCTACTTGTGTACGGTGGATCCTGCGTATCGTGCCGGGCTGTCGCCCGCCTCGGAGCAGAGCTTTGTGCTCCAGGGCGGCCCGATGAGTCCGGAAGAGGTGGCCGCCTTCGAGGCCGAGCCCTACTTCAAGGACGCCGTGACCCTGCGCCGCTACGACGACCTGGGCAAGGAACCCGAGATGGAGACGCCGCCGCTGGAGCATTTCCGCGGCATGATGCACAACCTGCTCGCCAACCGGAACTGAGCACCCGATGTTTCATTTCACGGTGCAGCCGCGCTTCAGCGAGACCGACGGCCTCGGGCACATCAACAACACGGTGCTGCCCGTCTGGTTCGAGGAAGCGCGCACGGACTTGTTCCGCATCTTCAATCCCTCGCTGGCAATGTCGAGCTGGAACCTGATCCTCAAGCGCTTCGACGTCGAATTCGTCGCGCAGATCTGGCGCGAATATCCGGTGGAGATCGAGACCGTAATCGAGAAGATCGGCACGACTTCGCTCACCGTGGTGCAACGCGCGTTACAGCGCAGCGAGCCGGTGGCCGTGGGCCGCACCTGGCTCGTGTACTTCGATTACCAGACTCACAAGCCGGCCCCGATACCCGACGACATCCGGGAAAAGCTGCTGCCCCACCTGACGGAGTAGCTGCTGCCCGTGCTTGAGGATTTCTGCGCGGTTCCAAGCATCAATTCGCCACCGGGTGCCGGTGCATCAGCGTTATCGCCGTACCGTGGTTCGGCCGCGTTTCGCGGGCCTACCGGGGATTGGGTGGCATTCGTCAACCGCGGCAGCGGTTGCCCAATGCGCTGGAATCAGAGGCGCTCCGCGTGGGGCCGGTATGCGCGTGCCACATGGCGCAAACACCCTCTACCGCAATTTGCGGAATTCTGCTAAACTGTTGGCTGTGCCGGGAAGGGTGGTGACCAATCCCGCGCCAGGAGGGTTCGATCGTATGGGCCATCATCGCCAGGAACACATGGATTCCGAGAAGGTCGAAAAGTACCGGCGGTATGCGGAGAAGGTCCGCATCTTCCAGAATCTTGATCCGCAGGATGTGTCCACCATCTTGCATCATGGGAAGGTGCTGAATTTCCGCGAAGGCCAGACGATTTTCCACGAGGGCATGCTGGGCAGCAACCTGTTCATCGTGCTGAAGGGCGAAGTGGCGATTCAGCACAAGAACGAGTTGATCGCCAAGTGCAAGGTCGGCGATGCCTTCGGCGAAATGGCGGTGCTGAACCACGAGCCGCGCACGGCGACGGCGCTGGCGCTCACCGAATGCCGCTGCTTTACGCTGGAAGAGCGCGAGGTGAACGAGCTGCTCGAGCAGAAGCTGGCGGTGCGCGTGCTGCTAAACGTCATCCATGTGCTGTCGGAACGGCTCGAGGGCGCGAACGCCTACATCACCGAGATGAAGAAGAACCACCGGCAGCTGGGCTAATCCGCTCGGCTATACGGCGGCCAGCTGCGCCGCGTCGAAAAACGTCGCCCGCTTCACCACGCGCACGGTTTCCGGGTCGTGCCCGAGTAGCGCGGCGATTTCGCGCGGCTTGGCTATCTTGCCCTCGACGCTCCGGGTCTCGAGGCGCACGATGGTCTGGCGCTCGTTGCCTTCCTCGATGCGCAGCGCATGGATGGAGGGTCGTATGTCGGCCATGCCGGGCTTCTTGATGCGGCGGCCCTTGCCACGGGTTTTCTTGTTGCGCACCTTCATCATGCGTTCGACCTCGATGGTCTCGCGCGCGAGTACGTCGCTGATGGCGTCCTCGATGCCGCCGGCCGCGCCGTCGAAGTACAGATCGTAGGCGAAGCCTTCGGCGAGCGCCATCAGTGCCGGGGCGCGCAGCGGCGTCTCTTCGGCCTCGAACACGTGGAAGCCCTCCGGCAGCGTGGTCTTCAGCCGCGCCAGCAGTTCCTGCGGGTCGGCCGGTTCGGTCAGCAGCACGTCCATCCAGTCGCCGGTACTTTCTTCGCCCACCGGCATGGCCGTGGCGAAGGTCACCTTGGGCTGTTCGTGGAAGCCGAAGGAATACGCGATGGGCGCGCGGGCGCGGCGGAGCGCGCGGATCCACACGTTCTTGTGCTCGAGGTGGCTGAGCAGCCGGGCGGCACCCATGCGGCCAATGCGGAAGCGGATGCGCTGCACCGGCGGAATCTCCTCCTTCACCTTCTCCGGCACGCCTTCCCAGCTCGCCTCTTCCTCGGCGTGACCCTGCTTCTGGTTCTTGAGCATGGTCTTGCAGAGGTCGCGCTCGCGGTAGATGACACCGCACAGGTGACACTTGCCCGCGCGGCAATCCTGCGCGTACTTCAGTTCCATCGCGCGCTGCCAGTCCTGCTGGAACCAGCCCTTCGGCATCAGCACGTCGATGTGGTCCCACGGCAGGCGTTCGTTCGGGTCGCGCTCGCGGAACTGTCCTTCCACGTCGTAGTTCGTGTCGGCGATGGCGCCTTCCCACGCGGCGAAGTTCAGGTGCTCGTCCCAGGTTTCCAGACGCGCGCCACGCTTCCAGGCCGCCTCGAGCAGATCCGCCGCGCGGCGGTCGGCACGCGTGAGCAGCCCCTCGATGAACGACGCCCGCGCCTCGTGGTGGCCGAACTTGATGTCGCGGTGTCCGCGAAAGCGCTCGGCCAGCAGGCCTTGCTTGCGGTAGGTTTCCTCAATGCCGATCTGCGCCGCCCACTGGAAGGGCGTGAAGGGCTTGGGCACGAAGGTGCTGACGCCCGTGCGCACGCCCGCGCGCGGGTTGATCTTCTTGCCTTCCTGCATGGTGCGGATGGCCAGCTCGGCAATCGCGATCACGTCTTCATCGCGCTCGGTGGGCAGGCCGATCATGAAGTAGGTCTTCACGTGGTCCCAGCCGCGGGCGTAGGCCTCCTTCGACATGCGGAGTAGCTCGTCGTCGGGGATAAACTTGTTGATGACGGCGCGCAGCCGGGGCGTGGCGGCCTCGGGCGCGAAGGTGAGTCCGCTGCGTCGCACGCCGGACACCATGTCCGACATTTCGACCGCGAAGGAATCGAGCCGCAGCGAGGGCAGCGAGATGCTCACGTGGTCCTTGTGCGCACGCTTCACGGCGTTCTTCACCAGCGTACGCGGTCGCGAGAAATCGCAGGTGCTGAGCGACACCAGCGAGACGGCCTCGAAGCCGGTGTTCGCGAGCGTGCGTTCCATCAGCTGGTCGATGTTCTCGAGGGAACGCTCGCGCACGGGACGCGTCACCATGCCCGCCTGGCAGAAGCGGCAGCCCTGCGTGCAGCCGCGCAATACCTCGAGCCCGATGCCGTCGTGCACCAGTTCGGTGAAGGGCACGATGTAGTTGGTCGGGTAGGTGGCGCCATCGAGGCTGTTGACCAGCCGCTTGACGATCTTCGGCGCGTCTTCCTTCGGCAGAACCTGGCCATCGGGCATTTCCTCGAAGGGATAGCGCTCGGGAATGTAGATGCCCTCAATGCCTTCCAGCGCGGCGAGTCGCTCGGCGCGGGGCGCATGGCGCAGCGGCTTGATGGCCTCCACGATTTCGACGATGACGTCCTCGCCCTCGCCGATCACGAAGAAGTCGATAAACGGCGCGAGCGGCTCGGGATTGAACACCGCGGGGCCGCCCGCGAAGAACAGCGGGGCATCGTCCGCGCGGTCTTTCGCGCGCAGCGGGAAACCGGCCAGGTCGATGATGTTGAGAATATTCGTGAACGTGAGTTCCGATTGCAGCGTGATGCCCACGAGGTGCGCTTCGGCCACGGAGTCCTTCGATTCGAGCATGAATAGCGGCAGGCGGCGCTCGCGCAGCTGCGCTTCCATGTCGGGCGCGGGGGTGTAGGCGCGCTCGCACCAGGTGTCCTCGCGCGCATTCAGGATGGCGTAGAGAATATGTAGCCCGAGATTGCCCAGCCCGAGTTCATACAGGTCGGGAAAGATCAGGCAGACGCGCAGATCGACCTCGGCCGCATGCTTGTGCACCGAATTGAGCTCGGTGCCCAGGTAGCGCGAGGGTTTTTCCACGCGCGGCAGCACGTCGTTCAGGATAGCAGTTTTCAGCGTCTCGGATTGCAAAAGGAGTCCTCTCCGTTAAAACAGCCGTACATTATACGACAACCCCGGCGGAGAGGGCGATTATTTCACGGATTATACAGGGAGCCGGGCTCGTGCTTCTGCAGCCGCCGCGCCGGGGTACCCACCACGGTGATGCCCGAATCCGAAATATCCTTTACGATGATGGCCCCCATGCCCGTTTCCACCCAGGGGGCGATGGTCAGGCGCTGCCGCACCATGGTGGCGAATCCCAGGCAGACGCCCTCGCCGATAATCGCGTGCCCCGCGGTCGAGGCGCCCGCGCCGATGGTGGCGAAATCGCCGACTTCCACGTCGTGCCCGACGAGACCCCGAGGAAACACCACCACATGGTCGCCCACCTGGGCGTTGGTCATGACGATGGTGGTGGGGTAGATGATGCCGCCGCGGCCGATGCGCGCGTCGGGACGCACGAGCGCGCCGGTGCTGACCATGGTGGGCGCGGGAACAAGGCCCGCGGCCCGGGCGCGCTCGGTCATCATTTCCTTGATGCGCGGCGAGCCCATGCCCACGATGTATTGGCGGAAGGAATCCGGATCGCCGCCGCCGAGGCGCTCACGCACCTCGGTGAAGTCCCAGTCCTTGATCACGGGGACGGTCTCGTCCGGGAAATGCACCTCGCGGAGGTTGCTGATGTCCTCGACGAAGACCATGCGGGTGTCTGGAAAGTCGTCTTTAACCACCCAATAGGACTCGCGCGACGAGCCGCACGCTCCCAGAATGACCAGCGTTTCCGGCATCGGTTGCCGATTGCCCACGGATTATCCTCCCTCGGCACGGCCGCTGCCGCGCCAGAACGGTCATCTTAGCAAGGGCCGGGATGGGGCGCAAAGCGCTAGTGGGCGGGCTTGGGCTCGCCTCCGGATTCTTCATCGTCCTTGAGCAGTCCGGGCGCCGCCACGCTGGCCGTGCCGCGCGCCACCCAGATGATGTCTTCCACCATCATGTACAGCGCGGGCACCAGCACGAGAATGATGACCGTGGCGAACACGATGCCGTAGCCGAGCGAGAGCGCCATGGGAATGAGGAAGCGGGCCTGGCGGGAGTTCTCGAAAATCATCGGGGCCAGGCCGCCGAAGGTGGTCATCGTGGTCAGCCAGATGGGCCGGAAGCGGCGCACGCCCGCGCTGTGGATGGCATCGAAGGCGTCGAAGCCCTCGGCACGCCGCGCGTTGGCGTAGTCCACCATCACCAGCGCGCCGTTAATTACCACGCCCGACAGTGCAATGATGCCCATGATCGAGATCATCGAGAGCGAGAAGCCCATGAGTAGATGCCCGAGGATCGCGCCCACGACGCCGAAGGGAATGGCGACCATCACGATGAGCGGCTGCACATAGCTGCGGAAAGGCACCGCGAGCAGCATGAAGATGACAAACAGTGCCAGCCCGCAGCTCCAATAGAAGGAGTTGAGCGAGTCCCTCATGTCGGCCTGGCGTCCTTCGAAGGAATAGCTCAGGCCCGGATAATCCGCCATCAACTGCGGCATGATGTCCGCGGTCAGCGCCGCAAGCACCTTGCTCGTCTCGCTCACCGGCTCCACGTTCGAAGTCACGGTGACGATGCGCCGGCCGTCGCGCCGCTGGATGTCGGTGTAGGCACGTCCGCGGGTCACCGTCGCCAGTTCGTACAGCGGGGCCTCGCCGCCGTCGGGCGTAATCAGAATAAGCTTTTCCAGGTCCGCCTCGCTCGTGCGCTCTTCCTCGGGCAGCCGCACCTTGAGCGTCACCTCGTTGCGGCCGCGCTGCTGGCGGAGCGCCTCGATACCGTAGAAGCGGCCGCGCACCTGCCGGGCGATCTCGGCCGCATCCAGCCCGAGGGCGCGCCCCTCGTCCGTCACCTTGAAGTCGAGCTGCACCTTGCCCGGGCTGTAGCCGTCGTCCACGTCATTCACGCTGGCGAACTGCTCGAGCCGCTCGGCGAGGTCGGCGGCGGCCCGCTCGAGCGTCTCCACGTTCCGATGCGACAACTCGACCGACACCTTGGGTCCGCGTCCGGGACCGCCAGCGTCCGCTTCGAAGCGGAGCGACTCGAGGCCCGCGAGTTCGGACCCCATTTTTTCGCGCCACATCTGGGTGACCGCGCTTGTGGACAGGGTGCGCAGGCTCTGCTCGACGAGGTAAGCCCGCACCTCGATGACGTTTTCCTGCACCAGCGCAAACACACCCGTGCCCAGCTTTTCGCCGCCGTTTTCGGCCAGCACCACGCGGGCACTGTCCACCATCTTGTCGCGCACCTTGAGCACGTCGTCGAGCGGCGCGCCCACGGGCAGCACGGCGGTGGCCTGCGCGTATTCGCCCTCGACCTGCGGCATGAGGATAAAGCCCATGCGGCCGCTGGCGGGAATGGAAAGCACCAGCCCGAGGATGGCCATCATGATGGCGATGGTGCCGTAGCGCCAGTTCATGGCGAAGGCCAGCACCGGACCGTAAACCCGCTCGGCGAAAAGCGTGAAGCCGTTGGCGATCATCTGCTGCAGGTGGTGGATCTTCGCGCCGATGCCCGAGCGTCCGCCTTCCTTCACATGGGCGAGGTGCGCGGGCAGGATGAGCATGGCCTCGAGCCACGAGAGACAGAACGCCGTGATTACTACCACCGGAATCACGCCCCAGATTTTGCCGAAGGTGCCGGGCACGGTGGCCAGCGGAATGAACGCGACGATGTTCGTGATGATCGAATACGAAATCGGAATGGCGATGTCGCGCGCGCCGCGGAACGCCGCCTCGAGGTGGCTCATGCCGCGCATCCGGTACTCGTAGATGTTCTCGCCCGCCACGATGGCGTCGTCCACCACGATGCCGAGCGCGAGGATGAACGCGAACATCGAGACCATGTTGATGGAGACATCGAACCAAGGCAGAAACAGCAGGGTGCCGAGGAAGGCGGTGGGGATGCCCATCGCCACCCAGAACGCCAGACGGAATTCGAGGAAAATGGATAGGATGCCCAGCACGAGACAGAGGCCGAGCAGCCCGTTCTTGAGCAGCAATTCCAGTCGCTGCCGGTAAATCTCGGAGTCGTCGTCCTGGATCGCGATCTCGATACCCGGGGGCAGGTTGGACATCACGTCGGGCAGGGCGTCGTACACGGCGTCCGCCACGCCGATGGGCGTCTGGTCGCCGATGCGGTACACGAGCATGCCGATGGAGCGCTTGCCCTCGAAGGTGCCGAAGGTGTTGGTATCCTCGAAGGCCTCTCGGATGGTGGCGATGTCGCCCAGCCGCACGACCGCGCCGGTCGCGGGCGCCACCACGGGAATGTTCTCGAACTCCTGTGCCCATTCGCGGCGTTCCTGCACGCGCACGAGGATTTCGCCGGACGACGTGTCTACCGCGCCGCCTGCACGGTCGAGCGCCGATTCCGCCAGCACCCGGCCGATGCTCGCGAGCGTGAGGCCGTATTCGCGCAGCGTGGCCTCGGGCACCTCGACGAGGATCTCCATGTCGCGCGCGCCCTCGAGCTCCACCTGCGTGATGCCCGGCTGCTGCAGCAGGCCGTCGCGCACCTGCTCGGCCGCCTGACGCAGGGTCCACTCGCTCACGTCGCCATACAGCTGCATGTCGATCACGGAGCGCTTGCGCGAACTGAGCGTGATGATTTCGTCCTCGGCGTCCTCGGGGAACACGCGGATGCGATCGACCGCCTGCTTGACGTCCTGGTTCACCTGCTGCGGGTCGGCGCCCAGGAGGATTTCGACGAAGATTACGGCGCGGCCTTCGGAGGCCGTGGCGCGCACTTCTCCCACGCCGTCCAGTCCGCGCACTTCCTCTTCCACCGCCAGGATAATGCCCTCTTCCACCTCTTCCGGGCTGGCCCCGGGAAACGGCACGACAATCGAGATCGTGTCGTCGGTGAAATTGGGAAACACCTCCTGCTTGATGATGGTGGACATGCCGAGGCCGCCGATGAGCAGCACGGCCATCAGGATATTCGGGGCGACCCGGTGCCGGGTCATCCACTCGATCATGCCGCCGGAGGGTCCTGCGCTCATGAGGGCGCACCCGATGCCGGCGCCGCGACGCGCAGGGGCATGCCCTCGGCCGGCGCGGCGATGCCGCTGGTCACCACGCGCTCGCCGTGTTCCACGCCGCCGAGCGCCAGCACCTGCTCAAGGCCGCGATAGGCGATATCGAGTTCACGGATCTCGAGCGCGTCCTGCGCGTTCATCACCCACACCTTGTTGCCTTCGTGCAGCAGGCGTCGGTCGAGCAGCAGCGAGTCTTCCACCTCGCGTCCTTCAATCACGGCGCGCAGGTATTGCCCCACGAGCAGCTTGGCCATGCCTGCGTTCTCGGGCATGAGCGCGAGGGGATCGTCCACTTCGACCAGCAGGCGGGCCATGCGGCCCTCGCGGGAGAGGTCCGGCAGCAGCCGCACGACGCGGCCTTCGCGCTCGGCGCCTTCGCCCCAGGCCATGGGCTGCGACAGGTGCACGA
The DNA here is from genome assembly GCA_016125095.1 of Candidatus Hydrogenedens sp. Lineage (GTDB taxonomy): Bacteria > Hydrogenedentota > Hydrogenedentia > Hydrogenedentales > JAEUWI01 > WGMK01. The sequence continues at coordinate 46,041 of WGMK01000002.1, read as the reverse complement.
GCGCGCCCTCGCCGCCGTCTTCCGGCAGCGGCACCCAGCGCAGGTCGCTTTGCGGCAGCGCGATTTCCACCCAGTATTTCTCGGTGCCCACGAGCCGGGCGATGGTCGATTGCGTGGATAGCCGCGAGCCGAGGTCAACCATTTCCTCCACGACCAGCGCGTCGAAGGGCGCCTCGACAGTGGTGCGCTCGAGGCTCAGCTCGGCGTCGGAAACCATCGCGCGCGCGGCGGCGAGGTTCGCCTCGGCCGCGGCGATCTGCGGCTCGCGCAGTACCAGCGATTTTTCCTGCGTGGCGAGTTCCTCGCCGAGCGTTTCATACTCGCGGCGGGCCACGTCTTGGCTGGCCTTAGCCATGGTGAGTTCGGATTCCATCCGCACCACGTCGCTCTTTCGGTCGCTCAGCGCGAGCTCGTAGTCGCGGGGGTCGATACGCAGCACCACTTCGCCCTGGGCCAGCCGGCCGCCGGGTACGAGCGAGGGGTTCAGTTCCACCACCGCGCCGGTTACCTGCGGGCTGAGCACGACTTCCTGCGCGGGCATTACGGTGCCCTGCGCGTCGAGCAGTACGCGGTTCGGGCCGCGTTCGACTTCGGTCACCTCGACGAGACGGGCCTTGTGCACCACCTCGCGTTTCGCCGGCACGGGCGCGGTTTCCATCATGTACACCACCGCGGCGCCGCCCCCAACCAGGATGACAACCGGGGCGAGGGTCTTCATCGTCACCGAGACGACCTTGAGGAGCAGTCCGCCCGCGCCCGCTTTCTTATTCTGTCCGCTCAACGTCCGGGTCCTTTGCGGTTGCGAGTTGTTCCTGCATCCAGCCGCCGCCGAGCGCCAGGTGCAGCTGCACGCGGTACACCATGCGGTCGTGTTCGGCCTCGACCTCTGCGCGCTCGAGCGATTGCGTATTGCGCAGCGCCGTGAGCACCGGCAGGTAGTCGGTCAGGCCCATGCGGTAACGCCCAAGGGCCTCGCGGTAGGCATTGCGCGCCGCCTCGATCTGGCGGCCCAGCGCGGCCACGTAGGCCTCCTGGCGGTCGATCTGCACCAGCGCGTCTTCCACTTCGGCCACGGCGTTCAGCACCACTTGCTTATAAGCCGCGAGGCGTTCGTCGGCCACGGCCCGCGCGCGTTCCACCTCGGCCTTGCGGCGTCCGGCGTCGAACACGGGCCCCGCCAGACTGCCCGCCAGCGTCATGATCCAGTTGTCGAAGATCAGGCTCGTATTCTGTGCGCCGGCGCGCATGCTGGCGGAGAGGGTCAGTGCCGGCAAGCGCTGCGCCTGGGCTGCGGACACCTGCCAGTCGGCGGCCTTGAGCCGGAGCCCGGCCGCGCGCACGTCGGGCCGCATCGCCAGCAGGTCCGCGGGCAGGCCGGTTTCAGGCAGGGCGCCTGCCTGCGGGAAGGCCGTCTCGTCGAGCCCCAGGTCGGTCTTCGGCGGCTGGCCGAGCAGCACGGCGAGCGTATGGAGCAGCAGCGCGTAGCGCGCCTCGAGCTGCGGCAGCGCGGCCTCGGTATCGGCCACGGCCTGCCTCTGCTGATACACATCGAGCGCGGTCGCGAGACCATTCCGGTAGCGCACTTCGATCAGCTCGAGGTTCGTGCGGTTGGTCTCCAGCTGGTCACGCGTGACTCGCAGTATCTGGGCGTATTCGAGAGCGTCGAGCCAGGTAAGCGCCACTTGCCCGGCCACGCTGTGCACGGCGGCGTAGGCGTCCTCGCGGCTGGCGTCGAGCGTGTCTTGCGCGGCGGCGGCGTTCGCCCGTACACGTCCCCAGAGGTCGACCTCGTAGCTGGCCGATACGCCGAGCCCGTACGATTCGGGCGAGGTGATCGACAGCGAGGACGGCTCCGGCTCGAGCAGCGTCTGGAGTCCGTTGAGCCGGGTGCGCGACACCTGCAGTCCACTGCGCAGATTCGCGAGGCCGGACGAGGCCGTGCCGGTGAAAATACTGGTGCCGCCTGCCAGCGCGCTCAGCGCCGCCAGCCGCCGGGTCGAGGACTCAAGCGCGTAGGATTCGCCGGTGTCCACCTGGCGGCGCGTGGTGTCGGCATCGATGCCGAAGTTGACCGAAGGCAGCAGCGACGAACGCGCCTGCTGCACGAGCGCATCGGCCTGACGGATACGCGCCGCCGCTTGAGCTATCGTGAAGTTCCCGTCAATTGCGCTATCAATCAGGCCGCTGAGATCGTCGGAGTGGAAGTCGAGCCACCACGGGCCCGGATCGGGCACGGCCTCGGAGTAGAGCGAGTAAGTTTCGGGCAGGGGCAGATCAGCCGGGCTGCGGTCGGGCGGGGGAAAGGTGACACAGGAAGAAAGGCCGACGGCCGCCGCGCATGCGCATGCGGCGCACATCCGGCGCAACGCCCTTCCTTCCGATTGTCGCAATGGATTCCCCAAGCCACGGTATCCTGCAGTTCAATTGCGTGTCCGATGCCATCGCGCGGCAGGCTGCCGCGCATGCTCCCCCGGTTGGCTGTATTCACCCGGGACCGCGAACAAGGTCAATCCGATCCGTGCGCGAAATATTCCTAGCCTGCCGCTACAGCGCAGCGCCGCGTCCGACGGCCTTGTCGCGCTCGGCGCGGGCGGTCAGGTAATCGCGCAGCGCCTGCACCAGGGCCGAGCGCGCCTGCACCAGCGCCAGGTCCGCATCCAGCGATTCGGTCTGCGTGCCGGCGCCTTGCTTGAAGCGCAGTTCGGCCAGCTCCTGGCCCTCGCGCGCGAGCACCACCGTCTGGTGAGACTGCAGAATCTTGCGTTCGGCTTCATCCATGCGCAGCGATGCCTGCTTCACTTCCAGTTCCACGGCGCGCCGCAATTCGTCCAGCTCGTGCTCCAGCGCCTGCGCCTGATACGACGCCTGCAGCGTCTCGTTCTTCTTCCGGCCGCCGGTGTAGAGGTCCCACTCAAGGCCCAGACTCACGACCAGGCCATTGGGCAGGGCGTCGCTGCCGCCCTCGATGCGCTGGTACTGCACCATCGCCCCGGCGCGCGGACGCTGCTGCCCCTTGGTAATTTCCACCTGCTGCTTCGCCGCCTGCAGGCCCGCCTCGAGCGCCGCCAGCTCGGGACGCTGCTCCTGCGCGGTCGCCGTGAGCGCGTCCATCGTCTCAATCAGATCCAGCGCGATCGGAATCGCGGGGTCGCAGGCCACGGGGGCTTCCTCTTCCCAGTGCAGCAGCCGCTGCAGGTTGAGCTGCGCGATCGATTGCAAGGTCTTTGCGGTGTCGAGATCGGCCCGGCGCGCGCTGAGTTCGGTGTCGGCGCGGATGAGTTCGAAGCGGCTCACGGCACCCACCTCGAGCGCCTTGGCGGCGTCGGCCCGGTGCCGCTCGAAGGTTTCCATGCTCTCTCGCGCCACCCGCACCAGCGCCCGCGCCAGCAGGCAGTCGTAATAGGCGCGCTTAACCTCGAGCACCAAATCGTTGCGGGCCGCAGCCTCGCGCCAGGTCTCGGATTCGGCCAGGTACTGCGAGGCGGCGATGCCCGCCCGGATGCTGCCGCCGGCGTAAAGCACCTGCTGCAGCGAGATGGTTCCCGCCACCACTGAATCGCCTATCTGGAGCGCCTCGGCATCGAGCACGAAGTCGGCCAACGGCGTGGTGCGCACGCCCTGGTCCAGCGCGCCGAGATAGGCGGCGCGCAGCTGGCTGCTCACCTGGGGCAGCTTCGCCGATTCCGCCTGCTTGATCTGCGCCTCGGCGGCATCCACCCGAGCGGCCGCGGCCAACAGCTGGCCGTTCTGCTCCAGCGCGCGCGAAACGGCCTCGTCGAGGGTGATGGTCATCGCGCCGGGGTCGGGCGCCTCGGCCGCGACGAACGCCGCAGATTCCACCAAAATATCCGAAAGCGAATTTTCCGGCAGGTCTTCCGCGCGACTACTGGTCGTGCTGCCCAGCGTAAGGATGGCGATTGCCGATGCGACAAAAATCCGGCTCATGAAGGGGCTCCTTGCAAAGCGCGTATCATACGACTTCAAACATCCCTCGGCAACCGCAGCCTTTTCAGCCACTTGCATTTCAAAAATCTCGGGTATAATGACCTGGGCGAAGGGGCCCATCCGAGGAATAGATGCAAGACAAAACGCAAAAAATATGTCCAAATTGGAACTATACGTTCCGCCGTTGCCTGATTGTTGGCAGCGTTGTGTTCCTTTTTGGAAACATTCTAGTTTCTACGCAAGCCGACGCACTGGGTGGACTTGGCGATATTCTCGATCCGATCATCGGATCCGAGGGTGAGGGCGAAAGCGGTCTGATTGACGAGATTACCGATCCGCTGTTGGGCGGCGACGAAGGCGAAGGCGAAAGCGGCCTGATTGACGAGATTACCGATCCGCTGTTGGGCTCGGAAGGCGAGGGCGAGAATGGCCTGATCGACGACATCACCGATCCGCTGCTGGGCGGCGAGGGCGAGGGCGAAGGAGGTCTGCTGGATGATATTCTCGATCCGATTCTGGGCGGCAGCCCTATTGACGAGATCCTTGACCCCATTCTCAGCCAGCTTCCGCTGCCGATTCTCGGACCGGACGAGTTCGAACCGGACAACGGCCCCGGCCTTGCGGTGTTTTCCGGCCTGCTTGACCTCAGCGTGCTGAACTCTCTCGATATCCTGTCGCGCCTGCAGACGCATAACTTTCACGTGGACGGCGACGTGGACTGGAAACGCTTCTACGCCAGTTCGGGGCAGGCCGTGACCGTGGAAACCCGCGACCTGTTGAGCGCCGCGGACACGTTCATCAGTGTCTACCGCTTGCTCGACGAGGACGAGGTGGTGGCGGTGCGGCCGACGGACTGCCTGGAAGACGCGATCGAGGGCCCGGACGGCAAGGTGCTGGTGCCCGTGGCGTGCAACGATGACGCGCCCGATGTATTCAATGCGCGCCGCTCCATGGTGCAGTTCATCGCGCCGCGCACGGGCTTCTACTTCGTACGCATCGAATTCAGCCCGAAGGCCCGTGAGAACAAGTCCGGCGAGACCTCCGGACCCGAGACCACGTACAACTACGTGGCGAGCGGTTCGGGCGTGACGGCCTCGACGCTGTATTGCACGGTGCTCGAAAGCGGCAGCGGCAACGCGATCATGAACGGGCTCGTGGAACTGAATCCCTACAACATCCAGCAATCGCACAATCAGTCGGGCGTCTACCCGATCGACGGCATTCCTTCGGGCAACTACACGGTGCGCGTGACCGCGCCCGGCAAGCAGCCCCGGATTCAGCAGGTATACATCGCCACCGGCCAGCAGAAAGATGTCGTCTTTCAACTCGAGCCGGATACGCAGGGCAACCCCGAAGGCGAGACGAACGGCCCGGAAGGCGAAGGCACCGTCGAAGGATCGACTGAAGGCCAGCCCCAGGGCAACGAGGGCGAGGGAGCAGTCGAAGGTTCTACCGAGGGGCAGACCGGCGGAAATGAGGGTGAAACCGGCGGCTGTGAAGGCGAACCGGCGCAGAGTTTCTACTCCGGCGACTACACCGCGCCGTACGGCGAACTGGACCTCGGCGAACTGATGCGCGGCATTCAGCTCTTCAATGCCCGCGCCTACCATTGCGACGATACCACCGAGGATGGTTACGCGCCATACCCCGGTTCGCGCGTCGGATGCTTGCCGCACGCAAGCGACTACCTCCAGCAGGATTGGGTGATCTCGCTCTCCGAAGTGCTGCGCCTGGTGCAGCTCTTCAATATCGGCGGCTTCTCCGCCTGCGAAGCCGGCGAAGACGGCGTCTGCCCGAACCAGAAGTAGCGCGGGTCTGCGCGTGGGTTCTATGAACCACTACCGCAGTCCGCCGTGGATAGACTTCGGCCCCGGGAAGGGCAGCGGCCGCGCACGATGCTATCTGGGGAAAAAGCGGCACGATGGAAACGCGGCAGCGGTGCATCCAGCTATTGGGTCGGGACCCGATGCGCTCAGGGCGACATCATGGGGAGAGTGAGGGGCAGGAACTGGCCGAGGGCGTAGCCGGCACCGAAGCAGAGCGCGCCCCAGAAGAGGAAGGTGGCCACAAGCGCGGGGGTGATGCGGCCTCTCTTGATGAAGGCCCGGATGCGCAGCACGAACACGCGGAAGAGCGACGGGCTGATGTGCGCGACGACTACGGTGATGTTGTCCTTGCCGCCGTTGTCGTTCGCCAACTTCACGAGGCGCTGCGCAATCTCGGCGGCGGTGCCCTGCTTCTGGAACTCGCGCAGGATCTCTTTGTCGGTGGCCATGTTCACCAGGCCGTCGGAGCAGAGCAGCAGCATATCGCCGGGCTGCAATTGCCAGAGATAGGTATCGACCGTCGTGTCTTCGTGCGTACCCACACAGCGGGTCACCACGTTCTTGCGGCGGTCGGTCTCGGCCTCGGCCTTGCTCATCAGGCCCAGCTTCACTTGCTCGTCCACCCAGGAATGATCCTCGGTGCGGCTGATAAAGTCGCCTTCGCGGATGTGGTAGGCGCGCGAGTCGCCGACGTTGCCAATCCACACCTTGCCCGGCTGCACGATAGCTGAAAGCAGGGTGGTGCCCATGGGGCGGTTTTCCGGGCTGCGGAGCACGAGGTCCTGATTGGTCTTGTAGACTACCTCGTTGGCCTTCTTGATGTAGGAGCGCAGCAGGGGCAGGGGGCCGGCATCGGCCTCGGGCGAACCGGCCGGAGCCTGGGGGTAGGGCTCCTTGAGGATATCCTTGACCACGGAGACCGCGAGCTTGCTGGCGATATCGCCGCCGCCGTGCCCGCCGAGCCCGTCGGCCACGCACAGCAGGGCGCCCTCGCTGAACAGGCGCAAGTCGGGCGTGTCTTCGCGGTACACGCCGCAATAGTCTTCGTTTCTCTGCTTACGGCGCCCAATGTCCGTCTGCGCCGCGATATCCAGCCTCATCGGCAAGGGTCCCCCGCGAAAAATTCGCCGTAGCCTAGCAAAACCAGCCGCAACGCACAAGCCCGCTGTGGGCGGCTACTCCGGCGCATGTACCATACACCGGGCGCCGTGCCGGTTTCCGCAGTCGCCCATCCCCGGCATGCGCTCCGAGCAGGCCGGAATGGCGTCGGGGCAGCGCGGATGAAAGGCGCAGCCCGCAGGCGGATTCAGCGGGCTGGGCGTTTCCCCGCGCAGCGGCACGCGTTCCCGGCGCGCCCCGGGGTCGACCATCGGAACGGAGGCCAACAGCGCCCGGGTATACGGATGCACCGGATGCGCGAACACCGATTCCGCCGGCCCGTGTTCCACGATGCGGCCCAGGTACATGACCGCGACTTCATGCGAAAGGTGTCGCACCACGCTGAGGTCGTGCGCGATAAACACGTAGCTCAAGCCGAGCCGTTCCTGCAGTTCCTTGAGCAGGTTCAGAATCTGCGCCTGGATGGACACATCGAGCGCCGAGACCGCCTCGTCGGCAACAATCAGCTCGGGCTCCACCGCCAGCGCCCGGGCGATGCCGACGCGCTGGCGCTGGCCGCCGCTGAACTCATGGGGATAGCGGTGCGCCGCCTCGGACGGCAGCCCCACCAATTGCAGCAATTCCTGCACGCGCTCGGCGGGCGGCTGCTTCTGGTGCAGCCCATGGGCGCGCATGGCCTCCGCGAGCATGGTGAATACCGTCATGCGCGGATTCAGCGAGCCGTACGGATCCTGAAAGATAATCTGCATGCGCTTGCGCAGGGGCCGCAGCTCGCGCTGCGACAGCCGGGTGATGTCCTGTCCATCGAAGCGGATGGTACCGGCGGTCGGCTCGATAAGCCGCAGCAGGCAGCGCCCGGCCGTCGTCTTGCCGCTGCCACTCTCGCCCACCAGGCTCAGGGTCTTGCCGCGCTCCACCGTAAAGCTCACATCCTCCACGGCGCGCACCGCCCCCACGGTGCGCGAAAGCACCCCCGCCTTCACCGGGAAATGCTTGGTGAGGCCCTCGACCTGTAGCAACGGCGTGCTCATGGCGTGCGCTCCGGGTCTCGCAGCCAGCAGGCCGCCGTGTGCGTCTCGCCGCAACGGAAGTCCGGCGGCACCTCGCTCATGCAACGCTCCATCACGTGCGGGCAGCGCGGATGGAATCGGCAGCCCGGGGGGAAGTTGGACACGGCGGGTACATTGCCCTCGATGGTCTGCAGCCGCCGCGCACCCTTGTTCATCGACGGCAGCGAGGCGAAGAGGCCCTGGGTGTACGGGTGCTTGGGGCCGCGAAAGAGCTCGGCGGCCGACGCGCGCTCGACGATGCGGCCTGCATACATAACCGCGACGTCGTGCGCGTTCTCGGCCACCACGCCCAAATCGTGCGTGATGAGCAGCAGCGCCATGCCGGTTTCTTCCTGCAGCTGCCGCAGCAAGTCGAGTATCTGCGCCTGAATGGTCACGTCAAGCGCGGTGGTGGGCTCGTCGGCGATGAGCAGCTTGGGCCCGCAGGCGAGCGCCATGGCGATCATCACGCGCTGGAGCATGCCGCCCGACATCTCGTGCGGGAAGTTGTCCACGCGCCGCTCCGGGGCGGGAATGCCCACGCGCTTGAGCAGGGCGATGGCCTCGTCGCGCGCATCGGCGCGGTTGAGGCCCCGGTGCAAGCGCAGCACCGCGACGATCTGGTCGCCCACGCGGAACACGGGGTTCATCGACGTCATCGGTTCCTGGAAGATCATCGAAATATCGTTGCCGCGCACGGCGCGCAGATCGCGCTCGGGCATGCGGCGCAGGTCGCGGCCGTTGAAAAACACCTCGCCAGCCTCGATGCGGCCCGGCGGACTCGGCACGAGCCGCAGGATGGACAGCGCAGTGACGCTCTTGCCGCAGCCGCTCTCGCCCACCAGCGCCAGGGTCTTGCCGGGAAACAGGTCGAACGACACGCCATCCACCGCAGGCGCAGGGCCGCGGTCGGTGTCGAATACGGTGCGCAGTCCGCGCACGGTGAGCAGGGGTTCGCGCGCGTCGATCATTGCCGCAGCCTCGGGTCCATGGCGTCGCGCAGGGCCTCGCCCACGATATTGAACGCCGTGACCGTGATGAAGATGGCGAGGCCCGGAAAGAGCACGAGCCACCAGGCGAAGTCCACATAGGTCTTGCCCTGCTTGAGCAGTTCGCCCCAGCTGGGCTCGGGCGGCCGGATGCCGAAGCCGAGGAAGCTGAGCGCCGACTCGGCCAGGATGGCACCCGCCACGCCGAAGGTGGCGTAGACGAACACGGGGCTGACGGCGTTGGGCAGGATGTGCCGGAAGATGATGCGCGCGTTGCTCAGGCCCGTGGCACGCGCCGCAGCCACGTAGTCCTGCTGGCGTTCGCGCAGCACTTCGCCGCGCACCAGCCGCGCCACGCCCGGCCACGAGGTGAGCCCGATCACCACCATGATGTTGTAGATGCTCGGCGGCAGAAACGCGATCACGGTGATGATGAAGAAGAAGGTCGGAAAGACCAGCATGGTCTCGATCATGCGGAGCACGACGCTGTCGACCCAGCCGCCGTAGTAGCCCGCGAGCGCCCCGAGCAGCACACCGATGATGACGGCGATGCCCACGGCAACGACGCCCACCGACATCGACACGCGCGCGGCGTGGATGAGGCGGCTGAGCACGTCGCGCCCGCCGTCGTCGGTGCCCAGCCAATGCTCGGGGCCGGGCGGCTGCAGGCGGTCGAGCAGCACCTGCCGCTGGTAGCCATAGGGGATCGGCGGGCGCACGGCCCATTCGCCTGCGGACGGCTGCCAGCGGTCGAAATTCGCGTAGAGCAATTGTTCCTGAAGCGCCGTATAGGTGAAGACGTTGGGCAGCACATAGAGTGCACCGTCTTTCTTCATGAGTATGGGCACATCGCCCGCGAGAAAGGGCGCGAACACCGCCAGCAGCGCCATCAGCACGATGATGGCCAGACCCACGAGCCCCCGCGGACGACGTTTGAACTGACGCCAGACAAGCCGCCAGTAGCCCTGTTTTCTTTCGGGTGCGGCGGCCATCAGTCGAAGGTGATCTTGGGGTTGACCAGCGCGGTGAGAATGTCGCTCAGCAGCAGCCCGAACATGGTGAGCAGCGCGCTGATGGTGAATACGCCCATCACCAGCGGGTAATCGCGCGAGAGCACGCCCTCGAAAGCGAGCCGCCCCATGCCGGGAATGCTGAAGATGCTCTCGATGATCACGCTGCCGCCGATGAGCGCGGGCAACAGGCCGCCCAGCAGCGTGACGATGGGGATAAGCGAATTGCGCAGGGCGTAGCGGTATACCACCACGCGCTCGGAGAAGCCGAAGGCGCGCGCCGTGCGGATGTAATCCTGGCGGATGGTCTCGAGCATGCTGCCGCGCATGTAGCGCGAAATCATCGCGAGGCTGGCGTAGGTATAGCAGAAGAGCGGCATGGCCATGTGCCAGAGCCGATCCATCACCCACGCGCCCGTACTCATGGTCTCGGCATCGATGCTGGAGTACCCGTACGCGGGAAAGATGTCGTAATACTCGCCGCCCGCGAGGAACATGATCATCAGAGTCGCCACCCAGAAGCTGGGCAGACTGTAGAGTACGAAGAGGGTGAGCGTGAGCGCCGAGTCGGCCCAGGAATACTGCCGCGTGGCCGAGAAGATGCCCGCAGGCAGCGCGAGCAGGTAGGCCAGGAAGATCGACAACAGGCTGAGCTGGATCGTGATGGGCAGCGCCTCGGCGATCTTGTCGCTTACAGGGCGCTGGTCCTTGTAGCTCTTGCCGAAATCGAGCGTGGCGAGCCGGCCGAGCCAGAGCACGTACTGCACCGGAATCGGTTTGTCGAGACCGTACAGCTTTTTCGTGTCCTCGATAATCTGTTGGGACGACGCCTCGCTCGACATTCCGTTCGCGTTGAACATGAGCTTCGCGGCGATGGGGCTGCCCGGCGCCAGCTGGATGATGACGAACGTGATCAGGCTCACCCCGATGAACGTCGGGATCATGAGCAGCAGCCGCCTCAGGACATAGGTTCTCACGCAGGTAATATCCCGGTGCTACTTGCCGTAGCGCTGCTCGTCTTCCGGCACGAACCACTCGAAGTACGGCCGCGAGCGCAGTAGCGGATACACGACCGTATTCTTGACGCGCTTGTCCACGGCCACAAGCGACATCGGTGCGTACAGGAAGGTGTAGGGCTGTTCCTCGTGCACGATTTCCTGGAAGCGGCGGAACATTTCGATGCGTTTGCCGCGGTCGAATTCGCGGCGCACGCCCTCGATGATCTGGTCGGCCTCCTCGTTCACGAAGCCCACGTAGTTCGAACCGCTGTCGGCCTGCGAGGAATGCCACAGCTGATACAGGTCCGGGAAGGGCGGCATCGACCACCCCAGCATGTAGGCCTGAAAATTCCTGTCGTGCACCTTCTCGATGAGCGAGGCCCATTCCTGCAGGTTCAGCTGCATGTCGATACCGGCGCGCGCGAGCTGTTCCTTGAACACGGTCGCCAGGCGCTCGTACTCGGAGCTCGAGTTGATCATGAGCATCTCGAACTGGAGCTCGACGCCGTCCTTGTCGCGGATGCCGTTGCCGTTGGTGTCCCGCCAGCCAGCCTCGTCCAGCAGCGTCGTCGCGGCGGCGGGGTCGAAGGGCCAGGGGCTCAGGTTCTCGTTGAACTCCGGCGTTCCCGGCAGGAAGTTCGCCACCATCGGCTGCGCGAGCCCATGGAAAATCGTCTCACGGATGGTTTCTCGGTCGAGCAGCATGGTCAGCGCGCGCCGCACGCGCTTGTCTTCGAACTGCGGCAGGCGCATGTTCCAGCCGAGGTAATTGTAGAACGGCGAGTAGAACTGGAGCTTGTTGAACTGGCTGTTGAACTTGGGCGTGTCGGCGCGCCGCACCCACTGTTCCGCCGTGAGCGACATGAGGTCCAGGTCTCCCGAAGAGAGCGCAGTCATCGCCGCGTTGTCATCGGTGATCACCTTGAAAATCCACTTGTTAATCCAGCCGCCGTGGCCCTCGGGTATGCCCCAATAATCCGCGTTGCGCGCCACGGATACTTGCTGGCCGGTGTCCCACTTGTCGAACTTGTACGGCCCGCTGCCCAGCGGCTTGCGCGCGAAGGCATGGTCGTTGAAATCGCCCTCGGCGTAGATGTGCTCGGGAAGAATCGGCAATCCGCCCAGATAGATGAGGTGCAGCCAATAGGGCTCGTTACAACGGAAAATCACGGTGTAGTCATCCGGCGTCTCGCAGCTCGTCACATTCACGAAATAGCTGCGGTAGTGCGCCGCATCCACGCCGGGGTCCATCATCTTGTCAAAAGTGAACTTCACGTCCTTCGCCGTCAGCGGCACGCCATCGGTGAACTTGATGTCGTTTCGCAGGTGGAAGGTATAGGTCAGGTGATCCTCGGATTCTTCCCACGACTTGGCGACCAGCGGAATCGGCTCGAGCGTCACGGGGTCCACGTCGGTGAGTGCGTCGAAGATCATCTGGTCGAAGTACGAGGCGTAGGCATCCGTGCTGGTGATCGGGTTCAGGTGGGGCATTTCGGCGGGCAGCCGGCGGATGATCCAGTCGCCGTACACGGGCTGCAGCCCGGATTCCTCGCCGAGCTCGCGGGTGTTTTCCCGGTCGAATTCCGGGGCCGAGCCCGCCGGCGTCGCCGGTTCCGCCGGTTCGTCCGGCATCGCCTCAGCCATCTCGGCCGGTACCGCATTGGTGGACACCTCAGGGGCAGCCGCCGGGGCCGGTGCTGCTTCCGCCGGCGGTTGCGGCGCAGGCCTCTGGATGCAGCCGCAGAACAACGCCGTAATCAGCGCCGCCGTAAACATCTTCAGCGTCGAGGCGTGTAACCGATTCATGAAACTCTCCACGGATTGGCGCGGTACGGGGTTATTTTTTGATCTACACTTCCGCGCCGGTTGCGGTTATGATGGTAGCAGAAACGGATTCGGCCACGAAATCCATTCCGGCAGGAGATTGCATGAGCGGAGGCGGCGTGAACTGCACCGCGCACGATGTCCCTTTTCTCGACATCGCGGAGCGGCTGGAGCAGGACGGTGTGCGCGTCGCGCCGGGCATTTTGGCGTGCGACCGCGACGAAGGCCGGCTTGCGGCCGCCCAGGGCGCGCGAGGCCCCCTCTGGCTCAAGAGCGTCGGCGAGGGCAATCCGCGCTTCTGCATGGAACTGCAATTCCCCGAGGATCTTTCGCTGGGCTTTATTCAGGCCATCCAGCGCAGCACGTCGAACGCGGTGCTGGTGCAGCGCGGCGAGAACGGTCCAGTGTATCGTCTGCACTGCGATCGCGAGCTACGCCCGGTCTCGCCGGTCATGGCCGAGGCCAGCCTCGCGCCGGATTCCCCCTACCGCGTCGTGATGGAATTGACCCTGCCCGGCGACCTGTCATCGGAGCGGGCGCAGCAACTGAGCGCCATCGCCAGACGCACGGAGGCCCTGCTGGAAGACGACAGCCGCCGCTGGCTCGAGATCGAGGTGGTGTGCACAGAGGCCGGACCGGTGCTGACGGATGTCTGGCTGAGTTCTACGCCCACGGTCATCATGACCGCGCTGCAGCGCGCGGGACTCGATGGCATGCCGCACGGCGGAGATAACGGCTCGGCGTTCTCGGTGGCTTGGCTGCGCAGCCGGTCTGGCGTCATCCGGCGTATCGAGGGGCTCGAGCGCGCGCGGGCGCTGCGGAGCGTGGTGGACGTGGTCGTGCATGCCACGCTGGGCGATGTCGTAGGCCATGTGGTCGACAAGCAGAGCCGCGATCGGCTGGGCTATGTGCTGGCCAAGGGAGACACGCCGACGGATGCGCGCAACCACGCGCTCCACGGCCGCGGCCTCATTTTCATCGAGACCGAAATCGCGATGGCCTAGGCGGCCAGTTCCGGAATCGGCACCACGTAGGCCATCACCGCGGCGAAGTGCAGCGCGCTGCCCGCGATGACGAACAGGTGCCAGATGGCGTGGTTGTACGGCAGCTTTTCCCACACGTAGAACACGACGCCGAAGGTGTAGGCCAAGCCGCCGAGCAGCAACAGGACGATGGCGCCGAGCGGCATGATTTCAATCGCGGGCTTGATGGCGAAAAGCACCGCCCAGCCCATGCCGATGTACATGGTGAGCGAAAGCCGCTCGCCCTTGCCGGTGAAAAAAGCCTTGAACGTGCAGCCCGCAAGCGCGAAGGCCCACATGCCCACCAGCAGCGCCCAGCCGATCCAAGTCTCGCCTAGCAGCACCATGAGAAACGGCGTATAGGTGCCGGCTATCAGCAGGAAGATGGCGCAGTGGTCGAGCACGCGCAGCACATCTTTCGCCTGACGATGCGGGATGCCGTGATACAGGGTCGAGGCGAGATAGGCCAGAATCAACGTGGCACCAAAGATGCTCACTGCGATGATTCGGTAGGGATCCGCCCCGGCCGTGGCGTAAATGACCATCGAGGTCAGCCCGGCCGCCGCCAGCAGCGCGCCCAATCCATGGGTGATCGTGTTGGCGACCTCTTCGCCTACCGTATACGGGGATGTGCTTCGGCTCATGCTACACTCCATTGTGGTTCAGGGACACTTTCCCTTACGTTTTCCACAAGATGTCCTAGATAAACTTTAACGCTTCAACCGGAAAAACGCAAGCGAAAACTCGAAAATCTTGCCGAAAGTCGCGTAAGTCATTATAGTCCATGTTCTTGGCGGATGCGTTGCAGCAGTCCGCGCGCGGCGTCTTCCACGAGGTCATACACGTGGGCGAAGCCGTCGTCACCGCCGTAGTAAGGATCCGGCACCTCCCGCTCGTCGGCGTCCGAGGCGAAATCGAGACAAAGATGCAGCTTGCCGCGATGCGCCGTCGGACACAACCGACTCAGATCGCGGTAGTTGCTCTGGTCCATGGCGAGCACATAGTGGAAGGTGTCGAAATCGGAGCGCGCCACCTGGCGGCCGCGCAGCCCGCTGATATCGATACCACGCCGCGCCGCCTCGGCCCGGGCGCGCCGGTCGGGCGGATCACCCACATGCCAGTCTCCCGTGCCGGCGGAATCCACATGGATGCGCTCGGACAACCCGGAATCTTCCACCAGCTTGGTGAAGACTCCCTCGGCCGTAGGCGAACGACAGATGTTGCCGAGACAGATAAACAGGACGCGAATCGGAGCCATGATTTCCTTCGTGTGATTGGTCAACGCGTGAAGCGCAGGTAGAGTCCGGATTGGGCCCAGTCCGGCGGCAGTACCGCCGTGAGCAGTATGGGGATCTGGGAAACGTCTCGCAAGGCAGCCATGCGGCCCACGCGCTGCGCATCACGCGAGGCGACACGCACGCCGAGAAAGACGTTGTCCTCAGTGGTGTAGACCGGGAAATACACGGTGGCGGTTTCGGCCGCGGGCACGGTCACCGTGCGCGTGAAGTCGTAGTGATCGTCCTTGAATCCGAATGCGAACTCGAGGGTAAGCGGAGCGTCGCCGGGCGTGGTTTCGATGGCCAGCACATAGGCATTGCTGGGCAGCGAGCGCTCCTCCGGAGTCAGCTGCGCCCGCCGCGCGAAACCGGGCAGTTCAATGAGCGTGTGACCACCGGGCTCGGGTACGGATGCCGTGACCAACCGATCGCGCGGCGCCTGATCGTATTGCTGCAAGAGCTGCCGCACCTGCCCATCCTGGTAGCGCTTGAGCAATTCCCACGGCCCCAGCGTCAGCACGACACCCGCCAGGCCCACCAGAGCCACCCTCCAGACCACCGTGGTAGGGCGAGCGTACCCACGAGCCAACTCTTCATTCCCACCGTCATGGCGAGTGTACCCGCGAGCCACCCGCCACGCGCCGTACCACGCGCACTGAATCCCCAACGCCGAAATCCACAGCGGCAGAAACTCGAGGTGAAACACGTGGCGCGTGCTGAACCGCAGCGAGGGATACCCCGCGTAGAGATACAGCAGGCATAGCGCCGTGAAGCCCCAGCTCGGGCGCATTGCCGCCAGCAACAGGATGGCGAGCACGGCCGTATAGCGGTTGCCCCAATCCAGCGCCTGCGCCGCAGTCGCGCGCAATTGAAACACGGGACTCAGGGCGGAATCGGCCCAGCCTTCCGGCAGCATGTTGCGCGGCCGGAGTTCGTCGAGCACCCGCAGCACCGAGGCAAACGCGCGCGTGACCAGATCGGCCGGAAAGATCCGGATGATCTCCATGAAGTAGGCCCGGCCCATCGCGTCGTAGTGCGCGGAATAATGCCGCAGCGGCCCGCGGCTGTCCTGAAAGTCTTTGGCATAACGCTCGATGGCCGCGCGCGTGTGCTCGTCCTTGAAGGGATCGCCGAAGTCGTAGACAGGATTGCCCACGCCCAGCCGCTGGTGGCAGTAGTCCTGAAAGCCGATGAGCGTGTCGTGCGGGGCGTTGTTCTGCCGCGCGAGCACGGACAGAATCGGATGGCCCGCGGCATAAAACACCGCCACGCACATCGCCGCCACCGCCGCCCGCCGCGCCCAGGACTGCCGCAGCGGCTCGGGAAAGAACACCGCCACCGAGCCCGCAAAGGCGACGAGCGCGATGGTGACATCCTGCCGGAAACCCACACCGACGCCCAGCAGCAGCCCCGTGGCGGCCGCGACACCCAGCACGCGCGCCCAGCCGCCGCCGCGCTTGAGCAGCCATCCCGCCGCCAACAGCGCGAAGAGAAAGAAGGGCGCCTTGCCATAGTCGCGTAGGTGCGGCAGCTGCTCCAAATGCAGCGGCGAAAAGACCAGCAGCAGCGTGTAGGCAAGCGACAGCGCGGGACGCGCCGCCAGCCGGAAAAGGCCATAGGCCGCCACGGCGGTGAGCCCGTAGAAGAATCCGAACAACGGCCACAGCGCTTCCCACGACACGCCGAACACACGCCAGCATTGCGCGACCGTCCACAACAGATACCAGTGGAAATGCTGCCACCAGATGAACCCGGGAAATTCGCGCAGCGGGTGCGAGGCCTGAAGTTCCTCGAAACTGCGATCGCCCGGATCGAAGGGAATCCAGCGGATGTCCGGCCGTTTCAGTACATCGCAATCGAAGGTATCCGACCGCTGATAAAGGAAGTCGGACAGTTCCGGTACATCGTCGAAATAAGGGTTGGCGGGCTCCATGCCGCAGGCCACGCACACTGCCGGCGCGAAGACTTCCTGCCAGTACATGGCCACGCCGCCCCAGGTGGCGACATAGGCGGTGCCCAGCGCGAAGGCCAAGAGAAACACCACGGCTGCGAGTACGGCATCCACCCGCCAAGAGACGGGACGAGCCGGATCGAGTGCCTCAGTCAGACGAAAGCGCGCCATGCCTGCAGCATAGCCGCCCGGGCAGTACGCGCGCCAGAAAGGCTACTGCGCGCCGCCCCCGCGTCCCCCGCCCCCGCCGCGCGGCCCACCGCCGAAACCGCCCGGACCGCCCGGACCCCGGCCGCCCATGGGGAAGGTGAAGAACGGGCTTTCCATCACCGCGCGCATGTCGCGGATGTAGGCCTTGGAATCCTTGCCCTTGATGCCGTGGGCCGTGGCCACGTCGCGCAGCATGGCGTTCTGCTGTTCTCGCAGCAGCTTCTCCGAGGCCTCGCGCATCTCGTCGGACTGCGCGCGCAGGGCCTCACGCTCTTCGTCTGTAGTGGCATCGCGCATCGCGCGGCGGAGGTCGAACATTTGGTTGGCGTAGTCGCCCAGCGCCGCAATACGCTCCTGCGATTCGGCGTCCTTGGCGTAGGCGTATTCCTCGTCGAAGAACTGGTTCATGCCGTCGCGGAAGCGGTTCGCCATTTCCTGGCGCTGCTCCTCGGTCATGTCGCCCCAGCCGCCGCGCCAGCGCTCGCGATCCTCGCGGTTGCTGTCGGCCTCGGCCGGTGCTTCCTCGGCAGCGCCTTCCGTTTCCTGGGCTTCCAGGGCGGCCTGCGCCTCCAGCTCGGCCCGACGGAGCTGCTCCTGCGCCGACGTAGCCGAGGCTTCAACCTCGGCCAGCTTGTCCTCGCGGTCGTAGAGCTGGGCCTTGGCCGATTCGACCTCGGCCTCGAGCGCGTGCAGGCGTTCGTCCGCCTGCGTCTTGGCCAGTTCCAGCCGCGCCTTCGCCGCCTGCTCCTGCTCCAGCAGCTGCGCCTGCATCTTCTGGAGGTCCGCCTCGCGCACGAAATGCACCCCGAGCGCCCCGGCCACCAGGCCGATCGCCAGCGCCACCACCAGGCTTATCGCTTGCTGCATCATTCCGCTCCTGCTGTCGCCGCCGCTCCGGTGAGTATCCACCTTGCTTCGACTACCGGTGATTCAACCCCGCGGCCGGTGGTTCCGTTCCCCGGTAAGCGAGATATCTTCCTGAGCATAGCGCATTCCCCGGTGGCGCGCGACCCGTTTCAAACGTGCCCCTTACGCGCTCCAGTTTTTGAGCGGGTGTGCGCGGTCGGCCAGGGGCAGCGCGACGCGGCAGCCGGCCACATACGATGCCCAGACACCCTGGACCATCTCGATGGTGCGACGGCCATGGCGCAGGCTGCACGCCGGCTCGCGGTCGTTGGCTATCGCGTCCATCAGGTCGGTGATGTTGGGAATGTAGGTCTGCGTATGCGGATCGTCGATGACGTATTCGGGCATGCCGGGCGGGTCAACCCAGGCGCTGCCGCGGGCGCCGGCGTGCCAGATGCTGTCGTCCAGGTATTTGATGACCGGCGCGACGCGGTTGAGGTTGATGGTGATGCAGCCCTTGGTGCCGTAGAGGTTGAGCGCCCAGCGCGCGCCGTTGCCGTCCTTGGTGTACATGCTGCTGAAATGCCCGGCAATACCATTGTCGAAGCCGTACATGGCGTTGATGCGGTTGCCCACGATGGGGCCCAGCGGCTCGGTGGCCTCGCGTACGTCGGCCGGGGTCGCGGGCTTGCCGTTGTGCGTGATGTCGCTCATGCACCACAACGGATCGCCGATGAAGTAGCACATCATGTCGAAGAGGTGGCAGCCCAGCACGACGAGGTCCTCGCCGCCGGCGCGGGCGTCTTCCTTGCCCCGCGTGCGCACCTCGACAATCGTGCCCAGCAGGCCGTCGTCGACCAGCTGCTTTACATGCGCCACCAGGGGCGTCATGCGGAAATTGTGCGCGAGCGCCCATTTCAGCCCGCGCGATTCCACGGCCTCCACCATGGCGTCGGCCTCTTCGAGATCCACGCACAGGGGCTTTTCCATGAAGCCATGCAGTCCCGCCTCGGCGCAGGCCAGCACGTAGTCCTTGTGCGGCGGCGTCCAGCGCGGCGCGACGATGGCGATATCCGCCTGCTCCTTCGCCAGCATCTCGCGCCAGTCGGCGTAGGTGGTGACGGCGCCACACTCGGCGGCATGCTTCGCGCGGCCTTCCTCGTCGGGGTCGGCCAGGGCGGCAATGGTCACATCGGCGCGGTGCTGGAAGACCATGTGCAGGTCGTGCCCGTAGCCGCCGTTCTTCGTGTCGCCGATGACGACCGCCTTGTAGGTCTTCTCCTGCGCCCCCGCCGTGCCCGCCGCCACGCCGGCCGCTGCGGCCGCCGTCAAAAATGTCCGTCGTGTCACGCTCATCGCTTCGCTCCTCCTCGTTGCGCCCGGCACCCTCCGGCGCGGAACCGCCATCTTACACCCGGCAACGCCGCGGTGGAAGCAAGCGCATGTGCGGACCAAAGGGGTAGCGCATATTCCAGCGTTGGCGTACAATGATGTTTCGGACAGCGCATAAGGAACACTGCGATGACTCGCCTGACGACAGAAGACGCCGGGGACAGACTTCACACCTTGATATCTGCCGTGCTGGCCGGTGAGGAAGTCGAGTTTGTTCAAGACGGCAAGGCGGTTGCCCGTCTGGTTGCGATTAAGACCAGTTCCGACGAAGCCGCATCTTCCCATGGGCATGAGCCCTTGTCAGCGCATCCAGCCGTCGGCATGTGGGCTGATCGGAAAGACATGGCGGATGGCGCCGCTTGGGTCGCTGAACAGCGGGAGAAGGCATGGCGACGGTAGAATCCGGACTCCTGGTCGATACCGACATACTGGTCGACGTCTACCGGAATCATGGTCCCACCGTGGCGCTCTTGTCGGCTCTCGAAACCACCCATACGATTCAATTCGATCTTTTGTCCGAGATGGAACTCATCGCCGGATGCCGGAACAAAGACGAATTGTCGCGCTCACGAGGGTTTCTCGAGCGATTTCACAGAATCGTGCCCAGCGAACAGTCACTATTGCGCGCATCAGCGCTGCTCAGCCAGCATTACCTGAGCGATGGACTGTCGATTCCAGACGCGATTATCGCCTCCACCTCAATCGAACTGGGGATTCCTTTGCTGACCCGGAATTTAAAACACTTTCGGAACATCGAGGGCGTGGTCCTGTTCGAGTCTGAATAGGCAACCGCGGATCCTACTTCCGACACAAGGTACATTGACTGGCCTTCCGTTCCGGAACCAGTAGATAAACCTCAACCTTTTTGCTGTGGCGGGGTCGGGCGACCCCGCCACGGGTGCGGCCGTCAGGTCTCCAACAACCCGGCTCTGCGTTGATTCCACCGGCTACACCCGCTAGTGTTTTCTCCGGCACGGGAGGAGGCCGCTCATGTCGGACTGGCAGCATGTCTACTCGAATTTCCTGACCCCGCTGATGTTCCTGGAGCGTAGCGCGCGCGTGTTTCCAGACAAGACCGCGGTGGTGTACGGCGACGCGCGCTACACCTACCGCGAGCTCGGCGAACGGGTGAACCGGCTGGCCTCGGCGCTGTTGGCGCGGGGGCTGAAAAAGGGCGAGCGCGTGGCGTTTATCTGCCCCAACACGCCGCCGATGCTCGAGGCGCACTTTGGTGTGCTGCTGGCCGGCGGCATCCTGGTCAGCATCAACACGCGCCTGAGCGGCGAGGAGATTCACTACATCCTCCAGCACTCGGGGTCGCGGTTCGTCTTCGCCGATACCGAGTTCGGCGACGTGGTCGGCCCGGCGCTCGAGGGCTGTCCGGGCGTCGAGGCGCTCATCAACATTGCCGATGACCCCGCCTTCCCCTCGCTCGAGGGCGGCGAGTACGAGGCCTTCCTGGCCGAGGGCTCGCCCGAACCGGTGCCCTGGTGCATCGAGGACGAGTACGAGCCGATCACCATCAACTACACCAGCGGCACCACGGGCCGGCCGAAAGGCGTCACCTTCTGCCATCGCGGCGCGTACATCAACGCGCTCGGCGGGCTGCTGGAAACGCGCTTTAATGCGGACTCGGTGTTCATGTGGGTGGTGCCGATGTTCCACTGCAACGGCTGGTGCTTCACCTGGGGCGTGACGGCGGCCGCGGGCACGCACGTCTGTTCGCGCCGCTTCGACCCCTCGGCCGCGTGGAAGCTGATCGAGCAGGAGGGCGTCACCCATTTCAATGGCGCGCCCGTGGTGCTCATCGGACTGGTGAACGATGCCGCAGCGCTGGAGCGCTTCCCCCGTCCGATTACCATCTGCGTCGGCGGCGCCCCGCCCTCGCCCACCATCATCGAGAAAGTTCAGGCGCTCGGCGGGCATATCCTTCACATCTACGGCCTCACCGAGGTATACGGCCCGTTCACGCTCTGCGCCTGGCAGCCGGGGTGGAAAGACCTGCCCCCGCAAGACCAGGCCAAGCTGCTCGCCCGCCAGGGCGTGGGCTATACCACCGGCGCCCAAGTGCGCGTGGTGGACGAACAGATGAACGACGTCACCCGTGACGGTGCGACCATGGGCGAGGTGGTGATGCAGGGCAACATGGTGATGATCAAGTACTGGGACGACCCGGAAGCAACGGCGCAGGCCTTCCGCGGCGGCTGGTTCCACAGCGGCGACGTGGCGGTGTGGCATCCCGACGGCTACATCGAACTGCGCGACCGCAGCAAGGATGTCATCATCTCCGGCGGCGAAAACATTTCGTCCATCGAGGTGGAGCAATGCCTCTACCGCCATCCGGCCGTGCTCGAATGCGCCGTGGTGGGCGTGCCGCACTCCAAATGGGGCGAGGCGCCCAAGGGCTTCGTCACATTGAAGCCCGGCGCCGAGGCCACCGAGGCCGACCTCATCGCCCATTGCCGCGAACACATCGCCCACTTCAAGGCGCCCTGCGCCATCGCCTTCGGGGCGCTTCCCAAGACCAGCACCGGCAAGATTCAGAAGTTCCTGCTCCGCAACCAGGAATGGGCCGGCCACGAAAAGATGATCCAGGGGTGAGCGCGGCGCGCACCGTTGCAGCACGGCCATGGGCTTCGATTGCAGTCCTGCTCTTGTTGGCAACTACGCCTGCCTGGACCGAGTTCACGCTCGCCACCTTCGAGGCCGACATTACCGTGCCCCTCGGGCACGCCTTGATGGGCGGCGGCATTCCTGCCGCATCAAGCGTGGCGGACCCGCTTCGCGCGCAGGGCGTGGTTTTGCGCGGCACCGAACCAACCGTGGTGTGGGTTTCGCTGGATTGGTGCGAAGTGCGGAACGACGCCTACGACCGGTGGCGCGCGGTGCTGGCCGAGGCCGCGGATACGACCCCCTCGCGCGTACTCGTCTCGGCCATTCACCAGCACGAAGCGCCTGTAGTCGATTACACGGCGCAGCGGCTGCTGGATGGCGTCGGGCTGGAGAATGCGCTGTGCGACGTCGCGTTCTCCGAGACTGCCCTCGCGCGAACCGCCGCTGCCCTGCGGGATGCGCTTGCCTCGGCGGTAACCGTGACCCACTACGGCACGGGCGAGGCCCGCGTGGAAGATATCGCGTCGAACCGGCGTGTCGTATCGCCGGAAGGCGTCGTGAGCTTCGACCGCGGCAGCGCCACCAAGGATCCGGCGCTGCGGGACCAGCCCGCGGGCGAGATCGATCCGATGCTGAAAACCCTGAGTTTCTGGAACGGCGACGCGCCCGTCGCGGCGCTCAGCGTGTATGCCACGCACCCCATGAGCTACTACGGAACGGGCGCGATCTCGGCGGATTTCATCGGCATGGCGCGCGATCAGCGCCAGGCCGAAACGCCCGGCGTGCGCCAGATCTACTTTTCCGGATGCAGCGGCGATGTGACGGCCGGCAAGTTCAACGATGGCGATCCTGCGAACCGCGCGTGGCTGGCTCAGCGGCTGCATGCGGGCATGGCGGCGGCATGGCAACAGACCACCCGCCACCCGCTCGAAAAGGTTGTACTCCGCACCGCGGATCTCGTGCTTCCGCTCAAGAACACCGAGGGCTTCAGCGAAGAGGAGATGCTGCACACCCTGAAGAATACGAGCGCCACGATATTCCAGCGCTGCCTCGCGGCCATGGGCCTGAGCTGGCGCAAACGCATGGCGGAAGGTCGGCCCATCGAGGTGGCTGCGGTGGATTTCGGAGGAGCGCAATGGCTGCTGTTGCCCGCCGAGGCCTTCGTCCATTATCAGCTTGCCGCGCAGGCGATGCGGCCTGATCAGTTCATTTTGACGGCGGGCTATGGCGAGTGCGCGCCCGGCTATATCCCCAGCGCATCGGCCGCGGCCGAAGGATTCAATGACGCGCATTCCTGGTGCTGGGTCGGCCCCGGTGCCGCGGAACAAATGCACGCCGCCATGCGTTTTGCACTGCACTCCGCACAGGAGTAAGCTTCCCCGCCTCCCCCGCGTGCGCATGCCCCGGTGCTAAGCAGATGCCCGCGCCCCGCGCGGCCCTTTCCTCCCGACGATTCAGCAGCAGTACGGAGCCGGACCCGATGAAAAGCATTGCCATAGCCGACGAAGCGACAATGATACCGAAAGAAACGACCACGATCTTCGGGATCCTGGCCGCCATCAGTTTCTGCCATATGTTGAACGATATCGTGCAGTCGCTTATCCCGGCCATCTATCCGATCCTCAAGGATTCCTTCCAGCTCAACTTCACGCAGATTGGATTGATCACCCTTACGTTCCAGATTTCGGCATCGCTCCTCCAGCCGCTGGTCGGCATTATCACCGACCGGCGCCCGATGCCCTATTCGCTCGTGTGCGGCATGGGCTTCACGCTCGCGGGATTGCTCCTGCTCTCGACCGCCAGCAGCTACCCCGTGCTCCTCGGCGCTGCGGCACTCGTCGGCGTGGGGTCCGCCGTGTTCCACCCGGAATCGTCGCGCGTGGCACGCATGGCCGCGGGCAAGCGCCACGGCCTCGCGCAGTCCTTGTTTCAGGTGGGCGGCAATGCCGGCTCGGCCATCGGCCCCTTGCTCGGCGCGCTCATCGTGCTGCAGCGCGGACAGGGGAGCATCGCCTACTTCTCGGTGGTCGCGCTTCTCGGCATGATCGTGCTCTACCAGATCGGCCATTGGTACGCGGGCAACATCGCCGCGCACACGCATGAATCGAAGCAGCTTCGCGCCGCGCCGCGCCATTTCAGCCCGGCGCGCGTGCAGGCCGTGCTCGCCATGCTCATCGTGCTCATGTTCGCCAAGTTCTTCTACACCGTGAGTTTGTCGAGTTACTACACCTTCTACCTCATGGACAAGTTCGGCGTGAGCGTGCAGAGCGCGCAGTTCCATCTCTTCGCCTACCTCGGCGCGGTCGCCCTCGGCACCGTCGGCGGCGGCTACGTGGGCGATATCATCGGACGGCGGCGCGTGATCTGGTGGTCGATGATCGGCGTCATCCCCTTCGCGCTCGCGCTGCCCTATGCCAACCTGTTCTGGACCGGGGCCATCAGCGTCGTCATCGGGCTTATCCTCGCGTCGGCCTTTCCGGCCATCCTGGTCTACGCGCAGGAACTCATGCCCGGCGGCGTCGGCATGGTGGCGGGGTTGTTCTTCGGGCTGGCCTTCGGCATGGCCGGCATCGGCGCGGCGGCGCTCGGCTGGCTGGCGGACGAGACGAGTATCGCCTTCGTCTACCAGGCCTGTTCGTACCTACCCCTCATCGGCGCCATCACCTTCTTCCTGCCCGACATCGAGCGCGCGAAGGCCTGATCAACCGGTACCCCGGTTGACCGACCGGCGCGGTTTCCCCGGGCAGCGCCGCGAGGACGCGGCGCTGCCCGGGGCTACGATGATGCAACAGCTCCCGCCGTTGCCCGTGCGTCGGATGCCTTCGGGGCGGAGCCGCCATCGTGCTGAACCGCCGAGGGCGCCCCTCCAATACCGGAGAACGTGGTAATTGGAATGCCGTGCGCGGGAAGGGTCTACCGTCTCGTCGCATGGATTACATGGGAGGCAAGAACCGCAGGAGCGGTTTTACGAATGTAGCCCCGGGGCCGGACGCGTCGGGCGGCATGAGGTGCATCGAATCCATTGCGCGGTAAAATTGCGGTTGCGTTGTCCAATGCCCTCGATGACGACGAACGGTACGCAGCAAGAACCGCGGAAGCGGTTCTAATATTGTAGCCCCGGGTCGGCCGGCGTCTTCGACGGCCCACCCGGGGAAAGGCGTCGCACGTGCTAACCGCGGGAGCGGTTGATGAAAGCTCCCCGCTACCGCTGGTGGGCGGCGAGGATTTGCCGGATGGCGGCCACCATTTCGCTGCGGGGCACGCTGCGCTGGCCGGTCTTGCCCGCCTCGCGGTAGGCGTCTCGGTCTTCAATATCCTCGCGCGCGGTCTTGCCCTCGAGCAGATCCTTGATGGATACCGTGCCGTTGTCCACCTCTTCCTCGCCGAGGATGACCGCGACCGGAATGCCGTAGTGGTCGGCGTGTGAGAGCTGGTTGCCCATCTGCATCTTCTTCTTCGATGCGATGTACGTCTCGGTATTGATGCCGGCGGCGCGCAGCTCTGACGCCACGCGCAAGGTCTCGGCGCGGCGCACGTTGCCCATCGTCACCACCAGCGCCTCGACCGGGCTGCGTGTGGATTCGAACTGCCCCAGGTGCGACAGCGCGGCGATGAGCCGGTCGAGCCCGACCGACATGCCCGTGCAGGGAATCGGCCGGTTCATGAAGCGCTCGACCAGCTGGTTGTAGCGGCCGCCGCCCATGACCGAACCGAACTGCGGCGCGGAGGGAATGATCATCTCGAACACGGGGCCGGTGTAGTAATCCAGCCCGCGCGCGAGGCTCGGGTCGAACTTGGCGTTCTCCTCGGCCACGCCCAGCGCCTCGAGCGCATCGGCCAGCTCGGTCATCTCGTTCAGCGCCTTGGTGGTCGATTCGCTATACGGCAGCCGCTCCGACAGCGCCGACATGACGTTCGCGCGGGAGCTGCCGCTGATGGCCACGAAGTCGAGCATCTTGTCGATGACCGCCGCGTCCAGCCCGACTCCGCGGATGGGATCGCCGGAATCGTCGATGCGTCCCTCGCCCAGTTCGCGGCGCACGTTGTCCACGCCCACCTTTGCCAGCTTGTCGATCACGCGAAGCACATGCTTCTGCGTTTCGAGGTCCGCGATGCCGCAATCCTCCAGCAGCGCGTCGATCAGCTTGCGGTTGTTGATCAGCACCGTGTGGTCCGGCACGCCCGCCGCCTGCATCACCTCGCTCATGATGGCGATTATCTCGGCATCCACCGCCACGATGTCCGAGCCCGCGGCGTCGACGTCGAACTGCACGAACTGGCGGAAGCGGCCCGGGCCGGGCTTGTCCGCGCGCCACACGGGGCCGATGGCATAGCGCTTGAACGGCGGCTTGAGTTTATCGGGATACTGCGCCACGGTGCGCGCGAAGGGCACCGTGAGGTCGAAGCGCAGCGCCACGTCCTCCTCCTCCGGCGTCTGCAGGCGGAATAGCTCCTTGTTCGTGTTTTCGCCGCCCGTGCCCAGCAGGATATCCAGATGCTCGATGGCCGGTGTTTCGAGCGGCGCGAAACCGTACTTCTCGAAAATGCGCTCGATCTTCGCGATCAGCTTCTTGCGCGGAATCAGATCCTCTGGCAGAAAATCCTGGAACCCCTTCAGGAGCCGCGGCTCCACGAATTGCTTTTTCGCCATGTGACGCGGTGTCCTTGCTCGAAATCAGGCGGAAAACAGGCGCACTCCCCGGCGGGCGCATGCGGAACCCCAAGTTTATCAGAGCCGCCGGGGGACGATAAAGGATGCCTTCGCGCCAAGAGGACTCGACGGAGTCTCGCCCCGCCGTACACCTGCCCCGCTTCATGCCCCTAGCGTGATATTGACACGGGCGGCCGCCATAATCTACAATTTCAAGTCCGTCGGGGGTATAGCTCAGTTGGGAGAGCGCTTGACTGGCAGTCAAGAGGTCAGCGGTTCGATCCCGCTTACCTCCACCATCGGCATCATCTGCGGGTTTCAGTCCGACTGAAACCCGCTTTTGCTTTGGGGCCAAGGCCCCTCGCCCGCGGCGCAGGCCGACCGCCCCCCCGAAACGCGCCGCGTTTTTCGCCCGCAGGCCGCACCACCGGCAACCCCACTCCGGTCCCCGTCCGGTCCCTCCGTTTCGTGGGTGCCCGTTTTGCTCGCGGCGGTTGGTTTTCCGCACCGGCCATCGCGGCGGCAGACTATCGGGAAAGCGCCGGTCGCAGACCGCGAATTCCTTTAGAGCCGAATCGATTCCAACTTCTCCTTCCTGCGTCGCCAGTCGGGCATGCACCGGGCCAGCAGGCGGAAGAAGGCCGGGGAGTGGTCGGGCAACTTCAGGTGGCAGAGCTCGTGCACGATGACGTAGTCGATGCACTCGACCGGTGCCTGCACCAGCTCCGTGTTCAGGAGGACTCGGCCCGCCTTGCTGCAACTTCCCCAGCGCGTTTTCAGTCGTCGGACAAGCAGCGGGGGATTCAGGCCAGCGAAGCCGCGCAGGCCAGAAAGACGCACTTCCAAGCGCTTCTCGAAGATGGCGCGCGCGTGCGCCCGGTACCAGCCCTCGACAAGCCCCCTGACTTCAGTTACGACCTTCGGCTGATTCGCCACGACCTCAACGTAGCGCCCGACAAGTCGCACGCGGGGCTCGTCGCCCGCGACAATCTTCAGCCGGTACTGCCGCCCGAGGTAGCGGTGCGTCTCGCCGTTGAGGTACTGCCTCGGCGTCGGCGCTGGCCGGTACTGCTGGAACCGGTCGATTTGACGCAGAATCCATGGCCCGCGCCGCTTCACGCGTGCCCGCACGTCCGAAAGCGGCGTTCCTTCTGGAGCGGCCACGTGGACGCTCAGGTCTGGCTTGACGGTGATGCCGATGTGCTTGCGGCGTCGGAACTCCACCGAGAACTGGATCGGCATGCTGCCGAACTGCACTGTCTCGACGTTTGCGTTGACCATCCTAGCTTCCAGAACGTTGACGGGCGTGCGCCTTGGCGGTGCTGACACTGCGGTCGAGAATCACGTCGATGTCGTTAAACGAGAGCGCAACCCCGGCGCGGTCCTGCATGGAAAACAACAGGTCTTCGATCGCGGTCTTCATCCGGTTCTGCACATCCACGTTGTTGACCCAGTTCACGATGGCGTGCTGCGTCACAATCTGGTCGATACCCACGGCGATGTCGGCGGCCAACTCCCGTGTTGCGTCGGAACCATTTGTGTGTTCCTTCAGCACCTCGCGCACAAGGCCGTAGTAGGCTTTCGCCGCGTCCGAGTGCCCCACGCGCTCCGGCACCTCGTCGCCCGTGCGGGTACGCACCCGCTCTTCAAGGTCTTTGACTTCCTTGAGGTACTCCGCATCCGACAGCCGCTTCTTGCGCCACGCCTCGATCACGTCGCGCAACAGCTTGGAGAACTTCTCGTAGAACGCCGGGTCTTCGTCCATGCGCTCGGTGATGGTCTTCTGTGTTCGCGACGCGATGGTGTCCGCTTTCGCCGCCTCGCCGACAACCTTCTCCACTTCCTCCTCGAAGCGTTCCCGCTCGAAGATGTTCACCAACTCCGTCACCTGCTCCACCTCGCACGCGCCCACGTGCTGGTCGATGAGCTTCTCAATGCGCGCATCGTAGTCCGACATGCTCACCGTGTCCGAGTAGCGCCGCTCGACCGATGCCCGCAACTCGCGGAAGAACTTCGCGTCGTGCGTGTACTTCGGGATGCGATCTTCCTGTTTCTCCTGAAACTCGACACTGGACAGCGCCAGCTTCAGCGTGCGCAGGTAGTCGCTCAGGCGATGATAGAACCGGTGCCGCACCGCCTCGTCGGCCAGCAGGCGCTCGTAGGCCTCGCGGTCGTACTTGTTGGCGATGGTCTCGAAGATTTCCCACAAGTCGGAATGCTTCTGCGGCAGCGACTTGATGGTCTCGCTCACGTCGGTCAACGTGCCCTCGATGTCCTCTTCATCGAAACCGGGCAGCTTGTCGTAGAGCGCCAGCGCGCCATCGAGGTTTGCCAGCACGCCCTGATAGTCCAGGATGTACCCGAAGTCTTTCCCCTCGTGCAGCCGGTTCACGCGGGCGATGGCCTGCAACAGCGTGTGTTCTTTCAGGTCGCGGTCGAGGTACAGCACGGTGTTGCGCGGCGCGTCGAAGCCCGTCAGCAGCTTGTCCACCACGATGATGATCTCGGGATCGCGCACGCCGCTGCCGCAGTGGCTCGCGGAGCATCCCGATGCCGGCGTCTGATTGGGACTACTTCGTCCTGCTCTGCACGGACGTGGAACTCGGGCAACAGCTCGGCATCTGCCGCAACTCGGAGTTCCGCGTCGAAGAGGATAGCGCAACCGGCGGCTTCGTGGTCTATGACCGGAAGACGGCCATCCTGCGGGCGGAACCCGGTGTGCTCGGCTGGCTGGTGTGGCTGCACCGCAAGTACTACCGCCACCCCCTCGGACCGCCCGGCGACGGCAATTCCCCGCCCTGCGTTCCCTGACCTACACCTTATATATACCTCACCGTTCGATTGGCCGGAGCCCCCTTCGCGGGGGCTCCGGCCTTTTTCTGTTTCTACCCGTCCAAAACACAACTCTGAAGAGGAACTTTCCATGAACAACAAACCGAAGGCCGTGTCTTTCAGCCTAGGCCGCGTGGTCGCTACCCCCGGCGCGCTCGCCGCGCTGGAGAAGGTGGGCAAAGCGCCCATCGACTACCTGCAACGCCACGCCAAGGGCGACTGGGGCGAAGCGCTGTGCGCCGAGGACAAGCAGGCCAACGCCGACGCCTTGAAGGACGGCACGCGCCTAATGTCCGCGTATCTGCTTCCCGACGAAACCAAGCTGTGGATCATCACCGACGGCGTCATCAATCCCGACACGGGCGAGCGGTATGCGACGACGCTGCTGCTGCCCGAGGAGTACTGAGCGATGAAGACAGAGACTATCCACAACACGACAACCGTCTACCGTTCCAGCATGCGGCCCGATGTCTGGACCGACGACCCGGCGCTGGCCGAAGCCATCGCGTGGGCGGACGCACATCCGCACGCGTGGAGAATCGTCACCGGTACGAAGAGCAAAGCCTTCGGGCGCAACTCGTGCGTGTACATCGGCTGGGCGCAACGGTCGATGGCCCCCGACGCCATCCTCGAACGCGTCAGCCACTTCCACCGCCTGGCGACGGGCACGGAACCGCACCTGAGTCCAGAGCACATCATGTGCTGGCGCGCGAAATTCACCTTCGATCACTACGGCGAAGTGGGATTCGCCGGCGGCTTCTTCCAGCAGCATGACGCCAAGCACCCGCGCCTGTGCCTCACGCTGGACTACACGCCGCTGACTCTCCAGCAGGTCATTGACCGGTTCCTCGGCTGGTGTCAACACGACTACCTCACCGAACGCGTCACGGCGGACGGCCAGGTGGTTCGCCAGATTGGAGGCGGCCATGGGTGATGCGAGCGACTTCGCCGATGTCGGCCGCTTCATGCGGTCGAAGGAAGGACAACGCGCCCTCGACCGCTTCCAGCAGAGCCTGCTGAACAAAGTCATCTGCGACGTGACGTTCTGCCACCTGTCCACCGGCGTCAGCATCACGCTGCACTTCGCGGATGGCGGGCATCTCGATATCACCGTCGCCGAACAGGCCTTCGCCGTGGAGAGCCTGCGCGACCGCTATGCCATGGTGCTGGAGCGCGAGTACCACGTGGACTTCCCGGAGAGAAAACCGGGCGGTCCCGCTGCGCCGCAGCCGTTTGCAAACACGCTGGAGACGCTGCGCCTGGTCTGTCCCGTCTGCGGAGACCGCGAGGCCTTCGCCATCGAGACGCACCAGTGCCTCACCGTTTACCAAGACGGCACAATCACCGGCGGCGACGAAGGCCAGCAGTGGGACACGGATTCTCCCTGCCGCTGCGATGCCTGCGATCACGAGGGAGTCGTGCAGGACTTCGTCGCGGAGACGAAGCCATGACGAACACCCTCATCATCGACCGCATCGAAGCGCGCTACTTCAAGGACGGTAAGCGTGCCTTCGGCTTCCTGCTGATGGACGACTACGAGACGGACGCGGTGCTGTGCTTCGACCGCGAGCCCGATGTGCCGACCAGCATCGCCGGTCTGGTGGAATTGTGCCACGACACCGACTATCCAATCGCCCTGGACCTGCTGCGCCGCTGCGCCGAAGAACGTCACCCAGCCCTGCTCGACGGCGAGCCGGTGGATCGGGCGGAGCTGGCTGCCGCTTTGGCGGCGACGCTGGAAGACTGAGCCCTGTTGCCAACTCGGGGATGGGGGCCAAAAACCGGCCTCGGCATCCGCGTAGGACGAAGCGTTCGCCGTGCCCGCCGGGTCTCGCTGAGGCCCGGCGGGTTGGCGGCGTCTTCCAGCACGGGGGCGTTTCCGCCAGCGCGTGCTAGTTGATGCACCCGGCGGCGCGCCATCGGGCGCATCGCCGCGAGACCAGTCTCACATCCCCCATGGCTTGGCCGCGCCGGGGCAGAGCGTCTTGTCCCGGCGCCGCCCGGCCGCCGGGAATCCAGGCGCGACAAGCACCCCGGCGAGCCGGCGGGACCGGACCGGGACCGGACCCGCGCGCCCCGCGACCCCCTGCCCTTGGACAACAACAGATGATTGAGGCGGGTGCGTCTGACAGCCCCAAAGGCACGCCCGCCGCGGCGCGCCGCAACCGCATCCGCCCCGCTTCCCCGACACCACACCCACGACAGAAAGGAGACCCGACCCATGAAGAGAACGAACACGAACGCACGGCGCTTCCGCTTCACGCACGCGCTGCTGGAGGCCCTGCCCGCCCACGACCCGGATTCCCCCTCGCGCGAGATGGAGTACAGCGACGCCGAAGTCGTCGGCCTGCGCCTGCTGGCGAGCAAGACCGGCCGGCGCTTCTTCTACTTCCGCTACCGCATCCGGGGACGCAAGCGTGCGCTGCGCATCGGCGAGTTCCCGAGCGTATCGCTCAAGGACGCCCGGCAGCGGTGCCACGAGGCCAAGGCCGCCCTGGCCCGCGACGCGGACCCGGCGGCGGAGCGGGAAGAGCGCCTCGGCATCCCCACCTTCGTGGCCTACGCCGTGGACTACCTCGCATGGGCCAAACAGCACAAGAAGTCCTGGCGCGACGACGAGAGCCGGATCAACCAGGTGCTCGCGCCGCGCTTCGGCAAGCTGACGCTGGACGCCATCACGCCGAGGGACATCCAGCGCATGCACGCGGAAATACGCGAACGGACCTCAAACAGCACCGCCAACCGCTTCCTGGGCCTCATGGGGCGCATGTACTCGCTGGCCAACGAGTGGCAGGTCTACGACAAGAACCCGGCCCACCGGGTGAAGAAGGTGCCGGAGAACGCGCCGCGCGAGCGGTTCCTGTCGCGGGAGGAGATCGGCAGTCTGCTCGAGGCGCTTGACGCATCGCCCAGCCGGTCGGCGGCGGACGCCCTGAAGTTCCTCGTCTTCACCGGACTGCGCAAGAACGAGGCGCTGCGGCTGGAGTGGCGGCGCGCCAACCTCGCCGAGGGCACCGTCTACCTCGCGCAGACCAAGAGCGGCAAGCCGCGGACGGTGGTCCTCAACACCCCGGCGCGCGAACTGCTCCAACAGCGCTGGGAAGCGCGCGAGGGCGAACACCCCTTCGTGTTCCCCGGACGCGTCGCGGGGCAGCCGCTGAACAACCCGACGAAGGTCTTCGACGAGGCCTGCAGGCGGGCGGAGATCACGGGAGCGTGCATCCACACCCTGCGGCACAGCTTCGCGTCGCTGGCCATCAACGCCGGGGCGACGCTCTACGACGTGTCCAAGCTGCTCGGCCACAGCACCACGCGCACCACGACCCGCTACGCCCACCACGAGCGCGCCACCCTCCTGCGCGCCTCCGAGCAGGCGGCCTCGCAGATGGCCAAGACCGGCGCGGAGGGGTAGCCGGACCCCTTGAGGAGCCCGGTCGCCTCAGCGCTTGCGGGCGGCCGGCGGTAGCCTTCGCGTTGGCGGGCTTTGCGAGCTCGAGCTCGATGCTACGCAGCAGGTTGGGCGGTGTCCATCTCCGACCACAAGGCCCTGCATATCAACGCGATCACCGCGGCGGCGCAACAGTCCTTCGACTGAGACGCGGGCAAGGCAAACCGGCGGACAGACAACGAGCGGCGGCCCCGGTTTCCCGGGGCCGCCGCTCCGTGCGTTTTCTTGGTGGTCGGCCGCGTATCGCCGCCGAAACGGTCACATCCAGGGACATCGAATCCGTCGCGCCACGCGCATCTGCTGGAACGGGCCCTCAAACCGGAACGTCGTTCTGCCGGAAATGGCGCTCGGCGGAGAGAGTGTCGAACCCCCTGCCATCAGGAGTAACGCGAACCGACGCCGCCCACCCGGCCCACCACGCCCACCCATCCAGAGGTAACACCGCCAGCGCGAGATCGCGTGAGCAGAAGTGACTACGGATCAGCCTCGGCCTCCGACCCGGGCTCGCACCGGAATTGAGACCGTCGCACAGACATCAAAGCCCCGGCGTTGCGCCTGCAACGCCGGGGCGATAGGGTGCCGTGAGCGTATTGATGCTACTTGCGGATTTTCCGTCGCAGCGCGAGGCCACCCGCGGCGGCCAGGGCCAAGCCCAGCGGCCATGCCGCCACGGGCAGCTCGGGCGCGGCCGGCACGATGGTCAAGGCGGTGTTGTTGCTCAGCAGGGCGGCGTTGCCCGCGCTGTCCATGCCGCTGATCTCGATCATTGCGGGGCCAAGCGGATCCGTGGGCAACACGGTGTACGCGTAGGTGAGCGCGGCCTTCGCGCCGGGCGACGCCGGGTTGCCGTTGACGGTGACGTCCGGGTCCACCGGAAGGGTCTCGCTGGAATCGAAGGTGATGGTCACCGTATCACCGTCACTAGCCTCGGCGGGCGTGGCCACCACGTTCGAGAACACGGGGTCGGTGTTGTCCACGGTCACCGCAGCGCTCGGGCCTGACGCGGGCGAGTTGTTGCCGGCCACGTCGGAAGCGATGCCCGCCGCGATGCCGATGGTGTAGCTGCCGTCGCCCGTCACACCGGTCACCTCGACCGCAGGGCTCGTCGTCGCGCCGTCGAGGACGGACACGCTGCCACCCGCCGTGCCGCTGTGGTTGATCGTCACGTTGCCGCTGACCAGGCTGACGCTGTCCGAACCCGTCACCGTGATCGGGAAGGTGGCCGTGCCGCCGCTGTTCACCGGGGAGCCCGTGGGCGCGCCGATGTCGACCCCCGGCGGCATGTTGTCGATGGAGACCGCCGCGCTTGTCACGCTGGAGGCCAGCGCATTGCTCGCGAGGTCTTGCACATCGCTTGATGTGTTGACCGCCAGCGTGAAGCTCCCGTTGCCGCTGATGCCGGTGAGGTCGACCGAGTACACCGAGGGCCCGCCGGTGATGGTGGCGCCGCTGCTCGATGTCCCTGTATGCGAAACTACAAGGTCTGCCGCGTCGCTAAAGTTCTGTACGTCCTCGTCGAAGGCCACCGTGAACGACACGCTGTCCCCATTCGTCGGCCCCACCGTGCCCGGTACGATGCTGATCGCATCTGGCTGGCTGGAGTCGATCCGGGCAAAGTAGTAATCATACAACCCGTTCGACGAACGCGCGTCTGTTCCCGCACTAGGATCGAAATCGACCGTGCCTTGGAACCAGCCGGTGTGATAGGTGTTGCCCGAGGTCGCGACCAACACATCGTTGGCGCGGTCTTCGCTGGCGCCGCCATAAGTGTAGCCCCACACGAACGCGCCGGACGCGTCAAGCTTGGCCACAAAGATGTCTTGAGTGCCGTTGGAGGAGCGGCTTTGCACGCCCGGACCGGGGTCGAGATCGGTGGACCCGTCGAAGTAACCCGCGACATACCGATTGCCCGCTGCGTCTAACATCAACGAAGTAGGGAACTCGATGTTCGTGCCGCCGAACCTCAATGCGGTGACAAACGCCCCATTGGCGTCAAGCGTTTGCACGAAGCCGTCCTCGCTGCCCGCGCTCGATTGATCGAACGTTCCGGCGCCGGGGTCGAAGTCCACCGTCCCGCTGAAACTGCCCGTCACATGCACCAGTCCGCCGGGGCCCGTCTTGACATCCGCGGCGGTGTCGTTCCCGGCAGCACCGGTGCGAACAGCCCAAGCGAACGTACGTGATGAATCCAGTTTGAGCACGTAGGCGTCGTTGCCGCCTGCGCTGTTGAAGTTCGCCGTGCCAGCACTTGGATTGAGGTCCGCAGTACCCACAAAGTAGCCGCACAAGTAGACGTTGCCGCTCGCGTCGCAATGGACCTTCGCCGCAGTGTCGTACCCCGAGCCTCCCACCGACCCGGCGTAGACGAGACCGCCGTTCGCGTCCAATGCCCACAGGTAGGGGTCGAACACCCCCGACGACGACAATGTCACGGTGCCCGCGCCAGGATCCATATCTATCGAGTTCCGGAAATAACCGCACGACCACACGTTTCCAGAGGGATCCAGGGCAATGCCAACACCGTAGTCGTCCAAGGTGCTTCCGGCCGTCTGCACCCAGACGAAATTCCCGTTTGTGTCCAGCTTCATCACGAATACGTCGTACGAACCGTTCGTTCCGCGCGAGACGGTGCCCGCTCCGGGATCGAAATCCGTCGTGCCCGAGAAGAAGCCTGCCAGGTAGACGTTCCCCGCCGAATCCACGACGACGTCGCTTCCGCTGTCGCTCGACCCTGACCCAAACGTGCGCGCCCAGATCAAGTTCAGATTCGCGTCATACTTCACGATGAATACATCGTCTTCGCCATTCGAGGAGCGTGTGAGCGTACTCGGGCTTGGATCGAAGTCCATAGAACCGCGGAAGAAGCCAGTCACATAGAAATTGCCGCCGCTGTCCTGCGCAACGCCATTGCCGCCGTCATAGCTGCCGCTGCCGCTACTCACCGTCGTGAAGCCACCGCCCTCGACGACATAAGTCACGCTGTTGTCTGTGCTGACGGATACCTGATTGGGAGCCCCGTCCGAAACCGCCGTGCATACGCCGGCGGCGATCGTCGGCACGACCGTGCCCGCGCCGCCCACGCCCGTCACCGTGATCACGTAGTCCGCGCCCGAGCCTGTCACGTCGAACACCACTCCCGTCGCTGTGCCGCCGAACGTCACATCCGAAGCATCAAAATCGTCCACCGGCTCATTGAACGTTACCTCGAACGTGATCGGCAACTGCGTAGTTGGGTCCTGCTGGCCCGATTGCTGGTTGACCGTGGGCACCAGTTCCGCTTCAGAGAGTTTCAACACGAATATGTTTCGATTGCCATTACTGGTAAGGTTGAAGATACCCGCGCCAGGATCGAAGTCCACAGTGTCTTGGTAGGAACCCGTAGTGTGGGCGTTGCCCGCTTGGTCAACCGCAATGCTCTTGCCGTAATCACCGCCCGTCCCGCCAAGGCGACGCGTCCAGACAAGGTTGCCTCCTGTATCTAATTTATGGACGAAAATGTCGCCTGCACCCGCGCTGGTGAGGTTGAAGGTTCCCGCGCCGGGGTCGAAGTCCGCCGTGCCATTGAAACCGCCCGTGGTGTAGACGTTACCCGCGCCGTCCAAAGCGATGGCATTGCTTGCCTCACTATTAGTCCCGCCCATGGCTCGCGCCCAGACAAGAGTACCGCTGGCGTCCAATTTCTGCACGAAGATGTCGTTGGACCCCGCGCTGGTGAGGTTCACCGTGCCCGCACCAGGGTCGAAATCCACCGTGCCGTTGAAATATCCCGTGGTATACACGTTGCCCGCGCTGTCCAACACGACGCCATTGCCACGTTCGGCGCCGGTCCCCCCCATGTGTCGCGCCCAAGCGAAGTCTCCGTCGGCATCAAGTTTCGACACAAAGATGTCAATGCTGCCGCCGCTGGTGAGGTTGACAACACTTGCACCGGGATCAAAATCTGTAGTGCCCCAGAACTCCCCGACAGTGTAAACATTGCCGGTAGCGTCCACTGCAATTCCGTTACCTAAATCAGGGCTCGTCCCGCCCATCCCTCGGGCCCAGACGAAGTTACCGCTGGCGTCGAGCTTCTGAACGAAGATGTCGTAACTGCCCGCGCTGGTGAGGTTCACCGTGCCCGCGCCGGGGTCGAAGTCCACCGTGCCGCTGAAATATCCCGTGGTGTACACGTTGCCCGCGCCGTCCACCACGATACTGATACCTCGGTCGAGGCTCGTCCCGCCCATGCCCCGCGCCCAGACGAGGTTACCGCTGGTGTCCAGCTTCTGCACAAAGATATCGCCCGCCGCTGTGCCAGTCAGGTTGAAATTACCAACGCCGGGGTCGAAGTCAACAGTGCCGGAGAAATAACCAGTGATGTAGACGTCGCCCGTACTGTCCACAGTAATGCCCCAACCTTCTTCGAAGTCCGTCCCGCCCACCCGCGCCGCCCACGCGAGATTGCCGGCCGAGTCCGACTTCTGCACGAAGAAATCGTACCCCCCTGCGGCGGTGAGATTGGTGACTCCCGCGCCGGGATCAAAATCTGCTGTGCCGGCGAAAAATCCGGTCGTGTAGACGTTGCCGTCACCGTCCACCGCTATGTCAAAGACCTCGTTGGTGTTCGGTCCCCCCATGCTTCCAGCCCAGACGAAATCGCCGTCCGCGGCGTGTGCCGCGAGCGGCGCGAGAAGGAACAGTACCAAGATAGCTCCAGAACGGACGATAGCCATGACGTTTTCTCCTACAGAGGTTTCGGTTGGTCTTGATGATTCCGGGGAGCGCCGCCATCAGACGACGCAACGGTATGGTGCAATCGGTTCCAGTTCTATCGGGCGCGTCGCCTGCGCAGCGCGAGACCGCCTGCGGCTGCCAGGGCCAGGCCCAGCGGCCACGCGGCCACGGGCAGCTCGGGCGCGGCGGGCACGATGGTCAGGGCCGTGCTGTTGCTCAACATGTTCGCGTTGCCCGCGCTGTCCATGCCGCTGATCGCAATCGTCGCGGGGCCAATCGGATCCGTCGGCGGCACGGTGTAGCTGTAGGTAAACGCGGCCTTCGCGCCGATAGTGGCCGGGTTGCCGTTGACGGTGACTTCCGGGTCCCCCGGGATGGCTTCGGTGGAGTCGAAGGTGATGGTCACGGTGTCATTCGCGCCTGCCTCGGCGGGCGTGGACACCACGTTCGAGAACACGGGGGCTGTGTTGTCCACGGTTACCGCGCTGCTCGGGCCCGCCGCCAGCGAGGTGTTGGTGGCCGCGTCCGCCGCGATGCCCGCCGCGATGCCGATGGTGTAGCTGCCGTCGCCCGTCACACCGGTCACCTCGACCGCAGGGCTCGTCGTCGTGCCATCGAGGACGGTCACGCTGCCGCCCGCCGTGCCACTGTGGTTGATCGTCACGTTGCCGCTGACCAGGCTGACGCTGTCCGAACCCGTCACCGTGACCGGGTAGGTGGCCGTGCCGCCGCTGTTCACCGGCGAGCCCACAGGCGCGCCGATG
The DNA here is from genome assembly GCA_016125095.1 of Candidatus Hydrogenedens sp. Taxonomy (GTDB): domain Bacteria; phylum Hydrogenedentota; class Hydrogenedentia; order Hydrogenedentales; family JAEUWI01; genus WGMK01. The sequence continues at coordinate 7,562 of WGMK01000002.1, read as the reverse complement.
CTCACCCCCGGCGCCGTGTTGTCCACGGCCACCGCAGCACTCGGGCCCGCCACCAGCGACGTGTTGGTGGCCGCGTCTGTCGCGATGCCCGCCGCGATGCCGATGGTGTAGCTGCCGTCGCCCGTCACACCGGTCACCTCGACCGCAGGGCTCGCCGTCGTGCCGTTGACTATCGTCACGCTGCCGCCCGCCGTGCCGCTGTGGGTGATCGTCACATTGCCGCTGGCGAGGTTGACGCTGCTCGAACCCGTCACCGTGATCGGGAAGCTCGCCGTGGCGCCGCTGTTCACCGGCGAGCCCGCAGGTGCGCCAATGCTCACCGTCGGCACCGTGTTGTCGATGACCACCGCCGCGCTGGTCACGCTGCTCGCCAGCGCGTTCCCCGCCAGGTCTTCCACATCACTGCCGGTGTTGACGGCCAGTGTAAAGGAGCCGTCACCGCTCACCCCCGTCACATCGACCGTGTACACGCTCGGCCCACCGCTAATGCTCACCCCCGTGTGCGCCGTGCCCGTGTGGCCGACAACGACATCCCCCGCACCATCAAAGTTCTGCACTTCCTCGTCAAACGTGACGGTAAGCGACACCGTCGTCGCGTTCGTCGGGCTGCCCGTGAGGGGAGTGATGCTGGTCGCGTTGGGCGGCGTGGTATCGATGGTAAACACGTACGCGCTCCCGGAATTGACCCCCCCGTCGTCGTCCCCGTTCGCCCCGACGAGGGCCGCGTCCCCCGACACCGATACGCTACTGCCGAAACCGTCGCCCCCAGCGGCATCGCTCGCGCTCAGCTTCTGCTGCTGCGTCCACACCCCGCCGCTCCGCACGTACACGTAAGCGCTCCCGGAATCGCTACCGCCGTCGTCATCACGTAGCGCCCCGAGGACCGTCGTGTCCCCCGACACCGATACGCTATAGCCGAACCAGTCGTTTGCGGCGGCGTCGCTCGCCGTCAGTTTCTGCTGCTGCGTCCACACCCCGCCGCTCCGCACGTACACGTACGCGCTCCCGGCGTCGGTACCGCCGTCGTCCACCCTTATCGCCCCGAGGACCGCCGTGTCCCCCGACACCGATACGCTATAGCCGAACAAGTCGCTCGCTGCGGCGTCGCTCGCCGTCAACTTCTGCTGCTGCGCCCACACCCCCCCGATGCGCGCATACACGTACGCGCTCCCGCGAGCACTGTCGTCCCCAGCGGCCCCGAGGAGCGCCGTGTCCCCCGACACCGATACGCTATAGCCGAAGTTGTCGTTCGCCGCGGCGTCGCTCGCAGTCAGCTTCTGCTGCTGCGTCCATACGCCGCCGCTGCGCACGTATACGTACGCGCTCCCGGAATCGATCCCGGCGTCGTCGTCGCGAATAGCCCCGACGAGGGCTGTATCCCCCGACACCGACACGTTGTAGCCGAAGTTGTCGTTCGCCGCAGCGTCGCTCGCAGTCAGCTTCTGCTGCTGCGTCCATACGCCGCCGCTGCGCACGAACACGTATGCGCTCCCGGAATTCGTCCCCCCGTCGTCGTCACCCCGCGCTCCGACGAGCGCCGTGTCGCCCGACACCGACACACTAGAACCAAACCAGTCGTTCGCCGCGACATCGCTAGCGTTCAGTCTCTGCTGCTGCGTCCACACGCCCCCACTGCGCACGAACACGTACGCGCTTCCGGAATTGCTCCCCCCGTCATCGTCTTCGTACGCTCCGATGATCGCCGTGTCCCCCGACACGGACGCACTATAGCCGAAAAGGTCGCTCACCCCGGCATCGCTCGCCGTCAGCTTCTGGTCTTCCGTGGCGGCGTATCCCGCAAGCGGCACGGAAAGCGACAGCAGCAAGATAATTCCCAATCGGACGATAGCCATGACGAATTCTCCCCAAAGTGCTTCCAGACGAATGTCGGATACGGATTTCAGTGCCAACACGTGTGGAGAGTGGAGCAAATCGTGTGCCACAACGGGCACGCCGCAGGCGGTCCTGCTAAGTCCATTAAATTCCATAACTTACGCAGAACGACTTGCGATGGCAGCGTCGTGCAACGCCTGGGAATTTTTCGATTTATACAACACTTAAACAAACGGTGCTCAAAAATCCAAAAACCGCTTGGGCGATGCGGGCCTATCGAATTGGGGATGCGTCCCCGATGGAAGTCAGGTGCGCCGCCGGTTCGGGGCGGCCCGGGCTACCGCCAACCTGCGTTAGGGGGGGTGGGCTTCACCGCAAGTCCGGGCGAAGCGGTCCGATAAGGCCGGATGCGGCATCGTAGGGTCGCGGGGCTTCGAAGTCGATTACTGCGGAGTATCGCCCGTCCGGCGCTTGACGTCGATGCCGAGCTTGGACAGCTTGTAGTAGACGGTTCCGCGGGAGACTTCGAGGGCGCGGGCGGCCTCGGCGACTTTCCAGCCGCAGCGTTCGAGCGTGGCGATGAGGTGTTCGCGTTCCAGTTCGTCGAGCGGCTTCATTGCGGGTGCCTCTCCGCTCGTATTTCCGATACGCACGAACCCCAAGTCGCTCTCCGCGATTACATTTTCGCGCGCCTCGAAACAGGCGCGTTCGACCACGTTGCGGAGTTCGCGTACGTTTCCCGGCCAGTCGTATGCGCAGAGCGCGTGCATCGCCTCGCCGCTGAACGAGCGCGGGCGCGCGGGCGCGTCCGCCCAGAACATATCGAGAAAGTGCTGCGCCAGCAGGGGTATATCGTCCTTGCGATCGCGCAGGGGCGACAGCTGAATCGCGATGGGTGCCAGTCTGTGATACAGGTCGTGCCGGAAATACGCTTGTGTGGCATCGGGCAGGGTGCGGTTGGTGGCGCTGACGATGCGCGCATCGACCTGCAGTTCCGCCCGGGCGCCGACGCGCCTGAAGCTACCGGTATCGACGGCGCGCAGCAGCCGCGCCTGATTCGGCAGGCTGAGGTCTCCGACCTCGTCCAGAAAGAGGGTGCCGCCGTGGGCCTGTTCAAGGAGCCCGATGCGGCGGGAGGTGGCACCGGTAAAGGCGCCGCGCTCATGCCCGAACATTTCGCTTTCGAAAAGCTCGCCGGGAAGCGCGGCGCAGTTGACGGTGATGAAGGGACCCTCGGCGCGGATGCTGTTATCGTGAAGCGCGCGCGCCGCGATGTCTTTGCCCACGCCGGTTTCGCCGGTGATTAGGACATTGGCGCGCGCCTGGGCCGCCCTGCGTATTCTCTCCCGCAGCAGGCACGTTTCTTCGCCCGCGCCGACGAAGCCGCAGGTGCCCGGTTCAATCCGGACTTGCCCGCCTTGCCGCCCGTTGCCGGCGCGGTCGAAACGCTCTACGGCGGCCAGCAGCGGCGTGGCGTACCGGGCCACGGACAGCACCCGTTGCCGCAACAGGTCCGTATCGAGTGGCTTGGGCAGCTTCACGGCGATGGCGCCGAAGAGTTTCTTGTTGCTGAACATCGGGGCCGCCAGCAAACACCAGCCGGTGTCCTCGGCGAAATCATGAAACCGAAGTTCCCCGCTCTCGCAGGCGTCTCGAAGCAGCCCCAGCGGGGCGGCGCGCATTTCTTCCTGCGTGGAAGGCGGGTGGAACACGAATTGTCCGGCCGTCCCGAGATTGCGGACGAACCAGCAGGCCGCGGCCCCAAGCTCCCGGCATACAACGCGCGTGAGGGCGTCCGCCATATGGTCGACGGAGGCCGCTTCGGGCAGGAGCGGCAGCAGCTCGTGCAACCAGCCGGAATCCTGCGTTGCCGCGCTCCCCTCCAAGGCGCCGGCGGCACGCTTTCTTAGTCCGCCGCGGGGCGTGCGCGAAACGCCGTCCGCCGTGTCGTCCCCGTTGCCCGCCTGCTCCACCGGCGAAAGCGTGTCCACCATGATGTGGAAGTCGCCGATTCCGAGGACATCGCCCAGCGCGATTGCAGCAACACCGCACGCCGCTCCGTTCAGGCAGGTCTGTGTCGTGGTGCTGAGATGACGGACCATCACGCAACCGCCCTCCAGGAAAACCTCGCACTGATGACGCGAGATTCTGGTGTCGTCCAGACGGATCTGGCACCCCATGCCGCGCCCGATTAAGATCGGCACGTTTGCAAGCGGCCATCCGCTACCCGCCAGCGGTCCATCCAGCAGCCGTAGGCAAAGGCCGCGATGACCGTCATCTCGGCGTTCGCCACCTAGGAAGGGCGTGTTGATTTCCATCATTCGGTCTCCGAATCGAGGGTGACCCGCTCCAGTAGATCCAGCGCCTGCAGCGAGAAACCTTCATCCGATACGGATAGACTCACCAGACCCGGCCTGCCCGGTGGAAGTGTGGCTATGAACATGCCGTAGTTTTCCTTAGACCAGCGAAGCTCATGCGGCTCGGCGCCCGGTGCGCCGGGCCAAAGGTCTTTCACCAGCGTTGCGTTATGTTGTAGTCCGTCCCATTGCGCCACCCACAATTCCTCGCCGTGAACCCCGTCGTTCGCGGTGAAGAACAAATCGTCTGCGTTGACGGACAGGTTGTAGGGCTCGGAGGACTCCGGGCCGGGCCGAATGTCCGCCACCAACCGTGTGCCCTCCGCGGTGCCGTCGCTTTGCCAGAGTTCCCGGCCATGCTGGTCGGTCATTGCGCGGAAGTAGATGTGGTTGCCGGCGGCGATGAAACCGTAAGGGTCGCTATCCGCCGGGCCGGGATTGATATCGCGGAGCATCCGCGTGCCGGATGCCGTACCGTCGGTCGTCCAAAGCTCGTTGCCCGTTTCTGCAGTCATCGCCTGAAAGTAAGCCCGATCGCCCATGGCGACAAACTCGTCCGGGTTAGCGGATGCAGGCCCCGGATTTATGTCGCACAGCAATCGAAAATCCCCCTTCGCTCCATCGTAGCGCCATAACTCCATGCCGTGCCCGGGGTCCTCGTTGTTAATGAGTAACTTGTTCCCCAGACTCAACATGGCTCCCGATTCGGACGATACCTGGCTGATCGGTGTGAGCGTGTTGAGCGCGTAGGCGTACCGAAACAGCATCATACCTATTCCTGCGTCGGTGATCGCGATCAGATAGCCGCCGTCGGGGCTTTCGCAGAACCGAGGGTCGTTCGGCATGGAATTCTGCAGGCCGGGCGACAGATCCGCCAGCAGCGCTGTATGTTGCCGCCCGCCCAGGGTAACCCAGGGCTCCCATCCGTGCTGATGGGTACGCGCGTAAAAAAGTATGAGATTCTCACGTACATAGAAGGGATCCGGCGTGCTGCCTAGACTTCCGGGATTCAAGTCGCCCAAAGGTGAAACGATGTATTTCTCGCCCGATTTCCCCGTACACGTCCACGGCTCGGCGCCGGCGGGATCGGTTTCCGCGGAGAAGAACAACCCCCAGGCGGCGTGCGCCAGGTTGCTGGGATTGCTGCCCTTCGGCCCAGGATTCAAGTCAGCCACGAGTTCCGGTTGAGAATTGTGGCCCATAGCCCAAAGTTCCCGCCCGTGAATACCGTCGTCGAAGGTATAGTAGAAAGTGCCTGCAACCTGAGTGAGCGAACGGGCTTCTAGCTCCTTGTAGCTTGGGGGGGCAATGGCCGGTGATGCGGCCGGCGGACGCTCGGAAGAGGCTGTACTTTCTGTTGCCGCCTGCGGGCGCATATAAAACATTACGGAAGCCAGCGCTATGGCGGCACCAAGGACCGCAAGCGGCACGACCCGCCAGGGCAAGCCGCCAAAAGCCGCACCCGTTCTTCCCGCTTCAGGCGCCGGATGAGTGTCAGGCATCGGATGCGGGGGCGTGGCCCGCGCCGTCTGCGAGCGGCTAGCGAGGGTGAGCTGCCCGGTTTCTTGCTCCTCCGCGCCGTACTCCGGGGTGGCGCGTAGCAGCGCCAAAGCCGCCTCCACGGATCCGATGCGCTGCGCGCGGTCTTCGGAGCACAGACCGGAAACCAGACCCTCGAATTCCAGGGATACGGGTTGCAAGGGAAGCCGCGCCTCACCGCCGCCCGAATTCCCCGGCAACATATCCCGCGCGATAACGCCGACGGCAAAGAGGTCCCAAAGGGAATCCGGCCGGGCACCGCCATAGGCTTCAGGCGGCGCGTAGCGGGGCGTACACCATGGCAAGGCCGTGTCCGCCTCACCGGGGGCGTCGTCGTCGGCGAAGGGCAAGGGATGGGAGATTCCGAAATCGCTCAAGTAGACGCGTCCCTCGCGGTCTACCAGAACGTTTCCGGGCTTTAGGTCGCAATGGACGATACCCGCGTCGTGGCAGGCCCCTAAGCCCTGGAGCACCTGCTCCAACACATGTGCGGCCATGGAAGGCGAGAGCGGTCCCGAACGAAGCAGCGTTCTAAGCGACGAGCCGGGCACCAACTGCATTTCAAGGGCAAGGCGGCCATCGAACTCATGGATGCCGTACAGCCTCACGACATTCGGATGCTCCACCTTCGACGCGGCGGCGGCCTCCCGGAGCAGCCGAGCACGCTGTCCGTCCCCGTCGCCGACGCTATCGCGGACCAGCTTCAGCGCAACCCGCCGGCCCAGGCGCAGGTCCACCGCCTCATATACCACCCCCATCCCGCCGCGCCCCAGTTCCCGCAGTATTTCCAAGTGCCCCAGACGGGTACTCGCGCACAAGTCCGGCATTTACCCCTCCTCAAGAGCTACCACGCACGCACGTTAGGAGCCTACCTGTTTCAATTTTTAGAAATTGTCTGGACACTTTTCAAGATTTCAACGCTAGATGCCGTTACTTCTGGCCTTCGCCGCCTCCCTCAATACATCTAAACAACTACCCCTAAATGAGTTAGAGGAATGCGCCCTTAATGCCGCGGATTGGCGCGCTAGTTGCTGTTGCGTGACACGGGCATACCAACGGGTGGATGTGCCGCGAAAATTAAAGTGAGGTAAACATGAATTCGACGGGGATTGGGTGGAGCACGGCTCAACTATTGTTGGTCTGTCTGGTTAGTTTCGCGAGCAGCGCGGAGGATTTTCCCTACTTGGCCCAGGTAGGAGGTAACGGGGATATTAAAACCGTCGCCTACTCGCCTGACGGCACCCAATTGGCAGTAGGAACGTCGAATAACGTTCTCTATGTGATGGATGTTGCAACGAAGCGGATGACGAAAGTGCTCGCCTTGGACCTGTATCAGGGAGAGGGCATCGCTTGGTCCGTCGATGGCACGAAAGTGTACTACTGCGGCTTCACTGAGTTGGTGTCGGTGAACGCCGCGACCGGCGCCGAATTATGGCGCACACCAGATAGCGGGGGAAGTTTCATCAAGGTCAGCGACGATGGCACCCGCATACTCTGCGGCAAGCACCTGCACCGGTCGAGCGACGGCGCGCTTCTATTTACGCATAGCTACAACGACATAGACTCGCTGGGGCTTTCGCGCGATGGAACGAAGGTGTTGGTGGGAGCCACAAGCAATCTGATTCAGGTGAGGGATGCGCTGACAGGTGTAAACATCGGCGTACTCTCCGGCGCCACCCGGCAACTATACGGCATTTGGCAGATTCAAACACTAAGTGCAACAGGCGGTCCTGTGCTTCGGTTCAGGTCTTGATGGTGTAGAGGACACCGCGGGGCCTTGCGGTAAGATGAGGTTTCTTGAGTACTTCAACTTACGCAGGAGACCCCGCGATG
>WGMK01000025.1 GCA_016125095.1 Candidatus Hydrogenedens sp. | reverse complement strand
GCTTCAAAAACCTCACCGACGGGGAATTGAATACCTACGTCGACAAGCTCAACAATCGTCCCAGAAAGAAACTCGGATTCCGCACCCCGGCACAGGTCTTCCTCGAAAAGCCTGTTGCAATTAGACTTTGAATCTGCGGAAGTCCAAATCTACTCGTGCTTCCTCGTAGGCAGGATATAGGTATCCCGCCGCTCGCCGCGGAGAAGTTTTCCGATTTCGCCGGTGAGCCAGAGGTACTGGTCAGAGGGCACATCTTTTTCGGCCACGAACGGACTCTCCCCCACGGGCGGATCATTGCTCACCTTGAAGATGGCGGTGCCCTCGTCGAGCTCGTCGAACATGGCCACATAGAGCATGTCGGCCCTGGCGCGCTTGTTGGCGACGGCCTGACTCCAGAGAAAATCGCCGCCCAGCCGCGGGACGGCATCGAGGTCTTGGTCCTTGCCGCGCGTCTGCATCAGGTTGTGCCAGCTGAAGCCGGGAAAGATAACCCGCATGTAGTCGAGGCCGCGCTCCTGGCACCACGCGCGATCGTCTTCGGCCATCCGTCGGATATTCTTGCGGGCTTCCGGGGGCGTCGTGTAGCGTCCGACCAGCCACGGACTCACGATATCCGCCATACCGATGATCTCGTGCAGCAGCGGTTCCTCCACGGCATCGCCCTTCTGTTCGCGCCAATAGGTCGGCACGCCGAGCATCACCGTGTTGCCGCCATAGACCGGGTCGTTCTTGAGGAAGTCCACCAGGTCCCGCGTTTCCTCGAGCGTGTACTCGCGGTCGTCGCTGAAGCCGACGCCCCAGACCGCTACGACCGGCTTGCCCTTGTGGTGGAGGTAGGCTTGGTCTTCCCGAACCTTCGTACGATCCACCAGCCGCTTCCAGTCTTCCTGCACCCGTTCCTCCATGAGTCCCGCGCGCAATCCGGAGAGGTCGTACATCATGGCCCAAGTGCGGCCGTATCGGTTCGCGCCTGCCTGCACGTTCGCGGTCACGAGTGTACGATGGTGGAGTGTCGCCGGATGCTTGAGTTCGACCGCGAAGCGCTGCAGGAACACCCCGTCGATGCCGTAGTCCTGCATCCACTTGAAATGCCGCTCGACCGTCTTCCGGTTGCCCGGGCTGTAGACGTGCGCGATGGACCCATCGGCGTGTAGAAACGGTGTGCGATACTTCTCGTCGTCCTCGAGTTCCGCCACCTCCGGCCACAAGTCGATGGTGCAGCGTCCCGGCCCGAAATCCGCGCCGCCGTAATGCACCCAGCCGCGCCCGATAGCATCCCCCTCGGCACCGAACCACCCCTGATATCCGCACATCACCTTGCCCGTCAGCGTCGTGGTATCCACGCCCGGCACGTGTTCGCCCGTATAGGGCTGCATTTCCTCAATGGCTTCTTCCATCGTCAGGGTCTGCGCCGACGACGACAACACGACGGATAGTAGCGCGAATACCCGACCTGCCCGGGGATGGCTGAACATGCTCTCTCCTATCGGTGAGTTCTGCGTCGTCTTGGACACGAGCGCCACCTCTGGGGTTTCCTGCGCCTATGGCGTCCCGGGATGCTCGCGAAGAAAGTCGAAGAGTGCCTCACGCAATTCGCTCGACATGGCCGTGGCGGGGTGGCTCTTGCCGGGCACAGAGACGAAAGTGCAGCTAGGATGGACGTCGCGCAGCTTTTGGGCGCTAATGAAATTCGGATCAAGCTCGCCGCAAACGACGAGCAGAGGCGTATCAATGGCCGCCACCGCCTCGCGCTCAACCGCCAGCCCGCGCACGTTGCGCAGCATCGCCGCGAGCGCCTTCTTGTTGCCCAGCAGCGAAGTCGCCAGGCGCACCTGCAGCCGGTGCCATGCGGTCGGCTTGTGCGTCTCGTCGCCGAACATTGTTGCCACGGGATCCACGGACTTGCCCGATTCCAACTGCGCGGCCAGCTTCTCAAAGCCATCGAACATCGCCTGACCTTGCGCGTCCTCCGGGTCTTGCCAGCCCGCGCCCAGCACTGACGCCGACAACAGTCGGTCGGGGTGCATGGCTGCGACCTTCAGCGCCACATAGCCGCCCAACGAATACCCCGCTACATGCGCCTTGTTAATGCCCAGATGGTCGAGCAGCCGCACGACATCCTCCGCCATCTCGGCCCCATAGGCCGCCGGATCCTCCGGCTTGCTGCTGAGTCCATGCGCCCGTTGGTCCAATACGATGACGCGGTAGTCCTCGCGCAAGTCTGGCGCGAGGCCGTTCAGCTGCCAGTTCAGATCGCCATTCACCGAGAAGCCGTGCAGCAGCACCACGGCCTCCCCCGCGCCGCCGTCCGAATAAAACAAGCGCACACCGTCCTGCTCGAAGTATTCCCCGGGGCTCCGGTGGAACAGCGTGAAATAGCCATAGGCGCCCGTAGCTGCCAGGGCGACGAAAATAAAAATTGTGATGGCTTTCAACCAGGATTTCATGCGGAAGAATCTACCTTGCCCATCGAGACACTAAAACACCGGCTCCGGCGGGAAGAGATCATCGCGCAGCGCCATGAGTTCTTCGCAGGTATCGATATCGTCCGCGATTGGAATCAGGATGATCGGACTGAGGCCGAGGTCGGGCCATTGGGCAGGATTGTTCGGTACGTTCAAGATGCGGAGCGAAGCGCCGACCACGAGTTGTTCGGAACTATCGGTGACGGTGCCCCGCAGGCTGCCGTCGGAATAGAGCGTCATGTCGTTCTCGAAGATCTCCCGGCGGGCGATGTAGATCTCTCCGTCAATCAACCCGTATAGCTTCAGGTACACCGTCAGCCCGGGCTTGCCATCGCCGTCGTCGTCATTGATGAGCGGGTCGTTCGGATCCATCGACAGCGGCAAGTCGGGGTCGCCATCGATGCCGACCAGCGTGGGCGTCGCGGGGCGATAGACTTTCCAAACGCCATCCTCTTGCACCACTTCCACCACGGCGCTGCGCGGTTCGATCGCCTGGGTCGCCTCGTCGGGAAAGGTCGTCGTCAGGTTCTGATTCGCGAGGTATTCCGCATGGCAGAAGCGGTCGTACTCCACCAATTCGCCATCCTCGATGACGAGGTCCGTAAATCCGTACGACACGACGAACGTGGACAGCGGGCCGTTCGGCGTATCGCCATCGTAGGCGACGATATCGTAGTGCGCGTAGTGCCCGGCCATCGCGGCAAGCGCCTCATCGCGGTTCGCCGGCGGCTGCCATTCGGGGTCGTTTTCCGGAATTGCGTAGAGGGGGCTCGCCGGCCACGGCTTCGGCATGGAACAGCCTGACGCCGCAAGGAGTCCCATCGGAATAAATACTCCAGCAAGCAAGGTGCGCTTCAAGTTCACCTGAATCGTCTCCCTCGTCCGGTCAAGGACGTTCGCCGCGCCTTCCGGATGATAGTCGGTTGCTCCTGCAAAATCACCCCGGCCCGTACAAACGCATGGTGAGTCGAGTCCCATAATTCGACGCGTCCGGATGTATGCACCGCAACGCCGCCGATGAGGTGCAAGATTCCCGATGCGGCATCTTGAAGATTCCGCGCCGGATGCGTGCGGCCGCCCAGGCGGACGTTTGCGCACCCAAGGCATTAATAATGTGATTCTCTGGACCGCACGATACGGTTCATATTGACGAAAGAGAGAGCTTCAGGCAGACTGGCAGCTGGTTTCAATGGGCACTCTAAAAGCGCATGGCTTCGTTTCGTCACATCGATCGCATTCGTCCGAATCAGGGTAACGCCTGAGTGCTGGGACGCGCCGCACTGACCGTCTTTACGGCTTTTGCCTTTTCCGGGGTGAGTGCTGCCCAGGCCCCTACCGCCGAGGAACTCGAGTTTTTCGAGACGAAAATCCGGCCGGTACTCGTTACCCACTGTTACGAGTGCCACGGCGCGAATCCCGAGCGGCCTAAGGCCGGACTCAATCTCACCCATCGCGATGGTCTGCTCCAGCATGCATCCGGGCCGGTCATCGTTCCCGGCGATCCGGAGGCCAGTACCCTGCTGACGGCGCTGCGGTATCAGGATCCCGACCTTCAGATGCCTCCGAGCGGCCGGCTCTCCGACGAGATTGCGGACGATTTCGAACGATGGATCCGTATGGGCGCCCCCGACCCGCGCGACACGGCACTCGACGCAGCGGGTATCGCAGCGGTGACCTCGTGGGAGGCCAAGCTCGCGCAACGCATGCGATGGTGGAGCTATCGTCGCATCACTGCACCGGAGCCGCCTGCAACAGACGATCCCGCCTGGGCCGCGAATCCCATCGACGCGTTCGTGTTCGATAAACTCCGGGGTGCTGGACTCGAGCCCGCGCCCTTGGCCGAGCCCCAAGTCGTCCTCCGGAGACTCGCCTTTGTCCTGACCGGGCTTCCCCCGACGGAGGCGGAACTCGACCGATTCCAGCAGGACGCTTCCCGCGGATTGCAGAAGGCCGTCGAAGCCGCGGCCGACCGGATGCTCGCCTCGCCCCGGTTTGGCGAGCGCTGGGCGCGCCACTGGATGGACTGGTTCCGCTATGCCGAGACGCACGGCAGCGAGGGCGATCCGGCCATTCCCTTTGCGTGGCGCTATCGCGACTATCTCATCCGGGCGCTTAACGCGGACGTCCCCTACGACGACCTGGTGCGCGAACAGATTGCAGGCGACTTACTGCCGAATCCGCGGAGAAACCCTGAACTCGGCATCCTCGAGTCGCCCATTGGCGCGGCGCAATTCCGGTTTGTGCTGCACGGGTTCAGCCCTACAGACGCGCTGGAAGAACAGGTGCGCGTGGCCGACAATCAGATCGACGTGCTCAGCAAGGCCTTGCTCGCCACGACGGTCAGCTGCGCCCGCTGCCATGATCATAAATTCGATCCGGTAAGCCAGCGGGACTACTACGGCCTGTATGGCATCATGGTCAACTGCCGCCCGGCGACCATTACGGTGGACACGCCCGTGCAGGCGAAGCGGAACCAGTCGCTGCTGCACAAACAAAAAGCCGAGATACGCGCGGCGCTGGCGGACCAGTGGGAGAGCGATGTTGAGCACTTAAGCGAACGGCTGACCGGCGACGATCCTGCCGTGGGCCAGGCTATCGCGAATGCGACCACGCTGCTCGATCCGCTCCATGCGTGGCAACGCCTCCAGGGGGCGAGGGATGCCTCCTTCGCGCATGGATGGTCGGACATTCTCGCCGATTGGCAAGCGGCCGAGGCGGCGATGAAACAGCACCGGCAAATCGCCTATCCGCACCGATGGGGCTTGGGCACGCCTGAGGGTAATGAGTGGCGGCGCACGGGCAACGGCCTGCAACCCGAACCGTCGCCGGCGGGCTCCTTCGCCGTGGCGCCGGCGGGGGAAAGGTTTCTCACGGGCATCTATCCGGCGGGGATCTACTCGCACCTGCTTTCCGAAAAGCATAGTGGCCTGCTGGCCTCGCCGCGATTCAAGCTGGAAGACAAGAACATCTACGTGCGTTTCGCCGGCAGTGGCGACGCTCGGTCCCGGTATGTGGTTCAGAACTATCCGCGCAGCGGCACTATATATCCGCTGACCAAATTGAATGAGGGCCAATGGCGCTGGCAGCACTGGGACGTTGATTACTGGAAAGGCGACATGGCGCATATCGAGATATCCACCGCCATGGATCAGGCGGTGGAAGCGAATACGGGCAGCACGCGCTCGTGGTTCGGCATCTCGGATGTCGTCGTGACTGCTAAGGACCAGCCCGCCCCGCGCGACGAGGCGCCCGAGTTTGTACAGCCCTTCTTCGCATCCGCGGTTGACGTGAAGGATGCCTCCAGCCTCGTGGCGCGCTATGCCGATTCACTGCGCCAGTGCATTGCCGTCTGGCGCGCGGACTCCATGACCAACGCGCAAGCGCGTTACCTCAATCATTTCGTATCGACTGGAATGCTCACTAACAAGCTTGGAACCAGCGAGCGCATCGATTCGGCGATCAAGGCGTATCGCGCGCTTGAGTCGGAGGTGCCGGTGCCGACACGGGTGCCGGGGCTCATCGAAACCGAGCCGGTCGACCAGCCGCTGTTTGCGCGCGGCGATCACAAAAAGCCCGGCGATCTCGTACCGCGGGGATTCATCGCCGCGTTCGACCCCGAGCCATTCAAGACGGAGGATGCCGGTCGGCTGGAACTCGCAGAGGCTATCCTGAGCCCCGAGACCCCGATGACGGCCCGCGTGATTGTGAACCGGCTTTGGCACCATGTCTTCGGACGGGGCATCGTCGCAACGACCGACGACTTCGGGGCGATGGGTGCCGAGCCGAGCCATCCCGAATTGCTCGACTATCTCGCCACGCGGATGCGGCAGGAAGGCTGGTCGATCAAGGGAATGATACGGTCACTGGTCACTTCGCGGACGTTCCAGCTCTCGAGTGCGGCCAGCGCCTCGGCCGATGAGCGCGACCCGGCGAACGCTCTGCTTTCGCATGCCCACGTACGCCGGCTCGAGGCTGAGGCCATCCGCGACAGCATGCTGATGGCCGCCGGACGCCTGGAGCTCGAGCCGCCGGAGGGCTCGCCCGATGGCCATTCGGATCGACGGAGCATTTATGTGCGGGTCATCCGCAACGACCTTGAACCTTTTCTCACCACGTTTGACGCGCCGGCGCCGGTTACCGCGAAGGGACGGCGCGACGATACCAACACCCCCGCGCATGCCCTGACCCTGATGAATGATCCCTTTGTGCGGGGACTCGCGGCGAGCCTGGCGGATCGCGTGGCGGAAGAGAAAGACCTTGACTCCGATTCGCAGCGGATCGATCACGTGTTCCGGCTGGCGCTCAATCGCCCGCCGAAGGAAGAAGAACTCGCCGCATTAACGGATTACCTGGAGACCGCGCGCACGCGTCCTCGAGGCGCTGAGCTTGATCACTCGCTGGAGCCCCGCATCGACGAGATGAAGAAGCGGGCGGCCGAACTGCGGGGCGAACTAGAGCAGCGGATTGCCGCACGCGCCGCAGAAGACGCTTCCTTTGCATCGCTACCGCGCAGAAAGCAGCAGGAGACCGTCGGCGGCGACCTGCTGAAAAAATTGTCGAGCGACGAAAAGGAGCAGGCCTACCTCGAGTCCCTCGCTGGCGACGCCCAGCCCTGGACGGAACTGGCTCACGCCCTGTTCAACTTGAAAGAATTCATTTACTTACGGTGAATCCCATGGATCGACTTCAAAGAACTATCAGCCGTCGCGAGATGCTTGCACAGTGCTCCACCGGCTTCGGCGCGCTGGCCCTAGCCGGACTTTGCGGCAAGTCCTTCGCCTCGACCCTGCCTCCCCACGCCATGCCGCGGGCCAAGCACCTCATCTTCTGCTACATGTCGGGCGGCGTATCGCACATCGACAGCTTCGATCCGAAGCCCCGCCTGGCCGCCGAGCATGGCAAACCCATGCCGATGAAGGTAGAGCGCACCCAGTTCAACCAGAACGGCAACATCTTCGCCTCGCCCTTCGGTTTCAAGCAGTACGGGGCAAGCGGCATTCCCGTGAGCGATATGTTTCCCCACGTCGGCCGATGCGTAGACGACCTGGCGATCATCCGCTCGATGACCAGTTCGGTGAACGAACATGCCCAGGGCAATTACTTCTTCCATACCGGCTTTCCGTTTATGGGGCATCCCAGCGCAGGGGCCTGGGTAAACTATGGCCTTGGCTCGGTGGCCGACAACCTGCCCGGCTTCGTGGTGCTGCGGAGCGGCGGTAATGACGTTCCCCACGGCGGTGTGGGCCTCTTCAGCAACGGCTTCCTTCCAGCGCAGCACCAGGGCTCGATGGTCTATGGCGACGCGGCGGCGCCCGTCCGACACATCCGCCCGGTGGAGAACCTGCGCAGCCAGCGCGAGCGGCTCGATCTCGTCGGCGGGCTCGACGGCTTCTTCGCCGAATCGCTCCACGGAAACGCGGACATTGAGGCGGCCATCGAGAACTACGAGACCGCCTTCCGCATGCAGGCGGCGGTGCCGGAACTCTGCGATCTCAGCGGCGAATCGGAAGCCACGAAGAAGCTCTACGGGCTGGATGCCGAGCGCGGCACGACCCGGGCCTACGGACAGCAGTGCCTGCTTGCGCGCCGGCTGATCGAGCGCGGCGTGCGCTTCGTCGAGCTCACCTGCCTGCCCGAAACACTCGGCGGCGGGCAGGCGCCGAATCCCTGGGATCAGCACGGCGACCTCGAAGCCGGACATACCAACATGGCCGCGCAGGTGGACCAGCCCATCGCGGGACTGCTCACCGACCTGAAATCCCGCGGCTTGCTGGACGAGACCCTCGTGATCTGGGCCGGAGAATTCGGTCG
Source organism: Candidatus Hydrogenedens sp. (assembly GCA_016125095.1). Lineage (GTDB taxonomy): Bacteria > Hydrogenedentota > Hydrogenedentia > Hydrogenedentales > JAEUWI01 > WGMK01. The sequence continues at coordinate 39,214 of WGMK01000025.1, read as the reverse complement.
GACGCCGTTCTCGCAGGGCAGCAATGGCCGCGACCACAACCCCTTCGGCTTTTCCATCTGGATGGCGGGCGGCGGTATCCGGGGCGGCACGGTGTACGGGGAGACCGACGAATACGGCTACCATGCGATCGACAAGGTAACGACCGTCTACGATCTCTGGGCCACCGCGTTATATTTGCTCGGCCTCGACCACAAGCGACTTACCTACCGCCACGGCGGCCGGGACCTGCGCCTGACCGATGTGCACGGCAACGTATTGAATGATCTCATCGCCTGACGGCACCGTGAGTGATTTTCGCGCGCGCCGTAGGCTTGCGCTATTGTCATCCGCCGTATTGAAAACGCAAACAGATAAGGAGCAGCCTGCGTGACTCGTCCGATTCCCGAGCGAAATACCCTGCGAGGCGCGCCCCTCTGGGTTCATGCCTTCTGCTGGGGCGTGTGCGGCGGATTTACGCTGCTACTCGTCGGATTGTACGTTATCTATCGCGACACCGACGTTTGGATGATCCTTATGGATTCGCCACTTCCGGCGAAGCATGCCTTTAACGAGGCGCTATACGGCAGCATCTACCGCCAGCGCGCCAACACCTTGAGCAATCTCGGTTATGTGCTCGTTGGCCTCTATGTAATCGCCTACGCCTGGTGGGACTACCGCCGCCCGACGAAAGAAACCGATCCTTATGCCGTGCGGCATCCCGCGCTGATGGTGTTGTTCGGGTTGACCTGTATCGAGCTTGGCATCGGCAGCGGACTCATGCATGCCGCCATGTCCTCGTGGGGACACAAGCTCGATGTGTTTGGCATGGTCTCCACCCTCGCCGCGCTGGGCGCCATCCATTGGGCGCGCTGGTTGCCCAGCATCCGGCTGGGCGGCCGGCAGTTTCCCACTTGGCCGCTGTTCGGTCTCATTGCTGCGGTGCTCAGCGTCTACCTCCTCTTTAACCTCTCCCGGTTTGGCTCCGGAAACGCCGGCTATGCCGGACTGATCGGGATCGCCTGCATAACACTCGCGCTGGAAATCGCGGTGGGTAAGCACTCGCAGCAATTGCGCTGGCCGCTGCTATCCCTCGCCTCCCTCGCGCTCGCGTATTACATCTGGACCCTCGACCGGTCCGGACAGTTCAGTTCCCCAGACTCCTGGTTCCAGGGGCACGCTATCTGGCACCTGCTGACGGCCGTGAGCCTCGGCAGTGCCGCCGTCCTCTACCGCTCCGAGGTACCGAAAAAGCGGCGTGGTATGGGCGCGGACTAGACCGCGTTCTAGGTGTTCCGTGCAACGGCAATGAACCCCGCGATCAGCAGACCAGTTAGCAGGAACACAAAGTGATCACTACATACTTACGCCGCTGTCGATAGCCTACTTAGCGCAACCATTGTCGAAAAAGCGATGCTGCAAGCTTTCGCCAGCGACTCATTCAATGTCTCAATAACCTAAACCAATACTCATTCGCCGCATGGTACTTGCGGCGCAAAATAAGCCGGGCGCCCCGAAGGATCCATACCACGCTGAAACAATAATTCGGAGCTAGTTGTCAAATCCGAGAGACTGAACGTGTAATGGTAAAAGCTCTCGTCAAAATTTCCGCCTATGAGGATCGCATCCTCGGGATTCATCCTAGCTTCATATTCCGTCGCCCCAAGTTCTGAGTTGTACCCGATTAGTGTTATTAGCACTGGCTCATTGGGCGGGTCACAATCACTCGTGCCGAAGACAAATGATGCATCAGAAGCGAAATTCCCGCCGTGAATAAAGATGGGCCACCGCGGCACCTCGTTTTCCGGGGCAGTCGGCAAGCCATCGTAGTCGGTCCGAAAAAAAATCGCTGGAACTTCTACGCTAGGAAGCGCCCAATTTGGAGACGTAGGACCGAACGACAATCCACCTCTAATTTCGGGCCCCAAAGCTTGAAGTTCATCGAACGCGTTGGCAAATCGTTCTCTCAAATTACAATAGTACGTCGCATCCAATTTATCACCCGCAAGTGTCGAGAAATCAGTATTGAGCAAGTGCCTATACTCTGGGCGAAATACTGCCGCGCCGCCTCCACAATCTACAATATCGTCGAGGCGCGACAAAGCTTCGTATGCTTCAAGAACACGGAAATACCACGACTCCAACGTAAGTTGCCGCGACAAGGAACCGGCAGTAATGGTTTCGGGCGCCACAAAATCAGTAAGCGGCCTGCAGTAGTATTCGCTTCGGATGGCGTTTGTGCTAGAGACACCATTCAGCCACGCAGACACTTCCGCCTCCAAGCCGCTAAAACCTGTAACACTAGAATAAGGCACGCCTGTTAAAATGTTGGGGCCACCAAAAGTACGCAATATCACCTTTAGCTGAAATTCCCCCGATGAACTTTCGCTAAAGTTCGTTACACTGGCCTCGACATTAAAAACACCGTCAAATATAGCTCCGAAGCTGCTCTCCATCGCAGCCCTAACAGCGTTTCGACTACGTGCACGAGATGTCTCCACCTCAATCTCTACATAGAGCTCAGCAAAACGGTGCTCCGCAAATACATAGTGCGTTCCGAATCTTTCCTCCCACGCTTCATCTAGATTATCTTGTACTGCGGGATCTAACTCGCTAAGTAAGGGCTGATTGGCAACTTCATACCACCCGAAGTCGTAATGAATTTTTATTATACCTTTGTGGAATGTAGAGCGAAAGTATTTCTCGTGCTCGAGGCTTGATCGTACATTTCCACTCGCGATAAAAAAATTAACATCTGTATCCAGACTTCGGCTCTTGAACGACAACTCCTCCGCATAGCTATCTATATATTCAAATGATACAACAGCTTCTTCTGGAGGGTAGTCAAGTTCAGCATTTCCATCCATTATGAAATCCACCTGACTGGCGCTTACAGGCACCGCCACACCATCGAATATATTCAGACCAAGCTGCGGTTGATTTAGGTCGTCAAGAGTTACACCATTGCCAAGAGACATCGGGAAGCCAGCAGCACGTATAATTATCGGGCGATTTATATTTCGAGCTACTACGCTTTGAACTAATTTAACATTCGAAGTTGCACACGGCTTATTTACCCCCGGGCCTGGAGCGTAATCGTCCTCCGTGCCACATTCTTCGTGATATTCACCAACATTAAAAAGCTGAATAACGCGCAGTAGTTCGGAAATATCGATCAATCCATCTTTGCTCGTGTCCGCGTCGTGAAAGTTGGCGAGCGTGTCATTCAGCTTCCAGCCGTTTGCAGAGTCGTATTCCGTACTATTATCACCGATTTGCGCAAACGCAATACGCGCAAATATCATGATAAAAACCCATAGGCAGCAGACCTTAGTCTTGAGACGTTTTGCCATCATGATGTTTCGCACCCCTATAGTTGCGCTTGTATTTGTGCAAAGCATGTAATGTGATTGTACAGTGTTTCGCGTTTCTTGGCAAGGACTTTCTTGGCCATATTTCTGCAGGATATCGTAAGCGCAGTATTGAATAGTGTTAGTTTTGCGTCGGCACGCAAGACATCAAAGAGATTTGCAATGTAAAAGAAGTGTAACTACACGCAGACTTAGTGGTTTTACGGGCAATAGCGAGTCGCAAGAATCGAGAGTACACTAAGTGGAAAATACGCACCCCGCAAATTCTGAAGTCGCATCCGCTCCCAAATGCAAGCTATCAAATGCAAAATTGCCCTTAGCTTAAACTTCTGACATTGGAAGGGGAAGTCGTCATTAAGGTAGCGTTGTCGGATTCACAGGGCATGTGAACTACGCCCTTTAGCCGGTACTCCGATAGACTTGAAAGACGCTTCGAACGTAGCAATTACTCAGGAATTGACGCGCAAACAAATGTGGCGTTCGCTCCAATATGACCTTCTAAGCGGATCGCTGCACCAGTTCTCGTGAAAGGTCTTACAGTAAATCATTGTCATCCCCCCCTACTCTAACCCGAACTTCTTGATCTTGTATTGCAGGGTCGTGCGCTTGAGGCCGAGGTGTTCTGCGGCCTTCGTCTTGTTCCAGCGAAAGCGTTCGAGGGCGCCTTGGATGAGTTCGGCTTCCATGCGGTCGGTGCGTTCCTGGAGGGAGGAGGCGATGGCGGCGGGCGTGGGACCGGCGGTTGGTTCGGCCGCGGGGGCGTTGAGGATTTCGGCGGGGAGTTCTTCGCGGGTAATGCTGTTGCCTTCGGCGAGCACGACGGCGCGCTCGATGACGTTCTCGAGTTCGCGGACGTTGCCGGGCCAGCCGTAGCGCATGAAGAGGTAGATCACGTCGTCGTCGGCGTCGAGCACTTCCTTGCCGAGTTCGAGGCTGAACTTGCGGAGGAAGTGGTCGACCAGCGCGGGGATGTCGTCGGGCCGGGCGCTGAGCGGTTCGACCTGCAACGCGAATACATTGAGCCGGTAGTAGAAGTCCTCGCGGAAGCGGCCTTCCTCGATGGCCTGCTTCAGGTCGCGGTTGGTGGCGGCGACGATGCGGACATCGACGGGGATGGGCTTGGCGCCGCCGACGCGCTCGATTTCGTTTTCCTGCAGCACGCGCAGCAGCTTGGTCTGGATGGCGTTGTCGATCTCCCCCACTTCGTCGAGGAAGAGCGTGCCGCCGATGGCGCGCTCGAAGCGTCCGATGCGCTGGCTGTCGGCCCCGGTAAAGGCGCCTTTCTCGTGGCCGAAGAGTTCGCTCTCGAGCACGCCGGGGGCCAGCGCGGCGCAGTTGAGCGCCACGAAGGGCTCGTCTCGCCGGGGGCTGGCCTCGTGTATCGCGCGCGCGACCAGTTCCTTGCCCACGCCACTGGGCCCGGTAATCAGCACACTGCTCTTGCTGGGCGCGATGCGCGCGATCATCTTCAGCAGCCGGCGCGAATGGTCGCTCGCGGCCACAAAGTGCTTGACCTGCGGGTGAATCCAGGTTTGAGCCGGGGTGCTTTTCTCCGGGCGCTGCTGCCGCGCGATGCGGTCCACCTTCCGCTCGATTTCGGCAATCTTGAAGGGCTTGGTGATGAAGTCGTGCGCGCCCAGCCGCATGGCCTCCACGGCGGTATCGATGGTGCCGTAGGCCGTTATCAGGATGACCTCGGTTTCGGGCGACACGCTCTTCGCGGCCTTGAGCACCTCGAGCCCGCTCATGCCCGGCATGTTCAGGTCGGAAAGGACGACGTCATAGTGCCGCTCGCCGAGCATCCCGACGGCGTCTTCGCCGGACGGAGCGGTATCGACATGGTAGCCCCGGTCCACAAACGCCGACTCCAGCAGCGTGCGGACATTGGCTTTATCGTCCACCACCAGCATGCTGGCGGGGTGGGTCGTGTTCTCTGGCATCGGCGCGGGCACTCCGTATCCTTGCGTACTGTACCATTCCCGAGCGCCCGCGTCAAAGCGCCGTATCATTTAAGCCTTTATTTTGCAGTGGTTTGTGGTTCGCATAATTTCCAGAATGGGCGGGCGGCGGCCGCGCTGTGGCAAAAAACCGTCGGCCCTCGGGCGAGCAATTCGTAACGTCTGTTATGGGTTGGGTAGAATAGCGCGACACGAAGGAGGACGACGCTGTGGTAGACGCTGAATTGCTGGCCATTCTGGTGTGCCCGGAGAACAAGACGCCGGTGACCCCGGCCGACGACGCGCTCGTGGCGAAGGTGAACGAGTTGATCGCTGCGGGCGGCCTGAAGTATCGCAACGGCGAGCCCGTGGGGGAGGCTATCGAGGGGGGACTGGTCCGCGAGGACGGCGCGTATCTCTATGCCATCCGCGACGACATTCCCGTGATGCTGATCGACGAGTCCATCCCGCTGGAGCAGATCGGGTAGCGCCTTCGCGCCGCACCCGCCTTCCCGCCAGTCGTTTCTCTAAAAGGGGCAACCGCATCTTTTGAAAGAGCCAAGCCGTTACGATGCCTTTGTACTGGCCTACGCGCACGCCCTGATACGGTGGCGCTGGGTCGTTGTTCTTCTCGGACTCGCGGGCTTTGCCGCCATGGCAGCAGGCCTGCAGCACTATGTGTTCAACGAGAGCTACCGCGAGTTCTTCGCCGAGGACAACCCGGAACTCGCCGCATACGACCGGGTGCAGAACACCTTCTCGAAGAACGACAGCGTGTACTTCACGGTCACGCCGCCTGGGGGCGACGTATTCAGCCGCGATTCGCTCGAGGCCATCGCCATGCTCACCGAGGGGGGCTGGAGCCTGCCCTTCGCCCTGCGCGTGGACTCGATCACGAACTTCCAGCATACCCGCGCCAGCGAAGACGACATCCTCGTCGGGCCGCTGGTAGAAGACCCCGCGTCTGCCACGGACGATGAACTGGCCGCAGCGCGCGAAATCGCCCTGAACGAGCCCTTCCTACGCGACCGTCTGGTCAACCGGGCGGGCACCGTGGCGGGCGTAAACGTGACGATCTACCTGCCGGAGAAAGAGCCCGGCGAGGCCATACCGATTGTGATGAAGGCGCGTGAACTGCGCGACCAGGTCGAAGCGGCGTATCCGGGCGTCGAGATTGGTCTCACCGGCATCGTGCCGCTGAACCATGCCTTCCTCGAGGCGACCTTCCACGACGCGCGGACCATCGTGCCGGTGATGGCGCTGCTTATTCTCGGCACCATTTTCTGGCTGCTGCGCTCCTCGCTGCTCATGCTGGCGACGGCCATCGTAGTGTCCATCGCGGCGATAGGCGGCATAGGCACCATCTCCTGGGCGGGCATCTCGCTCTCCGGCCCGGCTTCTCCCGCACCGGTCATGATTATGACCCTGGCGGTGGCGGACTGCGTGCATATTCTCGTCAGCATGCTCTACTTCATGCGCCAAGGCCACACGCAGAAGGCGGCGATAGTCGAAAGCCTGCGCATCAATTTTACGCCGGTGTTCCTCACGAGCCTCACGACCTGCATCGGCTTCCTGAGCATGAACATCAACTCGGTGCCGCCCATCGCGGCGCTGGGCAATATCACCGCGACCGGCGTGGCCATCGCCTACATCTATGCCATCACCTTCCTGCCTGCGCTGGTGGCGATTCTGCCCATACGCAAGAACCTGCTGAGCGAAGATCGTTCGACGCGCGCCGCCATGCTGCGCCTCGCCGAGTGGGTGCTGCAGTGGCGCAGGCCCATCTTCTGGTGCTCGATCGTCCTGTCGCTGGTTATGGGCCTGGGCACCTTTCTGATTCCCATCAACAACCAGTTTGTAGACTGGTTCGACCACACGATCCCGATCCGTCAGGATACGGACTACGCGATGGAGCAATTGTCGGGCATTTACCAGCTGACCTACGTGCTGGAATCGGGACAGCCCGATGGGGCCGCCGACCCCGAATACCTGGCAAACCTCGACAAGTTCTGCGAATGGGTGGTGACGCTGCCCGAGGTGAACCACGCCAGCAGCGTGGCCGACATCATGAAGCGCCTGAACCGCAGCTTCCACAACGACGACCCGGCCTTCTACAAGATCCCCGAATCGCGCGAACTGGCGGCGCAATACCTGCTGGTTTACGAAATCTCGCTGCCGCAGGGCCTCGATCTGACGACCCAGATCAATCTCGACAAGTCGGCCACGCGCGTGGATGTGACCGTGCGCAACCTGCGCTCGGAGGACATCCTGCGGGTTATGGACGAGATTACCGCATGGCAGCAGGACAACCTGCCCGAGGTCATGCGCTCGAACGCCTATGGCCCGGCAGTGATGTTCGCGCATATCTCCACCAAGATGATGGCGAACCTCTGGATGAGCAGCCCGCTGGCGTTGCTGCTGGTCTCGCTTACGCTGGTATTCGCGCTGCGCAGCCTCAAGCTCGGCGTGCTCAGCATCGTGCCCAACCTCATGCCGCTACTGATGGCCTTCGGTATGTGGGGTCTGCTGCGCTGGGACATGAATTTCTCCATGAGCGGCATCGTCGCGATGGGCCTCGGTATCGTGGTGGACGACACGGTGCACTTCATGAGCAAGTACCTGCGCGCGCGCCGGCACCAGGGGCTCGGCCCCGAAGACGCCGTGCGTTACGCCTTCGGCTCGGTGGGCAAGGCCATGTGGGTCACCTCCTTCGTGCTGGCCTCAGGCTTCTTGGTGAACACGCTCTCCAGCTTCCAGTTCACGTTCAACATGGGATTCATGACCGCGATGGTCATCGTTTTCGCCCTCGCGGGCGACCTGCTATTCTTGCCCACGCTGATGCTGGCGGCGGACAAGGGTGAGGGCACCCGCACGCTGGCGGATGTCGACCGCGAAGAACAGAACCTGCTTGAGCAGGAAGAGGAGCTCGTTTCGGATGTTTGATCGCTGGATACGGACGGGAACGGCCGTGGCATTGGCCGCGCTGTGCAGCGCCGCCATGGCGCAGACGCCCGAGGAAAAGGGCAAGGAAATCGCGGTCGAGGCCGACAAGCGCGACACCGGCTGGGGCGATTCGACCGCTACGTTGTCCATGATCCTCCGTAACCAGAGCGGCGCCGAGACCACGCGCGAGCTGCAGATCAGCACGCTCGAACTGCTGGAAGACGGCGACAAATCCCTCGTAGTCTTCGATACGCCTCCGGACGTGAAGGGCACGGCGCTGCTGACCTTTTCCCACCGCGCGGCCGACGACGACCAGTGGCTCTACCTGCCCGCGCTCAAGCGCGTGAAGCGCATCGCAAGCAATAACCAGAGCGGCCCGTTCATGGGCAGCGAATTCGCCTACGAGGATCTCAGCAGCCAGGAGATCGACAAGTTCACCTACAAATACATCGGCGACGAAGAGGCGAACGGCATGCCGTGCTTCGTAATCGAGCGCGTGCCCACGAACGAGAACTCGGGCTACACCAAACAGGTCGCGTGGCTCGACCAGGCCGAGTACCGCATTCAGAAAGTCGACTTCTACGACCGCAAGGGCGACCTGATGAAGACCCTGACGGCCTCGGACTACAAGCAGTACCTGGACAAGTTCTGGCGGCCGGGCCGCATGGAGATGGTCAATCACGTAACCGGCAAGAGCACGGTGTTACAGTGGAAGGACTACCAATTCGGTGCCGGCCTGAGCGAGCGCGACTTCGATCAGAACGCGCTCAAGCGGGCGCGTTAGCCGGGGTGCGTTATGCACTGGCAATAACAGGCCTCCTGGCCGCGCCGCTCGCGGGAGCGGTCGAGTGGTCGGGCTATGTGGCGGGCGAGGCGAGGCTGTTTCCTTCCGCCCCGCTCGACGACCGCCAGCACGACGGCAACCTGAGCCTGTCGTTCCAGCCCGAGGCCTACCACGAGTGGGACGATGGCTCGAGCGCGCTCTTCGTGCCGTTTCTGCGTATCGACCAGCACGACGCTGAACGCACCCACTTCGACGTGCGCGAGGCCTTCTGGCGCAAGAGCTGGGACGAGTGGGAGCTGCGGTTGGGCCTGCGCAAGGTCTACTGGGGCGTCACCGAGTCCCAGCACCTGGTCGATATCATCAACCAGACCGACATGGTCGAGAGCTTCGACGGCGAGGAGAAGCTTGGGCAGCCGATGATCAACGCCGCGTGGGTGAATGACTGGGGCACGCTTGATTTCTTCGTGCTGCCGGGATTCCGCGAGCGCACCTTCGCCGGCACGCGCGGGCGCCTGCGGACGCCGCTGCCACTGGACGAGGACGCCGCCGAATACGAATCCGGCGCGGAGCGGGCGCACGTGGACTATGCCCTCCGCTACAGCCATTATGTCGGCAATTGGGATTTCGGGCTGTCGCATTTCTACGGCACAAGCCGCGAGCCGCGCCTGAAGCCCACACTGGATAACCTCCAGCTGAAGCTCGCGCCCTACTACGACCTGATTCACCAGACCGGCGTCGATGTGCAGTACACCAACGGCAGCTGGCTGCTGAAATTCGAGGGCATCCGCCGCAGCGGCCAGGGCGAGACCTACGGCGCCATCACGACGGGACTTGAGTACACGTTCTACCAGGTGTTCAAGAGCGACGCCGACCTCGGGGTGTTGTTCGAGTACCTCTACGACAGCCGTGGCGGCAACAGCCTCGACCTGAAGACGCTTTTCGACGGGGCGACGCTTTCGCCCTTCGAGAACGATATCTTCCTTGGCGCGCGCTTCTCGCTCAACGATATTCAAAGCACGATGCTGCTCGCAGGCGCCATCATCGATACCGGCAGCGGTGCCGTGGCCTTCGGGCTGGAGGGCGAGCGCCGCCTCGGCGAGAATTGGAAGCTCAGCATAGAAGCGCGGATCTTCGCCAACGTCCCCCAAGAGGACCCGCTGACCTACATCCGGAAGGATGACTTTCTGCAGGTGGAATTGGCCTACTACTTTTGATCCATCGATTCGCGATTCCGCTGTTTTCGCATTGCGGATTGCGTCTTGAATTTACAGGTCCGGCGAATACACCATCGTACCGGAGTGTTTTGGGGCGAGTGTACGAGGAAATCGAGGGAGCGAAAGTTCATGTCCGTAGCCAGCATGCCGGCCACCCGCCACGATGCCATCCAGCGGTTGATCGCGAATATCGAGGGAGTGGTTTTCGGCAAGCACGAGGTGGTGAAGCTGTGCGTGGTGGGCCTGTTGGCCCGCGGCCACATTCTCATCGAGGACGTGCCGGGCACGGGCAAGACGACTATCGCGCAGACCCTGGCGCGGTCGATCGATTGCAGCTTCCACCGCATTCAGTTCACCAGCGACATGCTGCCCGCGGATATCCTCGGCGTGTCCATCCTCGACCAGAAGACCAACGAGTTCGAGTTCCGCAAGGGACCTATCTTCGCCAGCGTGGTGCTGGCAGACGAGATTAACCGCACGCCCCCCAAGACGCAAAGCGCGCTGATGGAGGCGATGAGCGAGTACCACATCACGAGCGACGGCGTGGAATACGCCCTGCCCGAGCCCTTCATCGTGCTGGCCACCCAAAACCCCATCGAGTACGAGGGTACCTATGTGCTGCCGGAATCGCAGCTCGACCGCTTTCTGCTGCGTACCGAGATGGGCTATCCGCCGCGCGAAGATGAACTGCGCATCATGCGCCGCCGCGATCCCCACCACGTGATTGAAAACATCAAGCCCGCCCTGACGGCGAACGAACTGCTGGAACTCCAGGGTCTCGTCGGCGGCATTCACGTGGACGAAAGCGTGTCGAGCTACATGCTGTCGATCGTCGAGGGCACGCGCACGCATCCGCACGTGCAGTTGGGTGCCAGCCCCCGCGGCTCGCTTGCGTTCTACGAGGCCTGCCAGGCGCTGGCGCTGGTCGAGGGCCGCGATTATGTGACCCCGCACGACGTGAAGACCATGGCCATTCCCGTGCTTTCGCACCGCGTGATCGTCAAGGCGCGCGGCGCGGATCTCTCGACGGCCGCCAAGGAACGCGACGCCATCGTGAACGAGATCGTAAAGTCCGTCCCGCTGCCCGTTTAACCCGCAGGAAACCGACACCGTGTTCAGCCCGCACCGACGCCGCCGACGCTTCCGGACCGGCATGACCTTTCCGGGCTGGGTGTTCCTTACGGCGTTCATGCTCACCCTCGCGGCGGCCATCAACACCGGTTTCAACCTGCTCTATATCGTCGTCGGCGTCATCGCGGCGTTCCTGCTGGTATCGTGCGCGCTGGCGGTGTGGAGCGTGCGCGGCCTGACCGTGACGGCCGACGCCCCGGGCTCGGCGCACCGCAGCCAGCCCTTCGCCATCACCCTGCGGGTACACAACCGCAAGTGGTTCATGCCCGCGCTGATGCTGCGCATTGAACGCACCGGCGAGGAGCGCAAGGCCCAGGCCTTCGTGCCTTCGCTGCCTGCCGGAGGCACCGCCATCGCCCGGGTGTCGCTGCAGCTCGACCGCCGCGGCGCTCACACACTTCCCTCGTTCACGCTGGTGTCCAGCTTTCCCTTCGGTCTCATCGAGGCCTGGCGCCAGCTGCCAGCCTCCGGAGAAGTGCTGGTCTATCCGCGCGTCTCCCCCATGCGGACGACCGCCGCGGAACAGACGGCGGGATCGCGCTACCGGGCGCGGTCTTCGGGCGGCGACGGCAATGAGTACTTCTCGATCCGCGAATACTTGCCGGGCGATGACATCCGGAAGATTTCCTGGAAGGCCACGGCCCGCACGGGACAGCTGATGGTGCGCGAACTCTCGCGCGAGAATTCCCGCTTCGTGCTGTTTCTGCTGGATACCCGCATGCAGTCGGTAGACCTTTCGCCCGAGGAAGACGACCTGTTTGAGGCCGCGGTCGATTTGGTCGCCTCGCTCGGTACCACGCTGTTGCAGCGCCAATACAACGTGGCGGTCGAGACGCCGACGGAGGTACTGGAGGGCGGCGAGGGCGGCGCGCAGCGCAAGCGACTGCTCGAGTTTCTGGCGCGCGTGATGCCACACCAGCTGGAGGAACACCCCGAATTCGACGAGTACCACTGCACGCAGGATACGGCGACGCCCGCGGTGCTGCTGGTCAGCCCGGACCCCGGCCGCTGGGGCCGCCGCAGCAGCGGTGGCAGCGTGCGCGTGCTCGACCCCGCCGAGGTGACCCATGCGTGACGGCGCCCTCTTCCCGCTAAGGATATGCGCGTCTCTCGTGTTGCTGAGCGGCTACCTGGCGCTCGCCGCGGTGCATGGGTACCCGGGCCTGCTGGTGGCGCTGCCGCTCGCGGCCATCGCCCTGACGCCCATCTGCGAGCGCTGGGACCAGAACCACCGCCACTACCGCACGGCCACGATGGCCATCACCATCGTCTACGCATGCTTTCTGCCCTTCAGCTTCTTTCTGCTGGGTCCGCTCAATGGCGTGGTCGCGCTGGTCATGTTCATCCAGATGCACACCCAGCTGCACGCCAAGTCCGAGAAGGCGTACCACTACATCTTCCTGATGACTTTCTTCCTCGTGCTGGCGGCGTGCGTGCAATCGCCCGACCCGCAGATCGCGCTGGTGCTGCTCCTGTACATGGCCAGCCTGATCGGCGCGATGAGCAGCCTGCGCGTATGGACCGAGACCCAGGCGGTCGCGATGGCCGGACAGCCAACATTGCTGCTGCGCAATGGCCGCCGCGACGACGATGGCACGAGCCGCCCCGCGCGCTGGGCCTTTGTGCTTTCAGTGGCCGCTGCGGGCACTGGAATCTTCCTCTTCGCCACGGTCTTCTTCCTGTTCACGCCCCGTATCGAGGCGGGCTTCCTCGGCCGCGACAACACCGTGGTCGCGTTCACCGGCCTGAGCGGCGAATCGGTCAGCCTGAACGGCGGTGCCTATGTGACCGAAGACCCCACGCCGATCATGCAGGTGGAGTTTCCGCGCGTAGAAAGCGGCATCTTCCCCGAGGGGCAGATGTACTGGCGCGTCGCCACGCTGCCGTCGTATATGGATTCCAGCTGGTCGCGACGCGGCCTGAAGCAGCACTACATTCCCGGGGTCGATCCGATGTTCGCCGAGAGCGTCTCGGCGGCCCTGCACCGCAACGCCCTCGACTCGGAAATCGCCCGCGACCGCAGCCCGCTGGATTATCCCGTGGTGGAGCAGCGGATCTTTCTCTCGCAGATGCCCCCCGAGGGTCTCCCCGCGCTCGACCTGCCGGTGAAGTACACGCTCGAGGGCAATACGACCGGCAAGCAGATTCTCTGGGAGGGCAAGAACGACGTCACCGTGCGCGTGCAAAAGAGCAACAGCACGAGCATGGATTACACCGCCTGGTCGGAGATGGTCGATATCGACGAGCAGCTGTTGCGCGCCGCCCCGAATACCTATTACGACATGGACGAGCGCGATTATGCCTTGCTCACGAATCACGACCTGACGCCGGAAACGGTGGACTTGGCGCGGCAGGTGACGCAGGATGTCGATACGCTGTACGAAAAGGCGCGTGCGCTCGAGGCCTTCCTGAGTGGTCCGGATTTCGAATACACGCTGAACCTGCCGGTCATGCCGCCGGACCACGCCATCGACGCCTTTGTGCTGAACATCCGGCAGGGCCACTGCGAGTTCTACGCCAGCGCCCTCGCGCTGATGATGCGCTCGCTGGGCATTCCCAGCCGTGTGGTGAGCGGTTACCGGGGAGGCGAATGGAGCGACAGCACGCACACCTACACCGTCCGCGGCAGCATGGCGCACCTCTGGACCGAGGCCTATTTCAGCAACGCGGGCTGGGTGCGCTTCGACCCCGCGCCCGCCATTCTCATGGAACCGCCGGGCGGCGTGATGGGCCTGCTTCAGCGTGTTAATGACGCCCAGCTGCGCATGCAGATGTTCTGGTACCGCGAGGTCATCAGTTTCGACCGCGGCCTTCAGATCAAAAGGCTCAGCGCCTTGCCGCAGGGTATCTTCCGGGCCTTCGGCTTCGGGCAGGAATTGCCGGAAGAGGCTACCGGCGCCGATTCCACGGGCTACTTCCGCTGGATGCTGGCGGGTTGGTTCATGCTGGTGGTATCCATCGTTATGGCCATTCGCCGGCGGCGCAATCGGCCGGCGGCGTTTCAGTTGACCCCCGACCAGCGCCGCGCGGTACGGCTGCACCGGCAACTGCAGCAATCGCTCCGCCGCGCGGGCGTTGCTGCGGAAGGACTCACGGCCGAGGAGATCCGCGCTGCGGCCATGAAGCTGGGCTGGAACCAATCCGGCGAACTGGTGGAACTGCTGGAGCAATACAACGCTACTCGCTTCGGACGCCGCCCGCTGGAACAGGGAACGCTTCGGCAAATGCTGACCCGATTGCGCGCCTGGCGCCCGGGAGATGCATAGGCCCCCCGCTGCCGTGCTATGCTTCCCGCCCTGTCCGCAGGCCGGATAGCAACGTTTCCCTGGAGCCGACATGTCCGAAATCCGCTGTAGAATCGCACCTTCCCCCTCGGGATTCCTCCACATCGGCACGGCGAAAATCGCCCTGTTCAACTGGCTGTTCGCCCGGTCTACCGGCGGCACTTTCGTGCTGCGCCTGGAAGACACCGATGCCGAACGCACCGATGAAACCTATGTGCAGGCCATGTGCGACGGCTTCCACTGGCTCGGCATCCACTGGGACGAGGGCCCCGAGTTCGGCAGCGAGCCTGAGCGCGGCGACTACCGCCCCTACCGCCAGTCCCAACGGCGGCAGATTCATGTGGACGCCGCCCACCGGCTGCTGGAGAGCGGCAAGGCCTACAAGTGCTTCTGCACCAAGGAAGAACTGGAGGCCATGCGTGAAAAGGCGGCCGCCGAGAAGCGCCCGCCGCGCTACGAAGGCACCTGGCGGGATGCCTCGCAGGAGCGCATTGACGCGATGGGCAACGCGCCCTATGTCGTCCGCTTCCGCGTGCCCGAGGGCGAGACCGTCATCCATGACATCGTGCAGGGCGACGTTCGTGTGAAGAATACGGAGTTCGACGACTTCGTGATCCTCAAGGGCAATGGCGATCCCATCTTCCACCTGGCGGTGGTGGTGGACGACGCCACCATGAAAATCTCGCACGTTATCCGCGGCGACGACCACCTGACCAATGCCGCGCGCCACGTAATGCTGTTCGAGGCGCTGGGCGAGCCGGTGCCGCAGTTCGCGCACCTGCCGATGGTGCTGGACGACCGCGGCAAGAAATTCAGCAAGCGCGAGCACGGCGCCAACGTGCTCGACTGGCGCGACGACGGCTACCTGCCGGAGGCGCTCATCAACTATGTGGCGCTGCTGGGCTGGACGCCGGAAGAGGCGGGCCGCGAGCTCTTCTCCATGGAAGAACTGAAGCACCTCTTCCGCATCGAGCGATGGGGCAAGTCCGCCGCGCGCTTCGACCGCAAGAAGCTGGACTGGCTGAACGGCCAGCACATCCGCCGCCTCGCCCTCGAGGAATTCCGCGATCGCGTGACCGCCATCCTCGTGAAGCAGGGATTCCCTGTGATGGACAAGCCCGAGGCGTGGCGCACACGCATGGCGGAGATCTGCCAAGAAAAACTGGCTACGCTAAACCAGATTGTCGAGTACACCGACTTCTTCTTCGGCCCCGTGACCAGTTACGACGAGAAGGCCGTGCGCAAGCAGTGGCAGAACGACGAGGCCGCCGGCGTCATGGAACTCATGATCGGCGCGATGGAGTCGGTAGGCGATTGGACCTCCGACCACATCAAGGCGGCCTACGAGCAGCTTGGCGAACAGCACGAGCTCGGCCTGGGCAAGCTGGTGCACCCGACGCGCCTCGCGCTCACCGGAAAATCGGTGGGACCGGGCCTGTTTGAACTGGCAGAACTGCTGGGCAAACACGAGGCGCTCGCGCGCATGCGCCAGGGTCTCGACCATATCCGCAACGGGATCGCCGCGACCTGAACAGGCGGCTCTAGAGGATTCCCCACGTGGCAAAATTCGTAGCCGGTATCGACCTAGGCGGCACCAACATCAAGGCCGCGCTCGTGTCGGAAGACCGCGAGGTGGTGGCCAAGCTCAGCCGCCCGACCGACGCGGGCAAGGGGCCGCAGCCGCTGATGGACGCCATGGCCTCTGCCGTGCGCGACATGCTGCACGAGGCTGGCCACGACATCGGCGATCTGCTGGCGGCGGGTTTCGGCGCGCCGGGTCCCATGAACTGGCAGACCGGCGTGGTGTTTCAGCCCCCGAACCTGCCCGGCTGGCGCGATGTGCCCCTCGCGGCGGAGATGCAGCAGCGCCTCGGCGTCCCCTGTTTCGTAGATAATGACGCGAACGTGGCCGCCTATGGTGAATTCTGGATGGGTGCGGGCCGCGGCACGGAGAACATGGCCGTGCTCACCTTGGGCACTGGCGTCGGCGGCGGGGTCATCGTGTTCGGCAAACTGCTGCGTGGTCCCGACGGCACGGCCGCGGAACTCGGACACCTCGTGGTCCAGCGCGACGGCCGCGAATCCACCAGCCCCGCTCGCGGCGCGCTCGAGGCCTATGCCAGCGTCACCGGCATGGTCCGTACCGCCCGCGAAGGCCTCGAGGCCGGCAAGGAAAGCGCTCTCGTCAGCCGCTGCGGCGGCGACTGGGACAAGCTGACCGGCGCGATGATTTCCGAAGAAGCCAAGGCCGGCGATACCTTCGCCCGCTGGGTATTCGACGAGACCGCGACCTGGCTCGGCCTCGGCATCGTCAGCATCGTCCACTACCAGAACCCCGAGAAAGTCGTGCTCTGCGGCGGAATGATCGCCGCGGGCGACATGCTCTTCGACACCGTCCGCCGTGTCGTGCAAGAGAACACCTTCGACGTGCCCGGCAAGCGCTGCCAGATCGTACCCGCAGGCCTCGGCGCCGACTCCGGCGTCCTCGGCGCCGCCGGCGTCGCCCACGCCCGCTGGCAGGATTCGCAGAAGCGGTAAAGCCCTACCCCCGCGGCGGCCAAGGCACGAAGGGACTGGTGGTGCGCTGGTATTCGCGGTAGTCGTCGCCTCGGCTCTTGAGCGCCTGCCGCTCGGTGTAGGGGATGCCCGTCACCCGGTAGAGAAAGAGCAGCATCAGCGCCGGGCCGCCGAGCGCGGTCAGCATCCACCAAGTCCCGGCGCAGAGCAGCACGTAGGCCCACCAGTGCAGCCACTCGAAGAAGTAGTTCGGGTGGCGTGAATACCGCCACAATCCCGCACGGCAGGTCTTGCCGCGGTTCGCCGCGTCGGCCCGCCAGCGCTTCAACTGTGCGTCCGCCAGGCTCTCCCCCGCCATCGCCAGCCACCCCAGCGCCACGCCCGCCGCAAGCAGCCACGGCGGCCTATCGCCTGCCTGGAGCACAAACCAGGCGGGCAGAGAAAACGCCGCAACGAGCGCCGCGTTCATTTGGAATACGAGAAAAAACTTACGGGGCGCGGCATCGCCCCAGCCCTCCCGGAGCGAGGCGTAGCGCGCGTCCTCTTCGCCGTGCAGCACCCGATCGGTGATCAGGTACCACGCCAGGCGTGCGCTCCAGGGGACGGCTATCGCCATCACGGCCAATCGCGATACCAGGGACGCATCGGACGCCACGCCGTAAAACAACACGGCAAGGCCGATGCCGCCGCTCCAGCCCGCATCGACGATTCCCGCGTCGCGCGTCCAGAGTTGCAACAAGTAGAGCGCCGTCAGCAACACAACCGCGCCGCCGTAGACCACGAGTGGCAGCGACCACGCCGGCATTTAGTTGCACCCCTTCTCGACACTGCAACGATCCCCATCCTCGTGCCGGACGAACAGGCCGGACAGCGCCAGCCGGTTCCGCGCGATAAGCCGATATACGGGTCGTGCCAGCAGCAGCACGCCGGGCAAGCGCATCAGTGTACCGAGCCAGTGATAGCCACGCGTGTGCGCCAGGATATGCGGCACGGCGCGCTCGCCGTCGTAGACGTGGCCATCGGGCATGACCAGCTGCATCGCTTCCATACACGCCGCATCGGAAACCTGCGGCGCGCGCGACAGTCGCGCCTCGTCTTGGCAGGCCATGAAGTCGATGGCGCCCGCATCGCAGCGCGCGGCAATCCAGTCGCGCGCGCGGCGGCACATCGGGCATTCGCCATCGTAAAGCAGCAGCATCGGTTCCACGTTTATCTCCTGCGAGGCGGAACACCCCCTCGGGACGCCGCTATTCCGCTTCAGCCCTTGCGCGCGTGGGCGAGCACTTTCTTCAGCGCCAGCACCACGTCGTTCACATGCTTGTCCGTCATGTCCGGGCAGAGCGGCAGCGAGAGAATCGAGTCGGAGGCCAGCGTCGCGGCGGGCAGATCTTCCGCGCGGAAGCCGTAGGTCTGCTGGTAGAAGGGGTGCAGGTGCAGTCCATAGAAATGGATGCCCGACCCGATGTTCTCGCGCCGCAATTCATGCGCCAGCTCGTCGCGGGTCTGCTTCAGCTTTTCCAGCCGGAAGCGGATGATGTACAGGTGCCAGGCATGCTCGATATCTTCGCGGACCGAGGGGCAGATGATCTCATCCAGTTCCTGCAGGGCCATGGTGTACAGGTGCGCGAGGCGTTTGCGCGCCTGCTGGAAGCGCGAGAACTTTTTCAGCTGCTCGACACCCATCGCCGCGTGTACGTTACTCATCAGGTACTTGAAGCCGGGCTCGACCACCTGCGCCGGGGCTGCGGCCGAGCTGCGCCCGTAGCGCTCCCAGGCCGTCGTCGACATGCCATTCGTCGCCAGGAACCGCAGTCGCTCCACCATCGCCTCGTCCTGCACCGTAATCATGCCGCCTTCCATCGTGGTGATGTTCTTGGTGGCATAGAAACTGAAGCAGTTGAAGGGCGATAGCGTCCCGATTTTCTGGCCGTGGTACGAGGCGCCCATCGCGTGGGCCGCGTCCTCGATGACCGGAATGCCGTGCTCGGCAGCGATGGCATGAATGGCCTCCAGGTCGGCCGGATGGCCCGCGATATGCACCGGCATGATGGCCTTCGTGCGCCCGGTAATCTTGTTGCGCAGCGATTCGGCGGACATGTTGAAGGTGTCCGGCTCGACATCCGTAAACACCGGCACCGCCCCCATGTTCACCATGGTGTTGGTAGACGATGCCCAGGTAATCGGCGAAGTGATGATCTCGTCGCCCGGCTTCACGCCGGCCACCACAAGGCTCAAGTGCAGCGCCGCCGTGCAGGAACTCGTCGCCACGGCGCCCGGCGCCCCGACCAGTCCGCGGAAGCCCTTTTCGAAAGCGGCAATCTTCGGACCCGACGCCAGCCAGCCGCTGCGCATGGCCTCGGCCACGGCGCGCTCCTCCTCGGGGCCCAGCACCGGGCGGGCCAGGGGCACGAAACGCGCCGCCACGGGCTCGCCGCCATCGGACACCGGCGTATCCAACAGGCGCTTGAACGTGCTCGCGTTGCTGTAGATTTCGGCCATGGGATCCAGCGCGTGCGTCTCGATGGCCTCGCGCACCTCGCGCACGCCCGCCTCAATCGTCATGCGCGGCTCAAAGCGCAGCGCGCGCGACAGCTTGTCGAAACTCACGCGGTACGTGCGCAGATCATCGTCGTCCCGCGCCTTCTCGATGGTCACACCGCCCAGCGTGTCCGACACCAGCGACGCGAGCGTCTCGACCTGATGGTTCTGCGATTCCGCACCGAGATTGAATATCTCGCCCCCCACGCCCGAGGGCGCCGCGAGCAGATCGGCATAGGCGCGCGCCGCGTCCGACACATGCAGGAAGGGACGCCATTGCTTGCCGCCGCCCTTGATGACGATCCGCCCCTGCTTCAGCGCCGTGGCCACCATGAGATTGATCGCGAGGTCGAAGCGCATGCGCGGCGAGAAGCCGTAGAGCGAACTGTTGCGCACCACCACCGTTTCGAACTGGGTGTCGTTCATGGCCAGCAGCCCCTGCTCGGCCGCCAGTTTGGTATCGCCGAAATCCGACACGGGATTCGGCGGTGTGCCTTCGTCAATCCATTGGAACACGCCTTGGCCGTAGACCGCGCACGACGAAGCGAACACGAAGCGCGACACACCCGCCTGGGCCGACAGCCGCGCCAACTCAATGGTGCTCTCGACGTTCACATCCCGCGCCATATCGGGATTCAGCGCGCAGGAAGGGTCGTTGGCCAGGCCGGCCAGATGCGCCACGGCATCGACACCGCGCAGCAGGCCCGGAGCCTCCTGCAGTCGTCGTATGTCGCCGGTGACCAGCTCGACGCCGGGCAGTCCTTCCCACGCGTCCACGGCGGATAGACCGAAGCAGCATCGGTCGAACACACGCACTTCATGCCCGCGCGCGGCCAATTCGCGCACCAGCCAATATCCGAGATATCCGGCACCGCCGGTCACAAGCACACGCACGAGCGCAAGCCTCCTTCCGCCCCAAGGGCCTCCCGCGGCAGTATACCAATTCCCAAGCCGCACTGCCGACATTGAAATCCGGGATCATCGAATACACCCTGCATTCAACGGTCCAACCAGGAGGTACTCTCATGTTTCGAAGACGACTTGTTATGACCCTGCTCATGCTCACCGTAGCACTCCCGGTTTTCGCCGCCGAAGGCATCGCCCCCTCGGCCGAGGAAACGAAGCCGATTCCCGCGGGAGGCATGCTGCCCGATGTCTCGGTGGCCACCGTCGAGGGCGAGACGGTGAAACTGAAGGACGCGCTGGGCGGCAAGCCGACGGCGCTGGTGTTCTACCGCGGCGGCTGGTGCCCGTATTGCGTGCGCCATCTGGCCGGCCTGAAGGATGCCGAACCGACGCTGAAGGAATTGGGCTTTCAGATCGTGGGCATCACACCCGAGGGCCCGGCGAAGATCGCCGAGACCATCAAGGACAAGGAACTCGATTACACCATCGTGTCGGATGGCGAGCTCGAGGCGGCCAAGGCCTTCGGTCTCGCCTTCGACCTGGGCGCGGTGACGGCGCTGGCGTACCGCGGCTACGGTGCCACCCTGCCGGAGAACGCGCTCCCGGTACCGGCGGTCTATCTGGTCGACGCCGAGGGCAAGCTCGTCTTCGCGTATGCCAACCCCGACTACAAGACCCGGCTCTCGAACGACGACCTGCTGGAAGCGGCCCGGAAGGCTGTTGCGCCCGCCACGGAAGAGTAACGAAAAGCGCGCGGCGGGCCGAGGGTCCGCCGCGCGCTTACTTTTTCTGGTTAGGCCATCGCCGGGTCGGAAATCGACCATGCGCCGGTCTCGACGCGGCCCGCGAAGCGGAATTGCGTGCCCTTCGCCTCGGCCGTAAAGTCGTACCACTGCTTACCCGCTGCGGTCGAGATATTGATTGTGCGGCTTTCTCCCGCCCCAAGCATAACCGGTTCCAGCTTGTCTCCGTACGATACATCGGTCAGTACAATCTCGACGGGTGCGCCGCCGCGATTCACCAGCGTCAAGGCCACCTGGTCCCCTTCCGCGCGGACCGAGGCGCCAAAGGCTGCGGCGGCACCCGGACACTGAAGTTCGCGCATGAATCCGTTTGGTCCGTCGATGCGCACGTGGCATTCGCCCGGTACCGGAAGCACGTCCTCGATGGCGTCGCCCGGCCGCACGGCATAGGCCCGGCTCACCATCTCCGCGCCATAGGCGTACGCATTGAACGCCCCGCCCGCGGCCTTCGAACCATTCCGCGCATTCCCGGCTTCCAGCCGAATCCGCGCACCGCCGTCCTGGGCTTCGATAGACGCTTCCAGTTCGTAGGGCAGCGGGCACGATGGCCGCGTCCCGCGTTCCTGAAACGCAGCCACCGCGAAGTCCGCCGCCGCGTTCGGCTGCAATCGCATGGCCGGCTGGGGAGCGTCCTTGAAGGCAGCCTTATGGATGCGCTCCACATAAGT
Organism: Candidatus Hydrogenedens sp.; assembly: GCA_016125095.1. Taxonomy (GTDB): domain Bacteria; phylum Hydrogenedentota; class Hydrogenedentia; order Hydrogenedentales; family JAEUWI01; genus WGMK01. The sequence continues at coordinate 17,141 of WGMK01000025.1, read as the reverse complement.
GTCCCGGTCCAGATGTTCCGGCAGTTCGTACTTCTCGCCATTAAACGGCTTAAATGCGGATGTGAGATCGCCGCAGACCGTGCGACGCCACGGGCCGATATTGGGCTCCGCGACTGGCGTTCCCTTCGCCTCCAGCCAGGTTTCGAGGAACATCAGAATCGACGTGTGGTCGCAGACCTGCGAGTTCACGCTGCCGCCGCGCGTCCAAGGCGAAGCGACGACCAGCGGGCACCGGTAGCCGAGCCCAATCGCGTGATCTCGACCGTGTGCGTCGGATATCTCCAGCGCGGTATCGAGGCCGTCGGAAGTTTTCCCGGTCTCCGGGCGGCCCGGGTGCGGGGCGATGAACGGCGGCACATGGTCGAACAAGCCGTCGTTCTCGTCGTAGCAGAGGATGAAGACCGTTTTCTTCCACACCTCCGGGTCCTGGGTCAGGATGTTCAGCACCTCGCTGACGTACCACGCACCGAACCAGGCCGAGCCGGGATGGTCGGAAAAACGCTCGGGAGCGACCAGCCACGACACGGCCGGCAGCTCGCCCCGCTCCACGTCCTTGCGGAACCGGTGCAGCACATCGCCCTTGGGCACGCCGATGCGGCGCTCCTCCCCGTTGTCGTCGTAGGCATGCACCACGAGTTCACGAAAATCGGAATCGCCTTCGTTCGTGCTGAACGCCTTTTCGTGAATCGCGCGCTCCTTGGCGCTGAGTGCGAGCCAGGCCTCTTCCGTGTATTGCGCCATCTCCTTCCGAATCGCGTCGAGCGATTCGGATGCCTCCGCGCGCTCCTTCTCCATCGAGGCCTTCCGGTCCCCGTCCAAGGAGGCATCCGACAACCGCCGGTCCAGTTTCTTGATGCGCGCGGTCAGTTGCTTCTCGAGCTTCGGCAGCCAAGCGCGCCGCGACTTCGAGAATCGGACGCGGTATTGCGAGAACCACTCGATGGGGTTATCGGTAAAGTTGGCCAGCCACGATTCCTCGTCGCCGGCGAGGCCGGTATCGAGCGAAATTTCGTTTTGATAGATCCGCCACGAGATGCCCGCGTCCTCGAGACGCTCGGGGTAGGTGGTCCAGGCCGCCTCGTCCTGGTAGTCCGTGTCGCCGTTCTGGACCCGGGCAGGATGCTGCGCATCTTCCCGGATGGTGCCGGACCACAGGTGCAGGCGATTGGGCGTGGTGCCCGTGAGCGAGGAGCAGAAGGCATGGTCGAACACGGTGAATGTGTCGGCGAGGGCATAGTAGAACGGGATGTCCTCGCGCGTGTAGAAGCCCATGGTCATCGGGAATTTGTCGCCGCGCCGCTTGGCGGCCAGCCAGTTGTCGTAACGGCCGCCGTTGCGGGCATCCACCTGGTCAGGCCAGGAATGCGGCGTGCCACCCATCCAGGTAACGTTGGAGCCCTCAATATCGAGCCGGAAAGGCGGCACGATGGAGCCGTCCTCGTCGGGCTGCAGCCACACGGGCTTGCCGTCGGGCATCCGGTGGGCCCGCGGGTCGCGGAAGCCACGCACGCCGCGCAGCGAGCCGAAGGCATGATCGAACGAGCGGTTTTCCTGCATGAGCACCACCACGTGCTCGGCGTCGAGAAAGGTGGTACCCGCTTCCGGATTGATCACTGCGGCGCGCGCGATCGCCTCGGGCAGACCGGCCCAAGCCATGGTGGCAGAGCCCAGGGCCGCCGCCTTGAGAAAGTCTCGACGTGATTGCATGTCTTGCCTCGCAGGTTATGCCCCGGAGGACCGCACCAGAGATTTAATCCGGGGGCCCAGACGGGATGCGATATCGTGAAAGGCCGGCAATTGCGGCCGCATCTTGGCGCTCGCATTGTAGCGGCGGGAAATTACGGCCTCAAGCGTGGACACGCTCGGCGGTACATTTTCTATCGCGAAACGGACACCCGCAAAAAAAGTAAGCGCGGAAGCCCTACACCTTCCGCGCTGCACGATATAATCTTTTACGTTCAGCTATCGAAGAAAGGTATTAAACAACCCTGCGATATCGCCGTTGAGCACGTTCTCCGTATAGTCCATCGCGCTCGTCGGATCCGTGTTGAGGGCCTGATTCAGCGAGTCCATCAGGTCCGCCAGCCCCTGAAGACCATTCACCACTTCACCGGCCATCACCTCGAGGGCGTCCAGGGTCTCGGGCTGCCACAAGTCTTGCAGGGCGTAGAGCGCATTGATGGCGGAATCCTGAATTTCCAGCGCCGCCGTCAGCGAGTTGGGGCTTTGCGCCGAAAGCTCGGCCTGCTCGCCCATCACACGCAGCGCGTCGTATACATCGGCCGCCTCGCTGTTGAGTCCCTGCTCTTCCAGCAGCCGGCCCTGTTCCATCAGGTCGTCGCCCACGGTATGCAGCATGGCATACTCGTCGCTTCCGGCCGTCACCGCCGCAAGATAGCGCGCGTTCTCCGAACTGTAGCCCGCCGCCTCGAGTGCGGCGGCGTGCTGCCGCGCACGCTGCGCATCGTACGATTCGACATAGGCCGCCGATGCCGCCTGATCGAGCAGGGCGTTGCCGCCCGCCAGGTCGCCCTGCGCCAGGGCCATCTCGGCCTCGAGGAACAGCGGCAGCGCGTTGTCCGGGTCTACCGCCTGCCAATCGCGCAGGCTGGCGAGGTACTCCGCGTTTTTATCCGTATTGCGGTACTGGTCCGAGAGCGCATAGCGCAGGTACGGATCATCCGGGTTCGCGACGATGGCGGCCTCGAGCAGCGGAATCGCCTGCTCCGGAGCCAGAAATTGGGTCGCTCCCAAGAGCGCATCGGGACTCAGCCCCGACTGCTGAATTAGCTCGGAAGCCTCCTCGGGCGTCAGGCTGGCCCACTGCCCCATCTGGTTGAGCGCTGCGGCATCCTGACGCATGGCACCCAGATGCGAATCGACGAGTTCCTTGAGCGTCAGCGGCCGGGCCTCACGCGCCGGCTTCGAGCGCGGCCCGGGAGGCGAAAGCTCGCCGTCGCTAGCCGAGGCATCCGGCGCGCCGGACATGAGAGCGATACGTTCACCCTCGCCTTCGGCCGCCTGGCTGGCGCGGGCAAGCTCAAGATTCCCGCTGGAGCCAGAGCGCCCCTGATGCTGCGCGATCTCGAGCTGTCGCGACGATGCCGGAAGCACTTCCCGCGCGAAGAAACCCGCGCCGAAGACCATCACAGCCACGGCGGCGACCGCCAGCGTCCGCCGCCATTCGAGCGGCGCAGACTTGCGGTCGGCCGATTGCCCCGCATTCGGGAACGTAACAATGTTGCCGGAGCCCGTCTGCCGGGCCTTGTCCAATACGAGGTCGACCAGGTTGACTTCCGGGGCACCGGCGCGATAGGCCGAGCCCAGCGAAATCAAAGCGCCCTCCAGCGCCGGGTCGATGCCCGTCTCATCCTCGGACGGCAGCGACGCCATGATGGCGCCGAGCAGGTCTTCAGGCGCGTCGGCATCCGGAGCGAGCGCGGCGATGGCGGATTCGAGTGCAGAATCCTCGGTGGCCAGTGCCGATTCGATGCGCGGCCAGAGGTCTTCATCCAATTCGTGCGTGCGCCAGACAACGGCCGCCGATTGCAGCGCGCTATCCACGCTGCGGAGCGCCGCCCAGTCGGCGGCTGCGGCGGCATCGGATTGAAGCAACTGTGCCAGTTCCGGGTCGGGTCCCCCCCCGGATTCCAGCAATAGAATCAATCGCTGCTCGTATGTGGTCTCGGACTCGCTCACACTTCCTCGATAAAATCGGCGCAAAGCACACGCAGTTGTTTCAGTATCCGATGAAGGCGCGTCCTGATTGCGCCTTCCGTACTATCCACGATTTCCGCAATTTCACGCGCCGAAAGCTGGTCGAAGTAGCGCAGCTTGATCACCTCGGACTGGTCCTCGGGCAAGCGGTCGATGGCGGCCATCAGCGCGCTGTGGCGCTCGCCAGTCATCAGTTGTTCATCGGGCGCATCCGAGGGACTCTTCAGCAGTTCGTTTCCGTCCTCGCGGGCGGTCGACACGTACTCCTCGAGAGTTTCCATATGCACCATCTTGCGGCGCTTGAGTTCATTCAGACAGAGATTGCGCGCGATGCAGAGCATCCAGGGCTTGAACCGACGCGACACGTCGAAGCGTTCACGGGCGGTATAGACGCGGATAAACGTCTCCTGCGACATCTCCTTGGCCACCTCGGCATCCTTCACATAGTGCAGGCAGAAACGGAACACATCGTTCTGGTACCGCCGCACGAGCGACGCCAAGGCATCCTGGCGGCCCGAGGCGAGCAATTCCATCAGGCTTTCGTCGGTGCTGGACTGCAACTCAGCGGTCATCGGATGGCCCTCAATGCCCCGCACGCGCCGCGCGGAGAGCGCAGCAGCATGCGATTGAGGTTTCAGCAAGGCGGCAGTGGCGGGCATATCCCGTACCTCCGGTTCGTTCCTTGCCTAAGATACCGTCAGCGCACATTTTCATCACAAATTCCTTATGGAAAAAATAGCTTCCACGCCGGGAAGCATGGTCGAGCCTGCGGGAACATGTCAAAAGCGGAACGGTTGCTGCGCCGCGGGAAGATAACGATCCAGCTTCTCTTCGAGTATCCACGATTCGGCCTGGGCGATGGCAGTGCGTACTTCCACGGCGGTCTGCTTCCGGGCCGCTTCGTTTGCCGGTTCCCGGAGCACATAGCCGCACCGATAGACCGCAGCGACCAAATCGCGCCAGACCGGATGGGGGAAATCGGCGGTCACGGCCTGTTCGCGGAGTTCGTCATACTGGGGCGCGAGCACTTGGCCGGCCCACCGCCGGGCGTCGGGGTCCACGGCCCCGCCCTCGGGAGGAAAACGCGAGAAGAAGTCGTTGGCCCAGAAGGCCAGGGCATTGGAAAGGCCGCGAACTTCGCGCGCCATTTCCAGGGTCTCCACGCCGGGGCCGCCGACCACGGAAAAATCCCGCACGGCATAGCGCACGATACCGTAGGAAAGCGCGATGGAAAGCAGCAGGGCCGCGACCGCGCCGGCAAATCGGAACATCTGCCCGCGAACATAACTGTTGAGTGAGGTCTCGGCCATGCGCGGCAATGTAGCACACCCGGCGATGGCTATTTTCCAGAGCGCAACAGGCGGCCGAGATTCCGGGGATCCTCGAGCCAATCGAGGGCCGCCTGATAGTCGGGGTAGGCACGCTCGTAGCGCTGGAACTCCGCATGGTGAATACGGCGACGCCCGTCCGGACCATCGTGGATGCCCAGATGCGCGTGCAGCATTTCGTGAAAAATCACGTAGCGCACGAAGAACGCGGGCACGCGCGTGTCATCGAGACGGGGATGGATGCGGATCAGGTTGGTAGCAGGGCAATAGCTGCCGAGGCGGATGCTTCTGCGGCGCCGTTGGCGCGGGGCAAGCCCCCACGTGATGGAACAGGCCACGCCGCCCCCGAACTCCCGCTGATTGACTTCGTCGTAGAGGGCACGCAGGTTGTGCACTTGGCCATCTTCGCGCGGCTGAATGGCGCGCGGCGGCGGCGCAGGCAGTTCGTTCCGGTGCGCCCGGATAAACGCATCCAGAATTCGGCCCGCCGGGGCGGACTTGGGATTGCGCACCCACCGGGCCACCGCTTCGCGGACTTCGTGCGGGGCATCGAGGAACATGCGGTGCAGCCGCACCCGGGCCATCCCGTCCACATGCCGCACGGACATGATGGTGCTGCGATTGTTGGTGAAGGCGAGCCGCACAGGCACCCGGGCGGAATCAGCCAGCATGGCTGCATATTCGCGCTCGGCCAGCGGCGGGACGACGGGCGCGAGTGCGGCAATAGAAGTGACCGGCACCCCGGAGGGTTCTGTCTCAGCAGTCCAGTGAAATTCGAGCTGTCGTTCCATAGCGCGTTCTTGCTGGCTCCTCGGCGCAAGAATTTACCACAGGCGGATTAGGGTTTCACCATGCCCGAAAATCGGGTCAAATCGGCCGTTTTTCCGCAGATCAGCTTCCTGCAGCAGGGAACGAAGCCATCGCGGCGGCCAGGAGATCGGACACGTTCCCGCCATCCTCGGGGGCGGTGGACACCCCGTGTCGGATCTGTATGGTTGTGCCAGCAATATGCTGTGCTATCGCGCCCAGCCGCTCCGAAATGCGGTCTCCGAGCAGGCGGGCGCCCGGCGCCGGTGTCTCCGGCAGCAGCACGGCGATGCTCCCGCCAGGGCAGCGGCCCGCGAGATCGATATTGCGGATGTTCGAGAGCACCACGCCGGAGAGGCAGGTAAGCAGCAGGTCGCCCGCAGCAATGCCGTGCTCCTGATTGAGCTGCTCCAGCCCCTCCACATCCAGCACGAGCAGCGAAGCCGCGCGCTCGTAGCGCAGCAGGCGCTCGATTTCGCGCTCAAGCTCCTCGTTGAAAGTCCGTCGGTTGAGCAGCCGGGTCATCGGATCGACCCGTACCAATTCCTCGTAGGCCGCGCGCCGGGCGAGAATCGCCTGGGAACGAGCGACCAGCACCACGGGATCAAAGGGGGCTGTTACAAAGTCATCGACTCCCGCGCGGAGCGAACGCACCTGCAGGTCCTTGTCGGCTTCAGGCGCGATAAACAGGAACGGAAGGTCGCGGCCCTCGGGCAGCAGCGCGCACTTTTCCCGCAGCCCCTGCCCCACACGCTCGGCGCCCGCAAGATTGACGATGACCAGTTCCACGCCGGATTCCCGGACCATCCGCATGGCCGACCAGGCGTCGGTGGCGGATTGCACGACAAACTCTGCGCGCAGCAGGTAATCCCGAATCATGCCGAGTTGCACGGCGTCTTCGTCAACCAGCAAGACCGTATGCTTGTGCTTGGCGGCGGGCGGATTCATGGCCGAGTCTTCTCCAGCTTCGTTAGTGGTGCGACACGCTGACGGCGCCCGGCTCGGGCTTGCTCGTCACGAGATACATGACAAGCGTCCCGTACAGGCCGGCGATCAAACTGCCGACAAGCACGCCGATCTTCGCCTCCGGCAGATGGGCGACCACATGCGGATCGATATTACCGGCCGCCTCGGCCGCCGCGTGTACCACCTCGCCGCCGCCGGCATAAGCGAGTTCAGCGATGAACAGCGACATGGTGAACCCGATGGAGCCCAGGCAGGACGCCGCATAGATCTGCTTCCAGGATACGCCGGTCGGCAGTTCTGCCAATCCCAGCTTCACCACCAGCCAGGAGAAGAACGTGATGCCGATCTGCTTGCCGAGCAACAGGCCCAATACGACGCCCAGGCTGACCGTGCTGAAGACCTGATCAGCCACATGCGAGAAGTCTATCTGCACGCCGGCGTTGGCAAAGGCGAAAATCGGCATGATGATGAATGCGGTGATCGGGTGCAGCTTATTCTCGATACGCTGCAGGGGCGCCTCGACGTAGATGCACTCGTTCTCGATGGCGCGCACCAGGCGTTGCTGGCGGGCGCTCACGATACGCGGACCGTCAACGTGCTCGACATTGTCGAAGCGGCGCAGCAGTTCCTTGATGCGGTCGGAGAAGAGTGTCGGCTCGTAGCGCGCATCGAGCGGAATCGTAAAGGCGAACAGTACGCCCGCGATGGTCGCATGCACGCCGGACTGCAAGAAGTTGAGCCAGATAAGCACGAACAACAGCGCGTATACCAGCGTGTTGCGGACGCCCAAGACCGAGAGCAGGTAGGAAAAGCCGATGAGGACAAGTCCCGCGAACAACTGCGTCGCGGCGATGCTGCTGGTGTAGAACAAGGCGATGACGACCACGGCCCCGAGGTCGTCGACGATGGCCAGCGCCATGAGGAAAACCGCGAGGCTGGATGGCACCCGCTTGCTCAGCAGGCCCATCACGCCGACCGCGAAGGCAATGTCGGTGGCCATCGGGATACCCCAGCCATGCGCGCCGTCACCGGAGAAATTGACTGCGTAGAAGATGATGGCCGGCACCAGCATGCCGCCGAGCGCCGCCGCAATGGGCAGCGCGGCCTTGCGCACCGACGAGAGCTCGCCGATGAGCATCTCGCGCTTGATCTCCAGCCCCACCACGAAAAAGAAGATGGCCATCAGGCCGTCGTTGATCCAGTGATGCAGCGACTGCGTCACCTCGACGGTATGGATGGCGAAACCGAAATCCATGTGCCAGAGCTTCTCGTAGAACTCTTTGAGCGGCAGCCCGATGAATTCGAGGTGGAGCGAACTGTTGGCGCATAGGAAAGCCAGCACCGAGCCCGTGAGCAGGAGTACCGCCGCGAAAGAATCGTTGTGGAGGATGTGATGCAGGGTGCCCTGCTCCTCCAGCGGCGGCAGTGGTTTCTCCCCCTTTCGAGGAACTAGATCCTTTAGCATGGGCGCTCTCCTTCCTGTCGGCGCGTCATTTCTGCTATTGTGCGCCATATCGTCAGGAGTTTTCTAGCCATTCCGCTCTCCCGACTTTGGAACCGGGCCGACTCGAATACAGCCAGAGGACGGCCCGTGGGCAAGGCTGCCGTTTCCGCAACTAAAATGCCTGAAGGACACCCGATGAAGTACTTGATTGGAATCGCCTGCGTCGTGCTGCTGCCGCTGTGCGCCATGGCCGAGGAATCCAAAATTCCCTGGCTGACCGACTTTGCCGAGGCGCAGCGACAGGCCGAGGCCTCGGGCAAGCTCATCTTCGCGGACATCTTCGCCACGTGGTGCCCGCCCTGCAAGATGCTGGAACAGTACACGTTTTCGGACGACGCCACCGCCAAGCGCCTGGAGGCGTACATCCCCGTCAAGCTAGACGCCGACAAGGAGTCGGAGCTGGTCATGCGCTATAGCGACGGTTCGCTGCCGACGCTCGTTGTCATTGAGCCGAATGGCGCGATTGTCGATTATGAAGAAGGCTTCAAGACCGTGGAGCAGCTCGACCAGTGGCTGACGATGGCCGATACCAAGCTGGCCCGCATGCGCTCCCTGGCGGGCGAAGTCGGCACAAGTCCGCAAGATGCCGAAAAGGCGCTACAGCTGGCTGAGTTATATCGCAGCGCGCGCCGCTATACCGCGGCCGCGGAGGTGTTGGCCGCCCTTTCGCCCGACACGCTCGGCGCCCTGCCGGCGGAAACGCAGGGCGATGTGCTGTGGAACCTTGCCCTGGCCCGGTTTGGCGCGGAGGACTTTGAGGGCGGAGTGGCCGCCATTGAAAAGCTCGTGCTGGACCACGCGGATTACTCCCGGGCCGACACCGCGGCGCAGCTGCTGGTAGAGGGCCGCTATCTGGCGTCAATGCACGCGATGGAGCAGGGCGAGTACGACAAGGCCAAGGCCGGCTTTGCAAAAATCACGGAACTAGTCGACACCTACCCGGACCTGGCGGGCATGGCGACGCGCCAGTTGCAGGTCATTGCGCTTATTGGCCAGCCCGCGCCGGAAATCGATGCGTCCGCCTGGGTGCATGGCGACGCCCTGAACCTCGCGGACCTGCGCGGTCAGGTCGTAATGATCGAGTTTTTCCAGGTGGTGTGCCCGGCCTGCGAATCGATGCGCCCGAGCATCGAGCGGCTGCTGGGCAGCTACGGCGACCAGGGACTTCGGGTGTTCGGCGTGGCCACCTCGATTGAAACCCAAGCGCCGCAGGACCCGCAGACCGTGGAAGAATACACCCAGATCATGGACTTCCAGTACCCGGTTGCCGTGGATAATGGCTCGGCTTCCACCTTTGGAAAGTACGCCGCGCAGGGCGCCCCGTGGGTGGTCTTGATTGCACGCGACGGCACGGTAGCGTATTCGGGATACTTCCGCGAGGGTCCGGTGGAGGCACAGCTGAAGGCCTTGCTCGGAACGGGCGCCAAGAGCAGCTGAATCTGAACGGGATGCTTGCACGCCTTGGGAAGCGGCCGGTATACTCCCTGCTTCCTATCGCCGGAAGCGGCGTGCCAGGGACGGACCGGTCCGGCCGCGCGTTCTGCGATTTACCCGGCGGGGTGCGCCCAGGAGGCGCTCCAAAGCCCGGCGATTCCGAATCTTTGCTCGGTTCGCCGATGCGCGGAACGAGTGCGCCGCCCGCCCAATGGCCATGAGGGAGTATATTGAATGACTGCCAAGCTGATTCTTGAGGGTAAGGAGTACGACCTGCCCACACTGCGGGGCACCGAGAACGAGCTTGCCATCGATATTTCCAAGCTCCGCGCCCAGACCGGGGCGGTGACCTACGACCCCGGCTACGGCAATACGGGGTCCTGCCAGAGCGCCATTACGTTCATCGACGGCGAGGCCGGCATCCTGCGCTACCGCGGCTATCCCATCGAGGAACTCGCGGGCAAGGTTCCCTTCACCCATGTGGCGTACCTGCTGATTCACGGCGAGCTGCCGAATGCCGAACAGGCGGCCGCCTGGAGCGAATCGCTCCGGGGCAACAGCCTGGTGCACGAGGGGCTGCTGAATTTTTTCGACCACTTCCCGGTCACCGCGCATCCCATGAACATCCTCGCGGGGATGATCAGCTCGATGTCGTCTTTTTATCCGGCTGACTCCACGGACGACGCGCACATCCAGCAGAACATCCTGCGCCTTATCGGCCAGGTGAAGACGCTGGCCGCGTTCTCCTACAAGAAGTCCGTGGGCGAGCCGCTCATCTACCCGCGCAACGACCTGAGCTACTGCGCGAATTTCCTGCGGATGATGTTCGCAACGCCCTGCGGCGAGTATGAAGTATCGAAGACGATGGAAGACGCGCTCGACATGCTGCTGGTGCTGCATGCGGACCACGAGCAGAACTGCAGCACCTCGACCGTGCGCATGGTGAGCAGCAGCGAGGCCAACATCTACGCATCAGTGTCGGCCGGCGTAAACGCGCTCTGGGGACCGCTGCACGGCGGCGCCAACCAGGCCGTGCTCGAGATGCTGCAGCGCATCGAGGCCGACAGCGGCGACTACAAGAAGTACGTCGAGATGGCCAAGGACAAGAACTCGGGCTTCCGCCTGATGGGCTTCGGACACCGCGTGTACAAGAATTTCGACCCGCGCGCGAAGCTGCTGAAGAAGGCGGCGGACGCCGTGCTGGACGAACTGGGCGTGAGCGATCCGCTGCTCGACATCGCCAAGAGCCTTGAGGAAGTCGCGCTGAACGACTCGTTCTTTGTCGAGCGCAAGCTCTATCCGAACGTCGACTTCTACAGCGGCGTGATTTACCGCGCCTTGGGTATCCCGACGGACATGTTCACGGTGTTGTTCAGCATCGGCCGCATGCCCGGCTGGATCGCGCACTGGATGGAAATGCGGAACGACCCGGATGGCCGCATCCACCGCCCGCGCCAGATTTACACCGGAGCCACGCTGCGCCATCCCTAGGAGCGGCCGTAATAGCTCGAGAGTTTCTCGAAACCGCTTGGCCGTGCATTGGGCGGACCAGGCGGTTTCTTGTTTGAGACAGGAAGCCGTACGATGAGCGAAGATCCCCAGCACCCCGAAACGCAGAAGCCGGCCAAAGAACCCTACCCCCGGATGATCATCGTTTGTATCATCATCTCGATGACGCTTCTGTTGGTGATCTTTACGGTCATTCTGGTGGATATGATCCAGCGATCGGAGGGCATTGTGCAGGCTCCCGACCCCGCGGCCTTCGAGCGGATGCTGGAGAAACCGCGCGCACCCTACACCGGCGACAGCGCCCCCGCGCAGGAGACCCCGTAATGGAAATGACCTCGGTCTACGTGGGGCGGCGCTCGAAGCCCTACGACGTGGAGGTGAGCGCGCGGCGGCTCATGAACTACGCGGCGGGCGTGTATGACCCGAATCCGCATTACTTCGACGACGAGCGCCCGGGCGGTATCATGGCGCACCCCATGCTGCCCGTCAGCCTGACCTGGCACATGACGCTCTACCGCGACCGCTTCTGGGATGCCGAGGATTTCCCGGCGGAGATTGCGGCGCGCCAGGTGCATTATTCCGAGACGCTGGAATTGCACCGCCCCATCCGCGCCGACGAGACGATCCGCATCGAGGCGGAAGTGGCAGCGGTCATCCCCCATCGCGCCGGCACGCATATCGTCGTTCGATACACCGGCACCAGCCAGGGCGAGCCGGTGTTTACCGAATACGCCGGGGCGATGATCCGCGACGTGATGTGTACCGACGGCGGCAAGGGCAAGGAATGCGTGCCGCAGGCCGACCGCTTCTCGACAGGCGGCGCGGGCCCCAAGTGGGAAACGACGCTGCATATCGATCCGCTCGCTGCGCATGTGTACGACGGCTGCGGCGATGTGCACAATCCGATTCATACCTCGGCGGCTTTTGCGCACGCCGTGGGGCTGCCGGCCCCGATTCTGCACGGCACGTCCACCCTGGCCATGGCCATGCGGGAAATCGTGAACCGCGAGGCCGACGGCGATCCGGCGCGGGTGGCCTGCATCCGGGCGCATTTTACGGGCATGGTCGGGCTGGATACCGACATCCGGATCGAGCTATCGGGTACGGAAGAGACGGCCGACTTGCACCACCACCACTTTCTCGTGTGGAATGCGGAAGGCAAACGCGCAATCAGAAACGCCTGCGTGAGTATCCGCAAGGCTTGAGGCAACGGGAGGATTCCGAAATGGCGGGTCAGGACATTTCACTGCTTTGGCAATGCCTGGAACGTTGGGTGGCGGAGAAGCCGGACGCCGAGGCGCTGGTATACGGCGATAGGCGCGTCTCCTGGCGCGAACTGAGCGACGAGGTGGAGCGCGCCTCGCGGGCCTTCCTCGAGGCCGGCGTCCAAAAGGGCGACCGCGTGGCGATGGTGGCGATGGCCTGCCCGGAATTCGTGACCACCTACCTCGCGGCGTCGAAGGTCGGCGCGATTTGGCTGGGCCTGAACCCGAAGTTCTCGGTGGACGAGCTGCGCTACATCCTCGGCCACAGCGAGCCCAGCCTGCTCTTCACGCTGCGTGAGTACCAAGGCGTTGACCTGGTGCAGGCCGGGCTGACCTTCGAACAGGAATTCCAGTCGATTCAGAAGGTGGTGGTCATCGGCGAGGCGGCCGAAGGACTGGAGAGTTATGAATCCTTCGTGAATCAGCCGCGCGACTCGTGGGCCACTGCGGTAGAAACGCGGGCTGCGGAAGTATCGCCCGACGACGAGACGCTGCTGATGTATACCTCGGGTTCCACGGGCCGCCCGAAAGGCGTGCTGCAGAGCCACCGCGCCATCATCGTGAGCGCCGAGGTCGAGAAGAACTACATGGCCTCGGCCGACCAGGGCCGCATGCTGCTGCATTTCCCGATTAACCACGTGGCCGCCGATGTCGAAATCGGTTATACCTGCCTGCTGGCGGGCGGTACGCTGGTGCTGATGGATCGCTTCGACCCGCAGGAATCGCTCGAGGTGATCGAGCGCGAGCGGATCACGATGGTCGGCCAGGTGCCGGTCATGTTCCTCATGCAGTTCCAGGCGCCCAAGTTTAAGACGATGGACTGGAGTTCGGTGAAGAGCTTTGTGTGGGGCGGCTCGGGGGCCTCTCCCCTGCTGCTCGGTGCACTCAAGCAGATTGCCAGCGCGACCGGTGCGAATCTGGTGACGGGCTACGGCTCGACAGAACTCTGCGGATTCTCTACCTATTCCATGCCCGAGGATTCGCTGGAGACGCTCTCCACTACCTGCGGCAAGGTGGTGCCGCCCTTCGAAATGAAGATCGTCGACGCCGAGCGGAATACGCTTCCCCCGGGCGAAGTGGGCGAAATCGCCTTCCGTGGTCCGATTGTGATGAAGGGCTACTTCAAGAACCCGACGGCCACGGCGGAAGTGCTGGATGCCGATGGCTGGTATTACACGAACGACCTTGGCCGCATGGACGAGAACGGCTACCTGAGCATTTCGGGACGCCGCTCGGAGATGTTTAAGACCGGCGGAGAAAACGTGTTTCCGCGCGAGGTGGAAGACATTCTCGAGGTACACGCCTCCGTGCTGTTCAGTGCGGTCGTCGGGATTCCCCACGAGGTCTACGACGAGGTCGGCCACGCCTTCATCATGCTTAAGCCGGGTATGGAAGTGATCGAGGAAGAACTCCGCCTGCACTGCAAGGAGCGGCTCGCCAACTTCAAGGTGCCCAAGTCCTTCGACATCCGCCCCATACTTCCGCTGCTGCCCAACGGCAAGGTGAACAAGATGGCCTTGAAGCGGGAACTCGGGCTGGTACCGTAGCGGGCATGGCATCGGAGCAGCCGGAACGTTATCGCGGCGAGCGCGTGGCGCTTCTCAAGCGCATTCCGGCGAATTCCCCACGGGTGCTGGTGGCGGGCTGCGGCCGGGGAGAAATCCCCTACTTGCTGAAGCGGGCCGGGTTTCCCGAAGTGGATGCCGTGGAACCGCGCGAGGCGATGTTCGAGCTCGCGGCCACGATTACCGATCGCGTATACAGCGCCATCGACTCCGTACCCGCCGGCACCTACAACTGCGTCGTGCTTCAGGATATCGATCCGTGGCACTCCCAAGCCGACGAAGCCCTCATTCAACTGCGCACGCGCCTCGCTTCGCCGAACGGGCAATTCGTCTGGCTCGTCGATCATGCAGGATATGTCTCAGGAGCGGGTCCGGCGGCATATGCAGTTGAAGCCGCCATGGAAGCGGCGCAACGGGCAGGCCTGCATCCCTTCTTATTCTGGGAAGACATCGATGAACGCCCTGCCACCGACGGCGAGGAGACTATCGAGGAAAAGCGCAGACGGATGCGGCGCGTGTTGTTCCGGATGGTATTGCCTGAATACAGCCCGCTCCACTACGCGCGGGAATTGCACGAGAAGGGGCGCTCGGACTGGGCGTATCACACGCTCGAGGAAATCCCGAAGGGGTATTTGAACGACCCGCAGGTTGTGGCGGGTATCCAGTACGAGCGCATCTTCTACCTGATCCATTGGCTGGGCACGCAACCCCCGGAGCAGGCGTGGTTTCACGCCAATGCCATCCACGATCTGTTTTACGAGGCCAGCGGCGAGCGGCCGGCGGATGCCGAGGGCTATCGCTGCTATGCTGAGCTGTTGCGCCGCTGCGGCGAACTGCCGCTGGCGCGCGAGGTTCTGCGGTGTTTCCACGACGTATACCCAGACGAGGGCGTGCGCGAACACCTGCAGGTGCTCGAATCCTTACCCGAGCCAGTCCACCCTCCCGTCCCCCCGGAACCCGACAGTAACTTCGCCTGGCCGGGTGGCGCGCGCTTCCTGTTCATGCTGCATCCGCGCCCGCACTACGGCGCCGACGTACTCTACGAGGGGCTATGCGCTGCCCTGGGCGACGAGGCGGTAGACGAGTGGCCCCATAAGCCCACCCTGCACGGCGCGCAGCCGGAACATCTGCGCAATTATCCCTGCTACTTCGACCGCGGCGGAACCGAACTGGAAGACGAGGTGCTGGCGGACCGGTTGCGTTCGGGTTATTACACAGCGATTCTCTACGGTGATTGCGAAAAGGATCTGCCGCGGGAACGGGTGCATCGGTTGCTGGACGCTGCGGGGTCGACACCAATTGTTCTGATCGACGCCCTCGACGAATTCTACGACGCCCGCCCGGAACTGGAGGCGCACCTCGGGATTCCCCGATTCGAGGCCTACTTCAAGCGGGAGATGGTGCGCTTTCACGACTATGGCCGCGATACCTTTCCGCTGCCCTTCGCGTACGCGGGGCAATTGGGGGGTAATCCGCCCTGGGAATCGCGGAACCGGGAGTTTCTCTGGGCCGGACACCGCATGCTCGGCATGCGGAGAATCGTGCTGGATGCGCTGGAACAGCACATGGGCTGGACCCTGAACGAGTTTTTCGAGACCGAGAAATACAACCGCATCCTCGAGGATACCCGAGTCGGCCTGAACCTGTTTGGCAAGGGCTTTGACACCGTGCGCTACTGGGAACTTCCTGCGCATGGATGCTTGCTGGTTTCGCGCCGGCTACCCATCCACGTCCCCCACGACTTCGTCGATGGCGAAAGCGCCGTGTTCTTCGAGTCCGTCAACGAGCTGGAATCCAAGCTGCGCTACTATCTGGAACAGACCGACGCCGCAGCGCAAATTGCGTCGCAAGGTTACAAACATTGGCGCGCGCACCATACCGCCGAGGCCCGCGCGCGGCAGTTTCTCTGGTATCTGCATCGCCGCCTGGGACAAGGCACCGCGTAAATAAAACTGCGCGGCGGTGACAAGCACCGCCGCGCGCCTCACTTCCCCTGCACGCCCGATCAACTGATAGGCGCGCTCGTCTCGTCTGCGGCTCCGCCGACTTCGGCCCGGATGACCCCGGAGCCGTCGATATA
The DNA here is from genome assembly GCA_016125095.1 of Candidatus Hydrogenedens sp. Classification (GTDB taxonomy): domain Bacteria; phylum Hydrogenedentota; class Hydrogenedentia; order Hydrogenedentales; family JAEUWI01; genus WGMK01. The sequence continues at coordinate 966 of WGMK01000025.1, read as the reverse complement.
AAACTGACGCACGCCCGACTGATTCGGCAGCTCGGGGTCGGCATTGCAACCGTAGTTGGCACCGCCGCCGGTCAACGTGAATTCATAGCCGCTTTTCGCGTCCACGCCCCACTGGCCCGGCAAATAGGGCGGCCCCACCGTATCATCGGTCAGCAAATCGAAATCGCCCGCATACCGGCTCGCGGTGCAATGATACGAAGCCTCGGCACCCGCCACCGTCCGCAGATTGCCAATGGCCGACGACTCGTTCGTCTGAATACGCGAACGCAACAGATTGGGAATGGCGATTGCCGCGATGATGGCGATGATGGCCACCACGATCATCATCTCGATTAGCGTGAAACCCTTCGATTTTTCCATGGCACATTCTCCTCTAGGCTCCCTGCCTTGCACCGAGGCAGCCCGGTGAGTTTATTCAATCCCGCGCACACACGGCGCACTCGCTACAGGATGTGGTACGCAAGCGGCGTACCAAGTTTTTGGAGCGATACAGAACGCGACGCCGAAGCGCCGCTGGAAGTGGCCTGCACTGTGGGGCGAGACTCCGTCGAGCCATCTTGGGACGACGATCCGGGTGCCGGAATGCGATTCTGATGCTGGACCACGATTCTCGGCTCATGGGGACATTCGCCCGACCGATCGAAGACATATTCCCCGCCGGGAGCGCTGCTTTCCAAAGCGGCACTTGTCGCGGGGGCCGGGGTGTGGCTCTGACGACGGGCCGCAATCCTTCGCTCTTGGGGACATTCGCCCCACCCCTGGGAAGCACGTTAACCACATACAAAAAGACCGCGCGGCGGTGGGGGTGCCACCGCCGCGCGGGAAGATTCGCTATCGGGCCGTTGCTTAGCTTTCGCCAATCGGGGCGCTGGCCACGGTGGCGGCGCCGGTGGCGTCGCCGCGGATGACGCCGCTGGCATCCACGAAGAAGCCGCGCACGCCGGTCACGCCCTGCTCGTCCGGGGT
>WGMK01000024.1 GCA_016125095.1 Candidatus Hydrogenedens sp. | reverse complement strand
GCTTCAAAAACCTCACCGACGGGGAATTGAATACCTACGTCGACAAGCTCAACAATCGTCCCAGAAAGAAACTCGGATTCCGCACCCCGGCACAGGTCTTCCTCGAAAAGCCTGTTGCAATTAGACTTTGAATCTGCGGAATATCGTCAGAACTGATGCCTACGTGGGAGCAGATATCGCATATCGTCTTGTGAAACAGGAGTTCTTCGTCGGTTGTGTCGACTCCGGTCTCTTTAGTGGTCTCTGGAGGAGCGATTTCTACGGTCTTGATGCCCGGCTTCACCGCATCATCGCCGTCCTCTGGTCGTTCCACTATCTTAGGTCCATCCCCCTGCGCGCTGTCCATGCGTGATTTGAGTTTCGTCAGGAACTCATCGCTCATAACGCGGAGCAATGCAGGCTCCACGGCATCTCGCGCGATGTTTCCCAAGCGCTCCATGACTCCCGAAGTGCGCTTGCCCTTGTAGACATCTTCGGTCAGCCACCTCAGAAAGGACTCGTCTTCGGCCGGCCCGCGGAGAGCCTTCGCCAATCGTGCCACCATGGCCTCCCGGTAGCGGTTGTTCTCTGCATCGGTAATTAGGGTTTCGGCGTTGAAGGATTCTCGACTAAACTTAGTCAGGAACTTAGCGACTTTGGCCCAATCGGTATCAGGATCATCAAGCGAAAACGTGAAGAACGGCTCGTTGTCCATCAAGTTGGGCTGATCCAAGTCCCCGTAGAAAAGATAGTGACAGCCGTCCGTGATAATGCCGAAATGCAATTCGGGCATCTGTGAAAGGTACCGCGCCAGCTGTTGGGCTCTAGCCTTAAGATCTGTTCCAAGTGGCTTCGTTTCGATTACGATCAACGGCTTAGTTCCGGTCACATCAAAAATTGCGAAGTCCATCCGATCCGGGAGCCGCTTTCCATCGCCCTGAACGAATTCGGCGGAATATTCAAGCCTTACCTCTCTCGGGTTGTTCGGGTCGTAACCAAGATATCGAACGAATGGAACCACCAGAGCCATCTTGGCCGTTTCTTCATTGGAGATGAATTCTTTGTTCTCACGGTAGCGCTTGACTAATTCGAAGATACTTTCGCGGTCCACGTTGTCGCTCCAGTGCAGTTGAGAATAAGGCATCCTGCCGTCGTTGTAGTTCAGTGTGATTGCATCCCCACAACGTGTGAAGATACTCTGCGACTTGCCATTATTCAACTAACAAATCACTGAATAGTAAAATCTATGATCAGCTCGGCGGTGCTCACGCGTCGTCCGCCTGCACCGAAAACTAAAACGAGAATGCACGCCCCCCTCTAACCCGCCTGTAGCGGCTATCGCAGGTATGGCCTCATCGCAGTGCTCCGAACTTCTTGCGCAGGCGGCGGTGGCGCCAGCGGAATACGGCGCGCACGACGGGGACCAGCAGGGGTTTGAGGAAGGGCAGGCGGGGCATGAAATCGACGGCGTCGCGCACGCGGCATCCGCCGCCGGGCAGGGATTCGAGGGTGCGGGTGTGCAGCCAGTCCGAATGCATGAGGCTGGACGAATGCTCGTCGAAGCCGCGGCCGGACTCCACGCTCAGCAGGCGCAGAAAGTGGACATCGAAGGGCAACACGCCGCCGAGGAGCAGCACGCTGGAGAACAGCGTTTCGCCCAGTGGCACATCGATACCTTCGAGCGATTCGGCCCCCGCGGGATAGGTCATCCGGACGAGCGGCATGAGTTCCTGATTCACGCCGGGCATCGAACCGGCGTGCTGCCACACGGCTGCTCCGTCCGCCGCGAGGTCGCTCGCGAGCTCGATGGGCCGGCTCATTCGGCGTGTACGGCCTCCGCCTCGGCCGGGCGCGCCGCCTTTTCGGGCACGCGGGACATGATGTATTCGCTGAGGGCGGTGATGGTGAGCGAGGGGTTGACGCCGAGGTTGGCGGGGACGATGCTGCCGTCGGCGACGTAGAGGTTGTCGTAGCCGTAGACCTGGCCGTCGGCATTGCACACGCCGGTTTCGGGGCTGCGCCCCAGGGCCGCGCCGCCGAGGATGTGCGCCGTGCTCGAGGTGTTGCCGAGCACTTCCAGGCTGAGGCTCTGCGGCACGGCCTGCATGCGCTTGGCAAGCAACTCGGTAATCCGGTTGCCCATGGGCAGATACTTGGGCACATCCTGCCCGGGCACGGTTTCGGTGTCGATGTGCGAGCCGCCGAACCAGCCCTTGCGCAGCCGCAGCCGCATGAAGCTGTCGAGCGGTTGCATGACCAGCACGATGGCGGTGCGGCGCGACCAGCCGAAGGGGTTGGCGGTCTGGAGGAACTGCAGGGGATGGCTGAGCACGTTGCCCAGCAGGCGCATCCAGCGGGGCAGCTTGCCCTCGCCGCCGGTGAGCAGGGTCATCAGCCACGACATCGAATCGGCGCCCTCGCCGTAGCGCACCATCTCCACGTGCGTGTGCTCGTCGGGGAAAATGCCCGAAGTAATCGCCACGCCGCGGCCGTAGTGCGCCTTGGGGTCCGTGGCGTTCACGCCGAGGATGGCCTCGCTGTTGGTGCGCACGAAATCGCCCAGCTTGTCCGACAGGCGCGGCAGGCTGCCGCGCTGCTTGCACTGCATCAGCAGCTCGACGGTGCCCAGCACCCCGGCGGAAAACACGACGCCCCGCGCGCGATAAGTTTTGCGGCCGCTGGGGAAGAAGGTGGTGGAGCAGATGGTGTCGATTTCGTAGCCGCCGCCGGGCAGCGGGCGCACGTCCACCGCCTTCGTCTCGGGATGAATCACGCAGCCGAGCTGCTCGGCGAGGTACAGGTAGTTCTTGTCGAGCGTATTCTTGGCGTTGTGGCGGCAGCCCACCATGCACGCGCCGCATTCGATGCAGCCGGTACGCTCGGGCCCTTTGCCGCCGAAGAAGGGGTCGGGCACCGTCTTGCCCGTCTCGCCGAAATAGATGCCGACCGTGTGCTTGTGGAAGGTGTCGCCGCGGCCGTACTCGTCCTCCACCACGTCGCGCAGCAGCCGGTCGGTCTCGTAGATGTTCTTCGCCTCGACGGCGCCGAGCATGCGCTTGGCCTCGTCGTAGTGCGGGGCCAGCTTGGCGCACCAGTCCTCGTCCGAGGGCCAGTTCTGCGCGAAGGCCTTGTCGGGCGGCACCAGCAGCGTGGCGGCATACACGAGGCTGCCGCCGCCCACGCCTGCGCCGTGGAAGATGAGCACATCGCGCAGCCAGGAAATCTGGGCGATGCCATGCAGGCCCAGCTTCGGCTTCCACAGGTGCTTGCGCACTTCCCAGGTGGTCTTGGGCAGGGTGTCCTTGTTGAAGCGCTTGCCCATCTCGAGCACGCCGACGCGGTAGCCTTTTTCGCTCAGGCGCAGCGCCGAAACCGAGCCGCCGAATCCCGAACCGATGACCAGGTAATCGTAGTCGAATGTGTCGCTCATCGCATGCTCCACCAAAGTGCCCGCTTGCAGCATAGCCGATTGAGACGGAGTGATCCACGCCGGGAGGGTCCCGGTTCTGGTATGGTCGGGGGAAGAAGCCACCGGAAAGGACGCCGTGAGAATCCGTCTGCTCAGCTGGCTCGACGCCCTGCGCTCGAGTTATTGGTTCGTGCCCAACGCCATGGCGGCGGTCATGTTCACGCTTGCCTTCGCGCTCCCCGCGCTTGAACGCCGCTACGATCTGGATGGGCTGCAAGCATGGACCGGGCTCGATCTGACCGCGGGGGCGGCGCAGACCATCCTGTCCACCATCACCTCTGCCAATGTGTCGATTGTGGGCGTGGTGTTCTCCATCACCATCCTCACGCTGTCCATCGCCTCGTCACAGATGGGGCCGCGGTTGGTGCGCACCTTCATGGCCGAGCGCTCCACCCACTTCGCGCTGGGGCTGTATCTTTCCACGGCGGCGTATTGCCTCATCGTGCTGGCGATTGTGGACGAGAAGGAAGGCGGCTTTGTGCCGCGCCTGTCGGTGGTGTTCGCGCTGGTGGCGGCCGTGGGCGGTCTGGGGTTCCTCATCTATTTTATCCACCGTATCGCCCGGATGATCCAGGCGCCGAACATCGTGGAGGCGGTGGCGGCAGAGCTGGATCGCTCCATAGAGCGGCTCTTTCCAGAGGTGCTCGATCCCGATTCCCCCGGCGTCAAGGACTCCGACAGCCAGCCTCCGGAGGGGGAAGGCGGGCCCGTGCTCGCGCGCGGCGAAGGCTATATCCAGGCCATCGACTACGCGGCGCTGCTCGGCCTGGCCACGCGGGGCGAATACGTGCTCCGAATTCACAACCGCCCGGGGCATTTCGTGATGCGCGGGCTGCCCATCGCTGAAGTGCTGCCGCCCGACAAGGCTGGCGAAGAATTGGATGCCGCCTTCGACGATGCCATCGTGTACGGGTATCAGCGCACGCCCTGGCAGGATCTGGAATGCGCCATCAGCGAACTGGTGGAGGTTGCGGTGCGGGCGCTATCGCCCGGCGTGAACGACCCCTTTACCGCCATCACCTGCGTGGATCGGCTGGGCGCGACGCTCGCGCGGCTCGCAGAGCGCAAGATTCCCGGCGGACTACACCTGGACGACGACGGTCATTTGCGCGTGATCGCGGATCCGGAAACTTTTTCCTCCGCGCTGAATGCGGCCTTCAACCAGATACGGCAGAACGGGCGCGGCGGCGTGGCGATTCTTATCCGGATTATGGAAAGCCTGCGGTTGATCGCCGCCAAGACGCACCGTCCCGGCGACTGCGAAGCCATCCGGCGGCAGGCCGACATGGTGCTGCGCGCGGCTGAGCGCGAGGTGCCGGAAGAGAACGACCAGGCCGATATCCGGCAACGCTACGACGCCCTGATCGAGCGGCTTCAGACCGCCGAGCAGTAGCCGTCCTCGCTGGTGTCGTCCTCGGGACAGGCGACATAGCCGCCGTTGTTGTAGAGCTGAATGAGCCGCAGCAGTTCCGACAGCGAGATAATCCAGTCCTGCAAATTGTAGTCGCTGTCGTGCGGGCGGCAGCCCTGATCGGGCTGGCTCGCACCCGGCACGAAGCCGTCTTCGGTAATCTGCTGCGCTGCCGCGCAGTGCAGGCCGCCGGCGTTGTAGAACTGGATGACCCGCAGCAACTCGCCGATGGAGATGATGCCGTCGTCGTTCTGGTCGGCGCTATGCCGCGCCGTAATCAGGCAGAACGCGAAGTCCACCCCCTGCGATCCAAAGCCGCTGGAGAAGGCATTGTTGTCGCCGTCGTCCCCGTTCGCCCAGTAGAAGAAGCACCCCTGAAAGCCGCCGGTACCGTAGACACTGACCCAGCCGGACGCCAGCGTGACGGGCTCGTCGAAGTAATACTCATACCGCCGCAGTTCGCCGAATCCGGCATCGCTGCCGGTCGCCTCGCTCGCGGCAGACACGACGGTTTCAGCGGCGACGAGCGTGCCCGGCTGGCCGCCGCTATTCTGGAAGAAGGCAATCTCGAAGGTGTCGGGATTACGCGTGCAGGCATTGGGGGTGATACCGCCGCCCCACCACACGATTCCCGCGATTGGTTCGGCCAACCCGGAGAAATTGTCGAAGGCGCGCAGGCCGTTGTCCGACTCGTCGCTGAAACCCGGTTGACTGGTGGTCGCAAGGGGCGGCTGGGAATGCGCCGCGCCCTCCGGGCAGATCAGCAGCGGCATGGTGCAGATGGCTTCACCCGCGCAGTTGAAGTCGTCGCAGTCGGTAAAGCCGTTTTCGTCATTGTCGATGCCGTCGTTGCAGCTGGTTTCCCCCGTGCAGAACTGGCTGTTTGCGCAATTGAAGTCGCCGCAATCCGTGAAGCCATTTTCGTCATTGTCGATGCCATCGCCGCACGACGTCTCGCCGGTGCAGAACTGGCTGTTCGAACAGGCGAAATCGTCGCAGTCCGTGAAGCCGTTCTGATCGTTGTCGATGCCGTCGCCGCAGAGTTCGACTGCGCCCTTGAGCACGACGACCTCCGCATGCGGGGCGATGGCCGGAGCAACCCCTACGATGACCACAATCCAAAGCCAGTGAATAGCACGCATGGGGTGACCTCCTCTGTGCCGGCCGGGGCCGGGTTCCTCCCTTGCATCATACCCCAAGAAATCTCTACATGCCATGGCATGTGCTATAAATGACGCCGCACAGGAGCGAAAAATGAGAACAACCGAAGAGATACCCGCCGGATTGCTCGACAACGTGGCGGATTTTGCCGACCCTTTTTACGCGCGCTTCAAACTACGTAAAGCGCCGCAGCCGCTGCAGTTGAACGACACCATCGCAAAGGACTATCTCTTCCCGACGTTCTACGGCGACGTGACCTGCGCGCAGGCGATTTTTCTATGCCCCTGGGAACGGGCCGCCGCCCTGATGCCGCACCCGAAGCTGAAGCCCGTGAGGCTGCCGGGCGGACGGGCCGCCGTGGCCTTCGCCTGCTATGAATACAAGCAGGTGCTGGGCGTGGCGCCGTACAACGAGATCGCGATGACGATTCCCATCCTCGTGAACCCTGGCATCAACGTGCCCGTGCTGCCGCTCGTCACTCCCTGGTTCAAAAACTTCGGCTACTACGTGTTCTCCATGCCGGTCACTTCGCGGGAGAACCAGATCCGCGGTGTGAAGATTTGGGGTCTGCCCAAGGTGGTGCAGGAAATCGACGTGCAGGAAGACAACGGCGTTTGCGAGACAACCGCGTACGAAGCCGACGGCACCGAGTACTTCCGCCTGCGCGTGCCCACGGCCGGCACGCCGGTACCGTTCGATGTGACCTCGAACCTCTACACCGTGCACGAAGGACGGCTGGCGCAGAGCGAGACGAACTTCAAGGCCATGTTCAACGTCACCAAGTAAGGGCGCATGCTCTTAGGCACACTGCCCGCGCCCGATCCGCCCTGCATCACACTCGGCGAATCGCCCTCGGGCCGCGCGCTGCAGGCGCTCGAACTGGAGCCACACCCCTTCCAACTACGCTTCGCCCGGGGCATGTGCAGCTGCTTCGATTTCCCGAATCCGGACTACCGGCCGCCGTTTCCGATGTAGCTAGTCGCGCGACATGAAGAGGCGCAACACGTACCAAAGCAGCAGCGTGACGGAGGCGAACAGGGCGAGCGACGCCGCGACGTATTGGGTCGAGTGGTATTCATGCAGCACGCGCGAGGTGTCGTAGAGGATATAGCCGCACGCGAAGACGATCATGACGATGGTGAAGAGATTGCCCAGATCGAAACCGAACAGGATGCTGCACACGATGAATGCCATCGCACCGATACCGGCGACGCCGAGAAACGGTCCGATGAACGAGAAGTTCTGCCGGGTGATAAAGACCACGGCGGTCAGCGCGAGGAAGGCGCCGAAGGTGGTGAAGCCCGCCGTCGGGATAACGTTCGGACCGCCGTATACCTGCGCGATGAACAGCAGCGGCAGAAACAGAAACGACTGCGCCACCACGTAGAGGCCGAGGCCCGCGTACTGGGTGGTCAGCGAGGTGGACGATTCCGCCCAGCGGTTCGCGACAAAGCTCACGGCCATGAACAGTCCCAGTACCAGCAGCCAGGAATAACCTCCCGCGCCCGTAAGCATTAGCTCGATGAGGCCCGGCGTGAACGGCATCTGCAGCAGTACCGTCTCGATGCCGAGAAAGGCGATTACCGCCGCGAGCAGGTGCATGTAGGTCTTGCTGATAAACGCCGCGCGCACTTCGGGCGCTTCTGCGGCCGCCCCGTACAGTTCCGCCGGATTGTTGTCGTATTCGTAGCTCATGCTCGGGCTTCCTCTGGTGAAGTGTCGTGTTCGTGCGAGTATAGCAGGACACCGGCGAATTTCAAACGGTGAGCGGTCGTGAGATCAGCCTACCTTGCGGGCACCGGAATGTTCACGCAACAGTCCGTCAATCGAGAGGTCTTCATCCACTTCCGGCCAATAGAGTCCGTAGCCGCCGGGCGAGACCTCGAGATTCGCAAGTTGCTGGGGAGTAGCCCGGGCCAGCCGGGACGAGACTGATGCGAGATCGAAGAGATACGCTTCACCGTCAACCAGCAAATCCAGCTCGGTTCCCACAACGCCGCAAACCTTTACCTCGTGTGCCTTAGCCATCTTTTCTCTCCTGGAAGATGTCCCATTCGCGAAGCAGATAATCAAAATGCTCGAAAATGATTTTGCGCACAGCGCGAGTATCCGATGGCGTTAGGCCGTGTGCATAGGCTTCTGCAATATCAAAGGCTTCCCGATACAACCAATACTTTGCCTCGGCGCCGCCCTTTCGACAGTGAATATGCGGGGGTTCATTTCCCTCATTCGAGTAGAAGAAAAACCTCCATCCCGAGACTAACAATATTGTCGGCATTTGACAGGGACCGTCCTCAGTCTTAGGAATAGCATAACCCATTTGGCATACCAACGTAACGGTCGAAACAAAAAACCGGGCGGCCTCCACCTTGGGAGGCCGCCCGGCCGTGATGCTGAATCGGGCTGCGGGCCTAGCCGAGGGCGGCGTTGATGGCCTTGGCGAGCTCGTCTTTCTTGGTGACGCCGACGAAGCGCTGGGCCTCGGCGCCGTCTTTCATGATCAGCAGGGTCGGAATGCTGGACACGCCGAATTCCTGGGCGAGTTCGCCTTCCTGATCCACGTCCACCTTGCCGATGTTGGCCTTGCCCGCGAATTCGGTCGCGAGTTCTTCGATGGCCGGGGCGATCATTTTGCACGGGCCGCACCATTCGGCCCAGAAATCCACCAGCGACACGCCGGAGGCGGTCGTTTCTTTGAAGCTTTCCTTGGTGAAAGCGACTGCGTTACCCATGTCTATATCCTCCAATGCCTTATGCGAGTTTCCGCGAGGGCGCCGTCCCGCATCGGGCGGCTGCCACCGGCAGTATACTCCGCGCGGCCCAAGGCAACCAAGCCGCGCGAGTCCTGATGCAACAGCGATTCCGGCGGGATTAATTCCCGGCGGGGTGGTGGGGCACGAGCAGCACGGGGCAGGGCGCGTGCTGCACGACCTCTTCGCTGACGCTTCCGATGACCAGGTGGTGCAGCGCGCCGTGCCCACGGCTCCCCATGAGGATCAGCCCGGCGTCCAGCCGTCGCGCCTCGTCGAGAATCTTTTCGGCGAAGGGCCCCTGAATCACCAGCGCATGCGCATTCACGCCGCGCGCCTCGAGCGATTCTTTCATCGTCCGCAGTTCGGCATGGTGTTCCATGGCTTCGCGGGCCACGGCCTGGCGCACGTGGGGCGGTCCGGCTTCATAGCCCACAAAGTCGGGGTCCGGCGGCTCCACGTGCAGGAGATATACCGTCGCGCCCTCGGCCAGCGCGAAGCGCGCCGCCTGGTCCAGCACCGCCGTGGATATGGGCGAATAGTCGATTGCGGCCAGGTACTTCATGTCCGCTCCCTCAGGTGTCGAAGCTGCAGCGGTTCCGGCCGGCCTGCTTGCTTTGGTACATCAGCTGGTCGGCCCGCTCCACGAGCTCCTCGGTGGTTTCTTTTTCGCGCGCTAGGGTTGCACCCAGCGACGCGGTAATGCGGATAACCTTGCCGTCGTGTTCGTACACGGCCGATTCGATGGCGGCGCGGCAGCGTTCCGCCACCACCGGCAGCAGCTCGTCGTTCATGTTGGGCAGAATCACGATGAATTCTTCGCCGCCCCAGCGCCCGACAAAATCGAAATTGCGCAGCGCGCCCTTGAGCGCCTGCGCAGCGACCTTCAGGACTTCGTCGCCGGCCTTGTGCCCATAGGTGTCGTTCACGCTCTTGAAGTGATCGAGGTCGGCGAAGAGCACGGCGAAGCGCCAGCCGTAGCGGTTGAGTTCCTCGCAGGCGCTCTTCAGCGCGATCTCGGCATAGCGCCGGTTGCCGACTGCCGTAAGCGGACAGAGCAGCGCGATCTCTTCCAGTTCCTCGATGCGGTTGCGGTCCTGCAGCTTGGCGCTGTTGTCGCTGAATACCTCGAGCGCGCCGATGACGTGGCCGCGCGAATCGCGGATGGGGCTGACGCGGGTAAGCACGGGCACGAGGCGGCCGTTCGCGTGCTGCACGAAGACTTCTTCCTCTATGGCGGAATCGGACTGCATGACGCGGGAGAATACGTTCACTTCGCCCACCAGCGCTTCGCCGCCCGCGTCGAGATGCGACAGGGGGTGCTCGGTGACCGCGAGGCCGATGACCTCGTCGCGCCTGAAGCCGGTGATGGTCTCCGCGCCCTGGTTCCAATAGGTGACCACGCCGTCGAGGTCGACGTAGCAGACGCCATCTTTCAGATGGTCGAGCAACAGTTCGTATGAGACCGGTTTCCGCACGGCGCTGATTCCCCTTCTCGCTGGACCAGAACTCTACACCACCGGATGCAGCAGGGCAAGAGGCGCTACCGCCGCGCGGGGTCTGCTAGACTGCGGCCCATGCCCGAGCCAGACGCCATAGCCGGGGCCTTGTCCGCCCTGCTGCCCCCGGACCGCATCGCCTTTTCCCCCGGCGAGCGGGCACGGCGCGCCCGTACCACCTCGCCGCACGGCACCACGCCCGCCGGGGTGGTCTGGCCCGTGAGCACGGAGGAGGTTTCGGCGGTGGTGGCGGCCTGCGGTGGGGCCGGTGTGCCGGTGTATCCCGTCAGCCGCGGCAAGAACTGGGGCTACGGAGACGCCTGCGCCCCGGTGGACGGGTGCGTGCTGATGGACCTCTCGCGCATGGACGCCATCGAGTCCATCGATGCCGAGCTGGGCTACGCGGTGATTCAGCCCGGGGTATCGCAGGGGCAGCTGGCGGCGGCGGCGGCCGAACGGGCGCCGGGCTATTGGATTGACTGTACCGGCGCGGGGCCGGAAGCCAGCCTGGTGGGCAACGTGATGGACCGCGGATTCGGGCATACGCCCTACGCCGACCACCTCGCCACGTCGAGTATCATGGAGGCCGTGCTGGCCGACGGCAAGATACTGCGCCCCGGTTTCCACCGCTACCCCGGGGCGAAGGCGGCGCCGGTTTATCCCTACGGCGTCGGTCCGTACATCGATGGCCTGCTGACGCAATCGAACCTCGCCATCGCCACCAAGGTGTGCGTGTGGCTGTGTCCGAAGCCCGAGGCCTTCCGCTTCTTTTACATCAAGGTCGAGGACGAGTCCCGGCTGGAGGCGCTCATCGACGCGCTCCGGCCGCTGCGGCTGCAGGGCATCCTCAACAGCGCCGTGCACGTGGGCAATATCCTGCGCGTGGTCAGCGGCCAGCGCACCTATCCGCGCGACCTGGCGGGCGGCAAGCGGCCGCTGGATGCCGCCGCGCTCGAACGCCTTCGCGCCGAGACGGGCCTGGGCGCGTGGAGTTGCTCGGGCTCGCTGACCGGCACCCGCGCGCAGGTGCGGGCGGGGGCGCAAGCGTTGCGCCGCGCCGTGCAGGGCATCGGCCGGGTCATCGTGTTGAGCGACGCCCAAATCGCCTTGGCCGACGCGATCACCGAACGCGCCGCCCGATTCGGGCTGTTGCGCGGGCTGCGCAAGACCATCCAAGACTTGACGCCACATATCGATCTGCTGCGCGGCACGCCCACCTATCATCCGCTGCGCGGCGCGCTGTGGGGGCTGGACACCGACGACGACACGCCGCGCGATCCGGTCGAGGCGGGCGCGGGCCTGCTGTGGCTGTCGCCGGTTTTACCGCTGCGCGGGGCCGATGCCCGGGCGGTCGAGCGCATCGCCGCTCCCCTGCTGGCCCAACATGGTTTCGATTTCCTGGCCACCTTCACGCTGCTTAACGCGCGCAGCATGGTGGGCATCATCAACATCGCCTTCGACACGGCGGACACCGAGGCCGCCGCGCGCGCCGGGGCCTGCTACCACGAACTTATGCGCGCGCTCATCGGCGCGGGCTATCCGCCCTACCGCGTCAGTATCGAGGGCATGCCGCTGCTGCGAGAGCCGGGCACGGAATACGACGCCTTCCTCGGCCGCATCAAGGCGGCGGTGGATCCGTGCGGCATCATCGCGCCGGGACGCTACATCGCCCCGCAGTCAGGGGACGCCGGGTGATCGACCCCGGGCTGTGCAAGACCTGCCGGCACGCCGACCCGCTCAAGCATCCGCGCGGGGGCGATCCCTATTGGCGCTGCGGCAAAGCGGCCACGGACCCGCGCTTTCCCAAGTACCCGCGCCTGCCCGTGCTGGGCTGCCGGGGTTACGAACAGACGGCGAAGGAAGGGTAGAGGTTCGCGCCTGGCCATATCGGGTATGATGCGCGGCGGTTGCGGGCACGCCGGAATCGAGGAGAAACCATGCGCCGTCTGGGTCAAGCACTTGCCATCGTCATCGCCTTGCTGGCGCTGCCCTGGGGCTATGTCTACCTCAACACCTTCTGGAACGACTGGACGGGGGTGACAACGGACTTCTCCGGCAGCGCGCTGCTGCAAGACAAGCCCGCGCCCTGGACCGAGCCCGCCGTGCTCCGGATCGCCACCTTCAACATCCAGGACCTGCTCGTGGTGGCGAAGGACCACGTGGACCGCATGGAGGCCATCGCCCTCAAGCTCGGCGAACTCGACCCGGATGTCGTCGGCTTTCAGGAGGCCTTCATCGAAAAGCACCGCGAGGTTCTCATCGCGGGCCTGAAAAAGACCACGCGCCTCCAGCACTTCCAGTATTACGCCAGCGCCAAGATGGGCAGCGGCGTGCTGATAGCCAGCGCCTATCCGATTCAGGAAGTTTACTTCCACCGCTACGCCGCCTCGAACCCCTGGTACAAGGTGTGGGAAGGCGACTACTGGGCGGGCAAGGGCGTGGGTCTGGCCCGCATCGCCCTGCCCGACGGCCGCCTGTTCGACGTATACGACACCCACGTGCAGGCCGGCTACGGCGTGGCCGCCAACCGCGTGGTGCAGGAACAGCAGCTGACCGAGATGGCGGGCTTCATCAATGCCTCGAAACTCGGCACCGTGCCCGCCTTCGCCCTGGGCGACTACAACAGCCGTATCGGCTCCGCCGCCTACGAGAACTTGGTCACCGGCGCCGACCTCGTCCGCACCATGGCCATCGACAGCTCCATCGACCACGTCCTCGCCGCGCGCAATCCCCTGTACACCTTCGAGGTCGAAGAGACCATCGAGATCAAGGAACGCGTCAAGAAGGGCGACAAGGAATTCGATCTCTCCGACCACTACGGCTACCTGTCCGTGGTGCGGGTGGCGCCGGTTGCGCCAGTGGAGAATTCCGGCGTTTCGTGAGAAAATCGGCGGGGGCCCCTGCGGGGCGGAACTAGAGCGTAGCCACCGGGAGCATGCTGTATGCACGCGATTGCGACACGCGGCCTGACGAAGGTCTACAAGAACCTGACGAAGGGCAACAAGCGGAGCCTGGACGAACTGAGCATCCATATCCGCGAGGGGGAGGTGTTCGGGTTTCTCGGCCATAACGGCGCGGGCAAGACGACCACCATCAAGATCCTGTGCGGGCTGGTGCGGCAGTCGGCGGGCGAGGCGAGCCTGTTCGGCATCGACGTGCGCGATCCGGCCTCGCGCGCGAAGCTCGGCTATCTGCCCGAGCAGCCCTATTTCTACGAATACCTCACGCCGCGCGAGACCATCGAGTTCTACGGCCGCCTGCGGGGGCGCACGCCGCAGCAGCGGGCGGAGGACTGGGAGCGCCTCTCGCTTCTGCTCGACCTGCGCGACATCGCCGAACAGCGTATCAAGGGCTTTTCCAAGGGCATGCGCCAGCGCATCGGCTTCGCGGTGGCGCTGGTGGGCGATCCGCCGCTGCTGATTCTCGACGAGCCGATGAGCGGCCTCGACCCGGTCGGCCGGCGCAGCATCCGCCAGCTGATTCTGCGCTGCCGCGACGAGGGCAAGACGTTGTTCTTCAGCAGCCACGTGCTGGGTGATGTCGAGCAGATCTGCGACCGCGTGAGCATCCTCAGCCGCGGGAAGCTGGTGCGCGAAGGCCGCATCGGGCAGCTGCTGGGCGAGGAGCCGCACGGCGTCGAGGTGGTGGCGACGGGCCTCAACGAGGTCTCGCGCGCGCCCATCGCCGCGGCCGCGCGCGAACACCGCACGCACGAGGGACAGGACGTGTTTGTGTTCGACGAGGCCGCCGCCGCGCAGGAGGCGGCCCGCGCGATTCTCGATTCCGGCGCGGCGCTGGAATCGGTCACGCCGCTCAAGCAGTCGCTCGAGGAATTCTTCATGAAGGAACACGGCGCCACGGCCGCGGGAGCCGGCGCATGAGAATCTGGATCGTTGCGCTGAATACCTTCCGCGAATCCGTGCGCGACAAGGTGCTGTATGTGCTGCTGCTGTTCGCGCTCACGGCGGTGCTGGGCTCGAAGGCCATCGGCTGGATCAGCATCGGGCAGGACATCAAGATCGTCAAGGATTTCACGCTGGCGAGCATGTCGGTCTTCGGCGCGCTCATCGCCATCTTCGTGGGCACCAGCCTGCTCTACAAGGAAATCGACAAGCGCACGCTCTATACCATCCTGAGCCAGCCGATGCGCCGGTGGGAATTCGTGCTCGGCAAATACCTCGGGCTCGGGCTGCTGCTGGGGCTGGTGGTGCTCGTCATGGCGCTGGTGTCGGGGCTGTACCTGCTGGTGCTGGGCGGCAAGCCCGACGCCGCGTATTTTCTCGCGGCCCTGCTCATCTATTGGAAGCTGCTGCTCGTTACCTCCTTCGCAGTGCTGCTGTCGTCCATGGCCTCGCCCATCCTCGGCGCCATCGTCGTCTTCGCGCTCTATGTGTTCGGACATGCCACGGGTGTCTTCCTCGATTTGCCCGCGCAGTTCGACGGCACCTTCTCGAAGACCCTGCTGGAAGGCCTGTACTACGCCTTTCCAAACTTGGGTAATTTCGACATCCGCGCCGAGGCCGCCAACGGCGTGCCAATCAATCCGTCCTACGTGCTCTTCGCCCTGGCTTACGGCACGCTCTATTCCGCCGCCGTGCTGATTGCCGCCGTGTGGGCCTTCGAAAACAAGGACGTATGAGTGTGCGCGGCCTGGCAGTAAAAGGCGTATCGATGGTCGCGGCGCTCGCGCTGTTCGCCGGGGCCATGGCCCTGCAGCCGCGGGTCGATGCTACCCGCCCGCCGCACGATCTGAACGACTATAAATACCTGCCCGGCGAAAAGCTGCTGACGCACTTCACGGCCGGACTCGACACCGTCATCGCTGACCTGCTCTGGATTCAATGCTGCACCTACGTGGGGCGGCAGGTGAAATCCGGCTGGGACTTCACCTGGCTCGAGCAGATGGTGCGCACCGTTACCCGGCTCGATCCCTATTTCGTCGATGCCTATCGCTACGGCGCCATGTTTCTCGCGTCGCTCAAGCGGCAGGACGACACCAGCCTCGAATTGCTGCACGCGGGCATGATCGCCAACCCCTACGCTTGGGAACTGCCCTACGAGGCGGCGATGATCTATTTGCTCAATCGCCGCGACCAGCCCGATTCGCGCGCGATGGCGGCGCGCTACCTGGCCATGGCGGCCGAAACCGGTCACGCGCCGCAGTTCGTCATCGAGACGGCCGCCGCCATTCAGGGCCAGCTCAACCTCAACGAGGTCGAGGTGGGCATGTGGCAAAAGCTGGCCGAGGGCGACAACGCGCTCCTGCGCGATCTTGCCCGGCAGAAGCTGCTCGAGGTGCGCATCCGCGACAACGTCCGCGTGCTGAACGACCTCATCGACCGCTACCGGCAGGAGCAAGGGCAGCCGCTCGCGCGGCTCGACCTGCTGGTGGACAAGGGCTACATCCGCGCCATTCCGCCCGACCCCATGGGCGGCGAGTATTTCCTCGCAGAAGACGGCCGGGCCTACAACACCACCGTATTGCGCAGCGAGACCGACCGCGCCCGCGGCAACCTCAGCGGCGCCGTCCGCACCTACGAACGCAAGTACGGATCCCTGCCGCCCTCGCTCGATGCCCTCATTCACGCCGGCATTATGGACGGCATTCCCGACCATCCCTGGCCCGGCAAACAATGGGGCTACAACCCCGTGAACGGCGACGTGCATTAGGGGCGGTGGCAGCGACGGCATTCCGATCATGACGCCAAGATGGCTCGACAGAGTCTCGCCCCAACGTAACAGAAACGCTCGCCCCCCTACATGCGCAGCAGCACTTTCATGGTGTCTTTGGATGCGGCGCGCTGGAGGGCGTGGGCGGCTTCGGCGAGGGGGTAGGTCTCGGTGACCATGGGCTCGACGTAGACGCTGCCCATGGCGAGGGCCTCGAGCGCGGGGCGGAAGGGGCCGCAGCGCGACCCGATGATCTTGATCTCGTTGATGACGGGCAGGGCCATGGGCAGCAGGCTCGCGCCGGCGATGGTGGTCTTGAGCACGAGGGTGCCCTCGGGCCGGAGGAGTTCGAGCGCGCGCGCGAAGCCGGCCTCGGAGCCGGTCGCCTCGACCACGATGCTCGCGCCGGATTCGAGGGGTTCGTCGGCACGCGCGGTGCGGATGCCACGCGCCTGCAAAAGTGCCAGTTTCCACGCTTGCCGTCCCACGCACACCAGGTTCGGCGCCCGCATCGCCAGCACCTGCGCGATCAGCTGCCCCAGCTTGCCGTCGCCGAGCACCACCACCGAGTCGCGCGCGGTGATGTCGATCTGCTCGAGGATGCGGAAGGCCGCGGCCACGGGCTCGGTGAACACCGCCACGTCGTCGTCGAGCGTGTCGGGCACCACATGCAGGTTTTCCTCCGGCAGCGTCAGGTATTCCGCAAACGCGCCGTCGCGCCCCAGGATGCCCAGCACCGTGCGCCGTTCGCAGTGGTGCGGCATCTCCAGCTTGCAGTAGCGGCATTCGTGGCAGACGCAATTGATTTCGCCCACCACCCGCTTGCCGCGCAGGTAGTCGTTGGCGCATTCGTGCACCACGCCCACGAACTCGTGGCCCAGCACGCCGCGATAGTCCATGTAGCCGCGCACCAACTCAAGGTCGGTGCTGCACACGCCGGCCGCGAGCACCTTGATCAGCGCCTCGCCCGGGCGCGGCTCGGGCTTGGGCACCTGGCGGACCAGCGCCTCTCCGTTGTCGAGATACAGCGCCTTCATGCCGATTCCGGCACCTCGGGGGGCTTCGGTCGTTCGATGCCGACCAGCGCGACGGTGGCGACGATGCCGACCAGCATGCCGACCCACGGAGTCTGCGCAAAGAGCGCGAGGGTGACGGCGGTCAGCAGCGCCACGCCCCGCTCGATGGGATTATGCGTGACGCTCATGGCCACGTAGGCGCAGGCGAAGCCGGTCAGTACGAGGGTAAGCGAGAGCGCCACGCCCATCAGCGGCTGCAGCGCGGTGACCAGCGGCACCACCACGTAGAGCAGCGGAACGCCGAAAACGTAATACGACGAGATGCCGCTGAAGAGCGAGTCCATGCCCTTGCGCCCGGCGGCCCAGCGCTGCACCACAATCACCTGCACGCCGGTCCAGAGGCAGCCCTGCGTGGGGAAGAAGGGTGCGAATATCGCCATCAGCACATTGCGGATGGCGGTGGACTGATGGCTGCGGTTGAAGTTGAGGTCGATCTCCTCGTCCGGCCGCGCCTTGCGCGCCGTCTCCAGAATCTCCGTGCCGGTCACGATATCGCCGAACCAGATCACGTAGCCCATCACGGCGAGGATAAAGACGTTCGGGTCGAGCAGCATGGACATGGGGGGCCACCCGATGCCGAAGGGCGACACATGCCAGAAGGCGTCCACGAAGGGCGGAATGACGATCCACTTCGAGAAGTCCGGCGCGAAGACCACTTCGCCCGATAGCGGGCCCACGATGGCCGCCACGATAAAGCCCGGCAGCAGGCCCAGCGCCGCGATGAATTTCACGATGGGGTATTTGTTCCGCAGTTGCTGCAGCGGCAGCGAAAAGGTGATGATGAGGCAGACGCTCACCGCCGCGATGGTGGTGATAGGCTGCACGTGGAGGAATTTCTCGGCGTCGTCGATGAAAACGCGCTTGAGCGCGGCGATGGCGGCGCCGAGGATGATGCCGCCCTTGAGCGCTGCGGGGATGTTGCGCATCAGCCAGCCGCCCAGCCCCGTCACCCCGAGAACCGCCGTCAGCACCGCGAATTGCAGCGACACTGCGGTCATCACCTGGAATTTCGCCTCTGGCGTGGCATACACCGGCATGCCCGTGCCATCCACCGCCAGCACGAAGGTGAGCGCCAGCGGCAGCGCGGGGGTAATCCAGCCGGGGGCGTAGGGCTCTCCGAAGAGAA
Organism: Candidatus Hydrogenedens sp.; assembly: GCA_016125095.1. GTDB lineage: Bacteria > Hydrogenedentota > Hydrogenedentia > Hydrogenedentales > JAEUWI01 > WGMK01. The sequence goes on along the minus strand of WGMK01000024.1, from coordinate 75,512 downwards.
TCGGCGCCGCGCTCAGCAGCATCGACTGGATGAAGATGCAGGCCAGCGCGTGGTCGAAGTCCAGCCCGAAATAGCCCATCAGCACCGGCACGAGGCCCAGGCCCGTGGCGCCCGCCACGAAAATGCCCTGCGCCAGCTCGGGCCATTCCACGCGCGTGTGGTAAAAGGGCACGCGCGCCGTAAAGGGTCCCCAGCGGAATCCCGGATGCACGGCGCCCTCGGTGCGTGTCGTAGCCATGGTTTGCTGCCTCCCGGTGTGCGGGGCGGTCCCACGCCCGATTGCAGGGCCGCCCACGGTGCGCGCCACTGTAGCATGCCGGATGCTCCCGGTCCACCGGAAATCCATTGCAACAGCGGGCTTACAGGCGCTATACTCCCCCGTTCCCGGGAGAGGTGTCCGAGTGGTTTAAGGAGCACGCCTGGAATGCGTGTGTGCGTTAATAGCGTACCCAGGGTTCGAATCCCTGCCTCTCCGCCATTCCTTACCGCCGTACCAGCGCGGCGCGCGGTATCATCCAGGGAGTAGTCACGCGATACCATGCAGAACGGTGTTCCGCGCATCCTCCTGATCCGCCTGAGCGCCATCGGCGATGTGGTGCGCGTGCTGCCGGCCGTGCACGCCCTGCGCGACGCCTACCCCCACGCCCAGATCGACTTTGCCGTCGAGCCCAAGAGCGCCGACATCCTGACCGACCACCCCGCGCTCGACAACGTGCTCATCTTCGAGCGCACGGGCTCGGGCTTCGAATCTTCCAAGAGTTTCCTCGAATACTGCGGCCGCGTGCGCGATAACCGCTACGACATCGCCATCGATTTCCACGGCATTCTCAAGAGCGGCTGGATTGTCCGGGCGACCGGCGCGAAGAAGCGCTACGGCTTCGCGCCGCCCCGCAGCCAGGAAATGAGCCACCTGTTCTACACGCACCGGGTGCCGCTGGTGTCGCAGCGCATGAACCGCATCGAGGAGAACCTCGAAATCTGCAAGGCGCTCGACGCCCGCCGCGCCCACCTCGATGTCCGCATCGCGATTCCCGAGGAAGTGGAAGAGCATATCGAGGAATACCTGGACGACACCTTCTCCGGCGGCAAGCCCTTCGCCGTGGTGCATGCGCCCGTCGACCGTCCCGAGAAGCAGTGGCCGCTCGAGCACTACGCCGCGCTCTGCGACATGCTCATGGCCGACGGCCGGCTCGAGGTGGTGCTGACGCATGGTCCCGGCCAGCAGGCGGTGGCCGAGCAGGTGCAGGCCATGGCGCGCCGCCACCCGTTCATCGTGCCGGAGCTGCCCGATCTCAAGCATTTCGCCGCGCTCGTGCAGCGTGCCGCCCTGTTCTTCGGCGGCGACACCGGCCCCATGCACATTGCCAGCGCGATGGACGTGCCCGTGGTCACGGTGTTCGGCGGCACGGACCCCGCCAAGCATGCCCCCCTGCGCAAGCCCTACGAGGTACTCTACGCCGGGCCGAATCCCTTCCCCAAGAACGTATCGCTGACGGAGGCGGAGTTGTATCTTTCCGCCGTGCTGCCCGAGCAGGCCTACGACGCCTGCGTGCGCATCCTGCACACGCGCCCGGAGCTGTAGCCGCTACTCGCCCGCGTGCAGGGCTGCGTGGATCTCCGCGGCCTTCTTCGCCCCGATGCCCGGCGCCTCGGCAAGTAGATCCGGCGTGGCCTCGCGGATGGCCTTCACCGAGCCGAAGTGTTTCAGCAGCGTCTTCGCGCGCGTTGGCCCGATACCGGGAATCTCGGTGAGTTTGCTTCCCCGCGCCGCCGCGCCGCGCTTCTTGCGGTGGAACGTGATGGCGAAGCGGTGCGCCTCGTCGCGGATGCGCGCGGCGAGCTTCACCACGGGGCCCGACTGCGGCAGGATGATCGGGTTCGAGCGGCCGGGCAGGAAGAAGCGCTCGGGCGAACGGCCGCCCTCCTCCTGCGCGCGCGATTTCGCGATGCTCGCGATGGGCAGATCCTCCAGGCCGAGGTCGTGCAGGGCCGCCACCGCCACGCCGAGCTGCCCCTTGCCGCCGTCGATCAGCACCAGCGAGGGCAGGTCGTCTTCCTCGATGGCGCGCTGGTATCGCCGCAGAATGACCTCGCGCATGCTCGCGAAATCGTCCTGCCCCTCGACCGTCTTTATGATGTACTTGCGGTAGCGCGCCTTGTCGGGCTCGCCCTGCGTAAACACGGCCATCGAGGCCACCTTGTTCTCGCCCTGGATGGTGGAGATGTCGAAGCACTCGATGCGCTCCGGTGGCACGGGCAGGCGCAGCGCCTGTTGCATTTGCGCCAGCGTGTCCGCCTGAGCCTTCTCGCGCATGCGCTTGTCCAGAAAGTTGTGCCGCGCGTTCTTGTTCGCCAGTTCCACCAGCGCCAGCCGGTCGCCGCGCTGCGGGCGAGAGACCTCCACCTTGCGGCCGCGCTGTTCGCTCAGCACCTCCGCCAGCGTATCGGCGTCCTCGAGCTCGCAGGGCACGAACACCTCCTGCGGAATCAGCGGGGCATCGCCATAGTACTGCAAGATCAGCGTGCTCATCAGTTCCTCAACCGGCATCTCCTGGCGCTCGAAGCTGAAGGCGCGCCCACCCAGCATGCGGCCGCCGCGGTAGAACAACACCTGGATCTCGGTGAACCGGCCCTCGTTGTAATAGCCGAAGACATCGCGGTCCTCGCTGCCGCGCAGGGTCACGGCGCGCTGCTTCTCGCGGTTGCGGTGCAGCATGTACAGGCGATCGCGCAGGGCCGCCGCCGCCTCGAACTCGAGGTTTTCGGCCAGCGCCTTGATCTGCTCCGTCAGCCGCTCTTCGAGCTCCATGCTGCGGCCTTCCAGGATCAGCAGCACCTGCTCGACGATCTCGTGGTAGGCCTCGCGCGTGACCAGGTTCACGCAGGGCGCGCAGCACTGCCCCATCTGGTGGTAGAGGCAGGGGCGGCTGCGGTTGTAGAGCACGTGGTCGGTGCAGGTGCGCAGGGTGAACATGCGCGTAATCTGCCGCAGCATCTGCCGCGCGGCCTTCGTGTCGTGGTACGGACCGAAATACCGCGCGCCATCGCGCTTGTAGCGCCGCACCACCGTGATGCGCGGGAAGTCCTCGCGCGGGTCCAGCCGCAGGCTGATATAGGTCTTGTCGTCCTTCAGTCGCACGTTGTAGCGCGGCTTGTGCTGCTTGATCAGGCTGTTTTCCAGCAGCAGCGCCTCTTTTTCGTTGCCTGTCACGATGAAATTGATCTGCGCCACGCGCCGCATGAGGAACTTTACGCTGTAGCGCGAATCGGTTTCGTTCAGGTATTGACGCACACGGGAACGCAGGTTCTTCGCTTTGCCCACATAGATGACCCGGGACTTCGCGTCGCACATGAGATAGCACCCCGGGCCGGTGGGCACGGTGGCGATGTCGAAACCGTCCAATACGTGCGATTTCGGGCTGGTTTCCGTGTTTTCGGGGTCTTCGTGCATGGTCTTTCGCCGGGGTCTGGAGTCTAGCTGGAGGCCCCTAGGATACGCGGTTGCCAGCGGGCGGCTAAAGTCCGGGCCGTTTCTGCCGATAGAACGCCCCAGAGCTTGCGGCGACACCCCGGGCTCGGCCGATGCAAGGACGCAGAGGCAGACATCACGGAGGATTTAGGTCATGGGTCTTCGGATCAACACGAATGTTGCCGCGCTCAACACCACCCGCACGCTGAGAAACAGCACCATTGCGCTCAACAAGAGCCTGGAGCGCCTGTCCAGCGGCCTCCGGATCAACCGGGCGGCGGACGACGCGGCGGGTCTCGCCATTGCGGAAGGCTTCCGCTCGCAGGTGCGCGGCACCCGGCAGGCGCAGCGCAATTCGCAGGACGGCATCAGCCTGGTGCAGACCGCGGAAGGCGCGCTGACGGAAACGTCGAACGCGCTGCAACGCATCCGCGAACTGGCCGTGCAGGCCGCCAACGGCACGAACAGCACGGACAACCGCATCGCGCTCAACGCCGAAGTGCAGCAGTTGCTCGAGCAGATTGACGACATCGCGCTCGACACGGAATTCAACGGCCTGCGCGTGCTCAGTTCGCCGCAGACCGTCACGCTGCAGTCGGGCTACAAGGTCAGCCAGGTGCTGGTTATCAATGTGACCGGCGCAAAAACCAACGACCTTGGCGTGAACAACATCGCGATTTCGGCCGTGAACATCGCGGTGTCTACCATTTCCACGGTGGACCGCGCGCTGCAGAGCCTGGCGCAGATCCGCGGCAATCTCGGCGCCATCCAGAACCGGCTCGAGTTCACCATCAACACCCTGGCGATTCAGGAAGAGAACGCGGCTTATTCGGAAAGCACCATCCGCGACGCCGATATCGCCTACGAAACCTCGCAGTTCACGCGCAACCAGATCTTGGTGAGCGCGGGCACCTCGGTGCTGGCGCAGGCCAACATCGTACCGCAGACGGCCCTGCAGCTGCTGGGCGGCTAAGCCAACTGAGACTTCGCACGACCCGGGATCGGCACGCGCTGGTCCCGGGTTTTTTCGTTTGCGCTTGAATGCTATGCTGGCGCGGCCGCCTCAGCCTGAAGGAGCCGCGCCATGCGCATCGTTACTCGTTTTTTCTTGTCCCTGTTGCTGCTGAGCGCCAGCGCGCTCGCCTCCGCCGCGCCCGCCACCATCGGCTCGCCCCGCCTCATGCAGGGCCCGATGATCGGCGCGGTCACCACCACCGCGATTCCCGTGTGGGTGCGCGCCAGCGGCGATTTCGACTGCTGGCTGAAATACGCCGACAACCCCGATCTGGCCGATGCCGCTGAGTCTCCCAAGGTGCGCGCCACCAAGGACAACGACTACACGGCCGTGCTGACCATGGAAGGCTTGAAGCCCGGCACGCGCTACTACTACCGCGTCTATGTGCACGACGGTGTGGCGAAGGGCATGGGGGGCGTGGAGCCGTTTCACGCCGACTCCGCGCCGGAATCCCCCGGGCGCTTCCGCGTGTGCTACGGTTCCTGCCCGCGCTGGGGCGAAGACCGCATCCAGCCCATCTGGTCCGTCGTGAATGAACTCGAACCGGATCTGTTTTTCTGGCTGGGCGACAACATCTACGGCGACGCGCTCGACCCGGATATCCTCGCCGAGGAATACCGCCGCCAGCGCGACGTGACCGGCCTGCAGCCGCTCATTCATTCCACCCCGCAGCTGGCCATCTGGGACGACCACGACTACGGCCTGAACGACCACAACCGCACGAACCCCGTGAAGGACCTCGCGCTCGGCGTGTTCAAGCAGTATTGGCCCAATCCCGCCTATGGCCTGCCCGACGCGCCCGGCGTGTTTTTCCAGTACAGCTACGGCGGCGTCGATTTCTTCTTCCTCGACGGACGGTATTACCGCGACCCGAACGCCGAGAAAGATTCGCCCGAGAAGACCATGCTGGGGCAGCGGCAGCTGGCCTGGCTGAAAGACGGCCTGAAGGCCAGCACGGCGGCGTTCAAGGTGCTCATCAGCGGCAGCGGCTTTAACAACGGCAAGGGCGAGGGCGGCGATTCGTGGGCGGCCTTCCTGCACGAACGCAATGCCCTGCTCGACTACATCCGAGACGAGGCCATCCCCGGCGTGTTCGTGCTCTCGGGCGACACCCACATGGGCGAGGCGAACGCCATTCCGTGGTCAGAGCATGGCGGCTACGACATTTACGACTTCGACAGTTCGCCGCTCGGCCAGATTCCCGCGACCGACAACTACATGCGCCGCCCCGAAATGCGCCTGCGCGAGCCCTACAACGCCGCCGCCAACGCCGGCGTCCTCGATTTCGACTTCACCGGCGACGTGCCGCAGGTCACCTTCCAGCTCATGACCCAATACGGCCTCTACGCCTGGAGCCCCATCGTCGTGCGCGCCGACGAGCTCGTGAACGGCGTCGCCAGCGCCGCAAAAAAACGCGACACCGCCTCCAAGGAATGGGAACGCTTTACGGATGGCGGCCTGAAGGCGCTGAAGAAATAAGCAAAGGCGCGGCCGTCCCCGGGGGTGGCCGCGCCTTTTATACTTTCAGCTATCGAAGACTACTTCTTCGCGTCTTTCGCGCCGGTCTTCTTCTTGCCCTCTTCCTTCTTGAGGCGGGTCTTGCCGTGCGTGCCGCGATGAATCTTGCCGCGCTTCGAGCGCATGTCGCCTTTACCCATGATGTCTCTCCTTGGAGTCGTTTGTACGTTATGGTCGGAATCAGCCGCGTATTGTAGCGCGTGTCCCCCGAATCGGGTCAAGTGCGTTATTGCGCGCGCGGAACGGCGTGGGGCAGGATCGCAGCGGAAGGCGCCGCCCCGAACGATAGGAACCGCTCACAGTTGGCTTGGCTGTATTTCATTCTTACCTGCCTCTATTGCGGCACGATTGCCTGGCTTTCCGGCCAGAGCGACCCGCCGGTGCCGTCGGAGCTGTTTCCCCACTGGGACAAGGTGATGCACGTTTCGGCCTTCGGGCTGATGACGGTGCTGGTGCTGCTGGGCCTGCTGCGCTCTAAAATCCGCTACAGCCGCGTTGCGCTGTTTCTGCTGCCCGTGCTGTTCACCGTGGGTTTCGGCCTGACCGACGAGTTCCACCAATCGTTTACCCCGGGCCGCAACGTTGATGTGCTCGACATCGTTTCGGACACCACGGGCGCGCTGCTGGCGCAAGCGTGGTACCTGCTGTCGATGCGGAGCGAGCGGTGGCGCCGCTTCTGGCCGCCGCCGAAACCCGCCCCGGAGCCGCCGGATGCGGAGTAGCGCGGTCCTCATCGTACGCAACGAAGCCGCCGTGCTCGGCCGCTGCCTCGATTCGCTGGCGGGCGCGGTCGACGAGATTGTCGTGCTCGATACGGGTTCGACCGATGAGACCCGCGCCATCGCCGAGGCCTGCGGCGCGGTGGTAGGCGGCTGTACGTGGCAAGACGACTTCGCGGCGGCGCGCAATGCCGCGCTGGACCTCGCGACCGGCGACATCGCGCTGGTGATTGATGCCGACGAATGGCTGGAGTCTCCGGAGGAAGTCCGCGCGCAGCTGGCGACCTTCGGGATCGCGGCCACGCCGGATACGCTCGGGCTGGTGTACATCCACAACGAGCCGCCGCCGGGCGGGGATCTGCAAGCCACGACCGATGAGACCCCGCGCGTGTTTCTGCGCGCAGCGTTCCGATACGCCGGGCGCATCCACGAACAGCCGGAGTCCGTCTCGGGCCGGCCGCCGCGCGCGGTGCTCACCGGCATCCGGCTGCGGCACTCGGGCTACGCTCAGCGCGCGGACGACCCGGCGCACAAGGCACACCGCAACATCGCGCTGCTGCGCGCGGCGATGGCCGACGCGCCGGAGGACGCATACCTGCACTATCAGCTCGGCAAGGCTTGGTTCAGTCTCCAGCGCTATCGCGCGGCGGCCATCGCCTTCGATCAGGCCTTGCGCCGCATCGACTTCGACTCGCGCCCGCCGCAGGGGTCGCATGGTCCGGTTTCGCGCGAGATGCTGACCGGGGCGGTGTGTACGCGCGCCTACGCCCTGATTCAGTCCGAACAGCGGGATGCCGCGCTGTCCCTGCTCGAGGAACACGCGCGGCTGGCCCACGCCGGCACGGAGCGTGCGGATTTCCACCATGCGCTCGGCTACGTGCGCCTGCAATTGGGCCAGTGGGACGCCGCCGAGGCAGCCTATCGCGCGTCGCTGGGCCGGCCCGAAGACGTGCGCGGCACGGGGTCCTTCGCCACGTGGTACCACTTGGGTCTCATCGCGATGGCGCGCGGCGACCATGCAACAGCAGATGCCTGCAATGCCGAGGCGCTGGCGTTGGAGCCGGGCTACCTGCCAGCCCTTCGCAAGCTGCTCGAGGACTGGCTTGCGCAGGACGCGGCGGATATCGCACTGCTGCGTCCCTATGCGGCGTCGGGCGCATTTCACGAGGCATGCCTTGAAAAGCTGGACGCTGCCTTGCAGAATGGCGCGATCGATCAGGCCGAGCGCCTGACCAAGGCGGCAATTGCGCTCGATGCTGCGCTATTGGAGCGGTGCCGCACCCACCTCGAGACATACCGGCGCTGACCGCCGGACAAGGAGAGACCCATGTCGGATTTTAATCTGGACGGAAAAGTCGCGCTGGTCACCGGCAGCAGCCGGGGCATTGGCGAAGCCATCGCGCGCGAATACGCGAACCGCGGGGCGACCGTCATCGTGTCGTCGCGCAAGCAGGACGCCTGCGAAGCGGTGGCCGGGTCCATCGCCCGGGCGGGCGGCAAGGCGCTGGCCATGCCCTGCCACGCGGGCAAGCTCGACGAGATCGACGCGCTCATGGCGCGCATCAAGGAAGAGTGCGGCAAACTCGACGTGCTGGTGAACAACGCCGCGACCAACCCCTACTTCGGCCCGGCCATCCAGGCGTCGGAATCGGTCTACGACAAGACCTTCGAGGTGAACTGCAAGGGCTTCTTCTTCATGGCGCAGGGCGCGGCGCGGCTGATGGTCGAGCAGGGCTCGGGCAGCATCATCAACGTCGCGTCGATCGAGGGCATCACGCCCTCGCCGATGATGGGCATCTACTCGATGACCAAGGCCGGCGTGATCATGCTGACGAAGGTGCTCGCGAAAGAACTCGGCTCGTCGAACATCCGCTGCAACTGCATCTGCCCCGGCCTCACGGAAACCAAGTTCGCGTCGGTGCTGATCGACACGCCGGAAATCTACGAGCACTACATCGCGCGTGCGCCGATGGGACGCCACGCGCAGCCCGAGGAAATCGTGGGCGCGGCCGTGTACTTCGCCAGCGAGGCCTCGAGCTACACCACCGGCACGGTGCTGCCCATCGACGGCGGCACGGCAGCCTGAACCGGGAGAGATAGATGAGCATCCAACGCATCGCCGTCGTGGGCGGCGGCTTCATGGGCGGCGGCATCGCGCAGTGCGCGGCGCAGGGCGGCTACGACGTGACCTTGGTCGACCTCAAGCAGGAAGCACTCGACAAGGCGCTGGCCGACATGCGCGATTCGCTCGGCCGCCTCTGCGGCAAGGGCATCGTGAAGGAGCCCGCCGAGGCGGTGCTGGCGCGCATCAGCACGAGCACGGAACTCGAGGCCGTCGCGGGCGTCGATGCCGTCATCGAGGCGGTGTTCGAGAGAATCCCCGTGAAGCAGGACGTGCTCGGCAAGATCGACGCGCTGCTGCCCGCCGGCGGGCTCATCGCCTCGAACACCTCCACCATTCCGATCACCATGCTGGCCGGCTTTACCAGCCGTCCGGAGTCCTTCGTGGGCATGCACTTCTTCAGCCCGGTGCCGGTGAACCCGCTGCTCGAGATCATCCCCGGCGCAGCCACCAGCCCCGACGCGCTGGCCCAGGCCGAAGAACTCGGCGTACGGTTCGGCAAACGCAATTTCGTGGTGAAGAAAGACGTACCCGGATTCATCATGAATCGTGTCTTCGGCGCCATGACCTGCGAAGCCATGCGCCTCGTCGAGTCCGGCGTCGGCACGGTCGAGGACGTGGACGGCGGCATGACCACCGGCTACGGCATGACGCTGGGGCCGCTCGCCATCGCGGACCTCGCCGGCCTCGATGTATGCCTCATGGCCTTCGGCAATATCGCCGAGCTTGATCCCGACGGCCCCATCCAGCCGCCGGAGATCCTCAAGCAGCGCGTGGCCGCAGGCAAGTTCGGGCGAAAGAGCGGCGAGGGCTTCTGGAAATACGACGCGCGCGGCAAGGCCACGGGCCCGGCCGTCTAATCCCCATCCGCTGCGGTCGTGGTATAGTCCTTCCGAGGAATCGAGGTTTGCGGGGGCAAGACACCATGTACCGGATCGGAATATTCGTACTCCTTGCCGCGGCGGGATGGTCGGCCGCGGCGGAGGTACCCGCCAACATCAACTGCGCGTCCGCCGATCTGTTGGTGCGTGATGAGACTGACGACAGCGCGACCGCCGTGGTGTCCTTCGCTGACCTCGTGCAAACCACCCCGCCCGAGTGCGCGAATGACGATGTATACGCGCGCTGGTACCGATACATCGCGCCCCGCCAAGGGGCCATCGCGCCGCACCTACTTCCGGGCAGCGATGCCGAGCTGGCGGTCTATGCGGACTGCGGAGAGGATCCATTGCGGTGTTTCGCGGACGGCCGACCGGCCGTACCTGAGGACGCGCTACTCGCCGCCGAGGCTGGCGGCGCCTTCCTCCTCCGCGTAGGTGCTTCTTCCACCACAGCTGCCGATACTGTCCTCCGCGTCGACTTCCTCGAAGCACGCTCCGGCCGCACCTTCGGCATGCCCGGCGACACCTGCGAGGCCGCCACGGAAATCGAGGACCAGATTCCGCTTCAGTTCACCTTCGCCGGGCTGACCGCACAGACGCTCGACGCCTGCGCGGCAGAGGAACAGGCCGACGCCTGGTTCGCCTACACGGCCCCCGGCAGTGGCGCGCTATACGTGCAGGCCTGCAATTTCGATCTGCCCACCACGCTGACGGTCTACGAGGACTGCGGTTCGGCTCCCCTGCTTTGCGTCGATCCGGGGTGCCCGGAGGATCAGCAGAGGGGCTTTCTGTACGTGCGCGAAGGAGCGACCTACCGCATCCGCGTGACGGGCTACGATGGCGGTATGGGGACTACGACAGCGGTCGTAGCCGCAAGGTTCGCCGGCGACGCCGGCGCGACCCTGACCATGCAGCTGCCGCCCTCGAGTATCGTTTCCGATCCCGGACCGGGTTTGCAGATTGGCGAGTTCGAGCCGGCGGCCACATTTGAGAGCGACCTGATAGCGGACCTGCGCAACACTTCGCTCGGAGGATTCCGCATCCGGCTGGAGTACGACCCTGCGGTCATCCAGGTGACCTCGGTTACACCGGTGGCTGCGGAATTCATCGACTTCTTCGCCTACAACGATTCGGTGCAGGGCTCCATCACGATTGCCTCGGTCGTCTTCGACGCGCCCATCGGCCAGCCCACGGGCCGGCTCGCGCTCGCGCGTGTCGGATTCGAAGTCGTGGGGTCTGCAGGAGATTTATCGAGCGTCCGCGCGATTGCCGACATCGATCCGGAACCGGGCGCCGCCGAGCTCTATGCGAACGATGCCGACCTGACGCCCATCCCGGTGGTCACCGAGCCGGTCGTTGTGCTGGTGCGGCAAGGTATCGTCACATCGCCTCTGGTGTTTGTCACCGTCAACGACAATGCGCGCTTTCCCAGCCAGGCGCGTCCGGTAAGCGGGGCGCTGGTGCAGCTCGGCATCAACACCCTGCCCGAGCGGCCCGTTGGATCAGGTGTCTATTCGGCCTTGGCCGCCGCCACCGGCACCGCCGTGCTCCAAGTCTCGCGCGCGGGCTTCTTTTCCCGGCAGCTCACGCTCCAGATCGGGGCCGCTCGCAACGACTGGGTGGTATCGCTGGAGCCGATGGAAACCCCGAACCCCGTCTTCCACAACGGCGACCGCAACGGCGACGCGAGGTTCTCGCTTAGCGAAGTGCTGCGGCTGGTCCAGCTGTTCAATGCGCCGAATGGTTACTTCTGCGCGCCGGCGCCGGGCGAGAGCGAAGACGGGTATTGGGTCGACGGGACGGTGCCGGGGCTGGGGCGAGCGACCTGTGCCATCAGTGCCGCGGATTACGCGGCGCCGTTCTGGATCCTCTCGCTGTCCGAACTATTGCGGCAGATCCAGTTCTTCAACGCCGACGGCATGCACCGCTGCGAAGAGGGTATCGATCCGGACGGCCTTTGCGCGGGACCGTAAGCGGTGTAATCAGGCCAGCGGCTTGGCGTTGGACACGCCGCTGAACTGGCCGGCCTCAGGAAGCTTGTCCTCGTAGATCTCGACGCCGTGCGCCTCGCGCAGTTTCTTCATCATCTCCGACACCAGCAGCGGCGGGGCGATACGCGGCGTCGCTTCCTGCAGCGTCATCGGGCGCTGCGGTTCGCGCGCGTCGATGCGGATAACCATGATCGTCTCCGGAATCGTCACCTGCCGCGCATTGCCTTGGGCGTCCACGGCCATCTGCTGATACGCCGGCATGAATATCGGGCCCGCCACCTCGCCCGCCCCCTTGCCTTCGATCGCCGCCCAGAAGTCCTCGAAGCTCTTCGTGCTGTCGTTGTGCTGAAGCGTGTTCTGGGTAACCGATTGCGGGCTCTGCGAACGGAAGCCCTCGGCCACGAAATCGAACTGTTCGCCGCTGTCGATGCGCTGCCGCGCCGCCTTCGCCTTCTCCGCCGCCCCGGGCTCGCGCGCCGCGATGCGGATTCCCGTAAACGTCACCGTCTCGGGCACAACGAGAGATTCCTTCTGAAAGGCGAACTCGAGTTCGAGGGTGTCCTGGGGAATGTCGATCTCGCCCTTTTTCAAGGCCTCGCCGGTCATGATCTGCACCGCCCGGTCTGCGAGTATCTCGCGGCTTATCGCTTCGGTCTGCGCGGTGATGAACGCCTTGGTGTCGCGCAGGCTATCGGCGGTAAGGCCGTAAACCTTCATCAATTCCGTGGGTTCGTCGTTCGCAGGAATCTCCATGCCCCATACGGCGCGCATCTGCTCGCCCTGCTCGCCGCTCCGCTTGTAGAACTCCTCGCGCGCCTCGTTCTCGATATCCTGCAGCAGGGCGGCGCGCTGCGCCTCGTCGAGCCGCTCCATGATCACCGGTTCCACATATTGCGCCTTGATGCGCGCATCCACCATGCGGTTGAGGATCGCGAGCATGTCGGCCGTGTTGTTGATGCGCGGGCGCACCATATCGGGAAACGAACGAATGTAGTCGTACACGTCGGCGCGCGTGATATATTCGCCGTCTACCTTGGCCACGCGAACATTGTTGCGGTCGGCCAGCTGGGCGCAGGAAAACATCGTAGCCGCGAGCGGCAGCAAAATCAGGACTCGAAGACGCATGGGGATACTTCTCCTTGGGAACCCGGGATGGTATCACGCAAGCGCAAATCAAGCAAAACAAGGAATGTACATGCCCATCGCCTTTCTGCTTGCCGTGTACGCCGCGGTGTTCGCCCCTGAAATTGGTCCGGAGCTCGCCGGCTGGGAGCGGCCGGCCCCGCCGGTCGAGTCGGGCTACGCTGATCATCACGGCATGGCCGCCGCCCGGCTGCACGTGCCCGATACGATGGAACCCGGCTTTCCCGCGCTGAAACACCGGATGCCCGTGGCCCAGGGCAATCGTATCCGCGCCCGCGCCAGCATCTGGCCGGAGCAGGTGCGCGATGGCTATGGCGCGTACATCTCGGTCAGTTACTACAAAGCCGATGGCACGCGCATCAGCTACGACCAGTCGAGTCCAGCCCAGCAGGAGGGTGCCTGGAACAAAGCGACCCTGAGCGGCATCGCGCCCGAGGGCACCGAGACGATGGAGTTCTTCCTGCTGCTCAACGGCCACGGCACGGCCTGGTTCACCGCTCCCGAGCTGCATCAGGAGCCCGCTCCGGTGTCGCCGCCGCTGACGGGAGAGGCAACGCTGACCCTCGCGAAGGAGCCGCTCTCGTCACCCTTTCTGGGATTCGGCTTTGAAGACGACGGCTGGTTCTACGACGCCGTGAACGCGGGCCATGGCGTCGACGCCGCCGATGCGGCCCTGCGCGAAGAACGCATTGCCGCGCTCGCGCCCGACTGGGTCCGCATGTTCTTCTGGTATAAGGACTGGAATCCCTCGATGGACGGCGAGACCTTCGACTGGGACAACGACGCCATGCAGAGCAAGTACCGCGCGCTCGAGGTGTATCAGCGGCTGGGAGCACGGGTGCTGCTCTGCGGCGTCGAGTGGAGCATCCCCGAGCCTTTCGGCGCGCCCGGCAAGCTGGCCCGGGCGTGGGGCGCCCTTGCCGAACACCTCATCCGCGACAAGGGCTTCACCTGCGTGCAGCAGTGGACCCTGACCAACGAGCCGAACCTGAGCTATGTGCGGCACGGTGGGACGTGGGAGACCTACGTGGAAACCCACCTGCAAACCAAAGCTGAGTTCGAGCGCCGCGGACTCGATATCGCCATCGTGGGCAGCGATGACACCAACGGCGGCCTGCCCTGGTTCGAGCAGTGCCTGGAAGATGACCGCTATTTCGACGCTTCGGACCTCTTGGCCTCGCACCTCTACCTGCGCGAAGACGCCCGCGACATCGCCCCATTGTTCTTCGCCGAGCGCCTGGAACCTTTGGCGGGCCGTAAACCCTTTGTGGTGGCGGAGTTCGGATTCCACGACGGCCGCGCGCAGGGGCCCATGATCAACCCCGTCATGGAGGAGGACGCCTACGCCACCTGGACGATGCGCTTCGTGACGGAAGGCCTGAATGCCGGGGTGTCCGGCTTCTCCATCTGGTGCCTTCACGAGGTTTTCTACCCTTTCGATGCCCGAATGGGCTATGGGCTATGGAATTTCAAGAACCGCGATTGGTCGCTGCGGCCCGTCTATCACGCTTGGAAGTCCCTACTGGACCACACAAAGCCGGGCGATCCGGTGTTTCCGGCACGTTCCTCGCACCCCGGCCGGGTGGAGGGGGTGCGCGTGGGCGAGGGGGTCTTTTGGGTGAACGACACGGCGCAGCCGGTCGCGCTGCGCATCCTCCCGCGCGAGGGCTCCGAGGTGAAGGTGGATGCCGCTCCCGGCGGCTGGGGCTGGACCCCGCTCGCCCCGTGACGCCGCTTGCGCCGCCGCGCGGGCAAATGCTATTCTTTCAGTCTTTGCGCACTGGCAATTCCGCCTGTGCGCTGAACCTGTTTGAAAAGGAGGTGAATGGTCTTGAGAACTTACGAAGCGCTGTACATCGTTCATCCGGAATTGGATGACGCTGGCATCCAGACGGTGGTCAAGGAGGTCGAGGATCTCGTCGTCAAGAATGGCGGCACCATCGTGCGCTCGGAGATCTGGGGCAAACGGAGACTGGCCTACGAAGTGAAGAAACTCACCGAAGGCTGTTACGTGCTGCTGCGGTTCGACGCTGAGCCCGAGTTTATCGCGAAGCTCGAACTGCATTTCCGTCTGAGCGATCCCATTTTCCGTCATCTGGTCAGCCTGTTCGACGAAAAGACGCTGCGGCTCGAAGCCGAGCAGCAGCGCCGCGACGCCGAGGCGGCTGCCTCGCCGCGTCAATTCGACGACGACGATGACGACGACGATCGTCCCCGCCGCGGCCGCCGCGACGACGACGACGACGATGAGCGTCCGCGCCGTCCGCGCCGCGACGACGAACGTAGCCACGCCCGCATGGGCTAACGTCCGGTCGCGGGCGATGGTCCGCGGCTTAGTCTCAACGGAAAAAGGAAGAACGGAATGAGCGACCTCCGCATGCCGGACCTGAACAAGGTGTTCGTGGCCGGGCGTCTCACCCGCGATCCGGAATTGAAGTACACGGGATCGGGAAAGCCCTTTTGTAAACTGGGCATTGCCAACAGCCGCTACTACAAGACCAAGGACGGGGACCGCCAGGAAGAAACGACCTTTGTCGATGTCACGGCATGGGGACCGCAAGCGGAATGGATCGGCGAGCGCCTGACGAAGGGGCGCCCGGTGATCATCGAGGGGCGCCTGCGCACGTCGGAGTGGGAAGACCGCGCCACGGGCCAGAAGCGCAGCAAACTCGATGTGGACGCCGTCCGCGTGACGCCGCTGGACTGGGACGACGACGGCAAGGGGGGAGGTTCCTCCCGCCCGCCGCAGCGTTCGCAGCAGCCGCGCCCGCGCGAGATCGAAGAGCCGATTCCCGAGGACGACATTCCGTTCTAATCGGTCCCCGCGAGGGGACGCACGTAACAAGGAGTGCATGAATGGCACGCGTATCCGCAAAAGCCAAGGCCAAGATCCGCCTGAAGAAGGCGCGGCGCAAAAAGAAAAAGGCGCTGCGCAAGAAGGTCTGCCGTCTCACGGTGGATCGGGTGGTGTACATCGACTACAAAGACGTGGCGATGCTCAAGCATTACATCACGGAACGGGGCAAGATTATCCCGCGCCGTATCACCGGGGCGACCGCGAAGCACCAGCGCATGCTGACGCACGCGATCAAGATGGCCCGCCAGATCGCGCTGCTGCCGTACTCGGCAGATTAAGCGCGCCCGGCCGATACCGAAAATGGTCCGCTATTTCCTGAGCGCAACCGGCCTGCTGCTGCTGGCATCGGGGCTGACGGCATCCGGCTTGGCGATACCCGCCATGCTGCTGTTCCCGTTGCCGGCCGGCGTGCTGTGGTCCGGCGGCCGCTTCCGCGAAGCCTTCGGGCTCGTGGGGGTGGCCGGGCTGGCGGCGTTCGCCGGCAGCGGCTCGCTGCTGCTCGCGGCGCTCTATGTGCTGGTGGCCGAGCTGGGCGTGCTGCTGGGCATGGCCTCGCACCGCGGCTGGAGCTTCGGCCTGTGCGTGGCGCTGCTCACGGGAACGCTGTTCACGCTGGGCGCCTCGAACATGCTGCTGCACTGGGACGAGAGTATCGAGAGCAGCCATGTGTTTCTGACCGCGCGCATTGGCGACATGCAGGCAGAACTGCAGAAGCAGTCGGCCGACGGCCAGGAATTGAGCGAGGGCAGCACGCGGCTGATCGAGGGTATGCTGTGGTTGAGCGATCACCTGCAGTACCTCGCGCTCGGTGCATTCTTCGGCATGGTGCTGGTGTTTTCCACGGGCTTCGCCAGCGTATACCGGCGGATCGCGGAACACGCTGCGCCAGGCATCCGCGGGTCTTTCCGGACCATGCGGGTGCCCGAGTGGATGGTGTGGATCGTTATCGCCGTCGCCGGCCTGTGGCTCATCGATTACCAGTGGCACAACGAAACGCTGCGGGTTATCACGTGGAACACGGCGCTGGGACTGAGTTTCGTGTATTGGCTGAACGGGCTTTCCATTGCGGCGTATGCGATGTTCGCGCTGCAGTGGAATCCTATCATCTGTTATCTGATCATCGGCCTGCTGATGATCGCGCAAGTCGGGACGTTGCTCTGCGCGGCCGGCCTATTCGACACCTGGTACGATTTCCGCGCCAAGGCGAATAAGCTAATCGCCCTGCGGAGCGCCCGCAACGAACAGGAATAGACCCGAGGGCGCACGCGCCCCAGGAGGATGAAAGAGATGAAAGTACTTCTGTGCGAAGACGTGGAAAACGTCGGCGACATGGGCCAGACCGTGAAGGTGGCCGATGGCTACGCGCGCAACTTCCTGCTGCCGCGCCGCCTGGCGGTGGCCGCCGACTCGGCGAGCGCCAAGCAGCTCGAGCACGAGCTGGCCATCATCCGCCGCAAGGATGAAAAGCGCCGCAAGGAACTGGGCGAAGTGGCCGGCATGCTGGGCAAGGTGGTTGTCGAAATCACCATGCGCGCGGGCGAGAACGAAAAGCTTTTCGGCTCCGTCACCAGCAGCATGATTGCCGAGGGCCTGCACGAGCAGGGCTACACGACCATCACCAAGAAGGCCATCAAGCTGGCCGAGCCGATCAAGGCGCTGGGCGTGTACAGCGTGCCCGTGCGCCTGGCGAGCGGCATCGAGCCGGAGATCAAGGTGCAGGTCAGCCCGATCGACGAGCCGTCGGCCGACGCCGCAGCGGCTGAGGCCGAGGCCCTGGCAGCCGAGGCGGCCGAATCCGAATTCGGCGGCGCGGCCCAGTACGACGACGAAGACTAGACCATGGCGGTGTCCCCCCGTTCCAAAGAGCCGGGGAATCTTTTCGACAGGACGCCCCCGCAGAACATAGAGGCAGAGCGCTCGGTATTGGGCGCGATGCTGCTGAATCCTGAAGCCGTCGGCGCCGCAGTCGAGATTCTTCGCGACTGCGGCGAAGACGTTTTTTATCATCCCGCGCACCAGCATATTTACGACGCCGTGGTGGGGCTGTTCGGCAAGAACACGCCCGTGGACCTGATCACGCTGCTCGAGCAGCTGACGCGCCTGGGCAAGCTGGACGAATCCGGCGGGGCGGCGTATATCGCCGAGCTGACCGGGGCCGTGCCGACGAGCGCGAACGTCGAGTATTACGCGCGCATCGTGCTCGAGTCGGCCACGCTGCGCCGCATCATCGAGACCTGCACCCGCATGGCTTCCGAGGCCTACGTGGGCGAGGGCGAGGTGGCCGATCTGCTCGACCGCGCGGAATCCGAAATCTTCAAGATTGCGGAAACGCGCCAGCAGAACCCGGTGTACAAGGTCGGCGATCTGCTCGAGGAAGGCATCAAGCGCATCGAGGATCAGATCCGCGCGGGCACCGGCATCACCGGCGTGCCGAGCGGATTCGCCCGGCTCGACGAGATGCTCTCCGGCTTCCAGCCCTCCGACATGATCATTATCGCGGCGCGGCCCTCAGTGGGTAAGACCGCCTTCTCGCTCAATATCGCGGCGCATGCCGCCATCAAGGCGCAGAAGAGCGTGCTGGTGTTCAGCCTCGAAATGGGCAAGGAACAGCTGGTGCAGCGTCTGCTGTGCATGGAAGGCAACGTGGACGCTTCGCGCCTGCGCACGGGCTTCCTGGCGCGCGGCGAGTTTCCCAAGCTGCAGCGCGCGGCGGGAGCCCTCAGCACCGCGCCGATCTACATCGACGACACGCCGGGCATGGGCATTCTCGAACTGCGCTCGAAGGCGCGGCGGCACGCCTCGCGCCACGGGCTCGACATGATCATCGTCGACTACTTGCAGCTGATGCACGGCTCGAAGCGGGCGGAGAGCCGGCAGGTGGAAATCTCCGAAATCAGCCGCGCGATTAAGGGCATCGCGCGCGAACTGCGGTGCCCCGTGCTGGCGCTCTCGCAGCTGAGCCGCGAGGCCGAGAAGGACGACAGCGGCACGCCCAAGCTGTCGCACCTGCGCGAGTCGGGCGCCATCGAGCAGGACGCCGACGTGGTGATGATGCTGGCGCGGCTGCCCGCCCATCAGTCGGAAGGACGCGAAAACGTCATCCGGGTGAATATAGCCAAGCAGCGCAACGGCCCCACGGGGCTGGTCGAGCTGCTGTTCGAAAAGAACATCCAGCGTTTCCGGAACCTGGCGGAAGGCCCCGAGGGCCATATCCGCGAGACGCCCCCGGAAGAGAGCTATGACGTGGACTACAACATCGAAGAGACCTACGAAGAAGACGACATGCCGTTCTAAATCCGGCGTGCCGTGTGCTATGATCCGCGGCCGGATCTGCGCATACCCCAAGCAATAACCGAGGCCAGGCCTCGCGGCAACTCACACACCACGGGAATCCCCAACCATGTACTCTGGCTCCTTTCCGGCTCTGGTCACTCCGTTCAAGGCCAACTCCGACATCGACTTCGACGCCTACGGCCGGCTGATCGACTGGCAGATTGAACAGGGCACCAACGGCATCGTGCCGTGCGGCTGCTCGGGCGAGGCGGCCACGCTCTCGCACGACGAGCAGAAGCAGCTGATCCGCTTCGCCATCGAGCGCGTGGCGGGCCGGGTGCCGGTGGTGGCGGGCACGGGGTCGAACAACACGAAGGAGGCCGTGGGCCTCACCGCCTTCGCCAAGGAAGCCGGCGCCGACGGCGCGCTGCTGATTACCCCCTACTACAACAAGCCCACCGCGGCCGGCCAGATTGCGCATTACACTGCCGTGGCCAATGCCGCCTCGGGCCTGCCGATCATGCTGTACAACGTGCCGGGCCGCACCGCCACCAAGCTCGAGCCGGAAACCATCGCCGAGCTGAACAAGGTGGAAAACATCGTATCGGTGAAGGAAGCCTGCGGTAGCGTCGATCAGGTGTCGGCGATTATCTCGCTGTGCGACATCAACGTCATGTCGGGCGACGACAGCCTGACCCTGCCGATGATGGCCGTGGGCGCCAAGGGCGTGGTGTCCGTGGCGGCCAACGTGGTGCCGGCGCAGATGGCCGCGCTCACCGCCAAGGCCAACGCGGGCGACTTCGCGGGCGCGAAGGAAATCCACTACGCCATGCTGCCGCTTTTCAAGGGCCTGTTCATCGAAACAAACCCCATGCCCGTGAAGGCCTGCCTCGCGAAGATGGGCCTGATCGAGAATAACCTGCGCCTGCCGCTCACCCCCGTGCTGGAATCGACGTCGAAGAAGCTTGACGCCATCCTGCAGGGCCTGGACCTCATCTAATCAGCGGCCGGATTTAACAATTTTCCAGCGTGGCGGGGTCGAGAGATCCCGCCACACTTTTTTCCACGCGGCCCTGCCACGCCGTGGAGTGCGGGAGCAAGCTCCCGCCTTTCCCAGGGAGCGGACAGCTCCCGTCGCCGCGTGGCTGGTTCTAGTCCGATGTGCCCGCGCCGGGAGCAAGCTCCCTTCGGCAAAGCGGCGGCAAGTCCGCCGCACTCCAAAGCAGCAAGCTGCAACGAAGAGGGCGACACGGTGGTGCGAGACTTTGTCGAGCCATCTTGGCGCTATTGCGTCGAACTCGTGGAGACCTGACGGTCAGAAGCGTAGGCGGGTCAGGAAACCCGCCCATAGCAGCCTATTCGGCGGTATCCGACCCCGAGGCCTCGCTCCCGCGTCTTGTGTTCCATGCCCTCTTTGCGGCCGCTTTGCGTTTCCGCGTTTGCGCGGCCTTCTTGCCCGCATCTTTCATTCGGATGCTCCAATCGATGGTGCGCTCCCGGTCCCGCATTTCTACGACGACTGCCGTGGGTATCATCCCGATATCATGCATCTTGTGGCAGTTCGGGCATAGAATTGCCAGATTCTCGATGTCGTTACAGCTTCGGTCCCCGTTGAGGTGAGCGACTTCCAAGACCTCTGGAACCCCGAAGCCGCAATAGGCGCATATCGGCGGATAGGTTTCGTACGCGAGTTTTCGATAATTGACTCGAATCGGCATAGGAGTCTTCCTCTAACTCACAAGGCCTTTTAGAAATGTCTCGCCTGTTACGAGAAATCCTGACTTTCACCGCAGCAGGAGGGAGCGGAAGCCGCTCAGCGATGCTTGCAAACCCACCGTAGAATCAGGTCGAGTATCGCTGGCTCAATCGGTTTATCAGGCAATCGTCGGCTACCCATCAGCGATGGAGGTCCGTCGTCGCAGCGCAGGAGGTGCGTGAGGTCTTCGAGTACGTGCGACTCAATCGGGGCGGGCGAAAGTGCGGCGATGCGAGACACGTCTTCGGGCAGACATTGCACGTCTTTCGCGCCGCCGATGAGCAGCATGGGGTGGTCGATCTGGCGGAAGACGCTCTCCGGATCGACGTCGAGCAGTTCGCGCAGCCACTTGTCGGGGAAGCGCCGCAGGCCAACGCGGGAAGTATCTTGCTTGGTCGAGCGGAGGCGCGCGATCAGTTTGCGCTGAGTCGCGGTGGGCGTGCCGAATAGGCGCGCGGCGAGTCGGTTGAGCGTGCCGGCAATGCCGGGCAGGCGGGCCAGCTCGCGTTCTATCTGAACTGCCTGCCGCATCAGTACGGATTCCATGCGCTCGACAAAAGGGCACAGGAGAATCAGCCCGGCAATATCCGGGCGCCGCAGCGCGGCGTGCGGCGCAATGAGGCAGCCTTCGCTGTGGCCGAGCAGGTAGAGCGAGACCTCGGGATAAGTCTTGCGTATCCAGTCCATGACACGCACAGCGTCGCTGATCAGGTCGCAAAAGCCAGTGGTGTGGTAATCGCCCGTACTTGCGCCGCAGCCTCGCTTGTCGTAGCGAACACTGGCGATGCCGGCGCCGGCGAGATGGTGCGCGATAGTGTTAAAGACATCAAGCCGCTGGGTGCCGAAATTCTCATCGCGATCAAGCGGCCCACTGCCGTGGATCATCAGCACGATGGACTGGGGCAACGAACTATCCGCGGCGCAATAGGTGCCCGAGAGGCGGTATGGCCCGGAGGGTATCTCGACAGGGCGCTCGATCATCACGGCCCTCTCTGCTGCATGATGAGGCTGCGAAGCCGTTATCCCAGTGCTTCAACCACCTTGTCGCCGAATTCGGCGGTGGTGAGGATGGTGCTCTTGCCTTCGGGGTCGCGGAGGTCGGCGGTGGTGATGCCTTCGCCGAAGACGGCGCGCATGGCGTCCCACACTTGGCGGGCGGCCTCGGGCATGCCGAAGCTCTTGTCGAGCATGAGGGCGATGGAGCCGATCATGCTGTAGGGATTGGCGATGCCCTTGCCGGCGATGTCGGGGGCGGAGCCGTGCGAGGGCTCGTAGTAGGCCTTGTCGGGGCCCACGCAGGCGGAGGGCATCAGCCCGAGCGAGCCGAGAATGCCGCCGCCGAGGTCGCTGAGGATGTCGCCAAACATGTTTTCCATCACCATCACGTCGAACTGGCGCGGGTTGAGCACGAGCGCCGTGGCGGCCGCGTCGACGATGATGTGCTTCACGGTCACTTCGGGATACTGCGGCGCGATCTCATCGAGCACCTCGTTCCAGAGCACGCTCGACTTGAGCACGTTGCTCTTGTGCACGTTGTGCAGCACCTTCTTGCGGCCCATGGCTTCCTTGAAGCCCACGTGCAGAATCGCGGCGATCTGGTCCTCGTCGTACTCGAGGTGCTCGTCTACGTAGCGCTTGCCCTGGTCGTTGACGCCCGTTTCCTTCGTGCCGAAGTAGAGGCCGCCCACGAGTTCGCGGATCATCATGAAGTCAATGCCGCCCTCCACCACATGCGGCTTCAGCGGCGAGAAGTGCGCCAGCTCGGCGGGCAGATAGACCGGGCGGAAGTTGGCGAAGGTGTTGTAGCGGCGGCGCAGGGGCAGCAGGGCGCCGCGTTCGGGCTGCTCGTCCACGGGGATCTTTTTTGATTCCTCGTGGCTCAGGCCGATGGGCCCCTTCACGATGGCGTCGGCCTCGTCGCAGAGTTCCTTGGTGGCCTCGGGAAAGGAGTGGCCGTGCTTGAAGTACGCCGCGCCGCCGAAGTCGCCCTCGAGGATCCGGAAGGCGACGTCGTGCTTGGGTTCGAGGGCGCGCAACACCTTCACCGCCTCGTCGGAGATTTCAGGACCGATACCATCGCCGCGCAGCAGCGCCACCTTGAATTGCTTGCCCATCGGATTAAACTTCCTCTAAAGAAATTGCGGGTTACTTCCAGAACGGATTGAGACTGCGGAAATAGGTCACGTCGCCATAGCCGTCGTCGGCCGGGGGTGCCACGGAAATCTCGAGGTTCTCGAGCAGCGTGCCCTCGGACAACTGCAAGTCGATCAGCGACTTTTCGTAGGCGACTTCCGACTGCAACAGCGCGGTGCGCGCGGCCGTCAGTTGTTCCTGCACCTGAAGCACCTGCCAGCTGGTGGTCACGCCGAGCTGCAGCCGCTGTTCCTCGGCCGCTACTTCGGCTTCCTGCAGGCGCACGGCCTGCTCGTTGCTGGTAATCAGCGTCTGGTTGGTCAGCACGCTGCGCGCCATGATGTTTACCATCGCCATGATGTCGGTGCGCTGCTTTTCCTCGCGCAGTTCGGCCTGGCGGGTGGTCAGCTTCGAGCGCTTGTAGGCGCCGCGCGCGGCCCGGTTGCCGATCGGAATCGAGGCCTGGAAACCGTAGCCCCAGATTTCTTCGTCTCCCCTGCGCATGCCGCTCAGGGCCTTGTCGAGTTCCCGGTCGCGGCCGCCCTGGCCGTAATTGCCCGAAATATCCAACTGCGGCAGCAGGTCGCGGCGCGCGCGGTATTCGTCCAGCTCGGCATTCTCGATCTGGATGGCAGCAATCTCCAGTTCCGGACGGCGATCGAGCGCCTTGTTCATGCTCTCCTGCAGCGCCACGTCGAAGGCATCGGGGTCGAATCCGTAAGTGTCTCCGGTATTGGGGCGGTCCACCGGCAGGATAATCATGGCGGAGAAACGCTCGCCGTCGCGCATGTCGAGCAGCTGCTTGAGCCGGTCGCTCGCATCGCCCACGCGCGCCCGCGCGCTGATCAGGTCGCTCTGGCGCGATGCAACACCCGTCTTGGCGCTGAGCACCTCGATGTCGGCGGCCGTGCCAATGTCGCGGCGCGTCTCGTTCACCTTGTACAGGCGGCGCGCATTGTCGAGCGAGGCCTGGCTCACCTGCACGGCCTGCACCGCGCCCACGAGATCCCAGTAGGCCTTCGTGATTTCAGCCACGGCATTCATGGCGGTCAGCTTCAGCTGCGCCTCGGTCGCGCGCAGGTTGTTCTTGGCCGCCGTGATGCGTACGCGGTTGTACTTGATGCCGAAGCCCCGCAGCAGCGGCTGCGTGAGCGTCAGCGTGGCTTGCGTGTTGTAGTCGGTAATGAAGTTGCCGAAGGTGTCTTCGTCTTTCGTGGCGTTGAAGAGGATGCCGTACATCGCGCCCGTGGCGAGCTTGCCGCCGATCTGGGCGTTCACGGTCGTGTTGTAGCTCTGGATCGCGTCGATGCCGCCGAAAGCGACCTGCTGCGTCGACAGCGAAATGCTGGCGTCGGTATAGCGGCCGTCCATCTGCGCCACCGGATCGAACTCGCCCTTGGCGGCCCTGATGTCGGCCTCCGCCATCAGCGGCTCCATGCCGGCAATCACGATATCGGGATTCTGCGCCAGGCCCAGCTGAATGCAGTCGGCCAGCGTCATGCGTACCACGCGCTCGCGCTGGTGCTCGTTCAGCAGCTCGAGCAGCGAATCGAGGTCCAGCAATTCGATTTCGATCTCCTCCGCGATGCTGCGGCCTTCCAGCTTGGAGAAGGCGGCATCGTAGTTGAGCGTAATCTCCTTGTTGGTGGAGAAGATGTCGAAGGCCTCGGCGTCCATGGCGTCGGGCACGGTGGCGGTTTCCTCCGCCGGCGACTCGACCGGTTCGGCCTCGGTCACTTCCGGAGCGGCGGCGTCTTCCGCCATGGCGGTGAAGCCCGATGCCAGCAGCAGGATCAAGAGGTATCGAGAGGACATGGGATTGATTCTCCGAGTTCCGCGTGCGGTATGGCCAAACAGCTAAGAGTGCCCGCAGACGTATAGACGCCGGAGGTGCGCGAATGGTTTAGCGCGCCGCCTGCCCTCCGGGGCTTTTCCGCCCGGACGCCGCATCGCCCGGGAAAGCCGCCAGTGTACGCGCGCGCGGCGGGGCAGTCAACGATACCGCCCGGCGGCCGGCGCCGTTACTCTTTTACAGGCCCGGTCCGCGCAGCATGTCGGGGTTCATGCCCTGCTGCTTGGCGGCCTGTTCCTGAAACTGCGCCACGCGCGCCGAGAACAGCCGTTCCAGCTCGGTCAGCGCCTCTTTCAGCGCCGCGTCCTCTTCCTCGGTCAGGTTGCCCTGCGTCTTGTCCTCGATGGCCTTGAGCATTTCGAGGGTGACGGCGGCCTCGTCGAGGTTGATCATCACCTGCTTGGCGCCAGGCGGGGCAATCACCCCGAGCGCGAACATAGTCTGGGTGGCCAAACTGCCGATGAGCGCGAGAAAAGGGTCGTGTTGCATCGCCTCGTCATCGGGCAATACGGCGTCTGCCTCTTCCTGGCCCTGCGCCGCGGCGGCCTTCTCGGCCTCCAGCTTGCGGGCCAGCTCGTCGCGCTCCCGCTGCGCCTGCGATTTCCAATCCTCGTCGATAATGATTTTGGGTTTGTCGTCGCTCACGCCGGCCTACCTCGCGCGTTGGAGAAAAAGGGCATTGCGCCCGGTTGCCGGGCGGCACGAAACCGCCCGGCCCGCAGGCCATAGTTATACCTGCGGACCGGGCGCCAAGTCTATCGGCGCGCGGAAAATCCGCTGCGCCAGGAACATGCAGCCCCGAAGGAACTACTTGTTCTTGTGACGATTCGCGCGGCGCTTCTTCTTGCGCTTGTGCTTGTTAATCTTCGCCTTACGGGCTTTACGTCCACCAGCCACCGTACGTCCTCCAGTTGGGTCTACTGCAGCCAGCCGTCATCCGGCATGGCATACGACCACAGTTCGTTCTCGTTGAAATACAGCGCAATCTCGCGCACGGCCGTTTCGACCGAGTCGGATGCGTGAATCATGTTGTTCTGCAGGCTCATCCCGAAATCGCCGCGGATGGTGCCCATGTCGGCCTTCTTGCAGTCCGTGGCGCCGTTCATCTTGCGCACCTGGGCCACCGCGTCCGGGCCTTCCCACACCATCTGCACCGTCGGGCCACTCGTGATAAAGCTCACGAGATCGCCGAAAAAGGGGCGTTCCTTGTGCTCGTCGTAGTGCGCCTTCGCCACGTCCTCGCCGAGGATCTGCAGCTTCAGCCCCACCAGCTTCATGCCCTTCTGTTCGAAGCGCTTGATGCACTCGCCCACCAGGCGGCGGCCCACGCCGTCCGGCTTAATCATCACAAAGGTACGTTCAGCCACGTGTGAATTCCCTGTTACTGCTTGGCAAAGCCGCGCGGCGAACCCCGCAGCTATCCATGAATACGGCGTCCCCCACGGACGCAAAGGAGCAGGAGGATACCATTTGCAGCCCCTGCCGTGCAAGTGCTTTACGGTGCTGACGGATAGCGGGAATCCCCTGATGATCATCTCCTGCATCGGCGGGCTCGTTCACCGTACTCGGCATCATTCCCTTCGGCAGCATCGTCCGGCCTGGTTGCGTTTTCTATCAAATCGATTTTATAATGCCGCAACGTTTGGCACACCTGGGGCGCATAGGCGCCCTTAAGTTGTTTGTTTGTATGGCCTTGCGAAGAAATTTGGACGGGCTGTCGCATATCGCAATAACAATTGCGTTGGGGCGTCTCCCTTGCCCGTTTCAGAATATAAAAGGAGGCTCGACTTGAGCATCGGCACCGTTCAACAGGGGAATGCGGCGGCCGCCGTTCTACACGCGCTTTCGTTGGTGCCAGAGACCGATGCGCTCTATGGCACCAGCACCGTGCGCGCGGGGGAATTGGCAGAGAAAATCCGTGCCGTGGCCGGTAGTCTGTTGGCCTCCGGCGTTGTGCCGGGCGAGCGCGTGGTGCTGATCTGCGGCAACATCCCTGAATTCGTGTCCGCCTATTTCGGCATTCTCCTAACCGGCGGCGTGGCCGTGCCGCTCTCGCCGCAGATGACCGCCACCGCCGCTTCCGCCATTGCGGGCCGCGTCAATGCGAAGATCGCCCTGCTCTGCGCGGGACCGGATGACCAGGATGCGCAGCGTTGCGCGGAATTCGAGCGGGTAAGCGGCGTAGAAAAATGCTTCTGGATTAACGTCGCGGGTTCGGACGGAATCCATGGCCCCGCGCTTCCCGGGGCCAGTCCGGCCAGAGCATCCGAGAGTCGGCCCGACGCACCCGCGTGCATGATTTTCACCTCCGGCACGACCGGCCAATCCAAGGGCGTCGTGCTTTCCCATCGTGCCATGCTGAGCGCGGCGCGCGGATTCGCGGCGCGCCTCGGCACCCGCCCCGGCGAACGCATGCTGGTGTCGATGCCCCTGAATACTTCCTTCGGTCAGGTGTCGCTGATGACTTCGTGCCTGCTGTCGGGCAAAGCGATGGACCTGATGCCCCGCTATTCCGGTGAGGCTGCCTGGCGCGGTCTGCTGCTTCCCGAGACCACGATGTACATCGGTGTGCCGACCATGTACTTGTTGATGCTGAAAGCGGAAATCCCATCGGAAGAAGAACTGGCCTCCATCAACAGGCACGTACGGATGATGGGCATCGGCGGTTCGCCCGTGGCGCAATCGTTGATGGATCACTTCCGAGACGACTTTGGGCTGGAACTGCGCGAAGGCTACGGTCTCTCGGAGACCTCAAGTGTGACGACGTTCCATGGCCCCGACGAACCGGTATGCAAGGGTTCTGCAGGCCGCGCGATTCCGGGAGCGCGCTTGTTGGTCGTCGATGATGCGATGCAGCCCGTGCCGACAGGCGAATTGGGCGAAGTGCTGGTTGCGGGCGACCATCTGATGTCGGGCTATCACGACATGCCGGATGCCACGGAGGCGGCCTTCCAAGATGGCTGGCTGCGCACCGGCGACCTCGGCAGGCTGGACGAGGGCGGCTATCTGCACATCACGGATCGCATCAAGGATCTGATTATCCGTGGCGGCCAGAACATCTACCCGAGCGAAATTGAATCGGTTCTGATGGCGTATCCCGGCGTGAACCGCGCCGCCGTGGTGGGGCGGCCTCATCCGGTGCTGGGAGAGGAAGTCGTGGCCTTCCTGGAAACCGGCATTGGAAATGGTTTCGACGAACGCGCATTCCTCGCGTGGGCAGCGGAGCGATTGCCCGCGATAGCCCGGCCCAAGGCAGCGTACGTGCTGGATGCGATTCCGCTCGGGGCCACGGGCAAGATGCTCAAGCGCGAACTGCGCAACATGATTCCCAGCCAGACGCCGGCAACTTGATTCGATTGCGCACTCGCCGGGTGGTCGCGTAGCATCGGCACAGTTCAATTGTCGCGGAGCCCAAAATCGTATGACCGAGCGCACGCGCATTTCTAACTTGGAAGCGGTTTCACTCGCCTATCTCTTTCTGCCCGCGATACTTTTTCTGATGGGCTGGCTGAAACCGGTAGTTTCCATACCGCTTCTGATGCTCGTGCTCCTGGCGCTGGGCAAGGCTTGGATTCGGGCTCGTTCGGAAGCAGATGAAAAGCCTTCCATGGAGGCGGTCGGGCCGTGGCAATGGGGTTGCGTAGCGGCAGTGTCGTTGTTCGTCGTAGCGTGTTGCGGTATTGGTGGGTACTCGTTTCAGTTCTTCGACTACTCGATATACAACGGCGGAACCAAAACCCTCATAGAGCATGGTTGGCCGACGGGCCGACTTGACGCAATCCCTGCTGATGAACCCGTGGTTTGGGCGTACTATGTGGGCTATTATCTGGCACCATCCTTGATCGGCAAGGCGCTGGGCTGGGCCGCCGCGCAGGCGACATACTTCCTCTATGCCGCGCTGGGGGTCGTGCTGATTTCCGTGTGGCTGCGGCGGCTTACGGGCAGCAGCTTGATCGCTGCGTGCCTGTTTTTTCTGTTCTTCGGTGGGCTGGATATTGTCGGCCATCTGATGACTGCCGCACCGCCTGAATCCGGAAGCGATCGTTCGTTCTTCGATTACCTCACGGGGGTGTACTGGTGGTCCATCGGGCGGGGATGGCTCGACCATTGGCACGCGAGCTTCGCCATCACCGAGGGCGAGCCAATCTTCCATGGGCGGTTCATGAAGTTCTATTCGCCCATCTCCTACCTCGTCGATGGTCCTTATCACATCATTCCGCCGGCGCTGGCCGTGCTCATGTTCATTTCAGACTGTATCGATCGCCGTTCCGCGAGCCGCCTGCTGCTCATCGGCGCGAGCCTGCCGATCACCTCGACCTTGGTGATGGCCGGGTGCATGCCGTTGGGCCTGCTCGGGCTGTGGCACACACGCGCGAAGCAGCTCGTCAGTCTCGAAAACGCGGCGGGCCTCGCGCTCGGGCTGGTGCAGGGGCTTTACTTTCTCTCCATCAAGGGCGAAGTCTTGCACGGATGGCTCTGGGACTTCGCCGATATGTCGCGCGCGTGGCCCTATGTGCTGCTGGTCTATGTGCTCGA
This sequence comes from Candidatus Hydrogenedens sp., assembly GCA_016125095.1. Lineage (GTDB taxonomy): Bacteria > Hydrogenedentota > Hydrogenedentia > Hydrogenedentales > JAEUWI01 > WGMK01. The sequence continues at coordinate 46,247 of WGMK01000024.1, read as the reverse complement.
ATTCGGGCTTCTCGCACTGGTGTTACCGAAACGGCACGTGCCGGGCCATGAATCGCTGCGCTTGTGGTGGGTGCTGATCGTGTTCGTCTTCCTTGTCGCTCCGCTCTACCAGGTCGGCGAATACAGCGACTTCGGCATGAAGTTCATCGTGCCGGCCTACCTGATGTTCATGGTGCTCGTGCTGCGTTCCATGCAGCACCAGCCCGAGGCCCCCATCGAACGCTGGCGCTGGCGCGCGGCGGCTGTGCTGCTGGTTATCGGCGCGTGGGGGCCGCTGGGCAATATCGCCCGCGCGCTCGAATTCGGTTTCACCACCGAGGCATCGCCCTATGCGCAAACGCGCGAGTTCGAAGAAGTGCTGCCCGAGGGCTTCTTCCGGCACGGTCAAGTCGACACGAATGCCGCCTTCTGGAAGTACCTCGCGAAGCCCGTGAACTTCGCGCCTCCGCTAACCATACCCGTCGCGCAGGAATGGGACCTGACCGCATCCGCCAGCGAGGGCGCAATCTGGAAGCCGCAGGGAGAGCATGCGCGGCAAACGCCGGAGGGCATCGCCATCGACGCGGGCATAAGCAGCACGGTGCTCCGCATTGACGGCCTCGATATCGACACGGCGCGCGCGGGAACCTTCGAAATCGACCTGGCCTGGGAAGGCGACACGCCCGACCCGCCGCCCTGCCGGCTCATCATGCTATGGGCCAGTGCGGACGACGTGGCCGACCACCCCGGCGCGTGGCCCTTCCTGCGCTGGCGCTCGCACGTGGTGTATCCGCACCTGCGCTCCGTATCCGGAAACGCCTACTGGCGCGGTCGCATCGCCAGTCTGGCGGTATACCTCGACGCCGACGCGAACGCACCAGCGCGCACGCTGACGATCAAACATATCCGACTGCTCGAACGCTGATTTCCGGCAAGCCCCCTACCACTCTTCCTCTTCGGTGGCGGCGGCTTCTTGGGGGAGGATTTCGAGGCGGATTTTACCGACGGCCTGGGGGGGGCGTCGTCCCTAGACGTGTCCAAGAAAACTGGACGGCAGTTCGTTATGCAGCGCCAACGGCGCGTACGAACCAAAGCCCAGGGCGTAAGCCCTGGGTTTGGAGGGTCTCCTTTTCTTGAGCCCTGAAGGGGCGACGCAACGAATTCATGCACTTGCGTCGCCCCTTCAGGGCTCTTCGAGGGAGTCCCGATACCCAGGGCTTACGCCCTGGGCTATGGTTGCGCCGACCCTTCGGGTCTAAAACCTGCTACGCCGTAATCGCCACAACGAGCTTCTGGCCATTGACGAAAACTCGTTCGCTCGAATCTATCTTGGACACGTCTGGCGTCGTCCCAAGCTGCCCAACTGCCCTTTGTCGTCGGCCTGGTTAGTATGAGGTTATACGGGTATATTCCGAGAAATGGCGGGTGCGCTTATTGCGCAGCATAGGTCAGCTCGAAGCCGTCTTCGCCCGTGGCAGAAGCCCGATAGCGGTCGCAGTGGAAGTACTGTACCATGCGAAGCAGTTCGGAAAGACTGATGAACCAATCCTGCGGATCGTAATCGCTGTTGTGAGGCGGGCATGCTTGATCGCCAGCACCGGGCGCGTAGCCATCCTCGGTGTTATTCTGGCAGTGATAGCCATTCGCATTGTATAGCTGCAAGCCGCGCAGCAGCTCGGAGATGTTGATGCTTCCTGAGCCATCCTGATCTAAAGTATGGACTATCCCAATGCCGCCTTCGCCTTCAGTTTGGCCCTCACGTTGCCCTTCAAGTTCACCTTCAAGTACTTCCTCACCTTCCAGGCCGATGATCCTAAGCACCCAGGTCTTGCCTACCGCACCCCCATCGCGACCACTCGAATGGGCAACGATGCCGTGCAAGGAATCCATATACGCGACCGGAGAATTCCTGGGCACATGATTGCCATCGCCCAGCATATCGACAAGCTCGGCTTTCTCCCAGCCCTTGCCATCCCACAGATAGATACTCGTCAGTGGCGTATTGTCGGCATAATCACCCCCCAATATCACGCATTTCTTTAGCACAGGATGATAGACCAGTGCTCCCCGTCGAATCGCCGAAAAGTCGACGTTTGGCTCAATCTTGAGCCATCTCACACCGTCCCATTCCCATATTTGGCCCTCGTCTTCTCCGGTTCCGCCGAAATCCTCTTTGCCACCAAAAAGGTAGGTACGGTTAGTGGCCTCGTCGAACACCATCATTGGATAAACGCGGCCGCCCGGGTTGCCGTCCCCTTCGACATCCGTCGGTACGATCAGGTCCCATGAAGTACCACTCCATTCCCAAGTGGAGGAGCGGAGAACCCCCGATGATTTTCCGCCATAGGCGGTGAACTTCCCGGTATTGCCGTCAAAGACGACGCCGGCGCCTACAACCGGGCCGGGATTTCCGTCGCCCTCGGGGTCGCTGGGCATCGTCGTAATCAAGTTGGTCCCGTCCCAGGTGCGGACCCAGTCTCGCGGCGAGGCGGTGTCGGCACCAAAGGCTATGAGCAGATTCGAACGGACGGGATCCCAAGCACTCACCGTATCTTCGAAGGCGGTGGCCTGGTCGTAATGCTTCCAACTCAGTCCGTCGAATTCCCAAAGACCCGGCACGCGCTCACCCGTCGCATTGTTCCGGCCGCCATAGACCACGAACCGGTTGCGAACTGGATCGACCGCCCCGCCAGCGAAATGCAGCGCAGGCGGATTTCCGTCTCCTTCAGGATCGGTAGGCGATAGCAGTTCCCATTCAAAGGTAACCGCGTGGGCCGCACGCGGAAAGGAGACTACGCACAAGAACACGCAATGGAGCGAAATCAGGACGCGGGTAAGACGTCTTTCGGTGTCTTGCCGCATGAATAGCTCCCCTCGTCAAATCATACTAAACTGCCCCTAAGACAGTAGCAGAAACGTAGGAAATGCGCAAGCGGCTATCGCGTGGCGAGGGACAAGAAATCACTGGATACAGGCCAGAAACGTGAATTCAGCCAGTCATGCCGACAAGAAGTAGCGCGAAAAGTCATGGTGGTAGGGGGCGTTGAGGCAAGTCCTTTACCACTCTTCCTCTTCGGTGGCGGCGGCTTCCTGGGCGGTGATTTCGAGGCGGATTTTTCCGACGGCCTGGGGGGTGGCTTCGAGGATCTCGATGCGGTAGGGGCCGGATTGGACAATCTCGGCGGCTTCGGGAATGCGGCCGGCGAGGTGCATGACCCAGCCGCCGATGGTGTCGACTTCGTCGTCCTGGATGCTTGCGGGCATGAGCTCGTTGGCATCGGAGAGGGCGACGCGGGCGTCGAGGATCCATTTGTTGGGGCCGATTTTGCGTACGCCTTCCTCGGCCTGGTCGTGCTCGTCGTGGAATTCGCCGAAGATCTCCTCGAGGATATCCTCGACGGTGATGAGCCCGTCGGTGCAACCGTATTCGTCGGTGACGATGGCGATGCGGGTGTGCGCGCTGCGCATTTCCTCGAGCAGATCGTCGAGCCGCATGGTGTCGGGCACGTGGAGCACATCGATCATGAAGCGTCGGATGTCGGGGTTCTGCTTGTCGGTATCGGTGAGCACCGAGAAGGCGCTGACCACGCCGACAATCTTGTCGATGCTCTCGCTGTAAATCGGTATGCGGGTGTAGCCGGTCTCGCGCAGCAGCTCGGCCAACTGCTTGCGGGTGGCGGTTTCCGGCAGCGCCTTGATGCGCGTGCGCGGCACCATCACCTCGTAGGCGTGGCGCGTGTGCAGATCCATCACGGAATGGATCATGACTTTCTCTTCGTCGTCGATGCTGCCGTGGTGGGCGCTCTCGTCCACCAGCACGCGGACGTCGTCGCTGGTGTTGAGCATCGAGCGCAGCTCGTGCTGCTCGGCGTTCACAATGGCGAGGAAGCTGCGGCTGATCCAGGTGACCGGCACGGCCATGGGTGCGAGCAGCGTGTCGAAGAACCGGATGACCGGCAGGAAGGCCAGCGCCAGCTGCGTGGGGTGCGCGCGGAACATGCTCTTGGGCACCACTTCGCCAAACACGAGGAACATGGGCGTGGCGATGAGCGTGGCCCACACGCCGCCGACTTCCTTGGTCAGCGCGAGCGTGCCCATCACCAGCGCGAGGTTGGTGCCCACCAGCACGAGGGTAATCATGCGGTCGGGCGCGTCCATGTATTGCAGCAGCCGCTTCGCGCGCGGGTCTTCGCCAGTCTCCGACAAATGCCGCACGCGGATGGGGTTGCTCGCGATGAAGCCGGTCTCATAGCCCGCGAAGAAGGCATTGAGCCCCACGCCGAGCAGGAACAGCAGAATCAATCCGATCTCTATACTCACTTGGCGGCCACCTCGCCGGTATCCACGGGCGCTTCGGCCGCGGGCTGTTCAGGTTCGGGCAGCACAATCCGCAGGCGCGCCACGCGCCGTCCGTCCATCTCGAGCACATGGAACTGCGTGCCCTCGTGCTCCACCGTGTCGCCGGTTTCCGGCAGGCGTTCCTGCTGCTCGATGACGAAGCCCGCCACGGTCATGTGCACGGGTGTATCCAGCCGCAGGCCAATCAGTTCTTCCAGGTCGTCCAGCGGCATGCCGCCGTCCACCTCGTATTCGCGCTCGCCGGTTTGCACCACGGGGTGCGCCTCTTCTTCCACGCGCTCCTCGATGGCGCCGACCACCTCGCGCAGCGCGTCCTCCAGCGTCACCAGCCCCTTCGTGCCGCCGAACTCGTCGACTACGATGGCCATGTGGGTGCGCGTGCGCTGGGCCATCCGTACGAAGTCCGCCACGCGCATGGTCTCCGGAATAAAGTGCGGCTTGCGCGCGGCCTGCCGCACGCTGCCGCCCAGCTTGTCGTCCTCTGCCAGGTTCAGCAGATCTTTCGCGTAGAGCACACCGACGATTTCATCGAGGCTCTCGCCATAGACCGGGATGCGCGACAACTGCCGTTCGGCCACCATCTGCAGCGCTTCCGCCGCCGTGGCATCGCCCTGAATCACAATCATGTCGGGCCGCGGCACCAGGATTTCGCGCACCATCACGTCCGAGAATTCGAGGATGCCCTCGATCATCTCGCGCTCGTCTTTCTCGATAGCGCCGCTCGCCTCGCCCTCGGACAACAACGACATGAATTCGTCGTCGGTGATGAAGGGGGCGGGGCGCATCTTGCTGAAGCGCGTCACGCGGAAGAGCACGCCCGTGAACCAGAGCAGGCCGTCGCGCACGGGCGTGAGCAGGCGGTCGACCACGAACACGGGGAAGGCCGCCGAACGGGCGAAACGCTCGCTCGAGCGCACCACCAGCACCTTCGGCATCACTTCGCCAAAAAACACCAGCAGCCCGGTGGTCACGGCGAGCGCGAGGGGATAGGCCACCACCGTCGGCAGCATCAGGCCGCGCTCAAGGTAGATGCCGATGGGATCGGCGAACACGACCGACAACAGCACGTTGACGATCGAATTGCCCATGAGGATGGTGGTGAGAAGCGCGCCCGGCCGCTGCATCATGCGGTACACCAGCTGCCCCGCGGCGCCGCCCGACACGCTCATGCTGCGCAATTGCAGCTTGTGCAGCGAGAAGAAGGCGATTTCGCTCGCGGAAAAGAAGGCGCTCGATGTCAGCAGCACGACGCTGATGACAATCGTAACGGGGGTGAACACTTCGTGCCACGGCACGGCGGCTGCCGCATCGGCCGGGGGTTCGGAATCGGAAAACGCAGCCACGGCGACGATGCCCGCCAAGGCAGCCACCGCGCATAGCGCTGCCCCGCGCGCGAGAAAAAGCGATCCGCGCGCCGGCCGCACTACCTCGGCCGGGGCATCTCCGGTAAACCGCTTCAGCTTCCGGCTGCGCCGGAGGCCTTTCAACAATCGCCTTCGCGGACTAGGGCCGCTACTATCGCTGTCCAACGGACGTCGAACCTCCGCCTCCCGGTCGGCCTTTGGGCGCGGGGACCGCAGCGCGGCCCTCCGGCTTGGCAAACCAGGCGGCTTGAACCGCGCGCCCCAGGTATCGGGCTTGCAGCCGGGTCATGGCTTCCCGTGCGGCGCGCGTATCGTGATCATATCCCAGCAAATGCAATAAGCCGTGACAAAACAACAGCCGAACCTCGTCCCTCATGCCACTGGCATCACCGGGGTATCGAGATTCGACCGTCTCCAATGATATCACAATGTCTCCCAGAATCCGTACACCGCCGGCAGCCGGGCCTTCCTGCTCGAAAGACAGCACATCGGTAGTCTTGGGCATGTTTCGGTAGGCCTTGTTGATGGCCTTCATCTGGGCATCGTCCACAAACAGCACGCTCACCTCGGCGTCGCCCGGCAGGCTTTCGCCCTCGGCTATCCGGTTGGCCAGCCGCTCCAGGTTGTCGCGGCGGTAGAGCCGCTTGCGGCACGATTCGCTGCGCAGCGCCAGCCGTATCATGCCACGCCGCCGCTGCTGGTCATCGGGATGATGTTGTCCTGTTCCTTGGTCGAGGGATAGCTGATGCGCTTGTGCAGGCTCGAACAGGCCCGGCGCGTGATCACCTCGGCGATGATGTCGAGCTGCTTGAAGGTCAGGTCGCAGTCGTCGAACTGCCGGTCGGCCGCGCGCGCGGAAATGATCTTGTCGATCATTTCGCGGATGCGCTCCTCGTTGGGATTTTTGATGGAGCGCACGGCCGATTCCGCGCCGTCGCAGATCATCAGGATGGCGGTTTCCGGGCTCTGCGGCTTCGGGCCGGGATAGCGGAAATCGTCCTCGTCCACGTCGCCGTGCTTCTTCTGCTCCATGGCCTGCTCGTAGAAATAGCCGATCTTGGCCGTGCCGTGGTGCTCGAGGATGCCGTCGATGATCGGCTTCGGCAGGTGGTATTCGCGGCGGGCCATTTCCGCGCCCTGGGTCACGTGGGCGGCGATGGCGCGCGCGCTCACGCGCGGGGCCAGCTCGTCGTGCACGTTCTCGTCGGTCTGGTTCTCGCAGAAATACTCCGGCCGCCACATCTTGCCGATGTCGTGGTAGTAGGCCATCACGCGCGTCTTCAGGCCGTTCGCGCCGATGGCGTCCGCCGCCGCTTCGCTCAACTGGCCGATCATCAAACTGTGCGAGAACGTGCCCGGCACCTCAAGCGCGAGGCGGCTCAGCACCTCGTTGTTCAGATCGGAGTATTCCAGCAGCTGGATGTCGGTAGTGATTTCGAAGAGCTTCTCGAGCGGCGAGAGCATGGCCGGCACCACCAGCAGACAGACGCCGCCGTTAAGGAGAATCAAGGTCATGCGCTGCAGGGCCGTGTTGCTGGCGAGCGAGTCGGTGATAAGCAGAATCGCCGCCATCGCCGCGATACCGGCCGCAGCCGCCTTGAGCGAGGCCGTCGTCATGTCGCTGCGGCGGCGCACCTTGGAGATGGCCAGCACGCCCGCGAGCGACATCGCCGAGCCCGCGAACAGCAGGCGCCAGTCGTAGCCGTACTGCGCGGAGATGATGAACACGTTGAGCAGACTGAATACCGCGGCCGCGCGGCTGTTCACGAGAATGGCGAAGAGGATGCCCGCGGCTGCCACGGGCAGCATGAACCCGGTCGGTTCGAAATACGACGCCACGCGCCCGATGACGGCCGAGCACGCCATGAGCAGCAGGGCCAGGTTGAAGGCCTTCAGCCGCAGCTGCTGGCGTTCGGGCAGCAGCAGGGGCAGGGCGCCGCGCAGGCCCAGCAGCGCCAGCAGCACCATCAGCACATGCGCCGCGAGCACACTCACGAAGCGGCGCGGCGAATCGTTCTCGCGCGAGAGAATCTCGAGATACGTCAGCGCGTCGCTGCGCGATTGCTCGGTCCAGCGGCGGCCGCTTTCCTGAATGATTTCGCCCGCCTCGATTTCGCGCAGGATGGGGGCCACGCTGTCGCGCGCGGCTTGTACCGCGCCGGCCGTGGCCACGCGGTCGAACTGAATCGTGGGGGCCAGCCCCTGCGCCGACATGGCAAGCGCGGCCTCGTGCAGCTGCGCCCATTCGGCCGATTCGGCCTCGGGGCGCGCGGCGCGCCGGGCGGTTTCGCGCAGGCGCTCGGCCAGCACTTCGCGGGCGCTGTCCGGTGTCGGCACGTCCGCCAGCGCGATTTCGCCGCTGGTCAGGCCGAGGTCGGCCGGCGCATCTTCGCGCAGAATCACGATGGAGCCGGGCTTACCCGAAGGCACGATGGCGGGATCGCGCACGCCGCGCGTCAATACGAAGCGCAGGCTCTCGCGGGCCAGCTGCGCCAGTCGCGTCGCCTGGCTGAAAGCGATGGTGTCCGGCGTGGCGGGCTCGAGCGATCCGGTCGGACGCTCCGTGGCTGCGGCACCTTCGGTGGCGGGCACGGGCGAGGCCACGGGGTCGGCCGCAGGCGCTGCCGCGTCGGCGGTTTCGTACACGCGCGCCGGCAGGCTGGAAACGTCCGGCATCAGCCAGAGACTCAGCACGGCGGGCGGCGGCATGGTTTCCCACTCGGCCTGCCCAGTCAGGGCCGCGGCGTGCTCTTCAGCCACGCGCCGGGCGATTGCCTGCGGATCCTCGGCCGAGGTCGAACCGGCCAGCGCGGCGAGTACCTTCTCCGCCACGGCCGGCTGCTCCGCCGTCACCAGGTCGATGCGGCGGTCCAGTTCCGACAGCGACTGCTCGACCAGCGCCGGGTTCACGCGGTAGTTGTCGGGCACCTTGGCCGCGGCCGTGTTGCGGGCCTCCTTGGTGTCCTGCAAGTCGATGGATTCGAAGAAGAAGTCCGCGCGGATTTCATGGCGCGAGACGACCGATTGCTCGATGTCGTCGATCGGAAGTTCGGTGCGCTGCGGTTCGCGCGAAAGCGCGCCGACGAGCACCACCATGGCCGCAGCCACAATGCCGCGCTGCACCCACAGCGCGCGTCCCTGCAGCTTGACTTCCTGATTGCGCGCCCGTGCGCGCGATGGCTTCTTTTTCTTACGCGGTGCCTTCATGGGGCTCATGCTCGGGTTCGAGAATCCGCGGCACGGCGGGGCGTTCGGGCGCGCCGCCTTCGCGGTGTTCGTCGTAGGCTTCGATAATGCGCTGCACCAGCGGGTTCCGCACGATGTCGCGCCGCTCGAGGTGGACGATGGACACGCCCTCGACGCCGTCGAGGATGCGCTCGGCCTCGCGCAGGCCCGAAGGCACGTTACGCGGCAGGTCCACCTGGGTGATATCGCCCGTGACCACGGCCTGCGAGCCCTGGCCCAGGCGCGTGAGGAACATCAGCATCTGTTCGCGGGTGGTGTTCTGCGCCTCGTCGAGAATCACGAAGGCGTTGTCGAGCGTGCGGCCGCGCATGAACGCGAGCGGCGCCACCTCGATGCGCTGCGTCTCGATGTAGCGTTGCACGCGCTCGAGGTCCACCATCGAATAGAGCGCGTCGTACAACGGGCGGAGATACGGGTTTACCTTTTCCACCAGGTCGCCCGGCAGGAAGCCGAGGTGCTCGCCGGCCTCGACCGCGGGTCGCGTGAGGATGATGCGCTGCACGCGCTTGCTCAGCAGCGCCGACACGGCGGCAGCCATTGCGAGGTAGGTCTTGCCCGTGCCTGCGGGGCCGATGGCCAGCACGAGTTCGTTCTCGTGCAGGGCATCCAGGTAGCCCTTCTGCCCGTGGGTGCGCGGGTGGATGTGGATATCCTTCCGGATGGCGGCGGCGGTGGAACCCATGAAACCAGACAAAGGCGTGTACTCCTCTGGCTTGGTGGAGGCGGATTCCCCCACGCTGGCACGGCTTTCACGGAGGGCATAATCGATTTCGTCGGTGCTGGGGGTATGGCCCTTGCGGACAACTTCCAACATTTCGCGCAGCACCCATTCGGCGCGTCGGGCCTGTTTCTCTTCGCCGATAACGACCACTTTCGCGCCGCGGTCGACAATCCGCACGTGCGCTTCATCCTGAATGCGCTTGCGCAACTCGCCGTTCTGGCCCATCAGCTTGACGGCTTCTTCCTGGCTGTTGAGAACGAGTTCGTGGCTCAGGGTGTGTCCTCTTCCGGGCTTGGCACGGCGGGGGCAGGGGCCTCGGCCGGGCGTCCCTCGACATGATAGACGATCTCGCCATCGCGAATACCACGTTTGATGCGGCGGATCGCGGCTTCCACTTCCAGGGGATTGGTCTCGAGCCCTTCGGATTCGGCGCGCTCGTTTTCCAGCGCCTGCTCAATGCCGAGAATCTGCTCGCGGCCCGCGGCTATCCCGGCCTCGCGCTCCTGCAGCTGCTCGTAGCGTTCCAACAGCTGACGGCGCTCCAGATACATCACGGACAGCGCGACGCTGGCCGCCAGCACAAGTACATAAGCAATCCGCCGCGTATGCATATTCGTCGCTACTTCAGCTTTCCGATGTTGTAAAAGGCCTTGGTGCCCGGGAAATAGGCGTCTTCGCCCAGCTGCTCTTCGATGCGGAGCAGCTGGTTGTACTTCGCGATACGGTCGCTGCGCGAGGCCGAGCCGGTCTTGATCTGGCCGGCGTTTACCGCCACCGCGATGTCGGCGATGGTGGTGTCTTCGGTTTCGCCGCTGCGGTGCGACAGCACCGTGGTGTAGCCCGCGCGGTGCGCCATCTGGCAGGCGTCGAGCGTTTCGGTCAGTGTGCCGATCTGGTTCACCTTCACGAGGATGGAATTCGCCACGCCCTCGCTGATGCCGCGGCCGAGGTACTCGGTGTTGGTCACGAACAAGTCGTCGCCCACCAGCTGCACCTTGCCGCCGACGCGCTCGGTCAGCTGGCCCCAGTTGTCCCAGTCGTTCTCGTCGAGGCCGTCCTCAATCGAAATGATTGGGTACTTGGCGCAGAGGTCCGCCCAGAAATCGACCATGCCCTGCGGCGACTTGTCGGGCTGTTCCTCGGCCTCCATCACGTAGCGGCCGTCCTTGTGGAACTCGCTCGCGGCGGCGTCGATGGCAATCCAGACATCCTTGCCGGCCACGTATCCCGCGTCCTTGATGCTCTGAAGGATCACCTCGATGGCCTCGGCGTTGGAGGACAGGTTCGGTGCAAAGCCGCCCTCGTCGCCCACGGCCGTATTCATGCCCTTCGACTTCAGCACCTTCTTCAGCGCGTGGAAGATTTCGGTACCGCAGCGCAGGGCTTCCTTGAAGCTGCTCGCGCCCGCCGGCATCACCATGAATTCCTGGATGTCGACGTTGTTGTCGGCGTGCTGTCCGCCGTTGAGGATATTCATCATCGGCACCGGCAGGGTGTGCGCGTTCACGCCGCCAAGATAGCGGTAGAGCGGGAGGCCCAGCGCCTCGGCCGCCGCGCGCGCCGTGGCCATCGACACGCCCAGGATGGCGTTCGCGCCCAGCTTGCTCTTGTTGCGCGTGCCGTCCAGTTGAATCATCGTGCGGTCCACTTCGCGCTGATCCAGCGCGTCGAGGCCCAGCAGTTCGCGGGAAATCGGCCCGTTCACATTCTCCACGGCCTGCGACACGCCCTTGCCGAGGTAGCGTTCCTTGTCGCCATCGCGCAATTCGACGGCCTCGTGCTCGCCGGTCGATGCGCCCGAGGGTACCGCCGCGCGGCCCATCACGCCCGAATCGAGAAACACTTCCACTTCAATGGTCGGGTTGCCGCGCGAGTCGAGAATCTCGCGGCCCTGGATGCCGGCAATACGGGTCATTACTTCGCAAACTCCTTGCAGTAGGGAAAAACCGCGCGCGCCGCATGGCAGCACCGTGTCGCGGGGGTAGGCGCGTTCCGGGGGTCCTTCGGGATAAGAGCCCTTCGCATGGCCCTAAGTCTAGCGGAAGCCAGCCCCGTCGGCAACATTAATGGAAGTCTCATATTCCGCAGAGCGGGGTTAAATCAACACGCGCACCCGGCTCCGCTTGCGCAGCTCGCCAATCCACTTCTCGTAGCGCTCTGTGGCGTACTTTTCGCGCAGCATCGGCTCGATATCGGTGCGGGCCTCGGCCAAGCCCGCCTGCCCGGCGTCCTCGCGCTGCTCCGCCTTGAGAATCTGGAAACCGAATTCGGTCTCGATCACTGGGGAAATTTCGCCCTCGGCCAGGGCGAACACCGCCTGGTCGAGCTCCGCCACCAGGTCGCCACGGGCCACCCACCCAATCAGGCCGCCGCCCTCGGCCTCGGGACCTTCGGACTGCGCCTTGGCCGCCTCGGCGAAATCGCCGCCCAGGGCAAGTTCGTCGCGCAGCGCCTGCAGCTTGGCCTTCACGGCCGCACGCTCGTCAGCGTTCTTGCCGGCCGAAAGGAAGATGCGGCGCGTCTGTACCCGCTCGGGACGCACGAATTCGTCCTTGTGGGCATCGTAAAAGGCTTGGATCATGTCCTCGGAAATCACGGCCTGGTCGGCGAATTCGCGGCGCTTAAACCCGGCGAAGCCCATGGCCACCATCTGTGCGCGCAGCCGTTCCCGAATGGCGGGCATGGTGTCGCCCATCTGCTCGACTGCCTCGCGGAAGGCGTCCGGCGAATCATAGGACTTCTGGATTTCCAGGATACGCTCCTCGATCCGGTCTTCGTCCACCTCGACCCCCGAGAGCAAGGCCTCGCGGTAGAGGATCTTCTGCTCGATTGCCTGATCGAGCGCGAGGCGGAAGGCGTCTTCCAAATTGGCCTGCGAAGGCGTTGTTCCATCGGCACCGGACATCTGCTGCATCAGCGGCGAAAGCTGGTATTCGATTTCACTCTGCAGGATGACGTCCCGATCGACCACGGCGACCACGCGATCGACAATCTCGGCGCCCGCGGTCGAGGCGAGCAGCAGGGCGGCCAGCAGCAGGGGGCGGCAGGAGACAGTGAGCACGGCAGAATCCTCCTTCAAGAATTTCCGCGGATGGTAGCACAGGACGTACGATTCCGCCAATCCGTTTTGCATATTCATTGACAGTACCCGAGCGGCTCTGTTCCAATAGCCCGAACGCAGGAAGGAGTACCCCTTGGCCGAAAGCGACACCCACGACGACCCTTGGCGGTGGCCGGCCTTTCTGCTCTGGTGCGTGTTTATGACCACCGGCCTCATGCCGGAAGTCGTGTACTTCAGCCTGCGCCGAGCGGGCGACGTCGCCACGCAAAACGCCATGATTAACTCGCCGTTTGTGCTCTATTGGGCGCTTATCGCCTTCGTGGCCTTCTTCGTATACGATGCCTGCCGCACCCGGGGCGACGCTTCAGCGCCGGCCCGCGCCCGGGCCTTCACGGCGGCCGTGCTGGCCATGGTGGCCTTTCTGCCGGTCCGCATGGACGAGGTGATCGAGTATTTCCGCATCATGCCCGCGGAACAGCGTAACCTGCTGCTGGGCGTGGTTTCGCTAAAATCGCTGGCGTGGTTGTACCTTTTCGGGCTGGTCCTGCGTTATTACTCTGGCGACCCGCAGGTTTTTGTCCGGCTTCCGACATTCCTGCCCAGTGTTCGGGGTACAATGAGACAGGAAGCACCGGAAGCCGGCCGCGACGCGCGGCCACCGGAGCCGCCCGAGGGTGTTGGAAAAGGACTTTCTTGAATGGATTTCGTTGAAATCATTGATTTTCAATCCCGCGCCCTGGGGTAGTTAAGTCATTACAGTGCATGCACTTGGGGTTGACGGTTCAGGTATGGTGTGGCTTAAAGAAAGTTATTGCATTTTTCGGGACATGTCCGATACACTGAAAGCGCGAGAGATGGTGCGGGGGCGTTCATTTCAACGGGTCCGGTCGTGTAGCGCTATAGGCCCGCTTGCAATCACACTCCTGTTTGCCAGTATACCCGCGATGGCGGGTGTCTTAACCCCCTCGCAGCCGATAGTTGAATCCAATCGCTATGTGGTTCCGGTATATCTTTCGGAGGTGCAGGGCGGCGTGACCGCCTTGGATTTTCGTCTGGATTACGACGCGAGCGCCTTCCGGCCCGTGAGCGTGGAAGCAGGTGCTTCCACCTTGGCCGCGGGAAAGATGGTGAATTCCAATTCGCCGGAACCCGGGGCCTACCGCGTGGTGGTGATGGGGCTGAATCAGGACCCGATTCCCGACGGGGAAGTGGCGCGGCTCGTGCTCGAGCGCATCGACGCTGGCGACGCAGCCACCCGGTTCGCCGTGAGCGACCCGACCCTCGCCCTGGCGGACGGCTCGAAAGAAGCGGCCTCGGGCGGCGGAATCGAGACGGTCGGCCCGGGTACGGAAGATCCGGACCCTGCGCCTGCTCCGGAAACGCCTGAGCCTGTGGATCCGTCGGAAACCGTCGAGGAACCAGCGGCTGCCCCGGACAACGGGGATGTGCTGAGCGAAGACGTGACGGCGCAGGTGATGGACGGCGTGCTTGGCGCACTGAGCCCGGCCCCGGGCGGCACGTCTGTCACCGTTCCGGGCGCGGTGCGCGTTTCTGGTGAGGAAGGCGGCGAGAAGCTGTCCATCCGGAACCGGAAATGGGCCCTGCCTGCGGCGCCGGACAGCGGCATAGCGATGGTCACCAAGGAACGCCAGGGGGAAACGGCGCCCCCGGAGTCCGCATCGCCGCGGCCGTCCGACCCGGAAATGGGCGGGGTTGGCGCAATTGGTACCGAACATGATAGGATATCTTCCAACCAAGGTGGAGAAAACCCGGAGAATAAGTCCGAGGCCACCGCGGTTGCATTGAACAGTCCGACAGTTGAATCGGTTGGCGAGGCAGCAGACAAGTTGCAGCCTGCTGGCATAGTCAGGGAGCCCTCGGCCGGAAATGGCTGGGCGAGGACCGTGCCAGTATTGAGCGCGCTTGTGGCGGCCGCCGGGGCAATAGCCCTGGCGTGGTACCGCTTGAAACGCGCTGCCCGCTAATCTTCGGTTTCCCCTAAGAGAGGATAGCAATATCCTCTGCCCGCTCCGATGCCCGTCGGAGCGAAGCACCTCACCGGAGATGTCGGTCGCCCCCTGCCGGCATCTCCCCTTTTGAGGGGAAACCTTACCTCCCGCTACCTCTGCGACGCGCTGGCGCAAGTCAGTGCAACGCACCTCACGGAGATGCCGGTCGCCCCCTACCGGCATCTCCCCTTTTTTTTGCCCGCTCTTCCCGTTTCCGAGGGCTTTGCATGCGGCGGGGGCTTTGGTATACTCGAAAGTCAGCGGTGACACGAGAACCGCGCTTTGGCGAATCTACGCTGCAGGTGGAGCAATATCTGCCGTACGCAGTGCCAACTACAGGAGCGGAACGCATGAACGAAGAACATCGTGAAGAACAGGTGGAACTCGCGGGTCAGCACGCGCAGGAGCGCCGCAATGCGCGCAACTGGCGCCTGTTTACGCTGGCGACGGTGCTGGTGGCAGGCGTGGCTACGTCCAGCGCGATTGCCGGCACGGTGAATCCGGTCGAAATCGGCAGCTACTACATGCAGATGGCCCAGTCCGCGGCGGGTGCCGACGAGGCGCCCTCGGCCTGTTCGTCGAAGGAGGCCAAGACCTGCTCGAGCAAGGAAGCCTCGGCTTGCAGCAGCAAGTCGGCCAAGGCCTGCCCGTCGCTGCAGGGCACCGAAGCCCCTGCCGTGGATACCTCGGTCGAGACCGGTGAAGCGGCGTTGGCCGCGGTGACCGAAGAAG
This sequence comes from Candidatus Hydrogenedens sp., assembly GCA_016125095.1. GTDB lineage: Bacteria > Hydrogenedentota > Hydrogenedentia > Hydrogenedentales > JAEUWI01 > WGMK01. Next base: position 30,776 of record WGMK01000024.1, on the reverse strand, counting down.
AAGCGCCGAAGGCGTGCAGCAGCAAGGAATCGAAGGCCTGTTCGTCTAAGGAGGCCAAGGCCTGCTCGAGCAAGGAAGCCTCGGCTTGCAGCAGCAAGTCGGCCAAGGCCTGCCCGTCGCTGCAAGGCACCGAAGCCCCGGCCGTGGATACGTCGGTCGAGACCGGTGAAGCGGCATTGGCCGCGGTGACCGAAGAAGAAGCGCCGAAGGCGTGCTGCGCCTCGAAGGAAGCCAAGGCTTGCAGCAGCAAGGAAGCCAAGGCCTGTCCGTCGCTGCAGGGCACCGACGCCCCGGCGGTGGATACTTCGGTCGAGACCGGTGAAGCGGCGCTGGCCGCCGTGACCGACGAAGAAGCGCCGAAGGCGTGCTGCGCCTCGAAGGAAGCCAAAGCCTGCCCGAGCAAGGACGAGAAGGCTTGCAGCAGCAAGGAAGCCAAGGCCTGCTCGAGCAAGGACGAGAAGGCTTGCAGCAGCAAGGAAGCCAAGGCCGAGAACAGCGAAGCCAAGAGCTGCTGCTCGTCGAAGGCCGAGAAGGAAGCGGAGAACACCTCGCACGCCTCCTCGTCGCGCCAGTATCTGGCCGCCGCCAACTAAGCTTCACACTTACGACTCCAATGTCCCGGCCCCGCGTGGGCCGGGATTTTCTTTTGGACCGGCCCCGGTCGATTGCGGTATCCTCTGCGGCTTTGAACGACAACTTTTTTCAGGAAGGCGGCGCGGCGACATGAGCGAGGCGGGCAAGAAGATCATTCTCTCCGGTATCCGGCCCACGGGGCGGCTGCACTATGGCAACTACTTCGGCGCGGTGCGCGAATTCCTGCGCCTGCAGGAACAGGATGCGCGCTGCTATTACTTCGTGGCCGACTACCACGCGCTGACGACGATTACCGAGCGGCGCGAAATCTACGCTGATACCCTGCACATGCTGCGCACCTACGTGGCCTGCGGGCTCGACCCCGTGCGCTCGATCATCTACCGCCAGAGCGATCTGCCGTGCACGGCCGAGCTGGCGCTGCTGCTGGGCATGATCACGAATATCGGGCACCTGGAACGCGGGACGACCTACAAGGACAAAATGGCCAAGATCGAGGCCGACCCAAGGACCGAGGGCAACCCGCTCAGCTACGGCCTGCTGGGGTATCCGGTGCTGATGGCGGCGGATATCCTGATTGTGCAGGCAGATATCGTGCCCGTGGGCGACGACCAGCGCCAGCACGTGGAGATGGCCTGCGATATCGCAGGCAAGTTCAATGCGCGTTTCGGCGAGACCCTGAAGATTCCCGCGGCGGTAGACCGCAACGCGCTGCGCCTGCCGGGGCTGGACGGCTCGATGAAGATGGGCAAGAGCGACAACAACACGCTCGACCTGCTGGACGACGAGGCAACGGTACTGAAGAAGGTGAAGAGCGTTCCGACGACGACGGACCCCGAGCCGCTGGGCACCGACAGCAACGATCCCGACGTGGTGATTCCAAAGATGCCTGCGGGCGTCGGCGTGCTCTACCGTCTACTCTCGCTGCTCGCGCCCGAGGCGGTCTACCTCGAATACCTCGAGGCCTACCGCAGCGGCGGGAAATTCTACGGCAACCTGAAAAAGACGGTGGCCGAGCATGTGTCGCAGTTCAATGCGCCCATCATCGAGCGCTTCAACGACCCGGCGCACGGCGACGCATTCATCGAGGATTTCCTCCGCAGCAACGCCCAAAAGGTGACCCCGGTGGCGCTCGATACGGTCGAATCCTGCCGGGAAGCCATCGGCATCGGGCGCAGTCTGTATCGCGCCTAAGGCCCGGCGGCTTTTGCCGCCTGCCGGAAATAGCTGCCTCCAAGCCGCCGGAATCCCTCCGGCGGCTTTTTTATTGGGCTGCAAACAAAGGACTTACGCACTCATTCTACTGGCATGCTCCTTGCGTTTACGCGGCGGAAGCTTGAGGAAGAGTCAGGAGAGGAAGTCCCGATGCAGCTGGGCGCCATCATCACCGACGTCAATCTGGGCGAGCGCCTGAAGAGCAGCGCGACGTACACCCTGCAGCCGTACCGATTCGCCGACGCGATGAACACGGCCGTGCCGGAGCTGAACGGCGGCGGCAGTTCGTCGAAGGCCGCGAGCCATTCGCACGTGGTGAAATCGGGCGACAATCTGACGGCAATCGTCAAGCAGCACCTGGAGCAGGCGGGCCGCAGCGCACGGCCGGGCGAGATCTACGACGCCGTGCGCGATGTCGCGCGGCGGAACGGCCTGCGCGACCCCGATAGGATTCATCCGGGCCAGCAGCTCAACCTCGATTCGCTTTATACCCCCGCACCGTCCGCAGCGTTGCAGCAGGATGCGCCGGCCGTAACGCCCGCGTTCGTCGCGCCCCCGAAACCCGTGGCGGAGTTTCCGCTTACGCGGCTTCAGGTGCCCGTGGCGCCTGCGCCACAGCCCGCGGCCAAGACCGCCTCGGCGCTGGACTCCGACAAGCCCTTTGTCTTGGTGCCGGCGGATACCGACGTGAGCGCGCAGGGCGGCCCCTACCCCCGCGCGACCCTGGCCGGGCTGCGCAGCGCGTCGATTGGGCCGAGCCTGCGCGATCAAGTGCGCGCGGTGCTCTACAAGGACGACGGTGAGGTGCAGGCCCGTCAGGACAGCAGCCCCTGGGCGTCGGCGCTGGGCGCTCCCGCCCGGATGACCAGCGGCTACGGCTACCGCAAGGACCCCTTCACCGGCAAGCGCGAATTCCACAACGGGGTCGACCTCGCCGCGAAAACGGGCACGGCCGTCTATCCGGTGCGCGATGGCAAGGTGGTGTTCAGCGGCTGGCAATCCGGTTATGGCCGCATGGTGATCGTCGAGCACGCCGACCAGACGCAGACGGTCTACGCGCACACCTCGAAAAACCTCGTGACGCATGGCATGCAGGTAACGGCAGGGCAGGCCATCGCGCAGGTGGGTTCCTCGGGCCGTTCCACGGGACCGCATCTGCATTTCGAAGTGCGGCGCAATGGGCGCGCCGTGGACCCGATGCCCTACCTGAACACGAACACCGCGCGGGTGCTCGAGGCGAAGCGCTAGGCTACTCCGCAGTTATCGTAACGGCGCGGTTACGGCCCTCGTTTTTGGCACGATAGAGGCATTTATCTGCCGCTTCCACCATGGATGCTGGTGTTACGGAATCCCCGGGCGTAAGCGTGAGCACGCCGAGGCTGATGGTCACCACGGGCCCGGCGGGGTTCCTCTCGTGGGGAATACCGAGGCCTTCGACGGCGGCGCGCAGTTGCTCGGCCATGTGCATGGCGCCTTCCGCCGGGGTGCTGGCCATCACCACCGCGAATTCTTCGCCACCGTAGCGGGCCACGTGGTCGCCGCCGCGGCCGGCCGTTTCACGCAGTGCGCCCGCTACACGCTTGAGGGTGTCGTCGCCGCCCTGGTGGCCGTAGTGGTCGTTGAAGAGCTTGAAGGCGTCGATATCGATCAACGCCAGCGAAAGCGGTTCGTTGGCACGCTGGGCGCGGCGAAGCTCCCGCTCGATGATCTCGTCGAAGGCGCGGCGGTTGAAGATACCCGTAAGGCCGTCCATGCGGGACAGGCGGCGCCATTCGGCCTCGAGCAGTTTTCGTTCCGTGATGTCTTGCAGGGCCATCTGCACGCCGATGGAACCCTCATACATGACGCAGGCGGCATAGACCTCGACATCCACGGTGCTGCCATCGCGCCGGGCGAACTGGGTTTCGAAGGGTTCCGCACGGCCGCCCTGGCCCAGCACCCGGGCAATGCGCTTGCTGGTCTCTTCCTTGTGGCGATCGGTCACGTAGTCGAGCAGGGAATGCTGCACCACGGCCTCGCGGTCTTCTTCGCCCAGCAGCTTGAGCACGGCGGTGTTGATGTAGCTCAGCTTGTTGTCGACCTCGACGACGATGGATACCGGCGACAGCTCGAGCAGGGAGCGGTAGCGCACCTCGCTTTCCTGCACGGCCATTTCCATGCGGCGGCGTTCGCGGAGCTCTTGGGAAAAGCGCCGGTTCGTGTCCTCGAGTTCCTCGAGCTGCCAGCGGATCTGCTTGCCCTTTTCGTAGAGGTCGAAGAAGATGCGGGCCTTGCTGAGCAGCACCTGCGGATGCGCCGGTTTGTAGATGAAGTCCACGGCACCGGCTTGATACCCCCGGAAGGTCAGCTCGTTCTGGGGATCCATCGCCGTGAGGAAAATCAGGGGGGTTGCCTCGGATTTCCCCTGTTTCTTGAGGGCCTCCGCCACCTCGAACCCGGACATGTCCGGCAGGCTGACGTCGAGAATAATCAGGAACAGCTCGGGGCGATTGGCTGCCGCAATGGCCTCGGCACCCGATTTCGCGTTAATCACCTCGTAATCGTCGCACTCGAGCGCTTTTTGAATGACGGCCAGGACGGTCGGCGAGTCTTCGACGACCAGAACGGCGGGTTTATAGCTCTTTTCCTCGCTCACAACCCCACTCGATTGTTTAGGCCCCCTAGCCCGCGCAAAAGTATAACGACGGTCAAGCGAGGTATCAAAAACCGAATTCCGCGAAAAAGCATGCTAATAATGGTAGTTCGCTATCAGAAGGTCCACACGGCGTGATGGCGGTGTTCGAGCGGGGAGGTAGATTAGAGGAGCTGAATCGTGCCGCGTGTGCCGTCGATACGGAGTCGAGCGTCCGCGGGAATTCGGTCGAGCGCGTCGTCGACGCCTATGACGAGCGGAATGCCGTATTCGCGGGCGAGAATGGCGGCGTGCGACAGGATCCCCCCGCGTTCGACGATGAGGCCGGCAGCCCCCGCGATGCGGGCGGTCCAGGCGGGGTCGAGCGAGGCTACCACAATGATGCGTCCCTCCGGCGATGGGGGGATCTCGTCGGGATAGCGGCAGAGCAAGGCGTTTCCATCGGCGATTCCCGGCGCCCCGCCGAGTCCCCGTAACTGCGCCGCGTCCCCGGTATCGGATTGGTCGTGGACCGGGCCGATGATCTGGGGGGGAATGAGGGCATGGTAGACCGCATGGGCATGGCGGCGCCGGGCGATTGCATCCGGGTCCGGCGCGGCCCCCTGCATCAACGCGTCGCACTCGTCCCAGGTAAGGAACCAGAGGTCGTCCTCGTGCTGGATACGGCCCACTCGCGTCAGTTCTCGTGCCAGGTTGAGCGCGAGGGAGCGCTGCCGGGCGAGGATGCGTTCCCAGTGGAAGCGTTGTTCCTCGCGCATTTCGAGCAGGCGCACGAGGATAGCGAGCGGCCATAGCGGCGGTGAAGCGGGCGCGGCATGGGCGGAGAGGTGCGGCGTGGGCAGGGCGCCGCAGTCCAGCAGCTCGGCCCAGGTCGGCGCGGCGTAGTCCAGCGAACCGGAGCGGTGCCCGTAGGCGGCCTTGAAGGCCTGCAATGCTTCCGGTGTACCTGCGGCGAGGGTCTCCGCGAGGGCTGCGTTTGCCTCGGCGGTTTTCAGTCGCGCGGCGCGAGAGATGCAGGCGGCGGCGCGCGCCGATAGCATCGCGATGAAGCGGTAGCCGTAGTCGGCCCAGAGGATGCTCCAACGGTGGATGCGGAGGAAGCGCAGGGTCCAGGCGTCCCACTCCCGCCAAGCTGCAACGAAGGCTCCCCAATTCTCGGGCGGAGGACTTTCTGCGAGGAGTTGCTCATTTAATCCGCCGCAGAAGCGTTCCCACGCGCGGATATTGCGGAAGACTTCGCGTCGTTCTTTCCAGACGGCGCCAGCGGCGCACCACGCATAGCCCAGGGTATTGAGCCATCCGCCCGGCGGACGGCCGTCCGGCTTGAAGATTTGGCGCAGATCGGGGGAGAGCCACCAGCGGGGCGCCCCGCGCAGCATGGTGTCGTAGATGCGCTTGGGGGCATAGGCGCGGCCGGCATAGTCAACGAGTAGTTCCTGCGGCACCGGGGCGCCGCGCATGCGGAGGGCATCGGCGAGGGCAGCCTCGGCGATGACGGGCAGCAGCGTGGAGCGGGTGAAGGGGGTGATGGGCGCAGGGAACCGCTGGTCGAAGAACCACGAGGTACACGGTTCGGTTGGCGCGAGCGCGGGGTCGAGTCGGAGCGACGTGACCGGGCGGGCCTGGAGCGGCCAGAACGTGCCGCCGGCGTGGCACCATTCCAGATCGATGGCGGTGCCCAGGGAGTGCTCGAGCGCCTGGAGGGCGTCGCGCAGCTGTAGGACGATCGCGGCCGGCAGTTCTTCTGGGCCCTCCGCGCCGGCGTGTTCGGTTGCGGCTTCGAGCGAGGACCACCCGACGGAGAGCTTGAGGGGATCGTGCCCGCCGGAGACCAGGCCCGCCGCGCCGCGCCGCACGCACTCGACATAAAACGCGTCGGGACGGCATCGGGCGGGGTGACCGGAGAACGCCACGCCGGATACGTCGGCGGCGATGAAGGTCTGCGCGATCACGGGAATGGGTTCCGGGGTATGGGCGCCATGGTAGGCCGCCACGTGCTCGGCGCTTCCCGAGGCGGCAACGGACCGGAAGGCGGCGACGCAGGCATCGGGCGAGTCCGCGTGCAGGCTCTCGTAGAGGCCGGCCGCAGAGGACCCGGCGCGATCTTCGCCCGATGCGCTGGAGCGGAAGATGATGCCGCTGCCTGCGTCGAGTTCGTTGTAGGTCTCAAGCAGGATCGGCGCGAGATCGGCGTCCGGCATCGCCGCGAGCTTCGCGGTCAGTGCTGCGGTCCAGACCCGCCAGGGGGGCGCGTGGTGGCCGGCCACCTCGACGGCGATGAGGCCGCCGGCCTTGTTGCCGATGTCTTCGCGCGGGAGGTCGGCCGCCTCGGCGGGTAGCCGGGGTGTCAGCGCGTCGTTTTCCACGCGGTGATAATGTGGTAGAGCACGACGCCGAATGCGGTCGCGACGTTCATGGAGTTCTTGTAGCCGTGCATGGGTATCTGGACGACGTGGTCGCAGCGGGCGAGGTTGTTGTCGCTGATGCCGTTCACTTCATTGCCGAAGATCACGGCGACGGGCTCGGGCCAGGTGAAGGCATCCATGTCTACGGCGCGCTCGGACACCTCGATGCCGATGACCGGAATGCCCGCCTCGCGCAGCCCGGCAATGCAGTCCTTGGTGCGCTCGTAGTATTTCCAGGGCACGTAGTCGAAGGCGCCCAGGGCGGTCTTGGCGAGTTTCACATGGGGCGGATGGGCGGACATGCCGCAAAGGTGGAGGCACTCGATGGCGCAGGCGTCGGCCGTGCGGAAAAACGAGCCGACGTTATAGGCGCTACGAACGTTGTCGGCCACGGCGTGGATAGCGTGGCGCGGTCGCGGCGGAAGGGTGTCCAGGGCCGCGCCTGCATAGTGGGGCTCGCGTTCCGCCATGGTGGTCAGCTGGCCTGTCCTGCGAGGGTCAGCGTGACGCCGCCGGCCTGTTGCCCGACCTCGAGCACGATCCGCCGCTGGGTGGTCTCGTCGAGGCTGCGAACCTCTATCCCTGCGAGCAGACGATAGGTGCCCTCGGTCAGATGGTCCAGCACGAAGGCGCCGTCCGGGCCGGCGGTTGCGGTCCATTGTTCGGCGGTGGAGATCTGCTCGGGATAGCAGGCGACGACGGCTCCCGGCACGGGCGCGCCCTGCGCATCGACCACGGCGCCTTCGATGCGGCCGCGGTTGCTGAGGGTAAGGCTGAAGGAGAGCGACTCGATGCCGCCGGCCGGCACGCCGTTGCTGACGTAGGGCGTGCTGGAGCGATCGAGCGATTCGGCCCAGATGCGCACCGGTTCGCCCACGGGAACATTCTCCACGTGGAAGGCGCCGTCGTCCGCGGTCGAGACCACGCGCTCGAAACCGCGGATGGAATCCGAGCGCACGTAGACGGTGGCATCAACGGCGGGTTCGCGCGCGGCGGTGGCCACCGTGCCCCGGATACTGACGCCGGGCTCCACCTGGAAAGTGGGCCCTGCCACGCGCTTGTCTTCGCCGACTTCAATCTCGCGGCTGCCCTCCACCAGGGCCCCGGCGGCATCGGCGAGCACGACGCTGTACTTGCCGCGCGGCACGGGATGGAATTGATAGACGCCCGTAGCCCCGGTAAGGACGGTCATTTCGGGCAGCGAGTCGTCGAGGGGCACGAGTCGCACGGTCTGTGATTCGATCCGCTGGCGGGGATCTTGTCCGATTACCGACCCGCGCACACGCGCGCCCTGCTCTACCAGCACCTCGATTTTGCTGCGGCTATCCGGCGCAATCAACACCGGCTCCGGGGTTTCGGTCATCACATATTGGCTCGAGTCCATGGTGAGGCGATAGACCGCAGGCCGGATTCCGGCGAATTCGAACGCGCCGCCGCCACCGGAGAATACCGTGTGGGTCTCGAGGCCATAGAGGGCCTCGGTCAATAACAGCCGGGTTTTTCGGGCGGGGCGCTGGTCGTCGGCCTGGGTGACGTATCCTGCGAGCTCGCCGTCTTGTCCGAAGGCGAGCGCGAGGCCGCTGGTGGCGGCGTCGGGCGCAAGCTCGAGAACAGCCGAGGTCTCATCCTCCCGCACGGCCAGCAATGCGCGCGGGCGGTTGTTCATGCGGTGAAAGGCGAAACGTCCATTCTTGTCGGTCGTGGCCGGCCAGTAGGTCCAGGGGCCGTTGTTGTCCGCCGCGCCGTAGAGGGCGTAGACGTGGGCTTCCTCGACCGGTTCGCCCGCCGTATCGGCGACCGTGCCCGAGAGCGAGAAATGGGGTGCCAGCTGCAGGACGATGTCGGCGGGGTGGCCCGCGGTGATTTCGGCCATGTCCAGCGCGAAGCCTTGGGCGTCGAAGGCCGCAACCGCGAATCCTCCTGCGGGGAGCGTGTCGAGCACGAAGGTGCCGCTCGCGTCGGTCACGGCGGGCCAGCGCTTCTCATTGCCGGGTCCGCGGTAGACGTTCCAGCGGCTGGCGTCGCGCTCGACCGCGAGGATATTGACGCCGGGGGCCGGGGCGCCCGCGGCATCCGTCACGACGCCGCGAAGCTGCTCTTTTCCATGCTTCGGAGGACGGCCTTCGTTCACGCTCCGTTCGCTTTGCGACGGGGTGAGCAGCGCGCTGAGGCCGGGACCCGCGGCCTGCGATTGCGTTGCGGCGGGCGCGGCGGACGATGCGTCGCCGTCGCCTTGCGTACGCGTAAGCACAAATGCGATCTGCGCGAGCAGCGCCACGCAGAGCAGGAATATCAGAAAGCCTCTCATCGGCCAACGGTCTCCCTCGTCGAACGGCTACTATACGCGAGCGGGGGCTTCGGGATCACAGGCCGCCTGTCCGCGGGTGGCCTCGGCGATGAAAGCGTCGGGCGTGAAATCCGGATGAATGCCCAGGCGGGTGACGGCGAAATCGTAGCGGACGGGGTCGGACGGCCGCAGCGCGGCGTAGGCCGCAGTCAGTTCGCGCGCGGTGGCGAGGGTGGCGGCGGTGCGCCGCGTGAGGCCGAGGCGCTGCGCGGTGCGGAGCATGTGCGTGTCCACCGGAATCAGCAGCCGCCGGGGCGGTATGGCCAGGCCGAGCGCGCGCCAGCTGCCGGGGTCCACGGCATCGCTGCGGAGCATCCAGCGCAGGTACATCATCCAGCGCTTGCAGGCGCTCTGCCCGGTCGGGTCGGGCAGCAGGTAGTTCTTGCCGAGCCCCGAGGGCGCGAGCAACAGGACCTGAAAACGCGCCAATGCGGGCAGCACGTCGGGGTCCGAAGCGCGCCAGCCCGATTGGAACGCGGCGGCGAGCGTGCCGTGCGCGCGCTGTGCCTCCGTCAGGCCCGCGATGAAGGCCGCCATCTCGTGCTCGCCCACGTACCGGTGGCGGAATCCGCGCAGGGCGCGGGCAATTGAAGAGGGCGCGAGCGTGTGCCATTGCGCAGGCGGTATGCGGAGGGCGGTCGTCACGCGCGCGTAGCTGCCGAGAATGGTGCGCACATTCCCGAAGGCCAGCGCCGCCGATAGCAGCGCGGCGGCTTCCTGATCACGCGGGTCCGAGTATTCCAGCACGGGCCAGAGGGGATCGGGATAGATGTATTCGCGGCGGTTCATGCGGTCGTACAGGCGGTCGAGCGCGCGGCGCAGGCGGTGATGGCGGTCGGGATAGGCATGCATAGCGCAGAGTATGGCAGAACCGGCCGCGGCAGGCGGAATTCCGGCGCTTGGCCGCGCGGCAGGGTCGTGTTACAATGCGTGCGCGCCGGATTTGGAAGTACCGTAGAGGAGCACCATGCTGCATCGCGGATTCAGGATCGGACCCCACTTCTCCACCCCGCTGCTGCTTCAGCTGTATCTCAACCGCGCGTATCCCGAGGCCAAGCGCTGGGCCGCCCTGATCGCCCTGGCCGACAAGCCCGAGCCCGAGGCGTTTCAGGTGTTGTGCGACGCCTTGCGCGACGAGCACTGGATGATGCGGCGCACCGCGCTCGAGGCCGTCAAGCGGCATCCGCGCGCCGAGGAAGCCCGCCCGGAGATCGTGCGGCTCTTATTTGATCTCAACGACGACGTGCGGCAGGTAGCCTGCCGCGTATGCGCCGAACTGGGCTGGCAGGAAGCGCGCGGCGGCGTGGTGACGCTGCTGGAAGAGGACAACCCCGACGTGCGCGACGTGGCGGTGTCGGCGCTGAACCGGCTCTGGCAGGACGGCGATTTCGATCTCGTGCTGCGGCTCTACCGTGGCGACACGCGCCGGGCCGTGCGCATCGCCGCCGCCAAGACGCTCCGCAAGCACGTGGGGCCGCGCAACTGGCGCCGATTGTTCACGCTATGGGCGCATGACCGCGAAGTGCGGCATCGGCTCTGGGCCTGCGAACTGGTCGTGCGCTTCGGCGGTCACGCCTACCTGCCCCGGGTGACGCCACTGCTCAACGACCGCAACGAGAACGTGCGCACCGCAGCGCGCGACGCCGTGGACAAGCTCGCGGCGTAGTTTGTTCGCCCATCGTGCTACGATACCCCGGTTAACCGCGTGCCACCAGATGGAATCCTCCCCCATGAACCCACCTCCTGTAATCGACAAGACCTGGTTTGAGCGTCTCGATGGCTGTCCCGAACGGACTTCAGCGGGGGGCGTGGTGGCGCGTATCGAGCGGGGGAACGTGCTGGTGTCCCTTGTGCGCGAAATCGAGTCGACGGGTCAGACGCTGCCGGGCTATGTGCTGCCGAAGGGGGGCATCGAGGCGGGCGAGGATCGGCACCTCGGGGCGAAGCGGGAAATCGAGGAAGAGGTCGGGCTGAACGAAGTGGTGTGGCTGGCGGAGCTGGAGACGATCGAGCGCCACAACCTTACAAAGTCGTATTGGTCGATCAATCACTACGATCTATTCATTACCGAGCAACTCGAGGGCGAGATTCTCGACAAGGACCATCACTTCGGCATGGCGTGGTTTCCCATCGACGATCTGCCCGAGATGTATTGGCCCGACGAGCGCGATCTGATCGAGCGGCACCGGGCGCGGATTTACGATCTCGTTATCGCGCGGCAGAACCCCAAGGCGCGCAAGCAGGGGTTCATGTAGGCGTCAGGGGTCGACGACCTCGACGGCGATGTTGCGCCCGCACGAGGCGCAGCGCGTCTGGGGGGCGTCGAAGGTGGGCGACAGATTCTTGGTGGTGCCGCAGGGGCACTTGAACGACATCCACTCGCCGCGCTTTTTCTGGATCAACGCCGGGGTCTTGCCGGCGGCGGGCTTGGTGTCGTCGATATCCTTGGTGAAGCCGCCCGGCTGGGCCTGACGCCGCAGGATCTCTCCGGCGGCAGCGGCCTGCGCCAGCTGTGCCACCGGCACCGTATGCACCCGCTTACAGCGCGGACAGGTGGCGGTCTCTTTCTTCCATTCTGGCGGCAGCTTGATCTTCATGCCGCACACGCAGGGAATGAAGATGAAGTTGCTGACGCTGCGCAGCAGGTCGCCCGTTTCACGCGCGCGCTGCTGCACGTCCTTGGCCGATTTCGCTGCGGGGTCCGCCGCGCGGATCGGGGCGGCCTGTTCCGCGAGCATCGACTTGGGCACGCCCGCGCCGCGATCCACCTGCTGCCAGGCCTCTACGTACTTGGCGTAGGAGACGCCGCCGGCGAGGCTGCGCAGCACCCGAATACGGTCGGCCGTGGGCGGGTGCGTGGCATGCAGCGACCAGGCCTGCATGCCGTGCAGCGGATTGACGATGTACATGGGGGCGACGGCGCGGTTGGCGCGCTGCAGGGGCGGGTTGGTGCCGCTGAGCACTTCAAGCGCCGAAGCCAGGCCCTCGGGGTAGCGGGTATAGACGGCGGCACCCGCGTCGGCCAGGTATTCGCGGCGTCGCGAGCAGGCGAAGTACAGCAGCTGCGCCACAATGGGCGCGACGAGGGCCAACACAATGGCGAGCACGATCAGCGCCAGCTGCAGCCCGTTGCCGCCGCCGCTGCTCCGCTTCGAGCTGCCATAGCGGCTGCCGCTGCTGCGGAACATGCCGTAGCGCATGGTGCGGAGAAACAGGTCGGACAGGATGATGATGGTGCCGACCATCACGCCGACGAGCGTCATGAAGAGCACATCGCGGTGCTTGATGTGCGAAATCTCGTGGGCGATAACGCCCTGCAATTCGTCGCGGTTGAGCCGTTCGAGCAGGCCCGAGGTGATGGCGACCTTGGCGGTGGCCTCGCTGCGCCCGGCGGCAAAGGCGTTCATCGAGGGATCGGCGATGATGTAGATGTCGGGCATCTTCGACAACTGCGCGGCGATGGTCATTTCCTCGACTACGTTGAAGAGCTGCGGGGCGTCTTCTTTCTCTATTTTCCGGGCGCCGCTCACGGCCAGAAGGATGCTGTCGCCCTTGAAGTAGGCGACGAGCGACTGGACGATCCAGATCACCCCGGCCACGAACAGGCCGATAAAGCCGCCCGTGGGGTCGATATAGTCCGGGTCCACCGGCGGCGCCATGGCGAGGCCGAGGGTGAATCCGAGCGCCAGCAGGATGAGCAGCATCACCACGACCAGGACGGCCGAGCGGCGCTTGTTGGCGCGGATGAGTTCAAACATGCGAGCGTGTCTCCGGTGCTGCCCAGCGAGTGTAGCAACCGCGTGTACCGGGGGCAACGCAGGCTGGCATTCCGCGTGGCCGTACATTACGATGGCGTATTCCGCACGCAAGGAGAATCACAATGCTGCGTCCCCTCTGGCTGGTCCTGTCGCTGCTGTTTGCCGCTTTCGCTGCCCCCGCGGCGGTGGTGGGCGAAGACCCCTTCGACCAGGAGATCGACCACGTTTATCTCACCCAGGGCGGCAAGGACTTCTACATGGACATCTTCCGGCCGACGGGGGAGAACCGGAAAGAGTTCTACAAGCCGACCGACGGCGGCAAGGGGCTGGGCATCATCGACATTGTGTCGGGCGGCTGGAACACGAGCCGTGCGCGGCTGGACGAGCACAAGGGCTTCCAGGTGTTCAGCATTCTCTGCGCGCGCGGCTACACCGTGTTCGCGCTGCGCCCGGGCACGAAGGGCGAATACATCTTTCCGGAGATGCTCGACCAGATTAACCACGGCATACGGTATATCAAGGCGCATGCGGCCGAGTATGGCGTCGATCCGGACCGTCTGGGGCTGATGGGCGCGTCGGCGGGCGGTCACTTGACCTGCATGACGGCGCTTAATCCGCAGCCGGCCGACCCCGATTCCAAAGACCCGCTGATGCACTTCGACACGACTGTCGCGGCGGCGGGGGCGTTTTTTCCGCCCACCGATTTCCTGCACTGGGACACCGAGGTGGAAGGAGGCATCGCCGGCCAAATTGGGGAACTGCTGTTCAAGGACGGTATCGAGGGCAAGACGCAGGAAGAGATCGACGCGGCGGCGAAGAAGTACTCGCCCTTGTATTATGTGACGGCCGATGCGCCGCCGTTCTTTCTGCTGCATGGAGACGCGGATCCCGTGGTACCGCTGTCGCAATCCGAGGCGTTGTTGAAGGCGCTGAAGGATGCGGGCGTGCAGGCCGACCTGCTGGTGAAGGAAGGCGGCACGCACCCGTGGATTACGCTGCCGAACGAGGTCATCATTCTCGCGGACTGGTTCGACAAGACGCTGGCCAAGAAGTAGCCGGCGCAGGCGATAGAGACACTGGAGACTCCCGTGAAAGGCTGTTTGTACAAGCTCGGATTGCTGGTGTTGGTGCTGGTGCTGTTCGCTGCGTTCGCGTTTGCGGCGTATATCGGCGTGCCCATGTGGGGCTGGGGCAGCAATGCGGAACGCTACGGCGGCACGGTGGCGCTGCCGCCGCCCTGGGCGCTGGAATGCTGGGTGTGGGAAGACGACGTGAACACCGCGGCCTACGTGGAAGAACTGCTGGCGGGCTACAAGGAACACGACTTTCCCGTGCGGACGATCCTCATCGATTCGCCGTGGACGCTTCAGTACAACGATTTCGTGGTGGACGAGGAACGGTATCCCAAGCCGGCGGAGTTCTTCGGGCGCCTGCAGGATCAGGGCTACCGCGTGGTGCTGTGGATGACGGGCAACGTGAACAGCGAGAGCAAGGACACGGCAATTCAGGACAGCACCGAGTGGTACGAGTCCGTGCGGGATCGCGGCTACCTGGTGAACGACGGCGGGCAGACGAGGTGGTGGAAGGGCAAGGGCGGGTTCATCGACTACACGAACCCCGAGGCCATGGCGTGGTGGCGGAGCATCCAGCAGCAGGTGTTCGACTGGGGGCTCGATGGCTGGAAGCTGGACGGCACGGCTACGCTGTGCTTCCGCTGGATCAACGACAAGTATCCGGTGCCGTGGATCACTACCTATTCGGGCACCATCTCGACGCGCTCTTACATGGACCATTACTACCGCGACGAGTATCTGCACGGCCTGACGCAGAACCCGGAATTTGTGACGATGTCGCGCTCGATCGACGACGGCGAGGTGCCGATGGCGCATCCGCAGGGATTCGCGCCGCTGGATTCGGCGCCGATTACCTGGGTGGGCGATCAGGACCACGGCTGGACTATCGAGGATGAGGGCATTGAGGAAGCGCTGCGCGACATTCTCCGCGCCGCCGAGAACCGCTACGGCGCAATCGGCTCGGACATCGCGGGGTATTCCGGCGGCGAGATTCCGAAGAACCTGTATATCCGCTGGGCGCAATTCTCTACGTTCTGCGGGCTGTTTCTGAATGGCGGCCACGGCGAACGCCGTATGTGGCTGCGCTCGCCGGAGGAACTCGAGATCGTTCGCGAGTGCCACTGGCTGCACACGGAGCTGGTGCCGTACATGTACAGCCACTTGGTGGCGCAGCATGAAGGCGGCCCGGTGCTCATGCGCCCGGAGGGTCCGCATTACGAATACCACTTCGGCGACGCGTTTTTCGTGGCGCCGATTTATGAAGACAAGTTGAAGCGCACGGTGAAACTGCCCAAGGGCCAATGGCGCTATTGGTATGACGATGCCGATCCGATTGCGGGCGGCACCGAGGTGAGCCGCGAGTATCCGCTCGATGAATTTCCCGTATTCGTGAAGGACGGCTCGATCATTCCGATGACCATCGAGCGCGCCTACACGGGGGTGGGCGACGAGACCTATGCGGACCACATGACCTTTGCGATTTATCCGGGCCAGGGCGCACGGCACGAACTGCGGCACACGGACGGCAAGAGCAAGACGGTGATTACGGCGACGCCGGGTGCCGATGGCCTGGTGGTTAAGCTGGAAGGCGCGCTGCCGAAGCACATCCTGCGGATACACCTGGATGCGAAGCCCGGCGAAGTCATGCGCGCAGGCGCAGCGCTGCCGGAGACGGACTGGAGCTACGACGCGGCGAAGAAGAAGCTGGTTATCCGGCAGGACGCTGCCGTGGACGATGGCGTTGTGGAGTACCGAATCAACTAGGGCTGCCCTCGGCTTCCGCAATCTGTTTGACGATATCGGCGGGCGGCGTGAGGCCGGCGGTTTCCATGTCCGCCAGCACCTGGCGCGCGCCCGCGATGTCGTTCTGCATCAGGTGGCCGGCCGCTAGGTTGTAGTAACTGCCCTCGTCTTTCGGGTCGGCCGCGATGGCCTTGCGCCAGCAGTCCATGGCACGCGGCACATCGCCCTTCGAGCCGAGCGCCACGCCGAGGTTGTACCATGCGGGGCCGAGGGTGTCGTCCAGCGCGACGGCCTGTTCCCACGCAGCGATGGCGGCCTCCAGCTGGTTGGTCTGGAAGAGCGCGAGGCCATGTACGTAATGCGCGTTGGCCGGCTTGGGGTGGCCCGCGACGGCGCGGCCCAGCGCCACGACGGCGGCGTCCTGATTCCCGAGGCGGGCGTAGGCATCGGAGAGCAGTTCCCACGCCGCGGGAAAGACCGGACGGATGGCGACGGCGCGTTCGCCCTGAACGCGGGCTTCGTCCCACTGTCCCTGTTGCGCATGCCAAAGCGCGAGGGCATAGGCGTCGTCGGCCGGTTCTCCCGCGCGCGCCCGCACCACGGGGGCCAGCAGGTTTTCCACGGGCGCGAAATCGTCGGTGAGCGTGCGGGTCTCGTTGCGCGCCATCAGCGCGTCGAGTTCCTGCTGCGGCACGCGGCGTCCGGGATAGTCGTAGCGCTGGCGCACGGCATCGGGAATCGCGTCGAAATCGACGGGCTGCTTGGCGGCCACGATGACGAAGGTATCGCGCGTGCCGGTGGCGCGGCCGGTGTCGAACACTGCAACCTGCGGAAACACTTCGCGGCAGGTCTGCACCATGGCGCCGAGGAAGGCGCCGGAGTCGAGCAGGTCGATCATGTTGAGCATGTAGACGCCGTCGTCTTCGAGTAGGGCATCGACCTGGCGGACGAACTCGAGCGTGGTGAGCTGATACGGCACCGTGTAGTCGTTGAAAGAATCGCCGAACACGAAATCGAAACGTTCGAAATCCGGCGAGGCGATCTGTTCGCGACGCAGATCGCTGAGCAGGTTGCGGGCGTCCATGTGGTGAATGCTCATCGCGGCATCGCGCGGGAGTCCCATGGCGGCGCGCGCGGCCTCGGTTACCTCCGGGTCGATTTCCACCGCGACGACGTCGCTCCCGGGGCGGGTCAGTTCGAGATAGCGCGGAAAGGCGTAGCCGCCGCCGCCAATGGCAAGCGCACGCACGGGCTGCCCGGGGCCGGCAAGCTGATCAACCAGTACGGCGTAGAGCCACTCGTATTCGTAGTGAAGCGTGGTGGGGTGGCCGACATCGATGGTGCTGTGCAGCAGCTTGTCGAGCTTCATTTTGCGGAGGTCCGGGTTCTTCTCATCGGCCAGCACCGCCACGTAGGAATAGGCGCTTTCCGATTCGTAGATCGCGTGCGCGGGGGTGGGGTAGCGGAGGTGCAGGCGCTCGGCGACTGCTCGCACGCTGTCGGCTGGAACGAGGGAAACGACGAGCGCGGCCGTGGCGATGCCTGCGCCAGCCAGCGAGAGAACGCTCTTGGGGTGCCACGCCGCGGCCGTGGCGGCCAGCAGGAGCGCCATGAGCGCCACCACGGGCAGGCTGCCCAGCGCGGGGATGAGCAGATAGCCGGCCAGAAACGTTCCAAGGATGCCGCCCACAGCGCCCCAGGCGTAGATGGCGCCGACGGTGACGCCGGAGGCGTGGCCGCGCTGGAGTTCGCGCTTGACCACGATGGGGCTGACGAATCCGAGCGCCACGCAGGGCAGGAAGAACGCGGCGCAGACGCGGGCGAGCACCTGCGCCGGCCAGGAGAGCCGGAGGAAAAAGGCGCTCTGTTCGTGCCACGCGCCCATCCAGGCGTTGCATGCCGGGCTGAGCAAGAGCAATGCGGCGGCCAGCACGAATACGCGCGACAGGGCGGCGCGCGAAGCGGTGCGATCGGCCAGGCGGCCGCCGAGGGCGTTGCCCAGGCTGATGCCGGCGAGCATGACCCCGAGCACGGAGGTCCAGGTGTAGAGCGAGCTGCCGAATTCGCGCGCGGCCACGCGCATGGCGGCCAGTTCGAACACCATGAAGGCGATGTTGGAGCAGAGCACCGTGAGTGCAGGCGGAAGCCATTCGCGCAGAACCGCGGGCGAATCTCCTTGGGCGGGCGCGGGCGGCTGGGGCAGCAATTCGCGGCGCGCGAAGGCGGCCGCCGCATAGGCGATGCTGAGGGCGAGCAGTCCGCCCGCCGCAAGCAGGAGAATGCGCGATGCGGCCAGCACGAGAATCAGGTAGTAGCCGGTGGCAAAGGTGCCCGCGATGCTGCCCGCCACGCTCGAGGCGAATACGCCGCCCACCGCGCGGCCCGAGGCCTGCTGCTGTTCCAACGCGAGCTTGGCCACGAGCGGAATGATGAGGCCCAGCGCCATGGCCGGCACAAAGAACGCGAGGCCGACGTGCAGCGAGATGCGCACCGGCCAAGCCAGCCCATGCAGCGCCTGGAGGCTTCCCATGAGGTGATTCAGCGGGAGAATGGCCACGCAGGCCGCGGCCGCCAGCAGGAAGGCCCCCGAAAGCGCGCGGCGCGTGCGGGCGCGGTCGGCCAGCCAGCCGCCCGCGAAATGCCCCGCCGACATGCCCGCCATCACCACGCCGATGAGCGCGGTCCAAGTGTAGAGCGACATGCCCAGGTACTGCGAAATCAGGCGGCCGCCCACCAGTTCGACCAGCATGATGCAGAAGCTCGCGCAAAACGCCGTCGCATTCGGCACCACCCAGCCGCCCCGCCCCGGGGCGCCGCTACTACCCTGCATGTCGATACTCCTGCCCGGTTCCAACGGGCCGCGTCCACGGCCCGGCAACGCAGTATCCGGGCGGCCGCGGAGGTTTTCAAGGGAGGAGGGGGTAAGGGTAAAACCGACATCCAAGCATATCAGGATCAAGGGTGCAGCCTCAGCACGAACTGCCAAATCTGTCAAAAATAGCCATACTGTCTTGCTTCCATGGCTGTTCTAGAATCTTCTTGTGTGAATCGGTTTCCTCTGCTACGGTAAAGCCGTGACGGTGGGTATTCGTGCGTGGCTAGGCAGAGCCGCCTGTGGAGGAATGGTCATGCGCAATAACCTCATGGCTGGTCTGGTGTGTCTCGTGGTGGTGTTCGGGGCGGGCGCGCCTGCGCTGGCGGATGTGGTGCGTGTGCCGGCGGCGCGATTCGGAGCGCGCCACGCAGCTGCCATTACCTCGCTCGCCGTTTCGCCGGATGGCCATTCTCTGGTTACCGGCGGCACGGACGGGAACGCCCGACTTTGGGACGCGGACACCGGACGCGAGCTCGGGGTATTCAATCTTGCAGGTACCACCTTCCGGAACCCTGGTAGCATTCGAGGATGCGCCTTTGTGCAGGATGGAGCACAACTGCTAGTCGCATGGGAGGGCGGGGTGCTGTCGCTGTTCGATATCGAGACGGGCGCGATCTTGCAGACCCTGTACATTTTCAACCAGTTCACGAGGACGCCGAATTATTGTCTGGCGGTGTCTCCCGATGGTTTGCAGGCCATTACGGGGAACGTAGGCGCCCGCGTTTGGGATTTGAGGACAGGGGAACGGACGGCATCGCTAAGGGCTGATACCGATGTCGAGGCCGTCGCGTATTCGTCCGATGGAACGTTGGTTGCGACTGGATTGCTAGACGGAACGGTTAAGCTTTGGAGCGGCGACACCTTGGCGGAAGTCCGGACGATTGCCGGGCACACCGACGGCATTACGAGCGTCGCCTTTTCCAGCGATGCTTCGCTGCTGCTGACGGCGTCCATGGACCAGACCGCCAAACTGTGGAATACCGCAACCGGGGCGCTCGTGCGGGAGTTCAGCGGACATACCGGTGCCGTGACCTCGGCGGTCTTCAGCGCGGATTCCATGCAGGTGGTGACCGGCTCGGAGGACGCCACGGTCCGGCGTTGGAATGCATCGGACGGTACCTTGGAGGCAACGCTGCAGGCCGAGGCTCCGGTCGATGCAATCGCCGTCACACCCGACGGCACACGCGTCATGGCGGGATTGAGCAACGGGAACTATCAATCCTGGTCGCTCGCGAGCGGGTCCGCGGAGCCGCTTGCCTTTGTCGATATTGAATCGCGGATAACCGCCGCCGCGTTCCGGAATGATGAAGTGCGGGCCGTGACCGGAGACCTTGCCGGTGCGATTCAATATTGGAACCTCGAACGCGCGGCCATGGTGCGCTCGTTCCAGGCGCATGATACGCGCATTAACGATATTGCGATCTCCGGAAACGGGGCGCTCCTCGTTACCGGATCCGAAGACGGCACCGCCCGCCTCTGGGATATGGACACGGCAACCGAATTGAAGCGTTTCGCCGGCGACGGCGGCAGCATAGATGCCGTGGAAATATCCGGCGACGGGACGCGCATTCTGACGTTGTCACTGGATGATCAATCTGCCCGGCTATGGAATGCCGACACGGGCGAAGCCTTACGAACGTTTCAGGTCGCGGGCTACCAGATTTGTTGCGCCGCACTGTCGGTGGATGGTTCCCGGGTATTAACGGGACATTCCAATTTCACGGCCTATGTTTGGAGCGCGGAGACGGGGCAGCGGCTGGCTACCCTGGAAGGCTATTCGACAACGCCCGTGTTTCATAAAGCGGCCTTCTCGCACGACGGCCAGCGTGCGCTGCTGGCGGCATCGGGTAGCAGCCTTGCCGTTTGGAGCACGGTATCCGGCGCCCAGCTGCAAGTCTGTGACACCTCTGGTAACGGGGTGCGCACCGTTGCGTTTTCGCGCGACGATCGCTGGGCAATGGCGGTCTACGATACCGGCCTGGCCTATGTCTACGATACCGCGACGGGCGGAATCTTGCGGGCGCTGAATCCGAACACGAGTACTGGAACCTGTGGCGCAATTTCTGCTCAAGGCACCCGCGCAGTGACGGCGGCGAGCCGCAGCATGTTCCTCTGGGACTTGGAACAACCCGTAGTCACCCTGACCGGAGACTCGATACTTGAGCTGGAATGCGGCACGGAATACAGCGAGCCCGGCTTTCAGGCGACGGACCTGGCAGAGCGTGATATCACGTTGTCTGTGAAAACGGGTGGAGACTCGCTGGATACCGCGCAGCCGGGCGAAACCTATCGCGTTACGTACGACGTGACGGACGCCGCGGGCCATGCGGCGGCGCAGGTGGTTCGTAAGGTTGTCATCACAGAAGACACCGAGCCGCCGGTAATCACGCTGCTGGGCGAAGACCCGCTGGTGCTGGTTTGCGGCGCGCCGCTGGTAGACCCTGGCGCCACGGCGCTCGACCCCTGCGAAGGCAGCGTGGCGGTGGCAGCAACGGGCGGAGAATCGATCGATACGAGCATTCCCGGGGAGTACGAAATCGTCTACACCGCGGCCGATAGCGGCGGACTCGAAGCGGAGCCGGTGGTGCGCTCGGTTATCGTTTCACCCTGCCAGACGGGAGACGGCGAGGGCACGGTCCAGACCGAGGGTGAAGGTACTTCCGAGGGCGCATTTGAAGGCGTCCTGGAAGGCACACCCGAAGGGCAGGCCGAAGGCACGGTAGAGGGGAGTGCGGAAGGAAGCCTGGAGGGAGTCACCGAAGGCGAGGGGTCGATCGAGGGCCATACGGAGGGCGAAGGCGCCATCGAGGGTACCGCAGAAGGCGAAGGCGAAGGCGCGATCGAAGGTGCCGCAGAGGGCGAGGGTTCCTCGGATGGGGAAGGAACAATCGACGGCGAAGGCGAGCCGACGACGCCGACGGCGGGGTGTCCGGGCTGCCGCGGCGCGGATGGCAAGGCGCTTCCGTGGGACCAGCAGCTTGGCGATTGGCTGGCGTTCCTGTTCGGCTTCGCGCTGATGCTGGGCGTGGGCGCGCGGCTGCGGCCGGGAAGCTAAGGCGAAGGCCCGCGACGGCGGGCACTTGATTTTGCCGTTGTTGTCGCAGGAAGAGTTTGACGCCATCGACGTGAACGGCGATGGACTGCTGCAGGTGTCGGAGTTGATTGAGGCGGCGGGCGGCGTCGCGCGCTGCGGGGAATCCGAGGACGGCTTCTGCGCCGTGGAGTAAGGGCCACTGCCGCGACGGGCCAAGATTGGCCTGGAAAATCTGCTCCCACCAGGGGTACCGGTTACCTTTTCACCGTCATACTGCTGGTAGACAATTGGCGGCTTTTGCAGTATTCTAGTCTCTGATGAACAATCGGGTTAGGCAAGAACGTGCCGGCAGGTAATTTGGGGTTGGTTCCATGATGCGATTTCAGATCGCGGTGCACGTAGTGTCGCTTGTATTGGCGCTGGCGAACGTACCCGCCGGGGCGACGTCGGATTTCGAGGGAAGCCAAGCGAACCAAGTGCCACGCGCCATAAAAATCGGCGACCAGTTGCCCCCGGAGATTACGATTCTCGGAGACAATCCGGCCGTCGCGAATTGCGGCGATACCTACACCGATGCGGGCGCCACGGCGTCCGACCCAATTTCGGGAGATTTGACCGGATCCATCGTGACATACGACAACGTGGATACCAACCGAGCCGGATTCTACGCGGTAACCTACAACGTCATCGATGGCGAAGACTTGAAGGCGTCGGCCTATCGGACGGTCGAAGTGCAGGATGGCGGGGGTTGCACGGAAACCGCAGAGCCGATCTTTCCGGCCCCGCTGTGGACCAGACCGGCAGTCACGGTCGGTGAAATCAGCTCCGTCGATTATTCTCCGGACGGGCTGCGGGTGCTCATTTGCTCACGCGACGCGTCGGCCCGCATCGTCGACCTGGTGACCGATCGGGAGGCGTTCTCGCTGAGCCATCCCGACGAGGTGATGTGCGGCTCCTTCTCTCCCGATGGCGGCCGTGTCGTCACGGGGTGTCTGGACGGCAACGTACGCATTTGGGATGTCTACAGCGGTGCGCTGCTCCAAACCTTGTCTGGACATGTCGGTGGCGTGCGCTCGGTGGCATTCTCGCCCGGCGGCAGCCAGGTGCTGGCGGGTGCGGGCGACGGGAGCGCGTTGCTTTGGAATCCGGCGAGCGGACTGCTGGAGCGCACTTGGGCCGCGCACAGCGGGTCCATCAATGTCGTGGAGTTTTCCCCCGACGGGCTGCTGCTACTTACCGGCTCGTCCGACACGACGCTAAAGCTATGGAACCGAGCGACGGGCGCGCTGGTTTCGACGCTTGCAAAGCATACCGCTTCCGTCGATGCAGCGGTATTCGCTTCCGACGGCGCGAAGTTGTACACGGGGGGCCGCGACAAGGCCATTCGTGTCTGGGAGGTCGCTAGCGGTCAACAGGTATTTGTAAAGACCGGCTTTCAAGTCAGTTTCATTTCAGATTTGGCGCTCAGTCCGGACGACGCGTTCTTGTATTTCGACTCGGATTTCACCGTGGAGGGATTCAGCCTCCCCGACTTTGCCGGCACCGGCGTGCGTGCCACGCACGAGGGACCCAACTACATCATCTCGTGCTCGGTGAGCCCCGACGGCACCACCCTGCTGTCGGGCGACACGGCAGGCAACGTCTTTGTCAACGACCTGTCGAACGGCACGAAGATCAGGGACTTGTACCTAATCGATGATACGGTAACGGGGTCCGCCTTTAGTCCAGATGGCAGCGACTTGGTTTTCACTGCCAGCCACCCGATCGTGCTCGAACTGGAGTCGGGTGATTTCGTGCGCGATATCCCGGAGGCGATATCGAACAGGACCGTAAAGTTTTCACCTGATGGAACGAAATACTCCATCGGCAACAGGATTCGAGACTATGCCAATGATGCCAACCTGGGAACGATTACGAACAACCTGGGAAATATCAGCCCTACTTCAATCACCGTTTTCGCGGGCAATGATGCTTTAGCGAGCGTCGATCGCTTCGATCCGGAGAACGTTTTCGTTAGCGCTTATGTCGCTTTGTCGGATGGAACAACCGGCGCGTTTAGCAGCCTGCTTGAGACGCCTCAGAACGAAGTCCGTGCATTGGCAAGTTCTATGGATGGCACCAAGGTTCTGTATGGTTCGAAGAAGTTAGTGAAGCTTTGGAATCGAAGCCCCAAGTTGCTCGACAAGAATCTCGCGTGCCCGGTTACGGTCGGGGATGCCGTGGCGATATCCCCGGACAAGGCCTATGTCGCTGGGGCGGGGGCGCAGGCGGTCTTTATCTGGAGCGCGGCCACGGGTGATCTGGTGCAGGTCCTCCAGGGCCACACCGACAAGGTCGTCTCCCTGGCCTACACGTCCGATGGCGCAGGGCTGGTGTCGGGCTCGAAAGACGGAACGGCGCGGCTTTGGGATGTGTCCTCGGGCGCGACGCTCGCCGTGTTCGAGACGCTGAACGATGCTCCCATCAATGAAGCGGCGCTTACGGCCGACGATCGGCTCCTGGCTATCGGCAGTGACGACGCGATTGAACTGTGGACCGTGCAGGCGCCGAGCATTGCGCTGCTGGGAGATGCGCACCTGACCCTGCAATGCGGAGAAGACTATGTGGAGCCGGGCGCTGCCGCGACCGATTTAACGGATGGCGACCTTTCGGGAGACATCGTCATCGGCGGCGATACGGTCGACCCTGAGACGCCCGGTGCGTATGAAATCACCTATGACGTGGAGAACAGCCTGGGCGACGATGCGCCTCAGATCATTCGGTATGTGGTGGTGTTGCCCGAGTTGGCGCCGGTCATCGCGCTGAACGCGCCCTTCGTCGTCGAACTCGAATGCGGTGCGTCCTATGTGGAGCCGGGGGCGGTGGTCTACGGCGACTGCGGCGAAGTGGTGACCTATGAGATTACGGGGGATGGCGCGGCGCTCGAGCAGCCGGGAACCCATGTGGTGACCTATACGGCCGTCAGCGGCACGGGGCTCGAGGCGGAGCCTGCTTACCGTCTGGTGGTGGTGCCGCCGGAGCAACTGGAGATTACGCTGAACGGCCCGTCGGTCGTCACGCTCGGCTGCGACGAGGTGTATACGGAGCTCGGCGCGTCGGCAGTGGATTCTTGCGGCGATTCCGCTCCGGTCGATATCTCCGGCGGCGAGGATTGGCTGCCGGTGCCGGGTACGTACGAGATTACCTACACCGCGACGAGTTCGCTGGGCCTGGTGGCCGAGCCTGTGGTCCGCACGGTGGTGGTGGATACCAGCGCATGCGGCGGTATTTCGCAAGTCTATGTCGCACCCGGCGGCACGGATGCGGTGTCCGGTGGTACGGCGTCGCAGCCTTGGCAGACCATCGGCTATGCCCTTTCGCGTGTTGCTCCCGCGGCCTCCGAATCGAATCCCATTACCATCGCGGTGGCGGCCGGCGCGTATGAGGAAGCCGTGGCCATGGAGCCATACGTCGTGTTGGCCGGTGCCGACGCATCGCAGCCCGGACTGACGATTATCCAGCCGACTTTCAATCAACTCATCTCCACGAGCAACGTAGTGGTATCGGGGGCCGAGGGGGCGGTGCTGCGGGATCTGACGGTCCGGCCGCCATCCGATGCCGCGCAACAGCTGGTATTGGTGGATATCGATAATGTCTCCATGGCGGTGGAGAATGTCGCGCTGGATGGTCTCAGTCGTCCGGTGTCGACCGGCATTCGCAGCGCTGGAGCGGGCTCGGCGGAATCGGTCGTCACCCGTTGCTCCATCGAAAACTTGGGCACGGGCCTGCACGCGGTCGACTCGAGCGTCCGGGTGTCGGACAACTGGTTCGACGGCATCAGCGCCGACGGCGCGAACTCGCGTGCGATTGCCATCGATGTGTCGGCCAAGTCGGTGGAACCGCAGCTGCCTGTGCTGGGTGCGACTTCGCTCATTCTGCAATCCGGCTTTAACCGATTCCGGGGTTTGGCGGCTGGGGCGAGCTTCGTGGAGTTTTCCGCCGCGCCGCCCTCGACCGTGATGGCGGGGTACAACGACTGGGGCAACCTGGGCCCGGACGATATTTTTGCGCAGATTTCGGTACCGGGGGGCAGCCCCGAGACGGCGATTCAGGTGCTGCCGAATGTTCCGGCAGGCGCGTCTTTGGAGCCGGGCTCGATTACGGGCATCATGCTGGACGCCGAAAGCGGGCAGCGGATAGCACCGGAGGCGAACCCGCTGGTGGTCGATGGCGAACTTCAGGCTACACCCGACGGCGGTGGGTTCTTCCGGTTCACGAATCAGTTTCCGGGGGAATACGAAGTACGGGGCACGGCCGACGGCTACACGGAGCAATTGAAAAACGTTGTGCTATCTGCGAACGTCATCACGAGCGCGCCACGCTTTCTGATGCAGGCCGACGATGGCCTTGAGGGCGAGGCCGAGGGCACGACCGAGGGCACGACCGAAGGAACAACGGAAGGCGTTGTCGAGGGGACTTCCGAAGGCGGCCCCGAGGGGGTCGTCGAAGGTGTGGTCGAAGGCCAGCCGGAGGGCGTTATCGAGGGGATGCCCGAGGGCCAGCCAGAGGGCGTGGTGGATGGCGAAGGTGGAGGCGAAGGTGGAGGCGAAGGGGACGCGCTGGGCAGCATGGCACAGGACCTGTTGGCCGGGTTCGCCGGGTTGGGCGGCACTGCGGAAGGGCTGAGTTTCACCGCCCTGCAAAGTATTTCGCCGGAGCTCACGCAAGAAGCATTCGACCTAATCGACGCCAATGGCGACGGATTGTTGCAGGTGTCGGAGTTGCTTGAGGCGTCGGGCGGGGATGGTCCCATTCACCGGGCGGACCTGAACGCCGACGGCGTGGTCGATCTTTCTGAAGTGCTGCGCTTTATCCAGCTGTTCAATGGATCGGGGTACCACTGTGCCGAGAACGCCGGGGCGACCGAGGACGGTTTCACGCTGGGCTTCGATGTCGGCGCGGAATCTTGCGTGCCGCATGCATTGGATTACAACCCCCAAGACTGGAGTGTATCGCTGTCGGAACTGCTGCGCCTGATTCAGTTCTTCAATGCGGGCGCCATCCAACGCTGCGAGGAGACCGAGGACGGCTTCTGCCCCGGGCTGTGAGGCGCGGGGTCTGCGTTGGGAAAAAGGCAAGCTCCGCCGTGGCATACCGCATCCCCCGTAGGATGTCGACGCCCGGCGCATCCCTGGCCTGCGTAAGATGGTATAGTGTCAGCCGTTCCCTCGCGGCCTGATGGCGATAGGGATGCGAATCGAGGGTCCCAGTGTCATTAAATCGAAAGGAATCGGGCACAAGTGCGTCCTCTAGAAGGGCCGGATACCACGCGCAATCAGTCGACGAAGCCCCGATCTGGAAGACGGTCTCGTGTGGTGTTTGGCTCTACCATTTTGATTCTCTGGCTTTGCCTGATCCCGCTCGCGCTCGAGTTCGGTACCGTGGCCGTTTACGTCTACCGTATGAATACCAATCCGCTCGTGCAGGCTCGGGCCACTGGACATATCCCCCAGCCGGAGACGGGAAGCGCGCTTCAGACTCCGCATCCGACGGCCCCTCCAAAATCATACCGCCCGCTGGACTTGAGCGGCGCGGAACGCGAGGTGCTGTATCGTTCAGATGCGCTTCGCGCCGACGAGGAATCCTGGATCGCATGGTTTGGATCGCTCGGGCCGTCGCAACGGGGATTTGCAGCGCGCCTGCACGGCATCGTCGCGGTGTCGGTCGATGCGGAAGGCGAGGTCCTGGCAATCTACGGCCCACCGAGCTTCGAGCGGTTGTCTTCGGTGTTGGGCGACGTAGACCGCAGGCCGATTGTGCTGAAGCTGGAGCGCTTCGCCGAGTGGCGTGCCGCCGTCAAAGAGGCGCTCCCCGGGGTGTTGGCCAAAGGGGTTCCGATGCGCCTGGACACGGACGCTAGTTTCCTCCCCTTTCCCTGCGCGGTGACACTCGTGCCGTCGGGCGGAGGACAGGAAGCCGCGATTGTCCTCCTCCGGGTCGATGGCGCGCTGTCGCCTCCGCAGCCTGATTCGCGGTACGAGATACCAGCCTTCAATTTGAAACGCGGCTTCCACGACGGAGCGGACTACGCTACAAATGAACTGGGGTGGCGCGACGATCCTATCGCCTTGCCCAAGCCGGCAGGGACGTTCCGGATTTTGTGTCTCGGGAGTTCGACGACCGAAGAAGGCATTACGAACAGTCAGACGTATCCCAACCTACTTGAATTCCTGTTGAACCGCGATTTTCCCGGGCACCGAATCGAAGTCATCAATTGCGGTGTCCCGGGCACTTCGAGCGCGGCACATGTGCTGCGATATTCGGAGTATTTGGACCTTCAGCCGGATCTGGTGCTGATTTACGAAGGCATAAACGACGTGCTGCGCAATTCGCTACTGGAATGGCGCTATCTCGAAGCGCCTGCGATAAAGCGGATTCTTTCGTTCTCGCGTTTCTGTCTGGCGTGGGGATGGCGGTGGCTGCTTCCCACGGATGGTGAAATCGATGCGTCGAAGCAATCGATTCTCGATAACTTGTCGTTTCTCCATAAGGCCTTCGGTGCCCATGGCATTCCGGTTGCCGTATCGACGATTGCCGTGCCGAACACGGCGCGGCTTTCCGAAGAGGAGCAATTCTATCTCGACTTCAATTTCCCGAATCAATGGTGGATAGCGGGGTTCAAGTTCCTTCAATACGAATATCTGCTTCAGCGCTACAATGAGGCGCTCGCTTCCCGCGCCCGGGAACAAGGCATGATCCTGATACCCGTCGCCGAAAAGTTCGACGGGACGCTGGACAAGTTCCAGGATTTCTGTCACATGTTTCAATGCGGCATCGAAGAGAAGGCAGCGATCATGCATGCCGAACTCCGGGAGACGGTGGCGCGCTTGCTCGGCAACATGCCGCCGGCCGGAGAATCCGGGGGCGTGGCGCGGGAATCCTGATCCTGGAGTTTCTTGCTCTGGCTCAGCGGTGGGGCTGGAGGCGGAAGTTGTAGCGTTCGGCGGTGAGCTGGATGCCGAGCTCGGGCAGGCGCACTTCGGTGCTCTGGGGATAGAAGGTGCCGTCGGGGAGTTCGCGATAGGCCGCGATGGCCTCCACCGGGGTGCCTTCTGCCTGAGCCGTAATCTCGAGACGCTCGGGCTTGGCGGTGAGTTCATTGACGCTGAGGCTGAGGGCGTCGCCGGGCATGATGAAATCGGCGGCGGAGAACCACACGAGGCCATAGCCCGGGCCGGCCGCAGGCACGGGACCCGCCGCGAACATGCCGTCCATCTTGCCGGGCGGGGGCGAGGTGTAGGCGCGGGCGAGATCGGCCAAGAGCCGGGCGCGGCGCTGATCGTCTTCGGTGGCCGCGCGGGCGTCGGCAGCGCGGTGCACACCTTGGGCCTCCGAGGTAGCGCGATTGATCTCGGTCACATAGGCATCGCCATTGGCATCGGACGCCACGCGCAGCAGCAGTTCGATGGTGAACGAGCCGGGCAACCGGTAGGTGATGCGCTCATTCCAGGAGAGGTCGCGCAGCGTGGCGGCGTTCTCGGCGAATTTTCGGGCGGCCTTCACCGTGTCGAAGGCAGGCTTCTCGGGCGCGCCTTCGCTTTCGCCCTCGGATACGGCCTCCCCCTCGACCGAATCGGGCAGGCCGCCGGTCATCATGATCATGTCATAAGCGGGCGGCACGCCGGTTTCGCAGCCGGCGCAGAGCAGCACCGCGCACAGCCAGAAGCGCGCGCGCATCATGCCGGGCGGTGCAGCGCGATCACTTGCCGCCGCCGCGTTGCTTGAAGCTCTTGCGCGGGGCCATGGCGGGCGCGCCGCCGCCCTTTTTGCCGCCGCCTTTCCCCATCGGAGGAAAGGGCTTCGAGGCGCCGGGCAGCTTGATCTTGTTCTTGTTGTCGCCGTCTTTCGATTTCATGATGCAACCCTCATGCAGCGTGTTGCTGCAGTATAGCAAGGATCTCTTTCACCGCGGAATCCAGCCCGATGAAGATGGCGCGCGAGATGATGTCGTGGCCGATGTTCACTTCGTGCAGCCCGGGCAGGGCAGCCACCGGGGCGAGATTGCGGATGCTTAGGCCGTGGCCCGCGTTGAACAGCATGCCCAAGCGTACGGCGGCGTCGCCGCACGTGCGCAGCCGCTCGAGTTCCGCAGGCGTATCGGCTTCGGCGGCGTTGGCGTACTGTCCCGTGTGCAGTTCCACCATGTCGGCCCCCGTGGCGGCGCTGGCTTCTACCTGCGCCAGGTCGGGGTCGATAAACATGCTCACCAGGATGCCACGTTCGTGCATGCCCGCGGTCAGGGCCGTCAGTTCTTCCACGCGCGCCGCCACGTCGAGGCCGCCTTCCGTGGTGATTTCCTCGCGGCTTTCCGGCACGAGGCACACCGAATGCGGCCGGATGCGATGCGCCAGCGCAATCATCTCCGGCACGGCGGCCATCTCGAAGTTCATCCGTACCCGCAGCGACTGGGCCAGGTCCTCGATATCATGGTCCTGGATATGCCGCCGGTCCTGCCGCAGATGCACGGTAATCTGATGGGCGCCGGCGTCTTCGCACACCCGCGCCGCCTCCACCACCTTCGGCCAGCCCTCGCGCCGCGCCTGCCGCAGTGTCGCCACATGGTCAATGTTTACACCGAGTTCGATCACAATTCCGCTCCGCCCGATTGCCCATGGCTTGCCGCCCCAAGGGGGATAGGCGACATGCCTTCCCTCTGAATGAACGCAGAGTATGCCTATTTCGGGTGCATTTGCGCAGCTTTTCTCCCGTATTTCGGCAGCGGGCAGAATTCGACCCTCCGTGGTGCGACACCGCGTCCACCGGCGATCCAAAGCATTGACGAGACTTGATTGCTTATTGAGGGTATTTGTATTTGGCGCTTAATAGGTATTGATATTTATATGCGCACAAATAATATAGTTGGACCTATTTGGAAACCATCTTCGGCAAAGCCATTATAATCCGCCAATTTCGCATACTGCGCACGCAGATTCAAAGTCTAATTGCAACAGGCTTTTCGAGGAAGACCTGTGCCGGGGTGCGGAATCCGAGTTTCTTTCTGGGACGATTGTTGAGCTTGTCGACGTAGGTATTCAATTCCCCGTCGGTGAGGTTTTTGAAGCTG
>WGMK01000034.1 GCA_016125095.1 Candidatus Hydrogenedens sp. | reverse complement strand
CTTCAAAAACCTCACCGACGGGGAATTGAATACCTACGTCGACAAGCTCAACAATCGTCCCAGAAAGAAACTCGGATTCCGCACCCCGGCACAGGTCTTCCTCGAAAAGCCTGTTGCAATTAGACTTTGAATCTGCGGTCGTCAGTTAGTCCGGCTAGTGCAACCATTTTCGAATTGGCAAGCGTGTTGCGCATTACCCCCTGACCATGGCCGCCTGAGTCGAAGTTTAGCGATTAATTTGGCCCGGCCCCTACCCCCACACGTCCAGCCGGGCGCGGCGGGCGTGGGCGATGTCGTCGGGGGCGGCGATGCGATTTTCGAGGAAGCTGGTGTAGGTCTCGCCGCGGACCTCGAGCTGTTCAGAGCCGACGATGCCCTGCTTGAGGAGGGCGGCCAGCATGCTGAGGAAGGCATCGCCACCCACGTCGGGCTGTTGCTCGGCGCTGCGGGCGGCCTCGTAGAACGCGGCACGGTCGCCGCCGGTGTTCAGAAAAGCGTCCACCCCCGCGGCCCCCTGGAACACGGCATCCGCTTGGCGGGCCAGGTCGGCGGGGGTCACCCGCGCGGCCGGGGCGCTCAGCGTGCTGCTCTGTATCGTTCCAAGTTCCATCGGGGGCATCCTGTCTCTTGCCTGCACCCCGATCTATCGGCAGTACCGAGCCGCGGCTTGAGGGGCGTCATGCCCTCTTTAGGGTCAAAGGCCCGATCGATGCGATGGTTCGCGCCTTCAGCGCTCCCGCCCTAGTTCGCGACCGCTACCCAGCCCGTTGGGCTGGGCTGGTATAGGTCGCGCCTTTGGCGCTTCGTGTTGTGGTGGCTACGCAATCCGGACTGTTTGCCCAGACTGGTATAGGTCGCTCCGTTGGCGCTTCAATTGCCCCTGCAGCCAAGATTACCTGCGACCTCGCCGCACGCCTCTCAGCCCACCGCTGCCTGCGCCGTTTCGCGCTGGTGGATGACGCTGATCATGTTCTTGCCCAGGAGCACGCTGGAGGTGAGCAGGCCGGAGAACATGGCCCCGGCGACGCCGGCGGTGCAGATATCCTGGCCAGTCAGGTACAGCCCTTTGATGGGGGTGCGCGGCCGCAGCCAGCGCTGACGGAATCGCTCGGGCGTATGCTCCAGGCCGTATATCTCGCCGCTCGGGTAGTGCGAGAAGTGGGCCGTGGAGAGCGGCGTCGATACCTCCGCCCAGCCGATGCGGTTCCGCGTCTTGGGATACATGGTGTACAGACGCTCCAGCATCGCCGTCTCGAACTTCGCCTTGAGCGCCTCGTACTTCGGTCCGCGCTTTTTCCAACGGGTGCCCTCCCATTCGGCGAAGTCTTCCATCCGCCCCAGCCCGATCATCTGCACGGTGGCCTTGCCGGGGTGGGCCTCCGCCCACGAGGGATCCTTCGCGGAAGGAAACGAGATGTACGCCGAGGGCAGCCGTCCGCCGGGTGTGCCATCGCCCGCGTAAGGGTCGTAGCACCAGTAATTGAATCGCGGAAAGCCCAGTTCCTCGTCCGATACATCGACGCCTACATAGAGGCACAGGTGCGCGATGCTCGCCTTGACGGTCTTGAGCGCCTCGTCCGCGCCGAACTTCCGGCGCTGGTCTTCCGGCACCAGACGCGCGAGGGTATTGCGCACGCCCATGCCGCTCACCACCCGGCCCGCACGGATTTCCTCGCCGCCTTCCAGCACCACGCCTGCCGCGCGGCCGCGCTCCATCAGCAATCCCTGCACGCCGCAGCGCACCGCCAAACAGCCGTCGTGATCCTCGATGGTCTCCATCACGCTCTGGTGGATGC
This sequence comes from Candidatus Hydrogenedens sp., assembly GCA_016125095.1. Classification (GTDB taxonomy): domain Bacteria; phylum Hydrogenedentota; class Hydrogenedentia; order Hydrogenedentales; family JAEUWI01; genus WGMK01. Next base: position 33,022 of record WGMK01000034.1, on the reverse strand, counting down.
GGCCCGCGCCGCCGATCGGATAGCTACCGCCGTCCCGGTAATGGCTCACCACCATCGCATGAATCGCAAAGCTCGCCTGGTTCGGCGGCAGACCATAATCGCCGCACTGAGTGCACAGCATGGTAATCAGCGCTTCGTTGTCCGTCAGTTCGCGCAGCACGTCATAGGTCGTGCGGTCGGCATACTTCAGGAACGGCCGCCGCATCAGCCCGCCGCCCAAGCTGCTGATGATCTGCGGCACCGCGCGATCGGCGAAATACAACTGGCTCGATTTCGCGCATTCTCGCACCCGCTTCCAATATTCGCGTATCGCCTGTTCTTCCTGGGGGAAATAGCTGATCCACAGCTTCAGCTGTTCCTGCGAACCCGGCACGAAGTCGTAGGTCTGTCCGTCAATGATGGCGCGATCGTAGGGTGCCCCCATCGGGGCCCAGTCCAGCCGGCGGCCGCTGATGTAATCGAAGGCCTGCCGCTCGAACTGCTTCGGGTGCTGCACGCCGCCCACGTAATGCACGCCCACGTCCCACTCGAAATCTTTGCGCTTAAAGGTGTGGCAGAACCCGCCCGGCTCGTAGTGCTTTTCCAGCACCAGTACCTTCCAGCCCTCGCGCGCCAGCACCGCCGCCGCGGTCAAGCTGCCGATACCCGAGCCGATGAACACAGCATCCCAGGTCGTCTCCGAAAGCATCGGGGCATAACGTTTCAGCATCGCCTGTTCTCCCGCGTGAAAAGCACAGTGTAGCGGATACGCCCCAGGGTTGAAACCGCCCATTTGCCTTGGCGGCCGCATTGCTTGATACTACGCGATTACGACCCGAGGGAGATTCCGTTCATGCACAAGACCCGCGTTCAGATCGCGGTATTCGCCGCGCTCGCCGTCCTGACCACGCTGTTCTACCTGAGCCTTGTGCTCTTCGTCCGCGTGCCCGGGCATTACTTCGACAGCAACGGCGCGCGGCTCTATTACACCGACGAGGGCCAGGGCGAACCGGTTGTCCTCGTGCATGGCTTCGCGGCCGATGGCCATCTTAACTGGCGGCTACCCGGGGTGGTCGATCTGCTCAAGCAGGACTACCGCGTCATCACGCTCGACGCGCGCGCCCACGGCAAGTCCGCCAAACCGCATGAACACGGCCAATACGGCATGGAAATGGTGGATGACATCGCGCGCCTCATGGATCACCTTGGCATCGAGAAGGCGCATCTCGCCGGCTACAGCATGGGCGGCTTCCTCAGCCTGTCGGTTTGCGGGACGCTATCCCGAACGGCTTCTGTCGCTGACCCAGGGCGGTTCCGGCTGGTATCCCCAGAACCAATATCCCGATCTCCTGCAGACCGTCCCGGCCTCGCTCGATGGCGGCACGGGCCTGACGCCCATTGTCGACTTCATGGAAGCTCCCGATGCGTGGTTCCGGCCGCTTCGCATCAAGCTGACCAACCGCTTTCTCTGCTGGGTGAACGACACCCAGGCCATGGCGCGCTGCTTTGAGGAACTTCAGACCCTGGAGGGCTCCGAGGAGCAATTACGGAATAACCGCATCCCCTCGCTCACGGTGATGGGTACGAAAGATCCCCTGCGCGCCTCGGCGGAAAATATGGAAGGTATCGCGGGCAATCATGTGACCCATTGGATCGAGGGGGCCGACCACCTAACTACGCTCGGCAACCCGGTCTACGCGAAGGACTTCGCGCATACGCTCCAGCAATTCATCAACGAGCACTCGCCCGCCATGCGGCAGGCCAAGGCTCAGTCCAGCACGCTGCCTGCCTCGGCCAGTTCGCGCGATACGGGCACCCTGGCGGCTAAGGCCGAGTCGACGCTGTAAATCGCCAGCGCCGCCCAGATGATGCCGAAGGCGGTCATCTTCGCGTTGTCGAAGGGCTCGCCGATGATGAACACCGCGACAATGAACGACAAGGTCGGTGCCAGGTACTGCAGGAAGCCGATGGTCGACAGATGCAGCCTTGGCGCGCCTGTGCCGAACATCACCAGCGGTACCAAAGTGACCGGACCCGCAAGCATCAGCAGCGACGACATCGGTATCGTGGAAGGCCCGAAGGCGGCGGTGCCTTCCCACGCGCGCCATGCCAGAAATGTGATGCCGAAGGGCAAGCCGAAGGTCATCTCCATCAGCAGGCCATTAATGGCGTCGATCTTCGTGTGCTTCCGCACGAGGCCGTAGATGCCAAAGGTAAACGCCAGCGAGAGCGATATCCACGGCACCGCGCCATGCCGCCACATGAGCTGCCCAACCGCGACAGTGGCCAGCAGCACGGCAATGCGCTGCGCCATGCGGAGCCGTTCGCCCAGCACAGCCACGCCCAACAATACGCTGAACAGCGGATTGATGAAGTAGCCCAGGCTGGTTTCCAGCACCATGCCATGCGTGACCGCCCAGGTGAACAGGAGCCAGTTGGAAAAGATGCAGACCGCAGTCAGAGCGAAGAGACCGACCGAGTCCCACTTGCGCCATTCCAGACGCAGCACCCGCGGCCGATAGCCAAAGGCCTTCAGCAGGAGCAGGACGGCGCAGGTCCACACTACGCGGTGCGCAATGATCTCGACGGCATCCACGCCGGTAAGCAGACGGTAGAAAAGCGGAGATAGGCCCCACCAGATATAGGCCCCGGCCACGCAGGCAACGCCTACGAGCAGGGCAGATGAACGAGGTGAGGACGGACTGGACACGCATGGTCTCCCCGGAGCAGACGCCGTATGCCTTTAACCGACGTATGCGCAGCCGGCGAAGCCGAGTACTACATGCGGATGGGCATCACGACGTTGACGTAATTGTCCTGCGGTCCCTCGGCATAGGGCTTGATCACGCCCGGGCTGCTGGCATCCTTGAGCACGAGGCATACCTTGTCGGAATCCACGCGGCGGAGAACATCCAGCACGAAATCGGGATTGAACGAAATGTCCACGTTCTCGCCGTCGTACTCGAGCGGCATGTCTTCCACGTACTCGCCCACTTCCGGGGTCGTCACGTGCAGCGTCAGTTGCGCGCCCTTCAGCGAGAAGCGCACCGAATTGAACTTGTCGTTCGTCATCGTGCGGGTACGCCGCACGGCCTCGGTAAACTTGGCCGTATCGAGCACGGCTTCCTTGTCATGCTTCTTCGGAATCACCATTTCGTAATTCGGGAAGTTGCCTTCAATCAGCGCACTCACCATCCGCACCGTGCCGAACTCGAACGAGGCCTGGGTTTCATCTAGAAACACCTTCACCTCGTCGTCCTCGCCCAGCAGGCGTTCCAACTCATTGATCATCTTCGAGGGAATGATGACCTTCGCGCTGATACCCGTCGGCACGCCCTCGGTATCAAAGCACAGGCTCATGCGGCGGCCGTCGGTGGCGACGGCTGTAAGACGGCCTTCTTCCAGCTCTAGCAGCAAGCCGGTCAGGTTATAACGTGCCTGGTCGGTGCAGATGGCGAAGGAGGTCTTGCTGAAAAGACGCTTGAGCGTCCCCTGGCGCATCACCATCGGCTCGACGCCATCGAACGTACGGATAGGCGGAAACTCTTCCGGAGACATGCTGAAGAGCTTGGTGTCGATCTTGCCGCAGGTCAATTCGATAACATTGTTGTCGCGCAGGTGCAGCGTGATGTCTTCATTCGGAAGCTCTGCGAGAATACTGGAAAGCCGCTGTGACGAGACCGTCAGCGCGCCTTCCTCGGCCACGGCGCAATCCGTCGTGCATTCGATGCTCACCTTGAGATCGGTCGCCGCCACGCGAATGGTGCCGCCCGTCGCCTCAATGAGGATATGCGAAAGGATGGGCAGCGCCGATTTGGCCGCAACGACCGTCTTCACTTTGTTCACCGTGTCGAGCAGGTCTTGCCGAGGTATCGTGATCTTCATCCAGTCCGCGTCCTTTGAGAATTCTTTTGCCGTATTTTGAAGAGTATTGATTAGTTAAAACAAGTAATCGAAGTCGTAGTGCGCTGTAATTCGGGGGATTCCCACCTAAGCCCCCGTACTTGGACGACTTGTCCTGTGGAGCGAATCTTACCAAGTTGGGGAGTAAGACAACAAAACTCCACCGATGTGGAATTCGCGCCGGATTCCCCCCGAAAAAATTCCCAAACCGACACGCCTGACAGACGGGAATTGCCGACTTCTTCCCCAGCTTGCTCACGATGGGCTTTGTGCGTATCTGACCGTCTCACATCCAAAGTTATCCACACCCTGCAAACTGCCGAAGGCTAGGCACTTATCAAGCCTGGCCCTATAACCCGCCGTGTCAATTTCCACAAGACTATACCCGACTTCAAAAACAAGGATACTACACTCGAATTAGCTATAACATGTTGAAATATAATAGCTTATGAAAACCAACCTAAAGTAGGTGGATTCAGTTCAGTCCGCGGTAATTCAAGGCTATCATTCGATTTGGGCGAATTGGCGCTTATGGTGGAAAAATCCACACGACAATCCACGAAGACTTGTTCACAGGAATTCCACAAGCCTTCGGCGCATTTCCGAAGCTCCCTAAAAGCGAACCGCCGGAGGAAAAGATCAGGTACGGATCACGCGGAGGAATTCTTCCGGATTCACCACGCCCTCTTTAACCTTTTCTCGGCAACGCATCGACATGGTTTTCAGCTTGGAGGATTTCTGAATCTGGTCCACCGGGGCGTCTTCGCCAATCAGCGTTCGGATTTCCGGGGTGATTTCCAGAATCTCGAAAATTCCCGTGCGGCCATGGTTACCCGTGCCGAAGCAGGCGGAGCAGCCTTCGCCGCGGAAAAGTTTCTTGGTGGTGGCCGGCAACCCGAGGGACTTCAGCAGGTCGCTGCTGGGCTTGAACGGCTTCTTGCACTCGTCACAGATTCGTCGCACCAGGCGCTGCGCGATGATGGCCGTAAGCGCACTCGAAATGAGGAAGCTCGGCACTTCCATGTTTCGCAGTGTGCTGATGGCCTCGGGCGCGTCGTTGGTGTGCAGCGTACTGAGTACCAGATGGCCGGTCATCGCGGCGCGCGTGGCAATGCGCGCAGTCTCCGCGTCGCGGATTTCACCCACCAGCAGCACGTCGATATCCTGGCGCAACGAGGCGCGCAGCGTGTTCGCAAAAGTCAGGTCGATATCCGGATCGATCTGCACCTGGTTGATACCGGGAATCTGGTATTCCACCGGGTCTTCCAGGGTCACGATGCTCTCCGTCAGCACGTTTTTCTGGTTCAGCATCGCATAAAGGCTGGTGGTCTTGCCGCTGCCCGTGGGTCCCGTCACCAGGATCATGCCGTAGGGCTGATTGATGATGCGGATCATGCGTTCCTGATCGTCGTCCTCCATGCCGAGGTCTCGGATGCCCGATAGCACCGACGATTGGTCCAGCAGGCGCAGCACGACACGCTCTCCGAGGAAGGTGGGCAGCGTGGCGACACGGACGTCGAACTCGCGATCACCGATTTCCATGCTGATATGGCCGTCCTGCGGCAGGCGCGTATTCGTGATGTCGAGGTCCGCCATGATCTTGATGCGCGACACGACCGCCGCCGTGGTCTCCTCGGGAATCCCCATTACGTCATGCAGGATGCCGTCGATGCGGTAACGCACGCGGGTTTCCGGATCCTGTGGATCGAGATGGATATCCGTGGCGCGCGCATTGGCAGCGCCTTCGACGATCGTGGACACAATCTTTACGACCGAAGCGCCCGACGCCGCCTTGGCGATGTCGTCGAACCGGGGTGCCTTGCTGGCGTCGGATTGGGGTTTGTCTGCCACGGCGGTAGGCTCCTTCGTAGTCTTGCTCACTTTGGCGGCGGGCGCTTTCTTCATCTTCTTCGCAGGCTCGGCAAGGTCTTCCACCGGCGGGGCCGCCGTGACGGAATCGATGGCCGTCTGGTAAGCGTAGCGTTCTTTGAGCACGGCGTCGAAATTATCGACCGCCGTCAGCATCGGGTGGACGCGTACCCCCAGCATAAGGCCGAGATCTTCCAGCTTCGCCACGGTCTGCGGATTCACCAGCAGCACGGTGAGCCGGTCGCCCTCCAGCGTGTAGGGAACGATCTCGTATTTCTTCGCCACATGCTGCGGCACGCGCTCAAGCGCCGCGGGCTGGCTCTTGGCGTTCGTCAGGCTCACATATTCGAGGTCGTGCTGGCGGCTGAGGGCGCGGGTCAGGTGTTCGCGGCTGACATAGCCCTGCTCGAGCATGATGTTGCCCAGCAGACGTCCGCTCCGTTTCTGCTCCGCAAGCGCCTCGTTGAGCTGCTGCCGCGTGAGGCTGCCGGTTTCCACCAGGAATTCGCCCAGCGACTGATGCTCGTCGCGTTCGGACTTCGAGTGGAACTCGTAGCGCAGCGCATCCTCGATGACGCCGAAAGAAACCTTGCCGCTTTTGAGGAGCTGCTTGTACCACGGGGTGCCGCTGCGTTCGGCCTGGGCCTGTGCGGCCTGCAGTTCCTCCCGCGTGATGACATCCTGCTTGACCAGCCCCTCGCCCGCGGCTCTGGATTTATCGTCCGCTGACATCCTCTCCCTTCCTTCCGCGTCCCTCTCGCGTCCACCAATTATAGGAACGCTTCCCGCGCAAAGCAATGTAAATACTGCGCATCGGATACCATGCCGAGGCGATGGTCCGCATGCTAGACTGCTGCCCTGGGAGCATTGCAAGAACTTGAGCGCCGACTGGAACGAAATCCTCGAAGACCTCCGGACCCTGGTGGGACAGCACGCCCGGGGTCCGCGCAAGGTCTTGCACGTGTCGCCGGAAAGTGCCGCCTGGCTGGAGCAGAGAATCGCGAAGGCCTCTCCGTCCTCAGCGCCGGTTTCCGCCCCCGTTTCGACGGACGATCTTTCCATCGAACAACTTGCGGAGGCCGTTGCTGCCTGCCGCAAGTGCGGGCTGTGCGAGACCCGCACGCAGACGGTGTTCGGCACGGGGGACACGAAGGCGTCGCTGGTGTTTGTGGGCGAAGCCCCCGGCGAAGAGGAAGATCGCCGCGGCGAACCGTTCGTCGGGCGCGCCGGCCAGCTGCTCACCGACATTATCGAACTGGGCATGAAACTGCGGCGCAGCGAAGTCTATATCTGCAATGTGCTCAAGTGCCGCCCGCCGGGAAATCGGAACCCCGCCGCGGAAGAAATGCACGCCTGCGAGCCCTACCTGGTGCGCCAGCTCGAGCTTATTCAGCCCAAGGTCATCTGCGCGCTCGGCGGTTTCGCCGCGAAACAGCTGCTGAAAACCGAGGACAGCGTGGGGCGGCTGCGCGGCCGGTGGCACGCCTATCAGGGCATTCCCGTGCGGGTCACCTACCACCCTTCGTATCTGTTGCGGCTGGATGGCGACAAGCAGCGGGCCGAGAAGCGCAAGGTCTGGGAAGACGTGCAGGCGGTGATGCGGGTACTCGACGGCACCGAGACGCCCTGAGCCTACGGCAAGACCAATTCGACCCGATCCAGCCACAACTTGTTCGCCGAATCCGGCGCGAGTTCCAGCGCCACCAGGCTGATCACCCCATCGTTCATGCTGTAGCCGTTCTTCGTGGCGTGCTGCAGGCGCTCGCGGTAGAAGTCTCGCGAAATCAGGCAGGCCTGCCAACCATCGTCGCCCGTGGTCCAGGTGTCGTCGAAGGTGTGTGCCGATTCGCGCGCCGCCTCGAACCAATACCCCAGCAGCACTTGGGGCATCGGGCCGCCCTCGCCCTTCGCGACCACCCGTAAGGAGAACGGCTGTTCGCTGACGGGCAGGTACAACTTGTCGCCATAGGCGCTGCGGCCCTTGGCGGAGGAAGGAGATAACTCCAGAAATCCACTGCCCTGATCCACGCCGGACCGCAGCAGCGACCGCCCCTGCTCCTCTACTACGGGCTCCAGGGTGCCGAAGGCTGGATTGTCGAAGCGGCGTACCACCAGCCACGGCTTATCCTCGCCCCAAAGCGACTGCTGTTCCTCATCGGACAGGTGCTGCTTGAGCGTGTAGAGGTAATCCACGGGATTGCCGCTACCGATGGCAGCATCGCTGAAAGCACGAAGCGCGCCCGGAGCGTCGCCCTCCTTCAACCGCTGCTCCGCGGCCGCCGTCGCCGCCGCCATCAGTTCCTGACGCGCTGGCTCGGGCATGAAATAATGTGATTCCTGTGAAAAAAGCGCTGCAGAATCGTAGTCGTCCAGGGCTTTGGTTATGTCACCTTCACCCGCAAACCCTTGTGCACGAAGTAGATACACCAGTCCATGATGGTCCGAGCGATTCACGCCAGCGCGCATGGCGCCGTTGCAGATTTCAACGACCCGCCCGAAGTCCTTAGACGCCAGGGCCTGCCGGGCGTAGGTCTCGAAGACGGATACCTCGTATTGCGTGACCCGAAGCGCCAGCAAGCGGATACCGAAAATCGCAAGCAGGGAGACAACAGTGAGCGCAGCAATCAGAATCGCCTGATTGGTCCAGGAAAAGTAAACCTCGTCCGATTCGGCGGCGCGGGTATCGGGGGCGGATGCGGATTCAGACATGAAACACTCCCGTGTGCAGGGGGCCGATCATGGCACACTCAGGCTCGATAGTGCCACGGCGGGCACGCGCCTTTGCCTGAGCCGGGGTGGCTCGGGTAAAATAAGCATAACCTACGCAAGAGGTTACCATACGATCCGGGGAATTATCGTGCCGCTTGCCCGCCAACGTCAGGTTATCATTTTACTCTGCTTCGTGACGGATGCCCTGCTGCTCTGGCTCAGCCTGAGCCTGGCCGCCTTGTCGCGCACGGATACCCTCATCTATCTGGACGACATGCGCCAGCTCTACGCCGAGCAGATGGTCTTGTTGGCGCTCTACCTGGGTGCCTGTATCTACACCGGCGCCTACCAGCCTTCCCGCATCACGGACCGGTTCGACACCATCTATTTCGTCTCGCTGGGCCTGGTCGCCACGGCCGTGCTTTCGGTGCTAGTGGCCTCCATCCTTCCGCGGGATTATCTCGCCATCTCGCGGCGCGAACTGCTGCTGGCGCCGGTGATCGGCATGGCGGTGGTCAGCGCCTGGCGGTTCCTGTTCTGCGGAATCGCCCCGCGCTTCGCCTCCATGCACCAGGAATTCCACATCTTCGGCTCCGGTCCCGAATGCGAACGACTCGCCGAGGAGATCACCGGTAACGACGCCTACTGGGCCGACGCCCACCGCCGCAGCCTGGAAGACGCGCAGGCCGAGTTCGAACTGGCCCGCGCCGAGGGACGGCCCAATCCCTTCGCCTTTAAGGATGCCATCATCGCATCAACCAACAATCAGGCGGCGGTCGAGGAGGCCATCAAGATACTCGAGTTCTGCGAGAACAGCTTTGGCCGTGTCTACATCTACCCGACCCTGCACGACATGCTGTTCTTCCCTCACAGCGACCTCAAGGCGGTGGCGGGCATTCCGCTGGTGGAACTGAAGAATCGCCAGACGCTGCGCCCCTACACCCACCTGAAGCGCTTGGTCGATCTGGGCGTAAGCCTCATCGGCCTGCTACTGGCCCTGCCCATCTGTATCGTGACGGCCTTGGCCGTGAAGCTCACGTCGTCCGGGCCGATCTTCTATACGCAGGAACGCATGGGCCTGAACGGCCGCCGCTTCAACCTGTACAAGTTTCGCTCGATGACCACGGACGCCGAGACCAAGAGCGGTCCGGTGTGGGCGACCGCGAACGACGCGCGCGTGACGCCCGTGGGGCGCTTCATTCGCAAGCACCGCATCGACGAGATACCACAGCTCATCAACGTGCTCAAGGGCGACATGAGCCTGATCGGACCGCGCCCGGAGCGCCCGCACTTCCACCAGGAATTCTGCGAGAAGTGGCCGCTGTTCGACCGGCGCCTCGAGGTGCGGCCCGGCGTGACCAGCCTCTCGCATGTGCTCGGTTCCTACAGCTCCGAGCCGGAGGACCGGCTGCGTTACGACCTCATGTACATCAGCAGCCTTTCGCCGCTCAACGATATCCGGATCCTCTTCGCCACGGTGCGCGTGGTGCTCGGCGCGAAGGGAGCGCAATAGCATGACGCACCCGGTTTTCCAGGACGAGACGAAGATGCTAATCCGCTGGGGCGGTCTGCTGCTGGTGCTGGCGGTGGCGGCCCTCGGCGTCAACATCGGCACGCACCAGCACGTTCAAGACCTGCGGGCCAGCAGCCCGTGGACGTATGTGAAGGCGGGTCAGGCACGCATGGCGGCGAATGATCCGGATGGCGCATTGCTGCAGTTCCGCAAGGCCGCCGCGCTGGACGACCGTTCGCCGCTGGCGTGGGAGCACATGGGCCTGTTGTATTACGAACGCGAGGAATTCGCCAAGGCGGCCGAGGCCTACGAAGCGGCGCGCAAGCGCGGCAGCATCGACCCCGACGCGCGAGGCAAGGCGCTCTGGGCGTATATCCACACAAAGCGCTACGACGAGGCAATCGCGCTGGGCGAGCAGAGCATGCGCGACGGCCACGCCACACCGCAGTTCGCGCGGTGGGTGGGCGATGCCAACTTCCGGGCGGGACGGTATAACGAATGCATTCCCCATTTCGAACAGGCGCTGAAGAACCAGGAAGACCTCTACGTGATGAGCAAGCTGCTGGGCGCTTACGAACACACCGGCCGCACCAAGCAGGCCGAGGCCCTGCGCGAGCGTATCGAGGTGCTGGAAGCCAGCTAGGCTCCGCGCTGGCGCAAGCCGCGTCCAACCGCGGGAGACACCGCACCATGCCCCGAATCCTGATGGCCGGCGCATTGCTGCTGGGCGTGCTGCTGCCTGTCGCCGCCGAGGAAGGCGAAGCCCCCCCGGCCGAAGTTCCGGCCGAGCCCGCCACGCTGGAATCCGTGCAGGCCGAAGTGGCGGCACTGCGCACCGAGATGCGCGAATTGCAGGAGACCTTGAACCTGCTGGTGAACCAGATGATGCGCGATCTCGAGGCCGAGAACACGCAGTTGCGCGGCGAGATACAGCGGCTCTACCAGCGCGGCCCTTCGCCCATGGACCTCGAGGGCGGGTTCGTGCCCCGGCCCGGAGCCGAGCTGTTCGATGAAGTGATGAACGAGCCCCCGCCGCCACTCGCCCCTGCCGAGTTCACATGGAACGTGGTGAAGGAATGGGGCCGCGAGCCCGAAGTGGCCGCGCGCCTCGGCGAAGGCGTCTCGTCGCTCAAGGGCATGGTGGTCGTGGTGCCGGAAGGCGCGGCCAGTGAAGACATCGAGAACCTCGGCCGCGAACTGCACGAGCAATACAACACCTACGACAATTTGAACATCGAGGTGTACGACAACCAGGAAGCCGCCGAAAGCTACGCGGAAACGCAGGTCTCCTCCGATCCGGCGCACCGCGTGCTAAGCATCTCCAAACACCGCGGCACCGGCCGCGACAAGATCCTGCTCCTGCAGGGAGGCCAAGTCACCGAACTGGAAACCGGCGCACCCGCCCCAGAAGCGCCGGCAGAGGCAGCTGAAGCGCCAGCCGCGCCGTAAAGGCGATGGTTCCGCCTCGAAGGGCCAACGGCCCAACCAATACCAGCCCAGGCCAACGGCCTGGGTTTTGGATTCAGGGGATCAACGCAGGGCTGTAAGCCCGATCGATTCCGATGAAACGGGCCTTCAGCCCTTCTCAATGACGAAGGCCGTAGACCTGGGCCGATGGCCCAGGCTGGCATAGCTCGGGCCTTTGGCCCTGCTCCTGGGTGGAATGGCCACCCTCTCCCTACACCAGCTGCAGTTCCTTGGCCTGGCGTTGGCCGGCCTCGAGGACGCGCTCGTCGGGCCAGACCTCGAGCGGGGTGTAGTTCGGGTGGTGGTGCACTTTGTAGGGATCGTTGCGGGCGGCGTTGTAGCAGCAGATGAGCACCCAGCGCGGCTTGTCGCTCAGGTTGGCGTCGGAGCGGTGCAGCAGGTTGCTGTGGAAAAACAGCGTGTCGCCCGGCTGCATGGTCACGTGCACCAGTTCCATCTGCTTGAGCGCCTGATTCACGCGCTCCATGTCCGCGCCGGTCTGGTCGGCTACGACGCCATGCTCGATGCGACCCATGTGGTGCGAACCCTTGATGACTTGCAGGCAGCCGTTCTCGATGGTCGCCTCGTCCACCGCGATCATCGCGCTGGCCATGTAGGGGAAGAGGCAGCCGTTGTCGTACCAGTAGCCGTAGTCCTGGTGCCATTCCCAGGCGCCGCCCACTTTCGGCTCCTTCATGTTCATCTTGTGGTGGTAGTGATACACCTCGCCGCCGAGCATGCGCTCCATCGGACGCACCATGCGCTCGCTCCGCACGATGGCGCTGTACAGGTCGTCGCGCAGGTCGTTGCGCAGCGCCAGCCGGGTCACGTGGCCGCTCGTGTCGTGGCGGTCGAGCGTATCGCCCAGCAGCCCCGCGTCGGCTTTGCCCACCAGGTGCAGCAGCCGCATTTCCTCGGCGGAAAACAGCCCGCGCGCGACGACATAGCCGTCGCGCTCGAAGGCTTCAAAGTCGGCATCGGTGAATGCGGCCATGGCGGAATCTCCCTCGGCTTTTACCTGCGCCCATCGCCGGTTACTATACGGGTTTGGCGGATCAAACCCAAAGGAGCTTTCCCATGCGCGCATGGCGTTTTCACGAATTCGGCCCGATTGAAAACCTCGTACTCGAGGAGGCGGACATGCCCGTGCCCGCCGCAGGCGAAGCCTTGGTGCGGGTGCGCTATGCCGCGCTGAACCCGGCGGATCGCTACATGGTGGCGGGCAAGTATCCACGCCCGGCGCCGCGGCCGTTCAGCGTGGGACGCGACGCCTGCGGCATCATTGAGCAGGCGGCCGAGGGCGGGCGCTTCAAGGCGGGCGACGAGGTGATTGTGCTGCGCAGCGAAGTGGGCGTATCGCGCACCGGCACCCTCGCCCAATACGTGACCGTGCCCGAGGCCTCGCTGGCGCCGCTGCCCGCCGGCTGGACGCCGCAGGAAGGCGCGGCCGGTCCGCTGGTGATGCTGACTGCGTGGCAGGGCCTTGTGCAGCGCGGCAACCTGCAGCCCGGCCAGACCGCCCTGGTCACCGGTACGTCGGGCGGCGTGGGCTCGGCGGCCATCCAGCTGGCGAAAGGCCTCGGCGCAAAGGCGATCGGCATGTCGCGCAGCGAAGACAAAAAGGCCCGCCTGCTCGAACTCGGCGCCGACGCCATCGTCGATACCGACATCGCCACCTTCGGGGCGCAGGTGAAAGAGGCCCTGCACGGCGGCCGCGTGGATATCGTCATCGAAAACCTCGGCGGACCCTGGCTCGAGGAATGCGTGAAGGTCTGCGGGGTGGACGGCAAGATCATGGTCATCGGCCTGCTCGCCGGGCTCAGCTCCGAAGTCACCCTCGGCCTGCTCATCTTCAAGTGCATCACCATCCAGGGCATGAACGTCGGCGCGAACACCCCCGAAGAAGCCCAAGAAGCTTGGGCCGGCATCGTAAAGACCCTCGAAGCCGTCGGCCAGAAACCTCTCATCGATTCCGAATTCGCCTTCGAAGACGTCCAAGCCGCCTTCGCCCGCCTGCAGTCCGGGCCGTTCGGCAAGGTCGTGGTGAAGGTGGCGGGGTGAACAAGCAGCGAAAAAGCTTAGGAACTTAGGATACGAATGACCGAATCAAGGATGTGTTCGAAAAGGTCCGACTCCAACTCCCCCAAGCTGTTGGCGAAGATAGTCTCATTCGCCGTGAATAGTTTCCCTGGTCGGGCGTAACTGGCGCGGCGAAGCCCTCCGCTGGCAAAACCGGAATCCAGAATTTCCACGGCGCGCATGTCGGAGAACGGGTTGCTGGTAATCTGGCAGGCGATCCAATCGCCACGGTCCGCGTACCCCAGCAAGAGTGCGGGGCGATACTTTCGACCCGACAAATCGGAAAACGGGAAGGGCAGGACAACTACTTATCCGGCTGCAAATGCGCCCATGCCTCGTCCTCTTCGGGCCTCAGCCAATCTGCCGCCAAGGACGATTCGGCCAATAGCGCAGGTTCATTGGTATCGGAATCGAGCAGCACCACCAAGGCGCGTCCGGCGGGCACATGTTCGTTCGGTTCGATGGGGCGCACCTGCCCGTTCGCATCAATCTGCACTTGGATGGCACGTAGCATCGTGATCGCCTCCGATACAGTCAGTATGCCATATCCTCGTCAGGATTGGAGACCTTCGGTCAAAAAGTGGGCGGGCCGGAAACCCGCCCACAGCGGATTATTGGTGCAAAGCTCCCCTACTCCGTCGCCTCGTCCAGAATCACGGCGCGGGAGACGTGGTCGGGGAGGCGGACGGCGTCGATGATGGCGGTGACCTCGGCGGGGGGCTTGGGGGTCATCGCGCTGACGGCGAGCGTCACGATGAAATTGAGCAGCATGCCGACGGTGCCGATGCCCTTGGCGGAGATGCCGAAGCACCACAGCCCGAAGAGCGGGGCGTCGAGGCCGGGAATCATCTTGTCGGCCTGGGTGCCCACGATGTAGGTGGCGGTGAAGCCGAGCCCGACGATCATGCCGGCGATGGCGCCTTCGCGATTCACGCGGCGGCTGAAGATGCCGAGCAGGATGATGGGAAAGAAACTCGCGGCGGCGAGCCCGAAGGCGAAGGCGACGACTTCACCCACGAAGCCCGGCGGATTCACGCCGAAGAACCCGGCGACGCCCACCGCAGCGACCACCATTACCCGGCCCACCAGCACGCGCCGGGCCTCGTCGGCCGCAGGATTAATCAGCCGGTAGTAAATGTCGTGCGCGATGGAGCTGGATATGACCAGCAGCAGGCCTGAAGCCGTGCTCAGCGCGGCGGCCAGTCCGCCCGCGGCCACCAGCGCCACCACCCACGGCGCGAGCCCGGCCACCTCGGGCGTGGACAGCACGATGATGTCGGCGTCGATGGTCAGTTCGCTGGCGGCCTTGTCGGGCGACAGCGTGATGACGCCATCGCCGTTCTTGTCGTCGAAGCCGAGCAGGCCCGTCTTTTCCCACTTTTGTGTCCACTCCATCGCGTGGATATCCTCAATCGTCTTGCCGTTCAGGCTTTCGATCAGGTTGTACCGCGCGAAGGCCGCGAGGGCGGGCGCGGTGGTGTAGAGCACCGCGATGAACAGCAGCGCCCAGCCTGCGCTGAACCGCGCCGCGCGCACATTCTTCACGGTGTAGAAGCGCACAATCACATGCGGCAATCCCGCCGTGCCGCACATCAGCGCGATGGTCAGGCAGACCATGTTCAGCAGGTTCATGCTCTGGTAAGGCTGCGTGTATTCGGCGAACCCGAGGTCGGTCTGGATCTCGTTCAGGCGCTGGATGATATCGCTACCCACCAGGCCCACCTGCGGCACCGGCCAGCCGGTCAGGCGCATCGAAATCGCACCCGCGGGAATCAGGAACGCGACGATAAGCACCGAGTATTGCGCCACCTGGGTCCAGGTGATGCCCTTCATGCCGCCCAGCACGGCGAAGAAGCAGACGATGACCATCCCGATACCGACGCCAACCTCGATGTCGACCTGCAGGAAGCGGCTGAACACGATGCCCACGCCGCGCATCTGGCCCGCCACATAAGTAATGGAGATGAAGACCGCGGCTATGACCGCGATGATGCGCGCGACATCGGAGTAATAGCGGTCGCCCACGAAATCCGGCACGGTGTATTTGCCGAACTTGCGGAGGTAGGGCGCCAGCAGCAGCGCCAGCAGCACATAGCCCCCCGTCCAGCCCAGCAGATACACCGATCCGTCGTAGCCCATGAACGAGATGAGCCCCGCCATCGAAATGAACGAGGCCGCCGACATCCAGTCCGCCGCCGTGGCCGCGCCATTGGCAATGGCCGGCACGCCCTGCCCCGCCACATAGAACCCCGCCGATTCCCGCACCCGCGCGCGCCACCCGATGTACAGGTAGAGCATGAAAGTGATGGTGACAAAAAGATACGTCCAGACTTCGACCGACATGAAGGCGCCTCCCCGTGCGTGCCCCGGTTTACTCTTCGTCCTTGTCCACGCGGAACCGGTGGTCGACCCGTTCCATCACAAAGGCGTAGACGAAAATGAGCACGACGAAGATGAATATCGCGCCCTGCTGGGCCATCCAGAATCCGAACGGCACGCCACCGAAAGCGATGCGGTTCAGCGGCTCGACGAGCAGCACCCCGAATATCAGCCCCGCAAGCGCCCACACGCTCAGCAGCGCACCGATTACCTTCAGGTTCGCGCGCCAATAGGCCTTGGCAAGTTCCTCGTTCATAGCGGTACCTCCCATACCCTGCGGCCAGTGTACCCGCCGCGGCAGCGGGGGTCCAGCCCGGTTGCTGCGGCGCGTATCCGCCGCCGGCAGCAGGTGGAATTGATATACTGAACCCGCATCACCCGGGAGGCGCGAGTCCATGAGCAAGTACGATCCTTACAAGAAGCAAGTGCTGGAAACCTGCCTGCAGTTGATGGAGGCGGGGTTCTTCGGCACGCGCCACGGTAGCGCGGGCAATGTCTCCGTGCAGGTGGATGGCGAGGATACCATCGTCATCACGCCCTCCGGTATCAAGTACACCGATCTCTCGCCGGCAGACTTGTGCGTGCTCAATTTCAACGGCGCCAGGCTGGAAGGTCCTCATGAACCCTCGGTCGAGGCGCCCATGCACCTTGCCTGCTATCAGCACCGGCCGGATGTCAGTTCGGTGATTCATACCCATCAGCCCCACGCCAGCGCCTTCGGGCTCATCAACCACTCGATTCCCGCGCTCTTCGACGAGGTCGCTGTCGCCATCGGCCACGTCGTCGAAGTGGTGCCCTATGGTCTCAGCGGCAGCAACGACCTGTTGGAAAACGTGGTGGCCAAGTTAGACAACCGCTGCCATTGCTACATCCTGCAAAACCACGGCGCGCTCTGTATGGGGCCCAGTCTCGAAAAGACGCTGCTGTTCGCCGAGCTGCTCGAGAAAACCGCGATGGTGTACCAGATGGCGCTGGCCACCGGGAAGGAGATCACCACGCTGCCCGAGGGCCTGCCGCTGGGACTCTTCCAAATCACCACCATGCGCCAGGACATGGAGATCGCGCGCAAGGCCGCGCTGATGCCAGCTGCGGCGGTGTAGCCGTCTCCATTGCTTGACCGCCTCCCGCCCCATCGCCACAATACGAGGATCAATCCATCCGGGAGGAAGACTTATGTTGCAGCGTATCGGTCTCGCCGTCTTGCTTTGTGTCATTCCCGCCGCCGCCCACGGCATCACGCTCGAGGGGCTGGTCGATTATCAGGTGGTACAAGTGGAGGAACCCGGCAGCGCCGTGGTCACGCTCTCCGGAAGCGCACCCGATGGCGCGGTCGAAGTGCGGGTGGACGCGGCCGAAAGCAGCGCGACGCTGGCCGCGTGGCAGCCCTTGGCCGAGGCTGCGAATGGCACCTATTCGGGCAGTGTGACCATCTCCCAGGGCGGCCCCTACATCGTGGCGGTGCGTTCGGCCGCGGCGCCCGAAGAGACGGCGCAGGTATCGAATGTGCTCGCGGGCGATCTGTGGGTGCTGGCGGGACAATCGAACATGCAGGGCGTCGGCAACCTGACCGGCCTGTCCGCGCCGCACGCCAAGGTGAACCTGTTGCGCATGAACCACGAATGGTGCCTCGCGCGCGATCCGCTCCACATCCTCGCCGAATCGCCCGATGCCGTACACGGTACCTACGAGAACGACGAGGCGCGCGCGAACGCCATCGCGCAGTCCTTTGGAGGCAGCAAGGGTGCAGGGCTCGGCCTGCCCTTCGCGATTGAGATGGTGCAGCGCACCGGACGCCCGGTAGGTCTGATTGCCACGGCGCACGGCGGCACCTCGATGGCGCAATGGGATCCGAAGCTGAAGGACCAGGGCGGCGATTCGCTCTACGGCTCGATGCTGGCCCAAGTGGCCGCGGCGGGCGGCAAGGTGCGTGGCGTGCTCTGGTATCAGGGCGAGTCAGACGCGAACCCCGATGCCGTGCCCGTGTTTGCCGAGAAGTTCGCCGCCCTCGTGCAGGCCATGCGCGATGATTTCGGCGGGCCCGAAATGCCGTTCTACTCCGTGCAGATCGGGCGTTTCGTGCAGCCCGCGCCGCGCCCCGATTGGGACGCCATCCAGACGCTGCAGCTCGCTTCCGAAAGCATTCCCCATACGGGCGTGGTCGCTTCGGTCGATCTCGCACTGGACGATCTCATCCACGTCGGCACGCCAAGCCTGGCGCGACTGGGCGCGCGTCTGGCCAACCTGGCCGAGCGCGATCTGTTTGGCGGCAGCGTGTCCGCAGGTCCGCGCATCTCCGGTGCCGAACGCGCCGCCACCCCTTACGGCCAATGCATCCGCGTGCTGATCAGCGGCGCCAATGGCGGGCTGCGCCACGAGGGACGTTTGTCGGGTTTCAGTGTGTGCTCCGGGCCCGATGGCCCCGAGGCGCTCGAGATCTACAAGCAGGAAATCGATCCGCAGAATCCGGAGGCGGTGCTGCTTTGGGTACAGAACATGCCCGAGCAGCCCCACGTGTGGTACGGCCGCCACGCCGATCCCTATTGCAACCTGACCGACAGCGCCGACATGGCCCTGCCGGTAACCGGTCCCGTGCGCGTTTCTTCGCGCTGACCCCGAGGAGTCGAACCATGGAAAACGAAACCAAGTTCAGCCGCCGCGCGGCCTTGGGCGCGTTGAGCGCGAGCGCCATTGCGGCCGCCTTGCCCGCGCGCGGCGAAGGCGATGCCCCGGCGGCCGAAGCCCCCGCCCAAGGCAAATTCAAATACTCCGCCTGCAAGTGGTGCTATAGCAAGATGAGCATCGAGGAGCTTGCAGCGGCTGGCGCGAAGATCGGCCTGCAGGGCATCGACCTGCTCGACGTGGGGGAGGTGCCCAAGCTGGAAGGCACCGGACTCGTGTGTAGCCTCGCGAATGGTCCCAGCCCGATTCCCAAGGGCTGGAACGATCCCGAACTGCACGACAAGCTGGTGGAGCGTTCGGAAGAACTGCTGCCGAAAATCGCCGCGGCGGGCGTCGAGCGGATGATTGTGTTCAGCGGCAACCGCTGGGGCCGGAGTGACCTCGAGGGCATGCGCAATTGCGCGCGCGGCCTGCGCCGCATCACGCCCCTGGCCGAAAGCCTCGGCGTCACCATTGTCATGGAGCTGCTCAACTCGAAGCGCGACCACAAGGACTACATGTGCGACCACACGGCCTGGGGCGCCGAACTGGTGCAGCGCGTGGCCTCCGACCGCTTCAAGCTGCTCTACGACATCTACCACATGCAGATCATGGAGGGGGACGTCGTCGCCACCATTGAGGAGCACCACGCCGCAATCGACCACTACCACACCGGCGGCGTGCCGGGCCGCCACGAAATCGACGAGCGCCAGGAATTGTTCTATCCCCGCGTCTGCCGCGCCATCGCCGACACCGGCTTCACCGGCTGGCTCGCCCAGGAATTCATTCCCGCCGATCCCGACCCCGTCGCCTCGCTCGAGGCGGCCCTGAAAATCTGCCGGGTGTAGGCAATTCAGTAGAGTTCATGCGCACGCTGGCATGTCGTCCCAGGTGCGTCCGTCTAGTTCGCGGCCGGCTTTCTTTTTTTGCACGCCCCCCCATTGCTTAAAGAAGAATGGCACATTTGAAGTCCGGCATTGATCGCGGATGTCTCGGACCCACGAAGGATCTATCGGCCGCGCTCCCGGGCCGGATTCGCCACCCACAATTACCCAATCGATGCCTGTTAACGGCAAATCGGCGAGGGGGCCGATAAGAGGCTCCAGTGAGAGGAACTTAATCGATGCGCTCGTCGCCTTCAATGCTTCGATCCTGTTAATCTGGCGCGCGTCTTCCACGCTGACCCCCATCCAGATGTGACGTTTCCACGGCAGCTTTGCCGACAGTTCGCGTACTCTCTCCGGGCGTTTCGTGAGTATCTGGTATTGATGCCAGTCCGCCGCAACCATGACTTCGAATACCCGCATGATGAATTCCGTCGGAACATCTTTATGGAATAGATCGCTCATACTGTTGACGAAGATGGTTTGTGGCTTCTTCCAGCGGAGCGGCAGCGCGAGCGCGTGTTCGTGTGTGGTCACTTCGAAGCCGTTACGATAGTTTGCAGCGCCCATGGCCTTGAGCCGCCGCGCCAAGCGCTCGGCATAGCAGTGTTTGCAGCCGGCACTGATTTTCGTACACCCCGTCACGGGGTTCCAAGTCGCTTCCGTCCACTCGATATCTGAATTGCTGGCCACTATCCCATCCTCATGATGTGGTCTACGATCTTCTTAGCGACACGAGCGCCAGCCTTGTTGCCGCAGGCGAAG
Organism: Candidatus Hydrogenedens sp.; assembly: GCA_016125095.1. GTDB lineage: Bacteria > Hydrogenedentota > Hydrogenedentia > Hydrogenedentales > JAEUWI01 > WGMK01. The sequence continues at coordinate 12,817 of WGMK01000034.1, read as the reverse complement.
CATAACGCGAAAAGTTCATGTCCGTCCTTCGTTCGGAGGACCTTAGGTTCAGGGTAAACGTATTCAAACACGGAGTCCAATCGCACGATACAGAAACTAAGAATGTCCTCGAGATTCCACATCTTCTGGACTTCTGGACTCTCGTCAACAAAATCCAGCTCGAACTGCGGACTCGAACGATAGCACCGATTCTTCCACTCGTCTGTTCCGAAAAAGGTATTCAGTTTTGCTTCCCAGCTTTCAGGCAATTTACCGTCGCGCCGCAACATACGGTTGATCGCGCTTGCATAAGGCAATAGCAACCACGTGTCAATCTTGCCTGTCTTTGCTACTGCCTCGATGGTCGACCAATTCATCTGCATCCCGTAAGGATCCAGGAATAAAACCGCCCTCGAAGTTCGCCAGTTAATCTCCTCGCACAGTCTTGGAATGGCAACGTTGGCATCTTCAATGAGTATGGTCGTGCTCAAATGAGGATACGATTGCACGATTCTCTGGAGTGCCGATGCTCGATGGCGGTCCTTTTCGATAAAGTAGTATCGAGCGAACGGGGGATCGGTCCTTAGAGCCCGAACAACGGACCCTTCGGTGAGATCGTCACCCGCTGAAACCTCGTCTTGAAATAGCTCAATGTCTTGTTCTGCGGCATCGCTCGCCAGTGTGATTTCCCCTGAACCGGCAAAAGCGTCCATGTATATGAGCTCGAATCCCGTGTTCTTGAGCGCTGTGGTGAAGGGAGCGAGATAGTTGCCAAAGCGGTCCAGTTTGTCCCGAGTCCAGTCGCCGCCAAAACGATGTTCTGTCATGGGCTGACCTCCATACGGAAAATATAAGCAGTATTTTGTGCGATGTCAAATTCCTTCCTAGTGTTGCGCTTATGGTAAACAAGAACCGCCCCGGAGGTTGGCCTCCGGGGCGGTTTTCGTTTGTGGCTATGCGGGCGATCAGCTGTCGATGATGGCGCCCGTGATGATGGCGACCGGGCCGTTTACCGGGGCCTCACCGTCCTTCTCGCCGTAGCGGATGAATTCCACGTGTCCGTCGAGGAACAGGATGTTCGAGCCGCCGGGGATATGGTTGTAGTCTGCAATGGTCGTCGCGATCACGTCGCCCATGATCCAGATTTCGCTCTGCGCCTGGGCGCTGGCACCCGGATTGTTGATATCGGTAATCAGGAAGCGCTCGATGCCCTCGCGCAACCGGTAGATGGTGCCGCTGTCGCCATTGCCGAGGTCGGTGGTCGGAGCGATGCCCATCACGGCCTTCACGTTGCTGAGTACGCCCTCGGGCACGTCCTTATTGTTTGCGTCGGGATCAGGCGTGCCGAAGAATCCGCCCATGTTGAGCAGTACCGCGGCGATGGCGGCAGCAATCTGTGCGTTGCCCTGCAGGCCCGTGGGGACATCCGGCAGCAGCGCGACCAGGCCGGTCGTATCCACGGTCGGGCTGGTTGCGAGGGTCTTGTCGAGCACATAGCCGAGGTACACGTAGCTCATGTCAGCCGTCTGCAGGCCAATGCCCGACTGGTCGCACGGCAGGTAAACGCCCACGGCACCGGTGGTTTCGAGATTCAGCGGCTCGGGGTCCGAATCCGACGGGCACACCAGGATATTCGGATCGGAGAGGTACTCCGGATAGATGGTACGCAGGTCGGCCATGGCCGCCAGCAGGTCGCTCTGTCCATCGGGCGGCAGCGCGGGATCTTCACAGTCCACCACGTCGGCGTCCAGTTCGGATAGCGTGGGCGGATACCGCTCGCCGCGCGACTCGTTCGCGTACATCTTGTACACCAGCCCGAATTGCTTCAGGTTGTTCTGGCAGCTCGCCCGCCGTGCGGCCTCTCTCGCGCGTGCCAGTGCTGGCAGCAATATCGCCGCCAGAATGCCGATGATGGCAATCACCACCAGCAGTTCGATCAATGTGAATCCTCGTTTGCGCATGTTTCCCGTCCTTTCCCTATGATTCCCACAAGATTCCAACCATTACGCGGCACAACGCCACGTAACCTCGTTCAACATAGGGTAAGGTCCCGGATCTGTCAAGTGTTAAAAACGAACAAGACCCGGCAAATCGAAGCGCCCCGGCCTGACAGCAGGCCGGGGCGCTTGTAAGGGCACTTATTCTCGTGGGTTACACGCCGGCGAGGGCGCCCGAAATGCGCGCCACGTTCTCGGTCGCCGGCTCTTCTTCCTTGTACTTGACGAACTTCACATGGCCGTCGAGATAGAGGATATTCGTGCCGCCGGGAATGTGGTTGTAGTCCTCGACGCTGGTCGTCAGGTAATCGTACATGATGTAGATTTCGCTCTGGGCCTTGGCGCTGGCACCCGGATTGTTGATATCCGTGATCAGGAAGCGCTCAATGCCCTCACGCAGGCGGTAGATGGTCGTGCGGCCGTCGGGCGATCCGGTGCCGCCGTTGCCGGCGCCGTCCGACACTTCCTTGTCCGTATCGACGAATTCGTTCAGCAGGGTGCCGCCCTGCAGGGCCAGCGGCAGTCCGCCCAGAATAACGGCTTCGGTCCACTCCACGAACTGCGTCGGACCTACATCGGTGGAATCCAGCTGATCTTCCGGATCCAGCAGCGGATTGATGCCCGCAGCCAGAATGGCAAGGGATTTCGTGCCTTCATCGTCCGAGAGGCGGTCAAATACGAAGCCCGTGTAGGTATAGCTCGCGTCGATGGCGCGCATACAGGAGCTGCCGTTCGAATCGTATTCGCCGAAGCAGATCTTCGCATCCGGACCCTGGCCCGTGCCGCCATTGGCGTCTACGTAAATGCGATCATCGAAGTCGCTCTGCTGCGAATCCGAAGGACAGACCGAGATGTAGGGATCCGAGATATACTCCGGATACACCGTCGGGGCGCTCGGGCCGATATCCAGTGCGATGCCCTGTTCGCCCGAAATCGAGTTCGGGCCGAAGATGCCGATCTGCACCGGCGGGTATTTCTCGCCGCGGGACTCGTTCGCGTACATCTTGAACACCAAGCCCCACTGTTTCAGGTTGTTCTGGCAGCTGGCGCGGCGCGCGGCTTCGCGGGCGCGAGCCAATGCCGGCAGCAAAATCGCCGCCAGAATGCCGATGATGGCAATCACCACCAACAGCTCGATCAACGTAAACCCTTGCTTCTTCATGACTCCCAATTCCTTTCCCGGTTAAATCAATTAAAACGATTAAGACCATTAAGCCGAACCGATAGCAGGGTAGCCCAAAAAGCGTTAGATGTCAAGCGATTAAACTGTGAAATCAGGAGCCTCAATTTGAAGACTGCGAATTCTATAGAGTCATTCGCGTAACAGCAATTGCACCGTTCAGGCATACATCGAGGTCGGTGCCCGGCGTTCGGGGACGCTCGTGGTATTTCCCGCGCTCGTAGGTGTATTGGTCGTTCTCGACCAGGTAGTGCGTCGGCAGGGCCTGGATACAGCGCTCACATCGCGTGATTTCCGGCGGCTCCGCCCCTTTTGGCAGGTCCGGGAAATTCACGTTCCAGTACACGCCCCGCTCGTGCGGCTCCTGAAACAGGAGTTCCAGAATTCGGCGGGTATCGCGCTCGATGCGAACCCTGTCCAGATGGACCGCAGGGCTGATGTATTGCGAGATGGCGATGGCGGGAAGGCCATGGAAGGCCGCCTCGCGCGCGGCCGCCACGGTGCCGGAAAGGTACACATCGTGCCCCATGTTGCCGCCCGCGTTGATGCCCGATAGCACGAGGTCAGGGTGTTTTTCGAGCCGATGCAGGGCGATCCGTACGCAATCCGCCGGTGTGCTGAACACGGCGAATTCGTTCTCGGCGCGTTGCTCCACGGGAAACGGCGTATCCATGTTGATGCGGTGGCTGCAGCCCGAATGGGCGTCCGCCGGTGCCACCACCACGCAGGGGATGCCCAAGTCGTCCACCACCCGCTTAAGCGCGCGGATGCCCGGCGCGTCGATGCCATCGTCGTTGGTAATCAGGATGAGTTCGGGGTACTTCATGCGCTAAACCTTAGCAAAGCGGACGCGCGGGTTTCCCGCGCCTTATGTTTTCCAACAGGCAGAAAGGCTGCATCTTTCACAAGTGTTTGGTACAATACGAGTTTGCCCGGGGCCTGCGGGAATACTGCGGGCCGGCCGGGCCGTTATAGTCTGAAGTCAGGGAGAGGCGGGACCGCGTACGCGGCCTCCTTTAGCGGCGGGGGCCGCGCCGGTTAGAAGTGCAAGATTCGGAGGCATGCGAGTGACCACCACATCGGAAAGTCTCGAGACCGCCAAGTACAAGGGGTCCCGGGTTGAAGAGAGCAACCGCGCGGCAGCGGAAGCGGCGAACCAGAAGTACAAGTACGGCTGGGAAACGCTGATCGAATCCGACACCATGCCGCCCGGGCTGAACGAAGACATCGTGCGCGCCATCTCGGCCAAGAAAAACGAGCCCGAGTGGATGACCGAGTGGCGCCTGAAGGCGTACCACGCCTGGCGCAAGCTGGCCGAGCCGACGTGGGCCAAGGTGCACTACGAGCAGCCCGACTTCGAGGCGTTGAGCTATTACTCCGCCCCGAAGCAGAAAGAGAAAAAGAAAAGCATGGACGAGGTGGACCCGGAGCTCCTGGCCACCTTCGAAAAGCTGGGCATCCCGCTCGACGAGCAGAAGCGCCTGGCGAACGTGGCGGTCGATGCCGTGTTCGATTCCGTGTCGGTGATGACCACCCACAAGGAAATCCTCGCGAAGAAGGGCATCATCTTCTGCTCCATCAGCGAGGCCATTCAGGACCATCCCGAGATCGTCAAGAAATACATCGGGTCAGTGGTGCCGCAGAACGACAACTTCTACGCCGCGCTCAATTCGGCCGTGTTCAGCGATGGTTCTTTCGCCTATATTCCCAAGGGCGTGAAGTGCCCGATGGACCTGAGCACCTATTTCCGCATCAACCAGGGCGGCACGGGCCAGTTCGAGCGCACGCTCATCGTGGCCGAGGAAGGCGCCGAGGTGAACTACCTCGAGGGCTGCACGGCGCCCATGCGCGACGAGCATCAGCTGCACGCCGCCGTGGTGGAAATCTATGCGCATGCCAACGCCACGGTGCGCTACTCGACCGTGCAGAACTGGTACGCCGGCGATGAGCAGGGCAAGGGCGGCGTGTTCAACTTCGTCACCAAGCGCGGCAACTGCGCGGGCAACAACGCGCGCATCTCGTGGACGCAGGTGGAGACCGGCTCGGCCATCACCTGGAAGTACCCGAGCTGCATTCTCAAGGGCGACAACAGCGTGGGCGAATTCTACTCGGTGGCGCTCACCAACAATTATCAGCAGGCCGATACCGGCACGAAGATGATCCACCTCGGCAAAAACACCAAGAGCACGATCATCTCGAAGACCATCTCGGCCGGGCACAGCGACAACAGCTACCGCGGGCTCGTGCGCATCAACCCGAAGGCGTCGAACAGCCGCAATTACACCCAGTGCGATTCGCTGCTGATTGGCAACCAGTGCGGCGCCCACACCTTCCCCTATCTCGATGTGCGCAACAGCACCTCGAGCGCGGAGCACGAGGCCTCCACCTCGAAGGTGAGCGAGGATCAGTTGTTCTACTGCCAGTCGCGCGGCATCGGGACGGAAGACGCGATTTCGATGGTTATTAACGGCTTCTGCAAGGAAGTCTTCGATCATTTGCCGATGGAGTTCGCGGTTGAGGCGACGAAGCTGCTCGACCTCAGCCTGGAAGGGAGCGTGGGATAATGCTGGATATCAAGAATCTTAAGGCGTCGGTAGACGACAACCAGATTCTGAATGGAATCAACCTGAGCGTGAAAGAAGGCGAAGTGCACGCCATCATGGGGCCGAACGGCTCCGGCAAGAGCACGCTCGCGGGCGTGCTGGCGGGCAACGAAGCCTACGAGGTAGACGAGGACAGCGAAGTATCCTTCCTCGGCGAAGACCTGCTCGAGCTGCCCGCCGAAGAACGCGCGCGCCTGGGCCTCTTTCTGGCGTTCCAGTACCCAGTCGAGATTCCCGGCATCACCAACGAGTACTTCCTGCACGCCTCGGTGAACGAGGTGCGCAAGAGCCGCGGCTTCGATGAACTCGACCTGCCCGCCTTCCGCAAGCTGCTGAAGGAGAAGATGGAGCAGATCAACGTGGACGCGAAGTTCGCGGAGCGCTTTGTGAACCACGGCTTTTCGGGCGGCGAGAAGAAGCGCAATGAAATCCTGCAGCTTGCCATCATGGAGCCGCGCCTGGCGATTCTCGATGAGACCGATTCCGGCCTCGATATCGACGCGCTGCGCATCGTGTCCGAGGGCGTCAACAGCCTCCGCACGCCGAACCGCGCGTTCATCGTGGTCACGCACTACCAGCGGCTGCTCAGCCACATCGTGCCGGACTTCGTGCACGTGATGCACAAGGGCCGCATCGTGAAATCCGGCGGCAAGGAGCTGGCGCTCGAACTCGAAGAGCGCGGCTACGACTGGCTGTCGGAAGAAGCGCCCGCCGAAACGGCCACGGCCTGATAGCGGAGGCGCGACCATGACGGAATCCACCCAAGCGCAGCCCAAGGCGCATCTTCTCGAGGCGCTCCGCGCGCTGCCGGCCAACGGCAGTCCGGAATGGCTCAAGCAGATCCGCAGCAGCGGGGCCAGCCTGTTCGAACAGACGCCCTTCCCCCACACCAAGATGGAGGAATGGCGGCACACCAACATCGCGCCGATCGTGCAGACGGATTACGCGCCGCTCACGGGACCCACGGCGCACGGCCTCACGCGCGAGGACGCGGCCCCGTGGAGTTTCGCCGCGCAGGGCTGGCCCGAGATCGTTTTCGTCGACGGCTACTTCGCGCCGGAACTCAGCAGCCTTGATGCGCTGCCCGAGGGCGTGGTTTTGGCGTCGCTGCACGATGCGCTGGCCGGCCCCGAGGCCGCGCACGCCGAGCAGCACCTCAACCGGTATCTGCGCGACCGCAATGCCTACACCGCGCTCAATAGCGCGCTGATTCAGGACGGCCTCTACCTGCGCGCCGCGAAGAACGCCGCGCCGGAAACGCCCCTGCATGTGTTGTACCTCACGTCCGCGCGCGGCGCCGACACGGCCGCCAACGTGCGCAATCTCGTGATACTCGAGCAGGGCGCGCAGGTGCAGCTCATCGAATCGCACGGGGCGCTGCCGGGTGCGCCGCAGTATTTGAACAATATCGTGACCGAGGCGGCCCTGGCGCCGAACGCGCGGCTGGAGCACTACAAGGTGGTGAGCGAGGCCGACGCGGGGAACCACCTGGCGACGACCGAGACCCGGCTGGATCGCGACAGCTACTACGGCGCCTTCGGCTTCTCTTTCCGCGGGCAGATTGTGCGCAACCAGGTGTGTGTGCGGCTCGAGGGCGAGAACGCCGAGTGCAACCTCGTGGGGCTGTACCTGAACGACCGCGATCGCCTGCTCGACAACGCGCTCGACATCACCCACGTGGTGCCGCACTGCCGCAGCCGCATTCTGTACAAGGGCATTCTGGGCGACGCGAGCAAGGCGGTCTTCGCCGGCAAGGTGCATGTGCATCGCGAGGCGCAGCAGACCGATTCGGATCAGCTCAGCAACAACCTGCTGCTCAGCGATACCGCCACCATCGACGCCAAGCCGCAGCTCGAAATCTACGCGGACGACGTGAAGTGCACCCACGGCGCCACCATCGGGTCGCCGCCGGAAGAGGTGGTCTTCTACTTCCGCAGCCGCGGCATCGGCGAGGAAATGGCGCGCGCGATGCTCACCTATGGCTTCGCCGACGAGATTGTGGACGAGGTCGAAATCGAGCCGCTCACCGAGCGCCTCAACGACTACATTTTCGAGAAGTACAGCCCGATCCGGTAGAGCGGGATTAGCCCTCGGCCAGGACCGACCGGATGCCGGTGACCTGCCGAAGCAGCGTGGGCACGTCGTCCAGCGGCAGCGAATTCGGACCATCGCATTTCGCAAGGGCAGGATCGGGATACACCTCGGTGAAGAGACCGTCGATGCCGTAGGCCGCCGCCGCGCGCGCCAGCGGCATCACGTATTCGCGGTTGCCGCCCGAAGTGCCTCCGGCCGAGGGCCGCTGCACGCTGTGCGTGGCGTCGAATACCACCGGATAACCAAGATCCCGCAGGATATCGAAGGACCGGAAATCGACGACGAGGTTGTGGTAGCCGAAAAAGGTGCCCCGCTCGGTCAGCACAATGTTGTGGTTGCCGGTAGACTCGACCTTGCCGATGGCGAAGCGCAGATCTTCCGGTGCGACGAACTGCCCCTTCTTGATGTTGACGATCTTCCCGCTGCGGCCCGCCTCCACCAGCAGGTCGGTCTGCCGGCACAGGAAGGCCGGTATCTGCAGGTAGTCGAGTACCTCTGCCGCCGGGCCGACCTGGGTGACATCGTGGATATCGCTCAGCACCGGCACCCCGAGTTCCTGTTTCACGGTGCGGAGAATCTCGAGGCCGCGTGTCAGGCCGGGTCCGCGGTAGGCTTCCACCGATGTCCGGTTGGCCTTGTCGTAGCTCGCCTTGAACACGAAGCGGACACCGAAAGGCTCGGTGATTTCGAGCAGCCGGCGGCCGATGGAGAGCGCGATCTCCTCGTCTTCCAGCACGCACGGCCCGGCGATGTACAAGAGCGGATGAGAAGGCATGGCGGCGAACTCCCAGCAATCGGCTAAACGGAAATGCCGAGCTTGATGATGTCGTGCATGTGTACCAGCCCGGCGACGCAGCCCTGCTCGTCGAGCACGGGCAGGCTGGTGATGGTCACGGCCTCCATCTGGCGGAGCGCATCGACGGCGAGTACGCCGCAGCGCGTGGCCTTCGGGGCCTGCGTCATGATATCGCTGGCGGGCAGCTCGAGCGGATGCTGGTGCGCGGCAAACAGCCGCCGCAGATCGCCGTCGGTAATGTACCCCAGCAGCGAGCGGTCCGGTCCGGCCACAATGGCCGCGCCAAGCCGCTTCGAGGTGATCTCGAAGATAACCTCGCGCACGGGCGTATCCGGCGATACCACCGGCAGTCCGGCGTCCGCGTGCATGATCGTATCCACCTTGCAGAGCAGCCGCTGGCCCAGGCTGCCGCCCGGATGGAAGCGTCCGTAGTCCGCCTTGGTGAAGCCGCGTTCCTGCATGGCTGCGGCGGCCAGCGCGTCGCCCGCGGCCAGCATCACGGTCGTGCTTGCGGTGGGCGCCGTGTCCAGCGGGTCCGCCTCGCGCGCCACCCGGGTCACCAGCACGGCGTCGCTCGCCCGCGCCAGGGTAGATTCCGGCCGCCCGGTGAAAGCGATCAGGGGCACCCCGGCCGCCTGCAGGTGCGGCAGCACGGTCGTAATTTCCTGCGTTTCGCCGCTGTTGGAAAGCACGACGGCCACATCGCCCGGCTGCACGATGCCCAGGTCGCCATGAATGGCCTCGGCGGGGTGCAGGAATACTGCGGGAATGCCCACGCTGGTGAAGGTGGCGGCCAGCTTGCTGCACACATACCCGCACTTGCCCACGCCCGTGAAGACAACCTTCCCAGTGCAGGCCGCGAGCAGACGTACGGCGGCCTCAAGATCGGGATGATCGCCCGCCGCGAACGCCCGAAGCGCCTCGAGCTCAATCGCAAGCGCCTGTCGGAAGGCCTCGAGCGTTGCCGGCTTCAGCGGGGTTGCTTCGATACGCGCGGCCATCGTGCAACTATACCCCCGCACCCTCGATATCGCGGTTAAAGGCCTCGGCGGCATCGCGCACGTGGCCCGCGGCCTTGAAGGCGCCATCGAGGTGGGTGACCTCAAACACGCTGGCTACATAGGTGCTCAGCGCGCAGACCCGCACGCTGCCGCCCGCCTTTTCCGAGAGCCGCCGCGCGTGGATCAGCTCGGACAACACGGCGCTCGAGATGAATTCCACGCCTGCGAAGCTGACCAGCAGGTGGCAGCCGGGGTGCGCCTCGAGGTGGGCCACCAGCGCCGCGCCGAATTCGTCTACATTCGACTGGTCCAGCCGCGGGCAATCCCGCACGCTTACCACGAAAATGCTGCCGTACCGATCGATATCCACCAAGCCGTCCATGCGCGATGCCCTCGTTGCACGAAGTTCGAAATCAGACGGCCATAGTACCCTACGCCGCCGCTTTTCGCGAACTCGGGACGCTCCAAAAACAAAACACCGGCCGGATTCGAGAATCCGGCCGGTGTGAATTTCCGATGGTGGAGGTAAGCGGGATCGAACCGCTGACCTCTTGACTGCCAGCACGGCACACTGGCGGCCGTTCGGCGGGGAAGAATGGGGCGGAAACGTCCGGACTGGCAGACCATCCTGCAAGAAACAGGACCGAGACACGCGGAGTTGGTCGGGGGACTTTGGGTGCCAAACGCCGGGGAGGCGGACTCGGCCAAGGCTGCGGGCTGTCGGCCAGTAAACCCAGAGGAATGGGCGTCGTGACCTGGCTATGGGCACCATCCCCTTTAACCGAGGCAAGCCCAACGCCCCGGACGGGGACCGGAGAGCATCGATTGGATGAGATCGGCTATGCCGGTGGACCTATCGGCCCCGGCGCGGCCCTGAGGGCGTAACGGGAACTGGTGAGCTGGGGTGTGCAGAAGTGTAAGCCTGACCCATAGCCGCCTATTGCAAGGCCACTTGCACGCCTGAGCCTCAAGGGAATTCATGTGGACACCCCCCTTCTTACCGTCGTCGCGCTGTGCTGGCGGTGGCTCCAACCGCGTCACTACCTTCAGGTCCGATTCCTCTAGGCGCAGATGCGGGTCCGGCGGGCGCGTGTGAAGAGCGAGCGCATCCTCCTGACTCCCGTAGAGCGGGCCGAACTCCTGAAGCTGGGCGACGGGCTCGAACATCTGGTAGGGGAGTGTCTGCCCTTAGAGCAAGTCGATAGTCGCGATTATTGGAGATCCCCGGGCCTCGCCGCAAATCGCTGCGTCGAGACCCGGGGGCGGGGTGGGAGGTTTAGGTGTGCGATCGCCTAATTAAGAAACCGGCGAGGGCAATAGCAATCGCAGCGGCCGCAAGACTCCAATTCGAAGCCGCTGGCAGACTTCCGAGTGGATACACTTCGACAAAGTATGGCGGCGTTTCGACAATGACCTTGCTGTCGTTATCGTACTCGCAGGTGTAGTAACCAGCGTCGGAAAGCAGCACCGGATCGAAGACCAGGTAGCGGCTTTGCGTGCCGGTCAGGCGGGGAGCGTCATCTGCCAGATAGACCCCGTTCTTCTTCCAGCGATGCCCGGTGCCGGCCGGAGCGGTGAGCACGAGCCGGCGGAATTCCTCGGGCAAGCCGCTACTCGCAGTAATGGTTGTCGCTTCACTTTCTCCATCAGCCTCGCCCTCTCCATCGGCTTCGCCTTCCGGGCCGCCCTCGCCGGTTATCCCTTCGGTATCCCAGTAAAGGAGGGTCGAGCCATATTCAAAAGCAAATCGATTTACGTCTTGCAGGAATCGCGATGGAGCGCCATAATAAAAAGGTTCGCCGGGAATGAATTCGCGTAGCTTTTGCCCCGTGCTTCGGCCCCAAGCGCCGTATTCGCTCATCACGATGTCGCCATTGGTCGATAATGTCACGTAGAGAGTGAAACCGCAATCGAGATTAGAAGGCAGTGTCTCACCCGTCGCGACCCGGGTCCATTGGCAGCCTCCACTGAACATGTCGGGGAAATAACGGTAGCGCGTACCGAGGTCGCCTGAAAACAAGTTGGTATCGCCATAAGAAAACGTAATTGGTATTAGCAGTGCGCCATTCACAGAGTTTCGTATTCCTGATGCGCACAGCAGCTTAGTACCGTCGACAGAAGTGCGCGGTTGCGGCTCCGCAGAATAAGAGCTGTCGAAAGTTCCGCTCTCTGCGGCATTCCAAACGACCGCACCGGTCTGCGCGTTCCACTTCACACTGGCTTCAATCGGCTCTGCAAGAGAATTGATCCCTGAGTATTCACCGTACACCGCTCCGCCGTCCGGTGCAAAAGCCAGGCCACCGTAAACGAGAAAGTCACGAGTCGTTCCGGCAAGGCCCGGTGGCGGTGAAAACGTCTGCAGCGTGGTGCCGTCGCTTACGTCGTATAGAACAACGCTGAAGTCGAGGTCGTCGTCGGTCTGCGCAATGGCAACGCGCGTGCCGTCGGGCGATAGCGCCGCGTGTCGCGAGCCGCCGTTGGGTTCGGATACAGCGTTGGTGCCAATGGCCGGCCGCTGGAGTCCGGAAATCATGTCAACCGCGATGAATCCGTTTCGGCCAACAAGAACGGCTGTCTGGCCGTCTTCCGAATAAAGAGGGGGAAGGGCATTGTAGCGCTTGCTCTCTTCCACCGTATCGATCGTCGCAAGCGACGGATAGGAAACACGCTCGTAGCGGTTTCCGCCGAGCGCCGTGTAATCGTACGACCAAGCGAAGAGTTCCGTGCCACTGCCTCCATCGCCATGCGAGTCGAAAATATAAGAGGAACTCCCCAGATCGCCTTGGAATGTGCCACTAACAGCGTTAAAGCTCAGCGTGCGGTTGTTTCCATGCAGTAGAATGGTATCCCCTATCAACGCCCGCACACCTCCGCAGGGAGCCTCGGCAAATTCACCCCCTGGACACTCGGAATACGTTCCGCTCGCCACCAGAGCGAACGTCGATAGATTCCACCGCCACCACTGGCCGCGACCCGTGCCGAGCACATGATTGTCTTGCGTGAAGACGGCATTTCCTTCTGGAAAAACGCAGATTCAAAGTCTAATTGCAACAGGCTTTTCGAGGAAGACCTGTGCCGGGGTGCGGAATCCGAGTTTCTTTCTGGGACGATTGTTGAGCTTGTCGACGTAGGTATTCAATTCCCCGTCGGTGAGGTTTTTGAAGCTG
>WGMK01000012.1 GCA_016125095.1 Candidatus Hydrogenedens sp. | reverse complement strand
GGCGGCTCGTCGCGGCGAGGTCGTTACTGCCGGAAAGCCAGATTCTCTGCTTGCAAGCCTGCGGACAGTTTACGGCTATGCACGGGTATCGACGGACGGCCAGAGCGTCGAAGCGCAGATTGCCGCCTTGACCGCCGCCGGAGCGGTCAAAGTGTTCCGGGAAGTGGCGAGCGGGGCGAAGACCGACCGCGCGCAGCTTCGCCGCGCTCTCGACCAGCTCGCCGCCGGTGATGTGCTCATGGTGACGCGACTCGACCGGCTGGCCCGCTCGACCCTCGACCTGTTGCACACCTTGAAAGCTGTCGCCGACAAGGGGGCGGGCTTCCGTTCCCTTGCCGACGCATGGGCTGACACAACGACGGCGCACGGACGCTTGATGCTCACCGTCCTTGGCGGCCTGGCCGAGTTCGAGCGCGAGCTGATCCGCGCCCGCACCGGCGAGGGCCGCCGTCGCGCCAAGGCGCAGGGCAAGAGTCTTGGCCGTCCGTTCAAATTGACCGACCATCAGAAGGCCGAGGCGATCCGGCGGCGCGACGCTGGCGAGGAGACTCTCGCGGAGATTGGCCGGAGCTATAACGTTAGCGGGGCAACGATATCGAGGTTGAGTCCACCGCAATGAGCAACAAAGCCGTTTCCTCTTGGCACGTTGGCGTAGCCGCTGAAGCTTTCGCTGCTGGGCTGTTCGCGCGCTGCGGGTGCGACGTGTCGGTGCAGTATGGAGCCAATCAACCAGAGTACGATCTTGTTGTTGTTAAAGGGGACCGGCTCATCAAGGTATCAGTCAAAGGGAGCCAAGATGGAAGTTGGGGATTAACCCAGAATCATATAAAAAATGCTAACTATCATGAAGCCGTTGATATTTGGCGACAGCGCCACAAGCCGAAAACAGTGTTTTGTTTTATTCAATTTAAAGGTGTTGAACTTGACGGGATGCCAAGAGCGTATCTAGCAAAAATAGACGATGTGGCAGATAGATTAAAGCAAACAGCGAAAGGGCGTGGTGACTCAATTTTATATGAGGAGCATGAGTGGCGTCCTCATGCACATGGCGCAGGAACTGTTGACCGTATACCCGAAAAGTGGCGATTTTCGCGTGAGCGTGTTGAGCAACTTCTCAATGAAGCCTAATTTTTCATTTTCAGTAGGTTCCGCCTCATTGTCGCAAAACCGAACCATTTTGCGACATGGCTGAATGATCGCGCGGCTCACCGTGCCCTTTGCTGACGATGGCGGTGTGATCCAGGCCGCGACGGACGACCGCCGAATCCCGCGGCACCTGGCGCGTCCGTTTGTAGCGGTCGAGATGACAGGATTGCCGCAGGTCTTGTTAAATCTTCCGGGCGCCCGATTAGCGGGGGGTCCGGGGGGCCGATGGCCCCCCGGAGTCTTCTTGACCCGACGGCCTCTTACCCGACTGCGGTCAGCCCGAGTTCGGCGAACAGCACCTGGTCTTTCTCGTGGTCCGGGTTGCCGGTGGTCAGCAGGCGGTCGCCGTAGAAGATCGAGTTGGCGCCGGCGAAATAGCACAGCGCCTGGGCCTCGTCGCTCAGGCTGCGCCGGCCGGCCGAGAGCCGGACATAGGATTTCGGCATCAGGATGCGGGCAACCGCGATGGTGCGGATGTATTCGAAGACGTCGAGCGCTTCGACATCGCCCAGCGGCGTGCCCTTGATCGGCACCAGAAGGTTGATCGGCACGCTTTCCGGCGGCGGTTCGAGATTGGCCAAAGTCTGGAGCAGGCCGGCGCGGTCGGCCCGGCCTTCGCCCATGCCGACGATGCCGCCGCAGCACACCTTGATCCCGGCGTCGCGCACGGTGGCCAGCGTGTCGAGGCGGTCCTGGTAGCTGCGGCTGGTGACGACCTCGCCGTAGAATTCTTCCGAGGTGTCGAGGTTGTGGTTGTAGTAGTCGAGCCCGCCGTCTTTCAGCGCGCGCGCTTGGGTCGCCGTCAGCATGCCCAGCGTCATGCAGGTTTCGAGCCCGAGCGACTTCACGTCGCCGATGATCTCGAGCATGCGGCCGACATCGCGGTCCTTCAGCTCGCGCCAGGCCGCGCCCATGCAGAAACGGTCGGCGCCGGCGGATTTGGCGGCCTCGGCGGCGGCCTTGATCTCGGCACGCTCGATCAGTTTGCCGGCACCCAGGCCGGTGTCGTATTTGGCGCTCTGGCTGCAGTATTTGCAGTCTTCCTGGCAGCCGCCGGTCTTGATGTTGATCAGCGTGCTGAGCTGGATGCGGTTGGGATCGAAATGGCGGCGGTGGGTTTCATGGGCGCGGTGGAGCAGGTCGTTGAACGGCAGTTGGAACAGGTCCAGCACGTCCTGGCGCGACCAGCCGGTCCCTTCCGTCGTCGAGGAGTCCTCGGTTGGGGGCGGGCAGCAGGGCGAGGCGGCAGGCGTGGTGGCAAGCATGGTGGTCATTATCGATCCTTCGTGCGGCAGCATCAGGACAAGGTGGCGGCGGCTTCTTCGATCGCCTGGTAGGCCCGATCGAGCTGATCCTCGGAGAGGCAGAACGGCGGCAGCAGGTATAATACAGGTCCTAAGGGTCGGATCAAAAGTCCCCGTTCGAGGAAAAACCGCTTGAGCTTGGGTCCGATCGCGGCAGTATAGCCGGCCTCCCCGCCTTCCGCCCAGTCTACCGCGGCGATGGTGCCGCAGAGCCGCGGCCGGACCAGGTGCTGCGAGCGTTCGACCAGTGCCGCCAGCCGGGTGCTGTGGCCGGCTTCCAGCGCGGCGATCCGGGCCGCGGTCTCCGGCCGTTCCAGAAGATCGAGCGAGGCGAGGGCGGCGGCACAACCGAGCGGGTTGGCGGTGAAGGAATGGCCATGGGCAAAGGCGCGCTCGAACCCGCCGCCGAGAAAGGCGTCATAGATCTCCGCCCCGCACACCGTCGCCGACAGCGGCAGAAACCCGCCGGTCAGCCCCTTGGACAGACAGATCAGATCGGGCGCCACGCCGGCCTTGAGGCAGGCGAAGCGGGCGCCGGTGCGGCCGAAGCCGGTCATCACCTCGTCGAAGATCACGAGCACGCCGGCCTGGCGCAGCCGCGCCGCCAGCCTCTGCAAAAAGACCGGCCGGCACATCCGCATGCCGCCGGCGCCCTGGACCAGGGGTTCGACGATCAGTGCCGCGGTCTCGGGTCGATGACGGTCGAGCCAGGCGTCGAGAGCGGCCAGGCTGGCCGCCTCCTTGGTTTCCACGTCAAGGTCGCCGGCCCAGGTCGCCGGATAGGGTAACAAGCCGACCTCGAACAGCATCGTGCGGAACGGCTGGTAGAAGCCGCTGCCCTGTCCCGCCGCCATCGCGCCGAAGGTGTCGCCGTGGTAGCCGCCCTCGAAGGCCAGGATTTTCCGCCGTTCCGGCTGGCCGCGGTTGTGCCAGTATTGCACCGCCAGCTTCAGCGCCACCTCGACGCTGGTCGAGCCGTCGTCGGAAAAAAACACCCGCTCCAACCCGCCCGGCAGCAGCCCGGCCAGACGCGCCGCCAGACGCGCCGCCGGCTCATGGGTGAAATCGGCGAAGATCACCTGTTCCAGGCACTGTGCCTGTTGGGCGATCGCCGCCGCGATCGCCGGTTCGGCATGGCCGTGCAGCGTCACCCACCACGACGAAATCAGGTCGACGAGTTCCCGGCCGTCGGCGGTGAACAGGCTGGCACCCAGGCCGCTGCGGATCGCAATCGGCGGAGCCGCCGTCGCCGCCTGGGTGAACGGGTGCCAGATATGGCTGCTGTCGAGCGAGAGAATGTCCATGGCCGTGAGATTAGCAGGGCGCGCAGAGATTAGCAGGGGGCATTGCCCCCCGCACCCCCGACAAGGGGCCGCAAGGCCCCTTGACCCCGGAGACGACGATTAAGGAACCGGCCCCCGCTTTGCCAGACCAGCGACCATTTTCCCCGATCTGCGCAACGGCGGCACTGACGACGACAGGTTCGTACTCCGCGGCTCTGCGGCGGTTCCGGTTTGATCGATAATCCAGGCGCTCGACTAATCAATGGTCGCGAGACTGTCAATTATAGGTTATGGTGAGCCTAGCTGATGCGCAAGGATGCCGGTGGATGTCATCCTGTACGAGGAGAATTAACCGCACTATTTTCGATATAATCTGCCCAGGAAGGAGGGATGTTGTGTCTCTTGTCAATCGTGTACTCTGGCGTTGCGCCAAGCTTATTGCCATCATGGCAATTTTTACCGCCACTGGACATACCGCAGAGCTTCCAGCTTACATGAAACCTATCGCTGGGACGATCACGACGACACCAGAGGCCATAGCGAACGACAATGTCCTGGCGTTGAATTCGGCCATGTTCGAACTTTACAAGACGTCGCGACATGTGTTTCAGCGCAACCTGCTCGCCCAGCACCCGGTTATCCTTGGTCTGTTCTCGACCGCGGGCGGCCAGTTCTCGCTCTATCGCCCGGGCATGGCGCCGCTCGAAGCACCACCAGTGCCGGTGGTCTATCAACTCTTGAAATCAACGGGCCACAGCACGATGGCGATCTCCGTGTTGTTGAGCCCATATTTGGAGAACCCGGCCAACCAGTCCTGGCGCGCTCCACTGCAGGCGTATCGTTCCCGGATGCAATCGGCGCTGACCACAGTCGATGCGGCAGATCTGCCGTCGGACTGGCGGCCGGTTACTCGGGCTATCCTCCAGCGAAACGTCGATTTCATGGAGTCCTGTCTCAAGAGCGGGGTGGTCACCATGGCCGCACTGCAAGCCTTTTCTGTGCAACAGACACCCGACTTGAAGAAGGTGATCGCCTGGGCTGCCGAGACGCAGGTCGCCCATTGGATGGCGGTGGTCGGAAAGTGGAAAGAGCTGCTCGGCGCCGACTGGGACAAGACCTATGCCGCAAGCAACACCATCTATGTCACGCGACAGAATAATGTCCTATTCAGCGTCCTCGCACAGTATTTTGGCCCGGAAGCGATCAATGACCGGTTGTTGCTGATCGAAACGGTTTCGTTCACCACGACACCGAATGATATGTTGGATCTATTGACTCGCATCGTCGCTGATCGGTCCGTCGGCGCCCTCTTCTTCGGCAACTATCATCTGATGGATTACGAGCTGATGGGCGGTGACGGCCGCAAAGCGATCGCGGCCGAGAGCACCAAGCGGGGCATGCCCACAGTCTTGCCACCGGCCGTTCCTTTCGGATCGCACCAATGGCCGACGCTGATTACGAACGGCCCTGGTCCGACCTCATTGGACGATGTGCCATGACGTCGTCCGAGTGAATGTCGAACAGAGTCGAGGATGGGTGCGGTAGCTTGGGCCATTCGCCCTGGCTCTGTTTCCCTTCCCCGCCCATCAAACCGGGCGTGATCGACCTATGCCGCGGTCAGAAATTTGTGCCGTGCGACCCGCACGCGCTCGAACGCGGCCAGGGTTTGATCCGGTAGGCAGTGACCGGTCCAGCCGGTCGAGCTTCCGGACGACCGGCGGATCACCCGCTGTCCATGTGGCGAGTCGAGCCCCGGCCGGCCGCGGATCGTGCCGGATACCCCGTGATCCTCGAACACCGGCTCACACCCCGTCATTTTGCGACAAGGTTTTGCAACGCGCAAGCCGCTGATTCCGTTAGTCACGAAAATTGTGTCAAAAAGGGCCTGTTTCGGGACAAAATTATCCGTGGATTTTTGATGATAAATATTGTCAAGGCGTTATACGCGACGACTTCGATTGAAAAAATGGCATTTCATAAAAACATATGCCGATTCATTTCGAAAAATCGAGTAATCTTCCTTGAAGATATCCTACCATCACTTAGGTACTATTCGATAACCATCATTGGTTTCCTTGATCAAATTTAGATGATCAACTCCGCCAACGGCCATGCTCATTTTGCCGGATTTCATCATCTCGTAAATCGTGTACAGCTTCGTGGTTGGCGTGGATGGAATCGTCTCTGGGACACGTAATGCTAAAGCAGGCCACATGCAGGCGATGACAGATTCTCCGCACTTATTTGTATCAATACGACTTTCAGGACATGACCCGTCAGCTGAAACAATACCAACCGCAGATATGGTGTCACCATCATGAGGCATAGACACAAAACCACCGCTCATGCCTGGGTCAACTGGTATTGATGTTGTAAAACATGGCCATTTATATTGCCTGTATCCATTTTGATGCACAGATGTTACGACTCCCTCACGGATACTAACTCGTTTTCTTAATGTAATTTCATGGCCATTTCCAGAATTGTTGGTAGGTGGGGTATCTTCTGATTGTTCCATTGCATCATGAGAAATAATATGAACAACGCTACCAACTGACGGCACTGTTGTATCAAGACAAATTGACGTTGGTCTAAAATTAGATAAACAATCATCCTGAGGTGTTGCGACGCAACAGGCAATATCTATTGTATCATTGTATGATATGTGCATAACGTTTAGCATTTCTCCGTTACCACTACAGATCCAAACCATCTTTAGTCTTGCCGAATCAGTAGATGGTTGGTCTGTTCTGGGGGGTCGGAATAATGCTGAGGGGGCGGACTCGTACGACAACGCTTGGAAGCGCGCAACACCTTCGGTCAACACGTGTTTAGCCGTAATAATTAGTGAATGCGCGTTTTGTTTGGTCGCCACAAATCCAGTGCCAAAAAGATTTGGCTGGCGCCAACGGTCAAACGCCAGTATGCAAATTAAGGCGCTACGCATTTTAAATATAGAAAATGGGTCTACGAGAGCGACATCTCGCCACCATCTATTGAGGGGGTCGCCTGGGATTGCCATGTAGCCTATCTCCAAACGTGCGAGATTATCTCAAATCATCAGTTTATATGCTTCGATTTGAATGTGTTGTTGGCGCGTGATCAGTTGCGCCTTCATCATTGAGAAGGAACACCATTTGGGATGATTGAAGCGCCTTGGCAACTATGGAATCCAAATCTGTCGCAAAAACGAACCCTTTTGCGATACTCCCGGCGGCATTTATGTCGCTCGCCATGGCGCCGGCCGGGAAAGGCGGGTCTCGCGGGATGGCGTATTGCGCCCGGTCCGGTTAAAGCTGGGGCATCCCAGGCCCCTTGCCCAGGCCCCTTGCCCAGGCCCTCTGCTCGGTTCTTTTGTCTTTGTCCTGATCCAACGGAACGACACCATGTGCGGCATTGCCGGCAGTACCGCGACCGATGCGGCGATCCTGGACGCCATGGCCGATCGCCTTGGCCACCGTGGCCCCGATGGCCGGGGGCGGTGGCACGATACCGGGGTCGGCATGGTCCATACCCGGTTGGCGATCATCGACCTGACCGATCACGCCGCCCAGCCGATGATTTCGCCGGACGGTCGCTATGTGCTGACCTTCAACGGTGAAATCTACAATTACAAAGAGCTGAGACGCGATCTTGAAGCTATGGGCGAGCATCTGCGAACCCAGAGCGACACCGAGGTCCTGCTGCTGCTGCTCGCCCGCCACGGCAGCGCGGCGCTCGTGCGGCTGTCCGGGATGTTCGCGTTCGCGCTGTGGGACCGCGAACGGCGCGAGCTGTTGCTGGCCCGCGATCGTTTGGGCATCAAGCCGCTGGTCTATGCTCCCTTGCCCGGCGGCGGACTGGCCTTCGCCTCGGAGATCACCGCGCTGGCCGCCCATCCCGGCGTCGACCTCGCGTGCGACCGCGCGGCGTTGTCGGCCTATCTTGCCTGTCTCTACGTTCCCGCCCCGGCGACCATCCATCGCGGCATCCGCAAACTGCCGCCCGGCCATCTGCTGCGCTGGCAGGCCGGCGAAGCGGTCGCGGTCGAGCCGTGGTGGCAGCCGGCCTATGCCGGCAGCCGCACCCCGACCCTGGACGAGGCGACCGAGGAATTGCTGCCGCTGCTGCGCGCCGCGGTCACCGACCATATGGTCGCCGATGTTCCGGTCGGCTGCTTCCTGTCGGGCGGCATCGACAGCTCGGTGATCGCGGCGCTGATGGCCGAGGAGCAGCGCCGGCGCGGCGGCCCGCCGGTCGCCACCTTTACCATGACCTTCGAGGCCGCGGCCTATGACGAGCGCGGGCCGGCGGCCCAGGTCGCCGCCCATATCGGCGCCCAGCATACCGAGCTGCCGGCGGAACCGCGGCTGGCCGGCCTGCTTCAGACCATGGTCGGCCATTTCGGCGAGCCGTTCGGCAATCCGACCGCACTGCTGATCAACGACCTGTCGCGCAAGGCGCGCGAGCACGTTACGGTGGCCCTGGTCGGCGACGGCGGCGACGAGGTGTTCGGGGGCTATCCGCGCTATCAGGGCGGGCTGCTCGCCGGCCGTTATCGCCGGCTGGTGCCGGGCTGGCTGCGCCGCGGCGTGGTCGCCCCGCTGACCGGGCTCATTCCGGAAAGCCATAGCGGCCGTCACGGGCTGCGCCGGGCGCGCGAATTCCTGACCGGCGCCAACCTGCCCGATGCCCAGATGTATGCCGCCTGGGTCGAGTATTTTTCGCCGGCCGAGCGGCAGGAGCTGCTCGGGCTGGGCGAGGCGCCGCCGAGCCCGATCGCCGAACTCTACGCCCGGGCACCCTCGCCCGACCCGCTCGACGCCATGC
The DNA here is from genome assembly GCA_016125095.1 of Candidatus Hydrogenedens sp. Classification (GTDB taxonomy): domain Bacteria; phylum Hydrogenedentota; class Hydrogenedentia; order Hydrogenedentales; family JAEUWI01; genus WGMK01. The sequence continues at coordinate 61,168 of WGMK01000012.1, read as the reverse complement.
AGCAGACCGATCTGCTGTCGTTCCTGCCCGGCAACTTGCTCGCCTATGGCGATGCCATGAGCATGGCCCATGCGCTGGAGCTGCGCCTGCCCCTGCTCGACTATCGCGTGGTCGAGGCGGTCGGCCGGATCGCTCCGGGCTTGCGCATGGCCCAGGGCAAGAAGACCCTGCTCAAGGCGGTCGCCCGCCGTCTGCTGCCGGCCGAGATCGTCGATCGGCCGAAGCTGGGCTTCAATCCGCCGATGGGGCTGTGGCTGCGCCAGGATCTGGCGTCCTTGGTCGACCGCCGCCTGACCCCGGACCGCCTGGCCCGGCTCGGACTGGCCTGGCGCCCGGTCGAGCGCCTGATCCGCGAACAGCGCAGCGGCGGCCGCGACCACTCCCTGAAAATCTGGGCGCTGCTGGTGCTCGATGCCTGGTTCGACCGCCAGGGACTTGGAGGGGCCGCCGTTGCCGCGTGAGGCGAAGATGACCGCCGCTTCCACCGCCGTCGCCGAGGCGGTCAGGCAGCGGGCGCGGCGCTTCAACCGTCTGCACGGCGGTGGCCGCCTGCTGATGTTGCCCAACGCCTGGGACGCGGCCAGCGCGCGTCTGATCGCCGATGCCGGATTTCCGGCCGTCGCCACCACCAGTGCCGGCATCGCCTATGCCGCCGGCTATCCCGACCTCGGGCGGATGCCGTGGGCGGAAATGCTGCCGCGGATTGCCCGGATCGTTGCCAGCGTCGCGGTGCCGGTCAGCGCCGATATCGAAACCGGCTTCGGTACCAGTCCCGAAGAGGTCGCGGCCACGGTGCGCAGCGTGATCGAAGCGGGCGCGGTCGGCTGCAACATCGAGGATGGCACCGGAGACCCCCGCCAGCCGCTGTTCGATTCGGCGCTGGTGGCCGAGCGGATTGCCGCCGCCCGCGAGGTGGCTGACGCCTGCGGCCTCGATTTCGTGATCAACGGCCGCACCGACGGTTTTCTGGCCGGTGGTTGCGGTGCTGAAACCTTGGCCGAGGCGATCACCCGCGCCAACCGCTATCTGGCAGCCGGCGCCCGCTGCGCCTTCGTTCCGGCGGTCAGCGACCGCGATCTGATCACCCGCCTGGTCGCGGAGATCGCGGGGCCGGTCAACCTTCTGGTCAATGCCGACAGCCCGCCGCTCGCCGAACTCCAGGCCCTGGGGGTGGCGCGCGCCACCACCGGCGGCAGTCTGGCGCGCGCGGCGTTCGGCTTCGTCCGCGGCGCCCTGACCGAGTTGCGCGAGCGCGGCACCTTCGGCTATGCGGTAAACGCGCTGACCGCCGCCGAGCTGGACCGTTTGTCCACCTCTCTCGATCCTTGACGTCTTATCCCATCGGTCCGATGCGTCCTCTCCGACTGCTCGATCTGCTGCCGGCCTTCGCCTTTCTGGCCTCGGCCAATATCGTCCAGGTGGCGGCGGCGTTTCTGGCCAATCTGGTGCTGGCCCGGCTGCTGATCCCGGAGCAATTCGGCCGCTTCGCCCTGGTCCTGGCCGGCGCCCAATTGGTGCTGTCGATCCTGTCGCTGCGGATCAACGTCCTGATCATCCGGACGCCCGATGCCGAGGATACGCCCGAGCGCCGGAGCCTCTATTTCTCGGTGATGACGCTGGAGACCGGTGCCGCGACGCTGCTGGCGCTGGGCTATTTTCTGGCGATCGAACGGGTCGGGGCGATCGAGGCCCTGCTGGTGGTCTCGATCGGGCTCAGCCATTGGCTCAACCACAACAAGGCGTTCTTCGAACGGCGCATGGTCTATAAAGGCCTGGCGATGATCGAGGCCGGATGTGCGATCGGCGCCCATGGCGCGGCGGTGGCGCTGGCGATTGCCGGTTTCGGCGAGCGCAGCCTGTTTCTGCGCGAGATTCTCACGGTCGTGCTGCAGGGCGGCGGGCTGCTGTTGATCGGCGGCCTGACCTTCCTGCCGCTGCGCCTGCCCAGCCGCCGCGACGTCGCCCTGATCCTCGGCCAGTCCGGCGGGGTCTGGCTCGACAGCATGCTGGAGGCCTTGTTTCAGCGGCTCGGCATCCTGATTGCCGGCGGCCTGCTCGGCGAACGCGGCGCCGGGCTCCTGTTCCTGGCCCAGCGCCTGGCGATGGTGCCCCACCAGCTGCTGACGCCGATGGTGACCCGGCTGGCGCCCAACTGGTTCGGCCGGCTCGAGGTCGAGACCTCGCGCGCCGCCGGGCGGCGTACCCTGCTCAAGGTGATCGCGGTGCCCCTGGTGGTCGCCGCCGTGATGACGATCCTGTTGGCCGGCCCGATGATCCATCTCGTGCTGGGCGAACGCTGGCTGCCGGCGGCTCCCGCCTTCGCCGCCATGGCCGGGATGGTGGCCTGCCTCAGCCTGTTCGAGGTGATGCGCGGCTATTGCCTGTCGGCGGCCCGTACCCGCGTTCTGCTGGCCGCCCGCTGCGCCCAGTTTGCCGGCTATGCCCTGCCCCTGGTACCGATCCTGTTCGGCGGTTCGGTCGATCTGCAAGCCCTGGGGCTGGCGCTCAGCGCCGCTTATCTCTGTGCCTTCGCCACCGGCGAGTTCATGCTGCGCCGCTGACCCGCACCGCCGCTGACCACACCATCGAAACGAAGCTCTGATGCTCTCCAGTCTGGTCGTCTTCACCATCGTCTTTCTCGTACCGCGGGGCTTGGCGGCGGCGGTGCCGGCTCCGACCCCCGAAGCGGCGGACTGGCATGGCGTCCGCTATTGCGGCGGTGTCGCACTCCTGGCATTGCTGCTCTACGCCGCCGCGCTGGCCGGCGTGCCGCTGCATCGGGCGGCGTGGGGCATCATCGCATTGGCCGCTGTCGGTTTCATCGTCGAGGCCGGCCGCGGCGCGGAGCGCGTGCCGACACTGTCCCGCTTCCTGCACCCGCTGCTGGTCTTCGCCCTGCTGGTCGGCGGTCTGGCGGCGTGGTCTGGCGGGATCGACTATCTGCCCCATACCTGGGACGAATGGGCGAACTGGCTCGGCTGGTCACGCCAGATGATCGTGGCCGACCGCATGCTGAGCGACGGCATGGTGCTCTCGACCCGCGGCGAGCTGCCCGGCTGGTCGCTGCTGATGAGCTTTCCCGGCCTGCTGCTCGATCGGTGGCGGGAGGGCGACGCCGTCCCGGTGATCTTCGTCCTGCATCTCGGCTGCCTGGCGGTTGCCTACGACCTGGTGCGCTGGCTGGCGCGCCGGCAGCTGGCGCTCAGCGAAGCGGCGGCAACCGCTGGCGCCTGGCTGTGGCTGCTGGCGCTGCTGGCCGCCGAAGTGACCTGGAAACTGCTGCCGACCTCGCTGCTGATCGACGAGCCCCAGGTCTATGCCGTGGGCAGCGTGGTCCTGCTCGGCATCGCCGGTGCCTCGCCGGGGCTCGGTATTGCCGGCACCTCGCCGGGGCTCGACCGGCGCCGCCTGGCGGTGACGATCGGCCTGATTGCCGCCTTCGCCTATACCCTGAAGCATGCCTTCATCGTCTTCCTGCCGGCCTATGGGGTGATTGCCGGGCTCTTGATCCTGGCGGAGTGGCGGGAGGGGCGACGGTCGCTCGGCCGGGTCCTGGCGATCGGCGCGGCACTGCTGCTGCCGGTCGCCGCGGTCCGGCTGGGCTGGGCCCTGTTCGGGTCGGGTGGACGCTGCTTTGCCGACCAGCTGCAGATTTTGCGGACCGTGGCGGCGGGGGCTGCGATCTTCGGCGAAACGCCGGGCGCGCTGATGGTGCGCATTCTCGACGCTTCGGCGGCCTATCTGCTGGCCTGGAAGCTGCCGCTGACTGTGGTCGCCGGGCTTGGCCTGGCCGCCGCCCTGGCCAGCCGCCGCCATGCCCTGGCCGTCGTGGCCCTGCTGATCTACGGTGCGGCCTATCTGTTCGGTTTCTTCGCCACCAGCCTGGCCGGTTGCTTCACCGAATACGAGGTCGTCCATCTGGAATCGCTGACCCGCTATATCCGGGTGCCGTTGCGGGTGCTCCAGCTCGGCGGCTGCTTCCTGCTGGTGATCGTCGCCATCGATACCCTGTCGGCGCCGGGTTGGGCCGTCTGGCGCCGGCGGCTTGGCTCGCGACCGGCGCTGTTGGCCGCGGTCGTCCTGGCACTGCCGCTCTTGGCCTGGCAGACGGTCCAGGTGTCCCGGTCGCTGGTCGAGAATGCCCTGCGGGTCTCCCGAGCCCCGGCGGAGATCGCCCATTTCCGGCGCACCGCGGCACTCGGCAGCGCGCTGGCCGATCTGATGGCGGCGCGAGGGTTGGGCCACGGCCGGGTCGGGCTGATCGCCCAGGGACGGCCGGGAGACGAGAAACCGCTGGTGCAATATACCGCACTGGGGCGCCGGCGCGGCGACGCGCTGGCGCGCTTTACGGTCGATGGCCAGCATTCCTGGGCGCGGCAGAGCGACCATTTCGTCACGGTCGCCGCCACCGAAGCCGAACTGCGCACCGCATTGCTGACCCGGGACGTGATCTTTCCGATCGTCGTCGATGACTGGATCTCCGGGATCCTGGTGCCGCTGATCCGCACGCCGGGTTGCCAGGGCGCGGTGACCGGCTTCTTCCTGTTCCGAACCGCCGATCGCCGCGGCTTCACCTGCGTGCTCAAACCAAAGGTACAATAGATCATGTGCGGTATCGCCGGACTGGCGGGGCTTCGCCCGGTCAACCCCGCAGCGGTCACGGTGATGACCGATCTGATCGCCCATCGCGGCCCGGACGGCAGCGGCTTATGGCAGAGTGACGACCACAGGATCGCCTTCGGCCATCGCCGGCTGGCGATCATCGACCTCAGCGAGCGCGGCGCCCAGCCGATGCGCCGGGGCGAGCTTACCATCACCTTCAATGGCGAGATCTACAACTATCTCGAGCTGCGCCAGCGCTTGAAGGCCGAGGGCGAGGTCTTCGACAGCGACAGCGATACCGAAGTCATCCTGGCCGCCTACCAGCGCTGGGGCACGGCGTGCGTCGAAGAATTCAACGGCATGTTCGCGTTCTGCCTGCACGACGCCGGGCGCAACCGGCTGTTCTGCGCTCGCGATCGCTTCGGCGAAAAGCCCTTTCTCTACTGTGTTCGCCCAGATCTGTTTGCCTTTGCTTCGGAATACAAGGCGCTGCTGGCACTGGCCGAGGTCGGTGACGGCTGGGACAGCCACGCGGTGTTGCGTTTCCTCGACCGGCCCTCGGCCGGGCTCGACGACGCGCGCCAGAGCGTGTTTTCCGGCATCCGCCAGTTGCTGCCGCGCGAGCGCATGGTGGTCGATCTCGCCAGCCTGGAGACCACGGTCGAGCGCTATTGGGATATCCGCCCCGACCCGGATCTCGCGCGTTTGTCCTACGCCGACGCGGTCGGCACGTTTCGCGAGCTGCTGATCGACGCCGTGCGTCTGCGTCTGCGCAGCGACGTGCCGGTCGGCTCCTGCCTGTCGGGCGGGCTCGACAGCAGCAGCATCGTCGGCATCGCCCGCGGCCTGGTCGGCGATGAGGTGCCCTATCATTCCTTCACCGGCCGCTTTCCCGGCACCGCCGCCGACGAAGGGGCCTTCGCCGAGCTGGTGATCCAGCGCAACCGCACCACCAGCCATATCGTCGAGCCGGGCCCTGAGCGCTTCCTTGAGGAGCTGCCCGGTTTCGTCTGGGCCAACGAGCTGCCGGTCGGCAGCACCAGCCAATACGCCCAATGGTGTGTGTTCCGGCTGGCACGGGAAAATGGCGTGACGGTGCTGCTCGACGGCCAGGGGGCCGACGAGGTGCTGGGCGGCTACGAGCAGTATTTCCGCAGCTATCTGGACAGCCTCGAAGACGACGCCGACCGGGCGGCCGAGACGGCGGCGATCCGCGCCCGCTATCCGGCGGCCCTGGCGACCGGCCGCCAGGCGCTGTCCAAGCGCTTGCCGCCCGGCCTGCGCCGCTTTCTTGCCCATGCGACGGGGAAAGGCAGCGACGTGCTGTTCGGGCTCAAACCGGAGCTCGCCGACGCGGTCGCCCGCGACAATGCGATCATCCCCGACCCGCGGTTCCACCCGCTGGCGGCGGCGCTCTACCGCGACAGCTTCCAGATGTTCCTGTCGACCCTGTTGCGCTATGGCGACCGCATCTCGATGGCCCATTCGCGGGAGGTCCGGCTGCCGTTCTGCGACCATCGCATCCCGGAGCTGGCGCTCAATCTGCCGGCCCGGCACCTGATGGGCGAAGTCCAGACCAAGCGCCTGCTGCGCGACGCCATGGCCGGCATTCTGCCCGAGCCGGTGCGCACGCGCTGGAACAAGCAGGGTTTCCTGCCGCCCCAGGATTTGTGGTTCCGCGACCATCTCGGCGCCGAGGTCGAGGCGCTGGTCCATGATCCGAGCTTCGCCCGCGCCGGCCTGTGGGAGGTCGGCTGGTGGCAGCGCCTGGCCCGGCGCTTCCGGGCGGGCGAGAAACACCTGGCGTGGGTGCTGTGGCGCCCGTTCATCTTCGAGGCCTGGCGCCGCCACTTCCTGGAGCGGGTTGCCGCCATGCCGAAGATTTCGGCCTTCGCCCATTAACGGGGGGTGTGGGGGCCTCCCGGCCCCCCGCCATTGTGAACAGCTATGCGTCTGGTCATCGTCAACCACTGCCATCCCGACACCCCCCATGTCTGCGCCCGCCGCGCCGCCGGTTTCGCCGAGGCGCTGGCGGCCCAGGGCCACCGGGTGGTGCTGCTCACCGAAACTCTGGCACCGGACGACCCGGCTCCGGTCATGGCGTCGCTCATGGCATCGCTCGACCGCCACGACTGGCGCACGCCGCTGCTGCTGGCGACGCCGCCGGAGGGGGGCGGAATCGCCCGCGCCGCGCGCGAGGGCCGGCTGCCCGCGGGCCTGCGCCAGGCGGTGCTGGCCGGGCTCTATCTTGGCCCCGGCGGCCTGTTCCCCGACTGGACCGCCGGCAGCCGCCGGGTCTGGCCGGCGCTGGCCGAGCGCTTCCGGCCCGAGCTGGTGTGGGGCATCTTCGGCAACACCGATGCCTGGCGGATCGCCCGCGGCCTGGCGCGGGCGGCCGGTTGTCCCTGGGTCGCCGACATCAAGGATTATTGGCGCAGCTTCATCCCGGCGCCGCTGCGCGCGGTGCTGGCGCGCCGCTTTGCCGATGCCGCGGCGATGACCTGCTTGTCGGAGAGCAACCGGCAGGACGCGGAGCTGTGGTTCCGCCAGGCCAAGACCGTGATCTACAGCGGGCTCGACCAAGTGACGCCGACCACGCCGCCGGGGCCGCCGTCACAGCCGTTCCGGCTGGAACTGACCGGCGGGCTTTACGACCAGGCCGCCCTGGACACGCTGGTCGCCGGGCTCAGCATCTGGCTCGGGACCCTGACTGCGGCCGAGCGGGAACCCGTGGTCCTGAGCTATACCGGCACCGACGGCCGCCGCGCCGCCGCCGCACTGCGGCCCCTGCAGGCGCTGTGCCGGGTCGAAGTCCTGGGCTATGTCGCGCTGGAGCGGCTGGCGGCACTCCAGGAATCGGCGCTGGCCAACCTCTATATCGCGACGCCGCGGACCTTTCATTCCAAGGTATTCGAGCTGTTCCGGGCCGGCCGGCCGATCCTGTGCTGCCCCGGCGACAGTGCCGAGGTGACCGCCCTGGCCGGTCGCACCGGCGCCCGCCTGGCGCCTTGTGCGACGCCGGCGGCGGTGTGCGCCGGCCTCGACGATGCCTGGACCCGGCGCTACGACCCGACGCCGCCGGGGGGGCCTGCAGCGCTCGCCGGCTTCAGCCGCGATCGCCAGACAGCCGCGCTGGCCGAACTGATGGCGCAGGTCCTCGGCGGTGGCGCGCCATGACCGGATTCTCCGCCAGGACGATCCGCATCACCGTCGCCTGCAGCCTCGGACTCGCCGCCGGAATCTGTTGTCTGTTCGTGTTGCCCCCGCTGATGACACCGGATTCGCTGGGCCACTGGCTGCGGTCGGTGCAGGTCTCGCAGGGGCAACTGATCTCGACGCGGCTCGGACCAAATCGTTGGGGCGGCGAGGTCGATGGCGGCGCGCTGCGTTTCGGCGCGTTCCTGATCGACCGCTACCGGGCCGATCAGGTCGCTTCCCATGCCGAGGTTCAGGCCGTCGCCACGGCGATCGAAGGCGATCCCCCCGCCGGGATCACCACGGATTTCTCGACCGCCGCGGCATTTCCGCCGCTGGCTTACCTGGCCCAAGCTGGCGCGATCGCTCTTGCCCGGGCGGCCGGTGCCGACTGGCTGATGGCGTGCCGGCTCGCCGGGCTCGGCAATCTCCTGCTCTACACGATGCTGGTGGCCGCGGCGCTGGTCCGGCTGCCGGCCTTCGATCGCATCGCCGCGGCGCTGGCCTTCGCTCCCTTCGCCTTGACCCAATCCGCGTCGGTCAGCGCCGATCCGCTCAATTTCGCCCTGCCCTTGCTGCTGTTCGCCATCTGCTGGCAGGCCCGGCTGGAGCGCGGGCCGGTGAGCCGCCGGCGGCTGATCGGACTGGCCGCCCTGTTCCTGGGGGTGGTTCTGCTCAAGCCGCCCAATGTCGCCTTTCTCGCCTTGAGCCTGCTGATTCCAGCCGACCGTTTCGGCGGCGGCCGGCGGCGCATGCTCATTCTGGCGGTTCTGGCTTTGCCGGCCCTGGCGGTTCTGGCGGCATGGACCATGGCCTTTCCCTTCCGCCCCGGCGCCTATTTCGACACCGGGGCCGATCCCGCGGCCCAGATCGACTTCATCCTGACCAATCCGCTGCGGGCGCTCGGCATCGTCGTCGATACCGCGGTATGGCGGGCGCTGCGCAACTGGTACAATGCCAACGCCATGTTCGGGCCGGGTTATGGCGAGCATTTCCGGCTGGGTTGGCCATTCCCGGCTCTGACGCTGGTTCTGTTCGCGGGCTTGGCCCTCCATGACGGTCCGGGACGGCGGGACTGGACCGCCGCCGGGCTGTGTTCGGCGGTGGCGATCCTGTTCTTCCTGATCGTCCTGGCGGCGTTCTGGCTTACCTTCACGTCACCCGGCGACAGCCTGGTGCGCGGCATGCAAGGGCGCTATTTCTGGATCTGTTTCCTGCTGGTCCTGGCCTCGGGCGGCTTGGCCGTCGGCCGTCGGACGGCGTCGCCGGAACTCGCGGCAACCCTGACCGGAGCGGTCTGGGGCGTCCATGCCGCGATGCTGATCGTCGTCATTCTCCACTATGGCGCAGCCTGGGGCACTCTGCCGGCGGTGTTGCCGTCATGACCAGGCTGGACCGGTTGCCGCCTTCATCGCCGTCGATCCTTGAACCCTGGGGAAATTCGTCCGGATGTTGATGCCGCTCCCAACCGTCGTTTTCCGCCTGGCCATGATCGGTGGGGCAGCGCTGACGGCGGCGCTCGTCGGCGCTGTCGGCGGCCAGGCAGTCGATGCCTGGACTTTGCGCAGCGTTCTGGTCGGAACCCTGGTCCTGCTGACCTGGGCATCGTCGCCACGACCGGCCAGAGCCATCTGGCTGTCGCCGCTGTTCCTGCTGGCCGGATGGTCGCTGGTCTTCTACTCGCTCATTCCGGCGTTGCTGCTGGCAATCGACTTCGATCTGCTCACCGGGACGATGGAACCGACCCTGATCGGCTTTTCCGGGCAGCCGGCGGACGTCCTGATCCTGGTGTTCTCCGGGGTCTGCCAAGCCGGCGCCGCTCTGTGCGCCGCTGTGCTGGGGTCGCACCGGCCGGCCTCCACCGAACCGGCACCCCTGCTTGCCGGCGATCGGCAGCGGCTCGCCTTCATGGCCTTGGCGATCGCCGCGGCGGCCGGTCATTTCCTCGGCGCCCGGCTGGAGGTGATCTGGCGCCTGTCCGACATCGTTCCGGCGAGCCTGGTGCAGAACGTCCTGGACGGGCTGCCGCCCCTGCAGGCGATCATCATCATGGTTCTCCTGGTCGATGCCATGGCGAGCCGGAAATATGGCCCGACCCTTGCCGTCGCTGCGACCCTGGCCGCCTGCGCCGCCGTGGAGGTGGCGACCGGCAACTCGAAATTCCCGGTCTACCTGGTTCTCGTCGCCGCCCTGACCTGGGTGGTGAAATCCCGCCATCGCTGGCAGACCAAGGCCGCGGTGTGCGTCGTGGCGTCGGTCTTTGCCCTGGGCAGTCTTTCGCTGATGTCGCAGATCCGCGGCAACACCGCCTATACCTTGAACTGGTCGACCCCCGACATCGTCGGGCAGGGACTGGCCAAGACTTTGCTCATGAAGATCGGCGAGCGCCAATATGAGACCGGCTATTGCCTGGGCGGCGTGCTTCGGAAGAACGCCGGGCAGCCGGGCGAGAATTCGCCATTCTATTTCATTTCGGCATTGGTGCCGCGATTCCTGTGGCCCGACAAGCCGAATTTATCGCCGTTCAACCACTATGCCGCCGCCTATTGCGGCGGGCACGACCTAAATCCGCTGCATTCCGCCTCGATCACGCTGCTCGGCGAACCGATCGAGCAGGCCGGCATGCCCGGATTGCGGGTTGCATTGGCGGTATTGCTCGCTGGGCTTTCCATTCTCGCGGTGTCTTGCCTGAATAATAATTCTTTCCGATTTATTATCTTTGCAGCTCTTACGCCATGGCTGATGGATTTTGACCAGAATTACAGTCTATACTGGACAAACGCTCTAAAAATGGCGATTTACATGCTCCCCGTTCTGGCCCTGGTGGCCGTTCTCAGAGGCCGGGTCCGGTGAAGGTCGCCGTTGCCGTCCACGGCCGTTTCCACGCCTTCGAACTGGCCGCCCAGCTGTTTCGGCGTGGTCTGCTGGCCGGGCTCGCCACCACCTATCCGGAATTTGCTGCGCGGCGTTTCCTGCCGCCGGGGGTGCCGCTGGCCACGGCACCGGTTCTGGAGGTGGTGCGCCGGCTCCATGGCCGGCTGCCTGTCCTGCCCGCTCCGGATGTCTGGATCGCCCGCCATTTTGCACGTTTCGCCGCCCGCACCCTGCCGGCCGGCAGCGACCTGGCGGTCGGCTGGAGCGGCGCGTCGCTGGAGCTGATCCCGGCGGCGCAGGCGCGGGGGCTCAAGGTGGCGGTCGAGCGCGGTTCGGCCCATATCGCCCACCAGGCGGAACTCCATCTCCGGCTGCGCGAGACTTTCGGTGCGATCGTGCCGGCGGTGCCGCCGGCGATGATCGCACGCGAATGCGCCGAATATGCCGCCGCCGACGCCATCGCGGTGCCGACCCGGTTCGCCGCCGAGACCTTCACGCGCCGGGGCATCGATCCGGCGCGCCTGATCGTCAACCCCTATGGCGTCGATCTCGACCGCTTCCAGGCGGTGGCGCCGCGGCGCGGCGGTGAGGTGCTGCGGATCGTGTTCGTCGGCCGGGTCGGTCCGCCCAAGGGAGTGCCCTGGCTGCTGCGCGCCTTCGCCCGGCTCGGGCCCAAGACCGAGCTGCACCTGATCGGGCCGATCGAGCCCGGCATGGACCGGCTGTTCGCCGGCGAGCCGATGGCCCGGGTGGTGGTGCGTGGCCCGTTGCCCGGCGCCCAGCTCGCCGAGGAATACGCCGCCGCCGATCTCTTCTGCCTGCCGTCCTTGCACGAGGGCCTGGCCCTGGTGATTCTGCAGGCGATGGCCGCCGGCCTGCCGGTGGTGACGACGCCGGAATCCGGCGCCGGCGATGTCTTCACCGATGGCGTCGAGGGCCGCCTGGTGCCGGCTCAGGACGTGGATCGCCTGGCCGAGGCCTTGGCCGCGTTGGCCGCCGATGCCGAGCTGCGCCGGGCGATGGGCGAGGCCGCGCGAGGCCGCGTCGCCCATGGCTTCACCTGGGACGACTACGGCGCCCGCGCGGTGACCGCTTATCGCGCCCTGCTGGCCGGACCGACATGATCCCGAGCTTTGTCATCGTCTTCGCCACCGTGCTCGGGCTTTCGGTCTGGGTGCCGCGGTTGCCGCTGGGGGCCCGGCTGTTCGTTGCCGCAGCGGCGGTGCCGCTCCTTTTGTTTCTGAGTGCGTCGGTTGCCGGGCTGTCGGTCACGGCGGCCGCCTGGCTGCTTGCCGGGCTTGCTGCCGCCGGCCTGATCACCGGCGCCTTGGGGCTGATGCGGCAGCCGCCGCCGATGGCGGCCCTGGCCCATCCGGCACTGATGCTGCCGGTGCTGTGCCTGACGATCGCCGCTCTTCACGGCCAGACCGACTATCTGCCCCATTCCTGGGACGAGTTCAGCAACTGGCTCTACTGGGCGCGCCAGGCCTTCGTTGCCGATGCCGCCTGGCGCCCGGACATGTATTTCTCGACCACCGGCTACCCGCCGGGCTGGCCGTTGGCGATTGCCTATCCGCAAGTGTTCTTCGGCGATTTCGTCGAGGCGCGGGCGGTGCCGCTGGCGCTCCTGCTCCATACCGGGCTGCTCGGCCTGCTCTACGACGCCTTCCGCCACAGCCTGCCCGAAACCATCGGGGCCGGCGGCGCACAGCGGTGGGGCTGGGTTCTGGTGCTGCTGCTGACGGCGGCCGAAGCGTTCTGGAAGCTGCTGCCGGAAAGCCTGCTGATCGATGAGCCGGTGACCCAGGTGCTGGCCGGCTGCTTCGGCCTGGCCCTGCTCGCCGTCGCCCTGCCCGAGCGCCGCCTTCCCGCCGCCGTGGCCCTCGGCATGGTCGCCGCCGCCGCCTATGCCCTGAAGATCATCGCGCTGATCGCGGTCCCGGCGCTGGGGCTCGGCGCCCTGGCGCTGGCCTGGCTCGACGGTGCCGGCCGGCCCTGGCGCGCCCGGGCGCAGGAGAGCTTGCGCCTGCTCGCGGTCATGCTGGTGCCGCTGTTCGTGGTCCATCTCGCCTGGTCGCTGGTCAATCCGGCCGGCAGCGCCACCTGTGCGCCGCCGGTGGCGCAGGCGCTGCTGATCGATCTGCCGGGCCCGACCGGTGCGACGCTGCGCGCGGTCGGCCACCACATGATCGCGGAAAGCCTGACCTTTCTCACCGTCTACAAGCTGCCGGTGACGGTGCTGGCGCTGGCCGGGCTGGGGCTTTCGCTGCGCTCCCGCTGGGCGATCGTCACCGCCATGGCGGTAACCTTCCTGGCCGCCTTCCTGTTCGCCCAATGGCTTGCCTACGCCTATTGCTTCAGCCCCTACGAGCGCGACATCCTGGCGTCGCTGTCGCGCTATCTGCGGGCTCCGGTCCGCATTCTCCATGGCATCGGCCTGTTCCTGCTGTTCCGCCAGGCGCTGCTGTTCTGGTACCGCCGGCTCCGGACGCGGCGGCCAATCGCCGCGGCGGCGGCCGTACCGCTGGTCCTGGTGCTGGCGCTGGGCACCTTCCAGGTCCGGGCGGTCGGCCGGTCGGCGGACGCCATCACCACCCGGGCCGGCGAAGACCCGGTCGATATCGCGCGGGTGCTCGCGCTGCGGACCAGGACCGCCGAATTGCGGGCGGCGCTCGACCGGGCGGGATTGTCCCAGCCGCTGGTGACCCTGATCGCGCAGGGCAGCGACGGCATCGAGCTGATGATCATCCGCTATTTCGCCCTGGGCGAACGGCCGCATGCCGAGCTGCGCCGCTTCGCGCTGTCTGACCGTTTCAGCTGGGGCGAGACCGCGCGCAACGTCTGGATGACTGCCGCTTCCGCCGATGTCGTCCGCGCCCGATTGGCCGAGGCGGATGTCCTGTGGCCCTATCGCCTGGATGACTGGATGCGCGGCATCCTGGGCGGCCTGACCCCCGACCCGGCTTGCCGGGCCACCCTGGATCGCCAGATCCTGATCCGGGAGCCGCAGCCCCCTGCCCGCTTCCGCTGCGTGCCCTTCGCAACGCCCGGCTGAGCCCGCGCTCCGGCGTTTCGGGCCATACGGAAAACCCCGTCGAAGCCGGCCCTCGCGAGGCCAGTCCGGCCGCGGTGTTTTCTCTGCCGGCACCCCCATACCTTAAACACTCGTTTCCGGTATGGCATCGCCGTGCCGGGGCCGCTAGTCTTCCGGACCGGACCGGACTGGAGTGGAATCGTGGGAGGGGGGCGATGCCCCGTGCGGTCGCCTTTTACCTGCGGGTTTCCAGCGACGGTCAGACCGTGGAGAACCAGGCCCTGGCCTTGGCCGAGGTGGCAAGCCGGCGGGGCTGGCAGGTGGTCGAGACCTACCAGGATGCCGGGCTCTCAGGCGCCAAGGGGCGCGGCCGGCGACCGGGCTTCGACCGCCTGCTCAAGGATGCCACCCGCGGCCGGTTCGACCTGATCGCGGCGTGGTCGGTCGACCGGCTGGGACGGTCGCTGCAGGACCTGGTCGGCTTCCTCGCCGATCTGAACGCACTTGGCTGTGACCTCTACCTCCATCAGCAGGCGCTCGACACCACCACGCCGTCCGGCCGGGCGCTGTTCCAGATGTGCGGCGTCTTCGCCGAGTTCGAACGGGCGATGATCGTCGAACGGGTCCGGGCCGGACTGGCGCGCGCCCGCGCCCAAGGCAAGGTGCTGGGCCGGCCAAGAACCGGTGCCGATACCGAAGCCAGCATCCGCGCGGCGCTGACCGAGGGCACCGGCATCCTCACGGTGGCGAAACGCCACGGGGTCGGTACCAGCGTGGTCCAGCGGATCGCCCGGACGCTGAGGGCGCCCGCGGAATCCTGAGCGCGCTGGCGGCTTGAGTCGTCCCGCCACCCGCGGCCGGGTGGTTTTTCCGACTTGACTCGGGCAACGCCGGAGCGGAACTCTCTGCCGCTGCCCGCAAAAGGGGCCAACGAGGCTGCGTGGGCCACCGCTGTCCGGCGGTTTTTTCCCCGGTTTTATCGCGATGTCGTCATGAATCCGATCTTCAATCGTGCCAATCTCGCCTTCTGTCACGATCTGGCCATGACCGGGCTCGGCTTCGTGCTGTCGATGTATCTGCGGACCAGCGAATTCTTTTTGCCGAATTATTGGGACGTCACCGTCAACGGCTTGCTGGTCATTCTGCCGATCAGCATCGTCGTCTATCGTTTTTTGGGGCTTTACCGCGGCATCTGGCGTTATGCCTCGCTCCAGGACCTGCTCCAGCTGACCAAGGCGGTCACCACCGTCACCCTCGCCTTCATCCTGGCGATGTTCCTGTTCAACCGGCTGCACACGGTGCCACGTTCCCTGCCGGTGATTTTGTGGTTCGTCCTGATGATTCTGCTGGGGGGTCCGCGTTTCGTCTATCGCCTGCTGCGCGACAGCCGCAAGGCGGCGCGGTTCAGTGGCGGCGCCGGCGCCGGTGAGCGGGTGCCGGTCCTGCTGTTCGGGGTCGGCGACGGTGCCGAGCTGTTCATCCGGGCGATCACCAACGACCCCTATTCCGCCTATCGGGTGGTCGGCGTGCTCGACGAGAAGGGACGGCGGGTCGGCCGCGCGATCCACGGCGTGCCGGTGCTCGGCCATATCGATGATCTGGACGCCGTGGTCGCCGGGCTGGTCGCCCGCAAGATCCAGCCGCAGCGCCTGATCCTGACTCAGGGCAACGGCGAGATCGACGGTGCGCTGGTTCGCCAATTGGTCGATCAGACCGCCCGTCTCGGCCTGACGCTGG
The DNA here is from genome assembly GCA_016125095.1 of Candidatus Hydrogenedens sp. Taxonomy (GTDB): domain Bacteria; phylum Hydrogenedentota; class Hydrogenedentia; order Hydrogenedentales; family JAEUWI01; genus WGMK01. The sequence goes on along the minus strand of WGMK01000012.1, from coordinate 45,726 downwards.
GCCGCCTGCCCTCGCTGACCGAGTTCAAGGAGGCGGTCAGCGAAGGCAAGATCGAGCTTCGGCCGATCGCCATTCAAGACCTGCTGGGACGGCCCCAGGCGGTGCTCAACCGCGAAGCCATTCGCACCCTGGTCGCCGGGCGCCGGGTTCTGATCACCGGCGCCGGCGGCACCATCGGCGGCGAACTCTCGCGTCAGCTGGCGACACTAGGGCCAACCCGCCTGATCCTGCTCGATAACAGCGAATTCAATCTCTATGCGATCGACATGGAACTGGGCGAGCGCCATGCCGGGCTCGACCGCGAACGCCTGTTGTGCGACGTGCGCGACCGCGATCAGCTGATGCGCATCTTCGACAGCCGGCGTCCGGACCTGGTGTTCCATGCCGCCGCCTTGAAGCATGTGCCGCTGGTCGAGGAAAACCTGACCCAGGGCGCCTTGACCAACGCCATCGGCACCCGCAACGTCGCCGATGCCTGCCGCAGCGCCGGCACCATCGCCATGGTGCTGATCTCGACCGACAAGGCGATCCGGCCGAGCAGCGTGATGGGGGCGACCAAGCGCTTTGCCGAGGCCTATGTCCAGTCGCTCGACGTGCGCAGTCCGACCGGCGGCGATTCACCCGAACTGGCCACCCGCTTCATGACCGTCCGCTTCGGCAATGTGCTGGGCTCAAGCGGCTCGGTGGTGCCGTTGTTCCAGCGCCAGCTGAGCCGGGGCGGGCCGATCACCGTCACCCATCCGGAGATGCGCCGCTATTTCATGACCGTCGAGGAGGCGGTCCAGCTGGTGCTCCAGGCTTCGGCCTATGGCGTCGCCAACCGCTCCCAGCGCGGCAAGATTTTCGTGCTCGACATGGGCGAGCCGGTCCGGATCGTCGACCTTGCCCGCCAGATGATCCGGCTGGCCGGCCTGCGCCCGGAAGCCGATGTCCGGATCGAGTTCACCGGTCTGCGTCCGGGCGAAAAGCTGTTCGAGGAGTTGCTCAGCGCCGAAGAGGCGCCGACCCATGCCGAGGCCGACGGCATCTTCATCGCCTCGCCCCGCCTGATCGATTATGGCCTGATGAACCGGGCCAGCCAGGAGCTGGAAACCGCCGCCCGCGCCGGCGACGAGCAGCGGGCCTCGACCATCCTGCACAATATCGTGCCCGATTTCCGCTCGGTGGCGGCCGATACCGCGTCGCGCGCCTGACCTGCGCCCGCCTTACGCCTTGACCACCTTGTCCCGGCCGTCGGTGATGCCGGCGGTGGCGTTGCGGGTATCGACGACCAGACGGCTGCCGGCGACCAGCGCCTGGTAGTCGATATTGTCGTGGTCGGTCACGATCAGCGTCGCGTCATGGGCCGCGGCCAGGTCGGCCGACCACGGCAGCGAGCGCAGGCCGGTCAGGTGGGGATGCTCGCGGGTGCGGGTGATTTCCGGCACGAAGGGATCGTAATAGGCGATCTCGGCGCCGCGCTCGCGCAACAGGTCGATGATGCGCAGCGCCGGGCTTTCGCGCATGTCGTCGACGTTCTTCTTGTAGGCGATGCCGACCACCAGGATGCGCGCCTGATTCAGCCCCTTGCAGAAGCGGCGGTCGAGCGCATCGGCCAGCTGGCGGATGACGTGGAGCGGCATCGAGGTGTTGATTTCGCCGGCCAGCTCGATGAAGCGGGTCTGGATATCGAATTCCCGCGCCTTCCAGGTCAGGTAGAAGGGATCGATCGGGATGCAGTGGCCGCCCAGCCCCGGCCCCGGATAGAACGGCATGAAGCCGAACGGTTTGGATTTGGCCGCATCGATCACTTCCCAGACATCGACGCCCATCGCCTGGTAGATCACCTTCAGTTCGTTGACCAGCGCGATATTGACCGAACGGAAGATGTTCTCGGTCAGCTTGACCGCCTCGGCGGTCGCCGCCGAGCTGACCGGCACCACCTGGTCCACCACCGCGCCATAGAGCGCCGTGGCCAGTTCCAGCGCCGCCGCGTCGTCGGCACCGACCACTTTGGGAATCGTGGTGGTCTGGTATTTGGGGTTGCCCGGATCTTCGCGCTCCGGCGAAAACGCGATGAAGAAATCGACTCCGGCTGCCAGCCCGCTGCGCTCCAGAATCGGCTGCAGGATTTCGCGCGTGGTGCCGGGATAGGTCGTGGACTCCAGCGACACCAGATGGCCGCGCTTCAGATGGGGCGCGATCGCCTCGGCGGTCGCGACGATATAGCTCATGTCGGGTTCGCGATGGCGGGTCAGCGGCGTCGGCACGCAGATCACGATCGCCTCGACCTCGGCGAGCAGGGCATAATCGGTGGTCGGCCGGAAATGGCCGCAGGCGATCGGGCCGTCGAACAGGCTGGCCGGCAAATGGTGGATATAGGACTGGCCCTCGAGCAGGCGCCGGACCTTGTCGCTGTCGACATCGAAGCCGACGACGCGAAAACCCTTGCGGCAGAATGCCTGGACCAGCGGCAGGCCGACATAGCCGAGGCCAATGATGCCGACTCGGGCATCGCGGCCGAGAATCATCGCCTTGAGGGCCGCGACATCCGCGGCGGCAGCGGTTCTTTTCGGGGGGGAGGTCATGGCAGGCAAGGTCCGCAAGCTCGGTTATGGCGGGCGATCCGACGGCCCCCGGAGTGGGCTTGCCGCTCGCCGTTGTCAACGATCTTTGCTATAGCCCGCCAGCCCCGCCGAACTCCGGCACCGAGGGAGCCGACGGCACACCATGAGCGCATCTGCAGCCCCCTTTGATCTTGCCGGACCGGCCGGCGCCGTGTTTGCCGCGACGGCCGTGCTCGCCTGGGTGCTGACCGGCATCGTGCTGCGCCATCTCCGCCGACGGGCGATCCTCGATCTGCCCAACGAGCGTAGCAGTCACACCCGGCCGACACCGCGGGGTGGCGGCTGGGGCGTCATGCTGACGCTGCTGCCGGCCTGGGCGGCGATCGCCTGGACCGCCGGCGCCGGTCTTCTGCCGCTGCTGGCCGGTGCCGCCCTGCTGATGGCGGTATCCTGGATCGACGATCTGAGGGGGCTCGGCGCCCCGCTCCGCTTTCTCGCCCAGACCGCCGCAGTCGCCGCCGGCATCGCCGTCCTGCCGAGCGGCGAGTTGGTGTTTCAAGGCTGGCTGCCGCCGGCGCTCGACCGGGCGGCGGCCGGCTTCTGCTGGCTGTGGTTCGTCAATCTGTTCAACTTCATGGACGGGATCGACGGCATTGCCGGCAGCGAGGCGGCGGCGATCGGGCTCGGCCTTGCCGCAGTGGCCGCACTCGCCGGGCTGCCGCCGGTGCTGGTCTGGCTGGGTGCCGCGGCGGCCGGTGCTGCGGTCGGCTTCCTGGTCTGGAACTGGCATCCGGCCAAGCTGTTTATGGGCGATGTCGGCAGCGTGCCGCTGGGCTATCTGCTCGGCTGGCTGTTGCTGGCACTGGCGGGATCCGGCGCCTGGCCTGCCGCGCTGCTGCTGCCGCTCTATTTTCTGGCCGACGCCACCGTGACTCTGCTGCGCCGCCTCGCCCGCGGCGAGCGTGTCTGGCAGGCCCACCGCGAGCACTTCTACCAGCAGGCGGTACAGGCCGGGCGCAGCCATGCCGCGGTGGTGCGGGCGGTGATCGTGGCCAATGCCGTCCTGATCGCCCTCGCCGTGCTGTCGGTTCGGTTCGGCTGGGTGATGGTGATTCCGGGGGCGGTCGTGGTGATCGGGTTGTTGTTTCTGCTCGCCCAGGGGCTTCGCCCCTTTGAACGGGCCAGGGGCTGAGGCGCTTGGAGCCGATCAATCGGGATGGACGAAAGCGCCCGCCAGGACGCCTGCGATCCGCTCCGCCGCGCGGCCGTCCCACAATGCGGGGATGCGCCCGGTCTTGCCGCCGGTGGCCAGCAGCCGGTCGAATGCCGCCAGGATCGCCGCCGGTGCCGGTCCGACCAGGGTATTGGTGCCTTCTTCGATGGTGATCGGCCGCTCGGTATCCTCGCGCAGGGTAAAGCACGGCACGCCCAAGGCGGTGGTCTCTTCCTGGATGCCGCCGGAATCGGTCAGGACCGCCCGCGCCCCGGCCATCAGCCCGAGCATCGCAAGATAGCCCTGCGGCGGAATCACCGCGATGTCCGGTCCGCCGAGCAGCCGGTCCAGGCCGAATTCGGCAATCCGGGCGCGGGTGCGCGGATGCACGGTGAAGACCACCGGACACCGCGCCGAAATGTCGCGGACGGTGGTCAGCAAGCCGCTCAGCACCGCGCGGTCATCGACGTTGGACGGCCGGTGCAACGTCAACACCTGGTAGCCGCGGGGGTCTTCGGCGAGGCCCGGTGCCGCGCCGGCCTCGATCAGGCTCTGCCGGGGCGGCGTGGCGCGGGCCAGATTGGCGCGCAGGGTGTCGATCATGACATTACCGACGAAATGCACCCGCTCCGCGGCGATGCCCTCGCGCAGCAGATTGGGCAGGGCGCCCTGCTCGGTGGTGAACAGGAAGTCCGAAATCTGGTCGGTCAGCACCCGGTTGATTTCTTCCGGCATCGCGCGGTTCCAGCTGCGCAGGCCGGCCTCGACATGGGCAACCGCGATGCCTTTCTTGACCGCGACCAGGGCGCAGGCGATCGTCGAATTCACGTCGCCGACCACCAGCACCGCCGCCGGCCGCACCCGATCCAGCACCGGTTCGAAGCGGCGCATGACCTCGGCGGTCTGCTGGGCGTGGCTGCCCGACCCGACCTCAAGATTTTCATCCGGCTCGGGAATGCCCAATTCGGCGAAGAAGCCGGCGCTCATGGCAACGTCGTAATGCTGGCCGGTATGCACCAGGTAGCCGCGCAGACCCGGGCAGGCCGCGAGCGCTGCCATGACCGGGGCGATCTTCATGAAATTGGGGCGGGCACCGACCACGCACAGGATGGTGGCGGGTGACGGCACCGGCTCGGCGTTCATGGTTTTCAACATTCAGGTTGCGGTTCCGCCGTGCTATAGCCACCCCGGCGCCAGGAAACCAGCCGATTCTCAAGAACCGGCCCGCATCGGGGCAGACGATCACCCCTCCTCCGGCGCCGATCGCCGGCATTTGATCGATCGGTTCCGCTTGATGACCCTGACACCCCTGCTCGAAGAGTCCGAAGACCGCGCCCGGTCCGGCTTGCCCGACCTGGCGGCGGTCCTTGCCGCAGGCAGCCTGGTGCTGATCACCGCAGTCGGTCTGCTGTGGACCAAGATCGTGCCGCCGGTGGTCCTGGCCCTGGCGGTCCTGCTGTTGACCGCGGCCAGTCTGCGCGAGCGGCGGGTGCCGATGCCCGATCGCCTGCTCGCCGGCCTGTTCGGCGCGCTGGTGCTGTGGAGCGGACTGGGCGCGCTCTGGGCGATCGAGCCCGCGCTGGCGCTCGACCGCTCGGTCAAGCTGCTGTTCCTGCTGGCGCCATTGCTGCCGCTGCTGTCGGCCCCGGTGGCGCGGCTGCTCGGCGACTCCGCAATCGAGCCGCATTATTTTCTGATATTCGGCCTGCTGATCGGTGGCGGCCTGATAATCGTCGAATATCTCTTCGACTTCCCTCTGCACCGTCTCACCCACAATACCTATGATATCGAGAACCAATACTATAACTGGGCGGTTCATACCCGCGGCGTCACCTACCTGGTGGTCCTGGCCTGGCCGGCTGCGGCGTTCTTATGGCTGCGCCGCCGCCCCTGGGCCGCGCTGGCGATGATCGGGTTTGCCGGCAGCGCGGTCGTGGTCGGCTTTTCCACCGCCGCGGCACTCGGCGTGGCCGGCAGCCTTGCCACCTTCGCCGCCGCCCGGCTGGCGCCGCGCCTGACCACGCTTGCGCTTGGCGGCGGCGTGGTGGTGGTGGCGCTGCTGTCCTTGTTTCTGCTGCCGCGGCTGTTCCAGACCCTGCCGACCTCAGGCGGCGGCGTGCCCTATTCGACCCATCACCGGCTGGAAATCTATGATTTCACCGGCCATCGGATCGCCGAGCGGCCGTGGCTCGGCTGGGGTGCGGACAGCGCCCGTCATCTGCCGGTGAGTGCGGAGGAATTGAGCCATTACCAGATCTTCGACCGGCCGCCGACCCATTCCCACAATCCGTTCCTTCAGGCCGAAGTCGAGCTGGGGGTGCCGGGACCGCTGTTTCTGGTCGGGCTGCTGCTGGTCGTCCTGATCCGGATCGGGCGATTGCACCCGCCGCTGCGCCCGTTCGCCCTGGCCTGCTTCAGCGCCAGCTTCGGGATCGGCCTGGTGTCCTACAGCCTGTGGTCGGGAACCTGGCTGGTGATGCTGTTCGTTGCCGTTTTCGGCTTTTACCTCCTATCCGCCCGCGACACCGCTCGCTCCGGCCGGCCGGCCTGAAAGGCCCCCCATCCATGTCGCAGAAAATCGCCCTGATTACCGGCGTGACCGGTCAGGACGGCGCCTATCTCGCCGAGTTGTTGCTGGCCAAGGGCTATGTCGTGCATGGCCTGAAACGGCGTTCGTCCTCGTTCAACACCGCCCGCGTCCGGCATCTCTACCGGGACCCCCATCACGCGGACACCCGGTTCCTGATGCATTACGGCGATCTGACCGACGCCACCAACCTGATCCGGGTGTGCGAGGAGGTCCAGCCGACCGAGATTTACAATCTCGCCGCCCAGAGCCATGTCCAGGTCAGCTTCGAGACCCCGGAATATACCGCCAATGCCGATGCGCTGGGCACGCTACGATTGCTGGAAGCGGTCCGCATCCTGAAGCTGGAGCACCGCGCCCGCTTCTACCAGGCCTCGACCTCGGAGCTCTATGGCAAGGTCCAGGAGGTGCCGCAGCGGGAGACCACGCCGTTCTACCCGCGCAGCCCCTATGCCGCGGCCAAGCTTTATGCCTATTGGATCACGGTCAACTATCGCGAGGCCTATGGCTTCCACGCCTCCAACGGCATTCTGTTCAACCATGAAGGGCCGACCCGCGGCGAGACCTTCGTCACCCGCAAGATCACCCGTGCCGTCGCGGCGATCGAGGCCGGGCTGCAGGACCAGCTCTATCTGGGCAATCTCGACGCCCGCCGTGACTGGGGCCATGCCCGCGACTATGTCGAAGGCATGTGGCGCATGCTCCAGCAGGACCAGCCCGATGATTATGTCCTGGCCACCGGCGAGGCCCATTCGGTGCGCGAATTCGTCGAACTGGCCTTTGCTGAAACCGGCCGGACGATCGAATGGTGCGGCAGCGGCGCCGAGGAAACGGGGCGTGATGCCGCGACCGGCGCCGCGTTGGTGGCGATCGATCCGCGCTATTTCCGGCCGACCGAGGTCGACCTGCTGCTGGGCGACCCGGCCAAGGCCAGGGCGAAACTGGGCTGGTGCCATACCACCAGCTTCACCGAGCTGGTCCGCGAAATGGTCGAGCACGACCGCCGAACCATCCGCGACGAAGTCCAGCATTATGGCTGAGACGCCCGACGCCCGGTTCCGGCTTGCCGGCCGGCTTCTCTGTTTTCTCCCAAGCCGGCAGCAAGGCGACCGGCCGTTCCGGACAACGCCCGCCATCGAACTCCCCAAGGACCCCTCATGAAGCAAGTCGTCCAGAGTGCCCGCGGCGGTCAGCTCACCTTGCGCGATGTCCCGGCCCCCAAAGTGCGCGCCGGCCATCTGCTGGTCGCCACCACCGCCTCCCTGATCTCGGCCGGTACCGAGCGGATGATCGTCGAATTCGCCGCCAAGAGCCTGGCCGGCAAGGCGATGGCGCGCCCCGACCTGGTGCGCAAGGTCCTGGACAAGGCCCGGCGCGACGGCCTGGTGTCGACCTTCCACAGCGTCATGGCCCGGCTCGACGAGGCGATTCCGCTGGGCTATTCGGCGGCGGGCCGGGTGATCGCGGTGGGGGCGGGCCTCGAAGGCCGCTTCCGGGTCGGCCAGCGGGTGGCGGTTGCCGGAGCGGGACTGGCCAATCATGCCGAATTCAACACCGTGCCCCAGGCGCTGGCGGTGCCGGTGCCCGACGACGTGCCCGACGAACAGGCCAGTTTCGCCACGGTCGGCGCCATCGCGCTGCATGCCGTGCGCAATCTCGGTGCCGGTCTGGGCGATGTCGTGGCGGTGCTGGGGGTCGGCCTGGTCGGCCAGATCGCGGTGCAGCTGCTGGCGCTCCAGGGTGCCCGCGTGGTGGCACTCGACTATAACCCGGCGCGGCTGGACCTGGCGCGCCGGCTGGGGGCGGAATTCGCGGCCAATCTCGGCCAGGCCGGGGTGGAGCCGGCGGTGGCGGCGCTGACCGGCGGGCTTGGCGCCGACGCCATCCTGGTTGCCGCCGCGACCGAGAGCGCCGGCCCCTTGGAGACCGCCGCGGCGATCGCGCGCGACCGTGCCCGGGTCTGTCTGGTCGGCAAGACCGGTACCGCGTTTCCGTTCGCCGATTACATGAAGAAAGAACTCCAGATCGTGGTCTCGCGCTCCTATGGACCGGGCCGTTACGACGAGGATTTCGAGGGCCGCGGCATCAAGTATCCGCCGGGCTTCGCGCGCTGGACCGAGACCGAGAACTTGCGCGAATGCGTCCGCCTGATGTCGCCTGCCCTGCCCCGCCGGCTCGACCTCGCCGCCCTGATCAGCCATCGCTTCCGGTTCGAGGACGCCGAGGACGCCTATACTCTGGTCACCGGCAATACCGAGCCGCATCTGGGCGTGGTGCTGGGCTATCCCGAGCAAGAGCTGCCCGGCTCGACCCGGGTCACCCTGCCCAAACCGAAACTAAAGCCGGCGGCCCGCTGCGTGCTGGGCGTGATCGGTGCCGGCAATTTCGCCCGCGCCGTGCTGCTGCCCGAGTTGGCCCGCCTGCCCAATGTGAACCTGAAGACCATCGTCACCCAGCGCGGCCTGACCTCCGAACACGCCGGCGCCGGTTTCGGCTTCGCGACCGCGGCGTCGGAACCCGCCGCGGTGTTCGAGGATACTGAGGTCAACGCGGTGCTGATCGCAACCCGCCATGCCAGCCATGCCGGGCTGGTGGCCCAAGCGCTTGCCGCCGGCAAGGCGGTGTTCGTGGAAAAGCCGCTGGCCACCGACCATGACGGGTTGGCCGAGGTGGTCGCGGCACGACTGGGCTCGGGGGCCTTTTTTACGGTCGGCTTCAACCGCCGCTTTGCGCCGATGGCACGGAAGGCCAAGGCTCATCTGGAGCGCCATGCCGGACCGAAATTCCTGCTGCTCAGGGTCAATGCCGGCGCCTTGCCCGCCGAGAGCTGGGTCAATGCCGCCGAAGAAGGCGGCGGCCGGCTGGTCGGCGAGGCCTGCCACTTCATCGATCTCGCGCGCTTCTGGGTCGGCCAGCCGATCACCGCGGTCCAGGCCGATGCCGCGGCGGTCAGCCATGGCGTGTGCGACGACGCCGCGATCACGCTGACCTTCGCCGACGGCAGTCTTGCCTCCATCGCCTATACCGCGCTGGGCGACAGCGCCTTCAGCAAGGAACGCTACGAGCTGTTCGCCGGCGGCACCGTGGTGACGATCGACAATTTCCTGACCATGACGGTAACCGCCAACGGCACCGCCACCACCGAGAAGGCCGCGGCCGGCCAGGACAAGGGCCACCGCGACGAGTTGAAAGCCTTCGCCGCCGCCGTCGCAGGCGGTGGGGCCGCCCCGGTCGATGAGGCCGAACTGCTCGAGGTCAGTGCCGCCACTCTGGCGGTGCTCGACAGCCTGCGTGAAGGCCGACGGGTGAGCCTGGCCCGAAATGCGGACTCTTGCGCGGACACGACCGCTCCGGCAGCACAATAAGCGGGGTCCTGGGCCTTCTGGCCCCGGCAGCGGGGGCTGGGGGCAACGCCCCTGGCTTGGTCCCAGACCCCTGCGGACTCTTGCGCGGGGGGCCAAAACCCCCGACGTCACCTGACAGACTCGGGCTTTCCCGACCCTGCGCCAACCCTGCGGACTCTTGCGCGGAGGCCGAATTTATCCACCGGACCGGTACGGACTCTTGCGCGGCGCCTTGAGTCGCCCACACACCAGCTGCGGACTCTTGCGCGGATCCCACGGACTCTTGCGCGGCGACTCGTGAGTCGCGTGCGGACTCTTGCGTCGACACTAATAGTAAGTAACAAATAATCTCAAATAGGTTTCCGCGCAAAAGTACGCATTGACACTGCCCTGCCGAAAACTCACTCTGCCGTTCAATCAGATACGAATGGTGCCAAAGCGAGGCGAGCCATGGGAGAACTTCACCAGCTTGTGTTACGTAAAGGCCGGGAAGCTGCAAAACGTTACGTTCCGGAAGGTGAACGCAAGCTGGTCGATATCGCTGCTACTGTGCTTGAGGAAGAAAGCAACGCTCTCGGCATCACGTATTCAGGTTTTTGCCTCACTTCCCTCCCTCATCGCCGATTGCCTGACGGGATCTCCTGGAAAAGGCAATCGCCCAAACTGACTTTGCTGGTCGAACCGGGCCAACTGCTCGATGGCCGCGGCGACGTCAAGTCTTATGGCGTGCCCTATGGTTCGCGGGCACGGCTGATCCTGCTCTATCTTCAGACCGAAGCCGTGCGCAATCGCAGTCCAGAAGTCGAGCTCGGGCGGTCGATGAGAAACTGGCTGGAACGGATGGGAACCACCACCGGTGGCAAGTCTTATATCGATGTCCGCGACCAGGCCAGCCGGATCTCGGCCTGTCGAATGACCTTTTTCTGGCCATCGGGACCTGACGACCGCGCCATCGGTTTCTCCAAGGAAAGCATCGTTCAGAGCGGTATTCAACTTTACGACTGGGATGATGAACAGCCGAGACTATGGGTCGACACCGTCCGACTGTCCGATTCGTTCTTCAATGCCTTGAAAAAACACCCGGTACCGATCTGGGAACCGGCGGTCCGTCACATCGCCAACCAGAGCATGGCGATCGATATCTATATCTGGCTGGCCTATCGTCTGCGGGTGCTGGAAAAGCCGACCCCGATCACCTGGGCCGCAGCCTATGCCCAGTTCGGCGCCGGCTATAAGGAGATCCGGCATTTCCGGCCGCGCTTCGCGGAATCGCTCAAAATGGCGCTGGCGGTCTACCCCGATGCCAAGGTTGATATCGACGATGACACCGGCCTGACCCTGCATCCGTCGCGGCCACCGATCCCCGAACGCGAAATGGCGGCTCTGCTGGCGTAATCGCAGACCGCGCAAGAGTCCGCACATCATCCCTACCCAACGAGGCCAGCCGATGAGCGGTGGCAGCACACCCCGCATTCTGGTCACCGGTGCGACCGGCTTCGTCGGTCGGCCGCTGGTGAGCGAATTGTTGAAGCGGGGTTATACGGTGCGGGCCGGGTTGCGCAGCGCTGCAGCGCTGCCCGCCGGCTGCGAAGCGGTGATGGTCGGTGAGATTGGCCCGGATACCGATTGGCGTCCGGCATTGGCCGGGGTCGACCGGATCGTGCATCTGGCGGCTCGGGTCCATGTCATGCGCGACCGTGCCGCCGACCCGCTCGCGGCGTTCCGCAGGATCAACCGCGACGGCACCCGCCGACTGGCCGACCAGGCGGCGGCAACCGGGGTCCGCCGCCTGGTCTTTCTCAGCAGCATCAAGGCGATGATCGAGGATGGCCGGGACACCGCATTGGGCGACGATGAGTCGCCCTGCCCCGGCTCGCCTTACGGCCAGTCGAAATGGGAAGCCGAACAGGCGCTGGCCGAGCTTGCCGCGACCAGCGGGCTCGAGGTCGCGGTCTTGCGGCCGCCGCTGGTTTACGGTCCGGAGGTCAAAGGCAATTTTCTCAGCCTGCTTAAGGCCTGCGCCCGCGGCCTGCCGTTGCCGCTGGGAGCGATCGATAATCGGCGCAGCATCGTTTACCTTGGCAACCTGATCGATGCCATCACCAGATGCCTCGATCATCCGGCAGCGATCGGCCGGAGCTTTCTGATTCAGGACGGTGCGCCGTTATCGACGCCCGAGCTGTTGCAACGGGTCGGAGCGGCGCTTGGTCGCCCGGCGCGGTTGCTGCCGATCCCGCCGGGCCTGCTTGCGGCGGCCGCCGGCCTGGTCGGCAAAAGTGCCGCGTGGTCTCGCCTGGCCGGTTCCTTGTTCGTGGACGACAGCCCGTTGCGCTTGGCGCTGACCTGGCAGCCACCGTTCTCAACCGACGAGGGGCTGAAACGGACCGCCGATTGGTTTACCGGCCGGGACGCTGGCGCTTCACGCCGATGATGATGGCGATGACCCGAATTCCCGATCATACAGGGACTCGATTGCCGGCACCAGCAGCCGCAGCATGACCAGGGACCGGATCGAGCCGTAGCGGCCAACCACCTGTTCGAGGTCATCGGCGACCGCCGTGCGCAGGCGCAAGGTGATCGAGCGTTTGCGGCCCTGGCGCATCGAGGCGGTCGGAGCCGGGACCATCGGCGGTTCGCCGCGTTCGACCGCTGCCGCGAGCTGGCGCAGCTGCGGCGTCAGCAGATCGACCATGATCTGGTGGCGGTGGCACAACCAGGTTTCGGCCAGGCGGTCGAGCTTGCGGGCGGCGATCTCCGGAATGCGCAAGCCGATTGCCCGGGTCGCGTCCGGCTCGTCCTCGCCGGAGAGGAACGGGTCGAGGGTCGGGGCTGCCGCCGGTGCCGCCGCGGAGACCGGCGCCGGCTTGGGGGGAGCGACCGCAACCGGTGGCGTAACCGGGGGGGATAGCGGCGAGGACATCGGTGCGGCGGCGGGGGCCACGGGTTTCGGCGCTGCCGTCGGCTTGACCGGTACCGGTGCCGGCGGCGTAGGGGGAGTGCGCGGGTCGCTGCCACCGCGTCCGGCGCCGACGAAGGCCTGGAATTCCGGGCTGTCCAGCTGAAGAGCACCCTTGGCCGGGTCAGGCCTCGACAAGCGCAGCGGCGGTTTCGCGGGCATCCTCGAAAATCTCCTGGTGGAGGGACTGGATTTCGGCGACCGCGCTGCGGACGCCGCGGTCGCTACGGGGGAGTTCGGAAACGCCCATCCCCTGCCCTTCCGCCATGGTGTAGGCCGCGCGTTCGTGGATGACGGCGTTGAGGACGCGAAAGCCGTCGAGGCCGCGTTGGCGCAGCACAGCGTCCAGGGTGGCGCGGTCGTCATGGGCGGGATGGGTCGAAGCGCGCGCCGCCAGCAGGCAGCCCTGCAGCGGCGTGGTGCGGAAGCCCAGCGCCAGTTCGCGCAGTTCGAGCAGTTTGTCGAGGGTCCAGATCTGAAACTGGCTCGGCTTCATCGGGATCAGCCAGAGATCGGCAACGACCAGGGCCTGGCGAAGCTCCTGGCTGTCGAAGCCGCCGCAATCGATAATGATGTCGTCGAACTTGTCGCGCAGCCTCAGCAATTGCTGAGCGGTATCGCGGCCCTTCAGCATGACTCGGGTAAGTGCCGGCTCGATCCCGGCTTCGGAGCGCAAGGCGGCCCAGTCGTTGAGGTTGCCCTGGTCGGCGTCGGCATCGACCAGCAGCACCTGCTTGCCGGCGCGGGCGCGCTCGACGCCGAGATTGGCCGAGGTCACGGTCTTGCCGGTTCCTCCCTTGACGCTGCCGGCCAGTAGAATCATGGCGGTGTTCCGTTTTTCCGGTTTGCTGCGACGGGCTTTCTGCGACGGGTCTGCGGCAATTGCAATGACCGATCAAGTTGACCTGATCGGCTGGATTGGGATGACCTGATCGGCTTGCCATGTCAAGACCAACCTGTTTAAAGCGACCGCTGCATTCGAATGAATTGATGCGATATGAAAGATGACGTAGGTAGCCGTGACCGAATAGATAGCAAGTTTAACAATAGTAGTTTTAGAAGAAAAGATGGATAAAATAAAGTCGACAGACTTGGTATAAATGAATCGATGACATCAAATACACTGATATCTAGGACCCGATAGGTCTGATAGGATAGACACACTAGAACGATGAGATCGAAAAATTTAAGAAGATCGGCTAGATAGACACGATTGACGTAAGTGACACATTAGACGACATTGATATATAATGATTTTATCGCATCAGAGGCCGCCCGGACACAAGCCTGCGAGCGATCGCATGGCCGCGGCGGCGCCCGCCCCGCCGGGTCGCGGCGCCGCACTGGCCGTCTGGCAGCGCCACCCGCCACGGCAACGGCCATGGCTTGGGTCCACCGCAACGATTGACGCCGGTCACCCCCCCGACCTAAATGACCCGACATTCCGGGGACCGCTGACCCGAACCGCTTGGCCGCACCATGAAAATCCTGTTCCTGACCGAAAATTATCCGCCCGAAACCAACGCGGCCGCGACCAGGGTCCATGAACGCGCCATCTACTGGGTGCGCAACGGCCACCAGGTCACGGTGCTGACCTCGGCGCCCAATTTTCCCCTCGGCAAGGTGTTTCCCGGCTATCAAAACCGCTGGTACGACGTCCGGCAGCACGATGGCGTCCGGGTGATCCGGGTCAAGACCTTCATGGCCGCGAATGACGGCTTCCTCCTGCGCACCCTCGATTTCCTCAGCTTCATGGCCAGCGCCTTCGTCGCCGGCCTGTTCCAGTCCCGGCCCGATGTCGTGATGGCGACCTCGCCGCAATTCTTCACCGCGGTCGGCGCCTGGGCGCTCACCGCGGTCCGGCGGCTGCCCTTCGTGTTCGAACTGGGCGATCTGTGGCCGCGCTCGATCGTCGCGGTCGGCGCCATGGCCGAGAGCCCGACCATCCGCCTGCTGGAACGCCTGGAGCTGTTCCTCTACCGCCGCGCCCGCGCCGTGGTCGCGCTGACCAACGCCTTCAAGGAAGACCTGGTCCGTCGCGGCATCCCGGCCGAGAAAATCGCCGTGGTGATCAACGGTGTCGATCTGCCGCGCTACCAGCCGCAGCCGCGCGACGCCGCCTTGGCCACGGAATGGCAGCTGACCGGCAAATTCGTAATCGGCTACGTCGGCACCCATGGCATGGCCCATGGCCTGACCAACGTCCTCGATGCCGCCGAGCGTCTTCAGGGCGACGACCGCATCCGGTTCCTGCTGGCCGGGGCAGGGGCCGAACGCCAGCTGCTGATCGACAGTGCCGCGGCCCGCGGTCTGAGCAATGTCGTATTCATGCCGATGCAGCCCAAGGAGGCGATGCCGCGGGTGTGGTCGCTGTGCGATGTCGCGCTGGTTCACCTCAAGGACTCGCCGGCCTTCGCCGAGGTCATCCCGTCGAAAATCTTCGAGGCGATGGGCATGGGGCTGCCGATCCTGCTGGTTGCCCCCCCCGGCGAGGCCAGCCGGATCGTCAGCGGTGCCGCCGCCGGCCGCTGGGTTCCGGCTGGCGACCCCGACGCGCTCGCCGCCGCCGCGGTCGCGCTGATGACCGACGATGCGGGCCGCGCCCGGCTGGCCGCGACCAGCCATGCCGCGGCGGCCCGCTTCACCCGCCAGCGCCAGGCCGAGCACGTCATCGAGGTCCTCGATCGGGTGCTGGCCGGCTCACAGTCCATGGTGGTCGAAGCCTGAGGCCGGAACGCCCGGTCTTCCCATCGCCGGGCATGCCACCGGGCCACAGCGGCAGGGCCGGCCGGCAATGGCGCCGGTCAGCCAAAATAACGACAAGACGCGAGGGGTACCGAGATGAAACGGGTGCTGGTTACCGGCGGGGCAGGGTTCCTCGGCTCCCATCTGTGCGAAAGGCTGCTCGAGAGCGGCGCCGAAGTGCTGTGTCTCGATAACTTCTACACCGGCCGCCGGGCGCATGTTGCCCATCTGATGGCCGAGCCGCGCTTCGAGTTGATGCGCCACGACGTGACGTTCCCGCTCTATGTCGAGGTCGACGAGATCTACAACCTGGCCTGTCCGGCCTCGCCGGTCCACTATCAGTTCGACCCGGTCCAGACCACCAAGACCTCGGTCCACGGCGCCATCAACATGCTGGGGCTGGCCAAGCGGACCAGGGCCAAAATTCTCCAGGCCTCGACCTCCGAGGTCTATGGCGATCCCGCAGAACATCCCCAGACCGAAGACTACTGGGGCAACGTCAATCCGATCGGCATCCGCGCCTGCTACGACGAGGGCAAGCGCTGCGCCGAGACCCTGTTCTTCGACTACCACCGCCAGCATCGGCTGCGCATCAAGGTGGCACGCATCTTCAACACCTACGGCCCGCGCATGCATCCCAACGATGGCCGGGTGGTGTCCAATTTCGTGGTCCAGGCGCTGGCGGGCAAGGACCTGACCCTTTACGGCGACGGCAGCCAGACCCGATCGTTCTGCTATGTCGACGACATGATCGAGGCGTTTCTCCGCCTGATGGCGACACCGGACGAGGTCACCGGCCCGATCAATGTCGGCAATCCCAGCGAATTCACCATCCGCGAACTGGCCGAGCTGGTGATCGAACTGACCGGCTCGTCGTCGCGCATCGTCTACCAGCCGATCCCGGCCGACGACCCGCGGCGGCGGCGGCCCGACATCTCCAAGGCCCAGGCGGTTCTCGACTGGCAACCCCGAAGCGATCTCAGAACCGGACTGATCCGCACCATCGAGTATTTCGCCCGGCTGGCGGCCTCGCCAACCGGTGTCTGATCCACCCGTGTCCCTGAGCCGGCCGGCGCCTGGTCAGCCGCTGCCAAGCACAGCGTAGACCGCGCGGCCGAACCATTCGATCGCGACTTGCCGCGCCAGGGTAAAACCGTCGGCCGAGGGGATCAGGTCGAGCACGCGAAGCTCGGGCTGGCGCGCGATATCGTGCGGGGCAGGGACGACGTCGAAGCCGACCGCGGCAAAGGCGGCCCCGGCCCGGCCCATGTGCCGGGCATCGGTGACCAGGCAGATGCGCGCGATGCCGTCGCGATGCAGGATGGTCCAGGTCGCGGTCGCCTGCTCGCGGGTGTTGCGTGAGGACTCTTCCAGCCAGCGCACCTGCCCGCCCAGCTCATCGACCGCGACGTGTCGCATCACCGCCGCCTCCGACGATTGGGTTCCGCCCGGACGACCGCCGGAGAGCAGCAGCGGAATCCCCGACTCCCGGGCCAGCAGCACGCCGAAGCGCAGCCGCGCCAGAGTCGCCGCCGACACGGTTTCGCCACCCTGTTCGCCGGCATTG
This sequence comes from Candidatus Hydrogenedens sp., assembly GCA_016125095.1. Classification (GTDB taxonomy): domain Bacteria; phylum Hydrogenedentota; class Hydrogenedentia; order Hydrogenedentales; family JAEUWI01; genus WGMK01. The sequence continues at coordinate 28,768 of WGMK01000012.1, read as the reverse complement.
GGATAGATGCCGCCGCCCAGAACCACCACCGCGCCGCAGTAATCGGCGGGCAGGGGACGGAGGATCGGGGGCGCGTGCTCCAATCCGCCAAGGAGCAGCCGGCCCACCGCCGGCATGCCCAAGACGACCAGCCCGACCGTTGCCGCAACCACCAGACGCCATCCCGCCCGCGGCCAGCGCCGGCCGAGCAGCACTCCGGACACCAGAAGAATCAGCAGCACGGTTGGCGGCAGCAGCAATTCGCGCAGCACCGAATAGAGGACATAGAACACCGGATAACGCCTCTCAGAGGCTTGCCCGAACCCGACCGGAACAGCCCAAAGCTCTTTTCTTCGGTCGCCGCCCCTTATAGGGCCGCAGGCCGCCTCCGGCTATCGCCGTGGTTGGTTCCAAGACCGTCACGCCGGCCACGCCGGCCACGCCGCGCCGTAGACCCGGCGCGCCCAGCCGCGCAGGCCCCGCTCGGCGGCGGCGGTGCCGGATTGAACCCAGGCGGCCACCGGCACGAAAAACCCGGTCTTGGCCCGATCCAGTACCGCGGGCGGCAGGGCAGGGCGGGCGCAGGCCGCCATCTCGGCCTTGGTCGGCCCTCCGTTCGGCCGGGCCGGACCAGCCAGCAGCGGCAACAGCGCCCGGAACAGGCCGATATCGACCAGCGGCACCCGGATCTCCAGGGAATGGGCCATTCCGGCCCAGTCGGCATCGCGCAGCAGCTGGTTGCGCATATACCACTGCAGCTCCAAGGCCGAGACTTTGAGCCGGTCCGATCCCACCGGATCGGCGCAGGCCGCCAGCTGCTCGCGGCAGGCCAGCGCCTGCCAGCCCGCCCGCGCCAGATCGGGGTCGAGTACCGTCGGCAATTCCCATGGCATGAACAGGGCCCGGCGCAGCAGATAGGCATCACCGAAACGGGTGCCGTATTCGGCGAGCCCGGCCGCCTTGGGCGAGACGCGGCTTGCGAGCAGCGGGGCGGCCAGCCGCCGCAGCCCATGGCCGAGCGGCCGGACCAGCCCGCCGAACGGCGCCAGGGTGCGGACCAGACGCGGAATTTGGCGAAAGCCGTCGTAGCCGGCAAACAGCTCATCACCGCCCAGGCCGGACAGCGCGACCTTGAGGCCGCAGCGCCGGGCGGCGCGGGCGACGAAGTAGACGTTGATGCCGTCGACCGTCGGCTGGTCCATCGCCGCCAGCAGTGCCTCGCGCTCGGCAGCGAAGTCGGCGGCGGTGATCCAGTGGGTTTGCTGGTTGGTGCCGTAGTGACGGGCGACCGCCTCGGCCAGCGGCACTTCGTCGCGCGGCGTGTCGCGAAACTCCTGGAAGCCGAGGGTCACGGTCTCGAGCCGGCTTGCCCCGGCCTCGGCCGCCAGCGCCGCCAGGGTGGTCGAATCGCGGCCGCCTGACAGAAACACGCCCACCGGCACGTCCGATACCAGATGGTGGCGTACCGAATCGAGCAGCGCTGCGCGCAGCGCCTCGTCCGCCCTCCCGGCCGGTGCGGGCGCTGCCGCGGCGGCGGCCAGCTCGGCGGTGGCGTCGAAATAACGCTGCGCGCGGCGGGAACCGTCCAGGCCTTGCCACAGCCAGCTGCCGGCCGGCAGTGCCCGGATGCCCCGGTAGAGCGTGAAGGGTTCCGGAACATGGCCCCACAGGAAAAATCCGGCATGGCCGGCCGGCTCGGGCCGGGTATCGACCTGGCCGCCGGCCAGCAGGGCCTTGACCTGGGAGGCGATGCGCAGGCACTTGCCGTCGTCGGCGAGATAGAGCGGCTTGATCCCGAACGGGTCGCGCGCCAGCAGCAGGCCCCGCCGATCGGCGTCCCACAGCGCGAAGGCGAACATGCCGCGCAGCTGGCGGACCATGTCCGGGCCGTCGCGGCGGTAAAGCGCCAACAGCACTTCGGTATCGGTCCGCGACCGGAACACCGTGCCGGTCTGCTCCAGCTCGGCGCGCAGTGCGGCAAAATTATAGATCTCGCCGTTGAAGGTGATCGCCAGCCGGCCATCGGCGCTGAGCATCGGCTGGGCGCCGGCGCTGCTGAGATCGAGGATCGCCAGCCGCCGGTGGGCCAGCCCGACCCTGCGGTCGGCGGAACTCCATTGGCCGGCGCCATCGGGACCGCGGACCGCCATGGCGTCGCGGATCGTCGTCAGTTCGGCCGCGTCCAGCGGACCGGCCGCAGCACCGTAGGCCAGGATCGCCGCAATCCCGCACATCGGATGGACCCTCTCGGATCAGGTCAGGGGAGGGGGCGCGCGACCGCAGCCGGACGCGGCCTGGCTTGGTTTTGGCCAGAACCGGCGCCCGGAATCCTGGACGCCGGAATTCTGGGCGCCGAAATCCTGGGCCACCGAACTCTGAGCCACCGAACTCTGAGATTGACAGGAACGAGCCCGGCCCCTAAGCGTTCACGCCGTGAACAAGGGGCCTCCCAACTTACCATCGCGCCGTTCGGGAATCCATGGCGGTTGACGAATCCCGCATCGTTCTGGGCGTGCTGAACGCCGTGGACTACGAGAGCGCGGTCACTCAGCGCGACCTGGCGCGCACGCTCGGCGTGTCCCTGGGGCTGATCAACGTCTATCTCAAGCGCTGCCTGAGAAAGGGCGTCATCAAGGTTACCCAGGCCCCGGCCCGGCGCTATCGCTACTACCTGACGCCCCATGGCTTCGCCGAGAAGGCGCGGCTGACGGCCGAATTCCTGGACCAGTCGTTTCGCCTGTTCGGCTTGGCGCGCGGCGAGTGCGCCAGCATCTTTGCCGACTGCGTTGCTCGCGGCTGGGGCCGGATCGCGCTGTGGGGGACCTCTGAGCTTGCCGAAATCGCCGTCCTGGTCGCCGCCGGCCAGCCGGTCCGGCTGGTTGGCGTGGTCGCCGCCGCCGCGGGGGTCGAAAGCTTCGCCGGGCTGCCGGCCGCCGCGACCCTGGCGGCGTTCGGCGCGGTCGACGCGGTGATTCTGGTCGATCCCTGCATTCCCCCGGCCGCGGAACAGGCGCTGCGCGCCGAAATCGCGGCCGAGCGCATCTTTGCCCCGGCCCTGCTCGGGTTGACGCGCTACCATCGGGGCGGGCTATGAAACGCTGGTATGCCGTTTTTACCCAGAGCCATGCCGAGACCAAGGCTCAATTCCATCTCGGCCGCCAGGGCTTCGACGTCTATCTGCCGCGCACCCTGAAACGCCGGTCCCATGCCCGGCGGGTGGACAGCATCGCGGCACCGCTGTTTCCGCGCTACCTGTTCGTCGGCATCGACCTGGCCGCCATGCGCTGGCGCAGCATCTTGTCGACCATCGGCGTCGCCGGCCTGATCTGTCACGGCGACCAGCCGGTTGCCGTCCCGCGCGGGGTGGTCGAGGAGATCCGGGCGCGCGAAAACGCCGAGGGTCTGGTGCTGCTGCTGCCGGCGTCGCCGTCGTTCCGGGCGGGCGACCCGATCCGGGTCACCGACGGCGCGTTCAAAGACCATGTCGGGTTGTTCGACGTCGCCGACGACCAGCGGCGGGTGTTCATTCTGCTCGATCTGCTGGGACGAAATGTCCGGGTGGCATTGTCCGGGGACCTGGTAGAAGCCGTGGTCTGACCGGCGCCGGAGAGCGTTCGGAGACGGTGTTGACCCTGGGTGCCTTTCACCCGGGCTGCGGTAGCTTTGACCCGGGACGAGCCAGCGGCGCGAACCGATCACCCCTCCGACCGGCCGCCTCCCAGCCGACGCTGGCCCCAGCACCCCATCTTCCCGCCGCGGCGACAGGGACGGCGGGATTTATCAAACCCATGGAAAGACCGGTGACACAGCGTTCGGATAAGATCCTGGCAGCCTTGACCCGGTGTTTGCCCGAGCCGGCTGCGCCGCATTGGGACGGCGGCGATCTCATGATCGCCGGCCGGCGGGTTCCGGTGGTCGCCGATGTGGTCCGGTTTCGCCGGGACGACGGCTACAACGCGTCCTTTGCTTTGCAATGGAAGGCCTTCAGCCGCAACCAGATCGACGACGAGAACGGGACCCGGTTGACCGCGGCGCGGTTTGCCGAATCGACGAAATGGCCGCTGGCCGGCCTTGAGGGCGCGTTGGTGCTCGAAGCCGGGTGCGGACCGGGCCGGTTTACCCGCATCCTGGCCGGTAGCGGCGCCGATCTGGTCTCGTTCGACTATTCTACGGCGGTCGACAGCAATATCGAGAATAATGGCCGGTTTGCCAATGTCACGTTCCTGCAGGCCGACATTCTCGACATGCCGTTTCGCGACGGCGCCTTTGACCGGGTATTCTGCCACGGTGTGCTGCAGCATACCCCGGCGCCGGAGCGGGCTTTTCATGCCCTGAACCGGGTGCTGAAGCCGGGCGGGCATCTGTCGTTCGACGTCTATCTCAAGGATGGCAAGATACGGCCCTGGAAATCGAAATATCTCTGGCGCCCGCTGACCACCCGGATGCGGCCGGAACACCTGCTGGCCTGCTTGCGCTGGTTCATTCCGAAATGGTTGCCGATCGATACGGCGATCAAACGCCTGCCCAGGATCGGCCCTTACCTGGGCTCGGTCATTCCGTGTTGGAATTATTACTTCACCGATCTCAGCCCGGAACAAAAAGTGCAGTGGGCAATCATGGACACCTTCGATGCGCTGGCCCCGCCTTTCGACCTCCCGGTGACCCTGGCGCAGGTTGAGGGCTGGTTCCGCGCCGCCGGGTATACCGACTACCAGGTCTTCGAAGGCGGCAATGGCGTGGTCGGCAACGGCATCAAGCCGGCCTGATGCCGGTGTCCCGACCGGTTCCTGGAAACGAATGACATGACCGACGAGCTCAGACCCGACCGCCTGACCTGGACCGAGGAGACCATCGGTCGCTACTGGCGCTGGCAGGCCGGCTATCCGGACCAGTATTTCACCCTGCGCTTCGGCGCACGGATCGTGTGGCATCTGCGCCGCTGGCTGCACCGACGGCGCCGGATCCTCGATTACGGTTGCGGCGTCGGCTTTCTGGTGCCGCATCTGGCCGGGCTCGGCGCCGAAGTCACCGCCACCGACTTCTCGCCGGCCGCCCTGGCGGCCACCACAGAGCGCGCCCGCGGCCTGGCCAATTTCATGGGGGCGGTTCCACCGGCCGCGCTGATTGCCGCGGGCCGGACCTTTGATGCGATTGTCTCGGTCGAAGTGATCGAGCATCTCACCGACCCGCACCTCGAAAGCTTCTTCGGCACCCTCAAAGTCCTGCTGGCGCCGGACGGCGTCGCGATCGTGACCACCCCCAACCAGGAACGGCTGGGCGACGCCGAAATCTATTGCCCGTGCTGCAACCACACCTTCCACCGCTGGCAGCATCTGCGCAGTTGGTCGGCGGCGACGCTCGGCCAGGCGGCCCGGACCCATGGCTTCGAGGTGAGTGAAACCATCGTCACCGATTTCGCGCTGTCGCGGCCGGGTGTGCTCAAGCGGGTGGTCAAGCGGCTGCTCCGCCGGCCGATCCTCAATCCGCACCTGGTTTGCGTGCTTCGCCACTCGTCCTGATCATTTCGGACCCGGTTGCAGCCCGATGTGCGGCATCAGCGGACTTCACGGCGCTCAGGACGACGGCGCCATCCAGGCGATGAACCATCGGCTGCGCCATCGTGGCCCCGATGGCGAGGGCGTCTATCGTGACCGCCCGGCCGGGCTGGCTCTGGCGCAGCGGCGGCTGGCGATCATCGATGTCGCGGGCGGCCGGCAGCCGATGTCGACCCCGGACGGCCGCTATACCCTGGTCTACAACGGCGAACTCTATAATGCGCCCGAACTGCGCCAGGCGCTGGAGGCGGCCGGCGAGGCTTTCGCCACCGACCATTCCGATACCGAGGTGCTGCTCAAGCTGCTGGTGCGCGAAGGCCCGGCGGCGCTTGAGCGTCTCAACGGCATGTTCGCCTTTTGCCTCTACGACCGCGATGCCGGCACGCTGCTGCTGGCGCGCGACCGCTTCGGGATCAAGCCGCTCTACTATGCCGATCTCGGCGGGCGCTTCGTGTTCGCCTCGGAATTAAAAAGCATCCTGGCGCTGCCCTGGGTCCCGCGCGACCTCGACCGCGCCAGCCTGTTCCATTTCATGAGCCTGATGTATGTGCCGGGGACCGAGACCATCCTTCAGGGCATCCGCCGCCTCGGCCCCGGCCAGACCCTGACCTACCGCCTGGCCGAGCGCTCGCTTCGCCTCGACCAGGCCTTGCCGCTGGCGATCCGGCCCGACCATTCGGTGCCGGCGCGGGCGTGGCCGGAACGGCTGCGCGTGGAACTGGCCGCGGCGGTCAGGCGCTGGACCCTGGCCGATGTGCCGGTCGCCTGTTCGCTGTCGGGCGGGCTCGACAGCGCGGCGATCGTCGGCCTGCTCGCCGAAGGCGGTATTCGGCTCAAGACCTTCTCGGTCGGCTTCACCGGCGCCGGCGAGGCCGACTGGAACGAGCTGCCGCTGGCCCGCGCGGTCGCCGAGCGCTGGGGCACCGACCACCACGAATTGGTCCTGGAGCCCGAGGCCCTGCTCGACGATCTGGTCGCCATGGTCTGGCACCTTGACGAGCCCTATGGCGGTGGCTTGCCGTCGTGGCTGGTGTTCAAGGAGATGGCGCGTACGGTCAAGGTCGGGCTGACCGGCACCGGCGGCGACGAACTGTTCGGCCATTACGGCAAGTGGCGGCCGCTCGAAGGCGGTCCGCTCGCCCGGCTGTGGCCCCGGGCGTTCGCCCCGGCGGTCGATGCCGCCCGCTTCGAACGGGATTTTGTCGACCGCTGCTATTACCTCGGCGATGCCGACAAGCGCCGGCTGGTGTTGCCGCCCGAAGGGATGCCGCCGGTGTCGACCGGGGCTCTGCTCTACCGCCGCTATGCCGGGGCCGATGGCCCGAGCCTGCGCGACCGGGCCGCGCTGACCGATCTCGGGACCCAGCTGCCCGAAGAGTTCCTGATGATGACCGACCGCTTCTCGATGGCCCATTCGCTGGAGGCGCGGACGCCGTTTCTCGATGCCGAATTTGCCCGGCTGGCGTTGTCGGTGCCGGCCGGGCAGCGGACCCGCCGCCGCGATCTCAAGGGGCTGCTGCGCCGGGCGGTGGCGCCGGTGCTGCCGGTCCCCTTGCTGACCGCGCCCAAGCGCGGCTTCGTGATCCCGCTCCGGCTGTGGCTGCGCGGCCGGCTGCGGCCCTTGGCCGAGCGTCTGCTGAGCCCGTCGCGGCTGGCGGCGCAAGGCTTGTTCCGGCCGGAGTTCTATCAGGCCTATGTTCGTCCCCATCTGGATGGCGAGGCCGACCATACCAACCGGGTCTGGGCGGCGCTGATGGTTCAGCTGTGGCACCTGGTGTTCCTGGAGCGCTCCGGGGAACCCGATTTCACCCTGGCCGATCTGCTGGCATGAGCGCTGCCGCGATCGGCCCGGCGGTGGTCCCGGCGGTGGTCCCGGCGGTGGTCCATGTCTCGACCTCCGACAGCGAGGGCGGCTCCGGCCGTTCGGCCCGGCGCATCCATCAGGGTCTGCTGCGCGCCGGCTGGTGCTCGCGCATGCTGGTCGGCCAGCGCCGGACCGACGATCCCGAGATCGATACGGTTTACCGCGGCGGCCTCGGCAAGCTGGCCGACCGGGTGACCGAAGCGGCGACCCGGCGCAGCGGGCTGCAGTATCTGTGGTATCCCTCGGGCAAACGGGTGCAGGACCATCCCTGGGTCCGCCAGGCCGGGGTGATCCAGCTCTACAACAGCCACGGCGGCTATTTCAGCCATCGGTTGCTGCCGGCGCTGGCGCGCCGGGCGCCGGTGGTGTGGCGGCTGTCCGACATGTGGCCGATGACCGGCCATTGCGCCTATGCCGGAGCCTGTCCGCGCTGGCAGACCGGCTGCGGTCACTGCCCCGACCTCGGCAGCTATCCCGCACTGCCGGTCGACACCACCGCCTGGCTGTGGCGGATCAAGCGCGGGGTCTGCCGCAGCGTCCGGCCGGTGGTGGTGGCGCCGTCGCGCTGGATCGAGGCGATTGCCCGCTCCAGCCCGATCTTCGAGAGCTGCGCAATCCACCGCATCCCCAACGGCCTGGATCTCACGGTGTTCCGGCCGATCCCGAAAGAGGCCGCGCGGGCCGTGCTCGGGCTGCCGGACGATAAGCGGCTGATCCTGTTCTCCGCCCATATCCTCGACGCCAATCCGCGCAAGGGCACCGCCGATGCCATCGCCGCGCTGAACCGCCTGGGGCCGCGCCCGGACCTGGCGGTGGTGCTGGCCGGGATCGGCGGTGCGTCCTGGGCGGGGGCGGTGCCGCAACCGGTGATCCGGCTCGGCTATCTGCAGGACGACCGGCTGATCGCCGCCGCCAATGCCGCCGCCGATGTCATGCTGGCGCCCTCGGTGGTGGAGAACCTGCCCAACACCATCCTGGAGGCGATGGCCTGCGCTACCCCGGTGGTCGCCTATGGTGCCGGCGGCATCGCCGATGCGGTCCGCCACCGCGAGACCGGCTGGCTGGTGCCGCCGGGCGATGTCGAGGGACTGGCCCGGGGGCTGGATCAGCTGCTTGGCGACGCAGAGGCCCGGCGGCGTCTGGGAGAAAACGGCCTGGCTCTGATTCGGACCGAATTCGATGCCGAGACCGAGTGCGGCCGCTTCCAGGAGCTGTACCGGTCTCTGATGAAAACCGCCGCGCCATGAACACCGTCCCGCAGGACTCCGTTATCGGTGAGGCTGCCGGCAGCGACCGCCATCCCCGCGTGCTGTTCGTGACGCCGGCAGCGTTCAATCGGATCACCGGCGGCGGCATCACCTTCACCAACCTGTTCCGGGGCTGGCCGGCCGAGCACCTGGCCACGGTCCACAACGACGCGGTTCCGGTCAGCGACGAGGTTTGCCGCCACTACTACCGACTGAGCCCGCGCGAGATCGACACCTGGCCCTTGTCGCGGCGCGGCCGCACAAGCGTTGCCCAAGCCGGGACCACTGCCGGCCCGGCCCGGCCCGGCCTGGTCCGCCGGCTCGGTGGTCTGGTGGTCGGCGAGGGCCTGCCCGAGACCGCCCGGCTGTCGCCCGAACTGGAAGCCTGGATCGCCGATTTTCGCCCGCAGCTGCTCTATACCATCCTCGGTTCCGACGGTTTGATGCAGCTGATCGAACAGATCCGTTGCCGCTTCGCCCTGCCGCTGGTGGTCCACTTCATGGACGACTGGCAGGCGACCCTGCACCGGGGCAGCCTGCTCGGCACGCCGCGCCGCTGGTACACCCGGCAGCTGATCCGCGGCCTGGTGGAGCGCGCGACCGCCCGGCTGGCGATCGGCGGGGCGATGGCGGCGGCCTATCGGGCGCGCTACGGCCAGCCTTTCGAGGCGTTTCAGAACACCGTCGATACCGGCCGCTGGGCTGCCCTGGCCAAACCGGATCCGGCGGCGGTGAGCCAGCCGGCACGGATCGTCTATACCGGCTCGATTCTGGGGTTCGCCCAGAGCGACAGTCTGGCCGCCTGTTGCCGGGCGGTTGCCGAGTTGAACCGGCGCGGCACTCCGGCGCGGCTCGACATCTACAGCCCGCGCTTTCTCAGCGACGGCGTGCGCGCGCGCCTGCTGATCGATCCGGCGATCGCGCTCAACGATCCGCTGACCGACGACGAGGTCTATTTCCGCACCCTGGCCGAGGCCGATATCCTGCTGCTGCCGGTCAATTTCGACCGCCGCTCGATCGCCTTCATCCGCTACTCGATGCCGACCAAGGTGCCGTCCTATCTGGTTTCGGGCACGCCGGTGCTGGTCTATGGTCCGCGAGGGCTGGCCCAGGTCGATGACGCCGCGGCGGCCGGCTGGGGCGAGATCGTCGACCGGCCCGACCCCGAAGCCCTGATCGCCGGCCTTGGCCGTCTGATCCGGGACGGCGAATTACGCCGGCAGCGCTCCGCGGCGGCGCTGGTCGCCGCCGCCAACCACGACACCGCCATCGTGCGCACCCGCTTCCAGGCCAGCCTGGTCCGGGCCGCCGCCGTAGCGCCAACGGGTGTACCATGACCACCACGCTGAACGACGAGGTCCGCGCCTTCTGGGAACGCCAGCCCTGCGGCACCCAAAAGGAATTTACCGGCGCCCTGGAGCGCGGGTCCAAGGCCTGGTTCGAGCAGGTCGAGGAGCACCGCTACCGGGTCGAGCCGTTTATCCACGGCGTTGCCCAGTTCACCCGCCATACCGGCAAGACCATGCTGGAAATCGGCGTCGGCGCCGGCACCGACCACCTGCAATGGGCGCGCGCCGGCTGCCGCTGCCACGGCGTCGACCTGACCGATGCCGCGATCGAGACCACCCGGCGCCGGCTCGATCTCTATGGCCTGCGCTCGGATTTGCGCCGGCTCGACGCCGAGACCCTGCCGTTTCCCGCCGCCAGCTTCGACCTGGTCTATTCCTGGGGCGTGATCCACCACTCCGAGCGGCCGGAGCGGATCATCGCCGAAATTCATCGGGTGCTCAAACCGGGCGGCCGTTTCATCGGCATGATGTACAACCTGTGGTCGGTCGCCGTGCTCAAGCAATGGGTCCGGCACGGGCTGTTGGCCGGCCGGCCCTGGCGCAGCCTCGACGATCTGGTCTGGCACCATATCGAGAGCATCGGCACCAAGGCCTATTCCCGCCCCGCCCTGCACCGGCTGTTCGCCGCCTTCGAGCGGGTCGAGACGAGGAGCCTGATCACGCCCTACGATCGCTACCGCTTCCCCGGCTGGCTGGCCAGCCAGTTTCCCGACCCCTGGGGCTTCTTCACCGCGATCGATGCGGTCAAGCGCGCCTCGGCATCCTGATCCCGTCGCGAGTACGGTCTCTCCCATGTGCGGTATCGTCGGCGCGCTCTCGCTCGACCCCGGCCGGTTCCGGGTCACCTCGGGGTCTCTGGAGCCGATGCGCGAGCGCATGGCCCATCGCGGCCCCGACGGCGCCGGGCTGTGGCTGGCGCCGGACGGCCGGATCGGTCTCGGCCATCGCCGGCTCGCGATCATCGACCTGTCGGATGCCGCACTGCAGCCGATGGCCAACCGGGACGGCACGCTGCGGATCGTCTTCAATGGCGAAATCTACAACCACGCGGAAATCCGCGCCGAGCTGGAACGCAGCGGCCGCTATCGCTGGCAGACCGACCACAGCGATACCGAGGTCATCCTCCACGCCTTCGCGGAATGGGGGCTGGACGCGGTCCACCGCTTCCGCGGCATGTTCGCGTTCGCCATCTGGGATGCGGTCAAGCAGGAGCTGTGGTTGGTGCGCGACCGCATCGGGGTCAAGCCGCTCTACTACACCAGACGCCCCGACCGCTTCCTGTTCGCCTCGGAGATCAAGGCGCTGCTGGCCGATCCCAGCGTGCCGCGGGCGGTCGATGAGGCCGCCTTGTTCGATTTCCTGTCGTTCCTGACCACGCCGGCGCCGGCCACCCTGTTCCAGGGCATCGCCAAGCTGGAGGCCGGGTGCTGGCTCAAGGTCGGGGCCGACGGCCAGGTCACCGGCGGGCGCTGGTGGGACGCCTGGGACGAGGTGGTGCCGTTGACCGGCGTTTCCGATGCCGAACTGGCGGCGCGGATCCTCGACGAACTGCGCTGCGCGGTCAATCTGCGCAAGGTCAGCGACGTGCCGACCGGGGTGTTTCTCTCCGGCGGCATCGACAGCAGCACCAACCTCGCCCTGTTCGCCGAAGGCGAGGCGGCGGGGGTCAAGGCGTTCTCGATCACCTATGACGATCGCCAGCGGGGCGTCGCCGACGAGATGCCGTTCGCCCGCCTGATCGCGCGCCACACCGGTGCCGAACATCATGAGCGGATGGTCGGCCAGGACGATCTGCTGGGGTTCCTCGAGCGCATGGTCTGGCTCCAGGACGAGCCGATCGCCGACCCGGTCTGCGTGCCGGTTCATTTCGTCTCCGAACTGGCCCGCCGCCACGGCGTCACCGTCTGCCAGGTTGGCGAGGGCGCCGACGAGCTGTTCTGCGGCTATCCGGCGTGGCGCCAGGCGCTCGATCTGGCGCGGCTCGACCGGCTGCCGGTGCCGCGTCTGGTCAAGACCGCGGGCGCCGGGCTGTTGACCGCACTCGGCCATGGCGATCGCCATTACACCGAGCTGTTGCGCCGCGCCGGCGCCGGGCGGCCGATCTTCTGGGGCGGTGCCGAGGGCTTCGGCGAGCGGCGGAAATTCGCCCTGCTGTCGGAGCGGCTGCGCCGGCAGTTCCGCGGGCACTCCTCGTGGTCGGCGCTGGCGCCGATCCGGCAAGACTTCCTGGAGCGCGCCTGGGAGCCGTCCGCGCTCAACTGGATGACCTATCTCGACCTGCGCTTGCGGCTGCCCGAATTGCTGCTGATGCGGGTCGACAAGATGAGCATGGGGGTGGGCGTGGAGGCGCGGGTGCCGTTCCTCGACCACCGCTTCGTCGCGCTGGCGCTCAGCATTCCGACCAAGGCCAAGACCGGCAATCGCGAGTTGAAGCGTCTGTTGAAACAGGCGGTGGCCGGATTGCTGCCGCGCGAGATCATCGACCGCCCCAAGCAGGGCTTCGCGGTGCCGGTGGCCGACTGGATGCTGTCGGGCTTGGGCGAGCACATGCGAGAGACCCTGCGGGCGTTCTGCCGGGAGACCGACTTCCTCGACGGTGCCGCGGTCGAGCTTCTGCTCGCCGGGCCGCAGCGGGCGGCGGCCTGGCCGTTGTTCAATTTTGCCCTGTGGTGGCGCTGCCATGTCGCCGGCTGAAGACAGCTACGGCACCGCCAAGCGTTTCGCGTTCGTCGCCGAAACCGTCTCGGCCGTGATCGCGACCGGCCGGCCGGCCCGGGTGCTCGATGTCGGCTGCGGTACCGGCAGCCTGCTCAGCCGGCCGCTTGCCGAAGCCTTTCCGGCGCTGGAGGTGACCGGGATCGACGCCGACGCCGCGACCATCGCCTGGGCCGCCGCCCACCAGGCGCTGCCCAATCTGCACTTTGCCACGGCGCTTGCCGAGGACGGCGAACGGCCCTTCGACCTGGTGATCGCCTCGGAAGTGCTGGAACATGTCGAGGACCCGCCGGCCTTCCTGCTCTGGCTGCGCCGCCAGACCCGGCGCGGCGGCCGCGTGATCGTGACCGTGCCCAACGGCTATGGCCCGTTCGAGGCGGCGACCCTGGCCGAGGTCGTGCTCCACCAGAGCGGCCTGATCGCGTTGGCGCGCCGGCTTGCCGGCCGGCCCGAGCGGATGGCAGCGGCCGAGCGCGGGCGCGATACCCTGGCGGTCTCGCCCCACATCAATTTCTTCGGCCGGCGCGCGCTGAACCGCCTGTTCACCGAGACCGGCCTGTCGGTCCGCCGCTTCGCCCGGCGGACTTTCCTCTGCGGCTTTCTGCTCGACCAGCTGGTCGGCCGCTTCGGTCTGGCCGGGTGGAATGCCCGGATCGCCGACCGGCTGCCGGCCTGGGCGGTCAGCGACTGGATGGTCGAGCTTGTCTGCGACCGCGAACCGGTGGCCTCGGCCTGGCGCCGCGGCCGGCTCAGCGATTGGCGCCGCCGGCTCAACGAGCGGCGCTGGGGGCTGGGGTGAGCCGGCGGTTGCTGCGCCTGGCCCGCCAGCTGCCGCTGGGCGTGGTGCTGCGCCGGGCGGCGGCGATGGTTGGCCGGCGGCTGGCGGCGGCCGGGCGGCGAGCCGCGGACCTCGCTTGCGGCAGCTTTCCGGCATCGCCGGCGCCCGGACCGCTGGGACGGCTGATCGGCGAGCTTCCGGTGGCGGCGGTTACGGCCAATCGGGGCTGGATCCTGCCCCTGGCCCGGCTCGCGCTCGACCATCGGTTCGACCTGCTGGGCTCGGGCTGGGTCGAGGTCGTCCACGGCATGGCCTGTACCGGGGTCGAAGGCCACCGCTATCCGGCGGCGCCGGCGGTTGCCGCCGATCCCGAGGGCGTCTGGCTCAAGGGCCGGATCAACCGCGCCAATCTGGCCGAGAGCCGGCGGCTGTGGCGACTGGTCGATCCCGGCTACCGGCCGCTCGACTGGCAGCTCGATATCAAATCGGGCTGGCGCTGGCGCGAGGATGCCTGGTCACAGACGGTGGCGATCGGCGCCCGGCCGGGGGTCGATATCAAGCTGCCGTGGGAACTGGCGCGCATGCAGCACCTGGCGGTGCTCGCCTGGGCCTATCGGCTGGCCGTGGCCGGCGATCCCGAGGCACCGCCGGCGGACCGCCTGGTCCGGGAATTCCGTAACCAGGTGCTCGATTTCGTGGCGACCAACCCGCCGCGTTTCGGGGTCAATTGGCGCTGTACCATGGATGTCGCGATCCGCGCCGCCAACTGGGTGATCGCCTACGACCTGTTCCGCGCCGCCGGCGCGGTGTTCGACGACGCCTTCGAGGGGGCTTTTTCCAGGGCCCTGCTGGCCCATGGCGGCCATATCGTGGCCAATCTCGAATGGTATCCGGACGGCCGGGCCAACCATTATTTCGCCGACATCGCCGGGCTGCTGGTGGTGGCCGCCTGGCTGCCGGCGTCTCCGGAAAGCGATGCCTGGCTCGCCTTTGCCGCACAGGAGCTGGTCGGCGAGACCGCCCATCAGTTCGGCGCCGACGGCGCCAATTTCGAGGCCTCGACCTGCTATCACCGCCTGTCCGCGGAAATGGCCGCCTTCGGCACCGCCGTGCTGCTGGGATTGCCGGCGGAGCGGGCGGCGGCCTTGCGCGGCTACGAGGCCCGACGGCTGCGCCGACCATTGCTCACGCCGGGGCCGCCGCTGAAGCCGGGGCCGATCGATCAGCCGGTGCCGCCGGCCCAGCTCGGCCGCCTGGCGGGCATGGGCTGGTTCACCCTGCGGCTGACCAAGCCCTCGGGCCGGATCGCCCAGATCGGCGACAACGACAGCGGCCGCTTCCTCAAGCTCCACCCGATCGTGCAGCCGCTGTCGGCGGCCGCGGCGAAGGCGCGCTATGCCAATCTCGACGGCTGGCCGGGGCTGGCCGGCGAGGCGGTGTACTGGGACGAGGCGTTTCTCGACCATCGCCCTCTGCTGGCGGCGCTCGCCGTGCTGACCGGCGAGGCGGCTTTTGCTGAGGCCGCCGGTGGCCCCTGGCTCGATGCCGTGCTGGTGCGGGCGCTGCTCGGCGGCCGGCAGCCGGCGCCGCTATCCTCGGTGCCGCCGCTATCCTCGGCGCCATTGCTGGCCGCTGCGGTTGCCGACCATGCCGAGGGGGCCGCCGGCGCGCGCGTCGGGGAGGGTACGCTAACAACGACGGAAATCGTCGCCCCCGGCGGCGATCTTCGGCATCGGCTGGCGCGTCATGCCTGGCCCGATTTCGGGCTGTGGCTGTGGCGCTCGGACCGGCTGTTCCTGGCGATCCGCTGCGGCAGCATCGGCCATGGCGGGCGCGGCGCCCATGCCCATAACGACCAGCTGGCGATCGAGCTGGCGATCGACGGCGAGGACTGGATTACGGATCCCGGCAGCTATCTCTACACCGCCCTGCCCCACCGCCGCGACGCCTTCCGTTCGGTTGCGGCCCACGCCGCGCCGCGGTTCGGCGATGCCGAGCCCGGCCGCCTGGATCTCGGGCCGTTCTGGCTCGGCAACCAGGCGCGGGCGCGGGTCCTGGCCTTCGACGACGATGGCTTTGCCGGCGAACACCAGGGCTATGGCCGGATGGTGCGGCGCCGGGTCACGATCGCGGCCGACCGCCTGGTGATCGTCGATTCCGGCCTGCCGGCCGATGCCGGTCCGGCGTTCCGGCGCCTGGAGGGCGGCGGGGAAACCCGCGCGGCGTTTGCCGCCGCGGTCGGTGTCTCGCCCGGCTACGGCAAGCTGCTGCGAGCCGGCCTGCAGACACGGGAGTGATGATGGCTCGCCTGCGCGTCCTGATGCCGGTGTTCAACGAGATCGACTTCGACGGCCGGGTCGAACGGTGCGCCACCGCGGTTGGCTGCGACCATGACGTGACGGTGCTGGCGCTCGATTCCGGCCGGCCCTATGTGCCGTCCGGTTTCGCCGTGGTCAGGATCGCGGTGCCCGGGCTCGGACGGCTGCGGGCGGTCCGGCCGTTCCTGTTCTGGCTGGGGTTTCTGGTCGAGGCGCTGCGCCGCCGGCCCGACCTGATCCATGCCCACGACTATTTCATGGCGTTCCCCGGCTGGCTGGCGGCCCGGCTGCTCGGGGTGCGCCTGGTCTACGACGCCCATGAGCTGAGCATTCCGACGCCGGGCCGGGCGATGCGGCTGTCGGAGCGGGTCTATCTGGCGCTGGAACGCTGGATGGTCGGGCGGGCCGCGGCGGTGATCGCCGCCAGTGCGGCACGGGCCCGGCTGATGCAGGACTATTACCGCCTGCCCGACGCGCCGACGGTGATCCGCAATATCCCGGCGCCGCCGCCGCCGCCCGATCTGGACGCGATCCGGGCGCGTTATCCGGTGCTCGCCGACCGGCCGGACGGCTTGTTCCGCCTGGTCTATCAGGGCTATATGCCGCCGCAATTCGGGCTCGACCGCTTCGTCGCCGCGGTGGCGGCGCTGGGCGAGGGCTGGCAATTGGTCCTGGCCGGGCTCGGTCCCGCCCTGCCGGCGCTGGAGCGCCAGATCGCCGAGACCTGTCCGCCGGGCCGGGTGATCGTGCTGGGCCGGGTGCCGCGTCAGGATCTGCCCGGCATCTTGCGGCTGTGCGATGCCGGGATCATCGCCTACGGCCGGGAGCTGCTCAACGAAATCCACTGCGCGCCCAACAAGGTCCACGAATACGCCCAGGCCGGCCTGCCGGTGGTTGCCAACGCCAATCCGGGCCTGCGCGAGATCATCGAGCCGTGGCGGATCGGGGTCTGCGGCGAGGAGCCGGGGCCGGCGATCGCCGCAGTGCGCCGGGACTATCAGGCGTTCCGCGCCGCGGTGGCGACCTTTGCCGCCCAGGACCGCTGGGACGGCGAGGAGGCGAAGCTGCGAACGCTTTACCGCAGGCTGACGCAGCCGTTGCCGCGGGAGCCCCAGCCGGTATGACAGGGATTGTTCCGTTGCTGCTCCAGGGAGGCTCCTCCTGGGGGGGCTCCAGGGGGCTCCGGGTGATCCCGGCCGTGGGCCTCGCGGCTACCGCCCGGCAGCCGGATCGAAGGGGAGCGCTGGTGGTGAAGGAAGCGATATTTGCGCGCGATCACTCGGCATAGCACGCTGTCGCCCTGCTGGATCGGCGGGCTTGCGGTGGCCGTGGCCAGTCTGGCGCTGCCGGTCCTGCGCACTGCCACGCTCTCTTTGCCGGCGGCGCTTATCCTGGTCGGCGCGGTGTGGGTCTGCCTGCTGCCGATGGTCTGGCATTGTCAGGCGCCGCAGCGGCCACCCTTGCCGTTCCTGCCGCTGATCGGCCTGTTCTATCTTTTCTTTTTCGTGCTTCCGGGCTTCTTTTTCGATCCGGCGTTCTGGCTGATCGGCAAGGGCCGCGACGGCGGCATCCGGTTCGAACGGATTTCCGAGACCACCGCCCTGGCGGTCCTGCTCGGCAGCGCAGCGCTGGTCTTCAGCTTCGGCGCGGTCAGGCGCCTCGCCGGCCGCCGCATCCCGGCGCTCAGGTTGCCCGAAGGGGCCGCCCCGGCCTGGCTTCGTCTGGTGGTCTGGTGGTGCCTGGCCGCTCACCTGGCCTATCAGTATTTTCTGCCGATCCGCTGCCTGCCCTCGGTCGGGCAGGCCTTGGGGCCGCTCGGCTTGTTTGCCTACGGCTATTTGTTCATGCAGCTGGTTCGCGGCCGATTGACGACGGTTGAGAAAATACTTTATATCGTGGTCTTTATTCCGGCAAAAATAATATTTCATCTGTCGGAAGGGCTGATTACACCGCTTGTGATTTTAGTTGTTCTGTTGTTTTGCCTATATATTTACCTGAGTCGAGGCTATTTGAAGCATTCGTGGCGATTTGCTCTGGTTCTGATCGGCGGTATTATCGTGATTTATCCTTTTAAGGGTACGATCAATGCCTATCTTATGGTTGTCGGTAACGACCACTGCGGCGTCGGACGTGCCACCCATTGGGCTGGTCTGGCGGTGCAGTTGCGTCATGCGGCGCCAGCAAGACCGGCTCAGCCGATCGCCGATCCCCCGCGGACCGCGCCGATCATCAGTGGAACACCGGCAAGACAAAATGTCGGCTATGAGGCATTTAATCGATGCCCGGCCGAATACGTAACGCCTGTGGACTACTGCAATAAAGGATTAACATTTAAAGATTACTGTGAACTAAAGCGGAGTCATAATCAGAGTCCGACAATTTGTCTGTCCCGGAATACCGCGATTGTCGAGAGTTTTTTCTTGCCGATCCTGAAGCGGATCTCGCATATCGCGGTACTCAATCAGATTGTCGAGTATACGCCGAATCCGGTGCCTTATTGGAATGGTGTCACGCTGATCAATCTGATAACCAATATGGTGCCGCGATTTTTGTGGCGGGACAAACCGGAAGAACGGCTTGGCCAAGAATTCGCCCATGCCTATTATATTGTTCAGCCGAGCGACCAGAACACCTCTTGGAACGTGCCATGGCTGGTTGAATTCTATATGAATTTTGGCTTGCTTGGCACGGTTATCAGCATGGCTGTTGCCGGTATCATACTCTCTATTCTAGCGGCGATATTCAATCGGGCCGGTATGGCCGATCTCGAGGTCGCCGCCGGTGCAACGATTATATTTCCGCTCTTTTATCAGGAGTCGAATGTTTCGGTGATGGCCGGCAGCCTGGTCTTGTTCATAGGATTTCTGCTGGGCTTTCTTTATGTTGCTTTGCGGCTTGGGGCCGTGATCTGGCCGCAGCCGATCGGGTCGGACGCTGGCGGGGCGCCTCGCGACAGCCGGTCACGCGCCTCGGCCGCGACCATGGCCAGCAACAGGACCGATATCGGCCACACCGGGTAAGTATAGCGGGCGACGGCGACGTCGCCGATCGCGGTGCCGAGATAGAGTGCCGCGATGGTCAGCGCCGCCAAAGTGGCCCCCTGCAGCAGCGCCGAGGGCTTGCGACCGCGCAGGCGCATGAGCAGGACCAGCCCGAGGACCGACAGCCCGAGTGCCACGACCGTAACGCAGAACAGCCGATAGCCGATCGTGATCAGATCGCCCAGGCGCTGGGGCAAGGCGGCGAAATCGATCGCGGCATTGGGCAGCGGCAGGGGGGCCAGGGCGGCGGTGATCGCGGTGAACCGCGCCGCCTCCCGGCGGGTCATCAGATCGGGATCGACGATCAGGTGGTAGAGTTGCTCGAGCACCGTTCCGGCGAAGCCGCCGGGATGGGCGGCCAGGATCGGCAGGGCCTGGGCCATGGCATACTGGTCGAGCCGGCGTTGGCTGTCGAGGCCGTGGCGCTGCGCCAGTTGCGGGAAGATGACGTGGAAGCGGAGATAGACATTATAGCGCTGCAGCAGCACCAGATAGCTGTGGAAATCCGTGACCCGGCTCAGCAGGCCGGACGCCGCCTCCAGCGGCCGCCGGATCTCCGGGGCCGCGAAATCCTCGGGCGCCGGGGTCGCGTCGAGGGCGAGAAACATCGCCTTGCCGTAAAGACCGATGCCGGCATTGCCGTTGAGGCCGAAAAATCCGTGCCGTTGCTGATTGAACATCGCCACCGACAGCAGGCAGCCGGCCATGATCAGCAGGGCGCCGGCGGCGGCGATGCCCCGGCGGTGGAAGGCCGGCGACCAGAACAGCCCGAGCAGCACCAGTGTCACCGGCACCAGCACCAGGCTGATCGGCCGCACCGTCAAGGAGAGGCCGACGAACAGGCCATAGCCGAGCAGGTCCCGGGTCCGGCCGCGCCGCAGGAAGCCGAGAAAGCAGGCCGCGGCCAGCATCATCAGCGCGGCGGCGACCGATTCGACTTGAATCGAATAGAAACTGTTGAACAGCCCGGCATTGGCCGCGCTCGCCAGCACCAGGGTGCCGCTCAGCACCAGGGACCGGCTGAGCCGGCCGAACGACAGCGCCAGGGCAAGCAGCGCGCCATGGAAGACCAGGACCTGAACCGGGACCACATCCTCCAGGCTGCCGAACAGATCTTTGATCAGGTTGACGACGACCGGATAGCCATAGGGCCGGAAGGCATCGAATTCGACATAGCCCATGGAATCGGCATTGAGCAGCGGCCGCGCGCTGTGATGGGTCAATGCCAGCATTGCCAGGGCCAGGCACAAGGCGGTCAGGACCGGGACCATCACGGTTCGGCGGGACCCCAGGTCCTGATCGATCGCGACGAGACGGCGCAGCGCGTTCGGCATGGTCCACTTTCGTGTCGACGAGGGGCGCGTTTCGTGCGAAGTGCGCGCGGCGCAGTCGGGAGCGACCCATTGCCGCGCCGAGCTTTATCCGTGGCCGAGCTTTATCGCGTCGGCGCAAACCCGGGCAAGGTTCAAGGCTGCCCGGCCGGCACCGTTTTCCACTCCGCCCAAGGCTCAAGGTATCGCTCATGGCCAACCGCATTCTTCAAGGCCCCCGCATCCGCGTCCTGATCAACGGGCTGCATTCCAAGACCGGCGGCGGGGTGACCTATCTGCGCAATCTGGTGCCCGAACTGGCCAAGCTGGGTGGACTCGAGCTCCATGTCCTGTTGCACGAGAACCAGTATGCCCAGTTCCGCGAACTCGGCGAGGCGGCGCGCATCCATCTGCTCGAAATCAAGACCGGTCTGGTGCCGCTGATCATCTGGGAGCAGGTGGTGCTGCCGATCCTGTCGCGGATGATGTCCTGCGACGTGGTGTTCTCGCCGGCCAATTACGGCCCGCTGCTGGCGCCGGCCCAGATGATTATCCTGCACAATTCCTGGGCGGTTTCGGCCCGTGAGCCGCGTTTCTCGCGCAAGCTCTACTGGCTTGGCCTGCGCGCGATGACCTTCCTGTCGCTGCTGACCGCGCAGCGCTCGATCGCGGTCTCCGAATATGCCGCGCGAACCTTGGGGAGCAAGACGATCGGCTTGTTTCGCGGGCCGCCGGCGGTGATCCACCACGGCCTCAGCCCGATCTTCGCGCCCGACCCGTCCGGCGGCGCGCGCGAGAACTTTCTGCTCGCGGTGTCGGATATCTACATCCAGAAGAACACGTTGAGCCTGATCGAGGCGCTGGCCCGGGTGCGGGCGGCGATACCGAACATCACGCTGAAGATCGCCGGGCGGGTGGTCGATGAGGAATATGCCGACGAGGTCCGGAGCCTGATCGTCAAGCACCGGCTGGAAGGCGCGGTCGAATTTCTCGGCTGGCGTGCCGCCGAGGACCTGGTCGATCTCTACCGCCGCTGTGCCTTGTTCGTCTTTCCGTCGACCGAAGAGACCTTCGGCATGCCTTTGGCCGAAGCGATGGCCTGCGGCACGCCGATCGCCAGTTCCAGCGCTGCGGCGATGCCCGAGATCGTCGCCGATGCCGCGCTGATGTTCGATCCCCATGATATCGACGACATGGCCGAGAAGATCCTGCGCCTGCTGTCCGATCAACCGCTACGCCAGGTCTTGGGCGAACGGGCGATCCGGCGCGCCGCGGCGTTTTCCTGGGAGACCGCGGCGCGTCAGACCGCGGCGGTCTTGCGAGAGATCGGCGGCGGCCGCCTGATCGAGCGGTCGGTTCCGACGTGACCGCCACCGTTCTGTCGTCGGCCGAGCGGGTCCTGATCTTCCGCTTGGGCAGTCTCGGCGACACGGTGGTGGCGCTGCCGAGCTTTCACCTGATCGCGCGGAGCTTTCCGGCCGCCGAGCGGCGGGTTCTGGCCAATCTGCCGATTTCACCCAAGGCGCCGTCGATCGCCAGCGTGCTCGGCGACAGCGGCCTGGTTCACGGCTATTTCCGCTATCCGCCCGGCTTGCGCGATCTGCCGGCGCTGTTTGCCCTATGGGCGGCGCTGCGGCGCTGGCGGCCGGCATTGGCGATCTACCTGGTTGAACCGCGCCGGCCGCGTGCGATGGCGCGCGACGTGCTGTTTTTGAAAGCCTGCGGCATCGGCACCGTGCTGGCGGTTCCCCATGGCGAACTCGGCCGGCACCGGCCGCTGGCCGGCGAGCTCTGGGAGTCGGAAAGCGCCCGGCTGGCGCGCTGCCTGGCCGGGCTGGGTGACGCCGCTCTGGACGCGCCGGCCAGCTGGGACCTCCGGCTGTCGGAGGCCGAGCGCGCCGCCGGCCAGACCCTGCTCGCCGGATGGCCGGGCCGCGGCAACTTCATCGCGATCGGTATCGGGACCAAAATGCAGGCCAAGGATTGGGGCGAGGAGAACTGGGGCAGCACTCTGGCGCGGCTCGGCCAAACCCATCGCGGCTGCGGTCTGGTGGCGTTCGGCTCGGCCGACGAGGCCGATCGCGCCCAACGGCTGGCCGGTCTGTGGCAGGGGCCGACGCTCAACCTGTGCGGCCGTACCAGCCCGCGGGAAGGTGCCGCCGTGCTGGCCCAGGCCCGCCTGTTCGTCGGTCACGACAGCGGGCCGATGCATCTCGCCGCGGCGATGGGCGTCGCCTGCGTCGCGGTGTTCAGCGCCCGTCACAAACCGGGCATCTGGTATCCCCATGGCCGCCGGCATCGCGTCCTCTATCACCGCACCTCCTGCTTCGACTGCGGTCTGGAGTGCTGCATCGAGGAGGGCAAGCGCTGTCTGGGGGCGATCGCACCGGCCGAGGTGGTCGCGGCCGCCAATGCCCTGCTCGCCACGCCCGCCGCCGCGGAGACCGGCAGATGACCGTCCGCTTGCTCTACCTGGTCAGCCACCCGATCCAGTATCAGGCGCCGCTGCTGCGCCTGATCGCGGCGGACCCGGAAATCCGGCTGCGCGTCGTGTTCGAGCGCGTCGACACCACCGAAGGCTATTTCGATACCGGCTTTGCCCGCTGGCTCAAATGGGACGTGCCGCTGCGCGACGGCTATGACAGCGCGGCGATCGCCGAGACCGACCTGGAGCGCGAACTGGCGGCGGCCGATGCGGTGTGGCTGCATGGCTGGCAGAGCCCGCTGTTCCGGCAGCTGCTCGGCAAGGCCCGCCGGCGCGGCATCCCGGTGTTGATGCGCGGCGAGAACTGGGACGGCGCGATGCCCGACGGCAGCGGCCTGCGCGGGCTGGCCAAGCGCCTCTATCTCGGCCATGTGTTCCGCCACTGCACCGGGTTTCTCACCATCGGCAGCCGCAACCGCGCCTATTATCTGAGCCACGGCGTGGCGGCGGAGCGGCTGTTCGCCGTGCCCTATGCGATCGACAACGATGCCTTCGCCGCGGCGGCGGCCGCGGCCCGCCCCGGCCGGGCGGCGTTGCGCCAAAGTCTCGGCCTGGCGCCGGACCGCCCGATCCTGCTCTATGCCAGCAAGCTGATCGCGCGCAAGCACCCGGACTGGCTGGTCGAGGCGTGGCGTCGGGCCCCCTGGCCGGACGGGCGTCGGCCGCTGCTGCTGTTCGTCGGCGACGGCCCGTTGCGCGCCGGGCTGGAGGCGGACCCCGACCCGGACATCCATTTCCTGGGTTTTCGCAATCAATCCGAACTGCCGGCGTTCTACGACCTGGCCGATGTCTTCGCGCTGCCGGCCGAGGCGGAACCGTGGGGGCTGGTGGTCAACGAGGCGATGGCCTGCGGCACCGCGGTGGTGGCGACCGACCAGGTCGGCGCCGCCCATGACCTGCTCGACGATGGCCGCGGCGGCGCCATGGTGCCGGCCGGCGACCTCGACGCGCTGGCCTCGGCACTGGTCCGGGTCCAGGCCGATGCCGCCGCGATGGGCGAAGCCGCCCGCGCCAAGGTCGCCGCGACCAGCTTCGCCGCCGACCTCGCCGGCTTGCGCCAGGCGCTGGCGTGGTTGAACCGACGCAGTTGACGACAGTGACGACATTGATTCAAAAAGAAATCGAGAGCACAGATGCCCCTTCGTCGGGGGTTCAAGGGGCGGCGGCGGCCCCCTTGAACCTGATCGTGGTCGGCGAGACGTTTGCCAGCTCGCGCACGGTCCAGCGCATCCGCGCCTTCCGGGAGCTGGGGCACCAGGTCCGGGTGATTTCGACCACCTTGCCTGACGCCTCCTATGAGACCCGCCCGGATCTGTTGACGCGCATCCGCTACCGCCTGCGTCTGCCCGGCGATCCGGCCGGCGCCAACCCTGCCCTGTTGCAGGCCCTGGAGCAGCAGCCGGCCGACCTGGTCTGGTTCGAGAACGTCCGGATGATCCACGCCGCCACGCTGCGCCGCATCCGCCGGCAGACCGCCAGGCCGCGGCTGGTCTGGTATGGCGAGGATGACATGATGAATCGGCGCCACCGGACCCGCTGGGTCGAGGGCGCCTTGCCGCTGTTCGACCTGTGGGTGACCACCAAATCCCTGAATATCCGGCCCGACGAATTGCCGCGGCTCGGTGTCCGGCGGCTGCTGTTCGTCAACAACGGCTTCGATCCGGCGCTGCACCGGCCGGCGGTCTTGACCGCCGAGGAGCGGGAGCGCTATGCCAGCCCGATAACCTTCGTCGGCACTTTCGAACACCCCCGTGCCTCAAGCCTGCTCCGGCTGGCCGAGAGCGGGCTCAAGGTCCGTGTCTGGGGTAACGGCTGGTCGGGCTGGGTCGGCCGTCACCCGCTGCTCGCGATCGAGAATCGGCCAGCCTATAACGACGAATACGCCAAGATCATCGCGGCCAGTGCCGTTAACCTATGTTTCCTGAGAAAGTTCAACCGCGACCTGCAGACCTGCCGCTCGATCGAAATTCCGGCCTGCGGCGGGTTCATGATTCACGAACGTACCGACGAGATGCAGGCACTTTTCGAGGAAAATCGGGAAGCGGTGTATTTCGGCGGCGACGACGAGTTGGTCGAGCACTGCCGGCTTTGGCTGGCCGACGCGCCCGGCCGCACCGCCGTTGCCGAAGCCGGCCGCCGACGGGCGTGGTCGGCGGGCTTGCGCCATCACGACATGCTGGCCGGCGCTCTCGACGCGGCCTTCCGGGAAGAGCCATGAAAATTCTGGTCAATGCCATTTCGGCGCGTCAAGGCGGGATCGTCACCTATACCCGCAACCTGATGCGCTCTTTCCAGCAGCGCAAACTCGATGCCACGTTCGCGGTTTCCGAGGGTTTCCCGACCGTCGAAGGCATTCCCACCCTGGTCTTGCGCGCCAATTCCTATTCGCCGCTGAAACGGGCGGTCTGGGAACAGACGATGTGGCGCCTGATGGTGCTTCGGCACAATCCGGACGTGCTCTACTCCTCGGCCAATTTCGCGCTGTTCTTCTCGCCCTGTCCGCAGCTTCTGCTGATGCGCGAGGGCGGGCTGTTCGACCCCTTCTATCTGGTTAATCTGGCGCCGGAGCAGGGGTTGAAGAACGCGGTCACGCGGGTTGCCCGGCGGACGCTGATGCGCTGGTCGGAACGGGCTGCCGACCTGATCATGACGCCGACCCACGGCACCCGCGACCTTCTGGTCGCCTGGGATCCCCATGCCGCGGGGAAATACCGGGTCAATCTCTACGGCACGCTGTCGGACACCTTCCGGCCCGACCACGCGATCCGGCCGTGGCGCCAGGACGGCACGCTGCGCATCCTCTATGTCTCGGTTTATTATCCCCACAAGAATCCGGGCGTTCTGGTCGAGACCATCCGCGCCCTGAAACGGCTCGGCATCGACGCCCATGCCACCATCACGATGTCGCTCGACGAGGTCCGCGCGGTCGGCGGCAGCGCGCTCGATGTCCACGAGCTGGAGGCGGGCGAGCGCGACGGCCTGATCACGCTGGGCCGGCGCGACTATTCCGAGCTGCCCCAGCTCTATCAGACCCATGACGTCTTCGTGTTTCCCTCGATGGGCGAGACCTTCGGCCATCCGATGGCCGAGGCGATGAGCTCGGGCCTGCCGCTGATCGCCGCCGACCACCCGATCAACCGCGAGATCTGCGGCGATGCCGGGCTCTACCACCGGCCATTTTCCGCTCATTCGATCTGCGAGCAACTCATGGTGCTCGACCAGGACCCGGATTTGCGCCGGCGCCTGTGCGGGGTCGGACCGACCCGCGTGGCCGAGCTGTTCAAGTGGGAAGACCATGTCGACCGCCTGGTCGGCATCTTCAAGGAAACCATCGAGACCCGCCACCGGCGGTAACCCAGGTCGCGGCGGTCCAAGGGGGCCTCCCGGCCCCCTTGCGGTGGCGCGGCAGAAAAAAGCCAGGGGGCCGCGAGGCCCCCTGAAACCCCCGATTTTCCATATCGGCACTTATGCGACTTGAGACGGTATGTTTTCTACGGCTCCTGCTATGGCGCGGGCAAATGCGCGAATTGTGACTAGATACTCTTGAAAAACGGGTTTATTGAGCCTGATCTGTTGGCCCGTGGTTACCCGAAGCGTGCCAGCATTGAGACCGCTTAAACGGTTAATGGCCATATCATTAAAGTTGTTTAAGCCATGCGCAATTAGGTTTCGTACGACAAATGCCTCAACTAATACGAGAATTCCTCCATCAACATCTGCCCAATCCCGTCCACCAGTTTTGAGGATGGTTTTCCCCCACACCTCTATGCTTGTATTTCTGATGTAGGACTCGGCAACTTGATCGGCGGTTTGAATGGCATTCTTCGTATTGCCGGTATTATTAAAAATACTAGCAGAGATGTTTTTTTTGATTATAAGCTCTTCTATTAGGTTTCTGGCGTGTTCTTCGAGAAGTCCAAAATATGCTGGAAGCATAACTCTGTATATTTGTTCTTCATCCTTGAGAGTCGCAAGAAAATCGTCGAATGAGCATTGAAATTTCGATGTGCCAGAAGTATCCTTAATTATTGCTGCGCTTGTGTTTGTAATCGGCAATGTCCCAAGGTAATTGGCGTATGATGTCAGGGCCATCTCAGATGCAAGGAGAAATCTCGTCAGCTCCTTCCATCGATCCCAAATCGGAAACCGGACCCAAGCCATTCGTACCCCCCATAATCAAATAGTGACGCACCATCGCCCCCCCCACTGACAATCGACAGTGTCGGCGCATAACTCAAGACTTATGCAAAAACGTCACTCTGCCGTTGCAAGCTTTTGGAGCTTAACGAGGTCGAGCGCAAGCGTCGGGGTTTCGACGGGAAGGCGCGTAAAGCCGTGGTGAAGATAGAACGCCTCGGCGGCCGGAGAAATCGCGTGGACGATCACCAGTCGCGCTGAAACCTCATTGGAGGCGCGCAGAGACCGCCGGACGACATCGGCAAGGAGCGCCCGTGCCAACCCCTTCCCCTGCCATGCGCGGTCAACCGCAAGACGCCCGAGCAGGACGGCAGGAATGGATTTTGGCATGTTCCGCCGCATCGCGCCGGTTGTCTCTTGGGCAAGTATTTGCCCCATGCTTAGCGCATAATACCCAGCAACACGGTTCGTGCCAGATGGGCAGACAACGTACGTTCGGCTTGCTGCAAGTTGTAGATTGTCAAAGGCGCGATGACGCAACCAGTCATCAAGAACCTGCTCTCCAGAATCAAAGGAAGAACTGTCATGTGCTTTTGTCAGAAGGACAGGAGCGTCAAAAGACTCCCTGGAGCTACTCACTTTTCCACGGAGATTTAGAGTTCAGAATATGTCTCATGCCGTTGGCCTCCGCCGGAGTGGCGGCCGTGTCCATCCAATCCATGACCTTCTGGAATGTTTTGGCGTCGGCGTAGAGGGTTGATTGGTCGAGAAGGACGTTCTTCGCTTCCTTGAGTGCCGAAGCCATCATGAATTGAGAGCGGTTGGCGCCGACAAGCCCCGCAGCCTGGTCGATAAGATTCCTGTCCTGCGTGCGTGCGCGCAGGTGGATGTTGACCTCGGCGATTTGCGATTGCTGGCTCATCCTTGGAAATATATCAAAATGTGTTGCCATTGTCAACACATAATGAATTCAAGACTTATGCAAAAAACCTAGCTCATTGATCCGAAAGGGGCTTTCCTTTGCATAAGTCAGGCTCATAATGATGGCCTCAAGGGGCTTGCAATTATCGCTCTGTGTGCTATAGTTCATAGAGATAGGGCACGGCTTGCGCATTTTCAAAACCAGATGGCTCGTCCGCTTTGCGCGACGTGAGCGGATTGCGGACGATAGCTTGAAGGAGGCTATCGCGCGGGCGGCGCGTGGGCTTGTCGATGCTGACCTTGGCGGCGGCATCATCAAGCAGCGGGTGGCGCGAGTCGGGCAAGGCCGATCCGCCGGCTATCGGATGCTGATCGCCTACCGTGCGGAAGATCGGGCCGTCTTTCTCTACGGTTTCGCCAAGCACGAGCGCGACAACATCGGCCCCGACGAATTGCTGACGTTGCGCGAAATCGGCGCGGCGTGGCTGGCGGCAGACGCCAGAGAGATTGCGCAAGCCCTTAAAGAGGACGCTTTGCAGGAGGTGGACGATGACGACAACGACTCAACCTAGCCAGTTGTCCGAAGCATTGCGGGAAATGGCGGACGACCTGCGGCGTGTTGGCGTGATGGATGCCGCCGCGCACGAAAAGATCACGTTGCGGCTCATCGGTAGTAAGGCGGACGCTGTGGCGGAACCCATCACGGGCGATGAAATCAAATCTCTGCGCGAACAGGCGCATCTTAGCCAAGCAGTATTCGCTCGTTTTCTCAATCTTACGACTGGCTATGTCTCGCAGTTGGAACGCGGCGCGAAGCGGGCAACCGGCCCTGCCCTTGTGCTGCTGAACGTCATTCGCCGGAAAGGCATCGGGGCAATTCTGTAAGGCTGAGAATGATGCCGAACCTTGAAACCATAGAGGCCATGAAGGCGGCTCGTCGCGGCGAGGTCGTTACTGCCGGAAAGCCAGATTCTCTGCTTGCAAGCCTGCGGACAGTTTACGGCTATGCACGGGTATCGACGGACGGCCAGAGCGTCGAAGCGCAGATTGCCGCCTTGACCGCCGCCGG
>WGMK01000017.1 GCA_016125095.1 Candidatus Hydrogenedens sp. | reverse complement strand
CATCGCGGGGTCTCCTGCGTAAGTTGAAGTACTCAAGAAACCTCATCTTACCGCAAGGCCCCGCGGTGTCCTCTACACCATCAAGACCTGAACCGAAGCACAGGACCGCCTGTTGCACTTAGTGTTTGAATCTGCCAAATGTTGTCGAATCTATCGGTGGGCTATATAGCCAAGTGTCAGGGCGGATTGCCGCAGACGCTCGATTCGATTGAGTCGCCAGGCGTAGCTTTCGCGTCCACGGATGAAGGCCGCAGGCGCCCCGGCAACGGCAAGCATGTACTTCGCTAAAGCTTCCAGGGTAGCGGCGGCCCTGCGACCGCGCGGCGCGTCCGTATCCAGCGTCAGCCGCGTGGCGACGCCTGTCTGCGCCAGCCGCATCAGGTAGTCCCACTCGCAGCGCGCTGCTGGAATCTGATGCTCCACCAGAGCCTCCGGTTCATACACCAGGCGCCCGCCCTCGGCAGCGATCAGTGCGTTGGCGCGCAGGTCTTCGCCGGAAACCAGGTTTGCGCCCGTACGTCCGTAGCCCGTATCGAATCCGCCGATCCGTCGCAAGGCGTCGGCGCGATACGCGAGGTTCAATCCATACAGCCTGCGGCCGTCGCCAGCGTCGCAACGCGAATCGCCCAGGTCGACCTCGGAGAGCATGCGACGGAACTGCGGGCCGAACCAGGGGGGAGGTGTCTGTTCGAAGCGCAGCAGGCTCCGCCCGCCAACGACATCGGCCTTCGTCTCTTCGAAGCATCGCGCCAGCGCGGCCAGCCAACGCTGGCTCACCAACACGTCGTCGTCCAGATAGGCAACCACACCGCCGCAGGCTTCGGCCAACACCCGATTCCGCGCGTGCGATAGGCCTTGTTGCGGCTCGTATACATAGCGGAATCCGGGCGACTCTTGATGCGCCGCGGCGATCTCGGCGGTCTCATCTGTCGAGGCATTGTCGACCACCAGCACTTCATACGATGCGCCAGCGAGATCCTGTGCATAGAATGAATCGAGCATGGCGGATAGATACGCAGCGCGATTGTGCGTACAGACGACGACGCTGATTGCAGGGTTTTGCGTGATCATTCAATCACCGGCGCGTAGGGGCACAGGCCTTCCTTGACGAGCAGGCTCTCCGGGTTGCAGCAAGACAACCGGAATCCCGCCGCCTCGACGCTCCGCTGGATAAAGGGCCACTTCGCCTGAATACCCGGCATGCCCTTAAACTCGGCCGCGGTCATGTGCTGCTGCACGGCGCCGGACTGCTGCAGCCGCAAGTAGTCGTCCATCAGGTACGGCCGCTCTGCCAGGCGGTCGTCGTAAAAGCTGCCCGGGGAACCCAAGTCCACGCCGAGCAGCTTGATGTGCTTTCCAAGATTCAGAATCGTCAGCAGGTTCAGCAGCACCGACAGGCTGCCGCGGTAGAAATAGAGCTTCTCCCGGAGCGAGGTCGCCCAGCGCTCCGGCGAATCCCATCCGTGCGTGCGGCGGAAATAAGTGGCCTCGGCCGGGCGCGCGGCCGGGTTCGGGGTAAACCCGTAGCGGTGCAGTTGCTCGCGCGCGAAGCGGCGGTTAAGCAGGCGGCGGAAGGTGTTTTCCGAATAGCGCAGCCGAAATTGCCGGTCGAGCAGGAAGCGGGGCGGGCGCCCGTGTGCAGCGGCGATCGCCACGGACTCCTCATAGACCCGTAGCGCGGGATAATGAATATCGGCGAGAAAGAAATGGGTGGGCCACAAGCCGATGATATCCCAGAACAGGAGGTACTTATTCATGGCCACCGTGGTTTGCGTCTGCAGGAACAAGCGCTCTGCGGCCGACAACGCCAGCATGGACGCGCCGCTTCCGAGTACATAGACCGATTTGTCCGTCGATGTGGGCAATTATCCGCTCCGCCAGTTTGCCGGGCGGCAGTGTGCCACAGGCGGCCGGAGGCTTGCACGGCCCCGGTTAACTTCGCGCCCCGTAATTGGCTATGCTATGCAGCGCGCAGCGCCTGTCGAGGAAGCCGGTGCCGGCGCGCTGGTTCAACCATCAGGACGGTCCATGCCCGAGCCGCAGCCCTACCGCATCTCCATCGTGATTCCCGTGTACAACGAGGAATCGTCTCTGCCGCAGCTGTGCGCGGAGATTATCGCGGCCATGCAGGCGCTGCCGGAATATCCTTACGAGATCATCTTCGTGGACGACGCCAGCACCGACCGCAGTTTCCCGGTGATCGAGGAACTCAGCGCGCAGCATCCAGGCCTGGTCGGCGGCGTGCAGCTGCGCCGCAATTTCGGCCAGACGGCGGCCATGGCTGCCGGCTTCGATCTGGCCACTGGCGAGGTCATCCTGCCCATGGACGGCGATTTGCAGAACGACCCGGCGGACATTCCCCGCTTCATAGAACAAATCAATGCAGGATTCGATCTGGTCAGCGGCTGGCGGGTGAAGCGCGAAGACCCCTATGTGTCGCGGGTGCTGCCCTCGCGAATGGCCAACGGCATCATCAGCTTCATCACCGGCGTGCACCTGCACGATTACGGCTGCACCATGAAGGCATACCACCGGGCGGTTATCGAGCACATTTCTTTCTACGGCGAAATGCATCGGCTGTTGCCGGCCGTGGCCAGCTGGGGCGGCGCGCGAATCACCGAGATTCAGGTGAACCACCGGCCCCGCATGCACGGCAAGTCCAAGTACGGCATCGGCCGCACCATCAGCGTCATTCTCGATTTGTTCACCGTGAAGTTCCTGCTCACCTATGCCACCAAGCCCATGCGGGTCTTCGGCGGCGTCGGGCTGGTGCTGGCGGCGCTCGGCATAGCGTCGGGCGTGGTCAGTGTGGTCGAGAAAATTACGCCGCCCTATCAGGACGTCACCTCGAGCGGCTGGATGTTCATCGCCATCTTTCTTATGCTCGGCGGACTGCAGTTTCTCAGCATCGGCCTGCTCGGCGAAATCAGCATCCGCACCTATTTCGAGAGCCAGCGCAAGCCGACCTATACCGTGCGCAGAAAACTGCCAATTCAGCAGGACGTTCCGACGGTGTGAGGATTCTGTTCCTCAACTACGAATTTCCGCCGCTGGGCGGGGGCGCGGCGAATGCGACGCGCTATCTGCTCGAGGCGTGGCGCGATGCGGATGGCCTAAGCATCGACCTTGTTTGTTCCTCGCCCGGGCGCGCCTCCATCGAGACGGTCGGTGCGCGAGTCGCGGTGCATCGGCTGGATATCGGCAAGCGCGGCTCATTGCACTATCAATCGCAGGCCGACCTGCTCCGCTATGCGTGGGCGGCGTACCGCTACAGCCGCCGCCTCATGCGCGATCACCGATACGATGGCTGCCTCGCCTTCTTTGGCATTCCCTGCGGCGTCGTCGCACTGGGGCTGGGGCTGCCGTACATCGTGTCGCTGCGCGGTTCGGACGTGCCGTTTTACAATCCCCGTTTCCAACTGCTTGACCGCCTGGTGTTCCAGCGATTGAGCCGCCACATCTGGCGGAGCGCCGCGGCTGTGGTCGCCAATTCAGCAGGCCTGCGCGGTCTCGCCCAGAAGAGCGCGCCGGGGCAGCCCATCGGGGTGGTTCCCAATGGCGTCGACACCACGCGCTTCGCGCCCGACCCAGCACGGACCGCAGGTGCGGGATTGCGGCTACTGTGCGTGTCGCGGCTAATCCCGCGCAAAGGGATCGACAGCCTCCTGCATGCAATGGTCATGCTGAACCCCGGCGTACGCCTCGAGATCATCGGGAGCGGCGCCCAGGAGGACGCGCTCAAAGCGCTTTCGAGCTCGCTGGGGGTATCCTCGCGTGTCACGTTTTCCGGGGCACTGCCACACGCCGATCTGCCCGAGCGCTACCGCTCGGCGGATTTGTTCGTGCTTCCGTCGCACAACGAAGGCATGAGCAATACCGTGCTCGAGGCGATGGCTTCCGGACTGCCTGTCCTGCTCACCGACACGGGCGGCACGGGGGAACTGCTACGCCCGGGCGTCAATGGCGCGCTCATCGAGGCGGGCAATCCCGCACACATTGCGGAGCAAATCCAAGGCTATCTCGGGCAAGGCGACCGCCTCGCGCGGGAAGGCGCGGCCGCGCGGGCGACGGCGGAGCGATTCAGCTGGCAAGCCACGGCCGAGGCCTATGCGGCGCTGTTCGACCAGCACTTTGGCGGCAAGCCGGCATGAGCGACGCGCGGCCCATCCGGGTGCTCCACCTCACAGACCACCTCAACCTGGGCGGCGTGCAGACCTTTCTGTTGAATCTTATCGCCGCTTGGCAAGACGACCGCTTCGTCCTCGAAGTCGCTGCCCTGCATGGCCCGGGCAAGCACCATGGCGCGTTCGTTTCCGCCGGTATTGCGCCAGTCTACGCCAAGCATTCCAAATACGATCCTGCGCTTCCGTTCAGGCTGGCCCGGCTGCTGCGACAAAGCTCCCCCGATATCATCCACGCGAGCGGCGTGCCCGCGTGTCTGCTGGTCGAGCGATTGCGCGGCGTCTGCCCCGGCGCGAAACTGATCACGCATCTGCAATCCAGCTATCGCCAGCACGACTCTCAGCCTTACCAAAACTTGCTCGAGGCCTTTTGCCATCGCCGCAGCGATCATGTGATTGCCTGCTCCCATGCCGTGCTGGAGGGCTTTCACCGGCGTGCGCCAGTGTCGGTGATTCCGAACGGCATCGCCACGTTAAACATCTCCGAAGCGGAGGCCGCAGCGGCGCGTTCCCGACAGCGCGGGGCAGCAGGATTCGGCCTCGGCGATCTTGTCATCGGCTCCGTCGGCAGACTGGTGAGCGGGAAAGATCCCCTGACGCTTGCTCGCGCGTTCGCCGCAGTCAAGAAGACCATCCCCAACGCCCGCCTGCTATGGGTGGGCGATGGTCCACTCCGGGGATCCTTTCTGGCCGAACTCGACAAACAGGGCCTCGAAGGCGACTGCCATATCACCGGGTTCGTCCCTTCGACGGAAGTGGGGGGCTGGCTCCGCGCCATGGACGTTTTCGCTTTCCCCTCGCTGCGCGAAGGCATGCCCCTGTCGCTTATCGAATCCATGCACGCCGGCATGCCCTGTATCGCCGCAGACTTCCCTGCGGCCTCTGAGGTTATCAGCCACGGCAAGAACGGCATCCTCGTTCCGAGGCAGGAGGCGGACGCGCTCGCGGCGGCGATAGCCGCACTCGCGCAGGACGAATCAAAGCGGGCAACACTCGGGGCCGCAGCAAGGGCCACGGTGGAGGAACGTTTCACGTCCAAGCGCATGGTCGAACAGATTGCCGATGTGTACCGGGGATTGGTCTCGGTGTCCTAGCCCAGGCCGTGGTGGCTGCTTTCCTTCACCACCTGCTCGTCGTCCACGATGGGATACGCTCCTGGATAGCGGATGTACTGCACATGGCCGTCCATGTACAAGACGTTGCAGCCGCCCGGAAGATGATTGAACACGCCGATGGCCGTTCCGCTGTCGTCGAACTCGTTGTTTCCGAAGGTGTCCCAAAGCGTGGGTACCGTGCTTTGCGCACGGGCACTCGCCGCGGGATTGTTGATGTCGGTAATCAGAAAGCGCTCGATGCCCTCGCGGATGCGGTAGACGGTTTCACCGCCCGCCGTACCGACGCTGGCAGTGAAGGGTTCCGGTACCCAGGGCGGCCATACCGCAGGACCTTCCAGCGCGAGATCGACCGCGAAATTCTTCAGCGCCACGGTACCTACCCCGAGAATCACGGCAACTCCTGAAACGGCATTGATGGTCGTCGCACCCCAGATGCCGTAGAACTCGGCAATGTTGGTGCTCACATAGCCCTTGTACACATACGAACGCGCCAGCTCGGCGCACTGAAAATAATCGAGCGACACAGAGTCATCCGCTGCAATCGCGTCCGCCTGCCAACTGGCGAAGTCGCCGCCGTCCACAGGAACGCGCGGCAGCACGCTCGACCACCCGGGATCGACGCCTGCATCGGACGGGCAGCGCGCGGGATTCAGATCGGTGAGGTATTCCGGATAAATGGCGGCGGCGTGGGGGGCGCTCCACAAGGGGCTCGACCGCAGGTCGGGGCGCACGCTGCCATAGGGCGCGAGCGGGGGAAAGGCACCGTTGTGCTCGCCGGCGTACATCTTGAACACTAGCCCGAACTGCTTCAGGTTGTTCTGGCAGCTGGCGCGCCGGGCGGCCTCGCGGGCGCGGGCCAAGGCGGGCAGCAAAATCGCGGCGAGAATGCCGATGATCGCGATGACCACCAGCAGTTCGATGAGGGTGAACCCGCCGCCGCGCGGTAGACAGACGGGCTGCGTGCGCCGCATGGGCCTAGTCTTCCGCGCCCTGGGCAACCCGGTACGAACGGTATTCTTCCGATTTGTGCCGGACAATCTTGCCTTCGACCATGTAGATGACCTCTTCGCCCACATTCGAGGCGAGGTCGGCCACGCGCTCCAGGTGCCGCGAAATGCTCAGCATGTGGATAAGCGCTTCCAGATCGTCCGGGTTCTTCAGGATGGCGCGCTGCACATTGATGTACATCTCGCGATTGAGCGAATCCACCTCGTCGTCGGCCACGCAAACTTCCCAGGCCTGCACGACATCGCCCTTGACGAGCGCGTCGAGGCTGGAACGCAGCATGCGCTGGGCCGATTGCGCCATCTGTTGGAAATCGAAAACCATGCGTGGGGCGCGCTCGCGCGCGAGAAAGGCCGCGCGCTCGGCAATATTCACGGATAGATCGCCCACGCGTTCGAGGTCGTTGTTGATCTTCAGCACCGCGACGATAAAGCGCAGGTCGGCGGCAACGGGCTGATACAAGGCGAGGAACTGCAAACAGCTTTCTTCGATGTCCACCTCGCGCTCGTCGATGAGCGTATCGTCCTCGATAACGCGGATGGCCAGTTCGGCATCGCGATCCTGTACGGCCTTCATCGCCGCGTACAGGCTTTCCTCGACCAGCGTACCGAGTTCAAGTACGCTCTGCTTGATTTGCGCAAGGGCCCGCTGCATGTGTGCACTCATCTACTGCGTCGTCCAATCAGCCGAAACGGCCCGTTATATAGTCCTCCGTCTGCTTCATCTTAGGCGAGACGAAGAGCTGCGTTGTGTCCCCGAACTCCACAAGCTTACCCTCATACAGAAATCCCGTCAAGTCTGAAACGCGGCTCGCCTGCTGCATATTGTGGGTAACAATCACGATCGTGTAGTCGCTGCGCAAGCTGTCGATGAGATCCTCGATCCAGGAAGTTGACCGCGGATCGAGCGCCGAGGTCGGCTCATCCATGAGGAGAATGTCGGGTCCGACCGCCAGCGCCCGGGCGATGCAGAGGCGCTGCTGCTGGCCGCCCGACAGCGCCAGCGCCGAGCTGTTCAGCCGGTCCTTCACCTCTTCCCACAGCGCGGCACGCTTCAGGCTCTTCTCCACCACGTCGGCCAGTTCGCCGCGCGACCGCACACCATGCACCCGCGGACCGTAGGCCACGTTGTCGAAGATGGTCTTGGGGAAGGGGTTCGGCTTCTGGAATACCATGCCCACGCGCTTGCGCAGGTTGTCCACGTGCATATCCGCCCGGTGGATGTTGTCCGAATCGATGCGAATGGTGCCCTCGTGCCGGACCCCCTCGATAATTTCATTCATCCGGTTAATCGAGCGCAGCAACGTCGACTTGCCGCAGCCGGAAGGCCCAATCAGTGCCGTCACCCGGTTCTCGGGAATATTCATGGTCACGTTGTGCAGCGCCTGGGCGTCGCCGTAAAAGATCGACAGGCCCTCGATCTCGATTTTGGCCCGCGCGTTCGAAGTCTCTGAGGTCATGCAATCACCATTTGTATTTCTTGCGGAAACGATAGCGTATCAAGATGGCGGCGCAGTTGACGCCGAGCACCAGTAACAGCAGCACCAATGCCGTGCCGTACTGGTTTGGACGCGCGGCTTCGGCATCAGGATTCTGCGTCGCGAGGATGTAGAGGTGGTAGGGGAGCGCCATGACCTGGTCGTATACCGTCTGCGGCAGGCGCGGCAGGAACGACGCGGCCACGGTCAGCAGAATGGGGGCGGTCTCGCCTGCGGCGCGTCCCACGGCCAGCACCGAGCCCGTCACCATGCCGGGCACGGCGTAGGGCAGCACGTTGTGCGAAACCGTGTACCACTGCGAGGCGCCCAAAGCCAGGCTCCCTTCGCGCTGGCTGCGAGGCACGGCGCGCAGCGATTCCTCGCTGGCGACAATGACCGTCGGCAGCACCATGCAGGCCAGCGTCAGGCTGCCCGCAAGAATCGACGAGCCGAAATTCAGGAAGATGACGAAGAGTCCGAGGCCGAACAAGCCGAACACGATCGAGGGCACGCCGGCCAGGGTGGCAATCGCAAGCCGGATAAACGAAGTGAACCGGCTCTGGCTGGCGTACTCGGACAAATAGATGGCACAGGCCATGCCCAGCGGCAAGGCCACCACCATCGTGCCGAGCACCAGCAGTCCCGTGCCCACGATCGCCGGGTAGATGCCGCCCTCCACGCCGCTGTTGCGCGGCATTTCGGTCAGGAACGCCCACGACATCGCGGGGGCGCCGTTCCAGACGATGTGCAGAATGATGTAGGCCACCGCAGCGACGATGGCGTAGGTGAGTACGCGCATGCACCACTCGGCAATACGGTCGCGATGATTCACCGTCCTCATGCGCGGCCCCCGTAGCGCTTGAACACATTGAGCGCCAGCAGGTTCAGCAGGAAGGTGGCGAAGAATAGCAGCACACCCACGCAGAACAAGGCGCTGTAATGCACGCTGCCCTGGGCCACTTCGCCCATTTCAGCGGCGATGGTCGCCGTCATGGTGCGCACGGAATCGGTCGGCACGAACGTCATCTTCGCCGCGTTGCCGGTGACCATCATGACGGCCATGGTCTCGCCGACGATGCGGCCGAAGCCCAGCATGACCGCTGCGGTAATGCCCGGTATCGCCGCCGGCACCAGCACGCGCCAGACGGTTTGCTGGTGGCTGGCCCCGAGCGCGAGCGAGGCATTGCGGTACGAAGCCGGCACGGCGCGCAGCGCGTCTTCCGAAACCGAGATGATCGTCGGAATCGCCATCAGGCCGAGCACGGCCGCGCCGGAGAGCGCGTTCATGCCGCTGCTCAGGCCGAAGGCCGCCTTGACCGCCGGCACCACCACGACCAGCCCGAAGAAGCCCAGCACCACACTGGGTATGCCCGCGAGCAGTTCGATAAAGGGCTTGAGGATTTCGCGTTCGAGGGGGCGCGCGACCTCGGCGATATAGACCGCGCCCGCGATGCCCAGCGGCACCGCGACCACGCCCGCGAGCAGCGTCACCAGGATGCTGCCAGTCACGAGCGGCAGCACGCCGAAGCCGGGCTCCTGCACCGAAGTCGGGCTCCAGCGCGTGCTCAGCAGCGGCATGATGCCTTCCTCGCGCAGGAAGATGAGCGATTCCTTAAACAGAAACAGAAAAATCGCCAGCACGATAAGAATGGTAACCGACGCCATGGCGGTGAAGGTCCACCGCATGAACCGATCGACGTAGCGCCGCCGTATGCCCACAGACTCAATCGACACGCACGTAACCCGCTTCCGTTGCGATGGCCTGGCCCTCGGGGCTGAGGCAGTAGGCCACGAATTCCTCGGCCAGCGCCGGCGCGCTCTTCTGCACGTACAGGTGAAGCGGGCGCGCGATCGAATATTCGCCGCTCTTCACGGTCTCGCTGTTCGGCAGCATGGCCGGCGAATCCGCATCCTTCTTCACCGGAACGACCTTCAGCTTGTCGCCCGCGCTTTCGGCATAGCCGAGACCCACATAGCCGATGGCGCCCTTGTCTTCGGCGACCTGCTGCACGATGGTCGACGTGGCCGGCAGGAACAGCGCGTCGTTGCTGTAGTCCTTGTCGTGCAGCACGTGCTCGCGGAAAAATACGAACGTGCCCGAGCTGGACTCGCGCGAGAGCAGCACGATCTTCTCCGCCGGAAGCCCGAGATCCTGCCAGTCAGTGTATTCGCCCGTAAAGATGCTACCGAGTTGCTCAAGCGTCACGTTTTCGACCGGGTTGGCCGGGTTTACCACCATGGCCAGGCCGTCGAGCGCCACACTGTGCTCGATCACTTCGACGCCCTGCTTGGCCGCCAGGTCGAACTCTTCGGTCTTCATGTCGCGCGATGCCATGCAGATATCGGTGGTGCCGTTAATCAGCGCCGCGATACCGGTGCCCGAGCCGCCGCCCGTGACGGAAATGCTCGCCTCCGGGTGCGCCGTCATATAGGCCTCCGCCCAGGCATTCACCAGGTGCACCATGGTGTCGGAGCCCTTGATCATGACCGACATCGAATCGCCGCTCTGCGACGCAGGCCGCGAGCAGCTGGCTGTCAGAATCGCCGCAGCGGCGAACAGACAGGCCGCCGCCGATTTCCACCAGGGGGTAAGTTTTTTCATTGGGATTTTCCTTCCAGGTTGAACACCGGCCGCGGGGTGCCGGCAGTGTAAGTCCGTTGGGTCTCTAGCCGTTGATGATCCGCAATTCAGGGCCGGCGGATTTTGGCTTCGGCAGGTGCATGGTGAACGTGCTGCCCTCGCCGGGGCGGCTCTCCACGGTAATCCGCCCGCCATGGGTATGCGCGATATGCTTCACAATCGCCAGGCCCAGTCCCGTGCCGCCTGCCGCGCGGCTGCGCGCCTTGTCCACGCGATAGAACCGCTCGAACAGCCGTGGCAGATGTTCGCCTGGAATGCCGCATCCCCGGTCCGACACGCGGATGCGGACGTCGTCGTTGCGTTCCTCGGCCGACACCTGCACTTCGCCGCCGGCATCGCTGTACTTGATGGCATTGTCGATCAGGTTGATCAGGCCCTGCTCCAGCAGCGGCGCATTGATGCGCGCGCGGAGCGTGTCGGCGCAGCTGATGGCCACGCGGATATCCTTGCTGTCCGCCGCGGCGCCGCAGATCTGTACGGCGCCTTCGAGCACAGGCCGTAC
This sequence comes from Candidatus Hydrogenedens sp., assembly GCA_016125095.1. Lineage (GTDB taxonomy): Bacteria > Hydrogenedentota > Hydrogenedentia > Hydrogenedentales > JAEUWI01 > WGMK01. Next base: position 150,582 of record WGMK01000017.1, on the reverse strand, counting down.
GGCGCCTTCGCTAAGGTAGGACTCGCCAACCTCTTCCTCGCGCTCGATGCGCGACAGGGTCAGCAAGTCTTCAATGATGGTATGCAACCGGTCCGCCTGCTTCGCCACAATGCCCAGGAAGCGCCGGGTGTCCTCGGGATTGTCGACGGAACCGTCGAGCATGGTCTCCACGAAGCCCTTGATGGAGGTGATCGGGGTCTTCAGTTCGTGGGACACATTGGCGACAAAGTCGCTGCGAATCCGTTCGAGCCGCCGCAGATCGGTGACGTCGTTCAGCACCACCACGACGCCGATGGGCTCGCCTGCGGCATTTTTTAGCCCGGCCGCATGAGCCTGCAGCAATACCTCGCGTTCCTTGTGCAATTGAATCTCGGCACTCACGGGACCGCCGGATTTCAGCGTCTCGCCGATGATTTCAATCAGGCGGCTGTTGCGGATGGCGAAGTGGATGCTCTTGCCTTGGACGCGCTCCGGGTCGACCTCGAATAAGCGGGTCGCCGCGCGGTTCATGCTGAAGATGTGCTGCTGGCGGTTTACGGCCACCACGCCTTCCACCATGCTCGAGAGGATGGCTTCCTGCTCGTTGCGTTGCTCCACTGCAGTGCGGATGCGGTCGTCGAGCTGGCGGGCCATCGTGTTCATGGCTTCCGCGAGCTCGGCCATCTCCTGCGCCTCGGGCAGCGCCACGGGCATGTCCAGCTTGCCGCTCGCGAAACGGATGGCCCCCTGCTTCATCTGCTCGATGGGATGGATGATACGGTGCGATACGCGCCAACTGACGACGGCGACACCCGCCGCCACCAGCGTGCCGCCAATCAGCAGCCAGAAATACATGGCCTGTACCGCCCGGCTGATGGGCGCAAGCGATTGACCCACCCGTACCACCCCGAGCATCGCGCCGTCGCGCATGATGGGGTACGCCGTGTACAGCATGGTCTGGCCTTCGCGGCGGTTTTCCCGTTCGGAAAACGCCATGTCGGTGCCGTTCTTCGCCGTGAGCACTTCCGGGGGTAGGGCCTGCGTACTCGCTCCGCCCTCGTCTGAACGCGAATCACCCGCGATGCTGCCATCCATCCGGTACACCATGATGTGCGCCTCGGTGGCTGCGTCGAGCAATCCGCAGAGCGCGTTCACCTCAGTGTAATCGCCCGAGGCCAGGTGGTCGTCGAACTGGGGTGCAAGCAGCAGCGCGCGCGCGGCCAGATCCTGTTCGAACTGCGTGAGCAGATGCGACCGGACGGCCTGCGTAATAAACAGCGCCGCCGCGACCAGCGCCGTGAGCGCGATCAGCAGAAATGCTGGAAACAGCTGCCATATCAGACGTTGACGAAGCAACGAACCCTACTCCCGGAACCGATAGCCTACCCCGCGCACGGTCTCGATACACGAACCCGCGTCGCCCAGTTTCTTCCTCAGGCCGACAATCTGCACGTCCACGGAGCGGTCGGTCACCGCGTGGTCCTGGCCGTGTACGGCATCCACAATCTGGTAGCGCGTGAACACCCATCCCGGGCGCCGCGCCAGATAATGCATGATTTTGAACTCGGTGTGCGTCAGGTCGATCTTCTGGTCGGCCAAGGTAACCTCGTGCCGGCCCGGATGAATGACCAAGTCGCCGTGCTGAATCACCGCCTGCTCGCTCGGGGGCTCTTCCTGGCTGCGGCGGAGCACCGCCTTGATGCGCGCCAAGAGCACCCGCGGACTGAAGGGCTTGGTGACGTAATCATCCGCCCCGCACTCGAGCCCCGCGACGATGTCGGATTCCTCTCCCTTCGCCGTCAACATGATGATCGGCACGTTGATGGTCGATTCTTCGCTCTTGAGGCGCTTGCATACCTCGAGGCCGCCGATTTCCGGCAGCATGATGTCCAGCAGGATCAAGCTCGGCTTGATGGTCCGCATGATGCCCAGCGCTTCTTCGCCCGACATCGCGATATGCACCTTGTAGCCCTCGCGCGCCAGATTATAGCGCACCAGCTCCACGATCGATTCTTCGTCTTCAACCAGCAGTATTGTCTCTTGAGCCATCATCCTGTCCTTGGCGGTCTTGGCGGCTCGGGAGAGTATGCGCTAACAATATTAGGATTCGGTTAGTGGAATGTTTGGCGCTTCCAAAAATGCTGCCAGACGACCGAAAACGTGGGCCCCTCGAAGTCCTGTTCCTGGGCCGTGAAGAAGTTGTAACCGGCCGTAAACACAAGCTGATTATTCCGGTTATACGGAATCTCGAGCGCGGCGTGGGGGCGCAGGCCGATGAGCGTCCAGGCATCGTCCAGCTCGATTCGGATATTGGGGATCACCCGGGTCAGGCCCAGGGTCACGACGGCCTTGTAGTTGGCATGGGTCAGCACGACATCCAGGCTGATCTTCGGCCGGGCGGCCCGGAACCGCTCGCGCCAGGTCTCGTAATCCTTCAACTTCGTGTGGCCAAAGGGATGGACGTCAATAATGAAATCCGCATAATACGCACTGCGGTACATATAGAAGTCGTTGTGCAGGTTGGCCCCGAGGAAAATGGAGCGCTCGTCCTGAATGGTCCGCACGCTGCCACCGGCCCAGCCTCCGTGCACGCTCAGGGTGAGGTGATTGCCGATGCGCCGGCCTACGCCAACGAGCGGCGTAATCAGCAGGCCCCAGTCGCGCAGGTCGCCGATGGTGTTGATCTCGTCATACTTCGGCGCAATGGCCTGGGTGAGCGGCTCGAAAAGATCGTTGATGTATTTCTCTGACCCGATCTTCGGATAGGTCTGATTCAGGCCGACGTACCAGAACCACCGCGCCTGGTTGTATTCGTCCTCGGCCTTGGCCACGCGCAGCTCGATTTCGCTGTCGGTAGCCAGCGCGTCGATGGCCACGGGCTCCGGGCTGGCGGCTTCTGCCGGCGCGGGGGCCTCGACGGGCGCAGCGGCATCGTCGGCGAACGCCGTCCCGCACAACAGAACGATGAACACTCCCAAGCGGAATGACTGCCTCATTGGAATGCTCCTTCGAGATACGCTTCGGCCGCCGCGCGCACGGCTGCTTCGGCTTCGTCGTGGTTCATGCCGGTCAAGTCGACCGTCACATGGGCATAGCGCCGGTAGAGGGGTTTGCGCTCGAGGTACAGGTCCTCGATGGTCTGTCCCGGCGTGCGCGATACCCCGCGGGCGTCCAGGTCGCCGAGCCGCTCAAGCAGGGGGGCGATGGCCAGATCGAGAAACACCACGACGCCAATATTGCGGAGGTGCTGCATGGCCGCATCGCGGTAGATGACGCTGCCGCCGGTCGCCACCACGGCCCCCGGGCAGTCGAGCGCGCAAATGGCCTCGCATTCGATGTCGCGGAAGCCCTCGCGGCCCGCCGCCTCCGCAATCTGCTGCAGCGTGCGATGCTCCCGCGCCTGAATCACCACGTCGGTATCCACGAAGTCGCGCGCGGTGGCTTTCGCCAGCAATACGCCCAGCGTGCTCTTACCCACGCCCGGCATACCTGTCAGCACAATACATGCCGTTTCGGCTGTCCCCGCCATTCCCAAGCTCTCCTCAAAGCAGCCGAGTATACTGGCGCAGCCGGATGGATGCCACCCTTGCGCCCGCATTGTCCCCAGGGTGCGGTCGTGTGGCATGCTGGGCTGGCAACCTTGGGAGATTATCGCATGCCTACTGTGGATCGCCGTTCGTTTCTCTGCTCCGGGCTGGCAGCAGTGCCCGCCGCCTTGGCCGCAAACACCGGTGTCGCTCCTGCGGCATCCGCTTCGGAAGATGCGGTACCCGCCAAGTTTCGCCTCGGCATGGTCACGTACAACATAGGCAAGGACATGCCGCTCGAGGACCTCATCAAGTTCTGCGAGACCACGGGCCTGGAAGGCGTAGAACTGCGCACCACGCACGCGCATGGGGTGGAGGTGGCATTGAGCGCAAAAGAGCGCGAAGCAGTGCGTGCGCGCTTCGCGGATTCGCCGGTCGACCTCGCCGGGCTCGGCTCCGCCTTTGAATTCCACAGCCAGGATCCCGCGGTCGTGGAAGAGAACGTCGAGGGGGCCAAGGCCTATGCGCAACTGGCGGCCGATGTCGGCGCGCCGGGCATCAAGCTGCGGCCGAATGGACTCTACGACGACGAGCCGGTGGAGCAGACCGTCGCCCGCATCGGCGCGGCCTGGCGCGAGGTGGCGGCCTTCGCCGGGAACCTCGGCGTGCAGACCCGCATGGAGGTGCACGGCAAGCGCTCTTCCGAACCGGCGAAAATCCGCGCCATGGTCGACGCCGCCGACCACCCGAACGCGCTGGTTTGCTGGAATTCCAACAAGGACGAACAAGACGCGAACGGAAGCATCGAGGAGAACTTCAACCTGCTCGCCGACCGTATCGCGCTGGTGCATATCAACGAAATCGGTGTTTACCAGTATCCTTGGCAGCAACTTTTTGACCTGCTTGCGGCGCGGGGCTATCAGGGCTTCTGCCTGGCAGAGATCGCCTACAACCCCGAGCCCGAGCGCTTCATGAAGTACTACCGCACGACCTTCGACCTCTACACCGGCAAATACCGCTATCCGCAGGCCTGATGTGCGTCATGAGTCACAACCCAAAACGATCGGGTCCCCTCAATCCATGATACGAATCCGAGTTCTCCACGGCAGTGGACTCCAGATGTCCCGGGAGCGATTGGAACAGGTCAAGGACATCTACCGCCGCTCCTTTCCGGAGATGGCCGACTATGCCGACAAAATTCCGGAATTGCTCCGCGATCCCATCCGGCACGGCTACCGGAGCTATCTGCTCATTGCCGAGGGCACGGGCGCGCGGGTCGATGCCTTCGCCCTGATGATGCATTTCCCCGATTCCAAGTGCTGTCTCCTCGACTATATCGCGTCGCGGCCCGGCAACCGCGGGGGCGGCGTGGGGGGCGCGCTCTACGAGGCCACGCGTGAGTACGCGCAGCAGCTGGGCGCGCAGGCGTTGTATCTGGAAGTGGAGCCCGATGACCCGCGCTGCGCTCCCAAGGAAACCATCGGGCCGCAGTGCCGCAAGCGCATCCGGTTCTACGAGCAATACGGCGCGCGGGTAATCGATGGCACCCAGTATCACGAGCCCGTCGGCGATCCGCCCACCACCGCATTCCTCATGTACGACCCGCTCGGTTCCAAGGCGCCGCTGCGACGCGATGCCGCCCGGCGCGCTGTCGGGATGATCCTTACGCAGCGCTTCGGCCACATGGCTTCGCCCGCCTATGTGCGGCGCGTGGTGGAATCCTTCCGCGACGACCCGGTCAAGCTGATGCCGCCGCGTGGCGGGGCCGACGCCGTGCTCTCGCGCCCGGTGGATACCACGCATATCGAACCGCCGTTTTCGCTCGTCTTCACGCCGCAGCATGAAATTCACCATGTGCGCGAGCGCGGCTATTTCGAGCGCCCCATCCGGCACGAGGCCATCCGCGAGAGCCTCGAGCATTCGGGACTCTTCAGTAAGGTGGCGGCGTCGCCGCAGGGCGACAAGCCGATCCTGGCCGTACACGATGCCGATTTCGTGCACTACCTGCGCGAGGTCTGCGCCATCCTCGAGAAGTCGCGTCCGGTGTATCCCGATGCCTTTCCCATCCGGCGCGCCGACAGGCGGCCCAAGGTACTGCCCGAGCAGGCGGGCTACTACTGCATCGACGCCGACACGCCGCTGTACAAGGGCGCGTACGTCGGCGCGCGCGCGGCCGTCGACACGGCCCTCGCGGCGGCTCAGGAGATTCTGGACGGGCGAAAGCTGGCCTACGCGGCCTGCCGACCGCCCGGCCATCACGCCGGACCCGATTACTTTGGCGGCTTCTGTTACTTCAACAACGCGGCAATCGCCGCACAGTCTATTTGTACCCGCGCCAAGACAGCGATTCTCGATATCGATTTCCATCATGGCAACGGCACGCAGGACATTTTCTATGAGCGCGATGACGTGCTGATGATCTCCATCCACGGCCATCCCGACCACGCCTATCCCTACTTCAGCGGCTACGAAAACGAGACCGGCACCGGCAAGGGGCTGCGCTTCAACCGCAACCTGCCGCTACCGCCCGGCACCGAGGAGCCCGCGTATCTCGACGCGCTCGAGCGCGCCCTCGGCTATATCGGCAAATTCCGCGCCGAGGTGCTGGTGCTCTCCATCGGATTCGATATCCTCAAGGGCGACCCCACCGGCCAGTTCCTACTGAGGCCCTCCGTGTTCCGCGCCATCGGAAAGCGCCTGGCGCAACTGGGTATCCCGATGCTGGTGGTACAGGAAGGCGGCTACAACATCCGCAACATCCGCCGCGGCGTCACCGAGTTTTTCCTCGGCGTGCAGTAGGGCAAGTAAAAAGACGTCCGGCGGCCGTGATAACATGCAGGTGATTCCGCCAGGAGGCACGATGTCGATATCGAAAGTCGAGAAGACGAGGCTGCTGCTATCGAAGCGTACGGCTGCACAGAAGAAGGCCGCTTTGGGCCAGTTTCTAACGCCGTCTCCAACCGCTGCGTTTATGGCTGGCCTGTTTCCCCGGCAAGAAGGGCATTGCCGTTTGTTGGACGCGGGGGCCGGTATAGGATCGCTGTCAGCCGCATTTCTCGAAAGATGGCGCTCGGGAGAACTCGCCTTCAGCAGGATCGATTTGGATGCGTTCGAAATCGACGATGCCCTCATTCCGCATTTGGAGGAAACGCTTTCTGCCTTTCGTCGGGGAGGCGCACTGCGGCCGAACGTCGTCAATCAAGACTTTGTGCTCGCAGCATCGCGACGCCTGGCGGATGCGCTCTTCGATGGTACGAAACCGCGCTACACGCACGCTATATTGAACCCGCCGTACAAAAAAATCGGCAGCACTTCGCAATACCGGATTGCGCTGCGTTCGGCGGGCATTGAAACCGTCAATCTATACGCGGGGTTCGTTGCGCTTGCCGTCGCATTAATGGCGCCAGGAGGGCAGATTGTTGCAATCATTCCCAGAAGCTTCTGCAACGGGCCGTACTATCGCCCCTTCCGAGAGTTTCTACTCGACCGGACTGCAATCCGCCACATACACCTTTTCAACGCGCGGAATAAGGCATTCAAGGACGACGATGTCCTGCAAGAAAACATCATCATCAGGTTAGAGCGCAGCGGGTGCCAAGGCCCGGTTTCGATTTCTACTTCGACAGATGACAGCTTCTCCGATCTTGAACAGCGCAACCATGATTTCGACGAGATCGTATTCGATGGCGATTTGGATCGGTATATCCACGTTCCCACGTCGGCAAGGCAATCAGGAAGAAGCGCCAGCTTCGCATGCAATGCGATTTCAAGGCTGGGCATAAGTGTTTCGACAGGCCCCGTGGTGGATTTCAGGCTGCGAGAGCACTTGTGCGAAATGCCGGAAACCGGCACGGTGCCCTTACTCTACCCCTGCCACTTCAGCGGGTATGGTATCAGTTGGCCTCTCTCGGGAAACAAGAAACCGAACGCTATTCGGCGGAATGCCGACACGGAGAAATGGCTCTACCCGAATGGGTATTACTGCGTCGTTCGCCGTTTCTCGTCCAAGGAAGAAAAGAGAAGATTGGTGGCCGCTGTGGTTGATCCGGACGATTTCAATGGGGCATCCATGGTTGGATTCGAAAATCATCTGAACGTATTCCACTTTAACCGCAGTGGTCTGCCAGAGCCTATCGCGCGAGGTCTCTCCGTTTTTCTGAACTCGACCATGGTAGACGACGCGTTTCGGCAATTTAGCGGCCATACGCAGGTCAACGTATCTGATCTCAAGCGGCTTGATTATCCAAGTTTGTCCGAGCTTGAGCGGCTTGGTAAGAAGTCTCTGCGAAGCAAGTCATTGACGCAGGCCGATATCGATGAAATGGTGCGGAGTCTTGTTGTATGACAAGGAAAGAAAAACGAGTAAGAGAGGCGCTCCAAGTGCTTGCGGATTTGGGTTTGCCGCGCGCCCAGCAGAACGACCGTTCTGCTTTGTGCTTACTGGCAATGCTGGATCTTGCTGCGAACATGCCGTGGTCCGAAGCTGGTTCGCCCTTGCTGGGGATAACGCCGGTCATGGACTGGATCCGAAAGCATTACAATCGTGACTATGCACCAAATACGCGAGAGACATTCCGGCGGCAAACGATGCATCAGTTCTACGATGCGGGGTTGGTGCTCTACAATCCAGATAAGCTGGATAGGCCCGTCAACAGTCCGAAAGCAGTATATCAAGTATCGCCGCGTGCCTTATCCCTCTTGAGAACCTACGGGTCGGAAACGTGGAAGAGCGAGCTGGCTCATTACTTGTCCGAGCACGAGTCCTTGACGGAGCGATACTCGGCGGAGCGCAGCCAGCATCGCGTTCCGGTCCGTTACAACATGGGCGATGAGATCACGCTAAGCCCGGGTGCGCACAGCGAACTAATCAAGGCGATAGTTACAGAATTCGCCCAGAGGTTTGCGCCGGGTAGCGACGTCGTTTATATCGGGGACACCGAAGACAAATGGGGTTATTTCGATTCTGATCTGCTGGCGAGTCTGGGCGTCGAAGTGGACGCCCACGGGAAAATGCCTGATGTGGTCTTGAATTTTTCGGCAAGGAAGTGGCTTGTTCTGATCGAAGCAGTCACAAGCCATGGCCCCGTCGACGGAAAGCGACATGCAGAGTTGAGGAAACTATTCGGTGGATCAAGTGCGGGTTTGGTCTTCGTTACCGCATTTCCAGACCGACGTGCAATGAGCAAGTATCTTGGCAATATCGCTTGGGAGACAGAAGTCTGGGTGGCAGATGCTCCTTCCCACTTGATTCATTTTAATGGCGAGCGATTCCTTGGTCCCTATTCGGACGCTTGAGCGGTCCGTATTCGCCGCGACATTTCGCAGCGAACAAAAACGGCCGCCCCGATTCGGGGCGGCCGTTTAGAATCAGCGCTGCTGCCGCGTTAGCAGGGGAGTTCCCAGCCCTTGCGGTATTCCTTCGAGACGATCTCGTCGGGGTTGTCCACGTTGGTGACGCGGCCGACGGTGTTGTCCCATTCGAGCTTCTTGCCGGAAAGCACCACCAGGTTGCCGAAGTTGACGAACTCGGTGAGCGGGCCGGAGTAGTCGAAGTTCGACGCGGGCAACTTGCCCGTGCGGATGCCGTCGAGCCAGTTCTTGTAGGGGTTCTCCTCCGGAATGCGCTCCAGCCACGGATCCGGCTTCTTGTAGTCTGCCATGGCCTTGGCCGGCACGAGGCGCGAACGGCCGCCGTACTCGCCCGTGGTGATGATGCCGGTTTCGCCGATGAAGAACGAGCCATTCATCTGGTTGTCGCCCAGTTCCTCGTCTTCCGGAATCCCTTCGGGGCGTTTCGGGCGGTTATAGATTTCCTCGCCGGTCGCGGGGTCGGGCCAGTGGCCGTCGTGCCAGTACACTTCCACCGGACCCATGTCGCCGCGCGCGGGAATCACGTACTTGATGGTCGACATGATCGGGAAGGTCTCGTGGTTCTGGCCCTTTTGTTCCACCACCTCGACACTGTAGCTTTCCGCTTCCACGATCTTGAGCGCCATATACACCGGGTCGAGAATGTGGCAGCCCATGTCGCCCAGCGAACCGCCGCCGAAGTCGAGCCAGGCGCGCCAGTCGTGCGGTGCCAGGCCGGAATTGTACGGACGCCACGGCGCGCAGCCGATCCAGCGGTCCCAGTCCAGCGTCTCGGGCGTCACCATCGGGGGCAGCGGCTCGGCCACGCCCTGGTTGGCCCACACAGGGCGGTGCGTCCACACATGGGCCGACTTCACCGCGCCGATGGCGCCCGACCAGATCATCTCGCAGAGGTCGCGCGCGCCGTCGCCGCAGTGGCCCTGGTTGCCCATCTGGGTCATCACGCCCATCTCGGACGCCGTGTTCTTCAGCAGGCGCGCTTCAGCCACGGTATGCGTCAGCGGCTTCTGCACATACACGTGCTTGCCCAGCTTCATCGCCATGTAGGCCGCCGGGGCGTGCGTGTGGTCCGGCGTGGAGATGGTGCAGGCGTCGATCTCCGGCATCTCCTCCAGCATGTTGCGGTAGTCTTTGTACTTCTTCGCCTTGTCGAATTCGTTGAAGGCCTTCTCGGCGCGCACCGAATCCACGTCGCACAGCGCCACCACGTTCTCGTCGCGGCAGGCCCAGATATCGGTGCCGCCCTTGCCACCTGCGCCAATGGCCGCCACGTTGATCTTCTCGTTCGGCGATACCTTGCCCGGCACGACCTTGGCGCTGTTCGGCGCGGCGGCGAGGTTGAACGCCGCCGCCGTAGTCGTGGTTGCCGCGAGAAACGCGCGGCGCGATATGTCGTTCTTCTTCATGGTGAAAAGGGACTCCTCCGTTGCCTGACCCCATGTTCCCAAAGCGGACCCGCGGCCCGCTGCCACTTGCTAACAGCGCACTAACCTACGCCCCCGGCGTCCGAAGGTCAAGCCTGCGCTAGAGATACGCCTCGACCCAGCGCGAGAGCAGCACGTAGAGGATGGCGTGAAGGATACTGAGTGGCACGACGGAGCGGTACCGCAGGAAGTAATACGAGGCCAGCGCGCCCATCGGCACCACCCCGATCATCTGCAGGGGGATGGGCGTGCCGGGGATCTTTGCGGGCGTCCAGAAATGCGCCAGGCCGAACAGCAGGCCCACGGTGAGCGGGAGGCGCCAATGACCCCGAAATACCGGAAGGGCCGCCAGACTCGCCAGACCAATCGAGCACAGGAAGAACTGTTGGGTAAAACCGGCGAGAAAGTAGTCGACCATGTGCCGGGGATAGCTCGCATCGAACGACAGCGTGCCGCCGACGCCGTAGCTCATCCCGGCGATCAAGGCCACCCCAAGGACCAGCAGCCCGAATGCGGCCGCCCATGCCGCTGGCGCGGTGGGCACGGTCAGCCCCCAGGACTCGAGTTTCTCCGGTTCGCGCCGGGCGCGATGAAGCATATAGCCCAGCGTCAGAAAGAACGGAAGGTACACGTCGTTGCTTCCTATCCGAAAATCCGGATAGAAGATCGACAATGCCTTGACCACTGCAAAGACCACACCGACCAAGAGGCTGAATCGAAGGTCTCGCCAGTCGATGCTGGCAGGATTGGCCGACGACGTCATAAACCGTTGCTCCTCTTCTTGAACGCCCCGCGGGATGCACTTGGACATCGCGATACGCGCCGGAGTTTCACGCAATCCGACGCAGGAAATAAGCAGCGTAGTCACCGATGTTCTATGCATTGTATAAATTTTTGATGACATTTGGCTAACGGTCGAACAGACATAGCGGCAAATGGTATGCTCCATTACGACAAAGGCGAGGGAATCTCATTGAGAATCGGGTTTTCATGCTTGTTGGCTGCATGCCTGTCGATTTCGTCACCATCGACGGCACAGTGTATCGACGATGGCGCGGCCGTCATATCGCCCCAGCTGGACTTTGACGCGCTCTTCCGGTCGCTGGACGATCGTCTGAGTGCGGACTTCCCCGCGTGGCAGACCCGCTACAACCAGGAAAACACCACGGATCCCTCGCCCGGGTTTGCGGGCGAAGACAACTCGCAGAATGGCATTGAGGACGACGACCACTTGGATCTTGTGGCCGCGATCATCGATGGCGAGCCCGTGGCCACCGCGCTCGGCGGGCTCGACGCCGGAGAGGTCGCCAGCATCCGGAGCAGTTTCCAATCCAATCGCGCCCGCGTGGAGGGTGACCTGACTTTCACGGTGCTGGGTCTCGTCCAAGTCAGCATCATCGGCGAAATCGAAGCGGGCGATTTGGGCTTCGCCGAGACGCTCAAGGACCTGGTCGCGGCCTACATGACCATCGGCGACGCTGAGTCGCTGGCATTTATCCGCGGTTTCCTGATAACGCTCAGCGATATATTTATCGAGCAAGGCGTGGCAAACGGCGACATCCCGGCCTTTGTCGAGGGTGCAACCAAGAGCGCCATGCGGAGCGCCGTAAACGGCAACTTCGTCACCAGCAAGTATCAATGCTATGGCGATGCCCCAGGCGCCACGCAGGCGAATATCCTCGGCGATACGGGCAACGTGAATGATACGGGTTCCAATAACGAGACCGCCTACGCGCAGGTATCCGGCGATCGCGCGGCCTGGATGCTGGCCAAGGGCATCACGCGTCCAACCATTGAATTCCTCAACGACGGCGGGCTCATCGAGGCGCAGTCGGGCGAGACCTTCTCGCTGGTCGTGCCGATTCAAGGCGGCAACGGGGTGCCTTCCGCAGACTGGAAGCGCTACAACGCGAACACCATGAACTACGAACGCGTGAGCACGTCGCCCAATTTGTTCTTTCCATATCCACTGCCGGCGGATTCCGGCGAGTATGTCGTCGTTCGGTGCGACGACCAGTGGACACGCGTCTCGGGCGTGCAGTCGGTCGTCATCACCCAGAAGCCCTTCGCCATCGTGCAGCAGCCGGCCGACCTCCAGCTGACGCAGGGGTCGTCGGGGGAATTGAGCGTAGTCGTAGAGGGCGGCTCCATCGTGCCCACGTTCCAGTGGTACAAGGGGGCGACGCCGACCGGACTGACACTACTGGACGGCGCGACGGCATCGACGCTTTCGTTCCCGAACGCAAGCCCGGCCGATGCGGGATACTACGCGGTCGTGGCGTTTGGAAAAAACGTGAATGGCCTGAATCTCACCAGCCGGACGGCGCAGGTGACCCTTACCGATAATCCGCCCGAGATTGTCCTCATCGGCGCCAATCCCCTGACGCTCGAATGCGGCGCGCAATTCAGTGAGCCGGGGTATACGGCGATTGACGACTTGGACGGCAGCCTCACCCAGCAGGTGACGATTGAGTCGGATGTGGATACGGGTGCCGCGGGCGAATACACGGTGACGTATCGGGTTTCGGATAGCGGCGGCAAGACGGCCGAGGCCGTGCGCTCGGTGGTCGTGGAAGATACCTTGCCGCCGTCCATCACGCTGGTCGGTGCGAATCCCCTCGCGATCGCCTGCGGCAGTTCGTTCTCCGATCCGGGTGCCACGGCGTCCGATTCCTGCGTCGGCGTGCTGGATGGCGCCATCCAGTTTGGCGGCACGGTGAACACGCAAGTGCCCGGCACCTATACGCGCACCTACAGCGTCAGCGATCTCGCCGAAAACTCGGCGCAGGTGACGCGGCAGGTATCGGTCGTAGACAACGTTGACCCAATCGTGACCCTTATGGGCGGGGCAAGCGTGACGCTGGAATGTGGAACGGAGTTTATCGAGCCCGGATACACCGCCACCGACGCTTGCTCGGGCGACGTTTCCAATTCCATAACGGTGTCTGGAACTGTCGATGCAGGGTCACCGGGTGATTACGTCCTGACTTACACCGCGATCGATGCTGCGGGTAACACCGGCACTACCATGCGCACCGTGACAGTACAAGACACACAGGCGCCGTCCATCGCACTTCTGGGCGGCTCGACCATCGAGATGGCGTGCGGCGGTACCTTTGATGACCCGGGTGCGACGGCCCAGGACGGTTGCGACGGGGATGTTACCGATGCAATCAGTACGGAGTCTGACCTGAACACATCCGCTACGGGCTCCTACACCGTCACCTATTCCGTGGTCGATATGGCAGGAAATACTTCACAAGCGACACGCACGGTCGTGGTCGCGGACTCCACGCCGCCCGTGATCACCCTGACCGGCGCGAACCCGCTCGTGTTGGAATGCGGCGACGCGTTCACGGAGCCCGGTCCCACGGCTACCGATGGCTGCGATGGCGAGCTCACTGATGACATTGAAGCCGATGGCATCGTGGATACCGCAACGCCGGGCACCTACACACGCACCTACACCGTCGCAGACAGCCAGGGGAACGAAGCCGCCGCCACGCGGGAAGTCCAGGTAGTCGATACCACGCCGCCCGTTCTTACCCTGCTTGGATCGGAAGTGGTCATGATTCCTTGCGGGACGGAATTCGATGATCCAGGTGCAACTGCCGCGGATGTCTGCGAAGGCGCGCTAGCAGTCGAGACGGAGACCGTTGGCGTAAGCGGCGGATTGCTCGTGTATTACACCGCCGCAGATGCCGCGGGTAATTCTGCAACCGTATCACGCGAGGTGCGGTACGAGGATACGGCAGCGCCGGTGGTGACGCTGGCGGGCGAAAGTATAGTGACCATCGAGTGCGGCACCCCTTTTGTGGAACCGGGCTTCACCGCCAGCGACGACTGCAGTGGCGACCTGACCAATAGTGTCTTTATCACGGGGGCGGTCGACGTGCGGCGTCCAGGCGAATACACGCTCTCGTATCAAGTAATCGATGATCGAGGCTTCGATTCTGAAATTGTACGGCGGACCGTGGTGGTGCGCGATACCCAGCCGCCCCTCGTTATCTTGACCGGTGTGGCGTCGATCACCCTCGATTGCGGTGCAGTGTTCTTAGACCCGGGCGCCACGGCTACGGATGCTTGCGACGGCAATTTAACCAGCGCCATTGTGAAACAAGGCGCGGTCGATACCGCCCGCCCCGGGCGCTACGTCGTCATCTATTCCGTGCAAGACTCGTCGGGCCAGTTCGCGCAGGCGCAGCGCACGGTCGTGGTGCGGAACAACTGCCCCCTCGAGATCGTGGCGCAGCCACAGTCCATCACCGTTTATGAGGGCCGCAGCGCATTCTTCCGCGTGGTGGCGAAAGGCGGCCAGGGCCCGCTCACGTATACCTGGCGCAAGGACGGCGCCGAAGTGGGGCAGGGCACGGCAGGCGAGCTGAACATCGCCAGCGTATTGGTCTCCGACGCAGGCGATTACACCTGCGACATTTCGGACGGCGCGACGACTGTAACCACGCAAGCCGCTACACTGACGGTAGTAACGCCCCCGGAGGCTGGATTCCACACGGCCGACCGCAACAACGACTGGACCATTTCGTTGGGCGAGTTGCTGCGCGTGATCCAGCTCTATAGCTTCGGCGCGATGCAGTGCTCCGACAATTCGGAAGACGGCTATGCCCGCGGTGTCGGCGACACCAGCTGCACGCCGCATGCCAGCGACTACGCCCCCCAAGACTGGCGCATCGGACTGGAAGAGCTGCTCCGGCTCGTGCAATTCTACAATGCCAGCGGCGGCGCTTACCGCGCGCAGCCTGGAACCGAGGACGATTTCGCGTCAGGAGCCGGTAGCTAGGCCGGCGCTGGTTTGGGATCCTGCTGCCGGTTCGTTGCATACTGCGCGGGTGCAAAGGCCCCGGCACAGTAGCCGATGAGCCAGGCACGGAGGCCGGATCATGCGAACCATACTGCTGCTGCGCTGCCCCGACCAGACCGGTATCATCGCGCGGTATTCGGCGCTTATCTGCGATGCGGGCGGCAACATCTTGCGGTCCGATCAATACTCGACCCACCCGCAGGGCGGCGAATTCTTCATGCGTGTCGAGTTCGATTGGTCGCCCGCGCCCGAGGAGCAGGCCGCGTTCGCCGAACAGTGCCGAGTCCATGCCGAGGCGCTCGGCGGCAGCGTGCGGCTCTACGATGCCCGAGACCGCATGCGCATGGCGATTGCCGTGTCGCAATACGACCATTGCCTCATCGACTTGCTCTACCGCGTGCGTGCCGGAGAACTCTCTGCGGAAGTGGCCTGCGTGGTCAGCAACCACGAGGTGCTGCGGCCGCTCGTCGAGAATGACGGCATCGAGTTCGTCCATCTGCCGGTGAACGCTGCCACCAAAGCCGAACAGGAAGCGGCGTTTCTGGAGGCTGTTGCGGGACGCAGCGATTTCCTCGTCATGGCGCGCTACATGCAGATTCTCTCCGACGACTTCCTGCGCGGCTACGGCAAGGATGTCATCAACATCCACCACAGCTTTCTGCCCGGCTTCAAGGGCGCGAACCCCTACCGCCAGGCCTACGAGCGCGGCGTGAAGGTCATCGGCGCCACGGCGCACTTCGCCACGCCCGAGCTGGACGAGGGACCCATCATTGAGCAGATGGTCGATCGTGTGTCGCCGCGCGACGACGTCGAGCAGCTGAAACGAAAGGGCCGCCACCTGGAACAGCAGGCCCTCGCGCGCGCCGTGCAGGCCTACATCGAACACCGCGTCATCCGGCTCGCCCAGCGCACGGTCGTGTTTGAATAATCAGATCCCGGATTCCTCCCAATACAATCGCTAGATTTCTCTCCGGCAAGGTGCTACCTTTCTGGGGCTCGGAACGGACGCCGCGTCTCTCCGACGGAATTGAACGCCGTGCCGGTCAATGCGGGGAGAGTCCGTTTCCAATCGCAGCGCTCTCCCGGGGAAAGGGTTCCATGATGCGTCGCTTTACACTGCTGTGGCTCGCTGTGTTCGGCCTGATCACCGGAGCGACTTCTCCTGCTGAGGCTGGCGATATGATTCCCGGGGCCTTGCCGGGCGTCAATGTCTATCCCCAGACTATTGTCACCACCGAAAACGGCAACAACGTCTCCATCGAGATTACGCTGACCAGCCCGCCCGCGCAGGGCCAAACCGTCGAGATCACGCTACAGTCGACAGACGTCACCGAGTGTACCCTTGCCAACAGCACGTTGACCTTCGACGCGACGAACTGGAACGTGCCGCAGTTCATTACGGCGATGCCGGGGCCGTCGGGTGATGGCAACGACGGCGATGTGGGCTTTTCATTGGAGTTCTCGCCGGTTGTCAGTGGCGATTCAACCTACACCGGGATGACGATTCCCGCCATTAAAATGACCAATCAGAATATCGACGGGATAAGCGTGATCGTGGTCGATCCCGGCGTCGCCCTGGAAACCTCCGAAAGCGGCGGTACGGATATCTTGGAAATCTACGCAGGGTCGGACGTGACGCCGTTAGGCGATGTGTCGGTCGTCGTGACTGCTTCGCCTGCTTCGGAGGTGCTGCTTTCTATCAATGGCGGAAATCCCTCAAGCCAGGTGACGGTCCAGCTCACGGCAGGTAATGGCTACAGTAATCTCGTCACCCTGCACGGCCAGGACGATTTCCTTCAGGACGGCGACGCGCCGTTCACCATCACCACCAGTACCGCAGTAACGGGCGATCCTTCTTACCACGGCCTCAACCCTGCCGATACTTCCGGGCGCAATATCGACAACGATGTGCTGTGCATCGTGCTGCCCCTGCCCGAGCCGGGCCTGACGGTGTTCCCAGCGTCCATCCTGACCACGGAAGACGGAGTGGCCGTGCCGATCGGGGTAGTGCTCGACGCCCCGCCGGCCCCCGGCGAGACGGTGATGGTATCGCTCATATCGAGCGACAACACCGAGGGCACCCTCAGCCCGGGCACGCTCACCTTCGACGTATCGAATTGGGAAGTGCCGCAGACCGTCACGCTTACGCCGGGTGCCTCCGGTGACGGCAATGATGGCGATGTGGGCTATTCGATAGATTTCGGCCCCGCCGTCAGCGGCGACCCCGATTACAACGGCATCGGCACTTTGTCCATCCCCGTGACCAACCGCAATGCGGAAGGTATCTCAACGATTCTCATCGACCCGGCAGACGGACTGGAGACCACGGAAGACGGCGTCACCGCTACCTTCGATATTTATGCGGTAAGCGCCTTTCTTCCGCCAGTCTTTCCGATTACCGTACCGATTTCAGTGTCCAACAGCTCCGAAGTGCTGCTATCCATCAACAATGGTATTCAGTCCGCGAACAAAAACGTCGTCCTCGACGCGGGCAACGGCTTCCGCCAGACCGTCACCGTGCACGGCCAGGAAGACGCGGTACTGGATGGCGACGCGCCGTTCACCATCACCACCTCGCCTGTCGTGACGATTGAAGTAGCCTATAACGGAATCAATCCCCCGGACGTTTCCGGACGCAATCTCGACAACGAGCTCGATTGCGCCATCGGTTTCTTCCACACGGCCGACCAGGACCGCTCTTCCACGATCGATCTGAACGAGGTGCTGCGCGTGGTGCAGTTCTACAATGCCGGCGGTTTCGGCTGCCAGCAGGGCACGGAAGACGGCTTCACGGTAAACGGTACCAACCGGGCATCGTGTTGCCCGCACCACAGCGACTTCGCATCCGGCGGCGAAGATTGGACCATCGAGTTGACCGAGCTGCTGCGTTTGATACAGTTTTACAATTCGGGCGCGTATTTCCGGTGTCCCGGGGAATGCACCGAAGACGGATTCTGCGCGGGCACAAATTGACGGGCGGCACAAGCGGCAGCATTGCGTTAGCCTGCGTCCCGCATCGCGTGATGGGAGGGAAACGCATGAAGAAATGGTTGAAGCGCGGGTTTTACGGTATCGCGGGGCTGGCGGTGCTCTGCGCCACGGCGCTGGCCGCCCCGGCCTTCGCGCTGGACAAGGCCGACCTCGAACTTGTCTTCGAGGACGACTTCGAATCGGGCCTGAAACGCTGGACACTCTACGACCCCGAGAACTGGCGCATCGAGGAGGAGGGGGAGACCGGCAACCACGTCCTGTCGCTCTTCGCGCCCAGCGGACACGAGCGACCGTATTTCGCGCCGCGCTCGGTGGCCATGGCCGAGGGTCTCATGGCTGGCAGCTTCATCTTCGAGGCGCGGCTACACCACCGCGGCCAGGAATACGGCCACCAGGACCTCTGCGTGCTCTTCAATTTCGAGGGCGAATACCAGGGCTACTACGCCCACTTCGCGCCCGTGGCCGACGAGGGCGCCAACACCATTTTCCTGCTCGACAACGCCGACCGCACCTCCATCGCCACCGAGCGCAGCGACGGCTCGAAGTGGGGGGAGACCTGGCACGACGTGCGGATCGAGCGCGACGCGGACGCAGGTACGATTGCGGTCTATTTCGACGACCTCGAGCACCCCTGCATGCGCGCCGAAGACACCACCTTCGGCGAGGGACTCATCGGGCTCGGCAGCTACAACGACATTGGCTGGTTCGACGACGTGAAAATCTGGGCCACTCCCCCGGCGGAAGGCTCGGGCTGGGTCTCGCTCTTCGACGGCGAAACCCTGAACGGCTGGCAGGCCCCCGACATGCGCTACTGGTCCGTCGAGGAGGGTGCCATCACCGCCTCCTCCTCCGATGCCGTGCCCTGCGAGACCAACCAATACCTCGTGTGGCAGGGCGGCGATGTTGCCGACTTCGAGCTCAAGGCCCAGTTCCGCCTCGAGAACAACCAGGGCAACTCCGGCATCCAGTTCCGCAGCCGCATCCGCGAATCCGACGGCATGGGCATCGGCTACCAGGCCGACATCCTCCCCGGCGGGCCCTGGTGCGGCGCCCTCGCCGACGAATACACCACCCGCGAACCCCTCATGGTGCCCAACGGCCACCACACCACCGTCGACCCCGACGGCACCCGCACCTGTACGCCCCTCGACAGCGGCCCCGTCAGCCTCCGTCCCCCCGGCCAATGGAACGACTACCACATCCGCGCCCAAGGCCACGAAATCACCCTCACCATCAACGGCCAAACCTCCGCCGAATTCACCGACAACGACACCCAAGAATTCGACCCCGCCGGTATCCTGGCCTTGCAGCTACGCTCCGGTCCCCCCATGAAGGTGCAGTTTAAGGAGCTGTGGCTGAAGGCTCTGGAGTAGGGGGGGAGGGGAAAGTTGGTGACCTTCGGTCCGAAGAGTGGGCGGGTCGGGAGACCTGCCCACAGCGGAGGGTAAATTTCTTACGTCACAACGCGCCCTCTCCTCCACCCAAACCACCAACATCGTCATTGCGAGCGCAGCGCGGCAACCTCCTTGATGCGATGTTGGGGAAATGCCGTGCAGACCGCCGCCAGCACGGCGGTGTCTATACTGCGCCCCGCAACGACAACCACGCGCCAAAGAGGTTGCCGCGCTGCGCTCGCAATGACGGGAGGAGGGAGTCGCTCGCTGCGGTCCGTGGTCGTCGCGCCAAGAGGCCGCTTTGGAAAACGGCGCTCCCGGCGGGGCGCACGGTGGGGCGAATGTCCGCATGAGCCGAGCGCGTGACGCCGTATTCAGGATTTTTCTCATACGCTAAAGCCCCTTGCTCCACGATGGCTCGCGGGTACGCTCGCCCTACCGTGCAGACGTATTCGCCGCGTCACAATGCCTCTTCTCCTCCGCCCAGACCACCATCATCGTCCTTGCGAGCGAAGCGCGGCAACCTCTTTAATGCGTTGATGGCGGAATGCCGAGCAGACCTTCGCCAGCACTGCGAAGACGATACTGCGCTCCGCAACGACAACCACGCGCCAAAGGGGTTGCCGCGCTTCGCTCGCAAGGACGGGAGGAGGGAGTCTCTCGCTCCGATCCGTGGCCGTCGCGCCACGATTTCGCTATGGTAAGCGGCGCTCCCGCCACATCGCTACGGCAGCATCCATCCCGTGGACGCCTTGAGTAGTCCTTCGGTTGGTTCTGGTTCCACGCGGTCGAGGTGGATATGCAGGAGTTCGCTGAGCGCGGCGGCGTCCTCGGGACGGCTCTCCGCGAGGTTGACGGTCTCGCCGGGGTCGGTATCCAAATCGAAGAGATGCGGCGTGCCGAGCTTGGAATGCTCGACGTATTTGAGGCCGTTCCACCACACCGCATCGCCGCGGGCCTCTTCGCCCTGATAGGTGACCCAGGCGTGGGAGTAGACGGGGCCGGGGCTGTCGGCCTGCGCGAGACAATTGCGGCTCTGCCACTGCGGATGCGGCGGCACACCCATCAGGCTGGCCAGCGTCGGCAGAATGCCGATGGTCTCGACGGGGGTATCGACCACCTGCGGCGTAATGCCCGGCCCTTTCATGATCAGCGGCACATTCGCCTGCTCGTCAAAGAGCGTATGCCCGTGGCCGATCAGCTGTTCGCGGTCCTGCAGGGCTTCGCCATGGTCCGACACAATCACGAATATCGTGTTGGGGTGCTCCGCCTCGACGGCTTCCACCAGCCGCTTCAGTTGATCGTCCAGATACCGGATCTCCGCGTCGTACCGGTATTGCATCGCGGCGATACCCGCCTCCGTCAGCATGCGGTTCGGCGTGCCATCGAACAGCCACGCGCGGAACAGCTCGGTCAGGTAGTCCTCGAAAATCATCGGGTTGTTGAGATTAATCCGGTCCACCGCGGCCGTCAATGAGGGGGGAGGCCCGAATATCTCCGCATATTCCGTGGGCGGCGCATAGGGGCTATGCGGATCCATGAATTGCATATAGGTGAAAAACGGTTCTTCCCACTGCGGCAGGGTTGCCAGGGCCGCGTCGTTCAGCAGCGCGGCCGGATACACATTCAGAAACTGGTAGCGGCCCTGCGGAAACCCCTGGGCGAAACCCAGGGCTTCGCTCGCCCAGCCGTTGGTCTGAAAGCCCCGGCAGTCATACCCGTATCCGGCGAACCACTCGCCGATGGTGACGCTGTTATCGAGAATGTTATACCGCCCCTCCACCAGGGACTCGCGGTACACGTTGGGATACACGCCGGTGAACAGGCCGGCGACGGAGGGGTTTGTCCAAGTCGATTGCGTGATGGCCCGGGTGAATCTCGCGCCTTCCGCCGCAAGGCTTTCCATAAACGGCGCAATCGGAATGCCGTTCCGCTGCGCGCCTATCCGGCTGGCGCGCGTCGTTTCCAGCACCAGCAGGACGACATTGGGCAATCCCGAGGCATCTCCCGCGCAAAAACCATCTTCGCCTCCGGGGCAGGGATAATAGGCGCGCGAGTTGAAGTGCTGGACTATGCGCAGCAACTCGCTCAGATTGATTTGCCAATCCTGCGGCGCGAAGTCGCTCGCATGCGGAGCGCAGCTGGTATCGCCGGCGCGGGGTGCAAATCCGTCTTCTGAAGACGCGTCACAGGAATACGTCCCCGCGTTGAAAAACTGCACCACGCGCAAGACTTCATTCAGCCCCAGCGTCCGGCTGCCGTCCTGGTCTGCGGTGTGCCGGGCGTCCGGTCCGGTGAAGCCATCCGGACACGTCCCGGTGTGCGCCACGTTCGCGCCCCACGCGGTGAGCGCTGGAATCTCCACGCAAAGCGACGGCAGGTTCAGCGGATTCCCCGTCAGGTCGATCTGGTCGGCCGTACCGAGTCCGACATTGGAAGTCAGCGGCGAAACGTCGGTAATCGCATTGTCCGCGAGATTCAGCACGCTGAGCTTGCTGAGCCCGGCTAGCGGCGCGATATCTTCTATGTCGTTGTCCGCCAGCGAAAGCGATATCAGATGAACGCAATGTTCCAGGCCGTCCAACGACGCGATACCTGCGGCATCCGCCGATAGCGTAATAAATTCGGTACTTGCCAGATCGGATACGAGGAGCGGCCCCGAGGGAATGCCGAGGGCCCCGCGTACGGCCGCCTCCAGAGCGGTATCGGAAAATACAACGGACTCATCCGCACCGCCATAGGCCGGGCCGACACCCCACGAAAATAGAACGCCAAGGCAACACGCCACCGTGCCAATCTTCGCGATTCGTTTTGCTGTGGACATTGCTGCGACGCCTCATCGTCCCGCGCCCGTAGCGGCGCGCCCTCGCTACTCGTCCAACCCCACTAGCATGTTACGGCAGCGTGGCAACCCTGTCAATCATTTTCGCCAAATAGAAGGTCCAAATCGGCCGAGGATTTCGGCCGGCAGCAGTTCGGGCGTGAACTGCACTCGCTGGAAGGTGCCGCCGATGGAGTCGCAAAGCGCCTTTCAATCCCGCTGGAAGGGGATAACCAACGTGGCGACCGTACGGTCCCCTTCATCCATGTCTACGGAAGTTGCTGGTTCAGTTGGTCGATGGCGGACTGGTCGGGCGGCGTGGGGTGGTAGCGGGCGGCGGCGTAGGCGCGGTACCAGTTGGCGAGGGCGTGTCCTTCCTGGGGTTCGGCTTCGAGCCGCTCGGCGAATCCGCAGGGGGTTTCGTGGCGGTCGCGGCGTAGACCCAGGCGTCGTGCACGGCGATCGGCGCGCAGCAGCAGGCGTGAGAGCGGCGCGCTGTAATCAGCGGGGGCGCGGCGCTGGCGATGCCGCACGACATACACCACGCGCCAGAGACCGAGGACTGCCGCCAATAGCAGCACCGCGCGCCCCGGCCAGGTGGACAGAAGAAACCCCGCAGCTGCGGCGGCAATCTGTTCCGCCCCGTTCCACGCGCCCTGCTGCCAGGCATCCCACATGCGGCGCCATTCGTGCGCGCCCGCTTCGGCCAGGTATTGGCGGTAAGGCACGGGCGCATTCTGCGCAGCACCGCCGGGCGTCGGCTCGATGGCGAACCACCCGCGCTGCGGGTCCCAGGCCTCTGTCCAGGCGTGGGCATTGCGTCCCCGCGCCACCCAGAGGCCCGTCACGGGATTCTTCTCGTGGGTCACCACGCCGGTCACATAGCGCGCGGGCACGCCGCCCAGCCGCAGCAGCACGGCCGCGCCGGTGGCGAAGTATTCGCAATGGGCATCGGGCTGTTCGACCAGGAAATGCGAGAGCCCGTGCACGCCGGCCGGGGGCACATAGCCGAGCGCGTAGCTGTAGTGTTGCTGGAAGTATTCGACCACCGCGCGGGCCTGGTCGGTGTTGGTCTCCGCGCCGGCAAACAAATCCTCGGCCAGCTTCCTCACGCGCGGGTCCAGCTCCGGCGGCACGGCGGTGTGCTCCGGCAGCACGGGGTCGTTGGCGCTTTGGGTTCCGGTGCCCAACGCCACGCGATACCCGCCGACCTTGAAGCCGGGCGTACCCACCACCCCGGCGGAATCGCGCGTCACCTTGCGTGTGGGCGTCGATACCCACGCCGTGCCCTCCGGCACAAGCAGCGTATTGCTGAATTGCTCCAGCCAAATCGACATAGACTCCGCGGGCGAGTCCGATGCTGCAATGCGGAACCATGCGCCGCCTTCTTCCGGCTCGGGCAGCGTATCCGATTCGCTGGGCAGCAGCGTCTCCGATTCCCGCGCGCTGCTCGGCAGCCAGCGGAGACCCTCGAACTTGTCGAATACATTGCCGCGCAGATAGCCGGGTGCCTCCGCCGCTTCGGCATGCAGCAGGATATCCATGCGGTTCTGGTTTTGCGTGTCGGTAATGGCATGCAGGCCGCCCTGCCCGGAGAGCCCCGGCGGCGCCGCGCGTTCGCCCGCGCCCGTCGTCATCCGCCCCAGCGCCAGGTCGATTTGCAGGGCATACTCGCGCACCAGATGCGCCGAACCCAGGCCGGCCGCCACGATACCCGCGAGCAGCAGCGCGGCGCCCGCGAGCGCGGGACGCAGCGGAATGCGGCGCGGCCATTCGATGCGCCCCCAAAGGTACAAGGCGGCCGCCACGGTATAGGCCGCATGCACGGCGGATATCACGCGCAATTCCGCTAGGTTCGCTTCGTAGCTGGTTGCGGCGGCCACCACGGCGATGCCCAGCGCTATCCAGCGTGTGCGCCGTCCCTCGTCGAGAAACGACGGCCGCGCGCACAGCAAGAAGACCTGCACCGCGAGCCCCCACCCGGCGAAGGCATGCAGCAGCTTGTACTCAATCGGCGTCGAGAAGGGCGCGTGGTCCGCGCCCGATGCGTCGTAGCGCCACAGCCCGACGAACAGCACCGCCAGCGCGAGCAGGTAGCGGTAGCGGTGCTCGGGCCGCACGGGCAGGCGCAGCCCGGTGAGCAGGCTGGCATAGGCCGGCAGCACGATCGCGCAGGGCAGCAGCCAGCTGCGCATGCCGTAGCCCGCGGCGAAGGCTTCCAGCGCCAGCAGCGGTATCAGCAGCGCGTGCGTCCTCATAGCCGGTACACCTGTCCCGCGCGCACCTGCTCCGGGGTCACGGCCGTCACCCGGGCGTCCGCGCTCTCCGCAGCGGCGGCGGCCTGCGCGTCGTCCGATACCACCACCGCCTTCACCGCGCATCCGGCATCGCGCGCGAGCGACACCAGCGCCTGCCGCGAATCGCTCCAGCGCGAGAGCACCATCACCACCGCCGACATCTGGGCGAGCGAATCCGCCAGCGCCTCATTCGCCGCGCCGAAGGGGTCGGCTGTCGCCGGTTCCACGGCCGCGAGTATCTCGAGCACCTGATCCAACTGCCCCGTGTGCCGTCCCGTGCGCAGCCGGTAGACCGAAGCACCGGCCAGCACGA
Source organism: Candidatus Hydrogenedens sp. (assembly GCA_016125095.1). Classification (GTDB taxonomy): domain Bacteria; phylum Hydrogenedentota; class Hydrogenedentia; order Hydrogenedentales; family JAEUWI01; genus WGMK01. Next base: position 125,647 of record WGMK01000017.1, on the reverse strand, counting down.
TATCGATGACAAACTCGCCCTTCGAGAGGTAATCCGTCAGCGCGGCGGTCAGGCTCAGCACGGCCTCCAGCTCGGCATCGCGGCGTCTGCCCCAGCGGCGGGACACCTGCGTATCGACCACCAGCAGCAGGCGGCAGTAATACTCCTCCTGAAACTCGCGCACGGCCGGTTCGCCCAGGCGGGCCCAGGCGCGATGGTCGATATGCCGCAGTGCGTCGCCCGGACGATAAGGCCGGTTGCCCAGGTACTCGGGCGACTCTCCCACGTGCGAAGTGAGCGAGATGCCGCCCGGCTGATACCGGGGGCTGATGTCGATGTTCACCTCGGTCAAGGGCGTGTAGGCGGGCAGCACCGCGACAGTCTGCATGTGGCCATGGTCGCGAGGATGCCGGGCGATGGCGAAGGGGTAGAGGGTGACGGCGCGCAGGGCGGGCAGCGCATAGACGCCGCGGTGCGGGCACGCGATGGTGTAGGAAAACCGCGCCTGTGCACCCGGCTCGAGTACCGGCACGGCTTCCGGCGGGGCACCGGACCGGAGCGCGCGCGGCAGCCGGGTCCACGCGATGCCCATATCGTAGGCGTTGCGCAGGCCGACATTGGTGAGCACGGCGGTGCACGTCAGCCGCCCGCCCGCGATGGTTTTCTCGGGCACATGCACGCTGAGCGCCACGCGGGGACGATAGAGCGCATTCGCCACCACCGAGACGAAGCCGAGAAAGAATAGCAGCAAGAGCAGGCTGTAAAGGCTGAACGCGCCGAGAATGACCCCGGCGACAATCAGCATCCGCCCGGCATCGGTCAGGCGCTCGCTCCACAGATACACGACGAAGCGGGTGAGCAGCCCCCGATGCAGCGCGATAGCGTAGAGCCGCGCCATCCACCCGGGGTTCATGCGGGCACCGCTACCGTGCGCAGCAGGCCGCCGATGATCTCCGCGGCGTCGTGCCCGTCGTAGCGCGCCTTCGCTTCCAGCACGAGCCGATGCGGCAGCACATAGCGCGCGGCCGCGCCGATGTCGTCGGGCATCACGTAGTCGCGTCCCGCCAGGAAGGCCTCCGCCTGCGCCGCGCGGAACAGCATCAGCGCACCGCGGGGGCTCACCCCCAGCTTCAGGCGCGCGTCTTCACGCGTGCGGCGGACCAGCTCGACCAAATACGCGCCGACCGAGCGTTCGACCTGCACCTGCCGTACGGCCTGCTGCAGCGCGAGCAGATCCTCGACATGCATGACCGGCTCGAGGCCGGCCAGGGCATCCGCTTCCTGCTGCGCGTATAGCATGTCGATCTCCGCCTCGGCATCGGGATAGCCCAGGTCGATCTGCGCCAGAAAGCGATCGCGCTGCGCCTCGGGGAGGGGATAGGTGCCCTGGTATTCAATCGGGTTCTGCGTGGCGATGACCATGAAGGGCCTCGGCAGCGGATGCGTGAAGCCCTCGATGGTGGACTGCGCTTCGCTCATGGCTTCGAGCAGGGCCGACTGCGTGCGCGGCGAGGCCCGGTTGATCTCGTCGGCCAGCAGGATGTGACAGAAGATGGGCCCGTGCCGGAAGGCGAAGCTGCCGTCCTTCGGGTTGTAGATGGACGAACCGAGGATATCAGCCGGCAGCAGGTCGGGCGTGAATTGCACGCGCTTGAAGGTGCCGTCGACGGAGCGCGCCAGCGCCTTGGCCAGCGTCGTCTTGCCCACGCCGGGCACGTCTTCCATCAGCACCGAACCACCCGCGAGCAGGGCCGCCATCAGCCGCTGCACCACGTCCTCCTTGCCGCGCAGCGCGCGATTCAGGTTGCCCGCCAGGTCTGCGACCAGCGCCTCGTGTCCGGTCAGGGTTGCCGCTTCCATGCTCAGTGCTCCTTCGGTTGCAATACGGGGGCCGCGGGTCCGTTGCCGCGCCACAGGCTCCAGGCCGCGCCCGCCGCGAGCAGCAGGAACCCGAGCGACACGAAGTGCCACGGCGTGATGGGCGTCATCGTATCGTAAAGCGCCGAGGCCAGCGGCAGGCACAGGAGCGCGCTAACGGCATAGTGCCGCTTGCGCCAGGCAATCAGCACCGCCAGCGCGACGAATGCCGCCGCGATCGATCCCCATTCGAGGTTATCGAACTCCACCTGCAGATGGATGCTGTTCAAGGTCATCAGCAGGATTAGGGCATGCACCACGGCGAGCCAGACGGGCAATCCGCGTCTGAAGATTACATGGAGCAGCAAGCCGCCTATCGCGTAGCTCAAGGCCATCGCAGTGGCCTCGGCACCATGCAGGTGGGTGAACGGCGTGTCGTGCACGTTGTACGCCAGGCCTACGGCGCCACAGACCAACACGACGTAGGCGACGATATACTCGTCCGCCAGCCACGCGAGGACGAGCACGATACCTGCGAGCACACAGGCCACCGCCCAGCCGTAGTGCAACACCCAGCCATCGCCCAGGCGGTCCGGCGAGCCGCCAAGGGTGAGTATCGCGGCGAAGGTATAGACGCCCGCAAGGACCAGCGGCAGCGGACGGCGCTGCGTCCATGTCTGGAACACGAACCACAGCGCGGCCGCACAGGTGAGCGCATCGGGACGCCACAGCACGGAGAGCGCATCGGGCGCGCGCGGCGCCGGGCTTGACGTAAGCGCCGCGAAGCCCGCGAGTAGCGGCACCAGCAGCACGATGCCGTGGGCCAGCGGGGCGCGGTAGCCGTGTGCGTGCAGCGCCGTGCAAAGCAGCAGGGCGGATACCAGCAGAAACGGAACGTAGTCGATCAGGCGATCCGGCAATTCGAAGACATATGCCGATTCCATTTGGTGCAGCAGCACCCCGGCGAAGAGCAGCGCGATGTAGATCCATGCCATGGTGGGCCGCTGAAGCAAGGGAAGCGTCGAGCGCGTGGTGGGATCGTCGGCGCCACGCAGCGCCGCGATCACCGGAATCATCATGCCGGCCAGCAGCACGCACCAGCCCACGCGCCAGAGCAACATGAGCGGGCCGGTATCGGGCAGCACTTCCACGGCGTAGCCCGCGATGAGCGGCGGACCGAAGAAATGCCACGCGAGCGCCAGGGCCGCGGCCGCCAGCATCGCCGCCGTGACGGGTACCTCGACCACGCGCCGGAGCAGGCCGGTTTTCACGCCCGCGCCGAGCAGGCACAGCGCGCCCGCGGCGAGGGCGTAGGACGGCGCGTTGATGGCCCAGCTGCTCAGCGCGATGCCGCTGGCACCGAGGAAGATACCGATGAGCGCCACCAGCGGTACGGCGTCGTCGAGACGTTTGCGCAGCAGCACGATACTCAGCGCGACGCCGAGCAGGCCGAGTTCGTAGACGTTGAGGGCAAGCAGGCCGGGCAGCTTTTCCCCGGCATTGTCGCTGCTGGCAAGCACCGGCCCGAAGAGCGCGCCGATGCCCCAGAGCAGCGAGATGGCGCTGACGCCGTAGAGAATGCCCGCCAGGTTCCGCCGCAGCCACGCATCAACGATCTCCCAATCGGTGGGGATGCGCGGCAGTGCCTGTGCTTCGGGTGCAGGCGCTTCCGTTTCGCTGGCCTCGTCGAACTCCTCGTTCCGCATGACACGTCCTCCCGGTTGCTGTCCTTGGCCATGGTAAATCCGGATATGTATCGGCGGCGGACGAATGGGATGCGCGCTATGGAATCGTCAGCGGGGTTCGTCCTCCGGTTTCAGGGCCTGCAGTTTCTGGGTGTCGGCATGAAGTTGTATGTAGCCGCACGCGGCGCAGGCCTTCGCCTGCAGGCGCACGTTGGAATCCTTCAAAGTCCAGAAGCGGGTGCGGGTCGGTTTGAAGTAGATGAGGCCCGTGCTCTGGATCTGGCCTTCGATGAGCTCGCTGTGGCCACAGGCGGCACAGCGCGCGGCGGCCTGCTCGGCCTCGGCCTGGCCGGTCGATTTCCGGATCACCGCATCCAGGCTGTCGCGCGTGAAACGCGTGGCGCGGCCGACCTTGTAGAACGAAATCGCCCCTTCTTTCATCCAGCGGAAGAGGGTAGGTTCACTCTTGTCAAGGTACGCCGCCGCCTCGCGCACCGTGAACCAGTCCCGCCCCGCAGGTACCGGCCGCCCCTCGTCCCATTCCACTTCCTTACTCATCATCGAACCCTCATGAGCTCTAGTGATAAATCACAAACTATCATGAACTATCATTTCTGTCAAGCCCCTTATTCAGCGCGGTGCTACCTGGGTTGAACAGGTCCTTCGCAGGTCCGGAATAATATGTGTAATTTGCTATATTCAATGAATAATAAAATTGACAAATACTTGCGTCCGTGCTACGCTGCAGCTGTCTTAGGTAACTGAATTGGGGAATTCAGAAGGAGTGACATCATGACACGATTGGTCATCTGTGTCGCCGCGTGGTTGTGTCTGGGCCAGGCCTTGCAAGCCGCAGCCGGCGCACCGATACCGCGGCTCGTCCAGGAATTCTCGGGCGAGTACAGCGTCGGCGTCCGCGAAATCTCGGTCTGGAACGATCAGATCTATTTTTCGGCGGGCGTCGAGGGACAACCCGCGCTCTGGGTGAGCAATGGGCTGCCTTCGGGCACGCGCGAACTCATCGACCTCGGACCCGGCGAATTCGATGGCTATGCGCACATCATCTTTTCGGGTGTCGACGCCGTGTATTTTCATGCCATCGGCACCACGCCGGGCCATAGCGGTCTCTATGTGACGGACGGCACCGCGGAGGGCACGGAGCGTATCGCGCTGCTGGCCCTGGAAAGCGAAGCCAATCCCTTCGGCTTGTTCGCCATCACCAACTGGAAGGGCGCGACCTACGCCGCCTGTCACGACGGCGAGACCTACCGCGTGATCAAGTCGCACGGTTCTGCCGCCACCACCGAGATCCTGCATGAAGCGGCGAATCCCGATCCGTTTTTCTGGGATCATCGGGGCCGCGTGATTCCCTTCGCCGCGACCGACGACCAGTTGTTCTTTCCTGGCTACAACAACGGAAACGAGTGCAATGTGTATGTGACCGACGGCACGGCGGAAGGCACGCGCCAGGTGACGGACCTCGGACCGCAGGGCTTCTTCGATGGGTTGTCCTCCATGGCGGCCGTTGGGGACGAACTCTACTTCATCGATCTCACCGCGAATGTCGACCGGAGCCAGATCCCCGTGCTCCGCAAGACGGATGGGAATCAGGTCACCACGGTTCGCCCCCTGCCGCGCTCGAAGAAAATCACGGTGCCCTCGGATCTCACTGCGTGGAACGGGAAGCTCTACTTTCTTTCCGAAGGCACGTACCCCGACAAGGGGGCGGTCTGGGTCAGCGACGGAACCTTCTTCGGCACGCGCATTCTTGCCGAGGCGCTTCTGCAGCCGTTTGTAATCGACCGCATCGAAGGACCCTTTCGCCTGTTTGATCTATTCGGCCACTTGAACTTCTTCTACGGCGGCGAATTGGCGGGAAACACCTGGTGGCAATCCGATGGCACGCGGCAAGGAACCGCACATTTCTTCGAACCAATCCAATCGCCCGTCTCCAATCTGATGTATTGGCAAGGGGAGTACTGGTTTACTGCCCACTCGGACCTGCTCCGCTCGGATGGCACGGCCACCGGTACGGAAGCTGTTTCGCTGCCGGCACGGATTTTTCCGTATTACGACCCGCTGCGCAGCGACCACCTGCATACCGACGATGCCATTTTCGTGGCAGCCGACGACGAGAACCTCGCTTCCGCGATTGACCTCTGGGGCCTCTATGCCGACGAGAACGACAACGGCCAGCCGGACCGCTACGAGCGCCTGATTTCCGCGCAACTGCTGGAGGACCTCGCGGCGCTGGACCTGGATGACTCCGGCACGCTCGACCTGACAGAGGCGTCGAACGGCTCGAGCGACCTGGACCCCGAGCTCTTCGATGTCCTCGATCTGAATGACGACGGACAGCTGGACACGGAAGAACTGCTCGTGCCCTCCGCGCCGCCCTGCGAAGAAGTGGCCGGCTGTACCCTGCGCGCCTTCTACGGGGCAGGCGATACGCTCTGCCTCTCCGTGCCCTGCCCGGTGTCGCCCATCTCCACCTACCAGTGGTACCGCGACGGCGTGCCGCTGGCCAACGACGGCGCTATCACCGGCGCGCAATCGCGCACGCTCCGCATCGCCCCGCTCGTCGCGGGCGACTCGGGCAGCTACACCTGCGAATACCAGGACCTCTCGAAGGCGATGACCTCGTATCAATACACCGTGGCGGTATACCCCGAAGTACCGGGCCCGGCGGGCGCGGCACTCGTGCTACTGGCGGCGCTGGTGGCCTGCGGCGGCGGAGCCGTACTACGGCGCAGACGAGCCTGAGCCCCCCGCCTGCGGGCGTACAATTTTTCGCATCACCACAGATGCAAGGCAGCGACCGCTCCGGACCGGCAGCAGGATTGCCGGTCCGGAGCATGGGCTGCGGCAGGTCGGCGCAGCCGTCGATTTCGTCCAGAACATCTGGTATATGGCACGGCGCCACGCTGTTCTGGACAGTTATCTGTCCCCGTAAACTGGTCCCGTGCCGTCCCTCGCGCGGGATGCATGGCGCGCGTCGGCACGCATACAATGCGGGCCTGCGACGAAGGAGCCTAGCATGAGCGCTATGAGCAGCCACGATGAACGCATCGCGAAACTGACCTTCGCGTCGGTGTATCCGCACTATGTGACGAAGGTGGAGAAGAAGGGGCGCACGAAAGAGGAACTGCATCAGGTTATCCGCTGGCTGACGGGATACACCGAGAAGGCGCTGCAGAAGCACATCGACGACAAGTCTACCTTCGAGCGGTTTTTCCAGCGCGCCAAGCTGCACCCGAACGCCCACCTCATCACGGGCGTCATCTGCGGTTACCGGGTCGAAGACATCGAAACCCCGCTCACCCAACAGGTCCGCTACCTCGACAAACTCGTCGACGAACTGGCCAAAGGCCGCAAGATGGAAAAGATCCTGCGCACCGAATAGCCGGTCCGGCGCTTGGTTACGGCCCCAGCAGCGCGGGCGCGAGCTCGAGCGCGTCGGTGGGCCAAAAGATGGGGGGGCGTGGCTGGTGAACGCCGGGGCGTCCAGCTTCGGGTTCACACCGCAAGATACTGTCGCGCCATTGCGGGGGGATGGCCTCGGCCCCGTGCACCGCGCCCAGCAGCGCGCCGCTGATGGCTGCGTTGGTGTCGGTGTCGCCGCCGCGCATGACCGTATCGACCACGCCCGCCTCGAGGCTTTCGGCATGGCCCAACTGCCACAGCGCATTCTGAAACGCCACGAGAACCCAGCCCTGCTGGTGCATGAAATCCTGCGGCGGTGCTTCGGCCGCGCGGGCGATGGCCTCCGCCAGCGCAGGCTCCACGGCGGCCTCCGCGGCCCACGCGACGATCTCGGCATATAGCGCCATGCCATCCACCGGTTCGCGTATGGCCCGGGCGATCGCCATGGCGAAGAGCGCGTTCGCTTGTTGGCACACGGCATGCGGATGGGTGATGGCCGCATCCTGCCGGGCCCAGGCGCCCACCTGTTCGAGGGCATGACGCGCGCCGAATATGCCCAGCGGAGCGATGCGCATCATCGCGCCATTCGCTTGGCTGTCCCCATTCGGCCGGCCCCGCAAGCCGCTCGACACCGTCATGCCGCAATCGAACGGCCCCGACTGCAGCCACGCGACATAGGCTTCCCGCGCCGCCGCGGCGTCATATTCGCCGCGTTCCGCCAGCATCCGCGCCAGCATCAACGCCATCTCCGAGTCATCCGTGGGCTGTCCCGCCAGCGTATTCCACGTGCCTCCATCCGCCAACGTCCGCACACCCTCCGGATACCGCTGCCGGATGGCCGACGGCGATTCGAACTCCACGAGGCTCCCCAGAGAATCCCCTGCCAGTTGCCCCAGCCAACATCCCTGCGCCCGCGAAAGCCGCGTCGTCTCCAACATGATTTGTGCCCCCCGATAACGTGATGACCGCAGTGTACACCCTCGCCATCCGTTGGTCCGTTAATTTCCGCGACCTGAATATCGCCATCGTCCGCAGGGCCACGCTGAACCCGGGCGTTATGGTTCAAGTCCCTGAGGCCCGCGCTCCTGCCGGCCTATTTCCGGTACTGCTCGTCGGCAGCTGGCTCGAGCCAATCGACCGGGCAGCCGTTCTTCTATTTCTGAATGTCGAGGCGTGTCGCCGCGTGGGTGGGCGCTTCGCCCAAGGTGTCGATGTCCATGAGTGTCTCCGTTCGATGTCCGCCTTATACCGGCTGCGCCGTGGGGCGGAACAGGATCTCGTTCACATCCACATCGGCGGGTTCATTGATGGCGAAGGCGACCATGCGCGCGAAGGAATCGGCCGGGATAGCGATCTTGCTCACAAAGTTCTTGGTCTGCGCCTGCACCTTGGCATCGCTGATGTGGTCCAGCAGTTCGGTCGCCACGGCGCCGGGGGAGATGATCGTCGTGCGGATGTTGTAGGGCTTCACCTCCTGGCGCAATCCTTCCGACAGCGCCCGCACGGCGAACTTGGTCGCGCAATACACCGTCGCATCCGGCCCCAGCTTGTGGCCGTAGACCGAAGACACGTTGATGATGTGGCCGCTCTTCTGTTGTTGCATGTGCGGCAGGGCGGCGGCAATGCCGTAGAGCACGCCCTTCAGGTTCACGTCGATCATCTGGTCCCACTCGTCCACCTTCAGTTTTTCGAGCGGCGCCAGCGGCATCAGGCCGGCGTTGTTCAGCATCACGTCGACGCGGCCGAAGTTCTCCACCGTCTGGTCCACCAGTGCCTTCACCTGGTCCCGGTCCGACACGTCGGTAAAATTGGCCAGCGCCTTGCCGCCCTGGGCTTCCAGTTCCGCCGCCAAGGCATCAATACGCTCCGCGCGGCGCGCCGCCAGCACCACCGTGGCGCCCTCCGCCGACAACAGCCGAGCGGTTGCTTCGCCCAGCCCGCTGCTGGCCCCGGTAATCACCACGACTTTCCCGGCAATGTTGTTGTTCATCGATAGTCTCCTTGTGTTGGGCGGTCTTCCGGTTTCTGGGTGCGCCTGCGAGCGCAATCGTACACCAGGTTGTGCGCTGTGCAACCGAACTTTCCGTGCAATACTGCACTGATGATAGGAATCGAGAACTTCGTACGCACCCCTGGCGGTCTCGGGGGAACATCATGCCGGCATTGATTATTCGAGACCGGGCGCGCCATGAGGATACGGTCAAGGCGAGCCTGCGGCCGAACATGATTTATTACCTATCGTCTTTTTTATGGGGGGGGCGCCGGGTCATTTGAGGTCGCCGTTCGCTAGAATGCCCTCCGATGAACGCGAAGGAGACCGGCATGACCGTCAAGCGTATGGACAACGTGGGGATTGTCGTCGAGAATCTCGACGCCGCAATCGATTTCTTTACCGAACTCGGGCTCAGCCTCGAAGGGCGGGCGCCTATCGCGGGCGATTGGGCCGAGGGCGTGACCGGCCTGCCCGGCATGCGCGTCGAAATCGCGATGATGCGTACCCCCGACGGGCACGGCCGTCTCGAGCTTTCTCGCTTCGACGCGCCGCCGATTGCCGCCGACCACCGCCGCGCTCCCGTCAATGCCCTGGGCTACCTCCGCGTCATGTTCGCCGTCGACAATCTCGACGACACCCTCGCCCGTCTCGCGCCGCACGGCGCCGAAGTCGTCGACCAAGTCGTCCAATATCAGGACGCCTACCGTCTCTGCTACATCCGCGGACCCGAAGGCATCCTCATCGGCCTCGCCGAGGAACTGGGGAAGTAGGCGAACATCCGCCGCATGCGATCCGGCTATACGCATCGAGGCTATTCCCGTACCACCAGCATCAAAACCCACGGAGAAAAAAGACCATGGCAAAGTACCTGATTTCATTTCCCAGCGCCGCCATGCAAGTGCCCGAAAGCGAGTTCGAGGCCGTGGTGCGGGATTCCCATGCCGCGATACGCGAGGCGAAGGAAGCCGGCGTCTACGTCTTCGGCGGCGGTATCGACGAATCCGTGCCGCCCGTGCTCGTCTCGGCCGACGGCACCACCGCCGAAGGGGGCTACCCCTGGGCCCCGCCGCTCAACGGCGGATTCACCATCCTCGAACTGCCCTCAAGAGAAGCCGCCCTCGCCTGGGCCGCCCGCCTCGCCCAAGCCTGCCGCTGCGATCAAGAGCTGCGAGTGTTTGGGTACGACCCGGAGTCGTGAGGGGGGGGAGACAGCCGAACATGCATCACTGTTTCAAGCGGGAAAAGCAGAGGACGTCGTGGGTCTCATGGCACTGCCGTTTCTGGCAATCGAAGTCGGGCGCATTTGGGGCAGACCTACTGCGTACTGGTCCAACGGCAATTCCCATCTTCGGATTGAGATACCAAGAATTCTCGGCATGTCAGTTCCAAGGTCCGCCGGGATGCCAAGACTTGGTGGTCCCCGGATTCTTGAGCATCGGCTTGAGGAATTCCGTCACCACGCGCCATACGTCGGCGAACCCGCCGGGGACTCGTCCCGTGAGTTGACTGCGTTTGACAAACGCCTTCCATTGCTTCTGCTTCTCCGACGATTCCCCGAAAGATTCACGAAAGCATGCAGCATCCGCATTGATTGGTGTGCTGCGGCGCTCGAAGGTATTCGCGATCGCCTTCGACAAGATAGAGCCTTCAAACGATTGACTGGCGGCAAGCAACCAAATGTCGAAGAAATCCTTCATGCGGCTATTCAATTCTCCGAGCTTTACCATCGCTTCCAGCTTCTCGGCCAGGGCTGTTTCACGATTGTATGCCTGGAGGCGCGGCGCCGGAAGATCTAGTATTGTGGGATAAATGAGATCGACGGGGAACGGGGTAACGACATCGCTGAACCCCAGGTCGATCTGCATGGCGATTCGGGCGTTGCCCAGATATCCCCTGAAATCGGCACGTACGCCTTCATAGAGCGCATCTTCCGCTATGTGTTTAGTGTTCACGGTTTCGGCCGCGAAGATAAGCCCGTCGTCTACGCACTCCATACGGCACACATCGGATATCACCTGCCGAATGCCGTCGAGATCGTTCTGCATCCGGGCCAGCATGTCGATATCACGCGTCGAGCGGGTCACGGGTACGTCCCAAACGGCAAGCATAAGTGCGCCCTTGAGAATAAACTGTTCGTTGTGGCAGCTTTTCGCGAGACGATAAAGCCAACGTTCCATTGCGTACCGCTGAAGCACATCATTGAATCGTAGTCCCTCGCTTCTGGCATGGCTAAGCAAGCGCTGGTGAACGGAGGCGGGTGTATTCATGCTCATGCCTTCGCTTCCAGATAGGGACGAATCCTGGATTCCACTCGGTTCACCCGGGCGTACTCCAATATCGTTTGCATGGAGACTCCGGGTCGATGGCGGTAGATATCCAGCGCTTCCAAAAAGATGTCGAGACCGATCTTGTTCCGGTACTTGAAACAGTCCGCGAGTGTTTTCTCCGCAACATAAACTTTGGTGTTCACGCCATCGACGTTGTGTCGGGTCACACCGGCCCGGTACGAGGCGAGGGCAAACCGGTATATGGTTAACGGCGCGCCGGCATAGACCGGGTATCGGGCGGTACGGGGTATTGCCACGTCGACCCGGTGCGGAATCTGCGTTGTCAGATCATGAATCGCCAGAGCGGAGATGAGACAAATCACGCCATGGGGAATTCGCCCGGCAACGAGTGCCAGGTCGGGGTCGCCCACGGGGGGAAGATCGGCAAGGCGGTAAAGTCCGCGCGCTAGGGCTATAAGGGTTCCGTTGTCTCGGAGGGCATAGAGCGTACGCGGGTGAATGCCGCGCGCGAGTGCCTCTCCTGTCCGGATTACTCCACCGTGCTTGGCGATCATCGCGAGCGCTTTGTCCGTCGCTGTGGGCATAAAGCCTTCTCCCTGGATAAAACCGCAGCCAAATAATAGCAAGTGGCTGCGTTATTGTCCAACGGGATGCGGACGGCAATCGGGTCGAATCACGTTCGTAATTGGTACACGTTGAGGGGAGGAAGTTTGGACCAAGGTTTACTTCGATAAGTCCATATGCTCGATGATAGCGGCCGCCGTTCGGTCCAGAACGTTTAACATTCGGTTCGTCTTGGGTCGGCAGAGGGGGGCATGCATTTCTACTGCAGGCAAGTGCACCGGGCTTTCATAACATGAGCGCTCGTCAGATGTTGGAGCGCAGCAAGGCCCGCTGCGGCGCGCCAATACGACGCCGCCCCGGCCAAGTGCTGACCGGGGCGGCGTGTAAACTAAAACGGATGCCAGTGGCTCCGTGATTTGAATGGCTCCGCGAGCAGGACTCGAACCTGCGACATGGTGATTAACAGTCACCCGCTCTACCAACTGAGCTATCGCGGACTATGGGTTGGGCGCGCTATAGTGCCAAACGATGGTGGGGGAGATCAAGTTTCTTCCGGAAGAAATTTACTTGGCGGGTTTGGGGCTGGGGGCGGCGTCGGCGTCGCCTTCGCCGGCGGCCCAGTGGAGCGCATCGACGATGCCCTTCTGAAAGATTTCCTCGTCCCAGACTTCTTCGCGGTGGCCCATGGCGTTGTAGAACACGCGGCCCTTGCCGTAGGCGCGGCACCAGGCGATGGGGTAGGGGCCTTGCGCGTAGGCGGGGTGCCTGTCGCCCTCGGCCTTGGCCACCTGTTCGCCGGGGTCGAGCTCGGCGAGCACGCGGTTGTTCTCCGCGTTGAAGTTCTTGAAGTAGTACCACTCGTCCTTAATCTTCCACTCGCCGGGAATGTCTTCCATGCAGGGATGCTCGGGCGCCTTCACGCCGACCTTGCCGAAGAACTGCGGGCCGTGCCCGGCGAATTCGCCGCCAATCATCTCGATGTAAGGAGTCACGGTGTCGCCTTCGCCGTGGAAGGTGTCGCTCGCGCAGTGGAAGCCGACGAAGCCGCCGCCCGCGCCGATCCAGTCCAGCAGTTCCTGGGGGCCGGTCTCGGCCATGGGGGTGGTGCCATCGGTGCCGGGCTGGGTCAAATCGCCCGTGGTGTAAAACACCACCACGTCGTAGTTCTTCAGGTTCTCGGCGTTAATCAGCGAAGCGTCCTTGGTGTTCAGCACCGTGCCGCCGTCCTTCTCCACCAAGTCCGTCATGATGCGCTCGGCGTAGGCAGGGGCGTCGTTCTCGCGGGTAATCACGCTGTGCTGGAATCCGGACGACTTCGTCAGGAACAGCACCTTCAGTCCGCCGTCCTCGCTCCACGCGCTCGGGCAGAGCATTGCCGCAGCAGCCAGTCCGGCCGTAATCCACTTCCGCATGAGGGTTACCCTTTCGCTTCCGTCGCTTCCAGTTCCTTGAAGAGCCGCCCGGACTCGTTCAGGATGGTCACGAATTTTCTCTCGTCCATGCCCAGCACGTCCATCGGCGGCTTGCAGCGCCGCGCCAAGTCGCGCACATTGTCTTTCGTAATCTTGCCGTAGGCGTCGGTCATCAGGGCCGCCAGCGCCACCGTCGCCACCATCTCGCGCTCTTCCGTCGCCTCTTCCAGCCGGTGGAAATAGCGAATCGGCAGCGTGATATCGGGCGGCAGACCCCAAGTGTCCGCCAGAATATAGCCCGCCTCGGGGTGCGAAATCCCGAAGAGCGCCTCTTCCTTGGCGATAATAACGTCCAGGAGGTCCGATTGGTCGACCTCGCGGTAGCGTTCGGTCATCACCTCGGCAAAGGCCGGGCGCCCGAGACCATAAAGCAGGCCGGCCACATAGGCGGCGCCGGGCTTGCCCACGCCGGAGGTATTCACAATCACGCGCGAGGCCATCGCGCAGAAGCGGCTGTGCCGCCAGAAGCGCCGGTAGTCGAAATAATCAGCCGCCTTGAAGTAATCCACCACGGCGGCCGAGAGCACCACCTGGTAAATCTCGCGCACGCCCAGCAGGCGGCAGGCCTCCTCAATGGTATCAATCGGCTTACGGAAGCCGTGCGAAGCCGAGTTCGCCAGCGACAGCACCTTCGCCACCATGCCGGGGTCCGTGCCCAGCGCATCCTGCACCGCCCGGGCGTCGGCCTTGGGGTCGTCCAGCTTCGCGCGCACGCGCTCGACCGTCTCCGGCAGGGCTGGCAGCTGGTAGAGCTTACGCACCAGACCCACCACGCCGCCCAGGCGGATGCCGCTTTCAGCCTTGGCCAGGTCCATGCTGGTGCCGGATACCGGCGCAGCGACAGGTTCGGGCGCAGCGGGGGCGGGGGCCGCCGCGGGCTTGGCATCGGTCGATACCGGGGTATTCAGTGCGGCGAACCGCGAGGTTTTCATCTTGAAGTCGACCGGCGCCTGCTTTTGGTTCTTGCCGTAATAGTTGGCAATCGCGGCGCGCATGTCGTTCATACTCACCAGCATCGGGCGTACCTTGCAGCCCGTGAGCTGCTCGAGTTCTTCGATGGTGCGCGTATCGAGCGGACAGGCCATGCCCACGGTCAGGTGTTTTCCGAGCTTGTCGATGGGGAGCAGCTCGTGCTTGAGCGCGAAATGCGCCGGGACCAGGTCGATCACGTCGCGGGGAATCGCGTAATTCAGCAGGTCCAGGCTGGCCGCCGTGCGCTGCTGCGAGAGGAACTTCAGAAAGTCCTGTGCGTCGAAGTAATCTTCCTGAATGCAGATTTCGACAATACGCCCGCCTTTGTCCTTCTGGATTTCAAGCGCGCGCTCCAGTTCACCAACCTTCAGCAGGCCGGACTGAACCAGCAGTTCTCCGATTCGTTGCTTTCCGTCGCTCATCGCAGCGTCCACATGCCGATTACATCACCTTCATGTAGCCCGCGATGAGCACCACACCCACGCCCATCAGCGCCAACAGCGTGAGAAACAGCTTGTCGTTCGCCTGAGTCTTCTTCGCCAGGCCGCTGCTGCCAATCAGGAACATGGCCAGCGTGAACACGCCGAGCGAAAGGAGGAACTTGATACCGAAAAGCATGTGGTAGGTGCCCTCACCCTCGTGAGCATGCCGGGTTACCATCAGGTAATTGTAGAAACCGCTCACCAGCAGCAAGGTGGTGAGCAGCATCACGAACATCTTCCACCGCTTGCGCACGGCCGCGGCCAGGGTTTCGCGTTCGGCCTGCGGCAGCGAAGTCAGCGCCCCCTTCAGCACCAGCCGCATGAAAAGCGAACCGCCCAGCATCGTGATCGCCGAAAGCACATGTACCCAACGCATAATCAGGGTCAGCGCGAAGCTGCCCCCCGCTGCTTCCGCAATTTCTTGGGCTCCGGCAGACGCGGCGAGCAACCCTATCGCGCAAAAAAGAAACGTAAACTTCCGCATGATCGAGATCCATTTTCGTGTACAGTATGAAAAAATTACTGATTAGTCCACAGTTTAGCGCGAGCGCTGGTAGAAAGCAACCGGAGCAGACCGCTTGATTTTAAACAATTCTGATGAATAAAATCACGCATGATTTTGTCTGGAGCGGAGACGTCATGAGCATCAATACCGAACTCGATCTCGATCGTCCCATGCGCGATGTCCGCCATGAGGCGGTGCTGAACATTGTACGCACGGCGAGCGTGCTGGGCCAGCGGGGCGCAGACCTGTTCCGCCGCTTCGGATTGACCGAAGCCCAGTTCAACGTACTTTTCTCGCTGAAGTACAAGGAACGCAACTGGTCGCAGAGCGACCTGGGCCGGCGTCTCGTCGTTACCCGCGCCAGCGTCACCTCGGTGCTGGACAAGCTGGAAGAGAAGGGCCTGGTGGAGCGGCTGCAGGTGCCGGGGAACCGGCGCATCTACCATGTGGATCTTACCGCCGAAGGCCAAAAGCTGCTGGACAAGGTCGAACCCTTGTACCGCAACGACATCCACGAGGTGCTGTCCGGGTTCGACGAAGAGACCTGCCGCAACCTGATTCAGCAGATGGAAGTCATACGCACGCGGGTACAAGCACTCGGCGAGAGCAAGTAGTCAAGCCCCGTCGGGCGGGCAGGAACGGGGTCCTATGACAGAGCAGAAACGACACCGGTATCCCACCGAGGAAGAATACCGCCCCGGCGGGTTCTGGGCCTTGGTGGTCACGCAGTTCCAGGGGGCGTTCAACGACAACGTCTACCAGTACCTGATCATGTTTTTCGCGCTCGGCATCTTCTCCGCGATGCCGGGGGGCGACGGAGGCACCGTCACGGTTCCGGTTATCGGCAGCAAGATCGCGCCGGATGTCTGGATTCCAAACATCGCGACCTTTGTGCTGGCGCTGCCGTTTATCTTTTTTCCGGGCGTGTTCGGTAGCCTGGCCGACCGGTACAGCAAGCAGCGCGTGGCCCTGGCGACGAAGTATCTCGAAGTCGTCATCATGTTCACGGCCGGCTTTGCGTTCTGGCTGGGCAATCCCTACCTGGTCTTCCTAATTTTCTTCCTCATGGCCACGCAGAGCGCCATGTTCGGGCCGACCAAGTACGGCATCCTGCCGGAAATCATCCCCGAGGCGCGACTTTCCTGGGCCAACGGCATCATGCAGATGACCACGATCATCTCCATCATCGCCGGCACCATCATCGGCGGCCAGGTCTACGCCGTGTTCCACGAGAACGACCTGCCCATCTGGAGCACGGCGAGCGTGCTGATTATCTTCTCGACGATCGGCATCATTTCGGCGCATTTCATCACGAAGCCGCCCGCAGCGAATCCTTCGCAGCCGCTCACGCTCAATCCCTGGGCGGGCATGCTCAGCTACAGCGAGACGATTTGGAAGGATCGCATCCTTTTCAACGTGGTGTTGGGCTACATCTACTTCTGGTTCGCCGGGGCGCTCATGCGCAATGCGCTGTTCGCCTTCTGCACGAACACGCTGCACCTCGAAAGCGGTGCGACCACGGCAATCATCGGCATGACCGCCATCGGCATTGCGGTCGGCGCCCTGTCCGCGGGTTACTTATCACGCTCGCGCATCGAACTCGGGCTGGTGCCGATCGCTTCGGTGGGGCTGGCCATTTCTACCCTGCTGGTGGCGGTTCCTGCCTCGTACTATGGCAGCTTCCTCTTCCAGCCCCTCGCGTCTGTGCTCGATGTGTTCGGTCTCAAGGGCGTCGTGACGAGCGTGGTCTATGGCATGGCGCACGGGCTGGCTGTACCGCCGGATCCCATCGAGGCTCCCTATGTGGTGCTGTTGCTGTTCCTCGCCTTGGCGATGGGTTTTTGGGCGGGCGTGTTCGATGTGCCGCTGTCCGCGTCTATTCAGCACCGCGCTCCGCATGGCATGAAGGGCGGCATCATCGCGGCGACCAACATGTTCACCTGGTTCGGCATCGCGGGGGCCAGTTTGTTCCTGCTGCTGCTGAGCGCCTTCGGTATGCAGTCGCACGAAGTCTTCGCCATCACGGCGGCGCTCTCGCTCATCATGGGCGCGTACATCGTGCTGCGCGTACCGCACCTGATTGTGCGTACCTTCATGTGGATTCTGGGCAACACGCTCTTCCGCATCCGTTCGCTTTACCGCGAAAATATGCCCGATACCGGCGGCGTCCTGCTGGTGTCGAACGCGATGTCCTTCGTGGACATGCTGTTCATCATCGCCTCGAACGACCGCGAAATCCGCTGCGTGGTGGGCAAGGACGTGGAGAACACGCCCTGGATCGCCCGGATGGCGCGGATGACCGGGATGATACTGGTCGATCCGAACGGCAGTCAGCAGCACATCGCCGATGCGTTCCGCGAAGCGCGCGAAGTGCTGCGCGGCGGCGGCGTGCTTATGGTCTCGCTCGAAGGCCCCTTCGACGAGGACGGGCATCCCACCAAGCTGCACCACGACTTCGCCGGGCTGGCGCGGGATGCCGGCGCGCCCGTGGTGCCGGTGTATGTCGACCGGCTCTGGGGCATGGTGTACCGCCTGAAAGACGGCCGCTTTACCTGGCCGAAGCTGCCGTGCAAGCCCTATATCGTGCAGGTAGCCTATGGGGCCGCCGTGCCGCTCGACAGCGGCCGCGCCGCCGTGAACCAGGCCATCTGCGAGGTCGGCATGCAGGCGCGTTTCGAGCGGCCGCTGCGCCATGCGGTGCTGCACCGCGGCTTTGTCCGTTCGGCCCGCAAGCACCTGCGCCGCGTCGCCATCGCCGACGAGACCTCCGGCGCGCTGAATTACTTCAAGACCCTCGTGGGCAGCATCGCCTTCGCCCGCAAGCTCAAGCAGATCCTCGGCCCGGAGGAAATGGTGGGCGTGCTCGTGCCGCCGACGGTCGGCGGGGCGCTCACCAACATCGCCCTGCAGCTGCTGGGCAAGGTGCCGGTGAACCTGAACTACACGGCGAACAACGAAACGCTGGCTTCCTGCGCCCGCCAATGCGAGATCAAGCAGGTGCTCACGGCCGACAAGTTCCTCAAGCGCCTCACGCAATTGAAGGTGCCGGGCGAGACGATTCTGCTCGAGGACATCAAGGACTCCGTGACCGGAAAGGACCGCATCATCGCGATGCTGCTGGCGCTCTTCGCGCCCATCTGGCTGCTCGAGAAGGTGCTCGGCACGCCGCCGAAGACCTCCGAAGACCTGGCCACCATTATCTTCTCCAGCGGCAGCGAAGGCGAGCCCAAGGGCGTCATGCTCACGCACCGCAACGTGCTCACCAACGTCGAGCAGGGCTTCGAGGTATTCCCGCACGACGAGGATACCGCGCTGGTCGGCTTCCTCCCG
Source organism: Candidatus Hydrogenedens sp. (assembly GCA_016125095.1). Classification (GTDB taxonomy): domain Bacteria; phylum Hydrogenedentota; class Hydrogenedentia; order Hydrogenedentales; family JAEUWI01; genus WGMK01. The sequence goes on along the minus strand of WGMK01000017.1, from coordinate 107,097 downwards.
TTCTTCCATTCCTTCGGATTCAGCATCACCCTGTGGATGGTGGTGACCAATGGGCTCAAGGGCATTTACCACCCGAACCCGCTCGAGCCGAAGGTCATCGGCAAGCTCATCGAGGACCACAAGGGCACGCTGATCATCGGCACGTCCACCTTCCTGCAGAATTTCGTCCGGCGCTGCACGCCCGAGCAGATGGCCTCGCTCGAGTTCGTGGTGGCGGGCGCCGAGAAGCTCGCGCCGCGCGTGCGCGAGGCCTTCAACGCCAAGTTCGATGTCGAGCCGCTCGAGGGCTACGGCACCACCGAATGCGCCCCGGCCGTCTCGGTAAACGTGCCCGACTGCGTATCGCCCGGCTTCTATTCGCGCCAGTGCAAGCACGGCACCATCGGCCGGCCGTTGCCGGGGGACTGCGTGCGTACCATCGATCCCGATACGCGCGAAGTGCTGCCGTTGGGCGAATCCGGCCTGTTGCAGGTGAAGGGGCCGAACATCATGAAGGGCTACCTCGGCCAGCCCGAGCGCACCGCGAAGGTGCTGGTCGATGGCTGGTACGACACCGGCGACATCGCGCAGGTGGACGAGGACGGCTTCATCCGCATCACCGACCGCCTCGCGCGGTTCAGCAAAATCGGTGGCGAAATGGTGCCGCACACGACTGTGGAAGAAAAGCTGCACGGCGTGCTCGGGCTGACCGAGCAATCGCTGGCGGTGGCTTCGGTGCCCGACACGCAGAAGGGCGAACGCCTTGTGGTGCTGCATACGCTGGACGAGGCACAGCTCGAGGAATTGACCAGCAAGCTGGATACCATCGACCTGCCGAACCTGTGGATTCCGCGCTCCAAGGCCTTCTACCGCATCGAGGAAATTCCGGTACTCGCCACGGGCAAGATGGACATCAAGACCGTGAAGAAACTGGCGCAGGAGTTCGACCTTGGGGAGTGATCCTCAGCCGGTAAAGCGGTCCATGCTGCGCCGCGCGTGGCTATGGCGGCCGCTGATCGCCTACGCGGTCATGTTCTTCATCATGGGCGCGCTGTTCTACAGCTACGCTGCCAACGGCTACGTCGTGGCGTACGAACAGAAGGCCCCGCGCGATCCGGAGACGGGCATCATGCACGGCTTCGAGCCGATCGTATACAACGAAGACCGCACCGACCGCGCTATCCTCTTCGTGCATGGATTCATCGGCGCGCCGAATAATTACGGCACCCTGCCCAAGGCCGCCGCCGACGCGGGCTGGCGGGTCGAGGCGATGCTGCTGCCCGGCTACGGCACCACCCCGCACGCCATGGAGAAGATCCAGTACGAGGATTACCACGACGCGCTCGTCGAGCATTTCAACGTTTTGCGCGCCGAGTGCAAGGTTGCCGTCCTGATGGGGCACAGCCTCGGCGGCGCGCTGTCGACCCTTGCCGCCGCCGAATTGCACCCGGACGGACTCATACTCGCCGGGCCCTATTTCGGCCTGACGCCCTACCCGGCGCTCGATCGGGCCATGTATTACGGCGCCCGCGCCACCGCGCCCGTGCTGCGCTGGCTGCCCACCGGCGATGCGCCCATCAACGATCCGTCCTACGCAGGCGGGTCGTCGCGCTACGACTGGGTGGCCTCTGCCGCCGGGGTCGTCGCCATGCAGGTCTGCCGCCGTGTACACGATACCGAGCCCTGGAACGCCATCGACTGCCCGCTGCTGCTCATCCACAGCAAAGGCGACAAGGTGACGAATCCGGCGATGTCCGCCGAGGTCTTTCCGAAGTTCGCCTCGGAAGACAAGGAACTCTTCTGGCTCGAGCGCTCCAACCACGTCTACTTCTGGGATTACGACGCCGAAGCGGTGAACACCAAGGTGCTTGAGTTCCTGGAGCGGTGGCAGTAGCCTCCTCGTTACCTCGCTCCGCGTCGCTGTGGGCGGGTCAGGAAACCCTGCCACAGCAGAGCCTCCTCGTTACATCGCTCCGCGGTGTAACGCATCTCCGGGCGCTCCGCGCCCCGCTCACAGCAAATGCCGCAGTGCGGTATCACTCCGGCCCCCAATCCTTTGCTGTGGGCGGGTTTCCCGACCCGCCCACTCTTGTGACCGAAGGTCTCCAACTCTCGTGGACTTATCAATTGAGACCTGACGGTCAGAAGAGTGGCAGGGTCAGGAAACCCTGCCACAGCAGAGGGGCGCTCCGCGCCCCGGCAAGGCATGATGCGGCAATGCGGTATCACTCCAGCCCCCAATCGTGTAGACTCGCGGGACCAACGGGAGTCGCGCCATGCACCGCATATTCTTGATTGCCGCCGTGTTCTTTGCCGCCGCCGCGCACGCCGCGCCGCCGAATATCGTCTTCATTCTGGCGGATGATCTCGGCTGGACCGACCTGCACTGCCAGGGCTCGGAGTTCTACGAGACCCCGAACCTCGACAAGCTGGCGGCGGAGGGCATGCGGTTCACGCGGTACTACGCGTCGCCCAATTGCGCACCGAGCCGGGCTGCCCTCATGAGCGGACAATACGCGCCGCGCACGGGCATCTATACGGTCAGCGAGTCCGAGCGCGGTAAGGCGGAAGACCGCAAGCTGGAGGTGCCGGCGAACGTGCAGGAACTGCCGCTCGACCGCAAGACCATCGCCAACGTGCTCCACGACGCGGGTTATGCCACGGGGATGTTCGGCAAGTGGCACCTGGGCAACGACGGCCCGTACCATCCGTCGCAGCGAGGTTTCGACGAGGCGCTGGTGTCCGCCGGTAAGCACTTCAATTTCGTCACCGTGCCGCAGGAAGACTACAAGAAGGGCACCTATCTGGCCGATTTCCTGACCGACCATGCGGTCGATTTCATCCAGCGCCACAAAGCCGAGCCGTTCTTTCTGTATCTGCCGCACTTCGCCGTGCACAAGCCTATCGACCCCAAGCCCGAGTACGCGAAGGCATGGAAGAAGAAGCCACCGAAGGGCACGCACTGGAACGGCGATTTCGCGGCGATGATCCAGAGCGTCGATGAAAGCGTGGGGCGTATCCTCGAGGCGCTCGAACGCACGGGCACGGCGGACAACACGCTCGTTATTTTTACGTCCGACAATGGCGGGCTGGGCGGCTACTACCGCACCGAGCCGCCGTCGGAGAATCGCGGCGTGACCGACAACGCCCCGCTGCGCGGCGGCAAGGGCACCCTCTACGAAGGCGGCGTGCGCGTGCCCTTCATCGTCCGCTGGCCCGGCAAGGTCACGCCCGGCGCCACCTGCGACACCCCTATCGCCCACATCGACATGCTGCCGACCCTCGCCGCAGCCGGTGGCGCCGCCCTGCCCGAGCAGCCCCTCGACGGCACCGACATCGCCCCGCTGCTGCGCCAGAGCGGCAACCTTGCGCCGCGCGAGTTGTACCTGCACTTCCCCGTCTACCTCGAGTCCTACGTGCACGACACCGGCTGGCGCACCGCCCCGGCCAGCTACATCATCGACGGCGACTGGAAGCTCCTCACCTTCTACGAAACCGGCCGCAGCGAGCTCTACCACCTCGGCGAAGACATCGCCGAAAAGACCGACCTGTTTCAGGCCCAGCCCGAAATCGCCGCGCGCCTGGAAAAAGATCTCGCCCAATGGCGCGAAGACCTCCACGCCGCCATGCCGGTGAAGAAGTAGTTACCCTCGTTACACCGCCAGCCCCTCGTTACACTGCTCCGCGGTGTAACGGGCCTCCGGGCGCTCCGCGACCCGGGCGGCCAATCGCCGCAGAGCGGCGGTAGAGGCGTTACACCGCGGAGCAGTGTAACGAGGGAGGGGGAGGGTGACGAGGGAGATGGGGGAAGTGGCGGCTCCGCAATCCTGAACGGGGTGCCTGTGGAATTCTTTCTTCCCTTGGGGTATGCTTCGGGGGTGGTTGGAGCATGGGGCTCCGGGCGGGAATCGGATGCCGGCGAGAAATCCGCTGAAAATAGGCGATCGCGAGCGCGACAACGAGCGGCTCGTGCTTTCGGCCGACTCGAGTTCGCTGCGGAAGGGGCGCCGCAGCGCGCCGCGCACGCAGGTGCTGCGGCCGTGTCTGTTCTGGTATCCCGATGTACCCGACGAGCGCGCGCAGGGCGTCATTCTCGATTTGAACCCGCGCGGCATGCGGCTGCGTTCGCTGCAGGCCCTGCCCGTGGGCGAGCGCCTGACGCTGCAGCTCATGCGCGACGAGGATTTTTCCATTCCCCTGTCCCAGCCGCTCGAAGTGGAAGTGGTGCGGGTGAGCGAGGAGGGCGAGGGCTTTTTCGACCTCGGCCTCAAGGTCATCCTCAAGCGGATACCGGGCAGCGGCTCGCAGCCGGTGGTGCGCATTCCGCGTCCGGTGGCGCCGCGCCGGCCTATCAACCGCATGCACACGGCCAATCTACGCGGCCCCGACCGCACCGGGAGAAATCGTGGCTAATCCGAAAATACTCGTGGTGGACGACGAACCGGACGTGGTGGAGCTGGTGGAGCGCACGCTGCGCACCGAAGGCTTCGAGGTGCTGTCGGCCTACGACGGCATCGCGGCGCTCGACATGGCCAGCACCGACAAGCCGGATCTGATTCTGCTCGACCTGATGATGCCGATGATGAGCGGCTACGAGGTGTGCGAACAGCTCAAGTCGAACCCCTCCACCCAGCACATCCCGGTCATCTGCCTTTCGTCGGCCCACACGATGGACGCGCGGAACACGTCGATGCGGGCGGGCGCGGCCACGCTGGTCACCAAGCCCTTCCTGCCGGCCGAGCTGACCGCCCAGATCCGCCGCCACTTGCCCAAGACGGAGCAGGCGCAGTAAACTATACGGCTTGACTTTCCCCAACGCCGCGCCCATCCGCGCGGCCGAAAGCGCCGTGATTCCGTGACTCTCGCCACCAAGATAACCGTATTCAGGCTCGTCTGCACCCCGTTGCTGCCGGCGATGATCTTCCTGTATTCCCCCGAGCGCGAATACCTGCGCTTCGCGGCGCTGGTGTTTTACGTCATTGCGGGCATTTCGGACGGCGTGGACGGCTACATTGCGCGGCACTGGAAGCAGCGGAGCGAGCTGGGAGCCCGGCTCGACCCCCTGGCCGACAAGCTGCTGGTGAATTTCGGCTTCATCTTCGTGGCGGCCAACCCGCATTTTCAGCCCGGCATTCCGCTGTGGTTTCCGCCGTTGCTGCTCCTGCGCGACGGCGGCATCATCTTCGGCGCCATCTTCTACTTCCGGCGCTACGGGAACGTCACCATGGCGGCGCGCCCGCTGGGCAAGCTCACCACGGCAGTATGCATGAGCACCTTTGTGGGAGCGCTCCTGCAATTTCCCTACACCACCGAACTGCTTTACGCCTGCATCGCGCTTGCGGCCCTGTCGGGGCTGGACTACGCCGTGTTCGGCCGGTCCAACCTGATTCCCTCGGAGAATGTCCATGCCTAAGAAAACCGCCCCGCCGCTGGTCGCCATTTGCGGCCGCCCGAACGTGGGCAAGTCCACCCTGTTCAACCGCATCACCGGCAAGGCCCGCGCGATCGTGCACGACGAAGAGGGCATCACCCGCGATCGCACCTTCGGCATGGCGGCGTGGAAAGACCGCGCCTTCCGCATTGTCGACACCGGCGGCATCATCGAGAACCCGCTCGACTCCGTGTCGCACCAGATGCAGGCCCAGGTGCAGGCCGCGTTGAACGAGGCCGTCGCCGTGATTTTCGTGGTGGACGGCCAGGCTGAAATCACCCGCACCGACCGCGAAGTGGCCGAGCAGCTGCACAAGCTCGGCAAGCCCATCATTCTCGCCGTAAACAAGCTCGACAACGAGAACATGGAAGCGAACCGCTTCGACTTCTTTGAACTCGGCATCGGCGAGCCCTTCGCGATTTCCTCGGGCCACGGCACCGGGGTGAGCGAAATGCTCGACGCGCTGGTCGAGCACCTGCCGCCCTACGAGGTCGAGGTGGAAGAGGGCCCGAAGGTCACGCGAGTCGCCATCGTCGGCAAGCCCAACGTGGGTAAGTCGAGCTTTATCAACGCCATCCTGAACGAGGAACGCGCCATCGTCGATTCGGTGCCGGGCACCACGCGCGACGCCATCGACGTGCCCTTCCACTGGAACGACAAGGACTATCTGCTGATCGACACGGCGGGTCTGCGGCGCAAAGCGGGCATCAAAAAGTTCGTCGAGCATTTCAGCGTGGCGCGCTCGCTGCGGGCCATCCGCCGCAGCGACGTCTGCCTCATCCTCATCGACGTGATCGAGGGCTTCACCGAGCAGGACAAGCGTGTGATCGGCTACGCCATGGAATCCGGCACGGCCATCATCTTGGTGTGGACCAAGTGGGACCTGGTCGAGGACAAGGAAAAGAAGTTCAAGGCGCTGGCCGACGAACTCGACCTGAAGATGCCGCAGATCAAGCACGTGCCCTACCTGACGATTTCCAACGTCACGCGTCAGCGGCTGTTCAACGTGTTCGAGTACATCGACAAGATCGCCGCGGAATCCGAGAAGCGCATCGACACTTCCGAACTGAACAAGTTCTTCGAGGAAATCCGCACCAAGCACGTGCCGCCGTCGCTCAAGGGCAAGTCCGCCAAGATTAAATACGTGACCCAGGCCAGCGTGAAGCCCACGGTCTTCGTGCTCTTCGTGAACCAGAAGGCGCTCTTCCACTTCAGCTACCTGCGCTTCATTGAAAACCAGCTGCGCGAACGCTATGGTTTCGAGGGCGTGCCGATTAAGCTTGAACTACGGGAGGGAGCGCCGCGGTCATGAGCGGTATCGCAATGAGTATCGTCGCCGTGGCCGTGTCCTACGTGCTCGGCTCCATCCCCACCGGCCTGTGGCTCGGGCTGCGGCTGCGCGGCATCGATATCCGCGAGCACGGCAGCAAGAACATCGGCGCCACGAACACCATGCGCGTGCTGGGCAAGGGCCTCGGCGGCGCGGCCTTGGCGGCCGACATGCTCAAGGGCTTCATCCCCGTGGTGCTGGTGGCCCGCCTGGGCGACTGGAACTATCTGCCGCTGGCCTGCGGCGTCGCCGCCATTCTCGGCCATTCGTTTTCACTGTTCCTGGGCTTCAAGGGCGGCAAGGGCGTCGCCACCAGCACGGGCGTCTTTCTGGGGCTGCTGCCCATTCCCACGCTGATCGCCGCGGTCGTCTTCGGTTCGGTGCTGGCCGGCACCCGGATGGTCAGCGCGGGCTCCATCAGTGCCGCCATCGCGCTCTCAATCGCCGCCTATTTCTTCACCGACGACATGGTGCTGCTGGGCATCGTGCTGCTCATGGCGCTGCTCGTCATCTGGAAGCACCGGGACAACATCAAGCGCATCCTCAAGGGCGAGGAAAACCGGATCTAGCGGTGGGGGATTCCGGGCGCAACCCGCGGTGGGATTCGGTCTACGCGCTCGCGGCGGCGCTGCTGGTATTCGCGGTCTACGCGGCCACCGCCGCCAATTACGTGACCGGCGAGGATGCGGGCGAACTCATCGCCGCCGCCTATCATCTCGGCATTCCGCATCCGCCCGGCTATCCCCTGTGGTGCCTCGTGGCGCATGCCTTCACCTGGCTGCCTTTCGGCTCCATTCCCTGGCGGGTGGCACTTTGCTCGGCGTTCTTCGGCGCGGCGGCCGTGTTCGTGCTCGCCCGCCTCTTCCAGCGGCTGAGCGGTTCCCCTTGGGCCGGTGCCCTGGCCGCCGTGGCCGTAGGGCTCAGCCACGAGTTCTGGAAACAGTCCATCATCCCCGAGGTCTACACCCTCAACGCCTTCTTCGTCGCGCTCTGCTGGTGGCTGCTGGTGGTCTGGAACGACCGCCGCGACGACCGCCTGCTCTGGGCCTTCGCCGTGGCCTATGGCCTGAGCCTCGGCAACCACAACACCATGCACCTGCTCGGCCCGGTGTTCGGCGCGTTTATCGCCCTGCAGGAGCGCCGCCCCTACGAGCGCGGCTGGTTCTATTTCCGCATGCTGGGTATCGCCCTGTTTATCGCCTTCGCGCTGCACCTGCTGCTGCCCGTGCGGTCGCTGGCCGATCCGCCCGTCGACTGGGGCAATCCCGAAACCCCCGGCAACCTCTGGCGCCATGTCAGCCGCGGACAATACACCTTCATGCTCACCGAGGCCCCGCGCTCGCTGCCGCGCCTGGGCATGCAGGCCGCCGTCACCGCCGAATTCTGGTGGGAGCAGTACCGCCTGTGGTCGCGGCCGGTGAACCTGCCTTTCCTTGTGGCCCTTGCCGGCTGGGCCGGGCTGCTGCGCTTCCGCCGGGCGCCCGCCATCCTGCTGCTGGTGTCCGGGGTGGTCGTTTCCATTGCCTTTGCGCTGGTGCAGAATTTCGACAACACCCTCGAATGGCGCTGGGTGATGAGCGTCTTCGGGCTGCCGCTCTACATGGCGACGGGAGCGGGCATCGCCTGGTTGCTCGCGCACGCCGGGCGACGGACCTTGCCGCTGGCAGCGGTGCTGGTCTTAGCAATGGTGCTCGGGCTGGTCGGCCCTCCCAACCAACGCGGCAACGATGTCATCGATCGCTATGCCCGCGCGTCGCTGGAATGCCTGCCGCCGGAGGCGATCCTGGTGCCCCTCGGCGACCATCAAAGCTTTCCAACGCTCTACCTGCAGGCCGTCGAGGGCATCCGTACGGACGTGTCGCTGGCCCGTAAATACGGCTATCTGGATGCCACGCTCTGGTCCGAGGCACCCGACGACCTGCGCGACAAATGGGGCGAGTTCCCCCCGCGCCGCTACGAACCCGAGATGCTCGCCTGGCTGCTCGAACACAGCACGCGCCCCATATACGCCTTCGGTAAGCCAGCCTTGCCCGATGGAACACGGGTTCGGCTTGCCGACTGCAATAGGCTCACCCAGCTGCAGCGAGACGGAGAAGCGGCCTCCTGCGCCTGCGAGGGCCAATCCTTTGAACCCCGTGCCGAGGGCTATCTGGACGATTACACCGTGCGGGTGATCATGTATGAGTCGTTGCAACAGCATGCAGCCGATGCCTACGACGATGGCGATATCGACGCAGCGCACACGGCGCTGGAACAGGCCGTCGCCACCTACGGCGAAGACGTCATGAGCCTCTACAATGCCGCCGTCATCGCCGCCCGCGCCCGCGACTACACCTTCGCCCAAGCGTTGTTCGCGCGCGCCGCTGAGGTAGCACCCGACCACCAGCCCACCCAGGCCGCGCTCGACCGGCTCCGGAAAATGGGGGAGAGCAATTAGCCGACGGGTCCAGCACCAAGATGGCGCGCGGGTACGCTTGCCCTGCCGGATGCAGCTTGCTGCTTTGGACTGCGGCAGACTTGCTGCCGCTTTCGAGGAGGAAGCTCGCTTCCGGCGCCAGCACGTCGGCCTCAAACCGGCCTGACAGCGACGGGAGCTCGATCGCTCTCTAATCAAAGCGGGAGCCCGCTCCCGCACTCCAAGGCGGCAATGCCGCACGGTGGGGCGAATGTCCCCATGAGCAGAGCGCTACGGCCTAGCACGACGATGGCTCGCGGGTACGCTCGCCCTACCGTCCCGATGCATTCGCTACGTTACAACGCGCTTTTTCTTCCGCCAAGACCCACCAACATCGTCATTGCGAGCGAAGCGCGGCAACCTCTTTGGCGCGACGGCGAGTTTCCGGAGCGCGGTATCGCCGCCGCCGTGCTGGCGATGGTCTGCACGGCATTCCACCATCGGCGCATCAAAGAGGTTGCCGCGCTTCGCTCGCAATGACGGAAGGAGGGAGTTGATCGCTCCGGGCCGCAGCCATCGCGTCATGATGCCGCTTTGGAAAGCGGCGCTCCCGGCGTATGGTGGGGCGAATGTCCCCATGAGCCGAGCGCGTAGTGCCGTCGTCTGTTCCTTTCGCCGGCAACAAGACCCTCGCGCCAAGATGGCTCCACGGAGTCTCGCCCCACCTTGCAGACGGCCCTTACTTCTGTTTCCGGGCGCCGTACCACTGCGAGCCGCCGTGGTCGAGGTGGAGGACATAGCAGCCTTCGAGTCGGTGTTCTTTGCCGTACTTCGCGTAGACCTGCTGGGAGAATTCCCAATCGGAACCTTCGAAATGGTCGGCCTGGGCGTAGGGCAGTTCCTGTAGTATCGACCGGCGGACGATTTGGCAGAAGCCCACGGGTACGCCGTCGGCCTCACGGTGCCAGAGTTCACCCGGGCCGTCAAGGAAGGACTGGAAATCCTCCCAGGGGCGGCACTCGCCGAGGAGAATTTGCGCAGTCTCGGCAGGCGGGAGCATCTTGCGGCCGTCGGGCGCGATGAACTTGGTGTCTTCGGGCACGCCATCGAGCCGGGCGAAGAAGTCGGGCGGCACAACGATGTCGGAGTCGAACAGGATCACCCATTCGCCCGAGGCCATCCGGACCGCCTCGTTCACCATGAGCCCGCGCGAACGGACGTGCCGCTCCGTAAACGTGCATCGGACGATCCGCAGCGCCGGAAAGGCCGCCTCGAGGCTGTCGAGCAGATCGTCGTTGCTGTCGAGTCCGGGCACGTAGCTGACGATGAGCTCGATGCGGCTGAGGTCGTAGCCGGCCTGGTGCGCGACGCCGAGCGCCAGCGCCTGGAGCCGCCGGCTGTAACGCGTGCTGGGCACGATGACGCTGTACACGGGCGGCGGCGCGGCATCGGGCTGCGGTTCGCTGTTCAGCCAGAGCTGCGGCGATTGGGTTTGAATCTGTCCGTCGATGTTCCACAGGCACAGGCGCGGATGGAGCACGCTGCCCAGCCGCTTCGGCACGCGGAACAACCCGGTGAATTCCGTCGGGCGCACGGGTTGGCCGTCTCGCAGCAGCACATACGAACCATCGCGCCGCACATGCAGGGCGATGTAATGTGTCGGGCCGATCATCGGGCAGAGCAGATAGATGTGGTCCGCCAGGCAAAAGCCGGCCTGTTCGGCCATGCCGCCGCCCACGGTGAAGCCCAGGGTAAACGGCGGCTCGACTCGGGCGAGTTCGGAACTGCGGTAGCGGTCGGTGGTGAGCGACCACCAGCGCACGGCGCCAATGAGGCGATCGGTCCAGCGCCCCTCGATTTCATATTCGTCATAGCCGAAGACGCGGGTGGGCGTGGACTCGTCGATAACGCGCCGCGCCTCGACGGCAATGGCTTCCAGGTCGTCCGTTTCAGCCCGTCGCGCCTCGTCCACGGCGTCGTAGCGCTTCAATTGTCCGCAGTTGAAATGCAACGGACTGACCACGCCCTCCGCCCGCTGCGGAGTCAATTCCGCACCGCGCAGCACTTCGCGCAGGGGCGGCATGCCGTGGTCGCAGATATGTTTCAGCGCGCATTCCCGACAGGCGGGCAGCAGATGCCGGTCCGCCTCGGCGCGTACTTCCTTGAGCGCGGCCTCCCAGGCGTCCTCGGTGTCCGGCAAAGGCGCGCCGCGCTTCGTCCGCCGCGCGAACTGGCGGACGATCTTGTGCTTGAGCCAAAGCCGCACATGCAGCGAGGGATGACTGATGATGCGCGGAAACGCGACCTTGTCGATGATGTGGTAGTGCGTCGCGCCCGCGCTCAGTTGATGCTCGATGGCGGCGGCCATGCCGAACACGCTGCACCGGTGTATCGTCTGCGCGAGGTCGTAGGCCTCGTACATGTACTGCTGGTGGTGCAGGTAGAACTGCGGCAGGGTGAGCACTTCGGCCCAGCGCTCGCGCGGCAGCAGACAGAACGGAAAGCGCAACAGGTTCACTTCCTTGCCGTGGGCCACGGCGGCCTCGGCGAGCGACGCCGTCTGCTCCAGCAGCCGTACCGTTTCGGTGCGCGTGCAGGGCCGGTCGGGCAGAAAGGGATCCCACGGCGCGAGGTTGATCGACCAGATGGGCTCGGCCCAGAGCATTTCCCGCACCCGCTCGAACTCGGAGTCCTCGAATAGCGGGCGGGTGATCTGAATCCGCAGCGGCAACCCGAGCGCCGTGCAGGCAGCACACAGGCTTTCGAGGGTCTGCGCCCGGAATTGCGCGGGAGCATAGAACAAGTCCGTCGCACCCGCGGCCGCGAAGGCGCGCAGGTCTTCCTCTTCCGGCGCCACGGATAGGCGGATGGCGGCGGGCAGATTTTCCGAAGCAGCGAACTCGAGGAGTTCCACGACCGCGCCGCGCGGCTGGCCGTCTGCGAGAATATCGATCTTCTCGGCCTTGTAGCCGGCCTTGCTCAGGTGTACCCACTGCTTCAGCGCAGACAGCCGGAAGGCGCCGCCGCGTCGGTTTCCGCCGCAGACGAGGCCGCGCACGGGCGGCAGGCGCTCTTCAATCGCATGTTGAGTCAAGGCTTACTCCGTCGCTTCGAGGACACGAAGCATGACAGAGAACAAGCGGTGGCGTCCAGCGGCGAACGCGAACGGAGCGCCCTGCGGGCCTCGCCGGAGCATCTGCAGCACGCGGCGGTGCTGGGCTGCGCCCGTGTTGAGCGCGCTCGGCAGCAGCGCTTTCTCCCCGGCATCCTGCATCATCGCAATGCCCGGCAGCCCCGGGCCCGACGCCCGGATCCACTCGCTGGCGGCATGCGACACATTGAGCGGCCGCCATTCCTGCGCCGGGGCAAATTCCGGAAACCGGCCGGTTTCATGCGCCGCGGCCCACTGGGCGTAGTCCGCATCGAGCAGCAGCGAAGCGTTGTATTCCTGCAACGCAAAGGGTCGCTCCGACTCGATCTCGACGGTCCAGCGGAGGCGTCCGTTCTCTGCCTGCAGCGTCCAAAACTGCGCTGCCTGCAGTCGGCGATCAATGCCGCGCACACGCAGCGTATCGCCGTCGCGTTCGGGCACCGACCACGCCAGCCCCGGGCTCTGGGTCCACAGCGCATCCGAGAGCAACAGACAGCGCGCCTCGGCCTCGTAGCCAGCATACCGCAGCCGCAGCGCACCGTGATCGAAGGCCGCCTCGAACGCGCCGCAATCCAGCTGGCTGGCCGCCTGCTGGGACTCCGTCTGCTCCCGCTGAGCAGCGGCATCCAGATGCAAATCGAAAACTACCGTGCCGAACTCGATGCGATCGCCTTCCTGCAGCGAACGCCTGCCGCCCGGCATCGGGGCGGTGCAGAACAGAAAGCGCGCAGCGGAAAGGAATTCGCCATTGACCAACTGCACAAAGGACTGCGGCTGCGCCGGGGATAGCTCGACGCCCAGACCCGGCACGGATTCGTCGGTAGCCCAAGCCGCCACGCGCCGCGCGTGGCTGTCCGGCATGGTCTCCATTTCGCGATGGGCATGCTCCGGCGTAATCATCCGTGCCGCATGCGGACGCTCGTCGAACAGCCATTGGTCCGCCTGCGCCGGCAGGGCGATCGACACCCGCAGTTCCTCGAGGTCGAAGGCCCGCTCGGCCGTCAGGCAGAGGCCCAGTTCCAGCTTGTCGCCCTGCAGGAATCCCTTTACCTCGAGCGAGGCAGGCACCCGCGCGAACGAACCGACGGCCGTGAAGGCGGTATCGCCCGCCTCCGTCACGCGCCAGTCCGCCATGGGGCCCGCGTGGGACTGCCCCATCGAGAAGACCTCGAAGAGGATGCCTTGGGGCGCCGTGACTTCGCGCTGGTCGTGGTACAGCGACAGCTTGCCGTGGCTGAAGACCGTCTCGGAGCGGCCGCTGCGAATGGTATGGATGCCGCTGGCCTGCCCGATCTGGCGCAGGTAGAAGTCAAAGGTCTCCTGGCGCGTGCGGCGTTCCAGCAGCCGCCCCTTGCTCATCAGCACCACGCGCTGGCAGACCGTGTTCACAATACCGAGATCGTGCGAAACGAACAGAATGGTCTTGCCTTGTTCGCGCAATTCGCCGATCTTCTGGCGGCACTTGCGCTGGAAGGCCTCGTCGCCCACGGACAGCACCTCGTCGACCAGGAAGATGTCGGGGTCCATGTGCACCGCGGCCGCGAAAGCGATGCGCACGTACATGCCGCTGCTGTAGGAATCGACCGGCTGGTCGATGAAGTCGCGGATGCCGGAGAACTCGATGATGGACTCGAGCACTTCGTCCACCTGCGCATGGATGCGGCCGTAGAGTCCGGCGTTCAGATAAACGTTCTCGCGCCCGGTGAGCACGGGGTGGAAGCCCGCGCCCAGTTCGAGCAAGGAAGCCACGCGGCCGCGCACCTCCACCTCGCCGGAGGTGGGCAGCGTCACGCCCGCGAGCATCTTGAGCAGCGTGCTCTTGCCCGAGCCATTGCCGCCGATAATGCCGACCGATTCGCCCGCCTCCACCGACAGCGACACCTCTTCGACGGCATTGAACGCACTCGCCGGCGCGCCGCGGAACAAGTCGGGCAAGCCCCCGCGGCCGAGCAACACGCGGCCGCCCCGCTTCAGGGGAAAGGTCTTGGTCACGTTTCGCGCTTCGATGATCGCCATTAGAGGTGATCCGAAAGCGTGGGGGCGGCGCGGCGGAAGGTAAAGATACCGAGCGCCAGCATGAACACGGCCGCGCCCGCGGGCCAAGCCAGCAGCGAAGCCTCGGGCCAGGCGCCGTCGAAGAGTATCGTGCGGTAGGCGGACAGCAGGCCTGCCATGGGATTCAGGTGATAACACCGCACGGCCCATTCGGGAACCGCGCCCGACGATGCCACCAGGCTGGCTGGATACAGCACGGGCGAAGCGTAGAAACCCAGCAGAATGGCGACGGACAGCATGTAGCCGATATCGCGGTAGAGCGCATTCGCCCAGGCCACGAAGAGCCCGACGCCCACGGTGAGCGCCAGTTGAATGGCAAAGACTAGGGGGAGCGCGGCAAGGCTCGGCCCGAGCAGGCCGCCGGTGCCCAGGTGCAGCGCGAATAGGATGACGATGCCGATACCGAGGTTCAGGAGCGGATAGCCCATCGAGGCGATGGGGAGGACCTCGCGGGTAAAGGCGACCTTCTGCACCAGGTTGCGGTTTTCCAGAATCGACTGCGCGGCGTTGCCCAGCGACACCGCCGTGAACTGCCAGAACAGCAGACCGCTCAGCAGAAACACGTCGTAGGGGGGACCGCCTTCGCCGCCGGTGAGCAGGGCCGTGCGGCCGCCCAGCACGAATGAAAAAACGAAGGCCAGCACGGCCATCAGGGCCAGCGGTTCGAGCACGGCCCACACGAATCCCAGCGCGGCATAGCGGTAGCGCACACGCACGTCCTTGCGCACGAGGTCGAACAGCAGTTCGCGCGAGCGCAGCAGCTCCCGCGGAAGCGCCAGCACGCTGCGCTGCCTCTGGCTGGAATACAGTGCCGCTTTGTCCGCCGGCCTGCTCACGCGTTTCCCCGGGACTCGTTTTCGCGCATCACGGCGTGTGCTCCAGCGTTACCGGAAACCGCCGGTGCTCCCAGCCCTCGCGGCGCTCGTCGCGCGGGGGCACGGGGCTGGCCCGGAATTCGTCCTCGATCAGCCCCATGTTGTGCTCCGGTATCGGCTTGAAACCGAGGGTGTAGGCCGGGCTCTGCTCGTTCAGACGGTAGTCGTCCTTCGCGGGGTTCACGAAGCGCGGATCCTGAATCAGGCTGTTTGCGTCGAAGGCCCGCTCCAGCCAGGTCTCCCAGTCGATGATCTCCGTCTGCGGATCGTCGCCGTACACGCTCCAATGCACGCGCAAGGGCTGGTCGTAGTGGTAAATCAGGTTGTTGTCGATGCGCGTGGTCTCGGGGTCGAACTGGTCGAAATTGTAGACGATCGCCCCCTCGTCCTTCCGCGCCGTCGTGGTGATGCCCCGAAAACTGTCGCTGCGGAACGAGATGATGTTGCGCTCGAAGCGGTTATTCTCCGGCTTGCGCGGATCGTCGCCCATGTTCTGCAGCTCGGGATAGAAGTCGCTGTACGGCGGCTGCGTCACGTTCATCGCCTCGAGCCGCTCCTGCATCGTATCCCACGGATACGAATCCCAGCGGTCGTCGATATGCAGCGCAGGCACGCATTCCACAAAGATGTTGTTGGTCACGCGGTTGTCGCGGCCGCCGCCAATCATCACGCCGCACAGCGGCACGCGGTAGAAGAGGTTGCCGGTGATTTCCACGCCGCTGCTGCAATCGTCCAGATAGACGCCCCAGGCCCAGTGCGGCGACTCATACTGGTATACGCCGTCCTTGTCGGCCTTCAGGTCGGCCAGGCCGAAGCCGTAGATGTCGTGGAACTTGTTGTGCAGGATCCGGTTGCCCCGCTGCGTCCAGTCGCGCCCCATGTAAAAGCCGCCATTGTCCGAGCCCTCGAGGCAGACATGGTGGATGTCGTTGAACTCGATCGTGTGTTCGTTGCCGCCCAGCAGAATGGCGATGTGGGGGGCGTCATGGATGTCGTTGTTGGCCACCCGGTTCGCCACGCCGCTCACGTTCACGCCCGTCTGGTAGGTGCGGTACAACTGCGCGAAATGGTGGATGTGGTTGTTGACCGCCTCGTGACCGCCGGGCGTGAGGGTCTTGCGATCGCCGCCCTCCAGCACGATACCGCCGCGCCCGGTGTGGTAGATGTCGTTGCCCAGCACGCGGCAATGATCGCCGCCCTGCACCACCACGCCGAAGCCGTTGGTGTGCCGCACGACACTTTTCGCCAGCATGCAGGCGGTGGAGTCTTCCATGATGACCGCGGCATCGCGCGCGGCCTCGAAGGTGAAGCCGAGCAGGTTGATGTGGTGCGCGCCTTGAATCCGGACGATGTGGTCCAGCACCGGCACCAGCACAGGGGAATCCGCCACCGGCGACGGCGGCCAGAAATAGAGCGCGCGCGTGCCCTTGTCGAAGTACCACTCGCCCGGCGCGTCGAGCTCTTCCCGGACATTCTGATAAAAGAACCGGCGCCCGGGCTCGATGGTGTAGGGCATCTTCTCGCCGAGCGTGATGGTCCGCGTCTCGGGGTCGATCGCGCTGATGGGGGCAATGGTCTGCCACCAGTTGTAATTCGGCCAGATCGAAACCTGCGCGCCCTCGATGGAGGCCCAGCCCTTCGAGCGATCCACATCGCAGATGTATTTCGTTTCGGGGGCATCGGGTACCGACGCCGCGACAAAGGTCCATCCGCCGCCCGGCAGATCGCCCTCGCCCTCGTTGGGCCAGCGCGCCAGCGGCTGCCGGTTGCCGTCGAAAAACACCGCCTCGGCATCAACCCCCTCGGGCAGTTGGCCGGTCAGATCCGCCTTCAGGATATCGCCCTGGTCCGCCGCGAGGCCTTCCACGGCAAAACCGCCCACCAGCCGGACCGCCTCGTTGCGGTAATTGCGCCACAGCACCGGGGCATGCTCGCGGCCGCTGTCCTGCGGCCCGAACTCCAGCGGCGCGTCGAGATAGTAGTCGCCTTCCCGGAAATACACCGTCGCTCCGGCGGCGTGGCCGTCGTCTCCGCCTGCAGACCGCAGCGCCTCCAGCGCGCGCGCCGGCGTGCGGAACGGACCGTCGGGACCGCCCGGCTCCGGAGCCAGACCCGTCGAGGCGTCGTCGCCCTGGGTAGACACGAAGAACACCGGGAAGCCCGGCGCGGGCGATGCTTCGCCCCATACCGCTGCCGCCATTGCACACGCCGCCACAATGCCTGCCAACTGCCGCATGTATTTCGATGCTCCTGGGTAGTCCCGCCCCCGCGTATTCCAGCACGTGCCCCGGCGGGCATTCAAGCGCCGCGGTACGGGTACCAGTAATCAACGGATTCTGATATACTTACGGGCGACGCGAGGCATTGTAGCGGCAGGGACTGGGCCGCTACCACACGGATGGCAGGAGACCGTATATGAAGCGCAAGTGGTTGGGACCGGTGTATGCTGCGGCCGGAGCGATTTTAGCCCTTGGTATGTCCGCCGCGCCGGCCCATGCCATCGAGGTGCTGCTCCTTTGGGACGATGCGGCCATCGCCCTCAACGAGACGCCCAGCGTAAATCCGCACACGCAGGCGCTTATCGACGCGCTGGAAGCGGACGACTGCTCCGTAACCTTGAGCAACAATACCCAGCATCTCTATACCGGGTTGAATCCCGCCCCCGCCGCGTTTGATGTCGTGGTGCATCTGAATGGGAACATCGTGGCGGCGGATTTCGGGAAGGTCACACAAGGCGCGCTTAAGCTGGCAGAGTACGTCGAGAGCGGCGGCGGCTACATTTGCTCCGAGTTCAATGCCTTCCAATCGGATGCGGGTAGCAGCGGGGTGTTCTTGCGGAACATTACCCCGTTCGAGAGCTCGGGGAGTCTTGCCCCCACTGACCGAATGCTCACGACCACGGCAGCGGGCACAGGACACCCGGTCCTCGACGGCATCACCTCGCCGTTCTCGTACATCACCGCGCTGGAGGACGTGCCGCTTTCGGCCGTGTTGCGCAGTTTCTCGAGCGATTCTGCCGTGGCGCTCGCGAACGACATTGACGGCAATCCGGCCATCGGCATCCGAGAATTCGGCGCTGGCCGTGTCGTGATGTTCAACCACAAGGGCAATTACCGGGCGGCGGGGCAGCTTTCGGACGTCCTGACCAATGCGACGGCGCAGCAGCTCTACGTGAATGCCGTGAAGTGGGCGGATCAGAAAGCCCCGACCGTGAAGTCGATTACCGCCGACGTGCCGTTCTTCACCGGCGGCCCCGAAATCACCTGGACCGTGGAGTTCAGCGAAGCCGTGACCGGGGTCGATCTTTCGGATTTCGATATCGAATTGGACCTCAGTCCGCTGGACATCGGCAGCCTGAGCATGCAGCCGATCAGTGCGAAGGTCTATGAAGTGACCCTCGACGGTATTTCCGGATTCGGCAGTCTCAACCTACAAGTACTCGCTAATGGCTCCATCAAGGATTTGAGCGTAGGCGAGCACCCGCTGGCTGCGGCGGCGGAAAGCGACCCGATAAGTGTCGATGGGCTGCCGCCCCAAGTGATTTCCGTGTCGACGTCGCCGGCGTTGATTCAGCAGGGAAGTTCTGGCTTCGTGGTGGTCCAGTTCGACGAGTCGATGAAGCAGTCCGTCGCGCCGACGGTGATACTCCATACCGCCGCCAATGACGATATCGCCACCAGCAGCGGAGCGTGGAGCAGTTTTACAACCTACCAGGCGCCGCTCGCGCGGGCCCTGACCGGCGCCGATGCCGGGCTCGCCACCGTCGAAATCAGCGGGGCGCAAGACTTTTCTGTCGGCAACGTCATGATACCCTCCAACACCTTCAAGGTGCAGTTGGTCTCCGCCGGGCTGGAGGTCACGCTCAACAAGAAGGGGCCGGTGCTCGTCGAGGTGGGGGCGAAGTACACCTTCTCGGTGGACGTTGTGGGCGCCGTAGGCGCATTGAGCTACCAGTGGTACAAGGAAGACAGCGCCAAGGCCGACCTGCCAATCGGGCCGGACGACTCCGTCTTCGTTATCCAGTCGCTCGATTACAGCGATGCGGGCACCTACTACTGCGTCGTGAGCGACTTCGAATCCTCCGTCACCAGCCCCAGCGTCACCTTGAACGTGGTCGCCTCGGTGCCGGCCGCCGGCGCGCTGGGACTCGCCGCGCTATCTGCGGCCCTCGCGGCCATCACCTTGCGGAAACGCCGCCGCTAACCTCTGCAATGGAAACGGCGCGGTCCCTGCCGGTGCCGCGCCGCTTTTTTTCGCGCCAATCCTCGGCCGCGTCAGATACGCATCCAGTCGGCCTGCCAGTTCTTGACCATCTTCTTGATGGCCTTGCGGTCGCCAATCTTGTCGTTCAGCACCTTGCGGGTGATATCCACGATCTCGTCGTCCCCGGCGAAACGGAGCGATACCAGCTGCCCGAGGTCCAATTCGCCGATGCGGCCGCGGAGATCGTCCGGCAGCACCTGGCTGAGGCGGAATCGCATCTCCTGCCGGATAAGGCGGTCCTGCAGCTTGAGGCACGCGAAACGTAGGTGCAGCACGACATAAATGGAGGCGGCCGCGTGCAGCAGCAGCGCGATCGCCACCACCAGCAGCGGGACGTTAAGTTCGTCGCCCCCCGCCAGCAGCTTGAACGCGGCGAACCCGGCGCCCAGCAGCACGGGGAGTATCAGCACGCATTCGATGATCAGTTCCTTGGGCGTATGCCCATGATTCGACAGGTTCTGTACCGGCTTGTCGCTCATCTCGGACTCCTTGTGGTGGTAGCCTGAAGTCGGCTTGGGAAGCGCCGACAATATCGTGCTACCCTGTGGCTGCGCAAGAATCGGGCGGAGAGCAGCGCTGGTATGGACATCTGCGTCATAGCGAATCCCGTGGCCGGAGGCGGCAAGGCCCGCCGCCGCGCGCGTTCCCTCCAGCGCCGCCTCCAGCGGCTGGGCCATCGGGTGGAACTCTGCGTTACCAAGGCGGCGGGGGACGCGGAGCGGTTCGCCCGCGAGCGCGCGGGCAGCGCGATCGGGTGCTTTGTTTCCGTGGGGGGCGACGGCACGGCGAACGAGATGATGAACGGGCTCCGCGGTACGACGCCCGTATTCACGGTATTGGGCGTCGGCACCGCGAATGTGGTGGCGCGGCAGTTCAGGATTCCCCGCAGCCCGCATGCCGTGGCCAAGATGATTCATCATGCGAATACCTACACGATGGATTTAGGCGAGCGCGACGGGCGGCTGTTCTTGCTCGGGGCGGGCGCGGGCCTCGACGCCGCCATCACCACCGAGGTGAAAAAGCGCCGCGGCCGTACCTCGAGCATCTGGATCTGGGTGTGGCCCGTCATCAAGACCGTGCTCACCTACCGCTATCCCAAGGTGCGCGTCATCGCCGATGGCGAAGTGATTTCCGAGTCCGCCGAGTACGCCATTGTCGGCAATTGCATCTACAGCGCCGGCGTGTTTCCCTCGACGCCCCAGGCCGATACCGCCGACGGACTGCTGGATATCTGCCTGCTGCACGCGCTCACACCGTGGAAATGCATGGCACTCGCACTCACGGTCTGGTGGCCCTCCTTCATCAACCGGCCCGACGTGACCTACCGCCAGGCGCGGACGGTGACCTTCGAGCCGGCCGGGGACGAAGCCGCCCCGCTGCAGATAGACGGCGACCCCGCAGGCGGCGTGCCTGCGCATTTCACGGTGGTGCCCGGCGCCGCGCGGATCGTCATTCCCTGACGCCTGCGGTTTGACTAAGCCGCGCTGCCGTTCTATCCTTAGCGATTCCCATACGTTATCCACCCGGCACGTGCCCTCGGGAGACCCATTGCATGTTGAAACGACTGGCTTGCGCGATTTCTATCCTGGCGTTGCTGACGCCTGTACACGCCGACAGCATCCGCGTGGACGGAAAGGTCTACTCCGGCGTCAAGATTAAGGAAACCGGGTCGCGGTATTATTTCCGGCTGCCCGACGACTCGCCGATGAGCGCCTCGAAAAGCCAGGTGGGGCCGAACGACATTGTCTTCGGCGATGCGCCGCTGCCGGATGCAGCGCCCTTTGAACCCACGCGCGCCCCGATGCCCATGCCGGAACCGCCGGAGGCGGCCGAGCCGATGCCCGAGCCTGTATCGGAAGTGACGCCCGAGCCCGAACCCATGCCCGAGCCTGTATCGGAAGTGACTCCCGAGCCCGAACCCATGCCCGAGCCTGCCCCAGTGGCCGCGCCAGAACCGGAGCCCATGCCCGAGCCTGCGCCGGAACCGGAAGCTACCCCCGAACCGGAGCCGACGCCAGAGCCCGTAGCGGAACCCGCCGCAGCACCAGAAACGTCGGCCGAGCCCATGGAAACGACGGAGGCCGGCGCTGAGCCCGTGGCCGCCCCCGAAGAGACTGCCGAGCCGGTCGCCATGGAAGAAGCCCCTGAGGAACTCGTGGCGCCGGAACCCGAGTTCGGCGCGGTATCGGCCGGTGCCGCGCGCATCGTCGATGGCAGCGATGCCGACCCGCTGAAGAATTTCGAGGTGAACGCGCTCGTCTTGCGCGTCGGCGAAAAGACGGTGGCCTTTGCCAGCGCCGACGTCGCGGCGTTCGGAGCGCCGATGACCGACGCCGTGGCATCGGCCCTCGCCGCGGGCGGGTCCGCTATCCAGAAAGACCAGCTGCTCCTCGGAGCGACCGCCGTCGATACCGGCTGGCACCCGGGCGTGATTCAGGGCGTGATGCAGGAGGCGCTTTTCGGCAACTTCGATCAGGCGGGTTTCGACGCCCTCGCCGCCGCTTTCACCCAGGCCATCCAGCAGGCCGAGGCCGCGCTGGCCCCGGCGGCCTACCTGACCGGCGAAAGCGATGCTCCCGAGTATCACGCGGCCCGCGAAGGCGCGAGCGATACCCCGGACAGCACGCTGGGATTCCTGCTCGCGCAGGGCGCCGACGGTCAGCCGCTGGGCGCGATTGTGAACTATGCGATTCAGCCGCCGAAGGAATTCGGCGACACGCCGCTAGGCGGACGCGGTTTCCCCGGGCGCATAGCCGAGGCCCTGCGCGGCAAGACCGCGGCCGATCTGCCGGTGGTCTTTTACAACGGCGTCGCGGGAGATCTCGACCAGAAACTGCCGGAGGACGCCGAAGGGCAGAACGCGGCCGCAGCGGCCATCGCGGACCTCGCCATGGGGTCGCTCGAGGGGGCCACGCCGCGGAAGGAAAGCTCGCTCTGGTCCGCTTCCCGCACGGTCAAGCTGCCGCCGTCGCTGCTCGGCGAAATGATTGCGGATTCCGCGCTGCTTTCGGAGATCCACCTCAGCGACGAGGTCTTCGTCTCGCTGCCGGGCGCGCCGGCCGCGCAAATCGGCGTGCTGCTCCGCGTCAAGGCGCTTGAGCAAGGGGCCTCCGGCGTATTCCTGTGCAGCTACGCCAACGACTTCCAGGGCTATCACCCCGGCATCAGCGAATACATGCTGGCCGGCGATCGCGCGCGCATGGCCTTCCACGGCCCGCTGATGATTTCCTGGTACGCCGATTCCTGCCTCGCCTACGAACCCAGCGCCATCACCATGGACATGATTCCCGAGCTTGCCGGGCATCAGCTGGCCTTCGATGCCGGACTCAAGCGCGGCGAGGCCGAGCGCGACGCCATTCTCACCGCCTGGGCCAACCTCGACACCGGCCTGCAGGGGCTGGGGAAGCTGATGACCCAGTTCAAGGATAAACTCAAGGAACTGCCACCGGAAGCCGAAGCGCTGCTGTCGAATTTGAAGCCGAAACAAATTCCGCTCGTGGCGCGTCAAGTAGCCGGCACCTATCTTCGTACCGAATTCGCGGACAATACGCCCGAACAGCGCGTGACGTTCATGGGCGTAGCCAAGGGCGTGGGCATTCCCTACGACGCCGTGCTGCTGCTCGACACGCTTTCGCGGCCGGAGAAACTGCCCAAAGACGTGCAGGCTTTCCTGCTGCTGTTGAAGATTCAAGGCTACAAAATTCTGGAGTAACAAGTAGTATGCGATACGTTCTAATCACAGCTTTGCTGATTTCCGCCCCCGTATTCGCGGGCGAAGTGACGGGCACCGCTTTCTACGACGGCACGGTGCCGCAGTTGAAGCCGCTCGACATGGGCGCCGACCCCAAGTGCGCCGAGCACTACGCGGGCAAGGAAGAACCGGCGAACGAAGTGCTGGTACTGGGCGAAGGCAACACCCTCGGCAACGTCTTCGTCGAGATTGCCGCGGGACTGCCCGAGGGCAAGGAATACCCCGTGCCCGAGGAACCCGCCGTGCTGACGCAATCGGGCTGCAAATACACCCCCCGCGTGTTCGGCGTGCGCGCCGGACAGAAGCTGCGCATCGAGAATCCCGACGGCACGCTGCACAATGTGAACGCCGCGCCCGTGAAGAACACGGCCTTCAACCGCGGCATGCCCCCGAATGTCACCGATATCGAGGTGGTCTTCGATCAGCCCGAAGGCCTGTTTCCTTTCCGCTGCAATGTCCACACCTGGATGGTCGCCTACTGCGCCGTAATGAGCCACCCCTATTTCACGGTCACCGGCTCGGATGGCACGTTCACGATTCCGGATCTGCCCGCGGGCAAATACACCGTGAAGGCGACGCACGAGCGTCTCGGCAGCCAGGAAACGGAACTGGACGTGCCGGAATCGGGCGCAGCGCAGGCGGAATTCCGTTTCTCGCGTCCGTCCGCCAAATAAGCCGCCCGGCGCGGGGCCGGGCCGCCGCGCGCCAGCCGATACTCAGCCTGGAACCAAGGAGAGAACCATGACGAACCCAACTAATCCCGGAGTGTCCCGGCGGGGCTTTCTGCGTACGGCCAGCATGGCCGCCGCGGCCGCGCCGTTCATCGTGCCGGCCGCCGCACGCGCCCAAGGCGACGAGGCGCCCAGCGAAAAGATCCGCTTCGGACTGATCGGCTGCGGCGGGCAGGGCCGGGGCGTCATGGGGGCGGCCCTCGGCATGCGCGATACCCATGTGCTCGCCGTGTGCGACGTCAACCGCGTGAATGCCCGCAAGGCCAAGCGCATCGTGGACGATCACTACGGCAACAAGGACTGCAAGGAATACTCGGACTACCGTGAACTCATCGCGCGGGACGATATCGACGCGGTCATCATAGCCACGCCGGACCACTGGCACGCGCTGGTCTGCGTCGAGGCTGCACGCGCCCGCAAGGATATCTACTGCGAGAAGCCGGTGACGCACCACCTGCGAGAAGGACGGGCCGTAGCCGACACAGCAAAGGCAAACAATTGTATCTTCCAAGTGGGCAGCATGCAGCGCTCGTTCCGCGACATGAAAATTGCCGCGCAGCTGGTGCGCAACGGCTACATTGGCAAGATTCACCACATCGAGGTGGGCCTGCCCGACGGCGGCCACGCCCTCTGGGCCGATTCCTGGCCCGAAGCGCCCCGCATTGTCGACTACGATTTCTATGTGGGGCCCTCGGAATGGACGCCTTATCACCCCGAGCGTCTCGACTGGAACTGGCGCTGGTGGATGAAGTTCGGCGGCAGCCAGATGATGGACTGGATCGGCCATCACGGCGACATCGCGCATATGGGCATGGGGTGGGACGAGACCGGCCCCCGCAAGGTGGTGCCGCAGAAGTGGGAATTCTCCAAGGAGAAGAACAACGTCTACAACTCGCCCGCCCAGTACCTCTTCGAATGCACCTATGAGGGCGGCACGACCATGAGCGTGGGCAGCCAGAGCAGCATGTCGCAGCTATTCCGCGACCGCCAGGACACCGGCACCCTGTGGTACGGCGAGAACGACCAATGGGTCTATGTCTCTCGCGGCGGCCTGCAGGTCAGCTCGCCCGAGATCGCCGAGATTAAGTTCAAGGACTCCGACATCCAGTTCCGCCGGCAGAGCAATCACATGCGCGATTTTATCGACTGCATCCGCACGCGCGAAGCCACCGCATGCCCGGCGGAAGTAGGGCACCGTTCGGCCAGCATCGGCCATCTGGGCAAGCTCGCCTGCGAACTGGGCGCCACCATCGAATGGGATCCGGCGACCGAGCGGCTCGAGGGCGGCGAAGCCTTCAATCATGTGCTCGATCTGCACTACCGCGGCGATTGGAAGCTCGAGGCGTAAACGCACGCCGAATCGATACGGACGTTCCCGAGGGGCAGGCATCCGCCTGCCCCTTTTTCGTATGCCCTACCGCCAAAAGCAACCGCCCCGCTCGGGCAGTTGCCGGAGCGGGGCGGTAAAAGAAACTAGAGGGGAAGAGGGCTTAGGCCTTCTGCGCTTCCTGCTGGGCCAGATAGGCCTTGCGCTGACCGCGCGGGGCCTTCTGGAAGATACCCTTCTTCAGGTAGCGGGCGCAAACCTTGACGCGGCGAACGGTGCCGTTCTCGTCGATGACGCGGACGGTCTGAAGGTTCGGCTTCCAGCGGCGCTTGGTGATGCCGGTCACGTTCTGACCGATACCGCCTTCGCGCTTGGCCTTACCGCGGCGGACGATCTTGTTGCCGACGTGCGGACGCTTGCCGCTATACTCGCATACGTGTGCCATGATATTCTCCTCGTTCGCCGCTCCAGGCCGTTTGCGCTGGGGGGCGTAATGTGTCGCACAAAGGCCGAAAGTATACCAAGTGCAGCGTCTCCTTTCAAGCTATCCGCTACCCATTGTTTTCACCTTGCTTCTGGGCCTGTTGACGGGCTGTGCCACCACCGGATCCGGACGCCCGCTCGAGCCGCTGCCCGAGGGCGACCGCGCCCTGGTAGGGGAAATTCTCCAGGGATTGGCCGCCCAGAACGACGCCATCCAGAGCTTTCAGGCGGGGGGCACCTTCACCCTGAAATCCCCGATGCTGGAGGAAGTGCAGCTGCTGCGCCAGAGTTCCATCCGGTTCCGCCGCCCGGCGGATCTGCACGTCATCGGCCGCAAATACAGCAAGGCCGTCTTCCGTCTCACCTGTGTCGACCAGGGATTCCTGATTGAACTGCCCACCGAGCGGCAGTATTTCTCGAGCGATTCCGGGGCACAGTTCGATTCGATTTCGCGCCGGGTAACGCCCGCCGAAATCGCCTACGAGATGTTCTTTCCCGAGGCCTGGGGCGAGGTCGCCCCCGAGCGTCTGCGGCTCATTTCGCGCGGCGACGGCGGCGAGGCCGTGCGACTGGTGATGTATAATGAGGACGGCTCGCTCAAGCGCGAGTTGAGCGTGACGGGTCCGCCGTGGCGCCTGACCGAGCACACGCTCTATGGCGACGACGGCGTGCTGATGGCCGTCACCACGCAGGAGGACTACACCGGCGGCACGCCGGATTTTCCCCGGCATATCCGCAGCGAATTCCCGGGCGAGTCGGCCTATATGGAATTCGACGTGCGGGCGCTTACGCTGAATGAGCCGCCATCGCCCCAGGATTTCGACCTGACTCAGCAACTGAATGAAATGCGCACGCTGGGCTTCACCCGCATCGAACAGGAGTAGACCTTCGTTGGAAACCACCGCGCCCACACGGCTCGTCGAA
Organism: Candidatus Hydrogenedens sp.; assembly: GCA_016125095.1. Lineage (GTDB taxonomy): Bacteria > Hydrogenedentota > Hydrogenedentia > Hydrogenedentales > JAEUWI01 > WGMK01. The sequence goes on along the minus strand of WGMK01000017.1, from coordinate 80,402 downwards.
CTTTTCCCGGCTGAGATTTCGGAGCAGCTCGGGCTGCCCGCGTTTCAGGGCAAACAGATTTTCCGCTGGATCCACGCCAAGAAGGTGTCGGACTTCGATGCCATGACCGACCTGCCCAAGGCCCTGCGCCAGCGGCTGCATGAGGAATGCGTGGCACACGGCGTGGAGTTGGTCGAGATGCAGACCTGCGCGCGCACGGGCACCAAGAAGGCGCTGCTGCGCCTGGGCGACGGCGAATCGGTCGAGTGTGTGCTCATCCGCGACCGCGACCGCATCACCCTGTGCGTGTCGTCGCAGGTGGGCTGCGCGCTCCAGTGCGATTTCTGCGCCACCGGGCTTGCCGGCTTCACGCGAAATTTGAGCCCCGGCGAGATCGCCGCGCAGGCACTCGTGCTGCTGAAGGATGAGGATCTGGGCGAGCGCACGCCGAACATCGTATACATGGGCATGGGCGAACCGATGCGCAACTACGACAACGTGGTGCGGAGCATCCGGCTGCTCATGAGCCCCGAGGGCCTCGGCATCGGGGCGCGCAAGATCACCGTCTCTACCGCCGGCGAAATCAAGCGCATCGAGGACATGGCCCGCGAGGACTGGCAGGTGCGGCTGAGCGTGTCGTTGCATGCCGCCAACAATCCGCTCCGGTCGCGCCTGGTGCCGCTGAACCGCAAGTATCCGCTCGAGCGATTGCATGAGACCCTGCGCAGCTACCAGGCGATATCGGGCCGGCAGATCACCTTCGAATGGACGCTGCTGCGCGAGGTGAACGACCAGCTGCAGCATGCGCGCGAATTGATGGACTACTGCCGCGGCCTGCGGGTATCCGTAAACCTGATACCATGGAACCCGGTGGAAGACCTGCCCTACGAAACCTCGACCCGCGAGGCCTGTGTCGCGTTTGCCGAAACGCTGAACAAGCGCGGCATCAAGACGACGCTACGGCAGGAGCGGGGGCAGGATATCGACGCGGCCTGCGGCCAGCTACGGCGCACCAAGGGCTCGCTGGCCTGATACGCCCAGCTCCACCTCGAGGGCCTCGGTAATCGCGTTGAGGCTCTGCTCCACCTGCAGGCGCGTGAACTCGATGTCGTCCCGGTCCTCACTGGGCGGCGGAGGAATCGGTTCGCCGAAATCGCAGATGACCCGGGCGAAGGGCTTGGGAATCATGAATTGGTCCCACGAACGGGTGCGCCAAGCCGGCTGCACCACGCAGGCGTTCGGCACGATGGGACGCTGAGTGCGCGCGGCCAGAATGGCGACGCCCGGCTTCGCCACGCGCCGCGGCCCCCGGGGACCGTCCATTGTCAGGCCGACACAGGGCACCAGCGGCACGGCCTTCTCCATCTGGTCCAGCGCGAGGCTGCCGCCCTTGGACGACGAACCGCGCACGGTCTCGGCGCCGAAGTAGTGGCAGACGCGCGCCGCGAGTTCGCCATCGAAACTGTAACTGGCCGTCGAGTGGAAATTGCGCCCCTTGTGCAGCGACAGCAGCATGCCGGTGGTCTCATGCCATACACCCAGCGTGACGCTGCCGTAATGCCCGATGACCTGTTCCATGCGGTGTTGGTTGCGCACTTCCCAGCGACAGCTGGATGCCAGGCCGCCATAGAGGTACGAAATCGCGGGGGGAATCAGCGCCAGCTGCACCCGCTGCTTGAAGGTAAACCGGTTGGGGCTGTCGTATACGAGACCGGGTAGTTTCATGCGCGCGACTCTAGCGCGCGCACGAGGGCGTACGCCACCTGCGTGTGCGGTGCGGCGATGCCTGCGTGGGCAGCGCGCCGCAGCACTTCGCCGCTGATGGCCTCGATCTCCGTCGGCCGTCCGGCACGAATGTCCTGCAGCATCGAGGAAATGTTCGCGGCAGTATCCAGGCACACCTGCTCGGCGCGGGCCGCCGCGTCGATCTCCAGGCAATAGCCCTCGGCGCGGGCGACAGCGACTGCTTCCCGGGCCAGCGAATGAAGCATGGCACGTGCTGGCGGAATTTCGCGCAGGCGGCCGTTGGGCACGTTCAGCAGCGCCGTAAGCGGATTCACCGCAGCGTTGAGGATGGTCTTCGCCCAGAGCGCCTCGCGGGGATTTGCGGTGTATCGGGCATCGAAGCCGGCCGATGCCAGCGCTTCCATCGCGCCCTCGCACGATGCATCGGTCCAGGCGCCCAGCCAGAGAACTCCCGGCGCCACGTGGCGGACGTGTCCTTCCCCGAGCAGCGTGGCGGCCTCGGCCGTGGTGCCCGCCAGCAAACGGTGCGCTCCCGCCGCGGCCGCAAGCTCTTCTGCATTGCCGAGACCGTTTTGCAGCGTCAGCACCAGCCCCGCAGAGGGCACCGCAACGCCATGGGTCGCGTGCGACTTGACCAGCACGAGGGAGAGTTCGGTATCCGGCGGCGCCTGTACCTGAATTGGAATCGGATACAGCGAGGATTCACCTGCAGAATCTACGCGGATTCCTGCACCGGCCAGCCGGGCGGCGCGCTCGGGGCGATGATCCACCAAGGTTACGCCGTGCCCCGCGGCATGCAGCCGCGCTGCAAAGAGGCACCCCAAGGCGCCGGGACCGAATACGGAAATCCTCATACCGGCGCGGCGCGCGACATGCGCCCTAGAGGGGCTTCACGAACGCGTCGCGGAACCCGGCCATGGACTTCATTTCATTGCAGGCCTTGTTAGCCTCGTCGCGCGTCGTAAACCCCACAATCAGCACGCGATGAATCTGGTCATCGGGGGAAGGAATGGCACGAGCGTCGCGGTTGAGTTTCTCGCGGACCTGACGGGCATAGCCCTCCGCGTCGGCCTTGCGCTTGTCCCCCTGAAACGACGCCAGCTGAATCCCGAACTTGCCCATCGGGCCATTGGCAGCCGGGGGCGTCACGGGCGCGGCCTCAACCGGCTTGTCTGCAGGCTTCTCCACAGGCTTCGTCGCCGGTGCCGTGGGCACCGCGGTCATCGATTCGAGCGACGAGTCATCGGGCACGTCGAGCTTGACCGGGGGCTTGGCGGGGGCGGTGCCGGCCTGCTGCGCGAGCGGTGCCACAGGCTTCTCGGGTTCCTTCGGTGTTTCGGGCTCGGTTGGGGTAACCACGGGAGCTTCCACGGGCTTCTCGCCCGGCAGTGGCGTCACTTCGACATCCGCGCTCTGGGAAGCCGAGGGGCGCGAGGGCAGCGGCGTGACACGCGGCGTGGGGGCCTGGATATCCAGCGACTCGGGGGTAATTGCGGGGGCCTCAACGGCCTTCAGTGGCTCGTTAGTCTCGGAGTTATCCGCCGTCTCTGCGACAGCTTCCTCCGGGGGCGCTTCGTTGGTCGTCACCACCATCGGTGGCACGGCGTCGTTCTGGGCAACCGCTGCTGCGGGCGGATCGACCTTCTTGACGATCATGCCCAGCCCGAACATGAACATCGCAAACGCGAGCGCCACGCAGATGCCGATGACCAGCTGTCCCTGGGTCAACTCTGCGCTGATGGTCTCCTGGGGCATACGGCCCCGGCTACGATTCCTACCCGACAACCGATTCTTCCTCCTGCTGGGCGTCCGCGCTCTCAGCGTCGCCTAGCGGCTCTTGTTCCTCTTCAAACGACTCGTCCGTCCCTGCTTCGGCCGTGGGCTCAACCGGTGCCTCGGCACCTTCGGCTTCTGCCTCGGCCGGTGGCGCGTCCATCGCCATGAGCGCATCGACCAACCGGGCGCGCGCCGCGTCGAGTTCCGCATAGGAAAACCGCGGGTCGCGCACCTCGATGAGGCGGCCACCGATGCGATCCGAATACAGCACGAGCCGCAATCCGTCCTCGGCCTCCTCCACCTCCTTCACCTTGCGGAACACTTTCTGCCGCCGCAGCAATTGCCCGGCCAGAAACGCCAAGGCAAGGTCGATGCGATCCTCGGACGTGATCGAGGTATAGAATAGTTGACGCAGCGGGGAGAATTCCTCCTCGGGCTCTTGCTCCGCCATCTTGGGATCGTAATACCGGTGCGACCAGACGGAATAGGCCCCGCCGGCGCGCGCTTCGTCCCAGTATTCCTTGAGCACATCCTCGCGTTCCAGCGAACCATCGACCAAACGCACGACCGAAATCACCTCGTCCTCGTGCGCGAAGTCCCGCTCGCTGGCAGCACAGGTCTTGCTGCATTTACTAATCTTGATTTCCATGCTACTGTCAAGGTTTTTCTGCGGCTTTACCCTACTCGGCCTGCTGCCTTCGGGCCCCCGCGATTCCGCCCCCGATCTTAAACATATCAACCAGCAATTTTCTAGGCAGATCGATGACTTTCAGCGCCTCGCCCGTCATTTCGAAGGCGCCGCTGACCAAGGTGACGCCCACGGGCGGCAGCCCCTCGACCGAACTGGTGGGGCGGAACATGGGCCCGGAGACGTGGAATCCGAGTTCCAGTTCGGCCTGGCTGATCTTGTGGCCCTCGATGTTGAAGTAATTGTGCAGGATATCGATTTTGTCCGCCGTGGAGGGGCTCAGCGCCACCTTGATGTCATAGTCGATGTCGCCATTGGTCACAAATCCGCCCTCACCATGCACCTTGAGGCCCTCGGATTCGAGATACAGCCCCGGTGTATCGACGCGATCCCCGGTGAAAATCAGGTCGGAACGCAACACGGAGAAATTGAGCGAGGGCGGCAGGGCGGTCGAGTCGGACTGCAAAGTCTCGGAAAGCTGTGAAATGAGGAAATCCGCGCTGAACTTGCCGTTATCGATTTGGAAGCTCCCCGTGCCCTTGAGGGTCGCCGGGTCGTCCTGATCCATCGCGTAATCCACATGCCCCGTGGCATTGCCGACGACCACCTCGGGCAGTTCGAGGTGGCGCAGGAGGTATACCGCCGGCACCTGATCCCATTGGGCCTTCAGGTGCCCGATGTTATCTTTCTTTTCCAGCAGATAGTCGCCGCTGAGCGAGCCGCCGTCGACTTCAGCCGCGAAGCGATGCATATGGAAGGCCCCTTCCGTATCGGTCGCGTCGCCTTCGAAAGCGGTGCCCTTCCAGGGGGGGAACTCGATCTGGGCCGCGCGGAACTTATAGGTCCAAGCGCGCGGCTTCACCGGTTCCTCGTGGACAAGGTCCTCGGGTTCCAGCGGAAGCAGCCATTTTTCGCTGAGCGAGGGCACGCTGGCCTGCTCGGCGTCGATTTCCACATAGCCGGTCGATTCGGCCGCCGTCTCGGTGGAAACGACGATGCGCGCATTCTTCACCTGAATCGGGGTTTCCACGCCGCGCGCCAGCACGATGGCATTGTCCAGGTTGCCGGTAATGGTGAACTTGTTCCCCGGGTCGAATTCGGGAATGGCGTCCCACTCGAAGGTAGCATCGGACGCGCCGCCGCCAGACATGCGGTAGGGCACAAACAGGCAGCGGTCAGCCGTGCCCGTATCGAGGCGGGGGGTCTTCGCGCGGATCTTGTCCAGTTCAAGCTTGCCGCCGCGCCAGCTGAAATCGACGGCCGCGCTCAGTTCCGTCGCGTCCAGGGTAACCCCGCCAGTGATTTGCAGGCGCTTCTTCGGGGTGAAATCGATATGCACCCCGTGCAATACCGCGCCGATTCCCTTGGCCTTCTTCAGCCACCATTCAAACTCGATCTGCGTCTGTGTCGCATCCACCGACACATCGGCCGAAATACTGCCGTCCGACATGGAGCCGCTGACCCGGAACCCCGCCGACCCCGCCAGGTAGAAATCTTTCAGCCCGCGCGACGCCGGTGTGTCGTCGATATTGGCGAAGGTGCCGCTGAGCGCGAAGTCGGTCTTGCCCGTCGTCATTTCGTAGCGAGCCGAGCCCACCATGGGACTGCCCGTGAAGTTCGCACTGAAGGGTTCCAGCACGATGACATTGCCCTCAATGCGCGCGCTGGCGGTTATGGCGTCGAGCCGGATGCCTGCTGGCTTATGGACCACTTGGCCGCCGGTAATCTGCAGCGAGCCGGTGGGCATGCCCTCGCCTTTCCAGTGGGCCTCGATGCGCCCGAAGTCGACCGAGGCCGTGAGTCCTGCCACCTGCGCCGGCGCCAATTCCAGATGTCCTCCGTCGATGGCCGCGCTGACCACGAACTCGGGCGCGGAACTGGTACCCCGCAAGGCGACGCTGACATCGAAGGGTTCCTGCAACTGGACATCGCCCAGTCCCCAGTCGGCCTGTTGCTTCGCGAGCACGTCATTCAGGACATCGCGCACGGGCAGGCGGGCGGCGCGGAGCACCAGGTCGAATTCCGGCTCGGCACCGGAGAGCAGGACCTTGCCTTCCAGCGCACCGCTGAAGGCCTGGGAATCCACGCTGGCCCGGTTGATTTCGAGGGCCTGTGCGCGCGCATCGTACTCGGCCAGCGCCATGAGGCGGCCGTCGAGCGGCGGCAAAAACTCGGGCTGATTGCGGATGGTCAGCCCGTGGTAAGACGCGTCCACCGCCACAAAGATCGACTTGCCGGGAAAGCCCGAAACGCGCAGCGTGGGGGAGATGCTGCCGGAGGGCACGAACTGCTGCTCGGCCGGCAGGTACACGTTGATATCGTCTGCCGAGATTAAGCCATGCGAAAGACGGACATCGAAATCTTCTGCGCTGCCATACCGCACATGCGCGTGAAGCGGCTTGTCCTCGCGCCCGTTCATGAGCGCATCGAGCGACACGGTCACGTCGCTGGCATCGGCCAGCCGGTAGGCATCCAGCTGCATCGCAGTCACGGCCACATCATTGCCGGGCGTAATGTCGTGGATATGCAGTTCGCAATCCTCGCCGCGAATCCGGAAGGGAAACGTTGGCAACGCCTTGTCGATGGCGCTGAATAGCGCGTCGACCCCGCCCCCGGCCGATTGCGTCGGCGCGTTCATTTCCGGCGGCGACGCTTCACCGCTCGTCCACGCGCCGGCCTCGGGCGGGTCGATGGTGATTACCGCGCCGTCCACCCGAATCAGGTCGATGGTGGCGGCCCCGTAAAGCAGCCCCATCAGGTCCACTTGAAACAGAATTTCCGGACAGGCGATGTGGATTCCCGGGCCTCCGGAGGGAGCCAGCGAGGCCTCGAAATCCTGTACGCGCACGCCGCGCAGCCCCGCGATCTCCAGGGCGCCCAATTCCAGCCGGCCCCCGGCACGCTCCGAAAGCATTTCGGCGACGCGGCCGCGTACGTCCTCGAGCTGGTAGGACACGAAAAGCATGCCCGCAGCGAACACGCCCGCGAGTATCAATAGCGCGAGCAGCCGCAATCGTACGATGCGGCTGCGTCGAGCTACAGATTTAGGCTGGTTTGGCACGTTCAGGCGCCTACGGAAGCCTCTTCTTCGTCAGGTATTGCGGCCGAAAGCCCCCCCGGACTGACGCCCTTCAGGTCCAGAATCTTCTTCCGGAGGGACTCCGTCACCTCCGGATTATCCCGCAGATACTGGCGCGTATTCTCGCGGCCCTGGCCTAGGTTCTCGCCGTTCATCGAGAACCATGCGCCGCTCTTCAGGATCAGTTTCTCCTGGATGGCCAGATCGAGCACGTCGCCCTCTACCGAGATGCCCTGGTCGAAGAGGAGATCGAACTCCACCTGCTTGAAGGGCGCGCTCAGCTTGTTCTTCGCCACCTTCACCTTCACGCGGTTGCCCACGTTCACTTCCTTGTCCTTGATACTGGCGATGCGCCGGATATCGAAACGCATACTGGAATAGAATTTCAGCGCGCGGCCGCCGGTCGTTGTCTCCGGGCTGCCGAACATGACGCCGATCTTCTCGCGGATCTGGTTGATAAAGATGACCAGGGTCTTCGAGCGGCTGACGATGGCGGTCAGCTTGCGCAGGGCCTGAGACATCAGGCGCGCCTGCAGGCCGACATGCGAATCGCCCATCTCGCCCTCGATTTCCGCTTTCGGCACCAGCGCGGCCACACTGTCCACCACGATGACGTCCACCGCGTTCGAGCGTACGAGGCTCTCGACAATCTCGAGCGCCTGTTCCGCGTTATCGGGCTGCGATACCAGCAGGTTGTCCACATCGACGCCGATCTTGCGCGCGAACGTGGGGTCCAGGGCATGCTCGGCGTCCACGAAGCAGGCAATACCACCCTCGCGCTGGGCATTGGCGACCACATGCAGCGACAGCGTGGTCTTACCCGAAGACTCCGGCCCGTAGATTTCCACGATGCGGCCCGTGGGCAGGCCGCCTACGCCCGTGGCCAGGTCCAGCGAAAGGCTGCCGGTCGAAATCGTCCGGATGCCTTTCGTATGGGTCTCGTCGCCCAGCCGCACCAGCGAGCCGCGACCGAACTGTTTCTCGATCTGGTTGATGGCGACATCAAGCGCCTTCAATTTGGAATTCTTGTCGTCTCCGTTCGCGCCAGCCATGGGGTCCGCCTCCGCAAGTTATACTGAAATTAAATTCACCTGTTCGCAATCTTGCCAGAAAACGGAAGCGATGTCAACCCCGTATTACACGGCGGTTTATTCGAGCCGGTCGAGCTTATACCGCATGTCGCTGACGAGGGCGTTTCCGACGACGTCCAGTTCGAACTTGTCGCCGACAACCTCAATGTACACCTTGTTGTTTTCCATCCGCCACTTGCCGGGGATAAGGTCATTCACGACGAACTTCCCTTCGGCGCGGAAGCCCAGCTTAAAGTCTCCGCCGCTCCAGGTCGTGCCGATCAGGTCCTGCTCGGTCATGGGCTCCATTTCAAAGAGCTCGGCGTTTTCCTCGCGGAAGCGTTGCTTCTGTCCCTCGACATGTCCGGTGCGGTTGTCGGCCATCTCGGTGTAGACCTCGGGAGGCGCCGAAACCCACATGTAGCCGATGAACATCTCGTCGAAGGTCTGGTCGCCGAACCGCACCGTCTGGTCCGGGTCGGGGTTGTACGGGTTGGCCGCGCTATTGTCGAAGGTGCCATCCACGACGATGCGGGTGCCGCGCGGAAAGGTCATCGGTTCGGGCAACAGGTAGCCCGTCTGCCAATCGAACTGATAGTTCGGCACCGAGCACAGCTCGACCCGCGACTTGTCCGGAAGATTGGCGGTGTACTTCATGCTGGCACCGCGGTAGTGCATGTGCGGCGCGAATCCCCACAGTTTGAAGTCCGAGCCGATGTAGGTGTCCGCCTTCACGCGATAGTTGCGCTTGTGCGGGGGAATCTCGAACTTGCCGTTGCTGGCCGCCACGGTTTCCATGCGCTCCGCGGGAGGCTCGTCGAGGAAATACAGCCCCATCTGCGTGTGGTCCGTCAACGGCTTGCCGGTGGTCACATAGTGAATCTGGAACTGGAACGACGAGCCGGCCGGGATGAACTTGCCCGTGCCCTCGGGCAGCACTTCGGGACCGGCCCCCGGCACGAAGCCGCCGAAATAGCCGTCCGCGCCGCCATCTGCGTCGGGCTCGTACTTCTTCAGCGCCTCGGGATATTGGATGAAGATAAGTGCATGGTGTACCGCCTCGCGCTCCGTCGGCACCACCTCGATGGCATGTACCCACTTGTCCTCGGTGAAGTTCGTGGGCACAGTCACCACGTGGTATTCGAGCACGCCCTCGGCCGGCAGGTCGTAGGGCTCGGGAATACTGATCACGGCATCGGGCTCGCCCATGGACCACGCGCTCTCGCGCTCGGGGAGGTTCTCCAGCGGGTCGTCGCCCTCGCCGCGCGGCGTGCCTTCCTGCGCCCAGGCCGCCAGCGCGATCTTCTGTTCGTCGGTGAGCGAACGGTCATTGGCGAATTTCTGCACCTCGTTGTCGGAGCTCCAGGGAGGCATGCGATCCGTCATGATCACCTCGCGGATCATGCTGCTCCAGCCCTTCACCTTGTTGTAGCCGTTCATGGCGAAGGGGCCGACATCGCCCTTGCGGTGGCAGGTGGCGCAGTTCTTTTCCAGAATCGGCGCGATGTGCTCGGTGTAGTTCACTTCAGGAAAGGGGAACAGATTGATCTTGCAGCCCTTGGGCACGCGAGAGGACGTCTCAATGGTCTTCCCGGCCAGCAGCGCGTCCAGCGCCTCCACTAAATAATCCTCGGTCGCTTCCGGTTTGCGCGCGCCGTAGTCGAATCGGTCATCCACCGGACCGCGGTAGAAAATGGTCCAGTCCTTGGGATTGATCACGATCGCTTCGGCCGTGCGGTCGCAGCCCAGGCTGCGCGCCACCAGTTGGGTCGTGTCCATCAGCACCGGCATACCGACCTTGTAGTCGGAGATCTCCGTCTTGATCTCGTCGCGCGTGTCGTAGACGTTGGCGTTGAGCATGAAGAACCGGACGTTCTTCTTCTGGTACGTGTCCTTGATTTCCTCGAGCCGCGGAAAGCTCTGGCGGACTATCGGGCATCCGTTGCCCTGCACATAGAGCACCACCGCGTCGGCGTCGCTGTTGCGGTAGAGTTCGTGCGAATCGCCGCGATGGTCGAGCAGGCGGAAATTCTCGACCTTCTGCGCCGCCGGGGAATCCTGCGCTACCGCCGCCATCGCTGTCAGGACTACTATCGATAACACGAGGGGGCGAAAGACAAACTGCATGCTGTTCTCCTGTACACTTACCGCAGGTACCCGGACGCGGGAATCGTTCCTCGCCGGGAGGTCTTGCAACGTATCGACTCTTTGACTCCGTATAGACTGCCGTTGGTTTATGCAGAGTTTCAACCCATAAAAAGGTCTGTATACACCATGTTGATTAACGGAATATTACTTTTTCTGATTTCTTTCGGGATTTCCGAGGCCGCGCCGCAGGCCTTGGGCGATTGGCTGGCGGCGCAATCAGAACTTTCCTTCGCGGAGCGCATCGCAAATACTGCGCAAGCTGAGCTAAACACGCCCTATTTCGACGGTCCCCTCGGCGAAGGACCCGAAGGAACGCGCGACAAAGACCCCTTGATTGACCTCACGCGGGTCGATTGCGTCACCTTTGTCGAACAGACAATCGCGCTCTCCGCAGCCAACACCTACCCGGAAGTGGTGGATTTGTTGCAACAGATTCGCTATCGCGACGGAAAGATCGGCTACGAACAGCGCCATCATTTCTTTGTGAGCGACTGGTTGGGCAACAACACCTGGTGCACCGACGCGACCGCCAGCTGCGGGGTACCGGTGGCAAAATTGACGCGGACCATCAGTCGGGACGGCTTCTTCGACAAGGTCGGCGCACCGGAGTTTGGCGATGATACGCCGGACCGGGAAGTCACCGTTTCCTACATTCCCATTGAGGCCGCCTGCAAGCGCCTCGACCAGTTGCCCGCCCGCGCGGTCGTCACCTTCGTCGGCAAGATCGACTGGCTGTTCGCGCTGCACTGCGGACTCTACATCAAGGACGGCAGCGGCACTGGGCTGCTCTATCAAGCCAGTTCCAAAGCAGGCAAGGTGATTGCGACACCGCTCGAGGAGTATTGCAAGGAACAGCAGGGCCGTTATCTGGGTATCCTCGTGCACGAGATTCATCCGCCCGCGTTCAAGTAACCCAGCCAAGCAGAGAATAAAAACGCCCCCGCCTGCACAAACAGGCGGGGGCGTCGTCGTTTCGAAAGAAATTAGCGCTTGCGGCGGCGCGAAGCCACGATAATCAGGCCGAGGGCAGCCGCCGCGACCAGCGAGTCGCCTTCGCCCTCGCCTTCACCACCCTCGCCCGCCTTCGCACCGTTGCAGCCGCAGCCCGTGGGCTCCACCGCAGTAACCGTGATGAACGAGGTCTTGGTTTCCGTGTCGGTCGCACCGCCTGCGGTGACCGAGAGCGATACCGTAAAGCTGCCCGCGTCGTTGTAAGTATGCAGCGGATTGGCCTCGGTGCTGGTCGTACCGTCGCCGAAGTTCCACGTGCGGCTCGTCACGGCGAGCCCGCCGGTCGAGGTGGTATCCGTAAACTGCACCTGCAGCGGGGCGTTACCGGTTTGCGGGGTCGCCGTGAAATTGGTGTTCACCGTACCCGTGACCGTGACGGCGTTGTTCTTCAACTCCTGATCCGAACCGTTTGCCGTGGTCACCGTGAGCCGGACATTAAACGTGCCCGCCGTCGCGTAGGCATGCGAGGGGCTGATGGCGCCGCTGGTCTGGCCATCGCCGAAGTTCCACAGCCAGGTGGTCACGGGCTGCGAGCCGCTGCGCGAGGTGTCGGTAAACTGCACCGCCTCGTTCACATTCACCGTGGAATCGCCAATGATGAAATCGGCGGTCGGTCCGCGCTGCAAGTTGTTGAGATTCACATTGTTCCAGCCCAGGTCGCGGAGCGCGGCCGCCTCGAAACGGGGGAACTGGCGGATGATTTCGCCCGCGGCGAAGGCATGCTCCATCACGGCGCCGCCATTCGGAATCGAGCCCGTGCGCCAATGGCTGAGGCTGCTGCCGCTGAGGAAGTTCGCGGGGGAGAAGAGGGGGGGATTGCCCCCGAATTCGGCCGTGGCCTGCGCGCCGGAGTAGATCAGGTCGTTGCTGACGAGATCGCCCGCGACGCCGCCGAAGGTGGGCGTGCCCATCGACAGCGGAAACATCTGCACATTGCCCGTCTGCCGGAACATGAGGCTGTCGTACACGCTGTAGGCGCCGGCGCCGGCATCACTGGCACCGCTGGAGTTCGCGAGCGACAGGAAGCCCATCGCGTGCAGCACTTCGTGCATGAGCACGGACTGGAAGTCGAGCTCGGAATTGGACGGGGCGCCGCTAGTGATGTTGTAGGTGGAACCGAAATTCACCTGCAGGAAAATCTCGGGGCGGCCGGCCGCAGGCTTGGTGCCGTTCTGGATGCGCGTGAAGGCCGTGCCGTTCTGGTAGCCCGGGGTGCTGGAGAACAACGTGCCGCCGAATGCGAGAATGCCGTTGTTCTGATTGAGCGAGGCATCGACCAGCACGTCGAGCGTACCGGAAACGTTCAGGACCCGTGCCACATAGGCGAGCGCTTCTTCATACCGGATCTGACGCAGTTCGCCCACGTTGTTCGGCGCGAAAAACCCCGTCCCGTTGGCGTCGCTGTAGAAAATGCGGTAGGTCAGGCCGCTCTCCGTAAGCACGGTATCGGGCGGCCGGTTCGGTAGATTCTGCTTGATCGATTTGTCGTCCGGGTGGACGATGGTGCCGTCGGAGAGCACCAGAAAGAACTCGTCTTCGTCCAGGGGACGCCAGCCCGACTGGGCCTGCGCCAACAGCGGTAGACAGACCAATGCGGCAAGGACGAGCAGCCCTGCCATACCAAACCCCCGCGTACTGCGTATCGCACCTCGCATCATGGCTTCCTCCAGGTTACGCTCAAACGCTGAGGCTCTAAGGTAGACGAAGCGGACGGGGGAGTCAATGCCTTCAATAAAGTATGGAAATGGCACGTCGGATGCGTGCTATGCTGACCTCCGCTGTGTTCTCGGACGCGTCCACAAAGGAGTACGCGCATGCCCCCGACCGAATCCCTGTCTCCGCTGGAGCGCAAGCAGCCGCTGAGTATCGTTGTCATCGGCGCGTCGGGCGATCTTTCCATGCGGAAGATTCTACCGGCGCTTTTCGCCCTCTATTGCCAGCACCGCCTGCCGGAACAGTTCCATATCGTCGGATTCGCCCGTTCGGACATCTCCAACGAGCACTTCCGCGACATGATCGCCAAGGGCCTCACCTGCCGGTATTCCTCGGCCGACGAATGCGAAAAGCAGAAGGCCGAGTTCCTGCGGCGTTGCACCTACGTGCAGGGCGAATACGACGACGCCGAGTCGTATCGCAAGCTGCATCAAGAACTTAGCCATATGGACCCCGCAGGAAAAGAGAATCGTATCTTTTATCTGTCGATTCCGCCGTTCCTGTTCCTCGACGTGGCGCGCGCCCTGGCCAAGGCGGACCTGGTGCACCGCGAGCAGCCTTCCGGATGGTCGCGGGTGGTGGTGGAAAAGCCCTTTGGCAGCGACCGCGCCAGTTCGGACGAACTGACCAATGAGATGGGCAAGGTATTCGACGAAGTGCAGACCTTCCGCATCGACCACTATCTCGGCAAGGAAGTTATTCAGAACTTGATGGTGCTGCGCTTTGCCAACCTGATTTTCGACCCGGTCTGGAACCGACGCTACATCCACAGCGTGTCGATTTCCTGGACGGAGCAGATTGGGCTGGAGGGGCGCGCGGGATATTTCGATAAGTACGGCATCATCCGAGACGTGATGCAGAACCACTTGCTGCAGATTCTGGCGCTGGTGGCGATGGAACAGCCAGTGGCCTACGAGGCCGGTTACATCCGCGACGAGAAGGTGAAGGCGCTGCGCTGCGTGCCGACGCTGGAAATGAAGAACCTCGTGGTGGGGCAATACACCGCGGGACCGGGGCAGGTGGGCTACCTGGAAGAGCCCGGCGTGCCGCGCCACTCGATTACGCCTACGTTTTCCGCCGCGGTGCTCCACGTGCAGAACCGCCGCTGGGACGGCGTGCCCTTCCTTATCCGCGCCGGCAAAGCCATGAACACCAGCATGACGGAAATTGTCATTCGATTTCAGAACGTGCCCGGCAACATCTTCGCCAAGAACATGGGGCACCTGTCGACCAATCAACTCCGCATCCGGGTGCAGCCCGACGCCGGCATTTCGCTCCGCATCGCGAACAAGGAACCCGGCCTGCGCATGAGCCTGAACGACAGCGTGCTGGACCTCAGCTATGCGTCCGCGTTCCAGGAGGTGATTCCGGATGCCTACGAGTCGCTCATCCTCGACGTGGTGCGTGGCGACGGCAGCCTGTTCATCCGGGGCGACGAGCTCGAGGCGGCCTGGGACATCTTCACGCCCACGCTGCACGAATTGGACGACACGCATGTGAAACCGCGCGGCTATGCATTTGGCGGCACGGGCCCCGAGGCCGCCCACCAATTGGCGGCGCGGTATGGAGTCACCTGGTAGACGGACGGAGGAACGCATGGCACTGATTATCGAAGAGCACCAATTCAATGGCTTGGAAACGCTGCTGCGGGAAACCGAGGCGCTGTTGCGCGCCGAGTTCGCCAAGCAGCGCCCTGAGCCGCATGCGGTGATGTTGTCCGGCGGCAGTACGCCGCTGCCCGTATACGAGGCCATTGCGGCGAATCCGTCGGCTGCCGCGGATACCCTGCACATCACCTTTTCCGACGATCGACACGTGCCCTACGATTCGCCGATGAGCAACTACGGCAACACGCTGCCCATGCTGGCGGCGCTGGGCGTGGGTACGGACCGGCAAATCATCGTGAATCCGGAATTATCGCTTGCCGCGTCCGCAAAAGATTTCGGGGCCAGGCTGGAGCAGTTTCTCGAAGGGGGCGGCAAGCTCTCGCTGGCCGTGCTGGGCATTGGCGACGACACGCACACGTGCTCCCTGTTCTCTCAGGCCAACCTCGATGCGGCAGAAGGGCATTGGGCCATTCCGGTCGAACGCGATACGCCGCCGCACCGTGTGAGCGTAACGCCCTCGGTGCTCGAACGCGCCGAGCGCATCATCTTTCTCGCCGCAGGCGAAAAGAAGCGCCCCGTGATTCAGCAACTGCTGAATGACCCGATGACCACCATCGCCGGCCGCGCCGTGCATCGCTGCGGCCAGGTGGAGCTGTGGTACGCGTAGGGCCGCTAGAGCAGTCTCAGAAACTCTTCTTCGTCAAGCCCCGATTGAGCAACTATCGACCTGATGGTGCCCGTTGGAAGATCGCCCTTGTGCATGGGCACCGTCACAATTCGTTTGGTCTTGGCGTGAAAAAGGATGAGATGGCTGCCTCGCTGCCGTTTGGCTTCAAACCCGGCGCGCTTCAATGCGGCGACCGTCTCGCGGGCTGTTACGGAAGGCCAATGGCTCATGCCGCCTGAGACGGGGCAATCGTAACGATCGCCTCCACGGGACCGGTGATCGACTCAACAGGAACAGGCAAACCTTCCGCTTCCAGCACATCCAAGTAGCCCGCGATGGCGTCGCGCGCCATTTCGACAGCGTGTTCATAGGTCTCGCCCCACGAAACGCAACCCGGTAGCGCAGGCACGGTTACTGTGAAACCGCCTTCGGGTTCTGGTTGTAGGCGAATGCGGTAGCTACGCTCATTCATGCATCAGACCTCCGATTGCAGTATAGCGAAAGTCATCCAACGAGGCTAGACAAACAGCGAATGGACGAATGGGACGGATGGGAGGGGGCATCATCACGCTCTCGCTTGTTGGTCCCATCGGTCCCATAGGCCCCACCGCCCTTCATGGACTCGCCCGCTGAATCGTGTTACCATGGGAAAAGACGGCGCATGCCGTGCTTTTTCTTATGCAGATGGGCAATCGACATAGCGGAATCGGGCTGGCCGCGCAGGTGTGCGCGGGGGCGCTGATGCTGTGTCTCTCGGCGGCGGCCGCTCCGGACACCGTCAGCTACAACCGCGACATCCGGCCGGTGCTCTCCGACAAGTGCTTCACGTGCCATGGTCCGGACAAGAAGTCCCGCAAGGCAGGCCTGCGGCTGGATATCGAAGCCGACGCCAAGGCCGCGTTGCGCTCGGGCGAGACGGCCCTGATTCCCGGCGACAGGGCCGCGAGCGCTCTGTATGCCCGCATCACGGCCTCGGACCCCAGCGACCGCATGCCGCCCCCGGGCAACGGGCATGAACTGAGCGCCGAACAGATCGAAACCTTCGGCCGCTGGATCGACGGCGGGGCCGAGTACGAGGACCACTGGGCCTTCGTGCCGCCCGTGAAAGCTGCGGTGCCCGAGGTCTCCAATGCGGCGTGGCCGCAGAACGCAATCGACCGCTTCGTGCTCGCACGCCTCGAGCGGGAGGGCATTGCGCCATCGCCCGAGGCCGACAAGCGCACGCTGCTGCGCCGACTCAGCCTGGACCTGACGGGGCTGCCGCCGACACCGGAGGAGCAGGAGCGCTTCCTGGCCGACGAGTCGCCTTTCGCCTACGAGAAGACCGTGGACCGGCTGCTGGAATCGCCGCGCTTCGGCGAGCGTTGGGCGCGCCACTGGCTCGATGCCGCCCGCTACGCCGATTCCAACGGTTACAGCATCGACTCACCCCGCGAAATCTGGCCGTATCGCGACTATGTGATCAACGCCTTCAACAGCGACAAGCCCTTCGACCAGTTCGTGCTCGAGCAGATGGCGGGGGATCAGTTGCCGGAGGCCACGCGCGAGCAACACGTGGCCACGGGCTTCCACCGGAACACGATGATTAATGAAGAGGGCGGGGTCGATGTGGAGGAATTTCGCGTGGAGGCCGTACTCGACCGGGTGAACACGGTGGGCACCGTGTTTCTCGGGCTCACACTCGGTTGCGCGCGCTGCCACGATCACAAGTACGACCCGGTATCGCAGCAGGAATATTTCAGTCTCTTCGCCTATCTGAACAACGACGCTGAAGAGACGCTGCAACTGCCGACCCCCGAACAGGAGCAGGCGATAGCGGAGGCCAAGCCCGAAGCGGCGGCGCTCCGGAAAGAACTGGCCGACTACATCGCAGGTTCGTCCGACGAGCAGCGTCGATTTGAAGACAAGCTGCCGCTTCGACGCCTGCGCGATTTGTCTCCGGAAGAGCAGACTGCCCTGCTGAAATCGCCCGAGAACCGCACCGAGGCCGAGCAGACGACCGCGCTCGAGGTGTTCAAGCGGATGGACCGCACGGCCAGTTCGCTGCTGAGCAAAATCTCGGTGCTCGACAAGGTCTCCGAGGGGCTCGACACCACGATGGTGCTGGCTTCGCTCCAAGGCGGGCGCGAATCGCACCTGCTGATTCAGGGCAGCTATGGCAGCAACGGCGAAGTGGTCGAGCCCGGCGTGATTGCCGCGCTCCACGTGCCCGGCGAACGCGGCGGCAGACGACTCGATTTGGCAGATTGGCTGGTCGATCCCGCCAATCCGCTGTTGACCCGGGTGACCGTGAACCGATTCTGGCAACGGCTCTTCGGCAAAGGCATCGTCGAGACTGAAAGCGATTTCGGGCTGCAGGGTTCGCTGCCGACGCACCCAGAACTGCTCGACTGGCTCGCCGTGGATTTCCGCGAGCAGGGCTGGAGCATCAAGTACGCCATCAAGCAGATGGTGATGTCGGCCACATACCGCCAGTCCTCGCGGCCGCGGCCAGACCTGAAAGAGATGGACCCCGTGAACACACTGCTGGCGCGGCAGAACCGAATGCGGCTCGACGCCGAAATCATCCGGGATTCGGCGCTGGCGGCCGCAGGTGTGCTGGACGAGCGCATCGGCGGGCCGAGTGTGTATCCGCCCCAGCCCGAAGGCGTCACCAACCTGGGCCAGCGCGCGCGCGATTGGCCCGTGAACAAGGACGAGGACCGATTCCGGCGCGGGCTGTACACGGCCATCTGGCGCGCCACGCCGTACTACGCGCTCAACGTGTTCGACGCGCCGAACGGCCAGGAGGCCTGTACCCGGCGCGTGCGGTCGAATACGCCGCTGCAATCCCTGACCCTGCTCAACGACCCGTCGTATGTCGAGCTCGCGCAGGAGCTGGCTGCGCGGTTGATGCGGGGCGACGGAACGCCCGAAGCGCGCATTCAGGAAGCATTCCGCCTCTGCCTGGGGCGGCATCCCACGGCGCGCGAATCCGACCTGCTGCTGGACCTGTTCGCGCGGCAACGCGAGGCGCTCACGGGAGAACGCGCGGCAGAGGTGTATCCCAAGGAAACGGGCGACCCTGCAGAAGCGGCCGCCTGGACGATGGTGGCGCGGGCGATGTTCAACCTCGACGAATTCGTGACGCGGGAGTAGCGGCATGACGACGGACCCGATGGAAGAGCTTTATCAGAAGGAACTACGCCGCGTGACGCGCCGGCACTTCTTCCGCGATTGCGGTGTGGGGCTGGGCGGGCTGGCGCTCGCGTCGCTTTTGGGCGGGCCCGAGGCCTCGGCATCCGCCCTCTCGGTGCGGCACCACGCCCCCAAGGCCAAGAACGTCATCTTCCTCTTCATGGCCGGCGGCCCGAGCCAGCTCGAACTTTTCGACTACAAGCCGCAATTGCAGAAGTTCACCAACACGCCCATCCCGAAAGAATATCTCGAGGGCCGGCGCTTCGCGTTCATGGACTCGTCGTTCCCGATTGAGAAGGTGAAGCTGCTGGGAACAGTGCGCGAGTTCAAGCAATACGGCAGCAACGGCACCTGGGTGTCCGAATGCCTGCCGCATATGGCGGGTATTGTCGACGAGATTAGCATCATCAAAACCATCCAGACCGAGGTGCCCAACCACGCGCCGGCCAAGCTCTACATGAACACCGGCAGCGCGCAGTTCGGGCGGCCGAGCATGGGGGCCTGGGTCACCTACGGCATCGGCAGCGAGGCCGACGACTTGCCCGGCTTCGTGGTGCTGCTGTCGGGTCCGCGCGGTCCGCGCGGTGGCGCCGTGAACTGGGGCAGCGGTTTCCTGCCCACCGCGCACCAGGGCGTGCCCTTCCGCGGCTCGGGCGATCCCATCCTGAACCTCAGCAACCCTCCCGGCGTGGACGCGGCTTGCCAACGCGATGTCATCGACACGGTGAACGCGCTCAACCGCGAGCGCATGGCAGAACTCGAGGACGACGAAATCGGCACGCGCATCGCGGCCTACGAAATGGCCTACCGCATGCAGAGCAGCGCGCCGGAGCTGATGGACCTCTCCGGCGAGAGCGCCGATACGTTGGACATGTACGGAATCAAGGAAGGCGAGGCGTCCTTCGGCCGCAATTGCCTACTGGCGAGGCGGCTGGTGGAGCGCGGCACGCGCTTTGTGCAGCTTTACCACACCAACTGGGACCACCACGGCGGCGGCGGCGAAACGCTCAGTAGCGATCTCGACCTGGTGTGCCGCCAAATCGACCAGCCCTGCGCAGCGCTTATCCGCGACCTCAAGCAGCGGGGCATGCTCGAGGATACGCTTGTCATCTGGGGCGGCGAATTCGGACGCACGCCTATGGGCGAACTGCGCGATACGATAGGCCGCAACCACCATAACGATTGTTCGACCATGTGGATGGCGGGTGGCGGGGTGAAGGCGGGCTTTACGCTGGGCGAGAACGACGAATTGGGCTTTGGGCCCGTCGAGGATCCGGTGCACGTGCACGACCTGCACGCGACGATGCTGCACCTGCTGGGCATCGATCACCTGAGACTGACCTACCGCTTCAAGGGGCGCGATTTCCGGCTGACCGACGTGGCCGGCAAGGTGGTCGACAAGATCATCGCCTGATAGGCGATAGCGGCTGGGTTATTTCCCCGCGACCTCGGCAAGCACACGTTCGTATTCGCCGGCCAGAGTGTCCCATGAATAGGCGGCTTCACACCGCTTCAGCGCCAATTGCCGCAGTTCCTGCACGCGCTCGGGATGATCGAGCAGGTACTTCATCTTGCCTGTCAGGTCCATGGCCGAGAGCTGATAGGTGATGGCCGAGTCCTGCACCACATAGGCGTTATCGACCGTGTCGAGCGTCAAGACGCAGCAGGCGTAGCCCATGGCCTTCAGCAGGCCGAGGCTCGTGCCACCCGGCTGGTTTCCATGAATGACCGCATACGCGCCGTGATGCAGTTCCTTCACGTGGACCGGGTCGTAGATGGCACCCGGGAACACGATGCGCTCGTCGCTGGTGTTGCGCAGCGAACGCGCGTAGTCGCTGTCCTCGGGATTGCCGCCGCCGAACACGAGCTTCTTGTTCGTCTTCAGTTTCTCGAAGGCCTGAATAATCAGCTCGCAGCTGTTGTCCGGCACATGGCGGCTGAGGAAGAGGAAGTAGCCGTCCTTCTCCAGCCCGTATTCCGCCAGCACTTCCGGGTTCTTCGATTCCGGGTCTATATTCGCGCCATTGGGGATATGGACCGGAGAACACTCGAAGTCCGAGGCGTAATAGTCGCTCACCGATTTCGCATCGATGATCAGCTTGTCGCACACCTTGGAGGCGAAATAGGCCGAGGCGTAGATGAAGCGCTTGGCGAACGGTCCCCATTTCGGGCGTCGCCAGTCGTAGCCGTTCGGGTTGAGGCAGATGCGGTAGCCGAAGATCTTGGGAATCGCGCAGAGCGTGGAGATGGCCGGGTTGAACGCGAGGATCACATCCGGCCGCTGCGAAACGACATGGACACAGGCGGCGAGGCTGTGGGTGTAGGTGTCGGTAGCGGAATAGCGCAGGCTGGGCAACTCGATGCGCTTGATGCCGCGGAATTCAGGCAGGCCATCGTCATCGCAGCCCGTCCGGCAGTAGCACACCACCTCATGGCCTCGGTCGGCCAGGCGTGCGCCCACTTCCTCTGCACACGTTTCCAGTCCGCCGTAGCGCGCGGGAACCCCGCGTATACCGAGAATGGCAATCTTCATGGCGCTACGACGTATTCCTCTCGGACCCAACGTTGGCCGGGATAGTAGCAGAATCGGGCGGGAAATCGCATGCGCTTGCGCGGCCGGTTCCCAGTGCGCATAATGCGGCCCATTCTTACAAGCACGACCGCCCGCGATCCGCCGGGCGCTGGAGGGAGTTGTATCATGGCTGACACGCGAAAAAAGAGCGGAAGCGCGGCGAACCGCGAGTTCTCGAGGCTGATTTCGGATCCCAAGGACAAGGCCCCGAGCCGCGCGATGCTGCGCGCCGTGGGCTTCGGCGATGCCGATTTCAAGAAGAACATGATCGGCGTGGCCTCCACCTGGAGCATGGTGACGCCCTGTAACATGCACATCGACGTGCTGGCGCGCGAGAGCGAACTCGGCGTGAACAAGGCCGGCGGCAAGGGCATCATCTTCAACACCATCACCATCTCCGACGGCATCTCGATGGGCACCGAGGGCATGAAGTACTCACTGGTTTCGCGCGAGGTGATCGCGGACTCCATCGAGACCGTCGTGGCCTGCGAGAACCTGGACGGCGTCGTGGCCATCGGTGGCTGCGACAAGAACATGCCCGGCTGCCTGATGGCCATCGCCCGGCTGAACCGCCCCGCGGTGTTTGTTTACGGCGGCACCATCATGCCGGGCAACTACAACGGAGAGCCGGTAGACATCGTGTCGGTGTTCGAGGCGGTGGGTGCCAACGCCCGCGGCGACCTCTCCGACAAGGAGCTCAAGAAGATAGAGGCCTGCGCCATTCCGGGGCCGGGCTCGTGCGGCGGCATGTATACGGCCAATACCATGGCGAGCGCCATCGAGGCGCTGGGCATGAGCCTGCCGAACTCCTCGGCGCAGGCTGCCATCTCGGCGGACAAGGCCAAGGACTGCCGCGATGCCGGCGCCGCCGTGGTCAACCTTATCAAGAAAAACATCCGGCCGAAGGACATCCTCACAAAGAAGGCCTTCGAGAACGCGATCACGGTGGTCACCGCGCTGGGCGGCTCGACGAATGCGGTGCTGCACCTGCTGGCCATCGCGCACGACGCGGGCATCAACCTCAAGCTGGACGATTTCACCCGCATCGGCAAGAAGGTGCCGGTGCTGGCCGACCTGCGCCCGAGCGGCAAGTACGTGATGGCGGAGTTGGTCAAGATCGGCGGGCTGACGCCGCTCATGAAGATGCTCCTCGACGCCGGCCTGTTGCATGGCGACTGCATGACGGTAACCGGCAAGACCGTGGCCCAGAACCTGAAAGGCGTGAAGCCCTACCCCAAGGGCCAGGACGTCGTCCGCGGCTTCGACAACCCGAAGAAGAAGGACGGCCACCTGGTCGTGCTCTACGGCAACCTGGCCGAAACGGGCGCGGTGGCCAAGATCTCCGGCAACGAGGGCCTCAAGTTCTCCGGTACTGCCAAGGTCTACGACTCTGAAGAGACGGCACTGAAGGCGATTCTGGACGGCACGATCCAGAAGGGCCACGTCATCGTCATCCGCTACGAGGGCCCGAAGGGTGGCCCCGGCATGCGCGAGATGCTCGCGCCGACGTCGGCAGTCATGGGCAAGGGCCTCGGGCAGGACGTCGCGCTCATCACCGACGGGCGCTTCTCCGGAGGCAGCCACGGCTTCGTGGTCGGCCATATCACCCCCGAAGCCTACGAAGGCGGCCTGATCGGAATGCTGAAAGACGGCGATCCCATCACCATCGACGCCAAAAAGCGGACCATCAATCTGGACCTGCCGGCCGCGGAAATCACGCGTCGCCGGAAGGCCTGGAAGCGGCCAGACCCGCGCTACACCAGCGGCGTGCTGGCGAAGTACGCCTCGCACGTGAGCAGCGCCTCCGAGGGCGCAGTGACGGACAAGGACCTCAAGCTCTAAGCGTCCGGGTTTCCGCAGTTTGCGTTGACTCCCTTCATGCGCCGTGGTAGCATGATGGGTGGAGGCTTTTGTGCGTATTCAGCCCGTTCTACATGCGTTCGTTGCGGCGTGCCTGGCACTGTCGCCGTGGCCGTTCACCTTGCCGGCTGCGGCAAGCGTGGCGGATACGAACGGCGATGCCGTGGTGGACGTGCTGGATTTCCAGCGGGCGGTGGCCGAGGCGCTCTCCGGAAACGTGACGCTTGAGGCGGACGTAAACGGGGACGGCGTGGTGGATGTGCTGGACGTTCAACGCATCCTAGCGCAAGCTACGGAAACCTCCGAACCCGAACCGCCGCAACAGGATAACGTGCCTGATCCGGGTGTCGTGCCGGTGCCCGTGGTGGTGCTGGCGGTTCAGTTTGCCGCCTACGATCCGGCAGAAGACGCCGACACCCGCGAGCGGGGCGGCAGCCTTCCCGGTCAGGATGAGAAGCCTTCCCCAATCGCGCGCCTGATGCTGGGTGCGCTGTCGCCCAATGCCCCGCCGGCGGCCGCCTGAAAGGGCGAAGTGTGTCTACGCATCCCAACCCATCGCGGTACGATGCGGAAACACGCGGCCGCGCCGGTCGTGAAAATGGCGTGCGATGCTGCAACGCAGCGTCCGCGCGCCCGGAAACTACACGGGGCAAGCCGGTGCCGCTTTCGTCCTTTCCTTTCACCTTCGCATGCCTGGGCGGGCATGCGCGGAAAATCTCCGGTGACAAACTTAGGGTGAATTGAAGTATCAGCTAACGCCGCGGCGCCGGACCTCTCCGGCGCCCGGCATTGGAGTAATAAGGGTATGAACAAGTTAAAGACCATGGCGCTCTGGGCGCTGCTGCTGGGCTGGGCGGCCTGGCTGGCGCCTGCCCTTGCCGTGGCACAGATGACCGGTCTGCCGGGCGACGTGAACCTCGATGGGGTGATCAACGTACTCGACGTCCAGACTTCGGTGAACATGGCCTTGGGACAGGCCACGGCGAACCCGGAGGCGGATGTCGATCTGAACACCACCGTCGATGTGCTCGACGTCCAGACCATCACGAACACCGCGCTGGGTGCAGGCGGGCTGTTGCAGCGCGTTTCCGGTGTCGTTTCGCCGCTGACCGAATCGGGCGCCGCAGGCGCGCTGACGGTGATCGCGGTCTCCATCGACGGCCGTATCGTCACGGCTCCGGTGGACGCCGTAACGGGTGCGTTCGAGCTGCTGCTTGATGTCCGCACCGCGTGGTCCATCGCCATCGAGGACAGCACGACGGGGACCTTTGCCGGCACGATCGTGTTTCCGCTGGGCGACGGAGGGCTTTCCTCGACGCTACCGCTGCCGAACCTCTCGCGCGGCGACGTGCTGGAACTCGGCGTGTTTCCGGTGGGCGTGGGCCAGCCTGCGGCGAGCGATGTACGCGCGCTGGTGGGCCAGACAGCCGACCCGGTACCGCTGGAAGACAACGACGGCAACGGCGCCTCGGATGTGCTGGAGGAACTGCTGCTGCCGCTGCCGCTGCCTACGAGCGGCCCGCTGGGCAACCTCTCGGCGCTGCTGGACGGAACCGAACTGGTGCGGCGCCTCGATTTCTGCCTCGACGGGCAGGGGATCGACAGCTTTGCGCCGGATTTGACCGGCGCGGAAACGGGCATCCCCGATGTGGTGCGGCCGATTTTCGACTGCCTCGACGACCTGGTGGTGGACTGGATGCTGGATGAACTCGACGTGCCGTCGTTCCTGCGCGGAACCGTGGCCGAGGTCGCGGACGATCTGGTGCAGACCTTCATCAGCGAACTCGAGGATGTGCTGGCCGAACTCGACGTGCCGGAACTGGAAGACACGAACGGCAACAGCATTCCCGATTTCATCGAGTCGGAGCTGTGCCTGTACGACCTGCCGGCGGCATTCGGGGACAACGGCCTCTGCCTGCTCGACGGCGACGGCAACGGGCTGCCCGACTTCGCGGACGATTCCGATAGCAACGGCATCGCGAATCTCCTCGACGATCAGGTGGTGATTGAAGGCGACCGGGACCGCGATGGCGTGCCCGACGCCGCGGATGTG
This sequence comes from Candidatus Hydrogenedens sp., assembly GCA_016125095.1. GTDB lineage: Bacteria > Hydrogenedentota > Hydrogenedentia > Hydrogenedentales > JAEUWI01 > WGMK01. The sequence continues at coordinate 55,256 of WGMK01000017.1, read as the reverse complement.
GACGCGGATAACAACGGTATCCCCGACTACGCAGAATCGAATCGTTAAGCCAGCGCGGCAACTGGAGCATGATGCATACGGTGTCGCATTGGCGTATGGAATGGCTGGCATTGCTGCTGGCCGCGGCGGGCTGCCTCTTTGCGGCCCGCCCGGCCAGCAGCGCAAGCCTGGAACTGGATGTGGCGACGACGCAGACGACAAACACGACGGTGACGCTGCCGCTATCGCTGGGCCTTGGCCCGGGCGAGGCGGTGTCTGCGTTCCAGTGCGATGTGGTCATCACGGGCGCGCCGTTGTCCTTCGTTTCCGCCACTGCTTTACCGCCGATTGCTGCGGCAGGTAAAACGCTCTCGGTGAATCCTATCTCCGCGGTGCGCTGGCGCCTGCTGGTGAGCGGATTCAACCAAAATGCAATCGCGCCGGGTGAACTTATTGCGCTGGAGGTGGGGCTGGCCTCCGAGGCCGGGCCCGGACTCTATGCGGTCACGCTGGAGAACGCCGTCCTGAGCAGTCCCTCGGGCGGCAGCGTCGCTACTACGACAACGAATGGCGGCGTGGAGTTCGCGATCCCGACCTTCCATTCGGGCGATGTGGACCGCGACCATAGGTTTTCGCTGTCGGAACTCCTGCGGATCATCCAGCTCTATAACGCGCGCGAGCACCATTGCGAAGAGAATTCCGAGGATGGCTACGCGCTGGGGCCTGGTCCTACCGGATGCGGGCCGCACAGCAGCGATTATCAGGGCGGACCAGATTGGTCCATCGAATTGGGCGAGCTGCTTCGTGCCATCCAGTTCTATTCCGTGGGTGGCTACGAGGAATCGCCGGATACCGAGGACGGATTCGCCCCAGTGGCGCTAAGAGCGAGTGATGCTCTATGAGATCACGCGCTGCTCGACACGCCTGGGCGGCCGGCCTCTTGGCCGGGCTGCTCTGCGTTAGCGAGGCGCATGGCGCGCTGATAGGTTTCGATGGGCCGGTGCAGGAGGGCAGCGCGTGGGCGATTTACCTCTGGCTCGAGGTGGAGCCCGGGGAAGCGGTCTCGGGCGTACAGGCCGACCTGCTCTTGCCGGCCGAGTACGCTTTGTCGGGTTACCAGACGGGCGATGCGGCGGCCGCTTCGGGAAAACAGGCGGCCGTGGCCCAAGTGGCCGACGGTCGGATACGCGTGCTGGTAGCAGGGCTGAACCAGACCAGCATCCCCACGGGCACCATTGCGCAAGTGCTGCTCTCCGGCCCCGGTAGCGCTCCGGGTACCGCCATTTCGGCGGCGGTGCTGTCGTCGCCAACTGGCAATCGCGTGCCCGTGCGCGAGCGGAACAACACGAATCCCGGCAATAACGGCAATCCGCCCAAGCCAAGCACGAAACCAAGCGTGGTCACCCGTACGCCGGTAAATACCGATACGACGCAGCCCGAAGGGGAATCCGAGACCGATAAGTCGAACACGGGCAGCACGCCGGAATCGGAAAGCCAGACTGAGGGCGAAGGAACTCACAGCGCGTCTTACCCTGGCTACGGGTACGGCGGATATCCGTCGGGTCTGGAAGAAGCGCTCTCGGGCGAAGGCATCGCATCGGGGACCTCGACCGACACAGCCCAAACCGATACGCCCGGCAGCTCGAGTGGCGGCGTGGCGTCCAGCGCTCCAACCATACCGACGGCACCGCATGCTGCGGGCGGGGGCGCGGTGGCCCAGAATGGCCCTAATTTCCTGCCGCCCGGTCCGGCGAATCAGCCTGCGGCGCAGCGGCCGGCCTTGCGTGTTCAGCCGAATGCCACCCACCCGAATGCCATGCCTCCCGCGAGTCCGTCCTATCGGGATGCAACGGAACGCCCGGTCACGACCAGTCCCACAGAAACGCAAGCCGCCGCCCCGGAACGGATGGCCATGAACTCCGTCGCGGCGGTCGGTACACCCGTCGACGACGCTAGGGGTATTCCGGAACGCATAGAAACGGAGGTTGCGCGTCCCGCACATTGGCTTCGCTCGGCGGCCACCCTGGCCACGATCGGCGCGGCTGGCGCGATGCTCCTGTTCTTGTTTTCCCGCCGGACCCGGCGCGCGAAGCGGCATTAGCGCGCGGGCGGAATGCGGACCGTCGCGTGGATGCTGCTGCTGGCGGCCGCTGCCTCTACGGCCCATGCCGCATCGACACTCCGCTGCGAGAATCCTCAATCGCTGGAAGATTCCCTCGTTGTGCCGATTGCGCTGCTGCCTGGACCCGGCGACCAGGTGACCGGGATCCAGTTCGATGTCGTCTTGAATCCCACCACCACCATCAAGTCCATGGAACTCGGGGCTGCTGCTGCGGCTGCCGGCAAGAGCCTTTCCTCGAACGCGATCGGTTCCGGGCGCTGGCGCGTTATCATCGCAGGCCTGAATCAGACGCCCATCGAATCCGGCGTGATACTCACCGCAATGGTGGAGTCGAAGCGGGAAAGCGGGGGAGTTCCGCTCGGTATCGAAGGCGTCGTGCTGTCGGACCCGCGCGGCACGCGTATACCAACCGCCGTGCATTCGATGGAGGAATCCAGGCCACCAATGAAAGAACCTCCTGCGTGCGGTTGCGGCTGCAACCAAGGCAACGGGAGCGCATCGCAGGGGGCCAGCGCCATGCTCGTGGCTCTGGCGGTGCTGGGTACGCTGCGCGAACGCGTCCGCTCAAACCGCCTTCGACATACTCCGTAGCGCGGCGCGCACGAGGTCTTCGTCCGTCGCGCCGTCACCAAGTTCTTTGCGGGCCTTGGCCGCCACGCGCTTGGCTTCCTGCGGCGTGCAGCCCAGCGACACCAGCGCTTCAAACACGTCGTCGCCGGTGTCGTCCGCACCGCCCCCGGCCGGCTCGCCGAGGATGGCGTTCAGGTCGGCGTCCTGCTTCATCTTGTTGCGCATCTCGAGAATGACCCGCTGCGCCGTGGCCTTGCCCACGCCCGAGACTTTCTTGAAGGCATCGACGTTGTTGTCCAGCACGGCGCGTCCGAAGTCCGACGGCGTAAAGGCGGAAAGAATCGAGAGCGCCACCTTGGGGCCGACCTTGTTGATCGAGAGCAGCGTGATGAACAGCGCCTTTTCATCCTCGCGCAGAAACCCGAAGATGGTGAACGACTCCTCGCGGATGTGGCAATAGGTGAGGAGCGTCGCCGTCTGGTCGACCGAAAGCCGGCGCAGCACCGTCTCGGGCGCATGGACTTCATAGCCGACGCCGTTGACGTCGAGCGCCAGCACTTCGGCGGATTTCTCGGCGATGACGCCGCGCAAGAAGCGGAACACCGGCTAGGCCTCCTTTTTCAGTTCCGACCCGATGAAGGCCGTGGGGCCGGCATGAATGCAGCAGATCGCGAGCCCGAGCGCGTCGGCCGCGTCGTCGGGCCGGGGGATGCCGTCGAGATTCAGCAGCACCCGGATCATCTCCTGCACCTGCCGCTTGTCGGCCTTGCCATAGCCCGTCACCGCGAGTTTGGTCTGCGTCGGGCTGAATTCCGCGATGGGGAGCTCGGCCCTGACTGCTGCCAGCGCCAGCACGCCGCGCGCCTGCGCCACCGCTATGCCCGTCGTCACGTTCTGCTTGAAGTACAGCTTTTCAATCGAAACCGCGTCGGGCCGATAGGTCTCGATCAGCAAAGCCGCCTCATCGAAAATCCGGTTGAGGCGGCTCGCGAAAGATAATCCTGCAGGCGTCGAAATGGTGCCGTGCGCGACATGACTCAGCCGGCTGCCAGCCCCTGCCACGACCCCGAAGCCGGTAGTCGCGGTTCCCGGGTCCAGCCCCAGCACACGCATCAGGCCTCCATGACCTCCGCCATGGCTTCGTCCGTAATTTCCACGCTCGAATACACGTCCTGCACGTCGTCATAGTCCTCGAGCATCTCGACCAGGCTGATGATGGTGCGGAGGGTCTTGGTGTCTACTTCGATGGTGGTCTTGGGCACCATGGTCAAGCGCGCTTCGGTAGCGGAAATGCCCATGCCCTCGAGCGCCTGCACGACACTGTGCAGTTCAGTCGGGTCCGTGGTGACTTCGTACTGCTCGCCCGACATGTCCACGTCTTCCGCGCCCGCCTCGATGGCCTTCTCGAAGATATCTTCCTCGGAGATGCCTTCCTTCTCGACCGAGATGATGCCCTTCGGGTCGAAATTCCAGGTCACCGCGCCCGATTCGGCCATGCTGCCGCCGTGCTTGGTGACGATATGTCGGATGTCCGCGACGGTGCGATTGCGATTGTCGGACAGCGTGTCGACGATGATAGCCACACCCGCGGGGCCGTAGCATTCGTAGCGCTGTTCTTCGTACATCGCGCCTTCGATTTCGCCCGTGCCCTTCTTGATGGCGCGCTCGATATTGTCCTTGGGCATGTTGTTCGCTTTAGCGGCCAGCAGCACGGTGCGCAGGCGCGGATTCATCTCCGCATCGCCGCCGCCGAGCTTGGCTGCCACGGCGATTTCCTTCGCTATACGCGAAAAGATCTTGCCGCGCTTGGCGTCCAGCGCGCCCTTCTTACGCTTGATCGTACTCCATTTTGAGTGACCCGACATCGGTCCCGACTCCTTACATGTCCGCGAACGGGGGTTGGTGAAAGTGCGTATCTCCAACTATATCAGGGTTTAGCGCACCGCTGCAATCTGAGAATGCCGCGTCTTTTTGTAAACTATTGACGCCGAAGATACAAACTGATATAATCGCCAACAGATTTAGTACCGGGGAGTTAGAGAGAGGATTGGGGCTGGTGCAGGGTGAAAACAGTAGAGTAGTAAGTATTTCTCGCGGCCGCTTCTCGTCCGCAGGGCTAAGTCTAATCGAGGTTACATTTGCGACCGCGATTCTGGCGGTGGCCCTCGTGGGCGTGATGGGCTCGCTGGTGCAGGCGCACGAGGCGAACGTCATCCTCCGCCAGGAAACCGTTGCCTTGGATGCTGCCCGAAGCGCCTTGGATGAGCTGCGCGATCTCCGCGCGGGCGGGCTATCCATCCCGGACGGCTTGCTGGAAACGGTAACGGAACTCCCCGAGAAGCTGGAAGATCTCTCGCTGAATTCCGCCCAGCGCCAATACACCTTTACCAAACTTCGCAGCGGACTGCTTCAGGTCGAGGCGGAGATAAGCTGGCGCGATATGCGCGGGCGCCCTGCCAAGGTGTCGCTCACGACGGTGCTCGGCAATCATGTCTAACGCACGCGGCTATACTTTACTCGAGACCATGGTTGTTGTGGCCGTGATGGGAGGCATCTTCGCCATCACGGGCACGGTGCTCGTGCGCAGCGCGAAGGTCTGGCATGCGGAGGAGACCTTTGCAGCCGTGAGCAACGGCATGCGGGATGCCGCCATGGCGATATCGCGCGATCTGCAATTCGCGCGACTCGAGGCGGACCTGACCCAGACCCCCCCGGTAATCGGCGTCACCCTCGGAAAGGGCGACATCCAGTTTCAGATGCCGCAGTCGGCGGATGGCAACGCGTGGAGCCCGGTGGTGATGTTCCGGCTGAACAACGAAGACAAGAACGGAAATCTTCGCCTGGACTCCGGCGAGGATCTAGATCAGGACGGCATCCTCGACCGCTGTATCGAGCGCGTGCAGGATATCGATGGCGACGGAAAATACGAGGGCGATGGCGAAGTGCGGGTGGTCGCCCGGGGAATCGACCGGCTGTCCTTCCAGCAAGAGCCCGGCAGCACGCTGATTGAAGTAGCCATCGAGGCGCGTGTTCCGGATCCGGGGCGGGAAAACGTGCCCCAGGTGCAGTCCAACCGCTTCAGCGTGCGGGTGAGCAACTGATGAAGCGCGCGCAGGCAAACCGTCGCGGCGCAGCCTTGGTGCTGGTGGTGCTCTTTTCCGCCGCCATGGCGGGATTCGCGATGCTGATCATCAGCCGCGTGCAGCTGGAGAAACGCGCCGTGGAGAACTACCGCGCGCTCCGTCAGGCGGAAGACGCGGCATCTGCGGGGCTCGAGTACGCCACGGCCATGCTATGGGATCAATATATCGCTTCGCTGGGCAAGGCCCTCGAACCGGACCTCGGCGGGTATACCGACTTTCTGAAGAAGACCCTCAACCAGGGCGTGACACACCTGCTGGAGGCGCCGCTTGAGCTCACCAAGGACGCGCTCATTGCGAGTCTCGACGTGGAGGTCAAGCTCTCGCTCGACAAAATCGAACTGCTTGTCATCAGCACCGGTAGTTCCGGCGGGCGCGAGCGGCGCTTTGTGCAATCGCTCGAGATCGGCGGCAAGTCGTTTCAAGGCGTAGATTACGCGCTACTGACCAACAACCTTGAATGCATCATGTGCCACACGAAAGTGGACAACGTGCTGCGGGTCAACAATACGGACTCGACGCTGTACGGGACTTTCGATCGTGTGAAGATCGGTGTACTGGAATCGATGTCGCTGGAGCGCCAGACCGGCGAGGCGCGCGTGGCCGGCACGATTCATTCGCGCGGCGAGGCCTTCACAACGGACATGGGGGATAGTCCGATGCCCTACAAGGGCACGGCGTTGAAGGCGACCCAGGGCTACGGGATCAGTGCGGACGGCAAGATTCTGGAGGACCGGCGGGGCCGGCCTGCGGACTCGGTACTGGCATTGGGCGGCCTCGATGCCCTGGGGCTGCCCCTGGGCATGGAAAACCTGTACCTCGGCTATCCTGATGCAGACGAGGAAATGAGCGACGGCTACCTCCCTACGGAGATTCCTCCGGCGATTCCTGATACGAATGCGAACCGGGTGGTGGACGACGAGGAATGGAAGCAATTCGTCGGGGCGCAGTCACCGGGGGGCATCGGCGACGGCATCGTTTATGGTGTACCCCATGGCAATACCTACGAAGAAAAATCGCTGCCGGAACGGAGCAACGGCGCGCTGAAAGAAGTCTCCCAATCCGGCTATTACGACGGCAACCTGGTACTTGTCGGCACGGAAGACCAGCCCATCGAACTGAAGGGCGACGTGTTCGTGAACGGCGACGTGATGATCACGGGCAAGGTGGAGGGCACGGGGAAAATCACGGCGCGGCGGAATATCTACTTCCTTGGCGACACGCAGATGGCGGATGGCGATGCCTATGGCACCTCCAAGGAGGGCAACCAGAACCTGCAGGGCTACGCGGCCGGCGGCAACATCCTGATGGGCGACTACCTGACGGCGACGGCGTATCCCGCCGATCTCAGCGACACGACCGACGAACGCGGGCAAGGGTATGGCCGGGGCGACTACAATGGCCGCGGGAATGCCTACGGTCGCGACGATGACTGGCGCCGCGGGTACGGCAACAACCGGGGCGACCGCTGGGACCGCGATGAGGAACCGGCCGACTATTCCAACAACTATGATCCGAAGAACGATAAGATCGTGTATACCGACTTCTCGCAGACGCGCGAGACGAAGACGGAACTGCCGTATGTGGACGAAAGGACCATCGACAAGTCTCCGCAGCTCGACAAGGGATTCTCGCCCAGCTACACCTCGCAAATGATGATGCGCTACAACCAGCGCGAAGCGGCGAAGGCGAAGGCCGACCCGTCGTATGTGCCGCGCTATTACCGCATGCGCGAGGGCGACCGCGTGTATGCGCTGAAGGACGGCGCGCCGGTGCACGATAACGACCGCTACAACAGCAAGACCATGCGTCAGCTATCCAAGAGCGATCTGAAGGGCAGCGTGCTGCTGGACATGGGGCCGGAGCGTGGTTGGATGCCGGAATCGACGCTTAAGCAGATTTGGCTGGACGACGAACTCGGCCGGAAACCGGAAAAGAAGAAGGACCGTGGATTCGAGATCGACGGCATGTTGTACACGAACAATGCCATGATCGGCTTGGCGCATTCGCAGAAATACCACAACTCGAAGAAGAATGGCCGCTTGAGCATCCGGGGCGCCATCACGGCAGCCGACCTCGGCATCCACGCTTCGGGCAACAACATGAAGCAGTTCGACACCAACCCGGGGCTCGAGCTGTTTTATGATCCCCGCGTTCAGGGGCTGATTGGCGTGGCAGAGGAGGAGGGGCTTACGCTCACCCGGGGCATCCAGTACATCGACTACGGCGACGCCAAGTAGCGGACGGAAACCCTGTAAACAAATCGGCCCGGCGTTGCTACAACGCCGGGCCGTTCACGTATACGTTTGGCCGATTGGAACTACTTGGCTTCTTCTGCCTTGATCAGGTTGTAGATTGCGTCGCCCGTCTTGGCTTCGAGCAATTGCTCTGCAAAGCCCGGGCGTTCGAGCAGTTGCTCTACCTTGGCCAGCATGCGGACTTCCTCGACGATGCTCTTCTTCGGCGCGAGTGTAAGCAGCACGATGCGCGCCGGCTTGTCGTCGCGCGAGGCGAACGGAATGCCCGCCGGGGCAGTGCCCAGCGCGCAGATGATGTCGCTCACGCGGTCGGTCGTGATGTGGGGGAGGCCGATGCCGCGCTGCAGGCCCGAGCCGAAGACCGCCTCGTTCTCGAAGAATTCCTCGACGATGGCGTGGCGCTGCGACATGGGGATCTCGTGGTACTGCACCAGCAGGTCCACCAGCTCGCTGATCGCGTGCGTCTTCTTCTCGGCCTCAAGGCCGGCCTTAATCAGCTCCGGACGGAGGAGTTCGCTCAACAACATCATCAGACTCCTGCGGTTCCGGCCGCCTGCTCGGCTTCCTTGCGGCGTTTCTCTACCTTCTGGCGCGCCTTCTTGCCCTTGATCTTCTTGAGGCGGAAGGTGTCTTCGCGCTCGCGCTCGTCCAGCACGCTGGCTATCTGGCGCAGCTGGCCGCGCAGCTTCGGCAGGAGGTATTCCTCCAGCGCGTTGATGCGGCGGCTGACCTTCTTCACTTCCTCGCCGATGATCTGCAGGTTGCGTTCCAGCGGCGCGCAGCGCAACAGCTGCTCGAGCATATACTCGGCCGAACCGGATGCCTCAAGCACGTGGGCGGAAGTATCGACCAGACCGACGCCGCGGCCGGAAGGCGACCGCACGATGTCTTCCAGGTCGACGTCGCCCAGGCTCAGGCCCCACACCTTTTCGGTGCGGACCGTTGCATGCAGGCCGCGGCGGCCGGCCATGGCGGCCGACTTGAGCTCGGGAGTGCCGCGCACGGCGCGCGCCAAGGCAATTGCCTCCTCGGCGGACCGGCCGCGCTCATGCAGCAGGTTGCGCATGTCGCGCAGGACGCGGGCGCGCTGCAGGAGTTCCTGCATGAGCGCGTCGCGCTTGCCCTTGAGCAGGCCCACGCCGTCGGCCGCCAGCTTGATCTGGCCCTTCAGCGTCAGCATGTTCATGCGCGTCGGCGCTATATTGTCCATGCTCATCTAGCGTGTACCCTTCAGCGGTTGCCGCAGTTACTGGCCGACGCGCTCGCCCGCGTTTTCCAGCGGCGCGACGGTCTGCTCAATCGGGTTGCCCGCATCGTCGAGCGGCTTGTAGAACTCGTCCACCACCTCGCGCTTCACACGGGTCAGTTCCGACTTCGGCAGGTAGCCCATGAGCTTCCAGCCGATCGCGAAGGTGTCCTCGATGGTGCGGCGGGTCGTACCCTGGCCCAGCATCTCGCGTTCGAAGGCGATCGTGAACTTAAGGTACTTGCGGTCGAGCTCGGTCAGCGCGTCCTCGCCCACGATAGCCATGAGCTTGCGGATGCGCTGGCCCTCGGCGTAGGCCGCGTACAGCTGGTTCGACCACTCGCGGTGCCAGGCCTGCGTACGGTTCTTGCCGATACCGTTGTTCATCAGGCGCGAAAGGCAGGGGAGCAGGTCCACCGGCGGGAACACGCCCTGACGGTGCAGCGGGCGGCTCAGCACGATCTGACCCTCGGTAATGTAACCGGTCAAGTCGGGGATCGGGTGCGTGATGTCGTCGTCGGGCATCGTCAGCATCGGAATCTGCGTAACCGAGCCGCGGAGTCCGCGGATACGGCCGGCGCGCTCGTAAATCGTCGACAAGTCGGTGTACATGTAGCCCGGATAGCCGCGGCGGCCGGGGATTTCTTCGCGCGCCGACGAAATCTGGCGGAGCGCGTCGCAGTAGTTGGTCAAGTCGGTCAGCACCACCAGCACCTGGTAGTTCTTCTCGAACGCCAGGTACTCGGCCACGGTCAGCGCGCAGCGCGGGGTGAAGATACGCTCAATCGCGGGGTCGTCGGCCTGGTTGATGAAGGCCACCACCTGCGAACCCTTGCCGCCTTCTTCGAAGGCGCGCAGGAAGTACTGCGTTTCGCGCGCGGTGATACCCATGGCGCCGAACACCACCACGAAGGGCTCGTCGTCGCCCTTGGTGCCCGCGTTCTGCACGATCAGGTTGGCCAGTTCGTTGGCCGGCAGACCCGAACCCAGGAAGATCGGGAGCTTCTGGCCGCGCACGAGGGTGTTGAAGCCGTCGATGGCGGACACGCCGGTCTCGATGAAGTCGTTAGGGGCCGCACGCGAAACGGGGTTAATAGCCGAACCCAGGATGTCCAGTTCCTTTTCGGGCACCACCGGGGGGAGACCGTCGATGGGATCGCCCACGCCGTTGAAACGGCGGCCGATTACGTCGGTCGTGCAGGCGATCTTCGCCGCGTCGTCGCGGAGCGACACCGAGGTGCCCTTCACGTCGACGCCGCGCGTGCCCTGCAGAATCTGCAGCACCGCGTGGGTCTTCGTGGCTTCGAGGATCTGGCCCTGACGGGTTTCGCCGTCGGGCAGGTGCACGTCGAGGATGGCGCCCGTGGGGAAACGGTCGCCGTTCTTGAGGAACGCCAGCGGGCCCGACACATAGGTCAAGTCCCAGTATTGCGTATGCAGCATTTCGTTGCTCTGTTCAGACATGGGGCTTACCTTCTCCGGTTACTTAATCTCAAGCTCGCTGAGCGCCTTCTTCACACTCTCGACCACGCGCACCTTCTTCTCGGTGAAGCCTTCATTCGGCTCGTCGCGCAGGCGGGCCAGATCTTCGCGCACGGTCAGCTCGTTGATCTTGGTCAGCGGCACTTCGCGCGCGAGCACCTTCTGGCACTCTTCGTAGTACACGAGAATCGAGTCGATCAGGCCGAACATCTTGTCCAGGTCGCAGGAAGCGTCGGCATCGCTGAACGCGTTCTGCTGCAGGAAGTTCTCGCGCACCATGCGGGACACGTCGAGAATCAGGCGCTCCTGGTCTTGCAGCGCGTCGGGACCGACCAGCTGCACGATGTCGTTCAGTTCGTTTTCGCGCTGGAGCAGCGAAGCGGCCTGCTGGCGGCGTTCGAGCCAGCCCGCGGGAGCGTTCTGGTCGAACCAGCCCTTGAGGCCCTCGAAGTACAGCGAGAAGCTCTTGTTCCAGTTCACGCTGGGGTAGTGGCGGCGATAGGCCAGGGCCGAATCGAGCGCCCAGAGCGCGCCGGACACGCGCATGGAGGTCTGGGTGACCGGCTCGGAGTAGTCGCCGCCGGGGGGCGACACCGCGCCTACGGCCGTCAGCGAACCGATGCGGGGCGTTTCACCCTCGGCCTTGGAGCCGAGGCATTCCACGCGGCCGCAGCGTTCGTAGAACGCCGAGATACGCTCCGACAGGTACGTCGGGTAGCCTTCTTCACCGGGCATTTCTTCGAGGCGCGACGAGATTTCGCGGAGCGCTTCGGCCCAGCGCGAGGTCGAGTCGGCCATCAGCGCCACGTCGAGGCCCTGGTCGCGGTAGTACTCGGCCAGCGTCATGCCGGTGTACACCGACGCGTCGCGGGCGGCCACGGGCATGTTCGAGGTGTTCACCACCAGGATGGTGCGGTTCATCAGGGTGTCGCCCGTGTTCGGGTCGATCAGCTCCGGGAACTCGGTGAGCACTTCGGCCATCTCGTTACCACGCTCGCCGCAGCCCACGTAGACGATAACCTGCGCGTTGCAGTACTTCGACATAGCCTGTTCCACCACGGTCTTGCCGGCGCCGAAGCCGCCCGGCACGATGGCCGAACCGCCCTTGGCAATCGGGAAGAGCATGTCGAGCACGCGCTGGCGCGTGAGGAAAGGCTCGGTGGGAGGAAGAATCTTGGCCGAGGGGCGCGGCACCTTCACGGGCCAGGGGTGCATCATGGTGAGCTCGCGGCCGCCTTCGAGGCGCGCGATGGGCTCCAGCACCGTGTAGTCGCCGGCCGGGGCCACCCATTCCAGCTTGCCCGACACGCGCGGCGGAACCAGAATCTTGTGGGTAATCACCGAGGTCTCGGGGGTCGTGCCGAGCACGTCGCCGCCGCTGACTTCCTGACCCGCGGAGACGGTGGGGGTGAAGGCCCACTTCTTTTCGCGGTCCAGCGCCACGGCAGTCAGACCGCGGCCGATGAAGTCGCCCGAGCTCTGCTGCAGGGTGATGAGCGGACGCTGGATACCGTCGTAGGTAGCGCCCAGCAGGCCCGGCCCGAGTTCCACGGAGAGCGGGAGGCCGGTGGCCACCACTTCTTCACCGAGGAACATGCCGTCCGTCGGTTCGAATACCTGGGCGTAGATCTTCTCGCCCTCGATACGAATCACCTCGCCCATCAGGCCGAGTTTGCCTACGCGGAGGATTTCACCCATCTGCACGCCAAGCATGCCGTCGGCCTCGATCATCGGGCCGGCGATACGGACGAGTTTACCTACGGTGTTTTGTTCCGCAACCGCCATTGTCGTCTCCTAAATCGCGTGTTGGCGGCGAGCCGGCCGTTTGCGCCGGGCTGCCGCATGCGCCTTAATCCAAACGAATTTCAAAGCCCACGGCGGGTTTCACGATCGCATTGATATACGCGTCGGTGCCGGGGTCTTCTTCACTGAACGAGGGACAGAAAATCACCAGCGGGGTTCCCTTGTGGCGGCCCAGCTGGAGCTGCATCCACTCGGAGAAGTTGTCTCGCCAGTGTTCATCGACGATCACGATGTCGTAATCGCTGGTCAGCAGATCGCGCAGCCGTTCCTCGACCGTGTTCTGCGAGGCCACTTCCTCGACAGTCACGCCGGTGAGGGCGAGGGAGAGCGCGGAATTTCCGTGAGCCAGCGCCAAAATCTTCGCCATGCGATTCGATACCCTTCGCACCCGACAGCCGCCCGCGCGGCTTCCGGGGGCTGGTTATGCCGCGAGGTAAATCTCGTCGCGCACGCGGCCCTTGGGAATGCTTCCCGCCACGCCCCGCGCGATAAGCCGGAGATTGATCACCTCGTTGTACTTGAGCCACACATAATTCATCATGACGCCGATGCCGAACACGTCGCGGCGCGACAGCTTCAGCAGGGTCTTGATCAGCAGCCGCTCGAAGTAGCGCTCGATGGGACCGAAGCGCTGCGACTGCACAAATTCCAGGTATTCCGAAAGCAGCGGCGCGTAGTCGCTGTTTTCCAGTTGGTTGATGGCGGCGCCCAGGTCGCCCGTGGCGGCCATGGCCTCGAGCCGCGACATGCCGATCTTGCCCTCGGGCAACAGGCGCGCGCGCAGCTTGTCGGGGGAATCGCCGGTCTGGAAGTGCAGGAACATCGAACGCAGGTTGATGCGGTCAATCTCCGCCGCCAGGTACTCGGCCAGAATCCCCGCGTCCGAGTCGCCGCTGGCGCGCAGCGCCTTGGCGTTCTCGACGAAGTAGGCGCGATCGAGCGCGTCCTCGAGCACCGCAAGGTCCTGCGTGTCGTTGTAGGCCGGGAGCACCTTGCGCAGGCCGCCGCAAAGCGGACGGTTCCAGGCAATCAGGGTGCCCACCAGGCGTTCCATCGACTCGGCGCCCGCCATTTCGCGGAGCACCGGGAGCGGCAGGTTCGGACCGGGGTAGAGCTCATTCACCGTGGTCTCGGTGTCGAGGCCGAGGTGCTGACAGCGAAGCAGCCCCTTGACCGCGTTGAGGTCCCAGCGGGTGAGGAAAATCCGGACCAGTTCGCGGAACTCGCCGGTAGACCCCTTGATCATGCGGTTGAAGGTGGCCGCCAGATTCCGCGACAGGGCGTCCTCGATGGCGTCCGCGCCTTCATAGCGCGACAGGGCCTCGGCCATTTCGATGCGGTACTCGGAGTCGAGCAGGGCGTCGATAACGCGCTGCACCTGTTCCTGGCCCAGGAGTTCCTCGAGTTCGCCGTTCGGCAGCAGGTGGCTCTTCATCCCGTGTACACGGGCGTTGAAGTAGACGACGAGCGGGTTCATTTCTTCCGACATCGCGTTACGCTCCCTGTCCGAAAAGTTCTTGGATGCAGTGCTTGCGGAGACCGCCCTCGAGCCGCGTGAAGCGGGTCGTCAGGGTATTGGTCACGCGGAAGGTGTGCGCCTCGTCCTCGACGGCGACACCATCGGCGACTTCGGCACTGGCGCGGACGGTCATGCCGCCGTGGCCGTTATTGTCGAGCCAGGCTCGGCAATGGGCCTCGTGCGCCGGGGGAACCAGCACCACGCCGTTCGACGGCGCGCCTGCCATCAGCTCGGCCAGCAGCGCGTCGAGCGTCGCCGGAAACTGGTCCGACCGGACATGCTGCTTGAGCGCGTCCTTGACCTGCGCCAGCAGCTCGTCCGTCACGGTGTCCTTCGTGGTGAGGGCCACCATTTCGGCCTCGGCCTCGGCGCGTTCGCGCGAACGCTGCGCCAGCTGGCTGAGTTCGGTCTTGGCAGCCGCCAGCGCCGACTCGCGCCGGGCCGCAGCGCGTTCCCGCGCGCTCTCGCGGACACGATCAGCCTCAGCCGCCGCAGTCGCGAGCACCTGCTCGCGTTCCGCGTCGATCTGCTGCGTCATGACGTTCAAGATGGCGGGTGATGCCATGCGAATTACTTCCTTGAAGTTCAGGAGCGGACGGCCGACGGAGCGCCGGCCGTCCGTTCCGGAAAAGCGTTCAGGTTAGCCTGCAAGGCCCATGATAAGGAACGCGATAACGAAACCGAACACAACGATCGTTTCCGGAAGCGCGACCAGGATGAGTACGTTGGTGAAGAGCTCGGGCTTTTCCGCCAGCGCACCGGTACCGCCCGCGCCGATGGAGGCCTGCGCGCGGCCCGTGCCCAGCGCAGCGCCCGCCAGGGCAATGCCCGCGCCGATAGCCGCACCGGCGATCTTGATGCCATCGCCCAGCGAGCTGCTCGCTCCGGCTTCAGCGCCGTGGTCCTGTGCCAGCGCCATCGGGGCCGCGGCGAACATCACCACGAACGCAAGCGCGCAGACACAAACAAACTTCTTTACCAGAGACTGCTTTACCATGCCATGTCCTTTCTGAATGGTTCGTAGTTCTTCCCCTCGGGGTGATAGAACTTTGGTAAAAATTCAACAACGTTAAGTCGCAGCGAGTGAATCGTTGGACTGAAAACACTGAGGCAGAAGTTGAAGGCGTGCACGCCGAAGGCGCCCACGAGGCCAACCAGGAACACGAGGAAGCTGGTGGCGCTGGCCGGCATGCCATTGGCGATGTCGGCAAAGGCGATACCTGCGATGCCCAGCGCCATGAGGCGGCTGTAGGAGAGCACGTTGGCCGAGAGTCCGATGATTTCCATCACGCCCATCGGGGCCATGGCGCCCATGCTCTTGCCGAGATAGAAGAGCGCGGTACAGAACAGGATGAGGGCCAGGATGCCGCCGAGCGTGCCGCCGAGCGGGAACATGCCGCTCATCGACGCCACGCCGATGAAGAGCGCAAACAGGCCGAGCAGCATGCCGAGCTGTTCCTCGGCGTGTTTCTTGTGGCCGTGGGCGAAGCCTTCCTTGATGCCGATAATCAGACTCAGCGGCACATGGATGGCGCCGAAGGCCACCGAAACGTACAGGGAGATGTCGGGGTGGTGCGCCCGGTGGAAAAGGAAGGGCGGGAAGCCGAACATCTTTTCGAGCACGTTACCGAAGAATTCCCAGTAGAGGATGCCGAAGGCAATCGAGGAGACGCCCATGTACTGGAGGATGGTCATGCCGTCGAAGAGCGGCTTGATGTAGCCGAACTTGCGCTTGACCAGCACGCCGATGGCGATCATCGTCAGGCCATAGCCGGCGTCGCCGAGGATGAAGCCGTAGAAAATCAGGAAAGAGAGCGCCACCAGCCAGGTCGGGTCAAAATGCCCGTACGTGGGGGGCTTCATGATGCTCATGACCAGCTCGAAGGGGCGCACCAGCGGGTGGTTCTCCCGCTTGGTGGGCACGCGCTCCAGCTCTACATCGTGCAGGCCCAACTGGCCGATCTCGGCGCGGTCGCCAAAGCGGGCCTTGAGGGCCGAAGACAGCGCCTTGTAATCGGCGCTCGGCACCCAGCCCTGAATCGTGCCCACGAGCGCGCTCTGCGCGAAGTCGTCGATCACGGTCAGTTGGTTGACGCGGTTGCCGATAAGCTGGTCGGTCGCCACGACTGCGGCGCCGTGCGTGCTGCTATAGGTCTGAATCTCGGCCGTCACGGCATCGAGGTCCTTGCGCAGCGACTGGAGCTTGCTGCCCGCGCGCTGCATCACCTCGACCGGGGTATTGCCATACACCGAGCCGTCGGGCGACGTGACCGTCACGACGCCTTCATCCGCGATGACCTGGTCAACGGCCTCGGCCTTGTCGGCGGGATGCAGCACGATCATCGCATCCCGGTCGCGGCCGAGCGAGTGCGTGATGCACCGGCAGCCCGTTCCCACGGCCTTGGCGAAACGCGATTCGAGGCTGCGGAGGCCTTCGTCGGTGTAGCCTTCGAGCACCATCGCACGGGCATTCTCGCCCAGCACGGCATTGTTTTCCTGAAGGTGGGGGAGCAGGCTGCGCAGCATGTCGCTGTAGGCCGTTACCACCTGGATGTTGTCCTGCAGGTTCAGCTTGCGGCGGTGCAGGCGGCGCAGGTCGCGGTGCCAGTTGCGGATGGCCGCGGCGCAATGCTCATGGGCGGGCGTATCGCCCAGCTCCGCCTGAAGAGCAAGGCCGGCATCACGGACCTCGAAGTGTCCGGGGCGGGGGGCCAGCAGCGGCTGGGTCTCCGCCAGCAGCTGGCGCAGCTGCGTCAGGGCGTCCAGCTCTTCCCGCTCGTTCTCGGGAAGGTGCACGCGGTGCAGGAACCCGGGGTGCTCTTCAAGGGCGAGCGGCACCTGCTCGAAGTGCACCGAGCCCTGCGACTGCAGGAACTCGATCATCGCGGTGAGTTCGCTGCGCATGAAAACGATTTCTATCCGGTCCATCGAGGCAATCATGGGTACGCGGCGTTCCTTGTCGTCTCTTAGGTGGTCGGCATGATGCGGCGCAGTACTTCCGCGCGCACCGATTCCAGCTTCGCTTCGGCATTCTGACGGATGCCCGCCACGCGGCCCTGCGAGGCCCGCTCGATCTGTTCCACTTCTGCGGCGCGCTCGCCGGCAGCAGTGCGGCGCATGTCGGCCAGCTCCGCTTCCAGCTTGTTCGAGGCGTCCGTCAGGGTGGTAGCTGCATCGGCATGGGCAGCATCGAGGGTGGCGCGTGCCTCCCCTTCAGCCGCGCGCAGCGACGCCATCAGCGATTCCTCGTGGCTCGCCACCGCGGCGAGCAGGGCGGGCGCCTGGGCAGGCCCCGTTGAAGCATGCTTACTCATCAATACTACCCAATACTGGTGAAGCGACCATTCGGCCCGAAGCCCGATGCCGGTACGCGCTTTACAGGTGCAGCCCAGCGCGCGCGGCGCGAAAGATTTCCGGTACCGACCTACGGGTCGGTATAGAGCACGGAAAGTGTTCCGCACTACCCGGACGCGGGGAAGTGTGCCAGACGAAATCGGGGGAAGTCAAGCATGTTATCCATGCCGCCGCGGCAGCAGGGACAAGCACCCGGGGGATGGAGCGCTTTTTCGGAGGGGGCGCGGATCGTCCGGTATTTACGGGTGCTTGGTGGCAGATTCTTATTTCAGAAAGTATATCTTTTATATTTTTAAGTAAGCGTAAATATAGGTTTGGATTTAACGGGCCAGATATTTATATCCATGCAAGGAATCCACCCTGCAGCGCGCAGGCGCGTGCATCCGGCGCCTCGTGTCGTGGCGCGCCGGCCCAGCGCTGCACGCGCACCCGGCGAACCAATCCCTAAATAATACGTATAGCCCCTCCCGGTAAAGTCGGTGGTCAGCCCCACGCCGACACGCCTTCTAAACGTGTTGAAAGGGGGTAAAGGTTGATGTTGTCAGTAATTTTCCACTGGGGTGATCCTTGGTTAATAATACTTAACATGTGCGTATCGCCCCGCCAATATGGTGTAACTTCCTGCAATTGAATACCTTAGCTGCCTCTTAGGGTCAATAAAATTTCCCCGAAATACCGCTTGCAATACCCGTTCTTAATGTGCATAATTTCGTCCGAACTTTGCATCGACAACCTTTGGTTCCTGGGATGGGGAATCGAAGGGGTGAGTCAGACAGCCGCAACCAAGCAACGCTCGTACGAGCCGGGTTTACCTAACGACCGGTAGGTCCGCTTAACCACCCAATGACACGCAGCGTCGCGCGAGCGGCTCGTCAGCGGGGAAGTCCGAAGCGTTGTTGCGCAGTTGCCTGACCCGCACAGCCCGCGAAATGCAGCTCGCCACGGGAGTATGGTCCCGGGCAGAGCCATCTAGAGAAGGTGAACAGCAGTGGCGCAGATTTTTAACGAGAGCGCAAACACCCTCGTTCGGGCCGGCCTGGCCGGCGCTGTCATCGCGCTGACCGTGCTCGGCGGCTTGGGAACGGCGTTGTACCGCTCGCCCATCACGACGCAGGTCGGCTTTTCCAAGGCGCAGCCGATTCCGTTCAGCCACCAGCGCCACGTGGGGGGCAACGGCATCGACTGCCGTTACTGCCACACGAGCGTGGAGAACGCGAGTTCGGCGGGCATTCCGCCGACCGAGACCTGCATGACCTGCCACTCGCAGATTCTCTCCGACCAGGCGATGTTCACTCCGTTGCAGGAGAGCTGGAAGAACGATCAGCCGCTCGAGTGGACGCGCATCTACGACCTGCCCGAGTTTGCTTACTTCAACCACAGCGTTCACGTGGCCAAGGGCGTGGGCTGCACGACCTGCCACGGCGAAATCGACGAGATGCGCCTGACGCGCAAGGTGCCGACACTGCACATGGCCTGGTGCCTGCAGTGCCACCGCAATCCGGAAAAGTTCCTGCGTCCGCTCGACAAGGTGTTCGATGTGGACTGGACCCCGCCCTCGGACCAGATCGAACAAGGTCTGCAGTTCGTGGCTGAGCGGCACATCGACACCGCAGTGCTTGACAACTGTTCCATTTGCCATCGCTAAGGAATTGACCTCAGGGCGGAGTACGGCGCGACGGCGCGCCGGCAGCCAGTGGAAGGTGCTATGAGTTCCGAGACCATTAAAATGACACACAACGCAACGGCCCCGGATCCCGCTTCGGCGTCGGCCTTGCTGGACCGTATCGACGGCCAGTCCGGCCCGGCGTACTGGCGCAGCTTGAACGAGCTGGCGGGCGCGCAGGAAGTGGATGCCTTCGTGCACCGCGAATTCCCGTCGCAGGCGGGCGAACTGCTCGACCCCGTCAGCCGCCGGAATTTCCTGCGCGTGATGGGCGCCTCGATGGTGCTGGGCGGCCTGGGCAGCAGCGGCTGCGCGCGCCAGCCCGAGGAAAAGATTCTTCCCTACGTCAAGCCGCCGGAGTGGCACCTGCCAGGCAAGCCCACGTTCTACGCTTCCGCAGCGCCCGTGCCGGGCGGCTACGGACAGGCCGTGCTGGTAACCTGCTATGACGGTCGCCCGACGCATTTGGCGGGGCTCGATTCCCGCGACTTGCTCCGCGACGACGTGCGCCTCTTGACCGGTGCCATCGGTGGCATGGACGCGCGCACCCAGGCAAGCATCTTGAGCCTGTACGATCCGGACCGCCTCGACGTGGTGCTGGAGAATGGTTCCATCAGCACGTGGGGCCGCGCGGTCACTGCGTTGGCGAACGTCATGATGAAGTCCGACGCACAGGAGGGCGAAGGTGTCCGGATCCTGTCCGAAGGCGTCACGTCGCGTACCTTCGGCTGGCAGATGGAAAAGCTGCGCGGACTGTACCCCAAGCTGCAATGGCACCAGTGGGAAGCCGAGAGTCGCGACAATGTTCGTGAAGGGTCCATGCTGGCCTTTGGCGAATATCTCGATGTGAAATACAATCTTGCGGAAGCGCGTACGATCCTTTCGCTGGATTCGCGATTCCTCCATGAGGGCCCGGGCCATATCGCGTACGAGCGCGACTTTGCGGCTTCGCGCGACGTGGATGCCCATCCGGACTGGATGAGCCGCCTGTACGTCGCCGAGACAGCCCCTTCGCTGGTGGGTGCCGCGGCCGACCACAAGGTCACTGTGCGTTACCCGGAGATCGAGACGCTCGCCCGCAAACTTGCCAAGGACCTTGGCGTAGAGGGCGTGGAACTGAGCGAAGCCGCCGCGGGCAGCCTTCCGGCGAAGTTCGTCGAGGCGCTCCTGCATGATCTGGAAGCGGGTCAGGCGGTCGTGATTCCGGGCGATGATCAGCCTCCGGTGGTGCATGCGCTCGCGCACGCCATCAATATCAAGATCGGGGCACTCGAGAACAAGCTGATTGACTTCGTTGAAAGTTGCGAGGTCGAGCCGACAAATCAATTGGCCTCGCTGAAAGCGCTGGTGGATGACATGAACGCCGGCAAGGTGGACTGTCTGGTCATCCTGGGCGGTAATCCGGTGTATAACACCCCGGCCGATATCGACTTCGCCGCGGCGCTCGGCAACGTGCGTACCAGCGTCATGTTGACCGATTCGGTGAACGAGACGTCGTGGTACTGCAATTGGCAGATCCCTGCGGCGCATTATCTTGAGACGTGGAGCGATATCCGCGGTTACGATGGATTGTTCTACGTTGCGCAGCCCATGATCCGGCCGTTGTATAACGGAAAGAGCGCCCACGAGGTCCTTTCGGTGATGCTGGGCGAAGAGAAGGCTACCGCCTACGATATCATTCAAGCTTCTTGGAAGATGTACCTGGGCGACAGCTACGATACGCAATGGAAAAAAGGCCTCGCCAACGGCTTTATGGCGCGCGAGCTTCTGAGCAATGCTAATCCCAAGCACCAGCACAAGTTCGACACGCACGCCGCCGACGAGAAGCCGGCCGGTCTCGATATCCTGTTCCGCATCGACCCGACGGTGGGCGACGGCCGCCTGGCGAACAACGGCTGGATGCAGGAACTGCCCAAGCCGCTGACCAACATGACGTGGGACAACGCGGTTTACCTGCACCCCGAGACCGCCAAGAATCTTGGCCTGGACCACGAGACCGTGGTCGAAGTGGATTATAAGGGCCGCAAGGTCAAGGGCGCGGTGATGTATCAGTTCGGCCAGCCGAAGGACACCATCACGGTGCACCTGGGCTACGGCCGCGAGCGCTGCGGGCATATCGGCAAGGGCCGCGGCTTCAACGCCTACGCCATCCAGACCTCCGACGCGATGCGCTTCGGCACGGGCGCGGAGCTGCGCAACCTGGGTGAGAAGTACAAGCTGGCCCGTACGGAAGAGCACTGGAACATCGAGCAGAGCTTGGTGGAGCAGGGGCAGAAGGCGGAAGACCGCCACCTGATCCGCGAGGCGACCTTCGCGATGTGGACGGAACACCCCGACTTCGCGCAGCACATGGGTCACCATTCTCCCGAGCAGGATTTTACGCTCTACTATCCGGGCGAGAAGAAGTACCTGGATGGCGAAGGCCTCAGCTGGGGCATGACCATCGACCTGAACAAGTGCAGCGGCTGCAACGTCTGCGTCACCGCCTGCCAGTCGGAAAACAATATTCCGATTGTCGGCAAGGAACAGGTGATCAACGGCCGCGAGATGCAGTGGATCCGCGTGGACCGCTACTACAAGGGCGACTTCTACGGCGATCCGCAGGTGGTGCACCAGCCCATTCCCTGCATGCAGTGCGAAAACGCGCCGTGCGAGCCGGTTTGCCCGGTGGGTGCGACGATGCACAATGCCGAGGGCCTGAACGACATGGTGTACAACCGCTGTGTCGGCACGCGCTACTGCGCGAACAACTGCCCGTACAAGGTGCGCCGCTTCAACTTCTTCCACTTCAACGTGCGCGAAGGGCAGGACGCCCCGAGCCTGAAGATGATGCGTAACCCGAACGTGACGGTCCGCACGCGCGGCGTCATGGAAAAGTGCACGTACTGCATTCAGCGCGTCAACCAGGCGCGCCAGGCTTCCAAGCGCTACGACGCCGAGCGCGAGAAGCTGGGCCAGGCGCCGGTGGGCGTGCTCGACGGCACGGTCCGCACGGCTTGCCAGGATGCGTGCCCCTCGGGCGCGATCGTCTTCGGCAACCTCAACGATTCCGGAAGCGCCGTGGTGAAGCAGAAGCAGAACCCGCGCAACTACAGCTTGATTGGCGACATCGGCACGCGTCCCCGGACGACGTACCTGGCGAAACTGCGTAATCCTTCTCCGATTCTGGAACCCGCTTCCGCTGCGGCTAGCGAACACACGGGGCACTAGGCGAGTATTATGGCTTCGACAACGACACCCATTCCGAGAGCTTTGGAAACCGTCGCGCCCCTGATGGCGCCCGGCCACACCTTCGAGTCGATCTCGCGGGACATCACCGATGTGGTGCTGGAACGGCCCATGCCGCGCGCATGGTTCGCCTGCCTCGGCATCGGCGTGACCCTGCTGGGCATGCTCGGCGCCTCGACCGCCTACCTGTTCTGGGAAGGCCTCGGGCTCTGGGGCATCAACAACCCGGTCGGCTGGGGCTTCGCCATCGTGAACCTGGTCTGGTGGATCGGTATCGGCCACGCCGGTACGCTGATCTCCGCCATCCTGCTGCTGTTCAACCAGGATTGGCGAACGGCGATTAACCGCTCTGCAGAGGCCATGACGCTGTTCGCGGTAATGTGCGCGGGCATCTTCCCGCTGCTGCACGTGGGCCGTCCGTGGGCCATTTTCTTCATTCTGCCCTATCCGAACACCATGGCGCTGTGGCCGCAGTTCCGCAGTCCGCTGCTGTGGGACGTGTTCGCCATCTCGACGTACTTCACGGTGTCGCTGCTCTTCTGGTTCACGGGTCTCGTGCCCGACCTGGCCACGCTGCGTGACCGCAGCAAGGGCATCTCGCGTTACTTCTATGGCATTTTCGCGCTCGGCTGGCGCGGCTCGGCCAAGCACTGGTTCCGCTACGAGGCGGCTTACCTGCTGCTGGGCGGCATGTCGGCCCCGCTCGTGGTTTCCGTGCACACCATCGTGTCGTTCGACTTCGCGGTGTCGGTGATTCCGGGCTGGCACACCACCATCTTTCCGCCCTACTTCGTGGCGGGCGCCATCTACTCCGGTTTCGCCATGGTGCTTACCATCCTGATTCCGGTGCGCGTGCTGTTCAACATGGAAGACTTCATCACGAAGCGCCACCTGGACAACATGGCCAAGGTGATGCTGGCGACCGGCCTGGTGGTGTTCTACGGCTACATGACCGAGCTCTTCTACGCCTGGTACAGCGGCAACGACTACGAGCGCTTCATGATGGCCAACCGCATCGGCGGTCCCTATGCCTGGGCCTACTGGTGCCTCCTGTTCTGCAACGCCCTCTCGCCGCAGTTCCTGTGGATTAAGTGGGTGCGCACGAACACCATCCCGCTTTTCATTCTCACCATCATCGTGAACATCGGCATGTGGCTCGAGCGTTACGTGATTGTGGTGACCAGCCTCACGCGCGACTTCCTGCCGTCTTCGTGGGGCACCTATGCCGGCACGATTTTCGACTGGATGGCTTATGTGGGCTCGATGGGCCTCTTCATCACGATGATGTGCCTGTTCATCCGCTTCCTGCCGATGATCACCATCTTCGAGGTGCGCATCCAGCAGGACCAGCTCAACCGCAACGAAATCCGTTAGCAGACAGGGAAGAACGGACATGTCAGATCACGGACATCACGACGACACGCCCAAGACCTACGGGCTTATCGCGGAGTTCGACACCCCGGACGAACTGCTGCACGCCGCGGAGAGCGCCTACAAGGCGGGCTACCGCACCATGGACGCGTATTCGCCGTTCCCGATCCACGGGCTTTCCGAGGCCATCGGGTTCAAGAAGACTGCGGTGTCGCTTATCACGCTGCTGGCCGGCCTGACGGGTGCTGCCACGGGTTTCGGCATGCAATACATCGCGATGGTGCTGCACTACCCTTACGATATCGGCGGCAAGCCTTTCCTCAGCTGGCCGAGCTTCATGCCGATTACCTTCGAGCTGACGATTCTGTTCGGGGCCTTCGGCGCCTTCCTGAGCATGTTCGCGCTCAACGGCCTGCCGCGCCCGAACCACCCGATTTTCAATGCCAAGCGCTTCGAGCGCGCCAGCAGCGATGGCTTCTTCCTCTGCATCGAGGCGGAAGACGGACAGTTCGACATGGATAAGACCCGCGCTTTCCTGGAAGCCCAGAAGCCGGTTGAAGTTTCGGAAGTACACGCGTAACGAAGGCCTCCGCCTCGCGGATTGGAATAACGACGGGAACTTGAAACGAATGTTGCTCATGCCCTTAAAGCGGATACTCCCCGCGCCGGTGCGGGCCGCCCTCGCGGTCACGGCGTTGGCGGCGCTGTCCGGCTGCCACCCCGACATGTGGGACCAGCCGCGATACGAGCCGTACAAGAAGAATGAGTTCTTCCAGAACAAGATGGCCATGCGCCTGCCCGTCGAGGGCACGGTGGCCTATCGCGATGCGCGCCGTCCCTGGGTATCGACCGCGTTCGAAACCATCAGCGGCGGCGGCGCCACCGCGCCGGCCGCGACCGACACGGCATTCTATACCGGCAAGCAGGATGGCCAGGAAATGGCGACGAACTATTTCCCGGTGTCGATGGAGCTGCTCCAGCGCGGCCGCGAACGCTTCGAAATCACCTGCACGCCGTGCCACGGCTACACGGGCGAAGGCGACGGCATCATCGTCGGGCGCGGCTTTCCGCAGCCGACCACCTATCACATCGACCGCCTGCGCGAGGCGAACGACGGATACTTCTTCGACGTGATGACGAATGGCTTCGGCCGTATGTACAGCTACGCCGCGCGCGTGGCTCCCGAGGACCGCTGGGCCATCGTGGCCTACATCCGCGCGCTGCAGCACAGCCAGAACGTGGACCTGAGCGATCCCAGCACGGAGATGGCGCAACTATTCGACGCCGGCCTGGCCGAGCAGGAAGCGGCAGCAGCCGCGGCGGCTGCCAGCGAGCATCACGGCGAGGGCCACGGGGACGCGCACGGCGGCCACGGCGAATCGCATGACACGGAACATGGCGGATCCCAAGACGGCGGCGAAGCTGCTGCAGCGGGTGACGCGGCAACGCACGCGGAGCAACACTAACATGCTCAGTGATACCCAAATGTCCTGGATTTCCAAAACGCAGTCGAAGGCGCGCATGTATGCCGTCGCCGGGCTGCTGGTTACCCTGGTTGTCGCAATCATCGCGGGCGCGTTTTTCGGGCTCGCCCCGACCGACGATCAGCCGCTCGCCGTCGGGGTCAAGGAAAAGATTTTTCAGCCGCTGATGGTGGCCTGGCTGTTCTGGCTCGGCATGGGCATCTGCTCGCTGGCCGTGGTCATGCTGCACCACCTCTGCGGCGGTGCCTGGTCGTATACCATTCAGCGCTTCGTTGAAGCGGGCTCACGCACGATTCCGTTCTTCTTCATTACCGGCATAGTGATCATGCTTCCGGCGGTGTACTTCACAGACATCTATCCGTGGACGAACGAGGCGTACGTCCATCAGTACCACATCGTGGCGGAGAAGGCGGCGTTCCTGAACCCGTCGACCTACACGATCGCGTACTTCATTTACTTCACGATCTGGATGCTCTTCATGTGGCTGTACAACGGCTGGTCGAAGCGCCTGGACGAGACGGCGGATGATCGCATCATCGGCAAGATGAAGTTCTGGGCGGGCCCGGGCCTGGTGCTGTATGTGCTCAGCGTCACGATGGCCGCCACCCACTTCGCGATGTCGCTCGAGCCGGTGTGGTTCTCGACCATCTACGGTGCCTGGCTCATCTCCAGCTATGCCTTGAGCGTAGTCTCCTTCAGCGTCATCGTGCTCAGCTACCTGATGAACGAGTCGCCCATCAAGGAGAAGGTGACGACGCGCACCTTCCACCACCTGGGCAACTTCCTGTTGGGTTTCACCATCTTCTGGTCGTACGTGAGCTTCTCGCAGTTCCTGCTTATCTGGAACGCGAACCTGCCGGAGGAAATCGGCTTCTACCTGCACCGCGAAGGCAGCTCGCTCACCGTGATGACGGTCTTCCTCTGCGCCTTCCACTGGTTTGTGCCGATGATGATTCTGCTCATCCGCAAGAACAAGACCAGCATCGTAACGCTGCGCAAGATCGCTTACTACGTGTTCTTCGTGCGCATTCTCGACCTGTACTGGAACACGGTGCCGTCCTTCCCCGATGGCCACTACGCCGTGAACTGGACGACGCTGTTTCTGGTCATCACCGCGATTCTCGGTCTCGGCGGTGTCTGGGTCTTTCTGTTCCTCAATGAACTCAAGAAGCGCCCGCTGCTGCCGGTCAACGATCCCCGCGGCGAGCTCATGTTCCTGAAGGATGCCCACGGTCATGCATAGTACTTCCGAAAACACCCAAGTCGATCCGCACAGCCTCGAGCAGGGTTTCGAGCAGAGCGAGATGCAGACGTCCCTGGTCTGGGCTGCGCTCGTGGTGCTGTTGGTGCTCATGGTCGGTGCAGGCTTCGTCATCCTGCTGATGATGCGCGGTTATGAGGAAGCCCGCGTGGATCGCTCGCCGCTCTCTCCTGCGGCCGGCGGCAATACCGAAATCGTTGGCGGCACGCACGCCATGATGCCGGGATACAACGGCCCGCTGGTCCAGCAGAATCCGGTGTACGAGCGTAAGTTGCACGTGGCGGCCTCGGTCGAGAAGCTGGAATCCTACGGCAAGCACGAGGCGGCCACGGAGGGCGGCGAGACGACTTCGATCGGCCACATTCCGATCGAGTTGGCGATGCAGCACCTCGCCGAGGGCAAGGTGGATTACAAGCAAGAGCCGGTGACGGCCCAGATTCAGCAGCAGTAACAAGAGACGAGGTGAACGAGACATGCAAGTATTCGGCGGACAGATGATGCGGAGCGGGGGAGTGCGGGGCGTGGCCCTGGCGCTGCTGTCGCTTTGTGTCGTGCCCGCCATGCTCGCGCATGCCCAAGCCGGCCGGCAGCAGCCGGGTACCGCGCTCGAGCCGGTGTCGTTCCGTGCGCCCGATCCGGCGCTGCGTTTCAAGGATATCTACATCGAGCAGAAGCTCGAGCAGTATATCCCGCTGGATCTCACTTTTACCGACGAGAACGGCCAGAAGGTATCCCTCGGCAGCTTCTTCACCGACAAGCCGGTGGTGCTGGCGCTCGTGTATTACGAATGCCCGTCCTTCTGCAACATCATTCTGCAGAACACGGCGATTTCGTTCGATGCCGCGGCGAACAAGCTCCAGCTGGGCGAAGACTACATTGCCCTTGCCGTAAGCATCGACCCGCGCGAGACGCCCCAAAACGCTGTGAAGCGCAAGCAGGAAGTGATGAAGGTCTACAGCCGCGGCGGCGCGGATAACTTCCACTTTCTCACCGGCGAAGAGGACAACATCGAGCGCCTGGCGAATGCCGTGGGCTTCCGTTATTACTACGACGCGAGCACGGACCAATACGCCCACGCCGGCGGCATCATGATTCTTACGCCCAAGGGTCAGCTTTCCAGCTACTACCTGGGAACCGAGTATCTGCCGAAGAAAGTGCAGTTCGCGCTTATGGACGCGGCGGAAGGCCGCATCGGCCCCCTGGTGGATAGTTTCGTGGCGCTGTGCTTCGCCTACGATCCCTCGAAGGGCGCCTATGGCTTCTATATCATCAATGCCATCCGGCTCTTCGGCGGTCTTACGGTGGCAGTAGTCGGTGGTTTTATTGCGATTGCGCTGCTTCGCGAGCGCGCCCTCCGGCGGCGCGGGGCCGCTGCGGATGATTCGGTTTCCGACGGCGGCAAGCACGCCTCGGTTTAAATAGCCTCAGGAAGTTATGGTTCCCGCTCCATGGTGCGAGCGGATGCAGGAAGCGACAGGACATCATGTTTAACATTCCCTTGATACCTGAACACGCCTCGACCTTCGCGGCAAAGGTGGATCCCCTCTTTTGGTTCCTCACGATTTTCGTGGCCATCTTCTGCGTGGCGATTACGGCGATCTTCATCTACCTGGGCCTGCGTTACAAGCAGACGCCGGGCCGGAAATCCGAGCACTATGAAAACATGGCGCTCGAGCTGACCTGGAGCGTGATTCCCGCCATTATTGCCATCGGCATCTTCTGGTGGGGCACGGTGATTTACTTCGAATACGCCAACATGCCTGAGGACACCTACGATGTCAGCGTGGTCGGCAAGCAGTGGATGTGGAAGGTGCAGCACCCGAACGGCAAGACCGAGGTGAACCACCTGACCATGCCCGTCGGCCAGGCGGTCAAGCTGACCATGACCTCGCAGGACGTACTGCACGACTTTTACATCCCGGCCTTCCGCGTGAAGCAGGACGTGATTCCCGCCCGCTACACCACCATGTGGTTCGAGGCGACCAAGACCGGAGAATTTCCGTTGTTCTGCGCCGAGTATTGCGGCACGGAGCACTCGACGATGGTGGGTGGCGTGACCGTGCTGCCGCAGGCGGAGTTCACCGCCTGGCTTGGCGGCGAAACCGGCATGACCCCGGTCGAGGCGGGCGCGGCGCTGTTCCAGCAGATGGGCTGCGTTACCTGCCATGCGCAGGGCGATGCCAGCCGCGGGCCGCAGCTCAACGGCAAGTTCGGCACCGAGGAAACCTTCACCGACGGCAGCACCGCGACCATCGACGAAGAATACATCCGCGAGTCGATCATGACCCCCGGAATGAAGATTGTGCAGGGCTACGCCCCGCTGATGCCGACCTTCGCGAGCCAGCTCAGCGAAGACGACATCAATAATCTGATCGCGTACATCAAGTCCCTCAGCTAGGCAGTATGGACACAGAGGCAGGCACCATGGCAAACGAATCGACACAACACCACGACATTCCCGAGCGGGACTATCACGCTCCGAAGTCGAACTACCTGAATTGGCAGCACACGGTTTCCTCGTGGCTGCTGACTGTGGACCACAAGCGCATCGGCGTGATGTACCTGATTGCGATCAGCGTGTTCTTCATGGTGGGCGGCATCTTCGCGGGCCTGTTCCGCCTCGAGCTGTTGACCCCGGAAGGCGACTATCTGCAGTCCGACACGTACAACCGCTTCTTCACGCTGCACGCGGTCGTGATGATTTTCTTCTTCCTGATTCCCTCGGTACCCGCCACCTTTGGCAACTTCTTCATCCCGCTGATGATTGGCGCAAAGGACGTGGCGTTCCCCAAGCTTAACCTCCTGAGCTGGTATATCTACATGATTGCCGGCGTGATGGGCGTGACCCTCATCTCGCTGGGCGGTCTCGATACGGGCTGGACGGTCTACGCGCCGCTATCAACCACCTACGCGAATACGAACGTGTTCCTCGCGACCATCACGATCTTCGTGTCCGGGTTCTCGTCCATTCTCACGGGCCTGAACTTCATCGTCACGATTCACAAGATGCGCGCGCCCGGCATGACGTGGTTCCGCTTGCCGCTGTTCGTGTGGGCGCACTATGCCACCAGCGTCATCCAGGTGCTGGGAACGCCGGTGGTGGCCATCAGCGTGCTGCTTATCGGCATTGAGCGCATCTGGGGCGTCGGCATCTTCGATCCGGCCCTCGGTGGCGACCCGATTCTCTTCCAGCACATGTTCTGGTTCTACTCTCACCCGGCCGTGTACATCATGATCCTTCCGGGCATGGGCGTCATCAGTGAGGTTATCGCCTGCTTCGCGCGCAACCGCGTGTTCGGCTACGAGTTCATCGCCTTCTCGAGTATCGCCATCGCCATCATCGGCTTCCTGGTGTGGGGCCACCACATGTACGTGTCCGGCCAGTCGATGTATGCCGGCTTCGTGTTCTCGCTGCTGACCATGCTGGTCGCCGTGCCGAGCGCCATCAAGATCTTCAACTGGACCGCCACCCTCTATCAGGGCAACGTGGTGTGGGATACGCCGATGCTCTACGCGGTCGGCTTCCTCGGGCTGTTCGCCGTGGGCGGCGGCACCGGCTTGTTCCTGGGCGTCATCGGCCTCGACGTGCCCCTGCACGACACCTACTTCGTGGTGGGCCACTTCCACTACGTCATGGTGGGCGGCATGGTGATGGCCTATCTCGCCGGCCTGCACTTCTACTGGCCGAAGATTACAGGCAAAGCCTATCCGCGCCTTATGGCGAATATCGCGGCTATCATTATCTTCGTGGGCTTCAACTTCACGTTCTTCCCGCAGCTGGTGTTGGGCTGGATGGGCATGCCGCGCCGCTATCATTCCTACCACCCGGACTTCCAGATTCTGAACATTTTGTCGACCACCGGCGCTACCGTGCTGGGTATCGGCTTCATTCTGCCCGTTTTCTACCTGCTCTGGTCGTTGGTGTACGGCAAAGATGCGGGCAGCAACCCTTGGGGTGCCCGTGGACTCGAGTGGGAAGCTTGCACTTCACCGCCCGACCCGCATAATTTCCATGAAATTCCGGTCGTAACGAAAGAGTGTTATTCCTACACCGGTGAGGAGACGGTCAGTGTCTAGTGCGGTTACAGACGAGAAAAACGAATTCCTTTCCGCGCATTTCCAGAACGAGGAGCAGGAAACCGAGGCGTGCACGCTGGGCATGTGGCTCTTCCTGGCCCAGGAAGTCATGTTCTTCGGCGCCATGTTCTGCGCCTATGCGGTCTACCGCTGGATGTACTTCGATGCATTCCTTGCAGGTAGCCAGTCGCTGAATTGGGTGCTGGGCGGCGCAAACACCGTGTTTCTGCTGCTGAGCAGCTTCACGGCGGCCATGGCCGTGCACAGCGCGCAGACCGGCAACAACCGCAAGGTGGCCCGGTTCCTCTGGGCGACCCTGGTGCTGGGTGCCATCTTCCTGTTCATCAAGTGGACCTATGAGTGGCCGCCGAAGATCCAGTACGGCGTGTTTCCGGGCATGAATTTCAACCCGGACGCGCACCACTACCCGGGGCTGGCGGCGTTCGCCGACAAGGGGCACCTGCAGCTCTTCTTCTGGCTGTACTTCGTGATGACCGGCATGCACGCGCTGCACATGGTCATTGGTTTCGGCGTGATTCTGTGGCTCATCTGGATGGCCAACCACAATCACTTCGGCCCGCGCCGCTACCTGCAGGTCGAGTTCTTCGGACTGTATTGGCACTTCGTCGATATTGTCTGGGTCTTCCTGTTCCCCATGTACTATCTGGTCACCTGATCCTCCGTATCCGATAGGGAGAAACGAAACAATGTCCGGACATTCACAAGTAGTGCAACCCGCCGTCTACGTGCGGACCCTGCTGATGCTGATGGTACTGATGACGGCGACCATCGTCGCTGCCAAGTGGCACGTCATGCATCTTGGTATCGTGTGGAATCTGATCATTGCGCTCGCCATCGCGGGCTGCAAAGTCTACTTCATCATGACCAACTTCATGCACGTGAAGCATGGAAGCCCGCTGGTGAAGGTGCTTGCCCTCATCGGGTTCAGCTTCCTCGTCATCATGTTCTTGCTGTTCTTCAACGATTACACCACCCGCGAATGGCACAGTCCGTTCAATCACGCGGCCAATCCGACGGCTTCTCAATACGTTCCGCCGGGTCAGGTCGGCCACTAGACTATCCCAGAATCTGCAATCGGCGGGGCCGATGCCCAAGGCATCGGCCCCGCTTTATTTTTGTTCCAGATAGCGCAGCATGCTGCAGTGTCTGCACGAAGGATTCGGCTCGCACCAGTCGTGGTAGAACTGCAGCATGCCCTGCTGCAGCTGAAAGTTCAGGCGCGGCGGCGTCTCGTGGCGCCCCCAGAGGCGCGGCACCATCCGCTCGACGATGTGGTTGCCGGCCTCCTTCGGCAGCGCCTCGAAGAAAACAGCCACACGCTCCTCCAACTCGCGGTCTCGCAGGGCGCGACTTTCCGCCCAGGCCGCGGGCACCAGCACATTGCCGATGATGGAATGAATGCGCCCCATGCCGATGGGCGCTGCGGGCCGCTCCACACTCTTGCCGGCCCAGGTGTAGTGATTCGCCCAGAAGCCGGTCGCGCGAGGAAACAGTGCCTCGAAGGCGCGTCGACGGTCCAACGGCTTCACCGGCTCGCTCCAGATGCGCATAAGCGCGTCGTGCAGGCCGTCCGCCGCCGTGCGCGACAACAGCCGCGCCATGCCTGCCAACCGGCGCTCTGGCGCGTTGGCCGGGCGCATGGCCCCGCGCGGCCAGGCAAGCGGCAGGGGCCTCAGCCCGGCGAGGTGCTCCTTACGGAGCGTGCAGAGGCGCTCGAAGTGGGGGACCCGCCCTGGTGTTTCCAGTTGAACCGGCAGCAGACCGCCGACCTGCAGCAGCGCGCATTCCAGTAGCAGGGGATCCTGCTGCGCCAATTGCACGGCGCGCTCGTAGGGCAGGTGCCGCGCGACCGCCTGGAATTGATACTTGAACGCACTGTAGCCGCAGGCCGCCATGATCGCCTCATAGTAAGCCTGATTGGCGCCGACGCGCTCCATGCGCATGCCAAAGGCCTTCGCCTTCGCCAGCATCCGCCATTCCGCGGCCAGCTTCAGGGCCGATATCAGCGGTCCGCTTCCCTGTGCCGGCAGCAGCGCGGCGCACCGCCCCACGTCCATGTTGCGGCACGGTTCCGGCTCTCCGAATGCGGCGAGCCCGGCCATCGTCCGCGATTGAGACAACACCAGCGTCGGTATCCGGCGTCCGTTCGAAGTGACCGCCGGCGCGCCGCCGCCGCGCTCGAGCAGTACATGCAGGATAACGCCGTCGTAGCGCGGATCCACGTGGTGGCCATGCGCGCGCCAGCCCCCGGCGGTCAGGTGCACCTCCACGTCGCCCGAATGCAGTTCTCCGTTAAAGCGGAGCTGCGCGCCGAGGAAGTCCGGCCCGGCCTGCCGATTCCAGAATCCCGGCGATATCACCTCGATTCGATGGCCCTCGAGCGAACACAACTCAGGCTCTGGTAATGTCTGGTCGTACCAGAGCGCCTGAACCGCCATCTCCGAAATTTCCGGCACGCTCGTCTCACGTACGCAGTCCGGAAGTCCTTCATCCAGGATCCGCTGATAACGCTCTGCAGAATCGTCTCGCATGCACGCAGCCTAGCTTTCTGCTACGCATAACGCAAGATCGCCTTTTCAGTTGCGCGTGCCCGGCCTCCCCTGCGCTTATCTGGCTACGCCAATTCACGGCAGTCTTGGGCAAAACGATTCAGTCGCTTCACACGCGTCATAGCCGTCGGCGTTGTAGAGCTGGATCAGCTGCAGCAGTTCGCTGAGGATGATGGTCCAGTCCTGGGGAGCGAAGTCCGAATCGTGCGGGAGACACGCCTCGGCGGTTTCATCGATACCGGGGCTATACCCGTCCTCGGTCTCGCCTTCGATGGTCACGCAATGGAGGCCAAACGCATTGTAGAACTGGATCACGCGGAGCAGTTCGGACAGGTTGATCCCTTCGTCGGAGTTCTGGTCGGCGCTATGGATATCCGCGGTCTGGCCCTCGCCATCGATACCACCCTCGCCTTCACCGATGGCGATGCCTCCATTAATGATGCGCAATTGCAGGGTGCCGCCACTAAACTCGACCTCCGCATCGAATCCCTCCGGAGCATTGAGGAAGGTGACGCTGGCGAAGGTACCGCTTACGCCGCCCTGGAACTCGATGAGATTGAGCAATTGGTCGTTGGTGAAAGCGACCCCGGGTTGAAGGGTGATCTGTAAGGTGCCGTCGAGGGTAGCCGCCCCGGTAACGATCAGGGCATTGCCCGCGCCGGCTACCACCTCGAGCGAGCCGCCCGCATCGATTGCCAGATCGCCATCGAATACCGCCGGACCGGGGTCCCCCTTCGAAGGCACCGCGTCCGCTTTCTCGGGACGCTCGATGTTGACCTCGAGGTCGACGCGCAGACGGCCGGCGACGAGGGTATTCGCGCTGGCGACATTCGATCCCACCCCCGCGATGAACAAGCCGTTCGGGCCGATAAGCAGCGTGTCCCCAACCTGCATCGCTCCGCCGTTTGCAATGCGTACCAGGCCCGGACCCTGGGATGTGCCCACGTTCGCACCGGCGGCGACGTCGGAAAGCGCGCCGCCCGCTATATGCAGGGTGCCCCCCGCAAATTCGTTTTCTCCGCCTATGGTCAGCGCCGAGCAAGAAAGCAGCGTGTCCTCATCGAATAGCTCAACCACACCGGTGCCCTTGCCGCCAACCTGTAGGGCGCCGAACGGAATGAACTCGCCTTCTTCTCCGGTTTCCGAATCATTGGTGATATTCAATTCGCCACCGAATTGGATTTGCACCAGACCCTGGCTATCCGATTCGGCACCCAGCTGGCAGGCTCCCGCGAATACAACGGCCGACTCGATGGAGAGTTCGCCGCGCCCCGCATCGCCGATGGTCAGTGTCTCCGAAACCTCCGTCAGATTCAGTTCACCCGCCGCCGAGAAGCGGCCGAAGCCGCCCGGCTCGATTCCGAGGCTCATGTTACGCGACGCGAGCAGTCCGGAATCCCGGGTGGCGAGACGCCCCAGTCCGGCGACACCCACGCTAATGTTGTCGGTTATGGCAATGTCGTAGTCATTCAAGTCTGCATCCACAGGGACGCCTCCCAGGAAGAAGACGACACCGGTCGAACCGGGGAGCACACCAAGGGCGAGGTCGCTGGCCCGGACCACCGCTTCTTCCAGCGTTTCTATCTCGCCCGAACCCGCAGCACCAACGATGATTTCTCCGGCGATGGCAATGTCCAGCGGCTGCTCCCTGCCGTCCGCATTGAACCGCGAAGGGTCCTTCGTCTGGGTAACGCTGCCCGGGTTACTGCTGACGGTCAAGCTGGCGGCTTCCAGAAACAAGCCGTCGGAGAGGGTGAGTACGCCGCGCCCCGCATCGCCGACGATGACGTTCTGCCGGGCCTTGAACTGGTTACTTTCACCGACGGCCAACAGCGTTCCAACCGCGCCGTCGTCGGCCCCGAGGATGACGTTTTCGGACTCGAAGGCCACGTTGCCGCCCAATACAAAGGAGCCCGTGCCACCGCCGCCAACGACCAGGTCTTCCTCCACGCTCAGCGTGCCGTCGTTTGTATTGACGATACCATCGCTCCCGGCCAGAGCCCCAACCTGCATGGCCGTGATGTCTGCCAAAAACAAACCGCTCAGGAGAAGGTCGGCCTGGCCCGCGCTGGCCACGGTCAAGGTCTTGCCGACGAATAGCGAAGCGAGCTGCACCTCAGGGTCCGAGGCGCCGGTCATGACCATTTCGGTGGCGCTTCCCGCGAACTGGCCCAGCGCGAGATTGCCGGATATGGACAGTTCTACATTGCTGGTGCTGGAGACATGCGCCTCGCCGAAGACGCCAAAGGCGGCGTCGCCAAGCGCGGTTACAGTCGCAATGCTCTCGCCCCCTTCCAGCGCCAACTCGCCGACGGTATCGGACTGGCGCGCCACATCGAGACTCGATATCGAGGAGAGGGTGGCGCCTGCCTTCACGAGTATGGAGGCCGGGACGATGTCGCCCTTGGACGGGTTGGGCGCGTCCACCCCCACGCCAATACCACTCGCGGTGATGGTGCCCGCATTGAGCGTCAGTTGTCCCTCGTTCGAGATGCTCAGGCCATCGGACACGTCTGCGCCAGACAAGGTGAGCGTGCCCCCCGTGAACGAGGGCAGCCCGCTCAAGACACGCATGCTGTTTGCCGCGTCGCCCGCGTCGAAGGTTACCTCGTACCCGCCCGCCTGATCGAAGATAAGATTGCTGCAACCGGCGTCGTCGTCCGGTACCGCCGGCGGCTCCCAGTTGCTGGCTACGCCAAATTCTCCAGATTCAGCGGCTGCCCACGCGAGATCGCAAGGCGTCTCGGCCCCAAGCTCGAGGGTCCACTGGGACTGCAAGGTATACGAGCCCGCCTGGCTCTCTCCGGACGGAGGAAGGTCTACGGCTTCAGAGAAATTCAGGCGGTATACACCGGGTTCCAGCGATAGCGGTTCAGCCAGACTGGCGGACCCGCAATCGCTATCCGAGATCGAATCGCAGGCGGGCGAAGCGCCACCGCAACAGCGGGCCCTAAGATCGACCAATACTTCATCGGGCCCTTGCGACGCTTGCTTCTTCAAGGTCAGAAAGTAGGAAGGATGTCCCAAGCCGGTAACCGATGGTGTTATCAGCGCCTCGATGCTTCCCGTGACTGTTCCTCCGATAACTTCGAAGAACACTTCCACGGACGAATCGGACCGGCCTCTGGCAAAGACGAATTCGACTGAACCCGTATATGTACCGGAAGACGATGTATCGCCCGATAGAAGCAGACTGTCCGAAGCCGATTCGTTGGTACCGAGGAACGTGTATTCGCCGATCCAGGAGGCGGTAGCGCCACCCAGTTCGAAGGCGTGCGTCGCCCCGAATGAAGGAACGAAACCGAAATTGCTGCTTGTGAAATCACTCGCGCCGTCGCCCGTGCAGGTAAACCGAGCGGTGCAGGAAAGCACTTCGGAAAGGTAATTCGAGTCTTGGCTGATTATCCGGATGCTGCCTTGCGCATCGGCCCGCTGCATCGGCAGCGCCGAGGCCAGTGCAGCTACGATTATCCAGCCGGACACGGATCGATAAGGCCTGAAGCCACGCATCACAACGCGCCCAAGTACCTGCATGCCTCATTCTCCGGTTTGGGATGAGGCAAAGTGTCAGGAGCAGCGACAGCGGCCCCCCAAGCCTTATCTTGATTCGGACTGTATAGCGGCTCCGGTATCGCAGTCAATAGTCCCGAATGAAGCGCGACCGCAGGCATACGTGCCAGCCCCGCTGCTAGGCATAACGCAAGAACGCCTTGCAGGCGATCCGGTCCGGGCGGTATAACGCCGCAGGGGAGTACGCAACCCGACGGAGACTTTCATGGATTACGTCCGATTTGGGCAGACCGGCTTGCTGGTTTCGCCGGTGGCGCTCGGCACAATGACCTTCGGTAACGAGGCGGATGAGGCCGTATCGCGCGCGATCATGGATGCGGCCTACGAGCGTGGGGTCAATTTTTTCGACGCCGCGCATAACTACAATCGCGGTGCGACCGAGGAGATCGTGGGCCGGTGGATGGGGGGGAAGCGCAGCGAGATCATCCTCACGTCGAAGGTCTTCTTTCCGGCCGGCGGGGGACGGAATGACGAGGGCTGCTCGCGCCGCAACATTCTCCGCGCGGTCGAGACATCGCTGCGCCGCCTGCAGACCGACTACATCGACATCCTCTTTCTGCACCACTGGGATGCGAACGTGCCGATCGAGCATTCGCTCTCGGCGCTGCACACGCTGGCCGAACAAGGCAAGATCCACTACGCGGCCGTATCGAATTTCTCCGCTTGGCAGACCATGAAGGCCGTGGCGGCGGCGCGCGCCAACGGCTATCCGCCCATCGCTGCGGTCCAGCCCATGTACAGCCTGGTCAAGCGGCAGGTAGAAGTGGAGATATTGCCCCTCGCCGCCGAGGAGAAACTGGCCGTCATGCCGTACAACGTGCTTGGCGCGGGCCTGCTCACAGGCAAATACCTCGAGGGACAGCAAGGGCGATTGACGGAGACGGAAATGTACCGCCAGCGCTACGCGAACGACGCCTATGCGGACATCACCCGGCGCTTCGTGGCGTACGCCAGGGAGCATGGCCATGAACCCGCGCCGCTCGCAGCCGCCTGGGTCATGGCGCATCCGCTGATCACGTCGGTCATTCTGGGCGCGCGCAACCTGAAGCAACTGAACAGTTCGCTGGGCTGCCTCGATATCCGGCTGACGCCCGAGCAGCGCGCCGAGATCACGGCATTGTCCATCGATCCGCCCCTCGCAACCGACCGCGAGCCCATGGCGGCCATGCAAACCCGCGGCTGGTAGAAAGGGCGGATCCGTGGCGGAATTCCGGCAGACGGTCAAAGACCTTATCACCAACATCGAGAGCGTAATTCTCGATCGGCCGCACGTGGTTCGGGGCGCCCTGGCGGCGTACCTGGCCGGGGGGCATGTGCTGCTCGAAGACGTGCCCGGCGTGGCCAAGACGATGCTGGTGCGCGCGCTCGCCATTTCCACGGGCTGCTCGTTCCAGCGTGTGCAGTGTACGCCCGACCTGTTGCCGACCGACGTGACGGGCGTGTCGGTGTTCAACCAGAAGACCCAGGAGTTCGAGTTCCGTCGCGGTCCCATCTTCACGCAGATACTCGTAGCCGACGAAATCAACCGCGCGACGCCGCGCACGCAGGCGGCGCTGCTCGAGGCCATGGCCGAGGGGCAGGTCTCGGCCGACGGACAGACCTACCGGCTCGAACCGCCCTTCGCGGTATTCGCCACGCAGAATCCGGTCGAGCACGAGGGCACCTTTCCGCTGCCCGAAGCGCAGCTCGACCGCTTCATGATCCGCTTGTCCATCGGCTATCCCAGCCTGGTAGCCGAAATGAAATTGCTGGAACAGACCCGCCTGGCGCACCCCATCGACACCCTCAAGCCGGTCACCGACTTACAGACCGTGCGCCGCATGCAGCGCTCCGTGCGCGAGATCTTCGTGCACGAGAAGGTCCGCGACTACCTGCTACGCATTGTCCACCGCTCGCGCGACTCGACCCACCTTTCGCTCGGGGCGAGTCCGCGCGCCGCGATGATGCTCTTCCGAGCCGGGCAAGCCTTTGCTGCCGTACAGGGCAGGGGATACGTGATTCCGGACGACATCAAGATGCTCGCCCCGCCGGTCCTCGAACACCGGTTCATTCTCAACCCCGAGAGCCGCCTGCGCAGGGTGACGACGCAGAGCGTCATGCGCGACATTCTCACTGAGGTCGCGGTGCCTGCCGGCGGTTCCGACTGGCGGCCAAGTAATTAGTTGACGTAGACGGCGGTACGCGC
The DNA here is from genome assembly GCA_016125095.1 of Candidatus Hydrogenedens sp. Lineage (GTDB taxonomy): Bacteria > Hydrogenedentota > Hydrogenedentia > Hydrogenedentales > JAEUWI01 > WGMK01. The sequence continues at coordinate 16,374 of WGMK01000017.1, read as the reverse complement.
CCCGGCGTGGCTAGGCGATGCTTCTCAACTCTTTTTATTACAGTGACTTATTGTGAAATCGTTCGATCGCCAGTCGACGGTTTCGGCTGCACGTTCAAGGCCATTTCGGTCATTGAACTTCAATTGAATTTCTCAGTACGTTTGGCTAAGATGAGCGGAGGCAGGGTATCCCTGACGTCGAGTAACATTCTGGGGGTCGAGCGGCACCTATGGCATTTATGAAGCGGCTGCTCCGGTTAGGACGGAAAGACTCCGACCCGGGCGTCAACATGAACGATGAACTGGGTTTCTCCAATCTGGATGACTCCCAGTTCGAGCTTACCCATGTGGGCAATTACGAGATCGTCGCCCCGATCGGCTCCGGCGGTATGGGTATCGTGTACAAAGCCATCGACCGCTCGAAAGATCAGACCATCGCCATCAAGGTGCTCGACCGGCGCTACGACCTCGACAAGAAGGGGAAGAACCGGGACTACCTGGGCCGGGAAGTGATGATTGCGGCCTCGCTGAATCATCCCTTCATCGTCAAAATGCACAACAACATCATCGAGCAGGAAGACATCAACGGCAATATCCGTCGCTGCCTGCTGATGGAATTTATCGACGGATACGACTTGAAACGCCATATCGCGGAGCGGGATCTGCCGATGCGCAAGATGCTCGATGTCTGCATCAAGCTGTGTCAGGGGCTGGATTACCTGCACCAGAACGGCATCGTCCACCGCGATATCAAGCCGGCGAACTTCATGCTACCGCGCGGCAGCAACGACGTGAAGATTCTCGACTTCGGTCTTTCGGAATCCAACGCCAGCTGGCGCCTGCGCTGGATGAAGCGCGGCGGCGGCACGCGCTTGTACATGTCGCCGGAACAGCTGCGCAAGCGCCGCCTCGACTTCCGCTCTGATATCTTCTCCTTCGGCATCACCATGTACGAGTTCTTCGCCGGGCGTCACCCCTGCAACGGCACCGACACGCGGGAGATTCAGCGGCAGATTATCGACCCGCGCTACAAATTCGAGCCGCCGTCGAAGTATAATCCCGAAGTACCCCCGAATGTGGACAAGGTTATCCTGAAGGCCTTGCGCCGCAAGATCGATTCGCGTTACCAGTCCATGACGGAAATGCTGCTGGACTTGTCGAGAACCTCCAACTCCCGTATCTGAAGGAATCATGGCAAAGCGATATTTCGGCACGAAGAGAAGGACTTCCCGCGACACCGGCCTGTTCAAGATCATCCTGGTCTTGGCGGTATTGGTCGGTGGCGCTTATTTCGGGGGACAATACCTCTCGTCCCTGGGCAGCTGGTTCGCTTCCCCCGAACCGGCCGACGCCGCGCAGGTGGATCGCGATTGGCAGCAGGAGGCCAAAACGGCGATTGAATCCGGCGACTTAGCCGCCGCAGAGTCGGCCATCGAAGCGTGGCAATCGGCCTCGAACGGTCCGCTGCCGCTCGACGCGCAATTCCTGCAGGCGGAAATCGCGGAGAAGAAGGGGGCCTCACAAGACGCCATCTCGATTCTCGAGCCCGCGCTGGAGCGGGCGCGGAACTCGGCGGAATTTCCGGCTGCGGCGATTGCCCTGGCGAAAGCCTATGAGGCCGGCGGCAAGCACGACGAGGCGCTAGCGCTGTATACCGAGGTGCGCGATCGCGCTCCATCGCCTTTCCGCGAGCAGGGTGCCGTGGCGCTTGCCGAGGAATTGCAGCGCGCAGGCAAGTTTACCGAGGCGTTGCCCGCTTTCGAGCAGGTGGTCGCAAAAGCCGAGCCCGATTCCGAGGCCTGGAACCAGGCGATTGACGCCCTGGGGGCCATCAATGTCGAGCTGATTTTCTCTCCCCGGGAAACGGCCGACTCCCGTTACTACGTGATCGAGCCTGGGGACAGCATTACGGAAATCGGGAACACGCTCAACACGACCCAGGGCCTGTTGATGCGGGCGAACGATATCACCGCGCCGGAACGCATCCGCGTGGGGCAGCGCCTGAAATATACACCGAAGGATTTCCGGATTATCATCGAGCGGAGCACCTGCCGCCTGTTCCTGCTTGATACCGCCGGCATCTTCAAGCGCTATTCTGTGGGGCTGGGCATGCCGGGCTACGAGACCGCCCCCGGCAAGTACACCATCGGGAACAAGCAGAAGGACCCGACCTGGTTCAAGCCGGGTGCCGAGCCCGTGCCTCCGAACGACCCGGAAAACGAACTCGGAACACGCTGGATGCCGCTGATTCCGCTCGATGCCGGCCTGCCCACCGACCTCGGCATCCACGGCACCATCGAGCCGGAGAGTATCGGGAAGTTCCAGTCGCACGGCTGTCCCCGCATGCAGAAGGAGGACGTCGAGGAACTTTACGACCTGGTCGTCCGCTCGACCCCCGTAGAGATTGTCGAAAAGATCGACTGGCCCTCGGTGCTGGAATCCGCCGTCTGAGGCCCCGCCAGGCCTTGAATTGTTGCAATGGCCATCAAAGCATGCTAAAACTGCCACGCTTGGGCCTACCCGGGGAAACATGTATTGAGTCCGCTTGCCAATAAACCGATTCTGGACAGGCTCGAATTGCCCGCGGTGCGCGGGGCGAACCCTTCCATTGCCTTTGTCCCCATCACCGAGCATGTGCAGTACCTGCGGCTGGTGGATGAGAGCATCCGGGCGCTGTTGTCTCAAGAGATGTCCGGCATGCATTGCATCGTCGATAGCCACACTGCGAAGAACAGCACGTTGATCAAGGAACTGGCTTCGCAAGTCGGGCTGATGATGATGGTAGGCGACTTTCCGCCGGCCTGGGCGTCGAGTACGGCGCACTGTGAAGTGCTGCCGCGCGGCGCCCAATTGGGCAACAAGGATCATTTTTTCATCGTGATATCCGGGCAGGTGCAGTGTGTGCTGCTGGGCACCGCCGATATCGAGCAGCCGGACCGCTCGAGCGCCTTTGTCGGCGGCTGGACCATTCATCCCGAATACGCTGCGGGGAGCGTACAGATGATCCTGCCGGGCGAGTCCAACCGGATCATCAAGGAACTCGACCCGGGACAGGCCGTTTCCGGCTCCATGGCCACCACGGCGATTCACCTCATGGCGCTTCAGTCGGGCGACCTTGCCGCGCAGCAAGAAGGACAGGCGCTGGACAAGGCCGACCTGTTTTCCGTGCTCAATATTCTCAAGGCCATCTCGGCCCGCAGGCGTGCCCAGGATGTGCTCTTCGTTTTCGTGGAGCAGATCGCGCGCGTAGTCAGTTCGGACCGCTGCTCGATTGTGCGGGTGTGGGGGCGGGGCAACGAAGCCACCGTGCTGGCCTCGCACGAGGACGCTACCTTCAGCGATCATCGCATCTCGCTCGACAAGTATCCGGAGTTGCAGCAGGCCATCGACACGCGCGACACCGTGGTCATTCAGGACACCAGCGTGCACCCGCTTGTGGCGCATTGCCGGGAAGAACTCAAGCGCGCAGGCGTCACCGCCGTGCTGGTAATTCCCATCGTGCTGTTCGATGATGAGGTGGGCACGCTGCTGCTCCGCGCTGCCCGCAAGCACTCTAACTTTACGCTGCGCGAAATGAGCTTCTTTGAAATCGTGGCGGAGGCCGCCGCGAACGCGCTTGAACGCGCGCACCTGCTGGAAAGTGTTCAAGCGGCCAACGAGCGCCTGGAGCACATTGCCCGCACCGACGGCCTCACCGGGCTCTACAACCGACGCTATTTTCACGAGCAGTTCAACAACGAATTCGAACGCGCGCGCCGCTATCAGACCGCGCTGTCCTGCATGATCTTCGACGTCGACAACTTCAAGCAGGTGAACGACAACTACGGCCACCTGATCGGGGACAGCGTGTTGGTGGAAATCGCCAACCGCCTGCAGCGGCGGGTGCGGTCGACCGATTTGTGCGCCCGCTACGGCGGCGAGGAATTCGTGGTGCTGATGCCGCAGACCGATCACGAGGGCGCGGAACGGCAGGCGGAACGCGTGCGCGCCACGGTGGCGAACGCCCCCTTCGACGGATTGCCCTCGGCCGAGCAGGTTTCCATCAGTGTCGGCGTGTCCGTGTTTGACGAGGAACGCATGCGCGGGCCGGCGGATTTGCTGCGCGCCGCCGACAATGCCCTGTACGAGGCGAAATCCGGTGGTAAAAACCAGGTCGTCATGTCGCAGACCTACGGAGAGAAGAAATGAAATCGATTCGCCCGGCACTTGCCTTGGCCGTTTTGTGCGTGATGAGCTCGTGCGCGACGTCGAATCCCTTCGTCCGCATGGCCCCCGACTACACGGAGATTCCCGAATCCTCGCTTCGGGCCGCTGCAGCTGAAATCGAGGCTGCCGTCGCGGCAGGCGATCGCGAGCCGGTGTTGTCGCAGCATGAAGGCGTCGTGCTCGATACCCCCGAGGTGGTTCAGGCCATCCGCGGACGAGGCGCACGTGCCGAGCTTGTGCACGACCTGCTAAGCAAGGGCTACGCCTACGAACAATCCGCCGGCTTGATCGCCATCAAGCGGAGCGGCGAATACAAATCGGCCACCACGAGCCTCGAGCGTGATCGCAACGCTCTGATCGTGCAGAGCGAAAACGAAAACCGATGGTCGTTGTACGAGGGCGTCTTGAAGGCCAGCAACTGGACGCCGCGCAGCCTGTCGGCCGTGCAGCACATCTTCGCGCAGGAGCGTATTCCGCACCTGCCGCAGGGCGCTATCTTCGAGCGCGAAGGCGAGTAAGGCCTACCCGGCGAGTTCGGCGGCCGCGGCCAGCACCTCTTCGGCGTGCCCTTCGGGCTTCACCTTGGGCCACGCCTTGGCGACTTTTCCATCCGCGCCGATCAGGAAGGTGGCGCGCTGCACGCCCATGTACTTCTTGCCGTACATGCTCTTCTCCACCCACACGCCGTACTTTTCCGCGATGGTATGGTCGACGTCACACAAGAGCGGAAAGTTCAGGCCGTGCTTCTTGGTGAACTTGCAGTGGGCCGCGGCGTCGTCCGGGCTGACGCCCAGCACCGTTACGCCCAGCTTGGCGAATGCCTTGGCCTGATCGCGGAAGCCCTTCGCCTCCACGGTGCATCCGGGGGTGTCGTCTTTCGGGTAGAAATACAGCACGACCGGCTTGCCTTTCAGGACGCTCAGGCTCACCTTCGCACCCTCGCCATCGAGCGCGGAAAACGCCGGGGCTTTGCGTCCCTCGGCAGGCATAGCGGCAGGGGTATTCTCGGGCATGTTATCACTCCTTCGCGTGTTTGGCTGCCAGTTGCGAAACACAGCTTGCTAAGGTACGATTCCGTTGCGGCGGGGCTAACACAATCGCGAGGCACAGGATTCCCGTGGATCGAATTCAAATCGAAGAAGCCATCGAGCGTATCGGCGAACTGCCGACGCTGCCCTCGGTACTGGGCAAGATACTGAACACGGCGGCGGATCCGGATGCCTCGGCATTGGATCTTGGTGAGCATATCACCACCGACCAGAGCCTTTCCGCCACGCTGCTGAAACTGGTGAACAGCGCCTTCTACGGCTTCCACCGGCAGATTACCAGCGTGACCCAGGCAATCGTCATTCTCGGCTTTCTGGAGGTGCGGAATCTCGCGCTGACGGCGACGGCGTTTCGCACGTTGGATACCGGAGCAACCGACTACGATCGTGTGCAGCTCTGGCGCCACTCGCTCGCCAGCGCCATGGCGGCCGACGCCATCAAGAAGAAACTGGGCGAGCCCATCGAGGGCGCCTTCGAGGCCGGACTCCTGCACGACATCGGCAAGGTGGTGCTCGATATGCTCTACCCCGAAATCTTCGTGCAGGCCGCGCGGCAGGCGCACGCCGAGTCGAGGACTATTGCCGACGTGCTGAAAGAGCGCGTGGGCATCGACCATGCGGAGGTGGGGGGGCTGCTGGCCGAGCACTGGGAACTGCCCCCGGCGGTCGTGGCGGCCATCCGCTATCACTTGCGCCCCGAGGAAGCCCCCGAAGCGTCGAAGCTCATCTACGTCGCGGCGGCGGCAAACGCCCTGACCTATCCTGCAGGCCTCGGGGAATCGTCAAACGGTACGCCGCTGGAGGTACCGGAATCCGCGCGCGAAGCGCTTGGACTCAATGGCGCCACCGAAACGGCCGTGATCGAGAAGCTGCTGGAAAGCAAGGAAAACATCGACGAATTCCTGGGAGCGCTCGCCCGCTAGCCCTGCTCAAGCCCCGACCAGACGACCTCGAGGGCGTCTTGCAATTCATCGTACACCGGCAGCACCGAGGCCACATCGTCGAAGGGTTCGGCAATCCAGTCCATCATGGCGCTCACCACGTGCTCCCGCCATTGCTCCACGGGGCGCGCCAGTTCGTCGCGCAGGTAATGGACATCACGCAGCAGGGCGCGCCGCTCGGACCACGCCAGCGGGCACAAGTCGGCCTCGGCCACCAGGCGTTCCAGCAGCCCTGGAATCGTCGAGGCGCGCGCCTCTTCCTGGCCCGGCATCTCGGGAAACCGCAGGTCGAACTGCATGCGGTTCTCGACCAGATCGATACCCGCAGGTGTGATGCGGGCCGCATTGAACAGCGGCGGCACATAGCCCAGCATCACCTCCGCCAGCTGGGCATCGCGCAGGTAATGCATGCCCACCGCCAAATCCTGCTTGTCCAGCCCGCGGTCGAAGAAATCCTGCGGCGACAGCATGTTCAGCGGGTCGCGCATGTACGATTCGTACAGGATACGCAGCAACAAGCGGCGCACGGCTTTCGGGTGACGATAATCCATGCGCCGAGTATAACAACTGCGCATCTTGCCCGTATAGGAGGCAAGACTTTTGTTGACAGGATAACAGGATTACTGGATAGGAACATGAGGCATGGACAGGAGGCCGGAGGATCGCCGATACCGTCCCTGGTCCCATTCACTCTTCAATCCAAGAATCCAGTTATCCTGTCAAATAATCTTCCCGCGGCGGATGTTTTGCCAGATTGGAAGTAGGCATATTATAATGGCTTACAGCGGACCGGGTTTCCGCTGGGCCGTGTGGGCCCCAGGCAATGGAGTTGAAACGTCATGGAAACACGCATTCACATCTTCGACACCACGTTGCGAGACGGCGAGCAGTCGCCCGGCGCGAGCATGGACGAGCATGAAAAGCTCCAGATGGCCGCGCAGCTGGAGCGGCTAGGGGTCGATGTCATCGAGGCGGGTTTCCCGATTGCTTCCGAGCAGGAGTATCAGGGCGTCCGGCGGATTGCCAAGGCCGTGAAAACCTGTCACGTGGCGGCGCTCGCGCGCGCCGTGCGGCCCGATATCGAGCGTGCCGCCTCGGCCCTCGAGCCGGCCGCCAAGCCGCACCTCCACACCTTTATCGCCACGTCGGACCTCCATCTCGAGCACAAGCTCCGGATGACCCGCGAGCAGGTGCTCGAGAACGTGCACAATGCGGTTTCGCTCGCGAAGTCGCTCGTGCCGCGGGTGGAATTCAGCGCGGAAGACTCGACTCGTTCGGACTGGGCCTACCTCGTCGAGGTGGTCAAGGTGGCCGTGGCCGCGGGCGCGGACGTGATCAACCTTCCCGACACGGTGGGGTACACCACGCCGTCGGAAATCAAGGGCATGTTCCAGCACGTGATCGCCAACGTGCCCGGTTCGGACAAGGTAATCTTCTCCAGCCACAACCACAATGACCTCGGCCTTGCCGTGGCCAACGCCCTTGCGGCGGTGGAAGGCGGCGCGCGCCAGGTGGAGTGTACGGTGAGCGGCATCGGCGAGCGCGCCGGCAATACCTCGCTCGAGGAATTCGTGATGGCCGTGCACACGCGCCATCAGGTCTACCCCTACACGTGCGGCATCAACACGAAAGAACTCGTGCCCTCCAGCACCTTGCTCAGCAAAATCACCGGGCTCGTGATTCCCTACAACAAGCCCATCGTGGGCCGCAACGCCTTTGCGCACGAATCCGGCATCCACCAGCACGGCATGCTCGCCAATTCGCAGACCTACGAGATCATGACGCCCGAGTCCGTCGGGCGCTCCCGCAGCGAACTCGTGCTTGGCAAGCACTCCGGCCGCGCCGGGCTCGCCAGCCGCGCCAAGACCCTCGGCTACGAACTCGACGCAGAGGAACTCAGCCAGCTTTACGACAAGTTCATCGACCTCGCCGACAAGAAGAAGGAAGTCTTCGACGACGACCTCCGCATGCTCATCGTGGCGCTCCGCAACGAGGAGTTCGAGGTCTGCCACCTGGAGATGGTGCGCACCTACGGCGGCAATCCCTCGATGGCGCTTGTGCGCATCCGCCGCGGCGATGAACCCGTCATCGAGGCCATGGCCACCGGCGACGGCCCGGTCGATGCGGTCTGCCGCGCCATCGAGAAGGGCATCAACGTCGAGGGCCGCCTCGAGCAATTCGACATCCGCGCCACCACCCCCGGCAAGGAAGCCCTCGGCGAGGCCTACGTCACCGTGCAGATTCAGGGCAAGAACTACAAAGGCAACGGTGCCGACACCGACATCGTCGTCGCCGCCGCCCAGGCCTACCTGAACGCCCTCAACAAGTACATCGCCCTCAAAGCCAGCTTCGAGACCCAGGAAGCCCCCAAGGCCGCGCAGGGGTAATTCCATAACAACATCAGACCCAACATCCGGGCCGCGACAAAGGTGTCGCGGCCCGTTTTTTTTGCCGACTTGGCAGATTGACTGCGGCGGCCGGATGAAATAAGATTCCAAGAAATCTGCGGATAAGCCCGATCGATTGGTAGCCGGCCGGGTCATGCGCAACAAGTTAAAAAAGGGGGCACTTCCATGAAGCATCATGGGGGCAAAGGGTTCGTTGCATTCACTTTAGCCGCGATCACGGCAATCTTTTCCGCGTGGGCGCATGCCCAGACAACCGTGGGGGGGACAATCGCCTCCGACACCACCTGGACGCTTGCGGGCAGTCCGTACAACGCGACCAGTAACGTCGTCGTTTCCGCTGGCGTGACGCTCACCATCGAGGCAGGCGTCACCGTGCGTTTCAACGCCGACCGCGCCATGACGATCAATGGTCAATTGATAGCGCGCGGCACAGCGCAAGCGCCCATTCACTTCACCTCGACGTCCAACTGGGGCTATATCCTCTTCAACGACGCCTCGACCGACGCGACGTTCGATGGAAACAACAACTACCTAAGCGGCTCCGTGCTGGAATACTGCACAATCGAGCGCGGCGGAAACCTGGATATCGTGCAGAATGGCGCTCTGCGGCTGCTCAAGGCTTACCCGTTTATCAAGAACGTCGACTTCCAGTTCAACAAGGCCAGCGCCATCTACCTGAGCGGGGCCAGCAAGAAGCTCCGGCTTTATAACTGCACCTTCGCAGACAACACCGGGACTGCCCAGCGGACGGAATCTTATGGGTTACTGCAGGTGGAAGAGAGCCCTGTGAGTTGTCCCTCGGGAACGCTACCCATAGAGATCCTCAATAGTTCCTTTCTGCGGAATGGACCTTCTTACAATGGACTTATTAGCGCCACGGGACCGTCGATCACCATGACGGGCGGCGAGGTGACGGGCAATATGGCGCCGGGAGGAAACCTGATTCTGCTCAATGCGTATTGCGGAGATGAGGCTGCTTCGTTTCAAGAAGTATCGTTTACCGGCAATAGCGGGTATTACCTCATACAAGCCCCATCGCTGGAAATTGCCGACTGCCTGTTTGAATCGAATCAAGGGCAGATCTATACCTCGTACTACTTTAATTCGTCTATCATAAATAGTATATTCGTCGATAGCGACATCGAAATACAAATCTATCCCAGCTCAACTGCGACCAATGTATCTGGAAATATTTTTTCGAATAATGGCTCCATTAACAGTTCCGAGAGACTCTTGGAATGTTTGGATCCGTCAGGAACCACAAGTAAGAACATCTTTGCCTATCAAGATGAAACAACTGTCAAAGCAGCAGGTACCATCGAAAAAAATATCTTCTATTCCAATGGTATTTGCGCCTCAAATCTGGGTAGTGGAGGCGGCACTATACGCGACAACGCATTCATCGGCAATACCGCGGCGTTCGGCGCAGCGGTCAAGCTGGACGATCCCGGCAGCGTACTGATGCAGCGCAATGTGTTCATGCGGAATCAGCCTTCGGATGCCGAGGAAGGCAGCGTGATTGGTTTCACGGCTTCGAGCGGCCCGTCGGGCAGTCCCGCGTACACTGCTTCCAACAACAATTTTCTTGCGAATAGCGCCCGCTATTTGCTCCGATACGGCGTCACGGTGACGCATCCCGAAATGAATGCGGGCAGCAACTACTGGGGCACGACCAATAGCGCAGCGATAGACGATCTAATATTCGACCTCATCGATGACGCGACCACGCAGTCCGTGAACTTCTCGCCCATTTTGACGCTGCCTTCCACGCTTCCGCCGGTCTCGCCGGTGCAGGGCTTGACGGTTACGCCGAATGGCACCAACGGGTTTAACTTCACTTGGAGCGCGAATCCAGAGGCCGACATCGCCGGGTACCGGTTCTACACGCTTTCCTCGCAGGACCTGGTGCAGGAGGTAATCGACGGCAACATGACCAGCACGGATCTGGGGAACGTGTCCAGCCATAGCGTCACGGGGCTGGGCGCGGGAACCTATTACTTTACGGTGACCGCATACGACAGCAGCTACGACGCCCAGTTGGAGGATCCCGATACCATCGTCCCCGATAACATTATGGAAGGCAACGAGAGCTGGTACGCGGAGGCGAAGGTGGCGAGCACCGAACCCAACCAGGCGCCCGTGCTGGCGGCTATCGGCAACAAGCAGGTGGACTACGACACGCTGCTGGAATTTACCGTGTCGGCCACGGACGGCAACGCGGGGGATGTGCTGACGTACACGACGAGCACTCTCCCTTCGGGCGCGACGTTCAACGACCAGACACAAATCTTTTCCTGGACGCCGACGGCGGTGCAGGAGGGTTCCTACCCGATCACGTTTACCGTAACCGACACCTTCGGCCCGGCGGAAGACTTTGAGACGATCACGATTACGGTGCTGGGGCCCGATGTGACGGCTCCGGTGATTACCATTCCCGGCCAGAACCCGCTCACCATCGGCTGCGGCGGGGCCTTTGTGCCGCCGAACGTGACAGCCACGGACGACCGGGATGGCGATCTGACGTCGTCCATCATTACCAGCGGCGACACCGTCAACACGGCCGCGCCCAATGTCTATGTCATCACCTACGACGTCAGCGACTCGGCCGGAAATCCCGCTGCCACCGAAAACCTGGTCGTCAACGTCGTCGATGCCACCTTGCCCACCGTTACCATTGTCGGCTCGAACCCGCTCGCGATTGCCCTCTTTGGCAGCTACACCGAGTTCGGCGCGACGGCCAGCGATACCTGCTCCGGCGACCTGACCAGCCAAATCCAGATCAGCGGCGCGGACACCATCGACGTCGCTACGCCGGGCAATTACCCCGTCACCTACAGCGCGACGGACTCGAGCAACAACACGGGCCAGGCGGTGCGCAACGTCATCGTCTTCAACAGTGCCCCGGTGCTGGGCGAAATTGGACCGAAGACGATCACCGTGGGGCAGCAGCTTTCGTTTACCGTGGTCGCGACCGATCCCAACGCGGCGGGCGGCGACACGCTGACCTTGACTGCCGACCCGCTGCCGGGGAACGCGGCCTTCGATACCCTTACTGCAACCTCGTCCCAATTCACCTGGACGCCCGAGGAGGCGGATTTTGGCAGCTTCGACGTTACCTTTACCGTGACGGACGCCCCCGGCGACAGCGACAGCGAGGTCGTGACCATTACGGTCGAACCGGATACGGCGAACGCGATCTTCGGCACCGTCCGTGAAGTGGGCAGCGGACTCCCGCTCGCCAATGTGGCGGTCTCCCTGCAGGAACAGGGCGGCGCCTACACCGACAGCGATACCACCGACGCCAACGGCAACTACCTGCTCGACGGGCCTGCTGTCGGCGGCGCGGTGAACGTCAGCTTTACGCTGGCGACCTATCAGCCGCGCAATGTGCTGGGGGTGGTGGCCCCGCGGCGGCTCGACGTAAATCTCTCTTCGACCATCCCGGCAGCGCCCACGGGCCTGATTGGCCTCGCCGGCGCCGGGGGCAATACCCTCCGATGGGAGGCCAATACCGAGACCGACCTCGCGGGATACAACGTGTATGTTTCTGAGGAAGGCGGCCCCTTCGTGAAGCTCAACAACACGCCCGTCACCGATGTCGAATACGTGCACGCGGGATTGACCTCGGGCAACGTGTACACCTATCAGATAACGGCGGTCGATACCGACGACAACGAAAGCCCACCGTCCTCGCAGGTCGAGGTCGAGGCGGGCCGCATTGAAGTGTTTGTGCCGCGTGTGTCCGCGCCCACCGGCACCGAGGTCCGCATCCCGATCAACGTGAACAACGCTGCGGGTATCAACCCGCAGGGCATCGACATCGATTTCCGATATCCTGCGGCCTTCCTGGGCGGAGCCGGCGTCAGCGACGTGCGTCTTGAGCGTACCGCGCTGACCCGTCAAGTGGTACCGCTTTCCAACGTGACCGAGGCCGGCCGCGTCCGCATTTCCAGCATCGGCGAAGCACAGACGCTGGTGGGCGAGGGCCACATCTTCAACATCTACCTCACGCTTGCCGAAGGAATCGATGGCCAATGCGCGCTCATGGAACTGGCCGATGTGAAGTTCTTCGACGACAGCGTGCCGCCGCAGGCCCTAAGCGTTGACTTCTCCACGGCGGCCGATCTCTGCGGCGATGTTGCCTGCGTGCAGGGCGACCTGAACGGCGACTTCGACGTGAACAGCGCCGATGTGCTCATCGCGCTGCAGGTGAGCGTCGGGCTCATTACACCAACCCCCTGCCAATTGCAGGCCAGCGACCTGAACGGCGACCGCGTCATCAACAGCGCCGACGCCCTGATGATCCAGCGGTTGGCGGTCGGGCTGCCTCTCAATCCGCCGCAGGCGGGGGAAAAGGGCATCGACGAATATCGGCCCAAGGGCGCGCTCCGAACGGTGCAGGTGGCCAGCGTAAACGGCACCCCCGGCGACCTGGTACAGGTGCCGATCAGTATCGACGATGCCGAAGGGGTTACCGGCATGAACCTGACGGTCGCCTTTCCGGGCGACCCCTCGCAGCTTACGCTGGAGTCGGTGCAGTCGGGTGCTTTGACGACCGGCTTTACGCGCCAGCAGAACCTCGGCGCGGGTTTCGCCAAGTTCGGCTTCAGCACGGCGCTGCCGCTCAGCGCTGCGGGCGGCGATATCGTACTCTTGAACTTCCGCGTCTCAGCCACGGCGCAGCAGGGCACCGAATATCCCGTCACCCTGAACGAAGTCCGCCTAAACGGCGCCTTCGGCGATAACTTCTCCTGGACCGAGTCCATCGACCGCGTCGACGGTATCGTGACGGCTGGCCAAGGGGGAGAGGGAAGCCCGGACGGCACTGTGGACGGCGAAGGATCCACCGACGGCGAACTGCCGCTGGACACCCCGGCCGGCCTGCTTTCGCGCTTCGTTGAGGTCGACACCAACGACGATGGCGAAATCTCGCTGGCCGAGGCAAGCACCGCGGGCCTCGAAATCAACGCCTTCGTCGGTCTCGACACCAATTCGAGCGGCCGTATCGAGGTATTCGAGCTCATCGAGGCCCTCGCCGGCGAGGCGAGCATCCACCGCGGCGATCTGAATGCGGACGGGCGGTTTGACCTGACGGAAATGCTCCGCATCATCCAGCTGTATAATGCGGGAGCCTACGTCTGCGACAGCAACGGCGAGGATGGCTACTCCGTCGCGGCGCCGGGGTCTGGACTCGACGGCGGCTGTCTGCCGCATGCGGCAGACTATTCGCCCAAGGACGGTAGCATCAGCCTGAGCGAGCTGCTGCGCCTGATTCAGTTCTTTAATCTAGGCGGATATACCTTTTGCAAGGGCTCCACGGAGGACGACTTCTGCGCCCCATGAGCGCCTTGCATGCCGACGTAAACGTTTGCTATACTTGACGCTCGTGCGCGTGCCGCCTTCGGGTTCCGGGGGCGGCATTTCAAATCAGGGCGCCGTCGAGCGCCGCAGGAGACGAGTTGTGAAGCAAGGGATTCACCCCGAAAACTACCGCCCGGTCGTGTTCAAGGACGTGGGCGATGGCACTGAATGGGTCGTGCGTTCGACCGTGAAGACGGACCGCAAGACCACCTACAACGGCCAGGAATATCCGCTGTACACGCTGGAAATCTCGTGCCACACGCACCCGTTCTTCACGGGCCAGCAGCGCTTTGTGGACACCGAGGGCCGCGTGGAGCGCTTCCAGAAGAAGTTCCAGCGCACCAAGAAGCTCGGCTAAACGCCCCCCTGCATGGAAACTGCCGTCCGGGAGAAACTGCGTTCAGTCGTCGCGGAATCGCGCCGGATCTTCGAGGCCATGTCCACGCAGGAAGTGGCTACCGATCCATCGCGCTACGCCGCCTTGGCCAAGAAACACCGCGAGCTGTCGGCGATTGCCGACAGCTTTACGCGTTTTGAAGGGCTCGAGGCGCAGCTGGCCGAGGCCCAGAAGGTGCTCCGCGAGGAAAGCGACGCGGAGATGCTGGAACTGGCCGAGGAAGAGCGCGACACGGTGCGCGAGCAGCTGGGCGAATTGGAACAGCAGATCAAGTTTCTGCTGGTGCCCAAGGACCCCAACGACGAGCGTAACACCATCATGGAAATCCGCGCGGGTACGGGGGGCGACGAGGCCGCCCTGTTCGCCGCGGACCTCTTCCGCATGTATTCGCGCTACGCCGAAATCAAGGGCTGGCGCGTCGAGGTCATGAACTCGAACCCCACCGAGCTGGGCGGCTACAAGGAAATCTCTTTCCAGATTTCCGGCGATGCGGTGTATAGCAAGCTCAAGTACGAGGGCGGCGTACACCGCGTTCAGCGCGTGCCCGACACGGAAACGCAGGGCCGCGTGCATACCTCCGCCGTTACCGTCGCTGTGCTGCCCGAGGCGGAAGAGGTGGACATCGACCTCGACATGAACGACCTGCAGTTCGACGTGTACCGCAGTAGCGGTCCCGGCGGCCAGAGCGTGAACACGACGGACTCCGCCGTGCGCGTCACCCACAAGCCCACGGGCCTCGTGGTCACCTGCCAGGACGAGAAGTCGCAGCACAAGAACAAGGCCAAGGCCCTGCGCGTGCTGCGTTCGCGGCTGTTGGAAATCAAGCAGAGCGAGGAAGCGGCGAACCGCTCGGAGAATCGCAAGAGCCAGGTAGGCAGCGGCGATCGCAGCGAGCGTATCCGCACCTACAACTTCTCGCAGAACCGCCTGACCGACCACCGCATCAACCTGACGCTGTACAGCCTCGACCGCCTGATGGAAGGCGACATTACGGAGCTGACCGAGGCGCTGTCGCAGGCCGACCGCGCAGCGAAGCTCGCGGCCGCCGAGACCTGATGACCATCGCGGAGCGCCTGCGGCAAGCGGCCGCCTCGCTCGGCGACTGGTGCGATACCCCGCGGCTCGATGCCGAAATCCTGCTGGCCCACGCGCTGGGGGTTTCCCGCGCGCGGCTGCTGGCCGACCTCAACGAACCCTTCGATTGTCCCGCCTTCGAGCCGCTGCTCGTACGTCGCCTGAATCACGAGCCCATCGCCTACATCCTCGGCACGTGGGAATTCTTCTCGATGAAGCTCGAAGTGCGCCCGCCCGTGCTGGTGCCCCGCCCGGAAACCGAGCATCTCGTCGAGTGCGCGCTGGACCACATCCGCCGCAACGAACTGCTCGCGCCGCGCATTCTCGACCTGTGCACCGGCACCGGATGCGTCGCGATGGCGTTGGCCCGTCACGGACGCCAGGCGCAGGTGACCGCCACCGATATCCATCCGACGGCGCTCGAGGTCGCCCGGAGTAATGCCGCACGATACGGGCTGAAGGTCGATGTCGTCGAAAGCAGCCTGTACGACAACCTCGCCGGAGCGGAGCCCTTCGACCTCATCGTGTCGAATCCGCCCTACGTGCCCGACGGTCAGTGGGAGGACTTGTCTCCCGTGATCACCAAGCACGAAGACCGCGGCGCGCTGCTCGCCGGCGGCGACGGTCTCGACCTGCTCCGTCCGCTCATCGCCCGCGCCCCCGAATTCCTCCGTCCCGGCGGATTGCTCGCCGTAGAAATGGGGGAGGAGCAAGGTGCCGCGGTTTCCGCGCTGTTCGAGGCAGCCGGTTTCGAGGACATCACCGTTCTGCAGGATTTGGCCGGGCATGATAGAATCGTTCGTGGTATCTGCACTTCGAATTAGGCAGATTCAAACACTAAGTGCAACAGGCGGTCCTGTGCTTCGGTTCAGGTCTTGATGGTGTAGAGGACACCGCGGGGCCTTGCGGTAAGATGAGGTTTCTTGAGTACTTCAACTTACGCAGGAGACCCCGCGATGCCT
>WGMK01000015.1:430000-515880 GCA_016125095.1 Candidatus Hydrogenedens sp. | reverse complement strand
AGATTGGAGACCCTACGGTCGGGCGGGTGTCGGGGTCGGGAGACCCCGACACAGCCGTAGAGGTTGAGACCCTATTGGTCTCTACTTCCGGAACCCCGGAATAATTGCCCCATATGGTTCATAAGCCAAAGTGTGAGAATCATATTGTTCGGTATTATTAAGAGTAGATACGGTGGATTTTGATTGGCCCGCGGCGAAGCCAACATCTCGTAAACTACGAACACCTGAACTAGAATTAGCGTTGCCAATACCATCAGCGCAGCTAGCTTATAGGCCCACAATTGATAGAACTCCTTTCAAACGCCTAAAGCACTGCGGCCTGTCTATTGACCGCGACACCCAGGTTGGGGAAGCGAGACCTGCCGGTCAGAATCGTAGGAGGGTCGGAAAGCCTGCCCACAGCGGAGCGTCGTGTGTCCCCACGCGTCCCCATCACCCCTCTCCAGGGCAGAAGCCGTCCTCGGTGGCGGCGGAGGGGCAGGGGTAATAGCCGCGCAGGTTGAAGAACTGCACGGTGCGCAACAGCTCGCCGAGGCTGAATGCCCAGTCCTGCGGGTTGTAGTCGGTGGTGTGGGGCGGGCAGAGCCGGTTCGCGCCCGCGCCGGGCACGTAGCCGTCTTCGGTGTCCGAGGGCGGGTCGGCGCAGTGGAAACCCGACGCGTTGTATAGCTGGACCGTCCGCAGCAGTTCGTTCAGGCTGATTTGGAAATCCGCGTTGGTGTCCGACGAGAGCCACCCGACCGCCGCGCCTTCTCCACCGCCTTCCCCGTCGCCTTGGGCGCCCGTGCAATTCAGTTGCAGCCGCCAGTGGTTGAGCGCCCCGGTGTCGCCCTCGCCGAAGTCCGACACTTCCAGCGTCCACGCGCCCTGCGCAGACTGGCCGGTCAGCGCGGCAAGCGGAGACTCCGGCTGCCGCGATCCCGTAAACGGCGGCAATGCGAAATCCAGCGACTCGGCCGCGTCGTCGTCGAAGTGCGCCGAGACGAAGTTCGCGCTCGCACCGCTCCCGGCGGACAACACGGCGAACGCCCCGTTGGGCGCGGTCAACGTCAGCAGCAAGTCGCCCGTGTAGGAATGCCGGATGTCCACCAGCACGTTCACATCCGTCACCATCCGCGTATCGTCCACATAGATGCTCGAATCGGCCGCCTGGAAATCAAGAATGCGGGCCGCGTCGGTGGATTCATACACCTCGCCGCAGACCCCCGTATCGCCCGGAAACCCCAGGTACGGCTCCAGCCAGCTGGGGCGCGCGGGCGGCTCGCCTTCGCGCGGCGTGTCGGTTTCCACGCACACCGCCCCGCCGCCGGGCGGCAGCGTGAAGGTTTCCGGAGACCCGTTCAGCGGGGCGTATTGCATCACCGCCGGGGGCAGAAAAGCCCAGTGCCCCTCGAGCGCCCACTCGCACGCGTCGTTGTTCGGCATGCCCGCCACCAGCATCCGACAAGTGGTACGAGACCGTCGAGGAGATGCAGGCCGACCTCGACGCCTACCTCGACCACTACAACAACAAACGCCCCCACCAGGGCCGGAATATGAGCGGAAGGACCCCGGCCACCGTATTCAAAGCCGGGCTTCCCAAGCCCGCCCGCAAGACAAAGGAAACGCCTATGCCCGATGCCGCATAATCACTAACCCGCAAGGGCGGGTGTCAGGCGATTACCATCTCTGTACACATTTACACTGCATGACCACCGTTTCATTGCGTACGGCTACGTCTCCAGCATATGCACCGTCTTGAGTTTGCACGAATTTTGATTCTCCTATCCAGCTATAAGCGATTAATCGCCTATGTCTATCAAAAACAAGCTGAAATGCATTATATGTCTCCGGAAATCCATTTGTGTTATTATTAATTATAAGATCGCTGCGACCATTTTCATCGTTTCCGTAATACCAAATGCAGCATTTTTCGTAGTTTTTAGATAAATCTGGCTCGCCAAGTCGTGCTTTGACATCAAATTGCGATTCTCCGATTTTAAATTGCCTGAAGGCGCGTAGTGGAGAATTGCGATAAATCAAATAAATAGACGCAAAAACGACCACTGTTAACAATAGGCAAATTGTCACAATTCTTGAAGTTCTAGTCAATATCCAAGTTTTCTGCATTGTGATCCACAATCTTTTTCCGGACATGTTTTACTTCCATCATATCCGGCCTTCCAATCATCCAACCAGTCGTCAGATGGCGGAATTTCCTGAAAAGCGTTTACAATTGTCCCGATCCATCCCGGCACACCGCATTTCTTAAGCTCACAAACTGCGAGACAATGTTGCGTTGAATGGGTAATCAATACGCCCGCACGCGCACGATTCACAGCATTTAGAATACATGATGATAACACATCGCCCATCGGGGGACCGAAAGGGAATGTCCACCCTGGTCCTGGGCTGGTATTGGGGCTATTGGGCGGAAACATATCTCTAATTGACAGCCCTAATGGATCCACCCGTCGAATCGGATTTCCTCGCACATACCCATACACGTTCGGCCCGTCCACCATGCCCAGCGGATCCCGGCTCAGCCACCGTGCGTTTCCGGGGCTATAGAACCGAAACGGCGCGTAGTAGGTCTGCGTGTCGGCGTCCCACATATGCCCGGTGAAGCCGATACTCTGCACCGGCCCAGCGGTGGCGTATTGGGTGCCATAGGGGGTGTACTCCTGCGTGGCGATGACGGCCTGGGTCTGGCTATAGATGCCTCTCGGGCTTCCAAGGTGGTCGTGGGCGTAGTAGTTGTACGCGCCGGAGGCCGGGTTGCTGCCATCGACGTGGGCGGCCTTGCCCTGATACCACTTCTCCAGCGCGCCCACATCCCACACCGTGTAGTCGCCAGATTCGTATTCGCCGATGAGGTTCCAGGCCGCGTCCCAGCGGTACCAGGTGAGGTCGGCGTCGGTGAAGGCTCCGTTGGGGTTGTTGAGCCGGTTGCGGCGCTTGCCGAGGCCATCGTAGTTGTACGCGACATCCGCCTCTCCGGGGAAGTCGGAAGTGTAGGCCTTGAGCTTGTCGCCGAAGAGCCACGTATAGGTGGCGGTATGCGTGCCGTCCGCCTTCGATATAGTCCGCCCCCAATCGTCGTAGGTATACGTCGTCGACACGCCGCCCACGGTCATCGTCGTCAGCTCGTTCGCGTCGTTGTAGGTGCGACCCATCATGCCAGCAGCATAGCACGGCTGACCCAGCCGGGCAAGAAGATTGGAGACCTGCCGGTCAGAAGAGTGGTCGGGTCGGGAAACCCGCCCACAGCGGAGGGGGAGACCTTACGGTCGCGGGAGTGTCGGGGTCAGGAGACCCCGCCACAGCGGAGGAGACCCCGCCACAGCGGATGAGTGGTCGGGTCGGGAAACCCCCACAGCGGAGCGGTGCTCCCTTATCCCAGCCCCTGCATCCGCGCTTCTTCTTCGTGTTGCATCGCGGCTTCTTCTTCGGGCGAGAGGACCATGTGGTGGCGTCCGTGGATGGCGAAATAGACGATGCCGCCGAGGAACCACAGGGCGCAACCGACGACTCCGACGCGGTAGTCCTCGTTCAGAAAGAGAAACACGAGGGTGACGGCCGCGATGAGCCCGGCCACGGCCGCGCCCGCATTGCCCAGCGGGTTCACGTAGGGGCGTTCCATGGACGCGAAGCGCACGCGCAGCACGATGAACGAGGCCATCTGCATGATGTAGGCGATGACCGCGCCAAAGACGGCCATGTTCAGCAGCACCGCGCCCACGGGCACGCCCTCGCCGAACACGGATTCGCCGTATTCGATGCCCAGCGCCACCACATAGCCCAGCACTGCCCCGATGATCAGCGCCACGTGCGGCGTCTGGAATCGTCCATGCGTCACCGACATCCACTTGGGGAAGTAGCCCGCGCGGCTGAGGCTGTAGATGTTGCGCCCGTAGGCGTAGATGATGGTGTGGAAACTCGCCACCAGCCCGGCCACGGCCACCAGCGCCAGCCCGGCCGCGCCCACGCCTTCGCCGAAAATGGTCTTGAAGCCGAGGAACAGCGGATTGTCCGACGCGCCCACTTCGGCCGCGCCCGGCGCGATGCCCGCATTCAGAAACAGCGTCAGCAGCGACGCGATGATCAGCGTCGCGATGCCGTACATCAGCCCCTTGGGCATGTCGCGCGCGGGGTCGTGCGCCTCCTCCGCCGCCAGCGGCAGCTGCTCGATGGCCAGATAGAACCAGATGGCGAAAGGCAGCGCCGCCGCCACGCCGCCCAGGCCGAAGGGCAACCACCGTCCGTGGCCTTCCGCCGGGGTGATGTTCAGCGCGTGCTCGAGCGAGAAATGGGGGAGCGCCCCCACCCAGAACACCACCAGGATGCCCAGCGCCAGCGCGGTAATCACGACGGTGAACCGGAAGGTCGCCTCGACCCCGAGGACATTCAGCCCCACGAAGGCCGCATAGAACAGGAACCACCACACGGGCGCCGGCAGCGATGCGCCGGTCACTTCCTGCACGATGGTGTTCATGTAGCCCGCGATGCCCACCACGATCACGGCGGGCGTCAGCACGTATTCCATGTTTTCCGCCAGCCCGGTGATGAAGCCGCCCCAAGGCCCCATGGCCGTGCGCGCGAAGGAATACGCCCCGCCCGTATGCGGCAGCGCGGGCGACATCTCGGCGATGGCATAGCACATGCACACATACATGACCGCGATGATGCCGGTGGCGACTAGCAAGCCGCCGAAGCCGCCCGACGCCAGCCCGAAATTCCAGCCGAAGAAATCGCCCGAGATGACCGCGCCCACCCCCAGCGCCCACAGCGACCACACGCCCGCATACCGCCGCAGCGTCCGCTGCTCGAAATACGCCGCGCTCTCCGATTGATACGACACCCCCGCCGTAGTCTTCTTCTCGCTCAACGCCATTCCCCTTCCGTCCGGTTGCCTCCCCTGGAACCAAGGGGAAAATCTATCGCATCGCGCCCGGCAATACAATGGCGGGGGGGATGGCGGCGAACATTTCTTCCGCTGTAGCCGGTCTCCCGACCGCGCCACTCTTTTGACCGAAGGTCTCCCCTCCGCGTGCATGGCCCGTCCGCAGCGGCTAAGATGATTGCATCGCATCTTCCGGAGGAACCGCCATGCTTGCCGCCCTGGTCTTCGCCACCACGCTGCTGTCCCAACTGCCCGCCGTGTCCGACCGCGTGCCGGTGGCGCTGCCGCATTTCCCTTCGCCGGTGCACGCCTTCGTCTGGCGCAACTGGCAGCTTGTGCCCGCGGCCCGCATGGCGGAGGTTGTCGGCGCCGAGCCCGAGGACATCGTGCGGATGGGGGCGGCCATGGGCCTCGGCGCGCTGCCAAGCATCGCGCCGGAAATCCGCAAGCGCGCCTACCTCTCCGTCCTCCGGCGCAACTGGCATCTGCTGCCCTATCCGCAGCTGATGGAATTGCTGGACATGACCGAAGAGCAGCTCGCGTTCACCCTGCGCGAAGACGACTTCCTCTACATCAAGCTCGGCAGCCTCAAGCCCGATTGTCCGCCGCTCCGCTACACCGAGCCCGACGAGGCCGTGCTGCAACGCGAGCGCGCGATGGCCGCCGAGATGCAAGCGGCGTTTCCCGAAGGCCCCGCCACCCTGCAGGAGCCGCTCTTCCAGTTCGTCGCCGATCTCTCCGCGCCGCTGGAAAGTCCGCCGCCCGCGCGCGAAAGCCGGTTCGCGCCGCGCTACTGCTCGTCCTACTTCGCGCTCTTCGGCGATCCGCTGCTGGAAGAGGATATCGATCCCTTCCCCGATGGCCTGCTCGACCGGCTCAAGGCCTCGGGCGTCGACGGCGTCTGGATGCACGCGGTGCTCTACCAGCTCGCGCCCTTCCCCTGGGCGCCCGAATTGAGTCTGGAATATGAGCGGCGTATCGCGCGTCTGCGTGCGCTCACCGAACGCGCCCGCGAACACGGCATCGGCATTTACCTCTACATGAACGAACCCCGCGCCCAACCGCTTGGTTTCTTCGACGCGCACCCCGATCTCAGAGGCGTCACCGAAGGCGACCACGCCACCCTGTGCACCAGCCATCCCGACGTGCGCGCCTACCTCACCGATTCTATCGAGAGCATCTGCCGCGCCGTACCGGACTTGAAGGGTTTCTTCACCATCACCGCCTCCGAAAATCTCACGAGTTGCTGGAGCCACTACCAGGGGGCGCAGTGTCCGCGCTGCAAAGATCGCACGCCCGACGATGCGGTGGCAGGGGTCAACGCCGATATCTGGGCGGGCATTCAGCGCGCCGGCAGCAAGGCCGAGCTCATCGCCTGGGACTGGGGCTGGCGCGACGACTGGGCCGTGGCCGCCATCGAACGCTTGCCCGAGGGCGTCGGCTTTATGAGCGTCAGCGAGTGGAGCATCCCCATCGAGCGCGGCGGCGTGAAGGCCGTCGTCGGCGAGTACTCCATTTCCGCCATTGGTCCCGGTCCGCGCGCGCAGAAGCACTGGGCCGCCGCCCAGGCCCGCGGCCTCAAGACCCTCGCGAAGATCCAGGCCGGCAACACTTGGGAACTCGCTGCCGTGCCGTACATTCCCGCCGTCGCCAACGTGGCCCAGCATGCCGCGAACCTGCGCGAGAGCGGGGTGGAGGGCATCATGCTTGGCTGGAGCCTCGGCGGTTATCCTTCGCCCAACCTGCAGGTCGTGGCCGAAATCGCCGCGCCCGCTGCGGGCGGCGCGCCGCTCTCGCCCGAAGAAGCCCTGCGCCGCGTGGCCGCCGAGCGCTACGGCGAATCCCACGCGGAGGCCGTGGTAGCCGCCTGGCAGACCTGCAGCGAAGCCTTCCGCGAATTCCCCTACGACGGCAGCGTGGTCTACAACGCGCCGCTTCAAGCCGGCCCCTCCAACCTGCTCTGGGGCACTCCTACCGGCTATACCGCCACCATGGTGGGCCTGCCGTACGACGACCTCGACCGGTGGCGCGGGCCCTATCCGCCCGAGGTCTTTGCCTCGCAGTTGGAAAAGGTCGCCGATGGTTTCGATGCTGCGCTGGCGACCCTACACGGCACGCTCGAAGGGGAACCGGATGATGCGCTGGCGGGAGAACTACGCGTGATGGAAGCCGCGGCGTTGCACTTCCGCAGCGTCTCCCAGCAGTCCCGTTTCGTGATATTGCGCCGGCAATTGGATGACGCGCAGGCCGACCGCGCCGCCACCATCAATGCGCTGGAGGCCGTGGTGCGCGCGGAGCGAGAGGTCGCAATCAAGCTGCACACTCTACAGACCCGCGACTCCCGCATCGGCTTCGAATCCTCCAACCAGTATTTCTATTTGCCCGCCGACCTCGCGGAAAAAGTCCTGAACTGCGATGCCCTGCTCGCTGAGTGGATTCCCGCCTTGCGCGAGGGCGGCACGCCATAGATCAGGTCGCCGGGCGTTCGGGCGGCGTGTTCGTGTAATGCACATGCACGTCGCGCTGCGGAAATGGGATGGAGATGCCTTCCGCGTCGAAGCGCGCCTTCACACTGCGGATCACGTCCCAGTACACGGCCCAGTAATCTCCGGTCTTGCACCAGGGGCGGCAGATGAAATTGACCGACGAGTCGCCGAGTTCGTGCACCTTGATCACCGGCGCCGGATCGGCCAGGACCAGCTCGTGCTGCTCGACGACCTCGCGGATGATCCGCTCCGCCGTGTCCAGGTCGTCGGAATAGCCCACGCCGAAGGTCAGGTCCACGCGGCGCGTCTTGTTCGCTGTGATGTTCGTGATCACCTGCCCCCAAATCTCGTTGTTAGGCACGATGACCGTCTGGTTGTCGAAGGTCCGGAAGATCGTGGCCACGAGGCTCATCTCGGAGATGGTGCCCGTGACCCCGCCCGCGCTGACGACATCGCCCACGTCGAACGGCCGGTTCAGCAGAATCATCACGCCGCTGGCCACGTTGCTCAGCGTGCCCTGCAAAGCGAGACCGACCACCAGGCCGGCCGCGCCGATGGCCGCCAGCATCGGGGTGATGTCGACCTCCAAGATCGAGATGGCGAGCACGATGCCGATGATCCAGACGGTCGTCTTCAGGGTACGGACGATGACATCTTGCGCCAGTTTCGATACGCGGTTACGCGAACCGACGCCGACGGCCTTGCGCACCAGGCCCCCTAGTGCGGTGGAGGCCAGCCAGGTGAGAACGACCGCCACCAGAAACTGCCCGAGGTTCCAGGCCCAGCGCTGCCCGCCTTCCTCGGAAACGAGCCAGCCCCTCACCGTGGCCCAGGTCGCGGTGGTATCGCGCACATCCACTTCAATACCCGAAATCGCCGTAATGTAGTTCCGGTAACTATCGACCTCGCCGCCTTTGCGCTCCAGCGAATTGAGCACGACCTCCAGCCGGTCGATCAGCGCGGTCTGCTGGGTCCGGAGCACCGCCAGGCTGTCCAACAGCGAGCCCTTTACCGCGCCCGCAGCGTCCTCCGCGTCGTCGTCCTCCGTCGGTGCGTCTGCCTGGGCCTGCTCCTGCACCTCCCCGGCCAAGTCCGCGTCCTCCTCCGGTGCCGCGCCAACGGCCTCCTGCTCGGTCTTGGCCTGCTCCGCGGCCTCGTCCACCAGCGCCGCCGCATCGCGCACCGCATCGGCGGCCGCATCCGTGTCCTCGTTCGCGGCGGCATCGATGGCCTCGTTCGTTTTTCGCACGCCCAACTGCGCCGCCACGATTTCCCGGGTCTTCGCCTTCACCAGCCGGAACCACGCATCCGCCTCCACACTCAGTTCGTCCACGACCAGCGGCTTCACCAGCAACTTGAGTTCCTCTACCGGGATCCGTACATCGGTAGTCGTAATGGCTGCCGGGGCGGGGGGCTGCGAGGCCGCCTCGCCAATCATCGGCAGGAGTAGCGCTACAGCGAGCGCCAGGGAGTGTATGGGGGATTTCACGGCTTTACTCCTTTTTGCGGGGGGGATCTCCTCAAGGTGATACCTGCACGCTACCATGCCCGGGCGCCCGAAACGAAACGAACTCCATTATCCGGCAAATTTAATATGAATTATGCTTAAGGATACTCTATCTGGGGAACGATTCGCCTGATATCGATTCCAAGGTGATCAAATCATCGAGAATCCACTTGCGTCAAACTGTTAGATCTGATACGGTTTGTGTGTTAACACTTCAACACGAGCCGGTTGTCCGGCTGTAGGAGAGGCACCATGAGCACACAAGGCCTACTAACGGATCGGCGGTTCTGGCCGCTGTTCTGGACCCAGTTTCTGGGGGCATTCAACGACAACGTATTTAAGAACGCGCTGGTGATTCTGGTCACCTACCGCGCCTGGACGGTGGGCGGTTTTTCGCCGGAACAGATCGTGGCTCTCAGCGCCGGGCTGTTCATCCTGCCATTCTTCCTGTTCTCCGCCACGGCCGGTCAATTGGCCGACAAGTACCCCAAGTCGCAGCTGGTGCGCTACATCAAGCTGGCTGAGATCGGCATCATGGGCGCGGCAGCCGTCGGCTTCTGGCTCGACAGCCTGCCCATGCTGCTGGCCGTGCTGTTCTTCATGGGCCTGCAATCCGCTTTCTTCGGCCCGGTGAAATACGGCATCCTGCCGCAGCTGCTGGGCGAAGACGAACTCGTCGGTGGCAACGCCATTATCGAACTCGGCACCTTCCTGTCGATCCTCGCGGGCACCATCCTCGCGGGCGTGCTCATCGCGATGGGCGATGCGGGGGTCACCTACGTCAGCCTCGGCGTCATCGTATTCGCGGCGCTCGGCTGGCTCAGCAGCGTGTGCATTCCCAAGGTCGGCGCCGAGGCCCCGGACCTGAAGGTCGTGTGGAACCCCATCACGCCCACCTGGGAAACCTTCCGCTTCACGCAGAAGAACCGCCCCGTTTTTCTGTCCATACTCGGCGTATCGTGGTTCTGGTTCTTCGCCGCCAGCTTCATGGCGCTGTTTCCGTCCTACTGCCGCGACATCCTCCACGGCGACGAGCATGTCATCACGTTTCTCCTCACCACCTTCTCCCTGGGCGTGGGCATCGGCTCCATCCTCTGCGATCGCTTCTCGCGCGGCATCCTCGAACTCGGCCTCGTGCCGCTCGGCTCCATCGGCATGACGGTCTTCGCCTTCGATCTCTTCGTGGTCGGCCACCCTTATCTCAGCACCGACACGCCCGCCGAATTGCTCGGCGTTTCGGCCTTCCTCAACGCGCCCTACAGCTGGCGCATCATCGCCGACCTCTTTTTGCTCTCGCTGTTCTGCGGCTTCTACATCGTTCCGCTGCAGACCCTGGTGCAGGAGCGTAGCGAAGCCAGCCACCGCAGCCGCACCATCGCGGGCAACAACATCCTCAGCGCGCTCTTCATGGTGCTGTCATCGCTCATGCTCATGGCCTTCAGCAAATTCGACCTCGGTATCCCGGGCATGTTCTTCCTGCTCGCCGCGCTCAATGCCGCCGTCGCCATCTACATCTACACCCTCATCCCCGAGTTTATGTACCGCTTCCTCTGCTGGGTGGTGGGCAACCTCATCTACAACGTCCGCGTCGAGGGCCACGAGAAGATCCCAACCGAGGGCGCCGCGCTCATGGTGTCGAACCACGTCACCTTTATCGACTGGCTCGTCATCGCCGGGGCATGCCGTCGTCCCGTGCGGCTGGTCATGCACTACAGCTTCATGAAATACCCCCTCTTCAACCGCCTCTGCCGCCGCAACGGCATCATCCCAATCGCCTCCGCCAAGGAAGACCCGCAAGTGCTCGAGGCCGCCATGAACGAAATCGACGCGCAGCTCGCCGCAGGCAATGTGGTCTGCATCTTTCCCGAAGGCCGCCTCAGCGTCACCGGCGACATGCAGGACTTCAAGCCCGGCGTCGAGCGCATCCTCGCGCGGCGTCCGGTGCCCGTGATTCCGGTCGGGCTCTGCGGGTTGTGGGGGAGCGTGTTCTCGCGCCAGAAAGGCAACGCCCTCGGCCGCGCCCTCCGGCACCTCCGCGGCCGCGTGCAGGTCGTCATCGGCGATCCGATTCCCGACCCTTCAGTGAAGGCCGAAGCCCTCCACGCCCGCGTGTCCGAACTGCGGAAGTGCGCCTGATAGCTATCCCTGGCCGAAGAGCGTCGCGGCCATGCGCGCTTCATCGGCCGGGGTCAGCGGCTGCGGCGCCGCGGAAATCGCTGCCGTCATGTAGTCGAACAGCTCGTGCAGCATTTCCAAGGGATTCCCGCTGGTCAGATCGCCCAGCGGAGAATTCGCCGCGGCCGGCATGTCGCCCGCGCCGTGCACCACATTGGTGACCGTGATAAACAACCGCCGCCGCAGCACGGGCTCCGGCACTTGCGGCAAGGCCGACTGCAACAAGGCGAGGCACCGGAGCATCATCGGCGCGACCAGCCGGTTGAGCACCGCCTGCAGCTGGTCGTCGGATTCCACCAGAATGCGCGAGAAGAACTTCGCGGCGGCCGGGCCGTAGTCCGGCCGTGTCATGAGCGCGAGAAAGGGCAGGTAGGCCGCCTCCAGCACCTCGCGCACACCCACCGGGCGGCCCTGGGAAACCCGTAGCTCGAGGTCCGACATCAGGGGCGCCTGTCCCGCGTCGACTTCCGCGTAGACCGTTGACAGCGCCGCATCGATGACCGCCAGTTTCGTTCCGAAATGGTAGTGCGAGGCCGACGAATTCCGGCAGCCTGCCGCAACATTGATGGCGCGCAGCGAAGCCCCCGACACCCCCTGCTCCGCAATCACGCGGATGGCGGCCAGGATAATCGCGTGACGCGTCTCGTCGCCGTGTACGTTGCCCCGGGCATTCTCGGATTCGTGAGGGGTTGACATGGGGCAAGATTAATTCAGAGTGATTATTTAATGCAAGCAGCGGTCATGTTTATCGACAAAATTAAGTCTCTTGACTTACTAAAGCGCATGACTTAGAATTTGGGCTGCTTCATCTTCGGAGCAAAAAGGGATGGTTCACGGCACACAGCCCACGAGGTTCGCAGCATGGAAATTAAATCAGGCTTGATTGCTTGCATCGGAATGGCCTTGGTCGTATCGGCCCTCTCGGCCGGAAACGCCGCCGCCCAGCCGGAGAATGATTTCTGTGCTGGCGCGATTCCCCTGGTACTCGGGGAGACCGTGGTCGGCTCGAACGAAGAGGCCACCGCTTCCGGCACGGCTTCCTGCGTCGAAACCGACATCTACGACGTGTGGTACCGCTTCGACGCAGCCGCGTCGGGCTATGTCGATTTCCATGTTGCGTTGTCCGAACCCTTGTTCGACTCGACGCTGTCGATTTACGACGCGTGTGGCGGTGCGCTGCTGGCCTGCAACGACGATGACGGACTCGAGTTCGAGAACGGCTCGCTTATCCAGTGCTTCTCCGTATCGGCCGGCTCCAGCTACCTGCTCCGGGTCGCCGGCATCTTTGAACAAGTCGGCCCATTCACCCTCACGGCCCAAGCTTCGGTGGACTGCGTCCCCCTGGAAAACGACGACTGCGCAAGCGCGGTTCCCCTGCTGGAAGGCATCGAGGTGCAGGCTTCGCTGGTGGGGGCCACGGGCTCCTTTACCTCGTCCTGCAGTACCGGCGACTATGCCGATGTCTGGTATGCCTACACCGCGACCGCCGACGCGCAAATGAATTTCACCACTTGCGGCAGCGACTTCGACACCACGCTCTCCATCTTCGATGTCTGCGGCGGTTCCGTGCTTGCCTGCAGCGACGACGACATCTGCGGCCGCAGGTCGTTTATCAGCGGCTTCCCGGTCAGCAATGGCACCACCTATCTCGTGCGCGTATCGGGCTACGCGGGCGACCAGGGCAACTATGTGCTAGGCGTCTACAGCGAAACACGGCCGCTCGTAACCTTTACCGCCGCGCAAATCGACTCACCCACGAACGCGGCAGACATCCCGTTTCTCATCCAGTTCGACCGCGAAGTCCTGGGCTTCGACGCGGAATCCGATCTCGTCATCGTCGAGAACGGTGTGACGCATTCCGGCTTTACCCTTACCGGCTCCAGCTACGAATACACCGCCACCCTCACGGGGGTGACCGGCGAAGGTACGCTCACGATAAGTGTGGATCCGGCGAGCGACGTGACCAGCCTCTCTGCCGTCACGCTGGGCAACACCCTCGTGAGTCCGGTTGTCGTTATCGACCACACGGGCCCCGGCCTGGTCCTCAGCCGAGCCGGCGGGGACCAGGTGTCGGGCCCGGTCACCGTGCTGGCGACCGCGAACGAGCCGCTGAACGGATTCGAACTCGCCGACCTGGTGGCTTCGAATGCGATTCCAAGCTCCCTCTCGGGCAACGGGGCGGATTACAGTTTCACGCTCACCCCGGGGATCGAGGGTGCATTCGATGTCTCCGTGCCGGGGGGCGTCTTCACCGATGCGGCGGGCAATCCGAATGCGCCGTCTAACGTGCTGACCCTTACCTACGACTCGACGGCGCCGGTGATCAGCGGTATCAGCGTTACGCCCTCCATCGCGGGCTCCGGCGATACCGTACGTATAACCTTCGATACCTCGGAGCCGCTTAATGGAACCCCGCAGGTCACCGTCAACGGCAATCCGGCCGACGTGGAGGCCAAGAGCGGGTACGCCTTCGTGTATACCCTCGGGGACTACGATCCCGCCGGCCCGGCCGAGGTCGTAGTATCCGGTTTCGACCTCGCCGGCAACCCCGGCACGGCCGTGGCCACGGCGGCCTTCACCATTCTCCCCGGCCCGCCCGCCGTGCCCGTGGCCGCCTGGCCCGCCGTACTTCTGCTGCTGGGCGCCGGGGCCGCATCGCTGCGCCGACGATAACCGATATCCCCCCGGCGCGCGGCCCGCGCTAGCCGCCGCCGGGGGGATTTTTTCTGCCCACCAGCCTCCATATCGTGCTATAACCTCCCCTAAGCTTCGCACTACCGGGAGACGGAACGATGCGGAATCGGGAACTCTACGAGGCCCTGAAGCGGTTCGACATCGACGCGCCGAACGCCCGCGGCGGGTTTGCCGCGCGTCTGGCGCGTGAGCAAGGCTGGACCACCCGCTTCACCGGGCGCGCCATCGAGGAATACCGCCGCTTCCTGTATCTCGCGGTCACCGGCGACCGCCCGGCCACGCCGTCGAAGGCCGTCGACGCGGTGTGGCACCTGCACCTTATCTACACGCGGTCCTACTGGGACCGCCTCTGCGGCGAGCTGCTGAAACGGCCGTTGCACCACGAACCCTCGGCCGGCGGCGCCACGGAAGACGATCGTCACGCGGAGCAATACCGTGCGACCCTCCGCAATTACGCGGAAGAATTCGGCCATGCGGCGCCGGACGATATCTGGCCGACCGGAGAAGACCGCCCGCGGGAAAAGAAGCTGGCACCGAAATCGCGCAAGGCCTTCTTCCGCTTCGCCTGGCCGCTGCTCCTTGCTGCTGGGCTGATGCTCGCCGCCGCCGGGGCCGACGACGGCGCCATGAAGGAATCCATTTTCGACCACGTCACGCTGTCCGATTTCTTCATGGGGTTCGCTGTTTTTTATGCTGCGGGTTTCGTGGCGGTCTGTGTATACGGCCTGCTCGACTTCTTTCTGCACCCGATGTTCGCTCCCTTCTTCATGCCCGCCATCAACGAGGCCGGCTGGGGCTGGTTCAATCCGCTGCCCGTAGTGGTCGGGCTGCTGATCATCGCATTGTTCCGCGCGAAATGGCGGCGCGGCGGGCGTGGCGGCTGTAGCGCCACCGGCTGCGGTTCCGGCTGCGATAGTGGGGGCTGGAGCATTGGCAGCGTTTTCGGCGGTGGCGGTGAAAGCGGCGACAGTGGAGGCGGGGGAGGCGGGGGAGACAGCGGCGATGGCGGGGGAGACGGCGGAGGCGGCTGCTGCGGTGGCGGCTGCGGCGGAGACTGATGCGCCCGACCTGCCGGAGGCGCAAGACGAGGTTCTTCTTGCGGCGCAGCCGCTTTGGACTGCGGCAGACTTGCTGCCGCTTTAACCGAGGAAGCTCGCTTCCGGCGCTTGGACTCTGGATTCGGGTCCGCATGACGACGACGGGAGCAAGCTCCCTCCGCGAAAGCGCAAGCAAGTCTTGCGCACTCCAAAGCGGCAAGCCGCGCCCTTCTTGCCTGCCGCTATTCCCCCGCCGCCACCTTCGCAACGGCCCGGAAGAACTGTACGGCCTGGGATTCGGAGATCATGCCGTCGTCGAGGTAGTGCGCGTTGGCGCTCGTCTTGGCGATGACCACGCGGCGCTTGGGGCTCACATAGATGAACTGGTTGTAGACGCCGATGGCGAAGTAGTCGCCATCGGACTCCACCGGCACCCACCACTGGTAGCCATAGCCCAAATCGTCGAGGCTGGTCAGGTCGTCGCCGGGCATCACATAGTCGTCCTGCGGCGTGGTCGAGGCGCGCACCCAGTCTGCCGGCACCACCTGCGTATCGCCGCGCTTGCCCTCGTGCAGATAAAGCATACCGAAGCGCGCGTAGTCGCGCAGCACCGCATTCAGGCAGCCGAATGCCAGCGCCCGGCCCTTGGCATCCACCATCCAATACGCGTCCGATTCCATGCCGATGGGTTTCCACAGCTGGGTCTCGGTCAGCTCGGCGATGGATTTCTTCGTCGCGCCCCGCAGCACCATCGCCAGCACCTGCGTGTCCATGCTCACGTAGTGGTGTACCGTGCCCGAGGGACGCCCGTTCTTCAGCGACCGTACGAAGTCCTCGACCGGCACGTTGAAGGCGAATATCTCACGGCCCATGCGGTTAATGTCGGAAAAGAAGTCGTCGTAATCCTCGGTGAATTCGATGCCCGAGGCCATCTGGAGGACATGCTTGAGGGGCACGCCCTGATAGCCGCAGCCAGCCAGCGAGGGCGCGTACTTGTCCACGGGGTCCATGATGTCGTCAATCTGGCCCTGCTCCAGTGCGATGCCGATCAGCGCCGAGGTGAACGACTTTGCGACCGACCACGAGATATGGCGCGTCTCCGCCGTCTCGCCGCGGTAGTACTTCTCGAACACCACCCGGTCGTCGTGCAGTACCATAAGCCCGGTCGTGTTCGTGTAGTCGATAAACTCCTGCGTGCTCATGGTCTCGCCGCCGAAGGGAAACGATTCCGGCAGTTCCATCGGCGTCCCCGCCTCCAGCGCCCATACCTCGTCGCCCCGGTGAACCGGCACGGTCTCCGTAATCTGGTCCATCGTCCGGAAATTCTCGACGATCCGGTCCGGCTCGAAGAGATTGAACAACACGTAAATGCGGTGCAGTTCGGCCCGTTTCGCATAGACGGCCATGCCAACACCGGCCACGGTCACCGTCATCATCACCGCTGTAAAGCGCAGGAAATTCTTCATCGCGTACAAGTCTCCCAGGGTACCGCAATCTTATACGCGATAATGCGCCCAATTGCACACCGGGGGCGACTATGCAAGAACGTCGGCGCGGTAGGGCGAGCGTACCCGCGAGCCATTACAACGTCATCACGCGCTTACGTTCCGTCGGCTCTGCCAACATCGTCATTGCGAGGAGCGAGTCCCCGAGTGACGCGGCAACCTCTTTGGCGCGAGGGCGGCATTGCGGAGCTGGATACCGACACCGCTTTGCAGGCGACGAACTGTACGGCATGCCGCCATCCACACATTAAAGAGGTTGCCGCGCTTCGCTCGCAATGACGGTAGGAAGGTGTGGATTGCTCCGGTCCGCGGTATTTGCGCCAAGATGCCGCTTTGGAAAGCGGCGCTCCCGGCACATCAGCCCCAAGATGGCTCGCGCGTACGCTCGCCCTACCGAACGCCCCCTCTTCTCCTTCTCCCTCCCCAATCCCGATATCCTGTTATCCTGTCAAAAACGCTCCCCTTCTAAACCGCCCGCCGCTTTCGCGTTGCGGCGCGTCATTTGGTATCCTGCGCGGTTATCGGTGCGTTTAACGCAATAAAGGAACCGGGCACTCATGGAAACGCTGGTCATCGCGCTGCTGTCGTTCTTCGGGTTCATCGCGGCTTACCACACTTACGGGCGGTATCTGTCGCGCAAGATTTTCGGGCTCGACCCCAAGAACATCGTGCCCTCGGAAGAGATGAAGGACGGCCATGATTTCGTGCCCACGGCGAAGTCCGTCGTGTTCGGACACCATTTCACCAGCATCGCGGGCACGGGCCCCATCGTCGGCCCGGCCATCGCGGTGTTCTGGGGCTGGCTGCCGGCGCTGGCGTGGGTGCTGGTGGGCAGCATCTTCATCGGCGCCGTGCACGATCTCGGCTCGCTCGTGGTATCGCTGCGCTCGCGCGGGCAAACCATCGGCGATGTCGCCGGACGCATGATATCCCCGCGCGCGCGGCTGCTGTTCCTGTTCATCCTGTTCTTCGCGCTCATGGTGGTCATCGGCATCTTTGGGCTGGTCATCGCGGTCATCTTCTCCATCTATCCCGGCAGCGTGCTCTCGGTGTGGACGGCCATGCCGCTCGCAGTCGCCATCGGGTTCTGGGTCTACCGCTTCAATGGCTCGCTGCTGCTGCCCTCGCTCGGCGCGCTCGTGCTGCTCTATGTCGCCGTCTACGTTGGCGTCTATTACTGGCCCATTACGTTCGGCGATGTACCCCTCTTCGGCGGCCCCGAGTCCAGCTTTCTGCAGGGCTTGAATTCGCAGGTCGTCATCTGGACCGCCATCCTGCTGGTCTATTGCTTCTTCGCCAGCGTGCTGCCCGTGTGGATGCTGCTCCAGCCGCGAGACTACATCAACAGCCAGCAGCTCATCGTGGCGCTGGGGCTGGTCGCCGTGGGCCTTGTGCTCGCGCGTCCCGAAATGGTCGCGCCCGCCTACACCGGTAGCGTCGCCGGCGCGCCGCCCATGTTCCCCTTCCTGTTCATCACCATCGCCTGCGGCGCGATTTCCGGCTTCCATTGCCTGGTGTCGTCGGGCACCTCTTCCAAGCAGCTCAAGTGCGAGACCGACGCCCAATACGTCGGCTACGGCGCCATGCTGCTCGAGGGTGCGCTGGCGGTGCTGGTCATCCTCGCCTGCTGCGCGGGCCTGGGCATGGGCGTAACGCCGAAGGAAGGCGGCCTGCTCACCGGTGCGGCAGCGTGGGGGAATTACTACGGCGGCAACTGGGCGGACCTCAGCCTCAGCCGTGCCGTGGGCGCCTTCGTCGAGGGCGGCGGCAATATGGTCTCCGCCACCGGCCTGCCCAAGGAACTCTCCGCCGGCATCATCGCGGTGATGGTCGCGTGCTTCGCCGCCACCACGCTCGACACGGCCACGCGCCTGCAGCGCTATGTGGTACAGGAACTCGGCGCGGCGCTTCGGATGCCGGCGCTGACCAACAAGTACGCCGCGACCACAGTGGCCGTCGTTACCGGCGGCGCGCTCGCGCTCATCCCCGGACCCAACGGCGCGGGCTCGGGCGGCCTTATCCTGTGGCCGCTCTTCGGCGCCATCAACCAGATGCTCGCGGGTCTCGCGTTTCTGGTCATCGCGTTCTACCTCATCCGACACAACCGGCCGGTGTGGTTCCTCATCCTGCCGATGGTGCTCATGGTCCTGCTGCCTGCCTGGGCGATGTCCTACCAGCTGATGGAATTCTACGCCAAGGGCAACATGCTGCTCGTGGGCATCGGGCTTATCGCCGAGGGCCTCCACGCCTGGATGGTCTTCGAGGCGCTCATGCTCTGGCGCAGCGCGAAAGGCGTACTGCCCGCACCGCTGCCGCCGCTGCCCGGACGCGAGGTCGAGGGCGTGCACGGCGTCTGATGCGGCCGCCTAGCGCTCGCGGATGGATCCCACCTCGACGACGAGATAGACCTCTTCGGGTACCGGTCCGAACATGAACGGCACCGGCCCCGCGGCGTCGGAATAGAAACCCGCGTAGACTTGATAGTGCGAGGTTGTCGCCCAGCGCGGCACCGGCACCGTCACGTGGTGGTAGTCCTTCACCAGCGCGCCGTTAATCGGAATCGGCTGCCAGTTGTTCGACGGGAGCACATAGAGGTCGCCCGGCAGCAACGTCGCGCGCTTCTCGTCCACGGGGAAGGCGCCCTGCTCCTCCATGTAGAACTGCCAGCCCGAGTGGCCCGAGAACCACACCTTGCCGCCGCCGTGATAATCCGCCATGATTTCGCGCGCGGCCTGGCGGCACGATCCCGCCAGCCGGTAGTCCACATAATTCAATACCGTGGACAGCAGGCCCGCGGCCACCAGCGCGCACCAGGCGTAGCGCATGGGCAGCAGGGGAGCCTCGCCCTGGTCCTGCAGCCGCTCGAGCCGCCACACCACCAGCAGCCCCGCCGCCAGCGCGAAGGGCAGAATCACGCGCGCGTTCACAAAGTGGTTGATCAGGCCGATGAAGAACAGCGTTCCGCCAATCCACAGCGTGATCATCAGCACCGCGTTGTCGCGCCGCTGAAACAGCGCCACGGCCAGCAGCGCGAACAGATGCAGCCCGCCCACGGTCCACAGGCTCCATTGCAGCAGCTGGAAAACCGTCGCGGATACCGACGTGCTCGTCACGATATCGCCGCCCGGATCGTAGATGTTCACGAGGTACACGGTCGCCAGCACGCGAATCTCCGGCACGAAATAATTGAGCAGAAAGACCGCCAGCACCAGCGCGCCCCAGGCCGCCACTGCCATGCGGTTCCACAGCCATGGAATGAAGAACACGCTCGAGGCCAGCGTAGCGCCGGTGAATGCGATGGCCACCTGGATCTTGCGCAGGGTGTTGGCGCCGTAGGCCGCACGGTGCTGCGCGGCGAATCGGCCCGCATCGTTCAGCAGGCCCACGCCATAGAGCCGGTAGGTCACCGCCTCGAACGCCAGCAGCATGCCCAGCGGAATCAGCAGATACCACAGCATGCCGCGGCGGTCCGGTCGTTCCAGCCATGTGTACACCAGCAGCAGCGGCACCAGGCTGAACGCGAAGTACTTCGTGAGCGCGCCCACGCCGATGAGCACGCCGCAGGCGATCGCGAACCCGGGCCGGTCCTCGTCCAGCGCGCGCATCCAGCAATAGAGCGCCCAGCTCCAGCACGCCACCATCGGCACGTCGGACATCACCTGTGCGGCCGACACCAGAAACGCCGGACTGAACACCACGACGCCCGCCGCCAGCATCGGCATGCGGCAGAAGCGCCGCGCCGCCATATACGTGCC
The DNA here is from genome assembly GCA_016125095.1 of Candidatus Hydrogenedens sp. Lineage (GTDB taxonomy): Bacteria > Hydrogenedentota > Hydrogenedentia > Hydrogenedentales > JAEUWI01 > WGMK01. The sequence continues at coordinate 495,839 of WGMK01000015.1, read as the reverse complement.
CGCCGCGCACAGCGCCGTCAGCGGCAGCATCAGCCCGTGCATGATCCATTCCGACCAGCCCAGCACCGCCCCGAAGGGCGCCAGGTAATACGAGAGCAGCGGCGGGTTCTGCATCACCTCGTACATGTGCGTCTCGGATTTGCTCCAATTCGTCATGTAGCCGTAGAAATCGAAGGGCGTCTTCAGCACCTGCTGCGCGGTCCAAACGAACAACGGATCGTCGATGTGATACGCCTTGTTCAACAACGGCAACAGCAGCAGCAGCGGCAGCCCCACAAGGATCGCCAGGTCCCGCCGCGACAACGGCGCCCAAGCGGATGTATCGACCGTATTCTTCCCAGCCATGAAAAAACGTGCTCCCGCAATCAGCTCCAAGACGCGCGAGTATACTCCACCGCCCCCCGCCAGCACACGGGTATCGATGAGTTTGTGCGGCAGGTCGAGCGTACCCGCGAGACATCTTGATGAACCGGTTGCGCGATTACCCCAAGATGGCCCGCGCGTACGCTCGCCCTGCCGCGCCATCGCTCTTACAACGTCAACACGATTCCATCTTACGCCCAATCCGCCAACATCGTCATAGCGACCGGAGCGCGGCAACCTCCTTGATGCGTTAACGGCGGAATCCCGTGCAGACCGTCGCCAACACGGAATTGCCGGTACCCCGCACCGTCCAACCCACCATCGCGCCAAAGAGGTTGCCGCGTCGCTCGGGGACTCGCTTCTCGCAATGACGATGTTGGCGGGCATTCGGAAAGCAGTAAGGGCTCGTGGGCAATTCCGAAGCCCTCGCGCCGAGATGGCTCGACGGAGTCTCGCCCTACCGACCAGACGTGCTCGTAATGTCATCGCGCGTTTTTCTTCCGCCCAATCCGCCAACATCGTCATTGCGAGCGAAGCGCGGCAACCTCCTTGATGCGTGAATGGTGGCAAGCCGGATAGACCATCGCCAGCAGGGCTGCGCTGGTACCCTGCTCCGCCATTCCGCACTCGCGCCAAAGAGGTTGCCGCGCTCCGCTCGCAATGACGGTAGGAGGGTGTGGATCGCTCCGGTCCGCGGCTTTTGGCGTGGCGCTCACACGTCGGCATCAAGAGCCGCTCTGGAGAGCAGCGCTCCCGGCGAGGGGATTCGGTCGTAAACGGCGGATGCCGGCAGCACCGTAGGTGAGACCGTTCTAAGCCCGGGGTGAAGCGCAGCGGAACCCCGGGTTAATTCCCCGTGCATCGAGCCCCAGATGGGGCGAGCAACAAAACACTTGATAATTTATTCAGTATCTCGTACACTCCGCCCAGGCGCACGAGGAACACGGCGATGTACCATCAAGACGCGATACGGGGCCGGGGCACGGGCTGGAATCCAGCGAACCGCTTCGAGGGCCGGCAATACGAACCCGACGGCGACGCGCTCGACGAACTGGGCGCGGAACTGGGCGAAGAACGCCGGCCGGGCACGGTGCTGCTGGACGACAACAGCCAGTCCATCCTCAGCGAAAACGACAGCCCCGACGTCGGCTTCCGCTTTGCGGTGAACCCCTACCGCGGCTGCGAACACGGCTGCGTGTATTGCTATGCGCGCCCGACCCACGAATATTTCGGCTACTCCGCCGGGCTCGATTTCGAGACGAAGATCTTCGTGAAGCGCCGCGCGCCCGCCTTGCTGCGCGAGGCCCTGGCGTCGTCCAAATGGCAGCCGCAGCTCATCGCGTTCAGCGGCGTCACCGATCCCTATCAGCCCGTCGAGCGCGAACTGAAACTGACGCGGCAATGCCTCGAGGTGCTGCTCGAATACCGCAATCCCGTGGGCATCGTCACCAAGAACCGGCTGGTCGCGCGGGATGCCGACGTGCTCGCCGCGCTTGCCGAGTACGGCTGCGCCGGGGTGTATGTTTCCGTCACCACGCTCGACCTCGGCCTCAACCGCATCCTCGAGCCGCGCACCTCGGCCCCCGCGCAGCGCCTGGAAACCATTGCGCGCCTGCGCGATGCGGGCGTGCCGGTTGGCGTGTTGGTCGCCCCGGTCATTCCGGCGGTCAACGACCACGAGATCCCCGAGATCCTCAAGGCCTGCGCCGATGCCGGGGCGCAGTTCGCCAGCACCATCATGCTCCGCCTGCCCTATGCCGTCGCGCCGCTCTTCGAGCATTGGCTCGATGCGCATTTTCCGGATCGTAAAGAGAAGGTACTGAACCGCGTGCGCGCCATGCGCGGCGGACAATTGAACCGCTCGGAATTCGGCGCGCGCATGCGGGGCGAAGGCGTCTTCGCCGACCAGACCCGCACGCTGTTCGAGGTGGCCTGCCGCAAGCATGGCCTCCGCCGCGGCGGCCCGCCCGCCTGCACCGAGCATTTCCGGCGCCCGGGCGTCGATCAGCTCGACCTCTTCCGCGCGGTCTAGGGCGGCTTCAGTATCCTTAACAAGTGTAGCGTAGGCAAGAGGTTACGCTGGGGGCCGGGTTGCATGTGCCCTGCGTGATTGCTAAAATGCGCCCCGAGTTGCGGATTGTGCTCCGCAGCGGGGCGGGAATCCGGTGGAACAGGAGATTACATCATGGCCTTTGTCGTTACCGAGGCGTGCATCAAGTGCAAATACACCGACTGCGTGGACGTGTGTCCCGTGGCGTGCTTCCATGAAGGCGAAAACATGCTGGTCATCGACCCGGACGAGTGCATCGATTGCGGCGTCTGCGTGGACGAGTGCCCGGTGAGCGCCATCTATTCGGAGGACGAAGTGCCTGCGGATCAGAAGGAATTCATCGCGCTCAACGCCAAGCTCGCCGCCGAGTGGCCGTCCATCGAAGAGGGCAAGGACCCGCTTCCCACGGCCGAGGAATACAAGGACAAGACCGGCAAGCGCGGCGAGCTCAGCGAATCCGCCGGCGCCTAAGCCTACCACGTCATTCCGCAACCGCCCCCGGAGCTCCTCCGGGGGCGGTTGTATTTTCAGCGCCGGGTGGTATCGTTGTTTCGACGCTGCTTTTCGCCTATAATCCCCCGTTCGAGTGCAGCCGCAGGTTGGGAGTCCAGAAAACCCATGATCATCGTCATGTCATCGCGCGACGAGAACGACGTTCGCAAGGTCGTATCCCGCGTTGAGGAAATGGGTTACATGCCGCACGTCATCCGCGGCGTGGAGCGCACCGTCGTGGCGGCCGTGGGCGACGACCGCGAGAAGCACCGCCTCACCGCGCTCGAATCGCTGCCTTGCGTTGAGAAGGTCGTCCCGATTCTCGAACCCTACAAGCTGGTCAGCCGCTCCGTGCGGCCCGACCCGAGCGTCATCGAATGCGGCGGCGTGAAGATCGGCGCGGGCCATTTCGCCGTGGTGGCGGGGCCCTGCTCGGTCGAATCGAAATCGCAGATTCAGGAATCCGCGCGCATCGTGAAAGACGGCGGCGCGCACCTGCTCCGCGGCGGCGCGTACAAACCGCGCACCTCGCCCTATGCCTTTCAGGGGCTCGAGGAAGAAGGCCTGAAGCTGCTGCGCGCCGCGGGCGATGCCGCGGGCATTCCCGTGGTGACCGAAGTGATGGCGCCCGACCAGGTGCACCTGGTGGAAGAATACGCCGACATGCTGCAGGTGGGCGCGCGCAACATGCAGAATTTCAGCCTGCTGCGCGAAGTCGGCCGCGCACGCAAGCCGGTGTTCCTCAAGCGCGGCATGGCCGCCACCATCAAGGAACTCCTCATGTCGGCCGAGTACATTCTCTCCGAGGGCAACCCCAACGTGATTCTGTGCGAGCGCGGCATCCGCACCTTTGAAACCGCCACGCGCAACACGCTCGATATCCAGGCCGTGCCCGTGCTCAAGCGCGAGACGCACCTGCCGGTGGTCGTCGACCCCAGCCACAGCTCGGGCGACTGGGAACTGGTGGCGCCGATGGCCAAGGCCGCCGTGGCCGCCGGGGCCGACGGCATCATGATCGAGGTGCACCCGCGCCCCGAAGAGGCCTTCAGCGATGGCCCGCAATCGCTGACGCCGGAGCATTTCCGGCAGCTGATGGAAGAACTGAAACCGTACCTCGCGCTGGCCGGCAAGACCACGCAGGGTGGAGCATGACCCCAGGCATGAGCGACGCACCCGAGACCGAAGAAGAATTCGAAGAAGCCGAACAGGGCGAACTCGACGGCGTATCGCCGGCCGAGAGCCTCGACCGCGGCGAACTGGTGCGCGTGCTTTATGGCCTGCTCTTCGCCTGCGACCGCCCCATCGGCGTCGGCCGCATCGCCGAAGTCTTCGGCGATATCGACAAGGAAGTGATCCAGAACGTGCTCACCGAGCTGGCCGAGCAGATCAACGGCCAGGAATCGCTGCCGTACATGCTCCGCGAAATCGCGGGCGGCTACCAGCTCGTGTCCAAGTCCGAGCTCGCTCCGTGGATCCGCCGCCTGCTCAACGCCAAGCGCAGCAAGCGGCTGTCCAAGGCCGTCCTCGAGACGCTTGCCATCATCGCCTACAAGCAGCCCTGCACGCGCGCCGAGGTGGAATCCATCCGCGGCGTCAGCGTGTCGCACGCCTTCGAGCAACTGCAGGAACGCAAGCTCATCAAGATCGCCGGCATCGCCGATCTGCCCGGGCGCCCCAAGCTCTACCGCACCTCCGACGAATTCCTCGAGCAGTTCGGCCTGAAGAACCTCAAGGAACTGCCCACCCTCGAGGAACTCCAGGGGACGCGCCCGTAGTGTCCATGCGTCTTCAGAAGTACCTGTCGGAGTGTGGCATTGCGTCGCGGCGCGCCAGCGAACGCCTGATCACCGACGGCCGCGTCACGGTGAACGGACAACCCGCGGTCATCGGCATGAACATCGATCCCGAGACGGACAAGGTGCTGCTCGACGGCGCCCCGGTCGCGACCGACACCAAGGTCTACGTGCTGCTGAACAAGCCGAGCGGCACCGTCACCACGGCGAACGACACCCACGGCCGCAAGACCGTGCTCGATTGCCTCGACGGCGTCACGGCGCGCGTGTTTCCCGTCGGCCGGCTCGACATGGACGTCGAGGGCGTGCTGCTGCTCACCAACGACGGCGAGCTCGCGCACCGGCTGATGCACCCTACGCATGAAATCGACAAGGTCTACGTCGCGCTGGTGGCGGGCTCCTTCGGCGAAGAGGCCGTGAAGAAACTCGAGCGCGGCGTGATGCTCGAGGACGGCATGACCGCCCCCGCCAAGGTGCGCGTGCTCAGCGTGAACGAGCGCACCTCGCGCATCCAGCTCACCATCCACGAGGGCCGCAAGCGCGAGGTGAAGCGCATGTGCGCCGCCGTCGGCCACCCGGTGAAAAAGCTCAAGCGCATCGCCTTCGCCAATCTCCTGCGCGGCGATCTCCGCCCCGGCGAATGGCGCTATCTCAACCGGCCCGAGGTGCAGATGCTGCAGAAACTCGCCGCCGAGCCGCCGAAACCCCGCCCGGTCGCCCGCTGAGCCCGGCCCTAAGTGCGCAAACTGCGCCTGCCTCGTGTGACACCGCGCGCATTTCGGTTTAGAATATAGAGGGTGAACCGGGCATGCAGGCCCTTGGAGTAGGCACGATGGCGAAGTGGTTTGCGTTGGGCGCAGCAGCGCTGATGATTCCGTGGCAGTCCGCCTCGGCGGATTCCATCCGCGTCGACAAGACCTGGTATCAGGATGTCTACGTGGTGGTGTCGAGCCAGTTCTACCAGATTCTCGTTCCCGAGACCGGCGAGGTGGTGCGTGTCAGCCGCAAGCGGCAAGACCTGAGCGAGCCGCGCTTCACCAAGGACGAGGCCGAGCGCGAGGCGCTCAAGGCGAAATGGGACGAGGCGAGCAAGCGCAAGGAGCGGCAGGTGAACCGCGAGGCCGAGGTGCGCAGCGCTCCCGAGACCATCACCAACATCGGCGAGGACGGCGTGCCCTTCCTCACCAACGATCCCTCGCCGACGCTCAACTACCGGATCGAGGACAACCTCCCCAACGCGCCGTTGCCCGCCATGACCGAGGGCGAGTTCGAGGGCGAGGCGCTGCCCGTGCCGCCCGGCCCGCGCGAGGCGCCGCCCGCCGTGGAGCAAATGGAGGAGGAGGGCCTGTCGGAAGAAGATTTCCTGCGGATGCAGAACGAGCAGAACCTGGCGGACCTCGAGCGCCTGCGCGCCCAGCCCTATTACCTCACCGAGGACGAGGCGATCGTGGCCGAAGAACTCCGCCGGATTGCCGAGCAGCGCATGGCCGAGGAAGCCGCCTACGAGGAAGCGCTCCGCGCGCAGGGCTACATCGGCTCGCCGCAGGAATAGTCCGCGACGCTACAGCGGGCGGATGTGCCCGAGCGCGTACTTCTCTTCCTTGCCGCCCGGAATCGGGATGACGCGGATGGCGTCGTAGCCCGCCCGCACGGCGCTCAGCGGCACCGGAATCTTCACCAGGGCCAGGCCGCCGCGCGGCACCGGCGGAATCGTCTCGTCGCGCTTGCCCACCTGCTTGCCGCCCAGCATGAACAGCAGCCGGTAGGTATCCCGGTTGTCCAGGCTCGCCTCGACCATCGAGTTGTGCACCGCCTCGCCCAGCTGGAATTCCGCGCCGCGCAGGTTCAGCTGCAGCGTGCCCGGCGCATTCCATGCCGTGCCCTCGGGCTTGGGATCGGCATAGCTCGACTGCGGCATACGGCGCATCCCCGCGAAGCGGTACTGGTCGTCGTCCACCAGGTGCGCGTATTTTCCGGTGTTCATGTTCCACACGGCCTCGAGCCGGGCGGGGTCGAACAGGGGGCCGCGCGTTATCAGGCGGAGGATGTCATAGTACTCCGCGAGCTGGCGATCCTGAATCACATTCGGGCCGTCCAGCACCGAGGCCTGGTATCCGGCCGGAATCTCGCGGGTGAAATGGCCGATGCGCCAGTTCGGCGCGTAGCGGGCGGGCAGGCGCGCCAGCAGCGGATCGGCCAGCGCGTAGGAATCGATGATGTACACCGACGGCCCGCCGAAGAATCCGCGGAACCCGACGCTGCCGTGTATCTTCGGGCCCTTTTCCTGCGTGGCGCGGTATTGCCGTCCGGTCTGCGCGTAGCTGTGCGTGGGCATCTCCTTGCCCGGCTGCCATTGCAGCAGTCCTGCCACCTGATAGTAGAAGCGGCGCTCGTCGCCCACGCCGCTGTCGTCCTTGAAACCCGGCACCACGATGGCCGCCTGCGGATTCTCGAAGGCATTCCAGCCGTATTGCAGCCGGGCGATGCGATCGCGGAAACCGCCCTGCGAGGCCGGCACGCTCAGGTCGTACACGCGCTCGCCGAAGTCCTGCCCGGTCGTCGGCGGCGAAAACGGGCGCGACAGGCTGACCGCCGCGCCGATGCCCAGGATGATCCACGTGCGCGGGCTGCTGATGGGCATCGGCAGCCGCGACAGCAGGATGACGCTCAGCAGGAACGGCACCGCGAGGAACCGCCCGCCCATGAAGTCGCCGCCGATCTTGATGACGTACACCACATACAGCAGGCCGCCGAGCGACAGCAGCATGGCCTTGAAATCCCGCGCGATAAAGGGCACCAGCAGGCCCAGCCCCAGGAAAATAAACGTGGAGGGATCGCGCTGCAGGGTGTAGTTCAAGTAATGGAAGCCCTGCGCGATCAGTTCGCCGGAATCGATGCCCGTACCGAGCTTGGCATAGGCCGTGTTCGGAAAGGGGAAACCGTAGTAGACAATCGAAAAGACTTCCCAGCCGATGAACGGCAGGAATCCGAGGAACACGACGAACAGGGCGCGGATGCCCCGCAGCGTGAGCCAGGCGTAGGCCAGGGCGGGCAGGAAGAACAGCAGCGTGTCCATCCGGTTCAACGTGGCGAGCGAGGCCGCCAGCGAGAGCGCGAACAGCGAGCCGTAGCCCCATTGCCGCCGGAAGAAGATGGCCGCGAACAGCCCGAGCAACAGGTACGAAAGCGGGTTCTCGAGGCCCGAGGTCGAATAATCCATGAAGGCGCGCGAGAAGCACAGGAGCCCCACGGCCAGCACCGCGCCGCCCCAGTTGCGCGCCAGGCCGAGGGCCGCCACGCACACCGCCAGCAGCGAGGTGCCCATCGCCACCGCCAGCCACGTCAGGTAGCCGTCGCGCCACACGGCGAATACCGCCGTGTTCAGGAAGAGCCACAGCGGATGCGTGAAGGGCTGCACGCGCTCCACCACGTTCCAGCGCAGCCCGTTGCCGTCGAGAAAGTTTTCGGCCACGCGGTAAGAGATGTAGGCGTCGTCGCACAGCCACGCGGTGCTGTACATGATCATTGCGAAGGCGACCACCGCGCCCAGCGTCAGGGCCGCGCCCACGCCATCGGAAACCGGCCCGCGTTCCTTGTTGAGTACGCTCATGATCCGTCCTGGTCCTCCGTGCCGCCGAGATACCCGATGGCCTGCATTTGTTCCACTTCTTCCGGCGTCAGCTGCTTCGACTGCGGCATCGGCGGCGCCTCCGGATATTGCGCGGCCCACTGATCCACATAGGCCTTCATCGCCGCCGTGGTGTCGGGGTGCTGCTGCGACTGGTCGGTCTCGCTGCCGCGCTCGCCGCCGCCGCGCGGTTGCAGTTCAATGGGACCCGCGCCCGCCATCCGCGCCTTGTTCTCGAAGAGCTTCCAGTCCGAGGCGTACGCGCCCAGCTTGTTGGCATCACGCCATTGCGTCTCGGTCATCAGGTATTCCGGCATCTCCACCGCGCCCGCCGCGCCGGTCAGCACCGGCAGCATCGAGCGGCCCTCCATCGCCTCCGGCGCGGGCACGCCCGCCAAGTCCAGCAGGGTGGGCGTCACCTCGAGCAGGCGCACCGGCTGCGGCACAATGTTGCGCGCCGGCCGCCACGTCGGGTGGTACAGCACCCACGGCACCACCACCGCCGATTCATACAGCAGCCAGCCATGCACGCGGTCGTGCTCCAGGTCGCCGTGGTCGTCCAGGCCCTCGCCGTGGTCCGCCAGCAGCGCGAAGACCGTGTTGTCCCAGCCCGGCACCAGGCTCAATTCGCGTATGAAGGCCGCCACGTCATGCGTCAGCTGCCGCACGGATTGCAGGTAGCGCGGATAGCGCTCGCCGAGGTTGGTGTACAGGTCCTGGAATTCCGGGCGGACCATCGTGTTGCTGATGAGCCACTCGTGGATTTCCATGGCGTTGATCTGCATGTACGCCGGGCCCTCGCCCTGCTTCGCCCAGTCCACCGCCTTCGCGAACATCTCCGGCGCCGAGGGCAGCCGCATGCCGCGCGTGCGCACCTGCTTGCCCGGCTCCTTGTCCATCCACCCGAAAATCACCGCGCTGTCTTCGTACGCGTCGAAGCCCAAATGGAAGTTATAGATTTCGTTCAGGTTGGGGTTCGCGGTAATCCCGTAGGTACGGTAACCCGCCTGCTGCAAGAGCTTGGGCAGCGTGTCGAAGTGCGGCGGCAGCACCTCGTTCTGTTCCTTGTACAGCCCCAGCGTGCGCGGATACAGCGACGTGAGCAGCGATCCGCACGACGGGCGCGTCCAGGGGCACTGGCTGATCACCCGGTCGAAGCGCACGCCCGCCTGGGCCAGCGCATCGAATTCCGGCGAGGTATCCGCCGGGTAGCCGTAGCACCCGAGCTTATCCGCGCGCAGCGTGTCGAGGATGATCAGGACGATATTCGGCCGCTCGGGCAGCGCCGTGGACGCCGCCGATTGCGGCGTCGGGGCCGAGCAACCCGCCCAGCCTGCCGCCAGGCCTGCCGCCGAAGCCGCCATGAAACCCCGCCGTGTAACTTCCCGATCGCGCATGAAACACCTCGAACGCCGGTAAAGCCGCACAGTATACCGCCCCATTCCGCCCGCTTAAAGGCCGGGGCCGGAAGTGCCGGCGGGGCTCCGACCGGTGGGGCGAATGTCCCCATGAGCCGAGCGCCCGGTACCGTCGTCGGGAAATCGCTCCGGCAGCAAAGCCCTCACGTCAGGGGCTCGCGGGTACGGCTCGCCCTACCGTGCCGGCGCGATCGTAACGTCATCGCGCGTTTGTCTTCCGCCCAATCTCCCTAACATCGTCATTGCGAGCGAAGCGCGGCAACCTCTTTGGCGCGTTGACGGCGGAATGCCGTGCAGACCGTCGCCAGCAAGAAGCTGCCGGTACCCTGCTCCGGACAACCCACCATCGCGCCAAAGAGGTTGCCGCGTCGCTCGGAGACTCGCCCCTCGCAATGACGATGTTGGCGGGCATTCGGGCAGCGATAAGTGCTCTGGGGCCATTCCGAAGCACACGCATCAGGATGGCTCGACAGAATCTCGCCCGACCACTCAGACGCTTCTGATGGGTTTATCCCGCCGCGAGTTCCTTCTGGATAGCCATGATGAAGCCCGTGTGCATGCCTTCGTGGAAATTGTTGAAGCCGATGGCCGTCTCCACAGTATCCAGATACGCGCCCGTGCTGGTGGTGATGGGCTTGTAGTTGGCGAACGCGTCCGCGTGGTAATCGGCCTCGGTCTTGTCGGGCAGGGTCATCAGTTCGTCCAGCAGCCGGGGCACGTCGGGCTCGCCGGTCCAGTCGGCGGGCGATGTGTCGCGCAGGTACCATGCGCGGTAATGGTCCGGCAGGTTCCAGGCCGCGCCCGACAGCCCATAGGTCAGCGCCTGCTCAATGGTGACAATGTGCCCCAGGTTCCAGGCGATGTTGTTCCGGCGGTAGGGAAGAATCGTAAACAGTTCCTCCTGGCTGAACGACGATACCAGTTTGTGAATCAGTTGGCGCTGCAATCGGAGGGTCTTGAATTCGTTCATGGCTCGGCTCCCGTGGGTTGGCGTGGTGGCCCATTGTTAACAAATACGACCGGGATGCGCATATCTGCTATGCTCCGCCGCTTTCAGGGAGAAGCGATGAACCCCCAAATGCGATTTACCCTCGAGGCGCAGGATCCGCATTGCGCCGCGCGGGCGGGCCGGATTTCGCTGCCGCACGGCGAAATCGAGACGCCCGTGTTCATGGCCGTGGGCACGCAGGGCAGCGTTAAGGCGCTCAGCCAGGAAGACCTCGTCGCCCTCGACGCGCCCATCATCCTGGGTAACGCCTACCATTTATACCTGCGCCCGGGCACCGAAACGCTCGAGGCCGCCGGCGGGCTGCATCAATTCATGGCCTGGGACCGCCCCATCCTGACCGACTCGGGCGGCTTCCAGGTGTTCAGCCTCGACGGCCTCACAAAGGTCACGCCCGACGGCGTGCAGTTCCAGAGCCATATCGACGGCTCGCGCCATTTTTTCTCGCCCGAGAAGGCCATCGACGTGCAGCACAGCATCGGCTCGGACATCATGATGTGCTTCGACGAGTGCACCAGCTATCCGGCCACGCGCGAACATGCCGAAAAATCCATGCGGATGACCCATGCCTGGGCGGCGCGCTGCAAGGCGCAATGGGAATCGCTCGGCGCCGAGCATCAGGCGCTCTTCGGTATCGTGCAGGGCAGTACCTACGAAGACCTGCGCCAGGAGAGCGCCCGCACGCTGGCCGACCTCGATTTTCCCGGCTATGCCATCGGAGGCGTGAGCGTGGGGGAGAGCAAGGACGAGATGCGCCGCGCGGTCGAATGGGCCGCGCCCTTGCTGCCCGAACACAAGCCGCGCTACCTGATGGGCGTGGGCCCGCCCGAAGACTTCCTCGACGCCATCGAGCGCGGTATCGATATGTTCGACTGCGTTATGCCCACGCGCAACGCCCGCAACGGCAGCCTGTTCACCACGCGCGGCAAGGTCAACATCAAGAATGCCAGGTACGCGCGCGATTTCGAGCCGCTCGAACCGGCCTGGCCCAACCCGGTCGGCGGGCATTATACGAAGGCCTATCTCCACCACCTGTACCGCTGTGGGGAGATTTTGTCCTTGCGCCTCAATACTTTACATAACGTTTTCTTCATGCTACAATTGGCCGTTCATTCGCGAGAAGCCATCCGAAACGGGGCTTTTCCCGACTTCAAGCGGGCCTTCCTCGAAGCGTACACCTCGGGTGAATAAATGCTGAACGGGACGGGTATACCCGCGCACACCGAATTAAAGGGTATTTGACGTGGTAGAACTTTCTGGACGCGCCCTTGCGGCGCTGCCGCTGGCGCAGGCCGGGCAGGGAAGCGGCACTGAAGGGCTGATGTCCATGCTGCCGATGCTGCTCGCCATGGGCGCTGTTTTCTATTTCTTCATGATCCGGCCGCAGCAGAAGCGCGACCGCGAAAAGCAGGACATGCTCGCCGCGATGGGCAAGGGCGATCATGTCGTTACCATCGGCGGCGTCTGCGGCACCGTGGTCGGCGTGACCGAATCCCACGTGGTCGTCCGGGTCGACGACAACACCAAAATCGAATTCATCAAGTCCGCCATTGCGCAGGTGCGCAGGGAAGACAAGAAAACCGAAGAGAAGTAATCCGCATGCCCGCACGCGCGCAGGGCGCGTCGGGAATCGAGAGGGCTGGAGTTCGCACCGATGCAGCAATCCATTCAACGCACGATACTGATCTGGGTCGTGGTGGCCTTGGCGGCTTTCAATGTCGTGCCCACCATCGGCTGGATGTCGCTCAGCGAAGACGCGCGAGCTGAACGCCTCAAGCAATGGGCGCAGGAAGATCTCGAACGCGCCAAGGACCGTCCCGGCGCCTTCACGGAAGCGCTGTATTCCCTGAAGCGCTGGTCCGAGTTCGACCGCGACCGCGTGATCAACCTCGGGCTCGACCTGCAGGGCGGCCTCCACATGGTGGTGTCGTTCGACTGGCAGGATCTGGGCCCCGAGCGCCTGCAGGAATACTACGACCGCCAGTACACCGATGCCGACATCGAGAAGGAAATTCAGCAGGTCGTGCTGCAGCAGATCAGCCGCCGCGTGAACGACTTCGAGGCGAAGGAGCCCATCATCCAGGCGCTCGGCACCAACCAGGTGCAGATTCAGCTGCCGGGTGAAAAGGACGTGACCCGCGCGGTCAACCTTATCAAGAAGACCGCCCAGCTGAACTTCCACATCGTGGCCGGCCAGGACGAGACGGTGCCGGTGTTCACCGAGATCAAGAACCAGTTCGAGACCGAGTTCCTGGCCTACGTGAGCAAGCCCGAGCCGGGCCGTTCCAGCTTCCGCGTGCTGCCGGAACACTACGAGGGCGCCAAGGCGCTTTTCGCCAAGGCGGCGGAGACCCCGGGCCTCATCCCCGACGACAAGATGATCGCCTTCAGCCAGCCGCCGAAGCCCTATGCGACGGAGCAGTTCTACGATCTGTACCTGCTGGAAAAGACGCCGCTGGCCAGCGGCGAGGGCCTGGACTCGGCCGGCGCTACGCCGGACCCGAGCAATCCGCCCCACTGGCAGATCATGTTCAGCTTCAACAATGCCGCCGCGGCCGATTTCGGCAAGGCCACCCAGGCCAACATCAACCGCGCGATGGCCATCGTCATCGACGACAGCGTCATCAGCGCGCCGGTCATCCGCGACCGGATTAGCGCGCACGGCACGATTACCGGTAATTTCATGGGCGAGGAAGCCCGCGACCTTGCCATCGCGCTGAATTCCGGCTCGATGGTAGTGCCGGTACACGAGGAATTCACCCGCGTGGTCGGCCCGAGCCTCGGTGCCCAGTCGGTAAACAGCGGCGTGACGTCGGCGCTCGCCGGCATCGGCCTCGTTGGCTTGTTCATCCTGGTCTACTACCTCGCGGCGGGCGTTGTGGCGGTTATCTCGCTTTCGCTCAACGCGCTGTTCCTCATGGCGCTCATGGCCTACTTCGGCATGACGCTCACCCTGCCGGGCATCGCCGGCCTGATTCTCACCATTGGTATGGCCGTGGACTCGAACGTGCTTATCTTCGAGCGTATCCGCGAGGAACTGCGGCTGGGCCACTCGCTCAAGTCGTCCGTGGAGTCCGGCTTCCAGAAGGCCACCTCGACCATCCTCGACGCCAACGTGACCACGCTCATCGCGGCCATGGTGCTCTTCCAGTTCGGCACGGGACCGATTCAGGGCTTCGCCGTAACGCTCAGCGTCGGCGTGGTCACCAGCGTGTTCGCCGCCCTGATCCTTTCCCGCGCCCTGATGGACTTCGCCCTGAACCGCGGCCTGGTGAAGCAGCTCAAGATGTTCTCGCTGTTCAAGCCCGACCTGCGCATCCCGTTCCTGGCGGGCCGCACCCCGGCTGCCGCCGCGAGCGCGCTCTGCATCATTGCGGGGCTGGTCATCTTCGGCGTGCGCGGCGAAGGAAACTTCGGCGTGGACTTCACCGAGGGCACCAACCTGCAACTGGCGATTGACAATCCCAGCCACGTGACTGCCGGCGATGTGCGCGCGGATCTGGAAGCCGCCGGCTTCGCCAATCCGATTGTCCAGTTGGCCGGTCTCGAAGACTCCGAGACCATGAACGAGTTCCTCATTCGTGTGTCGGAAATCGACCGCGCGCAGGACGCCCCCCCGGCCGAGGGCGACACCGTTCGTCCGGGCACGGTGGCCGAGCGCATTCAGCAGGCCGTCGCGCCGCTGTCCGCTTCCGGGGACGTCTCCGGGGTGACGATTGAAGACGCGCAGACCGTGGGTCCGGCAGCCGGTGCCCAGTTGCGCTGGGACGCCATGCAGTCGGTGTTCTACTCGCTGCTGTTCATCATCATCTACCTCACCTTCCGCTTCGAGCTGAAGTTCGCCATCGCGGCGGTGGTGGCCCTGGTGCACGACGTGATCATCACGCTGGGCGTGTTCTCGCTGCTCGGCCGCGAAATCAGCCTGCCGGTGGTGGCCGCCGTGCTCACGGTTATCGGTTACTCGCTGAACGACACGATCATCGTGTTCGACCGTATCCGCGAGGACCTGCAGGTCTACCGCAGCAAGGGCCTCAAGCTGGCCGAGGTGATCAACATCTCGATCAACGAGACCTTGGGCCGTACGACACTCACCTCGTTGACGACCTTGTTCGTATGCGTGGTGCTGTTCCTCTTCGGCGGCCCCGCCATCAACGACTTCGCGCTCATCCTCATCGTCGGTATCCTCGTGGGTACCTACTCCTCCATCTTCATCGCCAGCGCGCTGGTGTGGTTCTGGTCCGACATCATGTCGAAGCGCCAGGCCGCCGAGATGGAGAAGGACGCCGGCAAGCGCAAGAAGTCCGCGAAGAAGACCGCCGCAACCGCTTCCTGATTCGACTGAAGAGACTCACCTTACCGCCCCGGGGCCTGGCTCCGGGGCGGTTTATTTTGGTCAGAATCCCAGCACGGCCATGCCGAAGTCCGGGGCTGCCGGGGTTTCCTCGGTATCGAGATAATGGCAAAGCAGCGCGCAGCGGTCCGCGTCGATCAGGTGATCGTTGCCCTTCTCGTAGACGATCTGCCCGAGCGGGTTCACCGAATAGGTGTGGGCGGCGTACTGCGTCTCGCGGTCGGGCACGCGGGGAAAGCGCACGCTGCCCTCGGCCATGCGCCGCTGCAGCAGCTCGGTCATAAATTCCTTCACGCGGCGCCGCACGGGCGCGCCGTCGGGCAGGGGCGCGAGGTCGATGCGCGCCCCGAACTCGAAGGCCCGCAGCTTCTCGCACCACGCTCCGCCGAGCATCCCCAGGTGATGCGCCACGGCCCGGCCGCTGTTACCGCAGTCGATGCCCACGCCCCGGAAATCGTAGGCCGCGTCGAGCGCCTCGATGATCGCCTGCTGCCGCGCGTAGTTCACGCCCTCGAGCCGCAGCCGCAGCACGCCCAGCAGATACGGCGGGTCGTCCTGATACACCACGAACTCCGAGGGGTCGCGCGCGTAGCCCAGGTCGCAGCCCAGGTAATAGTCGCCGCGCGGCACCGACGCCGGCGGGTCGAAATCCTCGTCCTCGCGCAGCGTTGCATCAAGCACCGGCAGCGTGTCGTCCACGCAGGCCAGGTAGTCGTCGAGCGAGAATACCGCATGCGCGGGAGCGCCATGCTGCCCCAGCACGCGATGCACATAGCCCGGCGCGTCGCGGCCGCCGTAGAGCTCCGCCAGCTCTGTGTCCTTCGCCTGGGAAAAATCCGGGTTCAGCGTGCTCGGCCAGTTGTATTGCTCGGCCTGCCGCATGCGCGTCATCCGGTAGAAGGTGCTGCGCAGCCCGTTCGGCACGCCGTACACCCAGCGCAGCCCGTCGCCGTTGAGCCCCTGATACAGCTCGCCCCAACTGGTCTCGGTCATCTCCTGTGCCTCGTCCACGATCTGCCAGTCCACGTGCATGCCCTGAAAGTTCACGCCGCGCGGCCCTGCAATGCGTCCCCACAGCTGGAAGCCGTTCGTGAAGCGCAAGTACCAGCTGGGGGAACGGCGGATTTCCGCGAGGGAGGGCGCGAATTCGGGCGTGGTCTCGAAGCGTCGCGCCAGCCGGTGCATGAGCGGAAACAGGTGGTTCTCGGTCTGCGCCGCGATCAGCATCTGCGTGTCCGGACGGGTCACCATCGCCCAGCACGCGGCAATCTCGATCTCGGTCGTCTTGCCCACGTCGCGTCCGTCGCAATGCACCTTGCGCGGCGCGCGCGATTCGAGCGAGGCGCGCTGGTACTCGCGCACCGCCCACGTTGCGCCGCCTGCCGTGCGGAAGTGGTCCTCCGCGAACCGGCATCGCTGTTGCACTTGCAGCCATTGTTCAATGTGCTCCGGCTTCAAGCCGCTTTCCCGTAGTTTCCGGCGCGCGGTTTCCTCGTCCCAGGGAATCATGGTATAAGCTCCTCATGCTGTTCCGGCGATTCAGCCTGCTCGCAGCCGCGTGCTGCGCGCTTGGTCTGTCCGGCTGTCCCATGGACCGCCCGGCGCCGGGCGTCGTGCGCCTCAAGGACGTCACCTACGCGCAGGCTTGGCAGCGGGTGCTGCTGTCTGAGCGTTTCCGTGAACGCCCGCTCAAGATGGATATCGTGCGGCCTGCGGATGCCGCCGAGTCGCCCGCGCCCGCCGTGGTGATGGTGCATGGCGGTGGCTTCACCGATGGCTCGCGCGATGACGGCAACCTCGTAGACCTCGCGGCGCGGCTGGCCCAGGCGGGGTATGTGTGTTTCCTCATCGACTACCGCGTGGCACCGAAACCTCCCGATGCCCCAGAGGATCTCGAACTACCGGAATCGCTGCTGGCGCTGGATCTCTCCGACGAGGAATTGGCGTATCTGCTGGCGGCGGCGCATGCGGCCGCGGTGGATACCCGCGCGGCCATCCGTCATGTGCGCGCGAATGCGGAAGGGTATGGCATCGATCCAAAGCGCATCGCCGTGCTGGGCGAATCCGCCGGGGCCTTCGCCGCCCTGGCCGCAGGCTTTACGCCGCCCGAGGACTTCGCCGGCGACGAGGGCTACCCAGTCAACGATGCGAACGCCCCCGGCGTCAGCGTCGCGGTGGATTCCGTCGTCAGCCTCTGGGGCAATGGCGATCACGTGCTCGACGATCTGATGCCGGATTCGCCGGCTCTATTGCTTGTGCATGGCACGGCGGATTCCGAGCCCGGCACGCCCTTCGAGGCCTCCGAGCGGCTTTATGATGCCGCGGCAGAGGCCGGCGTGCCCGCCACCCTGGTGCCAGTGCCGGGCGCAGACCACGGCGCGTGGGATTTCGAGGTCGATGGAAAGGATCTGGCGGACTGGGTTATCGCGTTTCTCGGCCGCTGATCAGCGCCAGACCTTGACCGCCACGTTTTTCTGACGGCCCCATTCGAGCGCGTGCTTGCGCTTGCCGTAGAAAATGTCGATACGGCCCGGCCCCTTGATGGCCGTGCCCCGATCCTCCACCCGGCCATAGCCGTAACCCGGCACATACATGATGGTGCCGAAGGGGTAATACGCCGTATCCGCGGCTATCGTCCCCTCCGTCGCCTGGATACCGCTGGCCGTCATGCCCACTTTCTTCGGCTTGCCCTTGTCCGGACCGCTCGCGATAACCGGCCGCAGCAGCCAGTTGCGCTTCCAGTTCGTGCTCTTCTTGTCGTCGCTGTAGGCGGTGATTTCCATCGCCACCGTATGCGGCTTCACCCCGCGCGGCGGGTCAAAGCGCTTTCCCCGTGCACATCCCGTGCCGAGCACCGCCAAGCACAGCAAGAACAGCAGCGATATCCTGTATAGCGTAGCCATGGCGTCAGTATATACCACATGTTGTGGTTTCGCAATGGATAGCCGTAGGGTGGGCCTCGGCCCCCCTTCCGGCGCGGTTGCCGTAAGCGCCGTGCCGGTGTCGTGCCGGAGCGTTGGCGTCAAGAGGTGGGGCCGAGGCCCACCCTACGGGTTCAATTGCTCTGTGAGGGCGCGGGTGGCCTGCATGAGGGGCTGCAATTTGTCCGCGATGCCCACGTCGATGGGGCGTCCCGCGCGGGTGCAATAGTCTTCCAACTCCCGGACCGAGCGCCGGAGGCGTTCATGCGCCTTTCCCACCAGATCATACGCGCCGGGCGTGGGGGAGAGCGGCGTTCCATCCTCGTTGATACCGAATCCCAGAACGCTTTCGGCCCGGCGCGCCAGCAGAAACGACACCATCGCGTCGTTTACCCGCACCACCAGCAGCGGCGTTTCCGGCACGCCCCGCTGGCGCAATTGCCGCGCCATCTTGCTCACGAACCACCGCGCCAGCGGCTTTTCCTCCGGCGTCATCCAGTCCGTACCCTTCGCCAGTTTGTGCAGCGTCATGCCGTGTTCGTCTCCCATGCGTTCCCTCGTAAGTATCGCGGCGGCGTTGCACGGCTCCGGGCATTGAACCATTCCTTTTGCGGCCCTAGAATAAAGAGTCCGCGTCCGATGTAGTGTAAGGGCGCGGCATCGCGCAGGAGTTCGTGTATCGCCATGATCAGGATTTTCGTAGCGCTCGTGCTGGCGCTGGCCCCGCTGGCTACGCTGGCCCAGGGCGGCGGCACGTGGTTCCCTGAAGCCGGTTCGGGCACGCCGCCCGACGGCGGCTATGTCGTCATCGCGAAAATCGAGGGCGAAATCGACGATGGCGTCGCTGTGGTCGTCGAGCGCGCGGTGCAAGAGGCGGCCAACGCCGATGGCTTGGTCTTCGTTATCGATACTCCCGGCGGCCGTGTCGATTCGGCCATCGAAATCACGCGCCATATCATGAGCGCAAAATGCCCCACGGTCGCCTATGTCGAGGGCATGGGGGCGATCTCCGCCGGGGCCATCATCAGTTATTCCTGCGACTACATCGTCATGGCGCCGGCCTCGAATATCGGTGCCTCCACCCCCATCAATATGGGGGCCGACCAGTCCATCGAGGTCACCGAGAAGTCCATGTCGTTCATCCGCGCGAAGTATCGCGCGCTGGGCGAAGAGAACAACCACAACCCGCTGCTCGGCGAGGCGATGGTTGATAACGAAATCGAGCTGTGGGGCCATGCCGAGGCCGACGGCGGCTATACCGTGTACAAGATGCACAACGGCGATGTGATGGAGAAGGTCACAACGGCGCCGGATGCGCCGCTGACTGAGTCCGCCCCCGCCGCGGGTGTCGCGTCGTTGCCTTCCAGCACGCTCCGCATGCAAGCCCAGCAGCCCGGCGGCCTGCCCGAGATTTTCCGCGACATCATCGGCGAGCCCAAGCCCGAGCCGGTGGAAGAGGCCGCGCCCGAGGTGCCGCTCGTGGGCGAAAACGGCCGCCCGGTGTCGGTGCCGGCCGATGCGGACCTGATTTCCGAGCCGGGCAAGCTGCTCACGCTCACCTCGCAGGAGGCCGTGAAGTATCATCTCTCGCAATTGCAGGCCGAAAATATCGGCGCGGCGTTGCAGCATTTCGGCTGGGACGAACTCGTTTGGCACTATGTCGTGCCCAACTTCGCGGAGTACCTCTTCGCCTGGCTCACCAGCCCGATGATTTCGGGGCTGCTGCTGATGCTCGGCATGGGCGGACTCTACATGGAAGTACGCACGCCCGGGTTCGGGCTGCCCGGCATCATCGGCGTGGCCTGCCTTGCGCTCTTCTTCGGCTCGTACATCGTGCTGGGCGTGGCGGACTGGGTCGACCTGATCCTCGTCGTCGTGGGCCTGGGTCTGCTGGCGGTCGAAATCTTCATGATTCCCGGCTTCGGTGTCACGGGCGTCTCCGGCATCGTCTGTCTCATGGCGGGGTTCTACATGGCGCTCGTGAAGGCGCCGATACCCCAATACGACTGGGACTACGCGCGCCTGAACGATGCGGGCCAGACCCTGACGACCGCGCTGGTGATGTTTACGGTGCTGGTACTGGTCACCTGGAAACTGCTGCCGCGCACGCCGCTGGCCGGCTGGCTCGTGCTGGGCGAGGCGCAGGACATCGCCGCTGGCTACATCGTGCAGAGCGACGAGGAGGAGCGTCTCAGCAGCGGGCTGCGCGGCGAAGCGGTCACCCTGCTTCGCCCGGCCGGCCGCGGGCGCTTCGAAGGCAAGAACTACGACGTGGTGACGCGGGGCGAATACATCGAGCCCGGCACGCCCATCCGGATAATACGCGTGGACGGCAACCGTCACGTGGTCGCGCGCGATGAGGGAGACCAGGCATGACACCGGCCCGCACGATGGAACACATGCTGCGCAAGCTGCTGAGCGAAATGGACTATGTGCAGTCCCAGGGCGCGGGCTACTACACCTGCGCGCCCTTCGCGCGGCGGTTCAACAAGCTGCTCGAACAGGCCATGCAATTGATTGGTGCGGCGAACCCGCTGATTGCCACGTTTGATGCTCTGGACGAGACCGACCCCAAGGACCCCGGCGACAAGAGCAAGCGGCTGCTGCAGATCCGCATTGAGATTACGCAGCTCATCAGCTTTCTCGAAACGGTCGACGAGGGGGAGACCGCCTGATGCCGCTCTTCTGGATGGCCTTCCTCTTCGCCGGCGCTGCCGCGATGATCATCCTCGAGTTCGTGCTGCCCGGCGGCATTCTCGGCGTTTTCGGTGTGCTCTTCCTCATCGGCAGCACGGTCGTGGGCGTCACGAATTTTCCGGACCTCGCGCTGGTAATTATCCTCGGAGAGTTCATCGGCGGTATCGGGATCTTCCTGACCGGCATGTACGTGCTGTCGACCGTGGGCGCGCGTGGACCGCTGTTCCTGACCGACTCCATGGATTCGGAAGCCGGCTGGGAAAACATGAAGACCGATGCCGGGCTGGTGGGCAAGGCAGGGGTGGTGGTGACGGCGCTCCGGCCCGCAGGCATCGTCGAGATTGACGGCGCGCGGCTGGATGTGACCTCCGATGGGGCCATCATCGACCCGGGCGAACCGGTGCGCGTGGTCCGCGTGAGCGGAAACTATATTGTCGTGGAACGGGCCTTAGCGCCCGAGGGTGAGATTCAAACCGCAGAGTAGGCGTCGCGGCCGCTAACGAACGGCAGCAGTATCGCAAAAGGAGGTTCTATGGGTCCCGTGCAATTGGTCTTCATCGCCGTCGTGGGGATTGTCGGCCTGGTGTTTTTTATCACCATGTTCGCCTTCATCCAGCTGTGGATTCAGGCATTGCTTTCGGGCGCGCCCGTCAGCTTCTTCAGCCTCATCGGCATGCGCCTGCGGCAGGTGCGTCCGTCGGTCATCGTCCTCAGCCGCATCAACGCCACCAAGGCGGGCCTGAAGATCACGACCAACGAGCTCGAGGCGCATTATCTGGCCGGCGGCAACGTGCCGCTGGTGGTGAAGGCGCTTATCGCCGCGAGCAAGGCCAACATTCCGTTGACCTTCAAACAAGCCACGGCCATCGACCTGGCCGGCCGCGATGTGCTCGATGCCGTGCAGACCTCGGTGATGCCGAAGGTCATCGACTGTCCCGATCCCAACCGCGGCCCGAGCGTGGTGGCGGCCGTGGCGATGGACGGCATCCAGCTGAAGGCCAAGGCCCGCGTGACCGTGCGCACCAACCTCGACCGGCTGGTCGGCGGCGCCACGGAAGACACCATCATCGCGCGCGTGGGCGAGGGTATCGTGACCACCATCGGCTCGGCCGAGACCCACAAGAAGGTGCTCGAGAATCCCGACATGATTTCGCGCGTGGTGTTGCAGCGCGGCCTTGATGCGGGTACCGCCTTCGAGATTCTCTCGATTGATATCGCCGACGTGGACGTGGGCGACAACATCGGCGCGGCGCTGCAAATCCGCCAGGCCGAGGCCGACAAGCAGATTGCCCAGGCGCGCGCCGAGGAACGCCGCGCCATGGCCCGCGCCCGCGAAACCGAAATGCAGGCGCAGGTTGTGGAGATGGAAGCCCGCGTGAAGGAAGCCGAGGCCGAGGTGCCGCGCGCCATGGCCGAGGCCTTCCGCAACGGCAACCTCGGTATCATGGACTACTACCGCATGAAGAATGTGATGGCCGATACCAGCATGCGCGAATCGATTGCCGGCGTCGAAGACGACCGCAACCCGAACAAGCCGCAGCAGCAGTAAGCGATTCTCCGGCCCGGGCCTCCGCGCGGAGGCCCGGGCATTCCACCGACACCCGAATGGAGCCGTCATGGAAAACCTGATTGGATTCGCGGTCTTCGCGGCCATTACCGCGTTCAGCGTATACAGCAAGTACCGCGAGCAGAAGCAGGCCGAGGAAGCGCGCAAGGAGCGGCGCGAGCGCAAGAGCCCCGAGGACCTGCCCGAGCGAACGCGCAAGATGCTCTACGGCGAGAGCGGCATGCCGCCCCAGCGCGGCCGGTCCAGCGAGCCGGAGATTCGCACGGCCAAGCGCCGCGAGGCGCCGCTTCCCCAGGAAGGCCCGCCGCAGCGGCGTCCCATGCCGCAGCGCGTGGAGCGACAGGCCCCCATGCCACAGCAGCGCCGCCAGGCCCCGCATCCGCAGCCGCAACGCCCCGTCGCCATGGAGCGCCCGAGCGCGGCCGAGGAAATGCGCCGCGCCCGCCAGCAGGCCCAGATGACGCTGGAAGAAATGTGGCGCCAGGCGCAGGCCGCCGAAGCCCGCAAGCAGCAGGCGAAGCAGCAGCAACAGCGCAAGCGCCGCCCATCGGCCGTAGAGCAGACCGCCCCGCAGCCGAAGCCTCAGCCCCAACCCGTGCAGCCCAAGGCGAGGCCGGTACCGGTGGGAAGCATGAAACAGCGCCGAGACCGCCAGCTGGCCGCCATTGTGCAGAGCCGCTCCGCCCTGCGCACCGGCATCATCCTCCAGGAAATCCTCGGACCGCCTGTCAGCATGCGCCCCGGGGAATCCGGCGGCCTGCGGTAGGGCGGAGGTCGCCCTACCGTGCCACGGTGCCAGGCGTCTTTCTTCCGCCCAAGCCGTCAACTTCGTCATTGCGAGCGAAGCGCGGCAACCTCTTTGACGCGATCGTGTCAAGATGGCTCGACAGCGTTTCGCCCCATCGTGCAGAAGATATTCTGCAGCTTGCTGCCTTGGAGTGCGGCAGCCTGCTGCCGCCTTGATGAGGAAGCGCGCTTCCGTCGCTTGGACGATCGATTCAATCGTGCACCACGACGACGGGAGCTAAATCGCTCCCTACGAAAAGCGGGAGCCCGCTCCCGCACTCCAAGGCGGCTGCGCCGCAATCTGCGAGTTCGCTAAGCGCTATTTCCGCTCTTCTACGCGGCCTTCGTGGAGGTGTACCCAGCGGTCGGCGGAGGCGGCGAGCTGCTGGTCGTGCGTGACCACGACGAGGGTGACGCCCATGTCGCGGTTGAGGTTCCAGAGCAGATCGACGATGCCGGAACCGGTGTCCTCGTCGAGGTTGCCGGTGGGCTCGTCGCTCAGCACGACGCTGGGCTCGTTGAACAGGGCGCGGGCGATGGCCACGCGCTGCTGCTCGCCGCCGCTCAGCTGGCCGGGCTTGTGGGTCATGCGCTCGGTCAGTCCCACGCGCTCGAGCAGTTCTTTCGCGCGTACGCGGCAGATGGCCGGGCGCGCGCCCTTGCACAGCGCGGGCATCATCACGTTTTCGAGCGCGGTGAATTCCGGTAGCAGGTGGTAAAACTGGAACACGAAGCCGATGCATTCGTTGCGGATTTCGTTGATGCGCGTGCGCGAAAGCGTGCGGAGCGCGTCGCCTTCGAAGTAGATATCGCCTGCGGTTGGCTTGTCGAGCGTGCCCATCAGGTGCAGCAGCGTGCTCTTGCCCACGCCCGAGGGCCCGCTGATGGCGAGGATCTTACCGCGCTCCACCTGCAGGTCCACCCCGGTGAGAATGCGCAGCTCGCGCGTGGCGTCGTGGTAGTGCTTCGATACGCCCTTGCACTCGATGACGGTGTTACTCATGGCGCAGGGCATCCACGGGGTCGAGCCGCGCCGCGCTCCAGGCGGGGTACAGCGTTGAGATAAACGACAGGAAAACCGCCGTGACCGCGATCACCGCGATGTCGTAGGGCACGATGCGCGCGGGGATATGGTCGAAATAGTAGATGTCGGTGGTGACCAGCGGCACGCCGAGCGCCGCGGCCAGGGTCTCGGCGATCGGATTGAGGTAGGCCACGAAGAGCGTGCCCAGGGTCAGCCCGGCGGCGGTGCCGCTCAGGCCGATCATCAGGCCCTTGAGGATGAACAGCAGCAGTATGGATTGCGTGCTCGAGCCGAGCGTGCGCAGGATGCCGATGTCGCGCCGCTTCTCCATCACCACCATGATGAGCGTGCTGGTGATATTGAAGGCTGCCACCACCACCACGAAAGATAGGATGATGAACATCACCAGTTTCTCCTGCTCGAGCGCCTGGAAGAAGGCCTGCTGGTCTTCATACCACGTACGCGCGCGATAGGGCAGGTGCTCGGCGATGCGCTCCTTCACCACGGGTGCCAGGTCGGGATCCTTCAGCCGGAGGTGCACGCCGTCGACGCCCTTGCGGCCGGTGAGCATACCCGCCGTCTCGATGTTCACGAAGGCGTAGAGCTGGTCGAAGTCCGACATGCGGGCCTGCGAAATGCCGCTGACGCGCATATACACCTGGCCGCCGCGGCGCGGGCCCACGGCGGACATCGAGATACGCGCGGTGTAGACCGCGATTTCCGAACCGACCGTCGCGCCGATGCGCTGCGCCAGGCGGTAGCCCAGCACAATTTCCTTGTCGCCCGGCAAATCGCCGCGGCCGAACTCGCGCCCTTGGGCCTCGGTCAGGTTGGTCGACAGGTCGGTCACGCCCGTCTCGAGATCCACGTCCACACCCACAATCAGCGCGCCGGTGGTGTAGTCGCCGTTCTTGAGCAGCGCCTCCGTCTCGATAACCGGTCCCGCCCCGATGACCTCGGGGTTCAGTTCTTTAATCTCGTGGATGGCGGTCTTCCAGTCGTACATGTCGTTGCTGCCGCCCGGATACACCCGCAGGTGCGCGCGGTTGCCGATGATGGTCTCGCGCAGTTCCTCGTCGAAGCCGGTCATCACGCTGATGACGACGATGAGGGTCATGACGCCGACGCACACGCCCGCCATCGAGATGATGGTGATCAGGCTGACGAAGCGGTTCTTGCGCTTGCCGCTGAGATAGCGCGCGGCGACGAAGGCCTCGAAGCGCATGGGCTAGCGTTTCCGGGCGCTGGGGTGCGCTACCACCCGCTTGAACGACAGCTTCGACGGACCGAAGTTGAAGCCGAGTCCCTTCTGGAACTCGGCGGACTTGAGCTGGCTCACCAGTTCGGCGTCGTCTTGCGGCTGCAGCGCGATTTTCGAGCGGACGATCAGGAGGATGTCTCCCTGGCAGATGAAGTCTGCCGTGTGGCCGGTATCCAGGGTTTCGCCCCGGTACTGTAGCGTAATCGGCACGTTCTGCTCGAACGCGATGCCGCGGTAATTCAACTCGACCGACAGCGCCTGCGCGTAAACCTTGGTGGTATAGCCGAATCGCAACTCGTCCCACACGGCCATGGCCGCCTCCACGATGGCGTGGAATTCCGGCGCCTCGCGTCGGAGGTGATCCAGGATCTCGTCGGGAGTCTCCGGGCCGCCAAAGGCCTTCTGGAGGATGTTGCGCTTTTTCTTCGGCTCCGCCATCAGTGGTCCAGTTTCCGCAGCTGCGGGAAGAAAATCACCTCGCGGATGGAGGCGGAATTGGTGACAATCATGGCGAGGCGATCGATGCCGATGCCCAGGCCCGCCGTGGGGGGCATGCCCACCTCGAGCGCCGTAATGAAGTCTTCGTCCAGGTACTGCGCCTCGTCGTCGCCGGCCTCGCGCAGCTTGATCTGTTCCATGAACCGCTCGCGCTGGTCGATGGGATCGTTCAGCTCGGAGAAGGCGTTGCCCACCTCGAGGCAGGCGATGAAGGGCTGGAAGCGCTCGGTCATCGCCGGGTTGTCGCGGTGGCGCTTGGCCAGCGGCGACAACTCGATCGGGTAGTCGTACAGGAAGCTCGGCTGAATCATCTGCGGCTGCACCTTGGCCGACATCACCTCGTCCACGATCTTGCCGTAGCCCATGGTGGGGTCCACCGGCACTCCGGCGCTCTTGGCCAGCCGGGCCGCCTCGTCGCGATCGCGCGTGGCTTCCAGGTCGATGCCGGCGTATTCGCGGATGGCGTCGAAGAGGCGGTAGCGCGGCCACGGGCGCTTCACGCTCAGCGTGTGCCCCTGGTACTCGAATTCTTCGCTGCCCACCGTCTCGACGATGATGTCGTGCAGCATGGCCTCGGTCTCTTCCATCAAGCCCATATAATCGTCGTAGGCCTTGTAGAGTTCCATGGTCGTGAATTCGGGATTGTGCCGCGTGTCGACGCCTTCGTTGCGGAAACAGCGGTTGATCTCGAAGACCTTGTCGAACCCGCCCACGATGAGCTTCTTGAGGTACAACTCCGGCGCGATGCGCAGGTAGAGGTCGGTGTCGTAGGTGTTGTGGTGCGTGATGAACGGGCGCGCCGTGGCGCCGCCGGGAATGGGCTGCAGCATCGGCGTCTCGACCTCGAGATAGCCCTGCGCCGTCAACCAGTTCCGCATGCTGCTCACCACCTGGATGCGCCGCTTGAAGGTCGTCAGCACCTCCGGGTTCGCCACCATGTCCAGATAGCGCTGGCGGTAGCGGGTCTCCACATCCTTTAGGCCGGTGTGCTTTTCCACCGAAGGCCGCAGCGACTTGGTCAGAATGGCGTATTCGCTCACGAACACCGTGATTTCGCCGCGCTTCGTCCGCTTGAGGTCGCCCGTCACGCCGAGGAAATCGCCGAGGTCCAGGTCGCGCAGCGCCTCAAAGGCGGCCTCGCCGAGTTCATTGCGGCCGAACCACGACTGCACCTTGCCGCCCTCGTCGCGGAGGTCGACCCACACGCTCTTGCCCTGATCGCGGATGGCCGTCACGCGGCCTGCGAGGCTCACGCTGTGCTCTACCTCGAACTCGCCCGCCGATTCCTTTTCGGAGGCCTCGAAGGCGGCACGCGCCTGGGCGATGGTGTGCGTGCGCTCGAAGGCGTACTTGAAGGGCTCGTCGCCGCGTTCGCGGATACGGCCCAGCTTCGTCACGCGGTTCTGCAGCAGGTCCTGCTCGGTGGGCGCGGCGTCTTCCGCGGCGGCGGCATTCACCTTCGCCATCGTCTTCTGGTATACGCCCGCCTTCTTCTTCACGCCGGGCACCTTGCTGCTCTCGGCGATCGGCATGGCCTCGTCCCAGGCCTGCGCCTCGAGCAGCTCCGGCAGGCGGCGCTCCTCGTCGCGCAGCACGTCTTCGGCGGCGCCGGCGATGGCCTGCGCGATTTGTTCAAGCAGCTGGCGCGCCTTCGCGCGCTGCGGATCTTCCGTCATGGCTTCAATTCCTCAGGGCATGCGGCGCGCTAGGCGCTCGCATGCTGGCCGCTCTTGCGCGACAGGTTCCACTTCAAATACGCCTCGACGAACATGTCGATGTCGCCGTCGAGCACCTTGGTGATGTTGCCGGTCTCGGCGCTCGTGCGCAAGTCCTTCACCATCTGATACGGATGCAGCACGTAGGAGCGGATCTGGCTGCCCCAGGCCACGTCCTGCTGCCCCTCGCGCTGCTGATCCAGCTCTTCCTGCTTCTTGCGCATCTCGATATCGTACAGGCGCGACTTGAGCATGGTCAGCGCGACGGCGCGGTTCTGGTGCTGCGAACGCTCGACCTGGCACGACACCACGATGCCCGTGGGCAAGTGGGTGAGCCGCACGGCAGAGCTGGTCTTGTTCACCTTCTGGCCGCCGGCGCCGCTGCTTCGGAACACGTCCATCTTCAGGTCTTCTTCGCGCACCTCGATCTCGATGTCCTCGTCGATTTCGGTGAGCACCTCGATGGCCGCGAAGGACGTGTGCCGCCGCGCCTGCGAATCAAACGGGGATATGCGCACCAGACGGTGCACGCCCGATTCCGACTTCAGCATGCCGTAGGCGTTCACGCCGGTGACCCGCAGCGTCGCGCTCTTAAGGCCCGCTTCTTCGGCGTCCTGGTATTCGAGCACTTCGTAGTCGAATTCCTGGCGCTCGCAATAGCGCGTGATCATGCGGTAGAGCATCGACGCCCAGTCGCAGGATTCCGTGCCGCCCGCGCCCGGATGGATGCTTACGAGCGCCACCTTCGCGTCGCGCGGGTCCATGAACAGGCTCGAGATTTCGAGGCGGCGAAGGTGCTGCTCGATCGAGTCCCGGTGCTCCTCGATGTCGCCCTCCAGCGAGGCGTCGTCCTCCTCGCGGGCCAGCTCGATCAGCGTGTCCAGTTCCTCGATTTCATGGTGCAGTTTGTCGGGCATGTCCACCGCGGTGCGGTAGCCCTTCAACTGCTGCACCACTTTTTGCGCTGCTTCCGGATCGTTCCAGAAATCCTGCGCGGACATCACGGTCTCGAGCTCCGAAATCTTCTGCTTGGTGCCGTCCACGTTCAGGCACTTGCGCAATTCCGCGAGACGTTTCCCGTAGTCGCGCACCGCTGTCAAGGCGTCTTCGTACAAAACTGCTAACCCTCACCCAGGAAAAAAAGGTAATACATCACCGGACCGGCGAAGAGAAACCCGTCGCAGCGGTCGAGCACGCCGCCGTGCCCGGGCAATACCTGCCCGGAATCCTTCACGCCGGCGTCGCGCTTGAGCATCGACTCCACCAAGTCGCCCACCTGCCCGGCAATCGCCAGCACCAGGCCGATGGCTATATACCGGTACAACGGCCACTCGGGCAGATATTTCGTGTGCAGGTAATCGCGCACCGCGAAGAGGAGTCCCATGCCCAGCATCGCCGTAATCAGGCCGCCGATCGAGCCTTCCCAGGTCTTCTTCGGGCTGACCCGCGGGGCCATCTTGTGGCGGCCGAAGTTCTTGCCCGCGAAGTACGCGCCCGTGTCCGAGAGCGCCACCGCCGCCAGCGTCATGGTCACCAGCCCGGGCCCGATGACCGGCTTGGCGTGCAGCAGCGAAAAGTGCGCCGCGATCAGCCCGACATAGGTCATGCCGAAAACGGTCACGGCCAGGTCGTCGAGCGTGGGGTGGCCGCGCAGGATATGCAGCCAAGCCGCCAACATCACGCCCACGAAGAACACCAGCATCGTCAGGCGCAGGTCGTTCCAGATGGCGGAAAAGGCCAGCGCGCCGCACACCCACTCGCCCAGCACGGCCTCGGGATTGTGTCCCTTGGCCGAGGCCATCTGGTAATACTCGCGCGCGCCCACAAAGGCGAACACCGCCACCAGCCCCATGAAGCCGTAGTCGAGCCGCGGCACCCAGATGAGCGCCACGGCCACGGCGATAAGCACGAGGGCTGTAATCAGCCGAACGAACACCGAACCGCGATTCCCGGTCATGGCCGTCCCCCGTAGCGCCGGCTGCGCTGCTGATATTCCACGATCGCGTCGCACAGGTGCTCCTTGCGGAAATCGGGCCAGAGCACGGACTGCACGACGATTTCTGCGTACGAGAGTTCCCAGAGCATGAAGTTGCTCAGGCGGAGTTCGCCGCTGGTGCGGATGAGCAGGTCGACCTCGGCCCATTCGGGCAGGTACAACCGCTGCGCGAAGCGCTCCTCGGTAATGTCCTCGGGGGCGATGTGGCCGTCGCGCACATCCTGCGCCAGCTTGCGGGCGGCATCCACGATTTCCGCGCGGCCGCCGTAGTTCAGCGCCACGTTCACGGTCATCGCGTCGTTCTCCTTGGTGCGCTCCAGGCAGGCGCGGAGGTCATCCGCCGCCTTGGCGGGCAGGCCGTCCCAGCGGCCCAGGAATCCCACGCGGATATTGTTCTTGTGAATCTCTTCGAGCTCGCGGTGGATGTACTTGCTCATCAGCCGGAACAGCGAGTTCACCTCGAAGTCGGAGCGCTTCCAGTTTTCGGTGGAGAAGGCGTAGAGCGTGATGGCCTCGAGCCCGATTTCACGCCCCGCCTCGATAATGGCGCGCACGCTGCGCGCCCCGGCCTCGTGGCCTTCCACGTGCGCCTTGCCGCGCTCCTTCGCCCAGCGGCCGTTGCCGTCCATGATCACCGCGGTATGGCGGGGCAGCGCCCCTGCGTCGATGCGGGGGTCAAGAGGGGGGCGTTCTCCGGCGGGCGTAGCTGGCATGGCGTAAAATAAAAGCCGCGGGAACCGCGCGCGGGGGCGCGGCTACCGCGGCTTGTGACTCCTTCAGGGGCGTTGCGGAAGCCGCATACGCTAGACCTCCATGATGTCCTTTTCTTTGGCGGCGAAAGCGTGGTCCACGTCGTGCGTGTACTTGTCGGTCAGCTTCTGCACGTCGTCGGTGCGCTTGTGCGCGTCGTCTTCGGGCAGGTCGCCGTCCTTCTGCAGCTTCTTGATCTGGTCCACGGCGTGCCGGCGCACGTTGCGGATGGCCACCTTGGCGTCTTCCACGTGCTTGCCCGCCACCTTCACCAGTTCCTTGCGGCGCTCTTCGGAGAGCGGGGGAATGGGCAGGCGGATGACGCGGCCGTCGTTCGCCGGGGTGATGCCCAGCGGCGAGGCCACGATGGCCTTCTCCACCACCGACATCTGGCTCTTGTCCCACAGGTCGATGGTGATCATGTGGGCGTCCGACACGTTGATCGTGCCCAGCTGGTTGATCTTCATGCGCGACCCGTACACGTCCACGTCCACCACGTCCAGCATGCCGGCCGTGGCGCGGCCCGTGCGGATGTTCGCCATTTCGCCCTGGAAGGCCTCGACGCACTTGTGCATCTTGTCTTCGGCTTCCATCATGATTTCTTCGATCATGGCTTAAGCTCCCTTCACCAGAGTTCCGATGTTCTCGCCCTGCACCGCCCGCAGGATGTTGCCGGGCTGGGTAAAGTCGAATACCAGAATCGGCAGCGCGTTCTCGCGGCAGAGCGAAATCGCCGTCGCGTCCATCACGCGCAGGTTCTCGCTCAGCACCGTCGTGTAGTCCAGCGATTCGTAACGCTTGGCGTCCGGGTTCTTTTCCGGGTCGCTGTCGTACACGCCGTCCACGCGGGTCGCCTTCATCAGCACTTCGGCCCCGATTTCGCTCGCGCGCAGCGCGGCGGCGGTGTCGGTGGTGAAGAAGGGGTTGCCCGTGCCGGCGCCGAAAATCACGACGCGGCCCTTGGCCAGGTGGCGCTGCACGCGGCGGCGGATGTAGGGCTCGGCCACGGGGCGCATCTCGATAGCCGTGATGACCCGCGTGTTCGCGCCGCGCATTTCCAGCGCGCCATGAATCGCCAAGGCGTTAATCACCGTGGCGAGCATGCCCATGTAGTCGCCGGTGGGGCGGTCGAGGCCGGTTTCCTCGGCGCGGGCGCCGCGGAAAATGTTGCCGCCGCCCACCACCAGGCCCACCTCGACGCCCAGCCGCTGCACCTGCACGATCTCGTCGCACAGCTGCCCCACGGTCGGGAAGTCGATGCCGCCCTTGGAAGCTCCCTGCAGCGATTCGCCGCTGAGCTTCAGCAGGATGCGTTTATAGCTTGCTTCGCCCAAGGGTCTAGGCCTTGGCCTGAGCCTTGGCCAGCTCGGCCGCCACTTCCTCGGCGAAGTTCGATTCTTCCTTCTCGATGCCTTCGCCCAGGGCGAAACGCACGAAACGGCGCACCTCGATCTTCTCGCCGCACTTGCCGCTCAGTGCGTTGAGCAGGTCCTGAATCTTCTTGTCGCCGTCCTTCACGAACTCCTGCTCGAGCAGGCAGACTTCGGAGAACCACTTGTTCATCTTGCCTTCGGCGATCTTCTCGCAGATTTCCTGCGGCTTGCCGGTTTCCTTGGCCTGGGCCACGTAGATTTCCTTCTCCGCGGCGTAGGCCTCGGTCGGAACATCTTCGCGGCGCACCCAGCCGGGGTTCGTCGAGCAGATCTGCAGGCAGATGTCGCGGCTCAGCGCCTGGAATTCCTCGCCGCGGGCCACGAAGTCGGTCTCGCAGTTGATTTCGCACAGCACGCCGATCTTGCCGCCCATGTGGATGTAGTGGGCAATGGTGCCCTCGGCCGCGACCTTGCCGGCGCGCTTGGCCGCCTTGGCAATGCCGCGCTCGCGCAGCCAGGCCACCGCCTTCTCGAAATCGCCGCCGGTTTCGCCCAGCGCCTTCTTGCAGTCCATCATGCCCGCGCCCGTCGATTCGCGCAGGTTCTTTACAGCTTCCGCCGTGATTGCCATTCGTCTATCTCCTTGTCGTGCTCAAATCCAAAAGGGTCTGGATAGAGTTCGCCCGCCGGGGGGCAAACGGTTTTTTGTATATTCAAGCGCCCGAACCGGCCCCCCGGGGAGGGCCGGAAGCCGTTTACTCGTCGTCCGCTTCCGCCAGCACTTCGGCGGCTTCGCCCGCTTCCGCGTCGTCGGCCGCATCGGCCTCGGCGAAGGTGTCTTCGCTGATGTCCTCGATGGCGCCCTCAGCCGCGGCCGCGCGCTTATCGTTCTCTTCGGCGCGGTGCTTCTGGAAGGTCATGCGGCCCTCGATGGCGGCATCGGCGATGATCGAGCAGTACAGCCCGAGCGCGCGGATGGCGTCGTCGTTGCCGGGAATCGCGATGTCCGTCAGGTCCGGGTCGCAGTTGGTATCAACCACGCCGATCACCGGGATGCCGAGGCGCTGGCCTTCGCGCACCGCGATGCCTTCGGTCTTCACGCTCACCACGAAGATGAGGTCGGGCAGGCCGGGCATGTTCTCGATACCGGCCAGGTTTTTCTCGAGACGCTCCATGCGCTTGCGCATCATGGAGGCTTCCTTCTTGGAATAACGCTCGAGCTTGCCGTCCTTCTCGAGGTCGCGCAGGCGCTTGAGCTCGGCGATGCTCTGCTTCACCGTCTTGAAGTTGGTGAGCGTGCCGCCCAGCCAGCGGTTGGTCATGTAATACATGCCGCAGCGGTTGGCTTCACGCTCGACCACTTCCTGGGCCTGGCGCTTGGTGCCGACGAACAGCACCGTGCCGCCCTTGGCCACGGTGTCGCGCACCAGGCCGTAGCTCTTGTAGAGCTGGCGCAGCGTCTGCTGCAGGTCGATGATGTAGATCCCGTTGCGCTGGCCATGAATGTAGCGCTTCATCTTGGGATGCCAACGACGGGTCTGGTGGCCGAAGTGAATGCCGGCCTCCAACAATTGACGCATGGTCACAACGGCCATGTGCAGTCTCCTTTTTCCGGGTTTGCCCTTGGAACCCCCGCCTCACCCGGCATGGCCGGGCACCCGGAAAGTGCGGCGTTGGGAGTCCCTGTGAATTGAAAATCGCGAAACTATAGCACGCAGCCGCCACGCGTGGCAAGCCGCCGCCGCGGCTCTGCTTGTATCACCCCGTCCGGGGTTCCAATTATCGTCCGCACAAACCCGGGGTTCCGCTTCGCTTCACCACCGGGCTAAGAACGGTCGCGCCTCCGGCGCTGCGCGGCTGGCGGTGGGGGCATGGCGCGTGGTTGGCGCCGAGGGGTCTAGAAAACGGTGGAGGTCCCGCCCCGTCCGGGGCTCTCCATTCGGTCCGGGCTAACCCGGGGTTCCGCTTTGCGTCACCACCGGGCTAGGAACGGTGGCACCTCCGGCGCTTCCAGGCCATCCGCTTTTGTGCGCGCTGGATGGTGTCGGGTGGGCGGGGTTCGTTCGGCGCGGCTGGCTGCGGGACGAGGGGATCATGGCACTCCGACCTTGCCGCGGAGACGACGCCATGAATCTATACCCAACGGCACCGGAGGTGCTCGTCTTCTAAACGCGCGGTAACCATGGGATGATACTTAGGTCCATACGCGGCCAGCGACGGAGGTGGTTACGATCTAAGCGGGAAGGCGACCATGGGATGACGCTCAGGTCCATACGCGGCAAGCACCGGAGGTGCTTACGTTCTAAGCCCGGGGTGAAGCGAAGCGAGAACCCCGGGTAAGGGGCCGTCTTGAAACTACCGAACCCCGGCAGGGGTGACGCCATGGCTGGCGCGGGACGGGCGGGCTGTGTTAGCGTTGCGGCTGGGCAGGCAGACGGCCGGGGCCGTCCGGGAGTGGGTGGTCCTGCCCCGCACCACGGAGTACACGAGCCATGCTGGAAACGATCTCGCTGATTATCTCGATCATCAGCTTCATTCTGCGACTGCTCGGGCTGTTCGGCATTTAAGCGCAGCCCCGCCATCGTACAGGTTTTCTGCCCCCGTGCGGCGTGTCCGCGCGGGGGCATTCGCTTCATCGGGCGGGCCGATACGCCCCTGCGCGGAACCGCAGCAGGGTGGCGGCCAGTACGGCGGCCACCTCGGAACGGTACACCAGCGGACCCAGCGACACGGGCCGCGCGCCGGCTTCGGTAATCGCGGCGTACTCTTCGGCCGTAAAGTCGCCTTCGGGTCCCACCACGAGAATCTGCTCCGCCGCGGCGTCCACGGCGTCCAGCGCGAGCGCCCCCGGCTCGAGCGACGCGACAAAGGCCGGCAGGCCGCGTTCCCGCAGAAAGTCCACCGGATCGTCAATCAGCACCAAGATCGGCATCCAGTTGGCGCCGGATTGCTTGCAGACCTCGGCGAGATGGGCGTGCCACTTCGGGTTTCCAATGGGGGCGCGCTCCGAACGCGCCGCCCGGAAGAACACGAAACTGGTGATCCCGGCCTCCGTACCCCGGCGCAGCAATTCCTCGATGGCCTTGGGTTTGTGCAGCCAGGCCTGCAGCAGCGTAAGCCGCGGCTCGGGCCGGGGTTCGGCTTCGTGCGATTCGACACGTAGCGCGGCGTCGCGCTTGCCGGTGGTCTCGAGCGTGCCTTTCCAGAGGTTGCCGCAGCCGTCGAAGGCCTCGGCTTCATCGCCCGAGCGCAGCCGCACCACCCGCAGCGCGTGGTGCGCTTCGTCAGCGGGCAGGGGAATCATCGCGTCGCCCGGGCCTGCCATGGGCGTATAAAAGCGGTGTCGTTGCGGCATGGCGGTATCTTAGCAGGCGCGGCGGAATGCGCGCGCCTTTGCAATCGCGGTGCGCGGTGGGGGAGAATTCCCGGGATGGCTGCGGCATGCTTGGCTGCGGCCAGGCGGATTCCGCGGCGCGGCGTGGAATCGAGGCGGGATGAATTACCGGCTACTCTTCAGAAACATCGGCCTGTTCACCAGCGCCTTCACGCTCCTCCTGATTCCCTCGGCCCTTTGGGCGGTCTGGTTTCGCGAGTGGGAGACGCTGGTCTCGTTCGGCGAATCGGCGGCCGTCGCCCTGGCGGCCGGGCTGCTGCTTATGCTCGCCGGCCGGGGCGCCAACGCCAAGCAGATGTTCCAGCGCGAAACCCTGGGCATGGTCGGCATCGGCTGGCTCGCCGCCGCCGCCGTGGGCGCGCTGCCCTATTTCTTCTCCGGCACGCTCGACGGCGTCGATTCCTATTTCGAGTCCATGTCGGGCCTGACCACCACCGGCTCCACCGTGATTGCCGATATCGAAGGCTGCGCCAAGAGCATCCTCTTCTGGCGCTCCTTCACCCACTGGGTCGGCGGCATGGGCATCATCGTGTTGTTCATCGCGGTGCTTCCCTACCTGGGCGTCGGCGGTAAGCAGCTCTTCAAGTCGGAATCCTCCGCCAATCCGCAGGCGCTCAGCCCGCGCATCAAGGACACCGCCTCGGCGTTGTGGCGCATCTATCTCGGCATGACCGTGTTGCAGACGATTCTGCTCATGGCGGCCGGCATGAGTTTCTTCGACGCACTCTGCCACACCTTCGGCACGCTCGCCACCGGCGGCTTCTCGCCCAAGCAGGCCAGCATCGCCCACTACAACAGCTTCCTCATCGAGGCCATCATCATGTTTTTCATGGTGGCCTCGGCCACCAACTTCGCGCTGTATTTCGCCATGCTCCGCGGCAAGCGCCTGGCCTTGCTCCACGACACCGAATGGCGCGCGCTGATTCTTATCCTCGGCCTCGCCATTGGGGCCATCACGCTGAACCTCATGGGGTTCCGTCTGGGCGGCACGCCCGACGCCCACGAGACGGCGCCCTACGGATTCGTCACCGCGCTGCGCAACGCCAGCTTTATCAGCATCTCTATCATGACCTCGACCGGGTTCGGGCAGGACAACTACGAGACCTGGCCCTGGTTCAGTCAGCTGATACTGTTCGGCCTGATGATGACCGGCGGCTGCGTGGGCTCCACCAGCGGCGGTCTCAAGGTGTTCCGCCTGGTGGTCGTGCTCAAGATGATCTACTGGCGACTCGAAAACGCCTTCCGGCCGAAGACCGTGCGCCCCATCCGCATGGGCGAAGCCGTCATCGACGACGACGCCCAGCGCCGCGTGACCACCCACTGCATCCTGTACCTGTTCATCATCGGCATGGGCGGGCTGCTGCTGTCGGGCATGGGCCTGCCGCCATTGTCAGCGGTTTCGGCCGTGGCCACCACCCTCGGCGGCGTCGGGCCGGGCATGGAACT
The DNA here is from genome assembly GCA_016125095.1 of Candidatus Hydrogenedens sp. GTDB lineage: Bacteria > Hydrogenedentota > Hydrogenedentia > Hydrogenedentales > JAEUWI01 > WGMK01. The sequence goes on along the minus strand of WGMK01000015.1, from coordinate 459,310 downwards.
GGTCGGTCCCGCCCACGATTTCAGCCAGATTGCCGATGCGGGCAAGCTGCTGCTCTGCCTCTGCATGGCCATGGGCCGCCTCGAAATGTTCGCTATCCTGGTGCTCTTCGTGCCGGGATTCTGGAAACACAGCTAACATCGTAAGAGAGAAGGAAGCAGAATCATGAAACACCTTTTCAGTTTATGCGCGTTGCTGGCGGCCCTGCCCGCCGCGGCCCACTTTCAAATCGTCCACCTGCCCGATGGCGCGATGGACGAGAACGCCACTGAGGCGCCCGTCACGCTCATCTTCGGCCACCCCTCGGAAGGCGGCGAAACGATGGACATGGGCAAGGGCCTCGACGGCAAGCCGCAGCCGCCGGTCGAGTTCGGCGTCATGCATCGCGGTGAGAAGGTCGATCTACTCGAGTACCTCGAGCCGCTCCAGTTCGGCCCCGACGGCGGCCGCCAGGCCTACCGCGTCGATTTCGAATTCCGCGGCATGGGCGACTACGTCTACTACTGCGACCCCGGCTACTACTGGGAGCCCGCCGAAGACGTCTTCATCCGGCATTACACCAAGACCATCGTGAATCGTGTGGGCGCCTCGACCGACTGGAACAAGCCGGTCGGCTTTCCGGCGGAGATCATGCCGCTCGTGAAGCCCTACGCGCTTTGGGCGGGCAACGTCTTCCGCGGCCGCGTGATGAAGATGGTCGACGGCCAGCAGGTGCCCGCGCCCAACGCGCTCATCGAGGTCGAGTACCTGAACAACGATGTGGGGACGAGCGACTGGGAGAACGGCCCGAAGGTCGAATTCTCGAACGGCGCGTTCATTACCCAGCAGATCCGCACCGACGAGAACGGCGAGTTCATCTACGGCCTGCCGCGCGCCGGGTGGTGGGGCTTCGCCGCGCTGCTCGATGGCGACGAGCAGGTGGAAGGCCCCGACGGCGAAAAGAAAGACGTCGAGCTCGGCGCCCTGCTGTGGGTGTGGTGCGAGGCGATGGAATAACCCCATGACGACACCCCGCATCGACCGGCACGGACTGCGCTTCTATCCGCTTGCGGAGCGCGAGGACCGCGTATTCGTGCCCGGCGATCTGGTCTCGCCCGATGAGCAGCCCGAGCGCCTGAGCGAATTCGCCAGTCGTGTGGCGCAGGAAACTGCCGACCGGCTGCGCACCGCGCGCGAGAACGACCGCGCGCGCATGCTGGTGTTCGGCGCGCACACCATCAAGAACGGCCTCGGGCCCATCATCGCGCGGCTGGCCGAACAGGGCTGGCTGACGCATCTGGCCACCAATGGTGCGGGCATCATCCACGACTGGGAGTTCGCCTTCCAGGGACACAGCAGCGAGCACGTGGCGCAGAATGTGGCGCAGGGCAAGTTCGGCATGTGGGAAGAAACCGGCCGCTACATCAACCTCGCCATCGCCGTGGGCGCGTGGCGGGGGTTGGGCTACGGCGAATCGGTCGGCGCGCTGGTGGAACAGGAGGGACTGGACATGCCCACGCCCGAGGCGCTCGAAGCCGAAGTGCACGCCGCGCTCGACACGCTCGACGCCCCCCGCGCGGCCGCCGCGGCCGATCTGCTCGGCGTGCTGCGCGATCAGGCCATCCCTGCCGGGTGGCTGTTTGTGCCGCATCCGCACAAGGCCTGCGGGCTCCAGGCGGCGGCGTTCCGGCTGGGCGTGCCGTTTACGGGACACCCCATGTTCGGGCACGACATCATCTATCTGCACCCCATGAACCACGGTCCCAGCATCGGCCGCACCGCCGAGCGCGACTTCTTGTCCTTCGCGCACAGCGTGTCGCACCTGGACGGTGGCGTCTACCTCAGCATCGGCTCGGCGGTCATGTCGCCCATGGTCTTCGAAAAATCCGTGAGCATGGCGCAGAACCTGGCGCAGCAGCGCGGCGAACGGCTCGAAAGCCATTTCATGACCATTGTCGACCTGCAGGAATCGCACTGGGACTGGACCCAAGGCGAGCCGCCGGAAGACAACCCCGACTACTACCTGCGCTTCAACAAGAGCTTCAACCGCATGGGCGGCCAACTCCGCTACGCCTGCGCCGACAACCGCGATTTCCTGCTGGCCATCCTCCACGCGCTGGAGGGGTAGAGGGAGTGGCGCTCGGCGGTGGGGCGAATGTCCCCACGAGCCGAGTACGCCGGTTCGTCATCAGGATGGCTCGCGGGTACGCTCGCCCTACCGCAGCCGATACGATCGTGTCGTCCATCCGGTAGGCGCGGGTTTGCAACCCGCCCTCGCAACGTCACGGTGCGCTACCCCCTTCCGCAAGATCTACCAACATCGTCATTGCGAGGAGCGAGTCCCCGAGCGACGCGGCAACCTCCTTGATGCGAGGATGGTGGGCCATGCGGCAGACTTCTGTCAGTCCTACGGTGTTGGTCGTCGCTCCGTAAAGACAGCATAGCGCCAAGGAGGTTGTCGCGCTTCGCTCGCAATGACGATGTGGGCGGATTGGGCGGAAGAAAGCCGCCTGGCACCGTGGCACGGTAGGGCGAGCCTACCCGCGAGCCATCTTGATGCTTGCGCGCAATCCTCGGCTCATGGGGACATTCGTCCCACCGAGCCGGCCGCCACCGCCTTGCCCTTAGCCCGCGTGGTATTCCTGTAGCGATTGAATCTTCGGCTCGCTGCCCTTGAGCGCGCGGACGGCCTGCACCCCTGCCTGGGCCGCCGCGAGGGTGGTCATGGTCGGCAGGTTGTGCTCGAGCGCGTTGCGGCGGATGGCGCGTTCGTCGAACTTCGACGCGGCGCCGAGCGGCGTGTTGATGATCCAGTCCACCTGGCCATTGATGATCTTGTCCACCACGTTCGGGCGGCCTTCGCCGACCTTGTAGACCACCTCGACGTCGAGGCCGTTTTCCTTGAGAATGTCGGCCGTGCCGCGGGTGGCGATGAACTTGAAGCCCAGCTCCGCCAGGTCCTTGCCCAGCGGACCGGCTTTGGCCTTGTCGCGGTGGTTCAGGCTGAGGAACACGGTGCCCTCAAGCGGCAGGTGGTTGCCCGCGGCAATCTGGCTCTTGGCGAAGGCCAGGCCCATGTTCTCGTCAATGCCCATCACCTCGCCCGTGCTGCGCATCTCGGGGCCGAGCACAATGTCGACGCCCGGGAACTTGATGAACGGCAGCACGACTTCCTTGGCGCTGGTGTATTTCGGCGTGGGGTCCTCGGTCAGGCCGAGTTCCTTCAGCGTTTTACCGCCCATCACCTGCGCGGCGAGCCGGGCCAGCGGCACGCCGATGCCCTTCGACACGAAGGGGATGGTGCGCGAGGCGCGGGGATTCACCTCGATGAGGTAGATGTCTTCATCGCGCACGGCGAACTGCACGTTCATCAGGCCGATGACTTTCAGCTCGCGCGCGAGGCCGCGGGTCTGTTCCTTCGCGCGCTCGATGATCGCGGCAGGCAGGTCGTGCGGCGGCAAGATGCAGGCGCTGTCGCCCGAGTGCACGCCGGCCTCCTCGATGTGCTGCATTACGCCCGCCACCACCACGGTCTCGCCATCGGCGATCGCGTCCACGTCCAGCTCGATGGCGCCCTCCAGGAACTTGTCGATCAGCACGGGGCGTTCCGGAGAGGCGTCCACGGCGTTTTCCATGTACTGCCGCAGCGATTCGCGGTCGTACACGATCTCCATGGCGCGTCCGCCCAGCACGAATGAGGGCCGAACCACCACGGGATAGCCGATCTTCTCCGCCACCTCGACCGCTTCCTCGTAGGAAACCACGGTGTCGTTGGCGGGCTGCAACAGGCCGAGCTTCTCCACGATGGCGCGGAACAGCTTGCGGTCCTCGGCGGCGGCGATGCTGCTCGGGCTCGTGCCGATAATCGGCGCGCCCGCAGCCTCCAGCCGCTCCGCCAGGTTCAGCGGCGTCTGGCCGCCGTATTGCACAATCACGCCGTACGGCTTGATGCGGTCGATGATATTCATCACATCTTCAAACGTGACCGGCTCGAAAAACAGCATGTCCGAAGTGTCGTAGTCGGTGGACACGGTCTCGGGATTGCAGTTCACCATCACGGTCTCGTAGCCGTCGTCGCTCAGGGCGAAGGCCGCGTGCACGCAGCAATAGTCGAACTCGATGCCCTGCCCGATGCGGTTCGGGCCGCCGCCGAGGATCACGATCTTCTTCTTGTCGGTATCGACAATCTCGTCCTCGTCGCCGTAGCTCGAGTAGTAGTAGGGGGTGTAGGCCTCGAACTCCGCCGCGCAGGTATCCACCAGGCGGTACACGGGAACCACGCCGTGCTTCTTGCGCAGCTCGCGCACTTCAAGCTCGGTCTTGCCCCAGAGCAGCGCCAGCTGCACGTCGGAGAAGCCCAGTTCCTTCGCGTGGCGCAGCGTCTTTTTGTCGTCGGGATTCGCCGCGCGCAGCGCCTTCTCTTCCTGTACGATTTCATCCATCTGCCGCAGGAACCAACGGTCGATAAAGGTTGCTTCAAACAGCTCTTCCACCGTCGCGCCGAGGCGGAACGCCTGCGCCAGCTGGCCCATGCGTTCGGGCGTCGGGCGCCGCATGGCGCGCAGCAGCGCTTCCTTTTCCTCCGGACCGTTCGGGTCGCCGGTGAGCGACTTGTGCTTGCCGTCGCCGCCGAAGCCGAAGCGTCCGGTCTCGAGGCTGCGCATGCCCTTCTGCAGCGATTCCTTGAACGTGCGGCCGATGCTCATCTGCTCGCCGACGCTCTTCATCTGCACGGTCAGGAATGGCTCCGCGCCCGGGAATTTTTCGAATGCCCACCGCGGAATCTTGGTAACCACGTAGTCGATGGACGGCTCAAAGCAGGCGGGGGTTTCCTTGGTGATGTCGTTGGACAGCTCGTCGAGCGTGTAGCCCACGGCCAGCTTCGCGGCAATCTTGGCAATCGGGAAGCCCGTGGCCTTCGAAGCCAGCGCCGAGCTGCGCGACACGCGCGGGTTCATCTCGATGATCACCATGCTCCCGTCCGCGGGGTTCACGGCGAACTGCACGTTCGACCCGCCGGTGTCCACGCCGATCTCGCGGATAATCGCGATGGCGGCGTCGCGCATCACCTGGTATTCCTTGTCGGACAGCGTCTGCGCCGGGGCCACCGTGATGCTGTCGCCCGTGTGCACGCCCATCGGGTCGATGTTCTCGATCGAGCAGATGATGACCACGTTGTCCTTGAGGTCGCGCATCACCTCGAGCTCGTATTCCTTCCAGCCGATGACGGATTCCTCGATGAGCACCTCGGTCACCGGGCTCGCGTCGAGCCCGTGCTGCACCGCCACCTCGTATTCGTCCTTGTTGAAGGCAAGGCCCGCGCCGCTGCCGCCCAGCGTAAACGCCGGACGAATCACCGCCGAATAGCCGATTTCCTCGCCGAAGTCGCGCGCCTCGTCGAGCGAGCGCACCACCTGGCTGCGGGGCAGGTCGAGCCCGATTTTGATCATCGCGTCCTTGAACTCGCCGCGGTCTTCCGCCTTGCGGATGGCGGGCAGGCGCGCGCCGATCAGCTCGCAATCGTAGCGCTGCAGGATGCCGCCCTCGGCCAGCTTCACCGCCAGGTTCAGCGCCGTCTGGCCGCCCACCGTCGGCAGCACCGCGTCCGGACGCTCCCGGTCGATGATGCGCTCCAGGTATTCCACCGTCAGCGGCTCGATGTAAGTGCGGTCCGCCGTCTCCGGGTCGGTCATGATGGTGGCGGGATTGCTGTTCACCAGCACCACCTCGTAGCCCTCTTCGCGCAGGGCCTTGCAGGCCTGGGTGCCCGAATAGTCGAACTCGCAGGCCTGGCCGATAACAATCGGGCCGGAGCCGATGAGCAGAATCTTGCGGATGTCGGTTCGCTTTGGCATGGCTGTCGTTCCGGGCGCCCGTGCGGGCGCGGTTGTACCGCTGGATACACGGCACGGCTCCGGTGGCTCCGGAGCCGTCGCGTCGATGCAGCTGCGCGCGCAGTGCAGTTAATACGTAATCTCGAGCACCTCGAAGGTCAGGTCGCCCGCGGGCACCTTCGCCACCGCCGTCTCGCCGGCCGCCTTGCCCAGCAGCGCCTGGCCCACCGGGGAAGCCGTGCTGATTTTGCCCTTGGCCATGTCGGCCTCCGCCGGGCTCACCAGCTTCCAGCTCACTTCCTTCTTGGTCTTCTTGTTCAGCAGCCGCAGCGTCGCGCCCACATAGGCCTTGCTCGTGTCGATCTCGGTATCCTCGATCGGCACCGCCCGCGACAGCTTGTCCTCCACGTCCTTAATCTTGGCGTGGAGCATGCCCTGCTCCTCCTTGGCGGAGTGATACTCGGCGTTTTCCTTCAAATCGCCGAGGGAGCGGGCGTGCTCGATGGCATCCGCCACCTTCAGCCGCCGCTCGTTCATCGCCTTCAGGTCGTCCTTCAGCTGCTGGATGCCCTCGGCGGTCATGTAGAGTTTGTCAGCCATGATGTCCCGTCTGCCGCGCGCCCGCAGCCTCGTTGTCTCTGGTCTGGCCGCGGAGTATAGCAAACAAAAAACGCACGGGGAAAGATAGCGCCCCGGTGCGGCCCCGATTTTGCCAACCGCCGCCCGGAACCGCATAATCATGCGCACCAAATGGGGAGGCTCAAGGGCATGGATTCCACACCGCGTTCGTCTGCGCGCGCGCCGCTCGCGCTGGGTATCGTGTTGCTATTGCTGGCTTTCGGGCTCATGCGGTGGTCGCTGCCGCCGGGCGTATCGCGCCAGGCCGTTGAAATCGAGGGCCCCGGGGGGCGTCCCTGCGGCGCCATGCATTGGCAGGTGCCCGCGCCCAAGGCCGTGCTGGTCATGGGACATGGGGTTTCCACCAATCGCGGCGTGATGGCGAGCCTGGCCAAGGCCTACGCGGGCCACGGCTATGCCGTGATCGCGCTGGATTTCTGGGGCCACGGCCGCTCGCGCCAGCATTTCGACTGGAGTTCCAACGCCGCGCAGCTGCATGCCTGGCTCGCCTGGGCGAAAGCGCAGTATCCCGCGCTGCCCCTGGCCTATCTGGGCCATTCGATGGGCGGCGTGGCCGGGGCCGTGGCGCTGAATGATTCCCCCGAGGCAGACGCCTTTGTATCACTGGGCATGCTCCCGCGCGATGGCTACCCCGCCGTGAAGACCCTGATTGCCGCGGGGCAGTTCGAGGAATTGTTCCGTCCCGAGCAGGCGCACGCCAGCGCGGCGGGCAAGGCCGACGTGCTCATCAGCCCCTGGAGCGATCACGTGCTCGAAACCTGGGACGCCACGCTCATCCGCGGCATGGTCGACTGGACCGATTCGGCGCTCGGCGTGCCGGCCGCCCCCGGCTATTCCTGGTGGCGCTGGCGCCTGGCGCTCGTGGCGGGCACCCTCGGGCTGATTGCCGCGCTGCTGCTGGCCACGGGCGCGACGGCCCTGCTTCGTGGACCGGACGGCCCGCCGCGCACGCTGCCGGAAAGCGCGCCCCGCTTCAGCCTGAATCCCTACCGCCTCACCGCGCGGCTGCTACGCCTGCCCGGAGGCACGCCGCCGCCCCGCACCGATTCCTTCGCCCGCGCCGCCGGGCTCGGGCTGCTTTACAGCCTCGTGTTTATTGTGCCGCTGTCGTTCCTGCTTACCGACGACATCTTCGTCAGCCGCCTCGACCATCCGGCGCGGCTGTTGGCGTGGGGGATAAGCGGCGTGCTGTTCTCGGCCCTGTCGCTGCTCGACAAGCGGAGCCTCGAGCACCTCGGCCTCGAGGGCGCCTGGCAGCGATTCGCCGTGTCCGCGCTTACCCGGGCCACACCGCTGCTGGCGCTCGGGCTGCTGCTCGAAAACATCGGCCCCGGCATCGCGTTCTCCGGCATGCTGCTCATCATCCTCGCCTTCGTCATGCTCATGCTCGCCATCGCCTACGCCACCGCATCCCGTGCCGCCGGCGACACCCGCACCGGCGCCATCGCCAACGGCCTCATCCTCGGCTGGGTGTTCTCCTTCTGGTTCCCCCTGGTCTGGTAAAAGAGTCTCACGCAAAGGCGCTAAGTCGCCAAGCAAGAAAAAGATAGATGACTTGCTATGGGCGGATTTCCCGACCCGCCCATTCTTCTGTCCGAAGGACTCCTCTTTCCTTTTCTTGTTCCCTTGGCGACTTAGCGGCTTTGCGTGAGACTCTTCGCTCCCCGCACTTCTGCTATCGTGTCGGCTCGGGAGAATGCACACCATGCAGATGAACGGAAAACGGGCGCTGGTGACCGGCGCGGCGAGCGGTATCGGGCGGGAAACGGCGAAGGCGCTGGCGCGCGAGGGCGCGCGCCTGATTCTCTGCGACGTGAACGCGGACGGACTCGGCGAAATCGAGGGCGAGATCAACGCCCTCTCCCGCTGCGAACTGGCGCGCGTGGTGGATGTGAGCAGCGCCGACGCCATGCGGGCCTTCGCCGAAGAGGTGCATGCCGCACACGGCGCACTCGACATTCTCGTGAACAACGCCGGCGTCGGCATCAGCAGCAGCGTGCTCAACACCACCCTCGAAGACTGGGACTGGGTGATCTCGATCAACCTCAAGGGCGTCATCCACGGACTGCACTTCTTCCTGCCCCTGATGGTCGAGCGCGGCCAGGGCGGCCACGTGGTGAACGTGTCTAGCATGGCGGGCTACTTCGTCGCCACGGGACTCACCGCCTACCTCGCCACCAAGTTCGGCGTGTTCGGCCTGTCCGAGGCCACCCGCGAAGACCTCCGCGGCACCGGCATCGGCGTGTCCACCATCTGCCCCGGCATCATCCGCACCGGCATCATCGCCACGTCCCGCTTCCGCGGCGTCGACAACGCCGACGCCCTGCGCCAGCACGTGGACCAGGAATACCGCAAGCGCAACTACGGCCCCGACCGCGTGGCGAAAGCCATCGTCGGCGCCATCCGACACAACCGCAAAGTCGTGCCCGTCTCCCCCGAAGCCTGGCTCGCCTACTACGTTACCCGCCTCAGCCCCGCCCTAAGCCGCCTCATCGGCAACAAAGTCACCCAGGACATGATGAAGTAGGGGGCTCAAGCTACCGAACCGAGACAAGAAGGCTCTTCCCATGCAGCTTCGCTGCCGTGGAGTGCGGCAGCGGGCTGCCGCTTTCCGCAGGGAGCGGTAGCTCCCGTCGCCGTAGGGTAAGATTCGGATCCGCCGTCCAAGCGACGGAAGCGCGCTTCCTGATCTAAGCGGGAGCTTGCTCCCGCACTCCACGGCAGCAAGCTGCATAAGATTTTCTTCACGGTGGGGCGAGACGCTGTCGAGCCATCCTGACACGATCGCGCCAAAGAGGTTGCCGCGCTTCGCTCGCAATGACGATGTGGGTGGCTGGGGCGGAAGAAAGACGCGTGGTGACGCGGCGCGGTAGGGCGAGCGTACCCGCGAGCCATCTCGGCGTAACGCTGCAAATCCGCCCCTACTTTTCGCTGAGGAAATCGACCATGCCCTTGATGCCGCCGAGGGTCATGTCTTCCATGTGGAAATGCGAGCGGATGCGGTTGAGGGTGTAGTTGCCGTAGATGGTGTTCCACTGGTCGCGGGGGATGGGATTGAGCCAGCAGGCGTGGGGGAAGCGGTCCTTGATGCGGCCAAGCCAGTAGGTGCTGGGCTTCTGCTGGCGGCCTTGGTAATACGAGATGCTGCCGCCGTAGGACTCGAGTTCTTCGGGCGCCATGGTGGCATCGCCGACCATGACGATGCGGAGGTCGGGCTTGCGTAGCAGCAGTTGTTCGACCGGATACGCGCGCAGGCGGCGGAAATCGCGGTAGACGTTGTCGTAGATCGTGTTGTGGAAGTAGTAGGTGGTGAGGTCCTCGAAGCGCTCGTGCAGCTTTTCGAAGAGCATCTGCACGATTTCGACGAAGGGCATCATGGACGAGCCGCCGTTGTCGATGAGCAGCACGACGGAGATCTTGTCGCGCAGGTCGCGTTCGAATACGAGGTCAATTTCGCCGCCGTTGCGGGCGGTTTCGTATATCGTCTTGCCGATGTTGAGCAGGTCGCGCGGGCCCTCGTTCTTCATGTGCTTCATGGACTCGAGGGCCTGGCGCAGGTTCTCAGCGCGGAGCTGGTTCTTGTCGCTGTATTCCACGTAGCGCCGGTCGCCGATGACCTTGAGCGCCGAGCGGTTGCCGGATTGCCCCTGCACGCGCACGCCGCGCTCGCTCTGGCCGCTGTGCCCGAAAGGCGAATTGCCCTTGGTGCCCACCCACTTGCTGCCGCCGTGGTGCGCCTCCATCTGCTCGCGGAGCGTGTCCCAGAATTTCTGCATCAGCTCTTCGAGGTCGTAGTGGTAGATGGCTTTCTTGGGAATCTTGCCCTCGGCGATCTGCTGCGCCAGCCAATCGCGGAACTGCTTCGTGCGTAGCAGCGCGATATCGCCCTCAGCCACCTGCGGAATGTCGATGCCATAGAAATAGAAGCAGAAGGCCCGCTCGAAGGCGTCCATGTGCTCCACCCGCCGCACGAACACCAGCCGCGAAAAGATGAAGAGATCGTCCAGGCTCTTCACCACGCCCTTCTCCAGCCCGTCGTTCAGTTCCAGCAAATCCTTCGGACTCACCGGCACGCCGTACTCGCGCAACAGCATGAGGAAATCGACGAAGAGCGCGTTGGAGAATTCTTTCGGCGCGGTTGCTGGCATGGGGGTGGACCTCTTTTTTTACAGGATAACAGGATCTTGGGATTGAAGAGGAAATGGATATCAAGAGGAACTGAAAGTAAAGATTAAGTAAGTCATTTGAGTTTGCGTTGCTTGCGACGGATTTGGATGTTCTCTTCTCCGAAGTTGATCAGAATTCCCACGTCGATCCCCGTAGCGGCGAGATAATTGACGATTTGGATTTCGTGCGCCCGCGCGAGTTCCCGGATAGCCTTCAATTCCAAGATCACTTGCTCGTTTACGATGATATCCGCGTTGAAATCGCCAACTACTTCGCCTTCATAAAGCACTTGGAGGGGCCGCTCGGACTCGGTATTGAGTCCTGCTTTCTCCAACTCGATCAACATGGCGCGGTGGTAGACGGATTACAGAAAGCCCGCCCCCAGGGCATTGTAGACTTTGTACGCGGCTCCAATGATCTGGTCGGTCAACGCCCCGTGAAGCAGCTCCCCACGGCCATATCGATCATCACCAGTATTCATTGCCCGTCCTATCGGCCTTCCAGTCTTTCTCTTGTCCCCTCTTAAATCCCCCAATCCAGTTATCCTGTCAAAAAAAATCTTAATACCGCCCGCGCTGGGGGCTGCCGCCGCGGCGGTAGTTGAGGATGTCGCCGGCGCGCTTGAGGAGGATGCCGGTGAGCGGGGGCATCTGGGGATCGGGGATTTCGCCCTGGATTTCCAGCGCGCCGATCCAGTTGAGCAGCTCGCTGGTCGCCGGGGGCTTTTCGAAACCGCGTTCGCGGAGTTCGTAGAAGATAGCCAGCGCGGCCTCGATCAGCTTGGGGTTGGTCTTCGGGTAGTGCAGATCGACGATCTTGCGCATGTCTTCCGGCGTGGGGAAGGCGATGTGGTGGCAGTAGCAGCGGCGCAGGAAGGGATCGGACAGTTCGCGCTTGGCGTTGGACGTGATGAAAATCGCCGGGCGGATCGCCGCCTTGATGGTCTCGTTCTTCTCGCGGATGGTGAACTGGCAGTCTTCGAGGATATCGAGCAGGTTGTCCTGCACGTCGGATTCGGTCTTGTCGATCTCGTCCAGCAGCAGCACCACGCGCTTCTCCGCGCGGAAGGCGCGCCCGATGGGCCCCCAGATCACATAGTCGTAGAATCGGTCCACATGCCGGCCCGTATCGCCCGAGCCGAATCGCGCGTCATTCAGGCGCAGCACGGTGTCCTGCGTGTAGCAGGCCTCTTCGCCCTTGATGGTGCTCTTGCAGCGCAGGATTTCGATGTCCATGCCGAGCGCTTCGGCCGCCTGCATCGCCAACTGCGTCTTGCCCGTGCCCGCCTCGCCCGTCAGCAGCAGCGGCTTTTCCATCGTCAGCGCGATGTTCACGATGCTCTTCAGCTCGGGGTCGAGATAATACTTGTCGGTTCCTTCGAAATGGGATTGGCTCACAGCGACGGCTCCTCGCGTTGTTCCAGAAAATTCAGCGCGCGCAACACGAAGTCGCGCTCGGATTCATAGGTCATGGCGTCGGCGGCTTCTTCGGGGGCGAGCCAGCGCGGCTCGAAGAGCGCCTCTTCGTCGTTCGTCGGGGCAGGGGCCTCGCGCGCGGAATCGGTCAGGCGCATCAGGAAATAGCGCTCGCGCCGCACGTGGTGCTTGCCGCGGAAATCGAACTCGCTGGTGCCCTCGCCCAGATCCGCGATGATTTCCACGAGGCCGTAGCCGCTCTCTTCGCGCACCTCGCGCACTGCGGCCGCCTCGGCCGTCTCACCGGGATCGATGTGGCCCTTGGGCAGCCGCACTTCATGGCGTACTTCGCCCTCGCGCTCGATATCGCGCACGATCGCCAGCACGCGTCCGGCCGAATCGATGACCACGCCGCCGGCGGTCTCGTGATGCTTGGTCTTCATACGTCGAAACCGCCGCCTCCGTTGCCCGGGCTATTGCACCCGTGCGGCCTTCTGGCCGCCGCAATACATCTCCTGACCACGCACTTCGCAGTTGAAGGTCTGCGTCGTCGGTCCCACCTTGGCCGATACCGTCACGCGATTGCCGTTCATCTGCCACGTGCCCTGTATCGTGTCCGAGCCTGTCATCATGCGGACCGTGCCCGCCAGCGAAGGCGGCGGAATCGCGGACATCTTGCCGCCGGGATAGAGCGACGCGCGCACGGTACCGCGCTCCGACGGTACGTCCCACGTGGTATTTACCAGATCGCCGGGGGTCAGCGGCGGACCCGACGGCGGCGGAAGCGCGCCGCCGGGCGGCGGACCCGGGGGAGGTCCGGCGTGTTGACCGGGCGGGCCCGGAGGGGGTCCCCCCGCGGCAGGGCCGGCACTCTTGTTGTTCATCAGCGGCAGCGCGATAAAGGCGGCCAGCAGCAGACCGCCCAAAACGAGCGCGAGTTTGTTGCTATCCATGACAACGGTACTCCATCGGGCGCGATTCGCCGCCCTTCCGGGTAGCCTAGCCCCCGGCCGCCGCGCCGCGCAAACACGGAGGCGGCTACTCGGCCTGTTCGACTACCATCGCCCCGGGTTCCCAGCCGCCGCCAAGCGCCTTGTAGAGCGCCACCAGCTGCATCAGCACCAGGCTCTCGCTCTGGAGCAGCCGGTCTTCCGATTCGAAGACCTGCGCCTGCGCCGTCAGTACGCTCAGGAAATCCTCGAGACCGTTGTTGTAGCGCGCGTTGGCCAGCCGCACGGCGCGCTGGTTGGCGTCCACGGCCTCGGCCAGCGACTTGCGCCGTTCCTGCTCCCGCGCGAACCCGACCAGCCCGTTCTCCACTTCCTCGAGCGCGAGCAGAATGGTCTGCTCGTAGCCGAGCAGCGCCTGTTCCTGCCGGATGTTTTGGACGTCGATATTGGCCCGGATACGGCCGCCCTGGAAAATCGGGAAACTGACGCCCGGCCCGACGGACCACACGCGGTTGGCAGCGTCGAGCATGCCGGTGCCCAGCCCGAGCGACTGTACGCCCACGCCGCCGGTCAGGGTGAACTTGGGGAACTGCTCCGCCATGGCGACGCCGATACGGGCCGTTGCGGCGGCCAGTTCGCGCTCGGCGGTCTGAATGTCGGGACGACGCTGCAGGAGCTCGCTCGGCAGTCCCACGGGAACATGCTCCGGAGCGATCGGCATGGGCGCGGAATTAGCCAGGGTCTCCGCCAGCGAGCCGGGCGTATCGCCCAGCAGCACGCCAATGCGGTGCAGCGAAGTCTCGCGCTGCGTCTCCAGCAGCGGCACCTGCGATTCGAACGAGGCCAACTGCGCCTCGGAACGCACAGCGTCGAATTCGCTGCTCAGGCCGGCGTCGAAGCGCGCGCGCGTGAGCCGCAGCGATTCGCGCTGCGCGTCGATGTTACGCCGGGCAATATCGAGCCGCCCCTGAGCCATGCGGTAATCGAGATAATTCAGCGCGACCTCGGCGGCGAGCGACACGTGCAAGTTGCGCAGGCGCGCTTCCTCGGCTTCAATCGAAGCGTCCGCCGCCTCGACCGCCCGCTGCACACGCCCGAACAGGTCCAGCTCCCACGAGGCGTCGAAGCCCAGCGCAAACATGTCCTGCGTGCGGTCGGGCGCGTCCATGCCGCCGCCCGGCGTCACGGTAATGCCGTTGGTCGCACCGGCCGCCGACACCGTCCGCGTCAGGGTGGCGTTCTCGCCGCGATAACTCAGATTGCGGGTCAGGCCGTTCGGGCCCACGCTCGCGCCCACGGATACCGGCGAACCGCCGCTCGCGCGCTGTTGCTCGGGGGACTGCGCCACGCGATACGAACCGGACAGCCCTAGACTCGGCAGGCCATCGGCCGCGACAATGCCGCGTGCGGCCCGGGCCTCGCGTACCCGCGCCTCGGCGATCTTCAGGTCGAGGTTGTTGTCCACCGCCCGGGCGATCAGGTCCTCCAGTACGGGATCGTTCAGCGTGTGCCACCACGGCACGATGGCGACTTCGGCCGCCTCGGCCCCGCCTGCGAGTTCGGTTTCCCAGGCGTCGGGCGTCGGTACCTCGGGGCGGACGTAGTCCGGTCCGGAGACGCATCCGGCGGTTGTCAGCAGCGCCAGCAGCGGCGCAACGAAATGGAGCTTCGAGTCGTAGCGGTACATCAGTGCTTCTCCCCGGGGGCGGCGGGCTGCGGCTTGCTGCGGCCGAAGCGGAATTCGCTGGCGCCCTGGATGATGACGAAGAACAACGGCACGAAGATTGTGGCGAGGAAGGTCGCGGCCAGCATGCCGCCCACCACGGTGGTGCCGATGGAGTGGCGCGCGCCCGCACCGGCGCCTTCGCTCAGCGCCAGCGGCATCACGCCTAGAATGAAGGCGAGCGAGGTCATGACGATGGGGCGCAGCCGGAGCTTGGCGCCCTCGATGGCCGACTCGACCAGCCCCTTGCCCTCGCGGCGCAGCGCCGCGCAGAACTCGACGATGAGAATCGCGTTCTTCGCGGAGAGGCCGATCAGCGTGAGCAGGCCGATTTGAAAGTAGATGTCTCGCTCGAGTCCGCGCAGGTAGACGGCGAGGATCGCGCCGAAGATGGCGAAGGGCACGGCGCAAAGCACCGCCAGCGGCAGCGACCACTTCTCGTATTGCGCCGCCAGCACAAGGAACACGATGACCAGGCCGAAGCCCATCAGGATGGGGGCCTGGTTGCCCGCGCGTTCTTCCTGGAACGACGCGCCGCTCCACTCGATCGCGTAACCCGCGGGCAGTACCCGCGCACCGATTTCGCGGATACGCTCTAGCGCCTGTCCGGTACTGAACCCGGGAGCCGGAGCGCCCGCCACCTGCACCGAGGGGAAGCTGTTGAAGCGGCTGACCACGTTCGGGCCGGACTGGAAGTCGATGTCGAGCACGCCCGAGAGTTCCACCATCTGGCCGGTGTTGTTGCGCACGAAGACCTTGCGGATGTCCTCGGGACTCGACCGGAAGTCGGCGTCGGCCTGCAGCTGCACGCGGTAAATGCGGCCGTACTTGTTGAAGTCGTTCACATAGAGCGCGCCGAGATACGCCTGCAGGCTGTCGAAGATTTCGTCGATCGGCAGGCCCATTGCCTTCGCGCGGGTTCGGTCGAGATTCACGTAGATCTGCGGCTGGCGCACGTTGAGCACGCTCGACACGCCCGTGAACATCGGGTCGGCGCGGAGTTCGCCCACGAAGTTGTCGGTCACCTCGGCCAGCTTGCGGATGTCGCTTACGCCGCGGCTTTCCAACTGCGCCTCGAAACCCGCGCGCACGCCCAGGCCGCGGATGGCCGGCGGATTGAAGGCCAGCACCAGCGCATCCTTATAGCCGCCGAAATGCTGGAAAACCTTGCCGATGACCGCGTTCACCTGCTGGTCGGGCCGCGTGCGTTCGCTCCAGTGGCGCAGGCTCACGAACATCGCGCCGGCGCTCGTGCTGGCGGAACGCCCGGCCAGGAAGTCCTGGCCGCCGAGCGTGACCACGCGGAGCACGTCGGGTTGTTGCAGCAGGAATTCCTCGATGTCGTGCATCACCTTGCTGGTGCGTTCGAGCGAGGCGCCCTGCGGCAGTGCGGCCGCCACCATGAAGTAGCCCTGGTCTTCCTGCGGGATGAACGCGCCCGGTACGCGGTTGAACAAGTCCGAAGCCATCCACACAATCGCGGCGACCAGAATGAGCGACACCAGGGCCAGCCGGATGGCACCGCCCACGAGGAAGGTGTACACCGAGGCGAAGGCCGCGAAGGTGTTGTCGAACCAGCGGAAGAAGAACCATTTCTCGTGGTTCGGCTTGAGCAGAATCCGGCAGAGCGCCGGGCTGAGCGTGAGCGCCACGAGACCCGAGATGGCCACGGAGATGGCGATCGTGATCGCGAACTGCCGGTACATCACGCCGGTGAGCCCGCCGAGGAACGCGACTGGCAGATATACGGCGGACAGCACGAGCACGATGGCAATGACCGGCCCGCTCACCTGGTCCATCGCCTTGATGGTGGCGTCGCGCACCGATAGCTTCTCGTCGTGCATGAGGCGCTCGACGTTCTCCACCACCACGATGGCGTCGTCCACCACGATACCAATCGCGAGCACGAGCCCGAATAGGGTCAGTGAATTCACCGAGAATCCCAGGATGAGCATGCCGGTGAAGGTGCCGATAATAGCGACCGGCACGGCGATGACCGGAATGATCGTCGCGCGCCAGCTGCCGAGGAAAAGGAACACCACGAGCACCACGAGCATCACCGCCTCGAAGAAGGTCTTGGTCACCTCCTTAATCGAGACCTCGATGAACTTGGTCGTGTCGAAGGGGATGTCGTAACGGATGCCCTTGGGAAAGTTCGGCTCGAGTTCGCCGAGGGTGCTGAGCAGCCCGGTCATCGTATTGAGCGCATTCGCGCCCGGCTGCAGGAACACCAGCATGAACGTGGTCGGACGGCCGTTCAGGCGGCCGAAGTTGTCATAGCCGAAGGAACCCAGCTCGACGCGGCCGATGTCGCGCACGCGCACGAAGGAGCCGTCGGGGTTGGCGCGCACCACGATGTCTTCGAATTCCTCGGGCTCGCTCAGGCGGCCGCGGGTAATCACTGGAATCGTGAATTCGGTGCCCTCGGGGCTGGGCGCCGCGCCGATGCGGCCCGCCGCGAACAGGCCGTTTTGCTCGCGCACCGCGGCCGACACGTCGCTCACCGTGAGCCCCTTGGCCGCCAGCTTGTCGGGGTTCAGCCAGATACGCATCGAATAGTCTTTGGCGCCGAACACGGTCACATCGCCCACGCCCGGCACGCGCTTGAGCGAGTCAAGCATGTAGATGGTCGCGTAGTTGCTCAAGAACAGGTCGTCGTACTGCGGGTCTTCCGTGTTGAGCGCCACCACGGCGAGGATGTTGTTGGAGCTTTTCGCCACCGATATGCCTTGGCGGGTCACTTCGGCGGGCAGGCGCGGTTCGGCGCGCTTGAGGCGGTTCTGCACCTCGACCGCCGCGATATCCTGGTCGGAACCGATTTCGAAGGTCAGCGTAATCGTCAGGCTGCCGTCGTTCGCGCTCTGCGAATCGTAATACAGCAGGTTCTCGATGCCGCTGAGTTCCTGCTCGATGGGCGCGGCGATGGACTGCGCCACGGTCTCGGCGTTGGCGCCGGGATAGAAGGCGCGGATGATGACCGTGGGCGGCGTGATTTCCGGCGATTGCTCGACCGGCAGCACGTAGAGCGCCACGAGGCCGCACAGCGTGATGATGATGGAAACGACGGACGCGAAAACGGGTCGGTCGATGAAGAAGCGTGAAAACATGATGCGGCCCCTATTCGGCCGGCGCGGCGGCGGTTTCGGCGGCGGCTTCCTCGGCGGGTTCAGCGCCGGGCGTGTATTCCTGCGGCACCACGACAATGCCCGGCTGCACCTTGACGAGGCCCTCGACGATCACGCGCTCGCCCGGCTGCAGGCCGCTGTCGATGATCCAGTCGTCGCCGCTCCAGGGGCCGGGCTGCACGACGCGGTACTCCGCCTTGTTCTCGGCATCGACCACGTAGACGTACGCGCCCTGCGGCGATTGGCCGACCGCGCGCTGCGGCACGGCGATGACGTTCGGGCGCACCCAGCCGCGAAGCGTCGCCGTCACGAACTGGCCCGGCTTGAGCGCGTGTTCGCCCTGGTTTTCCAACACCGCGCGCATTTCGACCGTGCCGGTACGGATGTCGACCACCGCGGATTCGAAATCGATCTCGCCGCGCTGCGGCAGCGTGTCGCCGTTAAGCAGCGTCACTTCCACATACGGCGGTTCAGCGTTGTCGAGCAGCAGATCGCCCGCTTCCGTCTGCGTGCGAAGCGCCAGGTACTCGCGCTCGCTCACCTGAAAGCTGATGTAAATCGGATCGACCTGCCACACCATGGCGAGCAGGCTGTTCTGGCTCTCGTCAACAAAGCTGCCGATTTCCTTCAGCGCCTTGCCGATGTAGCCGTCCAGTGGCGACTCGACTGTCGTGTAGCTCAGCTCGAGTTCGGCCTTGGCGAACTGCGCGCGGGCGAGCCGCAGCGCGGCGGCCGCATTAGTCTGCTCGGCCACGCGCTGATCGAGATCGCTTTGGGCGATCGCGCCGGGCTCTTTCACGGACTGTAAGCGCCGCACTTCCTGCTCGGCGAGTTTCAGCCGCGATTCGGCCTGCTCCACTTGTGCCTTGGCGATATCGAGGTCGGCCTGGAACGAGCGCGGGTCGATGGTGAACAGTTGTTCGCCCGCAGTCACCACGGCACCTTCGTCGAAGATACGCGCCTCGATGAAGCCGCGGATGCGCGAACGGACCTCGACGGTTTTCGAGGCTTCCGTCACGCCGATGTACTCGAACGATACCGGCAGATTCCGCGGCGCGGTGGTCAATACCTCCACTTCGGGCGGAGGCGGCGCGGCGTGCGGCTGCGCCTCGGCGCGCGGGGTCAGGGCTGACAGCAGCGCCAGCGCAGGAAAGGTGAAAACACGGTACTTCATGGGTCTCTCCTTCCGGTCGGGCCGGATTCCGTTTCCCCCGCTATCTCTTCCGCCATGCGCAGTAACGCCTCGAAGAGCCGGGTTCGTTCCCCTTCGTCGAAGGGGGCGAGGTTGAGCAAGTCCAAAAAGATCAGGCCGTCCGCCGCCAGCAGTACCAGCGCCCGGCGCGCGCAGCCTTCGTTGCACGTGCCCTGCGACAGGCGACCGAAACGCTCCTTGTGGAATTCCACCGCCGGGGCCAGCAGCTTGGGGTCGTTGGCGGCCACCGCCAGCAGCGCAGAGCCGAGGTGGCGGTCGGTGTCGCTGCGCATCATGGCCGCACGCACCTCGGACACGAGGTCCGAGCCGGGGCCGGGCGTCAGACCCTCCGCCGCCTTCGCGCGGCGCTCGCGCACGCCGTTCAGATGGCGCTCGATCATCGCCTGCAGCAGCGCTTCTTTCGTCGGGAAGTGATAGAGCAGACCGCCCTTGCTCACCCCGGCATGCTCCGCCACGGCGTCCAGCGTCAGCCGCGCGCCGCCTTCCGCCACCACCACCGCCTCCGCAGCATCCAGCAGATGTTCCCGGCAACTTGGCCGCGCCATGGGGAGCCCTCCTTACTAAACCGTCCAGACGGTATAGTAACGCGGGCGCGGCGATATGTCAAGCGGGGGAGGGGGGACAGAAGAGCCTCACGCAAAGCCGCCGAGGCGCAGAGGGGGGAAAGTCAAAAGGGAAGTGGAGTCCTTCGGACAGAAGAATGGGCGGGTCGGGAAACCCGCCCATAGCAGTAGATTGCCCTCCACCCTTGGCGACTTCGCGCCTTGGCGTGAGGCTCTTCGCCTTCTAAGACCGCATCTTGATGATGAGGATGAGGTCGCCGCCGTCGAGTTTGAGGCCGCCCATGCGCATGGGCTGGCCGGGGGCGAGGACGACGCGGCTGTCGACGGCCTTGACCATGCGGTTCTTGTCCTGTACGTCGCGCATTTCCACGCACAATCGGGCGCGGGCGCGGCCCTCGGCCTCGCGGCTCTGGGGCTCAAAGAAGAAATGGTAGCGGTCGGTCAGTTCCCGTTCGGCGCGGCCGCCCCCGAACTCGGCGGTCAGGTCGCCGGAGCTCACCAGCTGGAAGTCGTTAAACGGCAGATCGGCGAGGGACTCGACGACTTCGGAGAGGCCGGCGTCGAAGTGCTGCTCTTCACCCGGTGCGTGCGAGGCACGCACCGCCCAGAAGGAAATCGTGAGCGGCGGCTCGGCAGCTACGCTGCCGGCCAGCATCACCACGGCTAAGGCGGCAGCCACCACTAGAGGTCGTCCTCCGCCAGGTTGATCCAGATCGTTGCGGTACCGTTTTCCGAACCGTAGAAGTCCGTCGTCGCGCCCTCGAGTTCGGTCGATACCGATTCCACCTCGGTGGCCCGTACGGGGGCGGGGTCGCCCCAGCCGATGTAGAACACGCTGAGCGCAATGAGGAACGAAGCCGCCGCCAGGGAGGCGAGGCTCCACCAACGCGCAAACACACCGCGCGGCGCGGGGACCATTTCCTGCCGGATGCCGTCCATGAAGGTACGGAACTGGGCGTCTTCGATGCGGGGGGTATCCTGCCCGCGCAGCACGTCGCGGATCAGCTGCAGTTCGCGCAGCGACTCCTGCAGTTCCGCGTCCTGCGACACGCGCGCCTTCAGGTCCGCCGGCATCGGCTGCCCGCTGTCGAACCACGTTTCCAGCGCCATAATGTCTTGTTCAGTCGCCATGGTATCCACCCTCCAGCACGCCCGAATCGCGGAGCGCCTGCTGCAATTTCTTGCGCGCATGGTGCAGGCGGCTCATCACCGTGCCCATGCTGCACTGCATCACCTCCGCCATCTCCTGATAGGAAAGGTCTTCGTACTCGCGGAGCACGAAGGCCATCTTGTGCTTCGGCGGCAGGCTGTCCACCGCCTTGTCGATGGCCGCGCCCAATTCGCCCGCGTGCGCCGTATGTTCCGGCGTGCCTTCGCTGCGGGCCAACTGCGCGCCCTCCTCCTCCATCAGCGGCACCGTCGCCACCTTCCGCTTCTTGAACGTGTCTTTGCAGTGGTTCGCTGTAATCCGCATCAGCCACGTCTTGAACCCGGCATCGCCCCGGAAGCTCGAGAGCGACCGGTAAGCCTTGATGAAGACCTCCTGGGAGATGTCCCAAGCGTCTTCGCGGTTCTTGACGAAGTGATAGCTCAACGCGTAAACCTCATTGCGGTAACGCCTTACCAACTCCTCGAAGGCGTCGGCGTTTCCGGTGATGGCCTGCGACACCAAGGCTTCATCCGCCCGGTTGCGCAGCGCTATATCGTTATCTCGGTCCGTCACAGCGGCCATATCATAGCGTGTGGCGGGGTCGAGCGCCATGCTCATGTCCAGCCTCCTCTGCTTCCGTCATTACAGACGCAAGCAGCGCCCCGCTATTCACTTACACCAAAAGAAATCTCCCCCGGCACCATTGCGGTGCCGGGGGAGGATGACTGGCCTCTCGTTGCAGGGAATCAGTCGAAGGGGCAGAATCCGTCTTCATCACCGCCGCAGAGGAAATAGCCGCCCGCGTTGAACAGCTGAATGCCGCGCAAGAGCTCACTCAGGTTAATGACAAAATCGGGTCCGATGAAGTCGCTGCTGTGGGGTTCGCAGCTTGTATCTCCAGTCGTTTGAGGATCTTGCGGTGCGAAGCCGTCCTCGGTGCCGTCGTCGCAGACGTAGCCGTCGGCGTTGTAGAACTGAATCACGCGGAGCAGTTCCGACAACTCGATCTTGTTGTTGCCGCTGGTGTCGGCCGCATGTTCCAGCCGGGGCACCTCGCGGGCGTCCTGCACCAGGCCGCTCACGCTGCCGTCTTCCAGCGCCTCGAAGGCGCCGCGGTCGAAGTCCGAGCCGTCGCCGCCCAGCGCGCCCAGCCCGTCGCCGTCGATGCCGCGGGCCGTGCCGAAGAAATCCTCCGCCGGGGCGTTGGCCGAGGTGCCGGTGTCGATGGCCGGCGAGCCCACCTGCAGGCCGTAGTTCTCGTTGGCCGGATTCGTGAACAGGGGATTGGTCGTCAGGTTGTTCAGCCCCGCCACCACCACGCCCTGAACAATCGAGAACGATACGGTCGCGCCGCTCGAGTCTTCGTTACCAATGGTCTCGCCGGGGTTGCCCGCCAGGATGCAGTTATTCAGCACGGGTAGGCTGGCCACCTGATTGAACATCACCGAGCCGCGCGAGACCGCCGCATTGCCGGAGAACGTGCAGTTCTGGAACGTCGGACTGGCGTTGTTGTTGCTAATCGCGCCGCCGTGAATTTCCGAGCGATTGAGGCTGAACACGCAATTGCGCAGCAGCGCCGCGTCGTTCTCCACCATGCGGAACGCGCCGCCGAATTGCAGGGCGGTGTTCCGGCCGAACCAGGAGGCGTCCGCCGTAAAGCCGGACCCGCCAGAGAGATACACCGCGCCGCCCTCAAGCTCGGCCAGGTTTTCGGTGAAGCGGCAGCGCACGAGCGTCGTGTCGGAACTGCCGCCTACATGCAGGGCGCCGCCCGAGCCGGCCGTCGAATTGCGGTAGAACAGGACGTTTTCCGCATACAGCGTGCTGCCGGTCAGCGCAATGCCACCGCCCTGAATCTGCGCCGCGTTGTCGCGCACCACCGAATCGCGGATGTCCAGTGCGCCATTGGCCACGATGATGCCGCCGCCGAAGGTGGTCGAGCTGTTTTCGATAAAGATGCAGCGCTCGATGCCCATGGCGCCGTTCTGCAGCTTCAGGCCGGCACCCGCGCCCGCGCCGCCGCGGATCACGAATCCGTCGAGATATACGCCCTCGGCACCCACCACTACGTTCAGCGCCGGGTTGCCGGTGTTCGACGTGCTGCCGTTGATGATGGTTACGTTGCGCTCGGGGTCGTGGTCGTTGGTGTTGTCCTCGGTGCCGTCGAAGCCGCCATAGATGGCCATGCCCGGGCTCAGGACCAGCGCGCCGTTCGAACCGCGCTGCTCGGCGTAATCGCCGCGCGCCACCCACACCTCCGTGCGGCCGAGATTCGCCGCGATATTGATACCCGCCTGGATACGGCGCACGGCGGTTTCCCAAGACAAGCCGTCGCCATTTTCAATGTCCACGGCCTGGTTCACAAAGACCACGTTGGAAAGATCGACCACGCCCTCGCCGCCGCCTTCGCCCTCGACCACGCCTTCGATGGAGCCTTCTCCTTCCAGAACGCCTTCTCCATCCGGGAGGCCCTCGAAAGTACCCTCGCCGTCGAGGGTCCCCTCGATCGCGCCTTCCCCGTCGGTGCTTCCTTCCAGTACACCCTCGCCGTCCACCGTGCCTTCGGGCGTTCCCTCAATCGCGCCTTCGCCCTCGATGCTGCCCTCCGCAAGGCCTTCACCCTCGGCGGTGCCTTCAACGACGCCCTCCGATACGCCCTCGCCGTCGGCCGAGCCCTCTACCGCGCCTTCGCTCGCTCCCTCGGCGCTCCCTTCGGTGACGCCTTCGCCGTCAATCGATCCCTCAACGGTGCCCTCTCCATCGACGGGTCCCTCAGCGATACCCTCTCCATCAACGGTGCCTTCTCCGTCACCCGTGCCTTTTTCCGCCGTCAGGGCGGTGACGACTACCTCGCCGCTGATGAGTTGTGCACGAGCGGAGCCCGCTGGCAGCGAGAGGACCGCCGCCGCGGCAAGTGCCAAGGCAAGTAGTTGATGGAGTTTCGCGAGGCGCGCAGAGGCTTTCATGGCGGACCCTTCCTGCAATCGGATCAAGGTACAAATCGTAGGCCGCAGGATACTGGAGGTCCGCTTCTCCACGCAAGGAAACTGCTGAAATCTCAGTATTCCACGGGCGGGTAAAGTGAATGGTAGGCGGCGTAGTAGCCCAGCACCTTGCGCACGTAATCGCGCGTTTCGGTGAAGGGAATGGATTCGATCCACGCATCGAGGTCGGCCGTAGAGAACTGCCGCCGCCACTTGTTCACGTTGCCCGGACCGCCATTGTAGGCCGCGACGGCGAAGACCAGGTTCCCGTCGTAGGTGTTGATCATCCGGCGCAGGTAAAAGGCCCCCAATCGCAAGCTGTTCGCGGGAGATTTCAGGTTGTCGTAGTGGCCGTCCTGGATGCCGTCTTCCACTTTCACCAGCCATTTGGCGGTGGAGGGCATCAATTGCATCACGCCCGTGGCCCCGGCGTGGGACTGCACGGTGGCGCGGTAGGTGCTCTCCTGCTTGGCGACGGCCAGCATCAGGTAGGGATCGACGCCGGTTTCCTTGCCCAGCGCGATGGCATCGTCCCAATAGGCGCGGGGCAGTTCGAGGCGCTGCCGCGCCACGGTCTTGGCGTCGCCCTGCGCGCCCCAGCCGTGCTCGATGGCGTATTGCAGGGCCGTATGCGCGAAGCCCGCCTCGGCGATGGGCTGGTAAAAGATCTCCTGACCGGGGTCGTTGCCGAGCCGAATCAGCAGATCGAGCGCTTCCCATTCGCCCTCGTCCAAGCCGTGCCGTCCGAAAAACTGCAGGCGCTTGTACTGCACCGATTCGCGGAACAAGGTAGGCGTGGGGGGGAGCGGCTCGCGTAGCTCGGGCATCACCTGCAGCACCGGGCGGCTTCCGTCCACCCGCAGGTTCAAGCCGCCATCGACGCCGATGCGGTCGAGTGCGCGGTGGGCGTAGTACCGGCCCGGTCCCACGGATACCGCCTTGCGGAACTTGGCCACGGCGGCGTCGGTCTGTCCCAGCTCCACCGCGAGCTCCGCGCCCTTGTAATAGGCGAAGTCCCGGAATCGGCTGTCAGCATAGGTATCGCCCAGACGCTCATAATAGCCTTCGGCCTTGGCGCGCTGGCCGCGGGCCAGTTCCTGCTCGGCCATGTACAGCACCGTGTCGTCCGCGCGGAAATGGGTCGGGCAGCCCGTGGCCAGCAGCTCGAACAAGGGAACGGCGGCGTCGTAGCCCTGCTTGCTCTCGACCCGTTTCGCCAGCCACCACACGGTGTCGCCGGTCTCGCGCGCCGCAGGAAACACATCGACCAACAAGCGCGTCATCGCAAGCGCGGCATCCATGTTGCCGGCCTCGGCGTCCTTGCGCGCGGCATATACGGCGGCCAGCAGCAGGCGCGTGCTGTTGGTTTCATCGGCCAGAATCGGGGCCAACGCGGCCTGGCGCTCCGCAGCGGATTGCGCCGCGAGCTTCCGCGCCACGGTCACCGCGGGAATGGGTTGCCCCTGCGCGTCCGCCAGTTGCAGGGGCGATTGCTCCATAGACTTGGCGGCCTCGTCGAAAGCGCTCGATCGCACCATGCCCTTCAGCGCGGTCACGCGGTCGCGCGGCGACGCCGAGGCCATCAGCTTTCGAGATGCGCTCAGGCGCTTGTCCGGAAAGATAGAGTTTTCCACCACGCCCCGGAAATACGCGTAGCCGGTATCCTCGTCGCCCGGGACCTTCAATAACGACTCGCCGTTTTTCCACGCCACATCTTCCAGCCACCACGGAAGCACGGGAACATTCATGAAGGATTCGCCGATCTTTACCGCACTCTCCAGCGTACCGCGCTTCGCGTGTACCTCGTATAGCTGCGCCTCGGCCAGCCTGCCCCAGGGACCCGAGGGATAGGTTTGCAGCACTTGCCGGCAGATGCCGATGGCGCCGTTACCGTCGCCGGCGTCGTCGCGGCAGGCGGCGATGCGGAGCATGGCGTACGGCCGAAGCGCGGTACCCGCGGCCTCGGCCTCGATAAACTGCTCGATGGCCCCGGCGTAGTTGCCCGCCCGTTGCAGGTCGGCCCCGCGGAGAAAGGCCTCCGAACCGTCCAATTCCGCACCGGCAAGACACAGGACCACAAACAGTCCGCTCAACATCATCGACGCTCCTTCGGTTATTGCCAGGTTCCTATGTAAACGAAAGCAGACAGCCGTGCAAACAATTCGCGGCGGACGTGCTTAGAAGTCGGCCTTCGCGAGGGGACGGAAGAGTTCGCGTATGCCAAGCAGCACGACGATTCCCAGCGTCAATATACTGAGCGCTCCCCCGGCATAGAGGGTCAGCGGATCGTATCGGAACGTTACGGCGTGGTCGCCCGCCGGCACTGCCACGCCGCGGAACAGGCCGTTCGCCCGATAGACCGGGGCCGTTTGTCCATCGACCACCGCCGTCCAGCCGGGGGCGTAGGTATCGGCCAACACCAGAATGCCGGGCTGCGGCGCCGAATACGAGACCTCCACGAGGTTTGCCGCCTCATGCGTTATCTGGCACCGGACCGCCGTCAGGTCGGTCGGCGGCGCCTGCGTGCCCCGCGGCAGGGCCGGTACCGAGGGCTGAAGCCGTTGCGGCTGCGTGAGTTCCAGCACGCACGCGAGTCCTCCGTCGAAGGCCTCGTCGCTGAGCATTTCCACCGCATTGTCCAGGCCCGAGACCGGAACGTAATAGGGAGTCCAATGCACCCGCCGCAGCGCCGTCTCGTTTACCAGCAGGCGCAATCCGCCGACGGCCTGGGTGTTTCGTAGCCGGAACGACGCCTTGCCGGTGTCCGCATCGTCTGCGAGCTGCGTCCACCGGCTGTTCGCCGGGGCCGCGACGGCGCGCACGGCCGCGTAGTTGAGCAGCCCCGGGGACCAATCCCTGCTGCCGGGCAGGGCGGCGGCATCGAAGGCCGCTTCTGCACTTGTCACGGTTTCCGCTGCGCCGCCTGCCGTGCGAAGCGGCATCAGCAGTGGCAGAGAAGAGGTGCGCTGTCCTCCGCCCAGGCCATCCCCCAGCAGCACGCGGTCGCCCAGCGCGCGCGCCTGAAGCGCTTCCCAAAGCGACTCGTATTGTTGCTGCACCGGCGGCTGCAATACCGGGTGACCATACACATGCCCGCCGCCCGCATAGAGTTCGGCGAAGACCAGCAGCACCGCGAGGTTGCCTGCCGCGACCGAAAACCAACGAAGCCGGAGTGCCATCGCGAACAGCGCCACGATGCCCACGGTCAGCAGCCATCCGCGCGAGGACGCGGGGGCGAGCGGCGTCAGGACGGCGAGCGTGGCGAGAAACAGCGCGGCAGGCATCCAGGAGGACAGGGCGCGCGGGCTGCGTCCAGGGAAAAGCACCGCATCGGCGCCGAACGCGCAGAGCAGCGAGGCGGGCAGCGCGGCCCAGAAAAGCAACAGTCCCGCATCGACCCATGCCCAGTCCGCCGCGAGATCCGACCAGGCCACGCCCATCATGGCAGCGGCGAAACAGGCCGTAATCCAGGCGATCGGGCGGACGCGGCGGGCGGCGGCGAGCGAAGCCGGCAAGAAAAGGAGCGCGGCCGCGCCGAGATAGCCTAGAGGCGGCAGACCTCCCTCGGGGGCCAGCAGGTGCCGCAAAGCCCGCGAGGCCTGCAGCGGCGCCTGGCCGTCCAGCGCCGGGGCATAGAGCGCCGAGGCGGGGTCTTGCAGGGCAGGCATCCAGGCCAGTGTGGGCAGCCATTGCACTGCGGCCACGCCGCAGGCAATCAGCACCGCGCCGAACCCGGCCTGGGCCGCCCGAAGGGTCCGGGCGAACGCGGGCGGCCAGGACCACTCGCCTGCGGCCGCCCAGGCCAAAGCAATCAGAAGCACGCCCGCAGCAGGCAAGGGCGCGCCACCCAACAGCATCACCCCCAGCGCGAGGCCCGCCAGCATCACGCCGGAGCGCTGGGCGTGCCGCAAATGCAGGCGGAAGCCCCAAAACACCAGCGGCGCGAACGCATAGACCGTGCCATGGCCGAGCAGGTTCATGGATGCTGCACCGCTTCCCCCGAAAGCATAAACCGTTGCACCCAAAAGACATGCGGTCCATTTCAGGCCCATGGACCGGCACAGCAGCAACATGCTGAGTCCCGCGCACAACAGCACCAGCAAGGCGGCCGAGATGGTCGCCTCGCGCGGGCCCATGGCCAGCAGCAGCGCCCGCACCGGGTGAAACGCCGCGTGTTGAGGCACTAGAAAGAAGGGGAAACCCGAGCGCAGCTCGGTGGACCACAGCGGCAGCGCGTGTTCGTCGAGGGCGCGGCCGATAAACGTGGTCACCGCCCATTCATGAGCTACCGTGCCCGACTCCACGACAACGGCTGCCCCGGCGGCGGCGGGGGTTTCCACGCCATACCAGAACACCGGAGCGGCAATCGCCAAGGCGATACTGCAAAACAGCAGGCCGGTGTAACTGCCCTGGGCCCGGGAGACCATCAGCACCGGCGCCCCCGAGGACGACCGCCATAAGAAATCAAAACACGCATGGGCGCGGATGCTATCACCCTTTCCCGCTGCTGATCGAGCGGGCTTGCCCCGAACCCGCGCCGCCAGTATCCTGCAACGACGCGAAATGGACAGGCCGAATTCATGCAAGACATCGAAATCAGCGTTATCGTTGCCGTCGAGGGAAATGCCGACCGGCTGCCCGTCATGCTGCTGCATATCGAACAGCAGACCTTTCCCGCATCGCGCATGGAAGTCATCATCGGCGACGCCAGCCACGATACCGCCGTGCTCGAGGCCGTGCGTAATTATGGACAGGGCGCACCGGTGCCCACGCGCGTGGCACGCGCCGGCAAGACCGGCATCCTGCCCGTGCTCAACGAGGCCATCCGCAATGCGCACGGCAAACTGGTCCTGCTGCTCGACCAATCCGTACTGGCGAGTCCCCGGCTGGTAGAACTGCACCGGGCCGCCTACCGGGAACATGGCCCGGGGTTCAGCAGCGTGGGCTGCATCCGCCCCCACCCCCAGCTCGACGCGGCGGCATTGACCGCGTGGTTCATGACCGGCGCGCAGCAGCTGGGAAACGACGCGGGGGAAATCGGCTACCTCGACTGGCGCCGATCGAACATCCTGTACGAACGCGAGCGCGTGCTGGCCGCGGGGGGCTTCGACGAGCAGTATGGCGCACCGCCCTTTGCCGACGCGGACCTCGCGCTGCGGCTGCAAAGAACGGGAATGCGCGCCCGCATTGTTGGCGAAGCGATCGCCTATATTGCCTATACAAGCAGTTTTTCCAGTGAACTGGAATCGCATTACCAGAAGGGGATTGGATTGCGCCGCCTATTCGAAATCTCGCGCGATCCCGAGATTCTGCGGCGCTATCCCGTGCCGCGAGATTATGCGCGCCGCATGCTCGACTGGATGTTCGTGCCCTTCTACATCCGGGCCTGTGCTGGCGCGGAGCCCGACATCCGCCTGCTGGGGCACATCTATCGGCGCGTGTTTTTCTGCCAGCGCGGCCGCGGATGGCGCGCCGGAGCGCGGGCGGCGAAACGCCCCTGAAGGTGCCGAAAAAAGTTCTTGTCGCGGGGGTTGACAATCCGTTTCAGAAATGCTACTCTTTGCGACCCT